>JADCGS010000002.1 GCA_020248865.1 Burkholderiales bacterium | reverse complement strand
TGGCCACCTCGCCGCTCGGCCTGCGGCTGCTCGATGGCCGTGTCCGCACCACGCAGCTCGGCACGCTGGCCTTCCAGCGCGACGGCGCTGCGCTCATCATCCGCTGCGCGCCCTGCCGGCTGCAGGATGCGCGCGTGGCCTGGTGGACCGCGACGCCTACCTGCTGTCGCTGTGCCGATACGTCGAGCGCAACCCGGTGGCCGCGCGCATCGTGGCCGCCGCTGCCGACTGGCCGTGGTCGAGCTATCGCGCACACGTCGGACCGTCGCCCACGCCGCAGTGGCTCGATAGCGACGGGCTGCATGGCTACCTGCTGGAGCGGCCAGCAGCCACAGCCGCCGACCGCCGCCGGGCAGGTGCTGTCTACGCGAAGATGGTAGCCGAGGTCTCCGACGAGAGCCTCTGGGCATCCGGCCTGCGGCAGCAGGTGTTTCTGGGTGACGAAGTGCTTGTCGAGCGCACGCTGCGCCGCCTGCCGGCTGCGCGCGCGGACGGGCGCGGCACCGACGGGGTACCCAGGCGCCAGACGCGCCGGCCGGCGTCGCTTGCCAGCATGTTGGCCGCCGGCCCCGAGCGGGACCAGGCGATGCTGCGCGCTTACCGGGACGGCGCCTTCACGATGGCGGCCATTGCAAGCGAGCTGGGGCTGAGCGTGTCGCGGGTGAGCCGGGTGATTGCGGCGGTGGAGGCGAAGGGCGGACGGTGATGCCCTTGCTCTGGCCGGGCCGAGCCGGGACCGGCTCCGCTAGGATGCGAACGCCCAACAGTCGCCGGAGTCGCGTCATGCGCAAGCTCGTCACCGTCCGCAAGGTCGACAGCGTGAAGAAGGTCGATGACTATGAAGTGCTCGTGATCGACGGCCGCGAGGTGGCCGAGTATCACTCGCCGCGCGATCTGTTCCATGCCGGCGAGTACTGCGTCTTCGTGGAGGCGGGCGTCAAGCTGCCGGCGAAGGCCGGCCGGCCGTGGACGCCGACCGCCCGCACCGAGCACGCGGAGATCTATCCGACCAGCGCGTTCCCCGAGATCTTCGAGGACATGATGATGCTGGCGCACGATCACGACGGCTTCACCACCGAGGACTACCTGCAGATCCGCGACACGGACTTCGCGCGGCGCCTTGGTGTGACCGAGGCCGACTGAATCGTTGACCCGCGTTCGCTTCAATGTGAGCGCCCCGCGCGTGTCGCGATTCGGTCTCGTGGCTGTTCGTTCGCTCCGAGCCATGCGGGGCGCTGACGCACTGACCGCGGCGTTGATCGTGCCGACGCCACCCGACCCGCCGCGTTGCCACGTGGTGCTCCGGCCGCGCCTCGCTGCTGCCTCTGCACTGAGCGTCGCGCGCCCGCGGTTGATCGGTCTTCCGCGCGGCAGCGCCTTCGTCTGCACGCCGTGAGCCAAGCCACTCCGACTTCACCTGCCGCCCCGCTGTCGTACCAGCAGGCGGGCGTCGACTACGCGCGCATCGATCCGCTGAAGATCCTCGCGCAGCAGGCGGCGGCGTCAACCGCGGGGCAACTCGCGCAGCACGGCCTGCAGGAAGTCGCGGCCTCGCGCGGCGAGAGCGCCTACGTTGTCGACTGCGGCGAGTTCTATCTCGCCAGCATCACCGATTGCCTGGGCACCAAGGCGCTGGTGGCCGACGCGATGCGCGCGATCACCGGCCGCACCTACTACGACGCCATTGCGCAGGACACGCTGGCGGAGCATAGGAAATTCCAGGGCTCTCCATTTAACCGGACCGCAAGGGTCGACCAGCCGCTGCTCGCTCGAGGCTTGCCGGCTTGCCTCGGGAGGAGGGTGGTGTCGGTGGCGTATTGCGAGGCCGCTAGCCTGCGGCGATGTCTGCGTAGCGTACGGGAGCGTGCCGAACGGCAAGCTCGAGTACTCGGTAGAACACCATTCCCCGGCTGCGGGAGTGACGCCGATTAAAGCGGAACACGAACTCGCTGAGGTAGTCGTGCAAGTGCGCGTGGTCGATGGCACCTTGGTGTGTACCGAGAATCCACCTCTTGGCCAGCCAGGCAACTCTGTGAACGGCGGGCAGCAACTCCGCAGCCTGCTCATCGCCGCTACGCCGGGCCGCGCGCTGACTGCGCGCTTCATGGGTGTAGCCGTGTCGGTCCAGTCCAAGGTAGCCTTTCCAGCCGTCCGTGATGACGGTGGCGCCTGGCTCGACGTGATCGCGGACGAAAGCGTGCAGGGATGCAGCCGAGGCGTCAACCAGCGGCGCGATCCGGCATCGCCCGTAGCCACTGGGCTCCTTGATCTCCACCGCGATGCCCGTCAAGACCTTGTCGCCCCTGCCTTTGCCACGGCCAACCCCAGGATCTCGACCGGGCGATGCATGTCTCGTCGACCACCACGGCGCCGACCAGGCGCTCGCGCCCCGGGCATACCAGCAAGGCCCTCAGCCGGTGAAGCATGGCCCATACGGTCTGGTCGGAACCGACGTCCAGAGTGCGCTTCAGACTCAGCGCAGCGATTCCGTCCTTGCCGGTGGCGAAGAGCCAGCAGGCGGTAAACCACAAGGTCAAGGGCGTACGAGTGCGGTCGAAGATCGTTGCGGCGGTGACGGAGCAACGCACGCCGCACGCGACGCACTTGAAGCGCCCGTCGCCCAGTCGCCAGCCGGCACGCCCCAGGCAAGCCGGGCAGACGAAACCAGTGGGCCAGCGCAGCCACTCGAGGTAGTCCAGGCAGTCGGCATCGGTTCGAGACCACGCCTGAAACTCTCCCAGCGATCTGGGGTAGTCCCTCCCTGCCCGCAGCTGGCTCACACCGGCAGCCTACCCCTGAGTCCGGTTAAATGGAGAGCCCTGGAGACTCCTATGCTCATGATCCCGCGATGGTCGAGAGCGTCCGGTGCGGATAACGCCCCCAGGATCTTTATGCGTCTACTTCGTGCAGTTGCCATCATGCCCGCCACCCTTGCCGTGGCATTCGCGCTGGCCGCTTCGGCTTCGGCCAACGAGGCCGGCGTTGCCGACAATTGCCGTGGCGACATTGCCTATCTGCCCGACTTCCTGATCGCCAATGACACCGGGGCTGCCGACAACCGCAAGTTCCGCGGCGAGGCTGTGATCGCTGCGGCCTATGACAAGGCGTTGCGCGAGGCCGCGTCGGCGAAGACAGAGGACGATTGCGGCGCCATCATCAAGACCTATCTCAGGGCCTGGCGCGAGGGCCATCTGGCGGTTGTGCCAGCAGACTGGTCTCCGGCCAGGGATGCCCAGAAGAAGACCGGGAACGAGGCGGCGAAGAAGCCGGAGCCGAAGGCGCAGATCGCCTGGCTTTCGGACAAGACGGTGCTCCTGACATTCCCCACCTTCTTTGCGTCGGCCACCGAAGACATCGCAAAGATGATGGCCGACAACCGCAAGCGGCTTGAGCTTACGCCGAACTGGATCATCGACGTGCGCAACAACAATGGCGGCGATGACAACACCTACAAGCCCATCGCCGATGCGGTGATCGGCAATCCCATCTTCATCGCCGGCGTTGAGTTTCTGTCGACGCCCGCCAATATCGAAGTTACCGCTGGCCTGTGCGATTTCTGGGCGCCGGGCGACAGGAACTGCATCGCGTTTCTCGAACCCCTTGTTGCAGCCATGCGGGCGGTGCCGCCTGGCACCTATGCGGCGCATCCGCGACTCGGGGACACGGTGACCAGGATCGATCCCGATGAGCCGGGCCGCAAGCGGCCGGCGCGCGTGGCCGTCCTGACCGACAGGGCGTGCGGCAGTTCGTGCGAGCAGTTCCTGCTGGCGGTGCAGCAGGCCTGGAACGTCAAGCTGTTCGGGCGGCGCACGTCGGGCGCGCTCGACTATTCCAACCTGCGGCCGCACAAGCTGCCCTCGGGCAAGCGCTTGGTGCTCTATGCGACGTCGCGGTCGAAGCGGCTGCCGCACATGCCGATCGATGCGGTCGGCGTGCTGCCGGATGTCTTCCTGCCGGCGCCGGCGGACGACGCGGCGCGCGCGAAGGAGATCGACGCGGTGCGGGCGCTCATCGAGCAGCGCTAGGCGGCTGCGGCAACCGCACAGCCCCGGCTGTGCAGGATCGCGCCGAATCAACCCGCCTGATTGAGTACAGCTGACCCACGAGGAAACGGCACAAGTCCTCGGCGTCATGCGCAGTTTTCCCGTCAGCGCTGGGTCAGCTCGTAACGATTATCTGGGTCAAAGGCACGCAATCGTCAACAGACCCAGGATGACGTTGATGACCGGCTGCCCCTGGGCGGGCTGCGGGTGCAGGCGGAAGCCGCAGCCGGGCCTGCTTTCAGTGGAAGTCCTCTTCGCGCTGATGGCGCGCGCCGATGACGAGGACCAATTCCGGCGTGCGAATGTCGAACCGCAGGATGTATCCGGTGGAGCCGAACGGGACGATCAGTTCGCGAAGTGTCGCTCGTACACCCACCTTGCGGTAGCTGTAGGGCGTGATCGAAAGATGACTGTTGGCAGCAGTGCGAAGAGCCTCGATCGCCTGGCAGGCACGCATGGCGTCATCCACCGTCTCAGCGCGATCCAGCAGGAAGTCGAACAGGCGATCCAGATCGGCTTCAGCCTCGGGCGTGAACTCGACCTTGAACGTCATTTGCGCAGTTGCTTCACCCGCGCTGCGACTTTCGCCTCAAGCTTTCTGAGAACGACGTCCGACGAAATGGACGTCCCAGTGCGCTCGTACGCCGCTAACGAGGCTTCGCAGCGCGCGGCGAAGTCAGTTTGCACGCGTCGAAACTCGACGGCGCGACGCACCGATGCCTCGACAAATTCCGTCAGCGTCTCGCCAGGCAAGAGCACCGAATCAAGATCAGCGCGCAACTCCGGCTCGACTCGGACTTGGGGGATGACGGCGGTTTTCATTGCAAAAATGTAGTGCAAATGCACTACGCACGCAAGTGCTGTGCAGGAACGCTGGCAGTACCGGTCGCCAGGGACACCGTCAGGACTCCGGTCAGTGCGCGCGCCGGGCCTACGCCGGCAAAGGGTCGGTAGCCGCCGGTCGCTCGCAGGCGGGTCAGCTGGAGGCGATTATCCAGACTCAGGGCACGCGATCGTCAACAGTTAACCTGAACCCGGACTCCAGACGGAAACGCTACTGAAAGCGGGGGCAGCGCAAGTCCCCTTCGGGGACCACGCTCCCTCTGGTGTGAGAGTCGTGGCTGTCCGCGCCGATCGAACTTTGACCCACCCTGCCGACTGAACTTTGACCCAGGGCTGGTGGCCGGGATCGCGTGATCCCGGCTGTGGACAACTGTAGCTGCTTGCTCCTTTCGGTTTGCTCTGGATGTCCTTCGCGGGGCGGCAAGCCGCGGAGGGCGTAGCCCGTAGCGGCTTGCCGCCCCGCGGCCACCTGGGTCAGCCCGCCTCTGCAGGCCGGGCCCGGCGCTCCTGCTCGCGGGCCTTGATGCGTCGCTTCGTGCTGGCCGTAGCTTGCGTGACGCGGTAGCTCTCGTTGCCGGTCGCCACGATGTGGCAGTGGTGCGTGAGCCGGTCCAGCAGCGCCGTGGTCATCTTCGCGTCCACGAACACGGTCGACCACTCCGCGAAGTCCAGGTTGGTCGTGATCACGGCGCTGGTGTGCTCGTACAGCTTGCTCAGCAGGTGGAACAGCAGCGCGCCGCCGGCCTGGCTGAACGGCAGGTAGCCCAGCTCGTCCAGGATGACCAGGTCCAGGCGCAACAGGCTGGCTGCGATGCGCCCGGCGCGCCCTTCGGCCTTCTCGCGCTCCAGCGCGTTGACCAGGTCCACCGTCGAGTAGAACCGCACCCGCTTGCCATGCTCGGTGATGCCGGCCACGCCGATGGCCGTGGCCAGGTGGCTCTTGCCGGTGCCGGGCCCGCCCACCAGCACCACGTTGTGCGCGGCCGCGGTGAACTCGCAGCTGGCCAACTGCGTCACGAGCTTGCGGTCCACCGGCGAGACCTCGAAGTCGAACCCTGCAAGGTCACGGTGCACCGGGAACCTGGCCGTGGCCATCTGGTGGCTCACCGAGCGCGTGGCCCGGTCGCTGGCCTCGGCCTTGAGCATGTGCTCCAGGAGCCAACGCGAACGCTCCAGCTCGCCGTTGTTCTGCTCGCCCAGCTCCGCCCGGGTAGCGGCCATGCCGTGCAACCGCAGCGCCTTCAGCTCGGTGATGACGTCACGCATCTTCGGCTCCTTGTTCAGCCCGGATGCGCCGCAGCCGGTCGTACCGCGCCGTGTCGGCAACGGGCTTGGTCAGCGCGCCCAGCGCCGTGGCCACGTTCTGCGGCCGCGGCGGCGCGGTCAGCCGTGCCAGCACGTTGCCCACGTGCTCGGGGCTGACGCGACCGCTGGGCCCGGCTCGCTCCAGCGCCAGTTCGGCCGCCACCAGTACCGCGTCCAGCCCTGCTGCCTTCACCAAGTCCAGCAGCTGCGCCATCAGCCGGTCTCCTCCGGCGTGCTTGAGCAGCGCCTGGCGCAGCCGGCCCAGCGGCTCGGGCAGGTCCTTGAACGGCGCACCGTTGCGCAGGGCTCCCGGCTTGCTCTGCAGCAGCGGCACGTAGCGCATCCAGTCGTACACCGTCTTGCCCTTGCCCGGCTGCCGCTCGTGTTCGGCCACGATGCGCTCTTCGGCCACGATCACCACCCGGTGCGGGTACAGCCGGGTGCTGACGGTGTGCCGTGCCCACTCGCACGGCACCGAGTAGCGGTTGCGCGCCACGGTCACCAGGCAGGTGCTACGTTCAATGTTGGAAATGCGCCACCCGAAATGCTGGAAACCCGCCACTCGGAATGCTAGAAAGCGGTCACTCAAAATGTATCGCTCCGCCTCCAGCGAACTGAGAGTGCGCGGCCATCAGTTGTCGTGGACCGACACCGACTGACCGACCGCTTCAGACTGGAAGCGGAAACTCCCCAACGTCCGCTTCGCACGCCTCCGTGCAAGGTGCCTGCAACTGGGGCGAATGACCTCAGCGCCTACCTAGGACGTAGCGCGGCGCCCGACGCGGCATACAGGTCGGTAATCTCGCTTGTCTGCTCGGCAGCACCCGACTCCTCGGTTTCTTGAGGGAGAGCTTGTCTCATCTCGCCGGCCAGCAACAATGCTGCGCTCGCAAAGCTCTCCAGCCTATCGATTCGATCGAGCATGGCCTGTTGCTTGGTCTTTTCTTGGCCTTTCAGCAGACTTTCTGCAACGAATCTTGAGATCCGCAATTCCACAGTGGCATCCAAGCTGCCCTTGAAGGTTTCCTCCAGCCACGGTTTAACCACGTCGACTGACCGTTCGGCGGCAACGCTGAGTGTGTGACGGATCAGTTCCCTGGCCACCTGATCGATACCGATCGCGAACTCGAACAGCTTCTTCTCGTCCTCCGTAGCACCGTCAAGCTCTTCGCTGTTAGGCGGGCGGGCGAAAAACCGGAGTTCGTCTTCCTCAGTCACGCCCAAGGTATTGAGCGTGCGCAGGAGCGGGTCAAGCTCCCTCAGCGGTCGCATGTAAGGAGGCAACGTGTACCGGTGTGCCCAGAGTTTCAGGATGACATCAACGCACTCCGCTACCGCTCCAACTTGCGCGGTTTCAGACGCATGCTCGGCAGCGGAGATTTTCTCGGCGACCAGGTGCGCCATCCATTGGGCAGTGACATCGTCGCCGAGCTTCAAGCCGGCAACGATCCGCTTGCCGAGCTCGATGACGGCCTTAGAGCGATCGAGTGATTCCATCGTGTCCGATCAGGTAGTAGCGGTTGTAGGGATACTTGTAGAAGGAGTAATAATCGTTGCCAGTCTCGTCTTTCGGTGGCTTGCGGCGGACCTTGACTTGGACGATCAGGAATGTGTCCGGGTGCCCATCCAACAGTGCGCGAATGAATTTGTCGTCGGCGCTGAGCCGAGAGCCGGTCTCGACGTTGCGCTCCTCACCGTAGCCCATGCTGCGCGACCACGATTCGCTTCTCAGCCTGCCGCCGGCTGGTAGCGTCCACGATCTCGCGTCCGGATCCGTCATCGGATTGAGGACATCGAGGATTCTCTTGCAAGGGCGCGGGCCCGGGCTACTTACCTTGCCAGCCCATGGGTCGTATTCGTCAAGGCTTAACGAGTTGCTTCCCGTCTTTACCCAGCCGAGCAGGCTGAACTCTGGATAGTCAACTTCCTCCCGATGGTCGATGTGATCCGCGTCTGGAAAGTAAATCTCTCCTGGGCAAGGGCTGGTCTGCACCGCGGCCAGAAGGGCCGCTGCGTGACGAGAAGGAACGAGCACAGACCCGACTGACACTGCTTCACCGTTGACCGCGTCGGTGGTCGTCCAATGGCCCCAGAGAGCCGTCATGCCGTCGTCCGTTGTTAGTTGTTCATCCAGGTACTTTTTGTCGACCTGCCAACACCACGATGAATCAGATCGAGCGCTGCTCGCCGGGGCGGCCTTCAGGATCTCGGGATCGCGTCGATCCGCGAGCCACCGGTCATCAGCGCGAGTGAGCAACTGCCCTTTCAACCAGTCGTCGAAAGGGTTTTCTTCCTCATCAGCGCGACGGCGTATCGGCTTGGTCTCCAAGAGCAGGCCAGCGACGAACATCATGGCGTGATAGGACTGATAGACGACGCTGTCGTCCACTTCGGGCATGCTGCCGTGCGAGTGAGTTGTCTTTCGTCCTCGAAAGAGTCCACGCTTATATCGCTGATCATCGACGCGGCGACGAGGCCCTAGCGACATGCGGCCACGCAAAACTGCCCGCGCTCGCCGTTCGATCGACTGCTCGTTCAGGCCGAAGGCGCGGCCCAACGGAGCGAACCAATACGGGCCGATGTCGATGCCGAAGAAGTACCTCTCGTCATCGTCCGCGGCCTCGTCGCCCGAGGCATCGTCATCTACGATCTCGTGCTCACCACCGTCGTAAACCTCCGTGGCCAGCGCAGCGCGGTTTGCGCTGTTCGCGATGGCGAGTAAATCCGCCGGCAACGTATGGACTACGTTCAGCCGCCGCAAGGCATACGCGGCGAAGTGCCGGATGACGACGTGCTGCTCCCTTGCGGCGGAGTCAAGAAACGCGAGGAAAGGAGCGACAGCACGAGGTGCATCCATTGCGCTCCGTGCCAAGGCAAGGCAGAGCCATTGGCGGGCGTGCCACTCATAGAAAAGCAAACCGCGGTCAACGAACGGTTGCGGGTCGGCGCTGGATGCGCGAGTGGCCAGCGCGGACAGCAGGGATTGCCAGTCGAGCTCAAGACAGTTCCGGACACAGTGGGCGTGTTCCCAGCGTTCCGCAGCGGACGGGCGCGCCAGACCCGCCCACAAGTAGCCGGCCAGAGCTTCCACGCAAGACGATGACGGTGCGAGCGAGTCGCTCCACGGGCCATCTCCGTCTTCGCCTTCGAGAATTTCTTCGAGCAGGTCGAAGCCAAAGTTCAACACTTCCTCGGCCTCGTCGCTGGTCAAGTGCGCCGCGAGCGGGTCCACCAAGTGAAACAAGTCGTTCGCATCAAGCGTGTCGAGCTGCGACAGGTACCCCTTGATCCGAGCTGACGCGACGTCCTTCTCCAAGACGATGCCGTCTGCATAGAGACCATCAAAGGGGCCCTTATGGCCCCAGCCGCGGCGCCCCACACGGTTGGGTTCGCTTACAGCCAGCGAAAGGGCTGCCTTCCTGAGTTCGGTGCGGACGGACAGGAGCCGCTTGCTCTGCTCAGAGAGGTGTCTGATGACGTCCATGAAGCTGAACACACTGAACTCGTCGTCCGACTGGACCGCACGGAGGTATCCGTCGATCTCTGATAGCGTCGCGCGCCTACAGCCTTCCTCATAGAACTCGCGAACGTACGAGCGATAGTCAGTCTCCTTGAGCGATCGCCGTGCCGCGAGAACCGCAGTTGCATCGCGGAGATCGACGCCGCCGAAAATGGCATCCCAGTCGGGCTCCTGGACCTCTTTGTGAGGCCCCGCCCCAGGCGCGGGAGCGGCGGTCACCGACTCGCTAGCTCCTTTGGCTTCAGACGCCTGAAGAAGCCTTTCCAAATCTAGAAGCGACATCGCCAGTGAGTCGGCCAAAGCCTTGATTTCGCGCCAAGTGGGCGCTTCGTAGGGCTGGATGCGGAGGAATCTGTAGGCGATTCGCAGGATCAATCTTTTTCGATTGTTGTCAGACTCTGCGTCGATGGCCTCTTTGATGTCGTTGACGCGCTTCCATCCCTTCACGGTGCCACTCAGGGCGATCGCGGCGTTTCTTGGAAGGAGCTGGAGGTCGATCAGGCTGTAGATCGCGACCGGGAACAGCTCACCGGCAAACCCAAACTCTCGATCCCGCCAGCGGCTCAAAATTGCGAGGCTGGATGAAGGGCAAAGGCCGACCAGACCCTCGACCAACCTGTCCCAGTCCATGTACTTGTCCCGGGCCATGTGCTCGTAACTGAGCTCGGCAATTCGCGCCAGCCGATAGGCGGTTCGAGGTCTTGCCTTGTCCGGGCGATGCGCGGCGTCCGTGAGATCCAGGAACGTTGACCATCGAGAGAGATGTTCCTGTCCGATCTTGCTGGCGATGTCGATCGCCTTGTCGAAATAGGCAGCCGCTTCCGATTTGCTCACGCAAAAGATGGCACGCGCCAGCTCCTGGAGGTCGTCAACCCGGGTCTCCGCATCGCTGCGTGACGTAGCAAGCTGTTCGAACGCTCTCAAGCTCAGCTGCAAAGAGAGGTCGGCCAGTCCCGCTGTTCGCGCCGCCACGCGACACATCGCCGTGAGAGTGCTCGAGTGTATGTGGCTCTGCTTGTCTATCCACCTCAACAAGGCGTCAGCTTGGGCGGGCTCGCTGGAATCCGCGTCGCGCAAGATTTGCACCCACTCGACGGCAGCCACCTTCTCCAAATTGAAGTTGCGCTGGTAGTCGCGTGACGAAGCAGATTTCGTCTGTCCCAGCGCAAGCTCGATTTCGTGATCAAGGTTGGGAGGTTGACGGCCACAGGCGATTTCGGCGGCCAAGAGGAACCAGGGGAGGACGCCCCCTGTCACGTGCTCCAACTGGGACGCTTGTTGGCCCTTGACGGGAGATCCCTTCGTCTCAAACTCCGGGCGAACATCCTTGGGCGCCAGATCAATCAACTCGACCCGTTTGCCGCGCAGGGCGGCTTCCAGAGCGTAGGCCCGGATGAACTTCGCGCGCTCGTCGTCGATATCATGGGACTGGCGAGGCGGATCTGCCGGCAAGTAACGGCGCAACGTCTCCGCCCAAGTCGCATCGTCGCGCGGGAGGCACCGGAGCGCCAGAGTGATTGCAGACCGGACTCCGTCCAGTACGCTGCTCCCAGACTTCCATGAGAGATCTTCTTCGGGCAACTTGACCTTAGGGTCGACCAAGATGCCCATCAGATGGCGCAGTGGCTCCGCCGGCAACAGATGCGCGACCCGGGCTGCTTCTGTAGCCAGGCCCAGCAACATCCAGGCATCCCCCTCGGCGTGCTCGGCGAGTTCATCGAGCCGCTTGAAGTCACCAACGTCCGCAAGTCGGGCAGCCACGAGCTTCGTGGTTCTCAGTACGGTGGACTTGGGGCTCCAACCTTTCAGGAACCGCGCGGCGTCAACAGGGCCTCGCAGTCTCAGCACACCGATCGCGAGCTCAGCGACGTCGGCGTCCTCAATCGTGTCGTCCTTGCGGCGCTTGGGTGGCAGCTTGCTCCAGGCGATCAACGACGCCCAGGCCATGCGCAGCCTGCTTCTAGCCTCGGGGATGAGGTCATCGTTTCCGGCGAGCAGCACGGCCTCGTACGCGTGATGCGAGCCAAGAAATCCGCCGCCAAACGTGCGCCTGGACACCATTTCTTCTATGCGATCCGACGCAAGCAGAACGCTTGCAATGTCGGTGTTCTGCTGAATGAGCGTGTTCTGGCGAGCTTCGCCAGCCACCTCGCCGCCGACCTTTAGCGCAAGCTTGGCGGCAGCCAGATGGTGCCCCTGCTGCAAACAGGCCCTCAGTGCGAACATCAGTCGTTGCAGCTCGACGTCTCGTCGCTCCAGAGGGTTGAGCTCAGGCAAGCTCTCATTCGATAGCGCCAGCGCGATCAGCTCGTCCATCCGGCCAGCTGACAGCAGCAGCTGCGGCAGCGCCGCCGCAACGTAGGCGCTGCTCGCCGCGAGTGGCTTGACCCTCGCAAGGAACGCATCAAGCGAAGCTGAATCGGGTTTGAACGTCTCGTTGAACCAGGTCTCCGCCGGTTCGTCCATGAAGTGCAGACCTGAGTCCTTGACGAACAGCGGCCGCCCAAACTCAGTGGCAAAAGTCCGCACCGCGCTCTCGGGAACCCCGGCGATCTGGGCCAGAGTGGAAATCGGCACCAGGGGCCGGAGGACCGCGAGGCCCTTGCAGATCAGGTCAATCTGATTCGCTTCGGTCGGGCCCCACTCGGCTTTCAGCCTGTCGATGGCCTTGGTCAGCAGGCCTCCGATCGCCTGCTGAACCGTTGTAGGCGTTGGCCCCAGGGCCCTAAGCATGTCGCCGATGGGTGGGGTGCCCTCCATGGCCAGCGCTTGAACTCGGGGGTTATCGCTGCTGAGAAAAGCGAATTCCGCTGCCTCCGCTTCAGTCGCCTCGGGATAGCTCAGACGCAGGTGTGTGGCGGTCTCAGCATTGGAGAACGACTCCAGCTTGATCACGATGGTGTCGAGTGGAGCGCCCAAGTGCCCCTGTCGGTGAGACCGGCAAGTGAATGCCAACCGCACCCCGTCGGGCATGTCCGTGTTGATCAGGTCATGGACAAAGGCGCGCTCACCGATCTCATGTGCCGCCATGTAGGCGTTGTCGGCTGCGTCGATGATGATGCAAAGGCTCGCCTGAGGTGTGCGTGCTCTGAGAAGATCAAGCGCTTGCTTGAGCCGCGCCACGAAGGCCCGCATGAACTGCTTGGGATCAGTGCCGCTGGACGGAATCAATGGCAGGCAAAGCTGCTGTCCTGCGAGCTCGTTCGCAATCTGGACGAGGGCGTCGCGGTACCGATGGCGATACTTCAAGGCTTGGCGATAGGTCCCGTCACCGAAGCAGTCGTACAGGACCGCCACCGACCCAGTAGGCATTGCACGAGCTAGGTGAGCTGAAAGAGTCGACTTGCCCACTCCACCTTCCGCGTGGATGACCACAGGTCGTTGCGCGGTGAGAAGCGTGGCCAGGATGTCTGCCTGTTGCGCTCGAGGGAGCACCCGCTTCGGTTCCGCGATCAACGAGGGCGCCGGCAGGAGGTCGATTTCGGTCACCCGCAGTGCGCGGAGTACGTCGTGGAGCCGGACGGATCGGTCCTTCGCCCCCTCGTCGGTTGCCCGGCGGGTGACCAACTCCTTGAGTTGGAGCGCAGCCTCGGTATCCGGTTCGGACAGGTATGCGCTCAGGTCCTGACTCAAGAGGTTGCGCTGTTCCCATAGATTCGGGTCACCAGCTTCAACCGAGAACGCGGCGAAGAAGCTTTGTACGCTGCTGCCAGCTAACGCCGCGTACCGTTTCAGTAACTCGTCAATCTCACGGTGCCGCGGCGCTGTCGACCCCGCGGCGATATCGGCCAACGCTTCATGGACAGGTCCACTCATGGGCCTGTTCGTCAGAAAGATAAACCGAACCTTCTTCGCCAGGACGTCAAGGCCAAGCGACGCCTCCAACGCCCTGAAGCGCCCTGCGAAGCCTTCGATGGTTCCCTTGAGGCCGCTTGCAGTCCAGGCGTCGTGCGCGTGCCTGGACGAGTGTTTGAGCTGCACATAGCGGATGGACTTTGCCGCTGTGACCTCCTCGCTCCCGTAGTAAAGGCCGACGTCAATGACCTCGTCGCCGACGCTTGTAGATGAGTCCCCCTCGTCCAGCGACGGTCCTTCTATCGCGACTGCCACTAGGCCATTCGCCCCGGCAAGGAGCCCGAGGCATTGCCGGGCGGCCCATTGATAGTGGAACTGGTCGCCGCTCCTGGAGGGCCCTACAGAACCTTGCTTCGCCATAGCTTTGGCGTTCCCTGCATCCGTCGTTCGTCGGAGCTTACAAGCCCGGGCTGCCGTCGGCAGAGCTGCCTGCGATCAACTCCTTACTTCGAACGCTGTGGGGCCGCTTTCGGGCGTCGAGTTTGGCAAAGTGAAGGACCGCACCCGCTGCCTTGCAGTCGTTGTGGGTGTCGCACCGAACGGCAGTAAGGGGTCGGGTCTCGCCGTCCAGGCTGGATCCCATGACTGGCGGCTTTGAAGCATTCTGGGTGGCGCATTTGCGGGCATTGCGCACGGCGGGTTTCACCGTAATACGCACAGGTGCTGCTGACACGGCTGAACTCCTGCACGTAGCCGTCGAACGGCGCAGGCATCGGCATCAGGTGCTGTCGCTCCAGCTCCAGCATCTCCGCCACGCTGAACGGCTTGTGCTCGGGGTGGCGCAGCTCAGCCCACAGCGCGCGGCAGCGCTCGGCCAGCCAGGCGTTGAGCTCGTCCAGCGTGCTGAAGCGCTGGTCCCGGGCCTCCAGCCAGATCCGCCGGCGGCTGTCCTGCACGTTCTTCTCGACGACGCCCTTCTCCCAGCCGCTGGCCACGTTGCAGAAGTCGGCATCGAACAGGTAATGCGCGCACATGGTCGTGAAGCGCAGGTTGACGTCGCGCGCCTTGCCCTTGCCGACGCGGTCCACGGCCGTTCTCATGTTGTCGTAGATGCCCCGCCTGGCAACGCCGCCCAGCGCCGTGAACGCACGGGTGTGGGCATCGAACAGCATCTCGTGGCCCTGGCTGGGGTACGCCACCAGCCAGAACGCCCGGCTCGCGCACAGCTTCGTGTGCGCCACCTGCAGCCGCTGGTACGCGCCACCGATGACCAGCGGCTCCTCGCTCCAGTCGAACTGGAACGCCTCGCCCAACTCGAAGCTCAGCGGCACGTAGGCATCCCCTGCCTGCACACCGCCACGCTCGGCCCGCCACGCGCGGATGTAGTCGGTCAGCCGGCTGTAGCCGCCCTCGTACCCCGCCTCAGCCAACTGCGCATGCAGCGCCTTGGCCGTGCGCCGCTCCTTCTTCGGCCGCCTCGCGTCAGCCAGCAGCGCCTGCTGCACCGCCTCCACGAACGGTGCCAACTTGCCCGGCACCTCTGGCCGCCTGTACTTCGGCGCCTCGGCCTTGCCAAGGCGCAGGTACTTGCGCAACGTGTTCCTCGCCAGGCTCGTCGCCTTGACGATCTCCCGCACCGACTTCTTCTCGCGGTGTCGCATCCGCAAGACCTTGCCAATCATGGCCATGGTGATCACTCCTCACACCCCGCCCCGCTGTGGATAAGTCGGGCAGGGTAGGTTGAACACCTGGGTCAGTCTTCGGTCGGCACGATCCCCAGAAGTGGGTCAAATTTCCGTCGGCGCCAACACCCGCAGGCATCGGCGAACGCTTGAGCGGTAGGGCCGCGCGGGCGCCGCGCAAACCCGCGTTGCCGCGGCCGTCCATAGTGGCTTGGGCCCAGTGCAGGCTGCCGCCGTAGCGTACAGAGGCAGATCATGGATGCACGGGGGCGACCTGGTGAAATTTCCGGGCTAGAGCCCCTCGCGCCACTCGGCGTTGTATACCTTCCATGCGCCGCGCTCGCGGCGCCAGGCCGTGTGGAACTCCCACACCTGGCCGCGCTCGGGCAACAGGCCGGCGCCGCCGGCGGCCACCACTCGCAACTGCGCGCGGGCACGCTCGCCCTGCACCTGCACCTCGGTCACGACCACCGCCAGGTTGATCTTCTCGTTGCGCAGCAGGACGCCGGCCAGCACGCGCTTGGCCTCCTGCTTGCCGAAGGCGCCGGACTCGCGCGTGAAGTCCTCCGCCACGGCGTCGAGGAAGTCGCCGGGCCGGCGCTGCTCGAGCGCGCGCGCCATCGAATCGATGGTGGCGCGCAGCTCGCGCTCGGGATCGCTGCGGCTGCAGGCCGCCAGCGCTGCGACTGTCGCCACTGCCACCGCCGCCGCGGCCAGCCACTCACGCCGCTGCACGGCGATACTCCAGTAACTGCAGCCGGCTGTCGCGCGACGGCTGCCCGTCGGGCCCGATGACCTGGTGCTCGGCCAGCACGAAGCACTGTACCGCGGGCGCGTAGTGGATGAGCTCGACGTTGCGCCATGCAAGCTGCGCGGCGCTGTCGTCGCTGGCCACCTGCGCCTCGTAGCGCACCGGCAGTACCTCGAAGGAGCCGGCCGGCACGCTGACGGTCTGCGACGCCAGCACCTCGGCCTCGTAGCGGTGCACGTTGGTGGTGTCGGTGTGGGTGTTGGTGACGCGCGCACTGCCACGCCAGCGCTTGCCCGGGGCGAGCGGAAAGCGGAAGTGCGGGTAGTAAGGCGTCCAGACCCACTGGCCGATGTCCTCGGGCAGGTCGCCGGGGGCAGCCAGCGCCGGGCGCGACACCAGGTTCCAGTGCCGCGTGTAGACGTAGCGGCCGCGCGCGTAGCTGGGCGCGGTGGAGTCGTTGGCGCACAGGATGCGCTCGCGCGTCACCTGAACGATGCGGCGCGTCTCCTCGGAACTGCGCTGCTGCAGGCGGTCCTCGGCGGCAAAGCGCCAGAGGTCGCCGGCGGCAACTACGGGTCTGGCAGCGGCAGCAGGCAGGCTCACGTCATCGCATTCCGGTCGCGGTGGCTTGCCGCACAGCCGGCGCGGCGCAAGCCCAAGGTGTGAACGTGCTGCCGCAGGCGCCGGGGTTCATGCTCATGACAGGCGGAGAGGCTACTCATGCTCCTGCCGAGCCGGCCCAAGGGCGACCCCGCCGGGCACGCAGTGCGAAGTTCGTCCATCTAGCGGGCCTGCTTCAAATAGTCGGGCGCCTGCGGGTGCGCCGCCGGGTCGCCATAGCGCCGACCCTCCGGGAAGTACTCGGTGCCGAACTGAACCCTGAACGCCACGTCCTCGCCTGCCGTCTGCGCAATGAAGGCGAGCGCCATGTCCATGCCGGCCGAGACGCCGGCACTGCTCCAGATGCGTCCGTCATGGACCCAGCGCCGCTCGACGACCCGCGGATGGCCGCTGTCGCGCAGCCGCTGCAGCGAGCCCCAATGCGTGGTGAGCGCGGCACCCTCGGCGAGCCCGGCGCGCTGCAGCAGGAAGGCGCCGGTACACACGGACAGCAGCGCCTTGCAGCCCGGTCCGACCCGCTGCAGGAAGTCGATGGTCGGCGGGTTGTCGACCTCGCGCAGCGTGCCGATGCCGCCGGGCACGAGCAGGTAGTCGAGCGGCGGCGCGGCGGCAAAGTCAGTGTGCGGCTGGATGACGAGGCCGTTGGCGCAGGTGACCGCTGCCATCGACGGCGCGATCACCGTGCAGGGCGCCGGACCGCCAAGGTGGAGCGACCATTTGGCGATCAACTCCCAGGGGCCGATGAGGTCCAGCTCCTCCAAACCGTCGAACGCCAGGAAACCGAAACTCATGTTCTGCCTTCCTGCAGGCCCGTCGCGCAGCGACTTCAGCCGCTCATCGACCTGCGGCAGCGTATGGACAATCAGCACGGCCGCGCTGTAATCCATCGACTACAGCGCGGCAACTCCGCCGGCCTCGGTCAAGGGATCGGATGGCAGATCAGCCCAGGTTCGGCGCCAGCCAGCGCTCCAGCTCGCTCACCGCCTCGCGCTTGCGCGCGGCCAGATCCTCCAGCTGGTCGCGGCCGATACGGCCGACGTTGAAGTACTTGGCCTGCGGATGCGCGAGGTAGAAGCCGCTGACCGAAGACGCCGGCGTCATCGCGAAGTTCTCGGTCAGCGCCATGCCAATCTCGCCGGCCCCCAGCACCTCGAACATCGCACGCTTGACCGCATGCTCCGGGCAGGCCGGGTAGCCGGGCGCGGGGCGGATGCCGTGATAGCGCTCCTTGACGAGGTCCTCGTTGGTCAGGGTCTCGCCGGCCGCATAGCCCCACAGGTCCTTGCGCACGCGCTCGTGCATCAGCTCGGCGAAGGCCTCGGCCAAGCGGTCGGCGATGGCCTTGAGCATGATCGAGCCGTAGTCGTCGTGCTTCTGCAGGAAGATCGCGTCGCGCTTGTCGAGGCCGATGCCTGCGGTCACGGCAAACAGGCCGATGTAGTCGGCAATGCCCGAAGGCTTGCCGTCGATGAGCTTGGGCGCGATGAAGTCCGCCAGCGCCTGATTGGGATTGGCCACGCCATCGATGACCGGCTTCTTGGTCTGCTGCCGCAGGCCGTGCCAGGTGAACAGGACCTTCTTGCGGCTGTCGTCGGTGTAGACCTCGATGTCCTCGCCCACGCTCGCGGCCGGGTAGAACGCCACCGCCGCGTTGGCCTGCAGCCAGCGCTCGGCGATGGCGCGCTCGAGCATCTTCTCGCCCTCGGCAAACACCTGGCGCGCATGCTCGCCGACCACCTCGTCGGCCAGGATCTGCGGGAACGGGCCGTGCAGGTCCCAGGTCTGGAAGAACGGCCCCCAGTCGATGTACTTGGCGATCATCGCCAGGTCGTAGTTCCTGAACTGGCGCCGGCCGAGGAACTTGGGCCGGGCGGGCGCGTAGCCGGTCCAGTCGATCTTGGTGGCGTTGGCGCGCGCCTGCGCCAGCGGGATGAGTTCCGGGCCCTTCTTGGCGGCATGCTGCTCGCGCACGCGCTCGTACTCGGCCTCGATCTCGCCGATGAAGCGGGCGGCCGCATCGTCCGAGACCAGGTTCTGGCACACGCTCACCGAGCGACTCGCATCCGACACGTAGATCACCGGCCCGTTGCTGTAGTGCGGCGCGATCTTCACCGCGGTGTGCACGCGGCTGGTGGTGGCGCCGCCGATCAGCAGCGGGATGTTGAAGCCCTGGCGCTGCATCTCGCGCGCCACGTGCTGCATCTCCTCCAGCGACGGCGTAATGAGCCCGCTCAAGCCGATCATGTCGGCGTTCTCTTCGCGCGCCGTTTGCAGAATCTTCTCGGCCGGGACCATGACACCCATGTTCACGACCTCGAAGTTGTTGCACTGGAGCACGACGGTGACGATGTTCTTGCCGATGTCGTGCACGTCGCCCTTGACGGTGGCGATCACCACCTTGCCCTTGGGCCGGGACTGGCCGCCGGCGGCCACCAGCGCGGCCTTCTCGGCCTCGATGAAGGGCACCAGATGCGCCACGGCCTGCTTCATCACGCGCGCGCTCTTGACCACCTGCGGCAGGAACATCTTGCCGGCGCCGAACAGGTCGCCGACGATGTTCATGCCGTCCATCAGCGGACCCTCGATCACCTCGATCGGCCGGCCGCCGCGCGCCGCAATGCCGGCGCGGCACTCCTCGGTGTCCTCGACGATGAAACCGGTGATGCCGTGGATCAGCGCGTGCGCCAGGCGCTTGGCCACCGGCTCGGCCCGCCAGGCGAGGTCCTCGTCCTTCTTCTTGCCGCCGGCCTTGACCTCGCCGGCAAACTGCACCAGGCGCTCGCCGGCAGTCATGGAGTCGCCCTCCGGGCTCCGGGGCCGGCGATTGAGCACCACGTCTTCCACGCGCTCGCGCAGCTCGGGCTCGATGTCCTCGTAGACGCCGAGCTGGCCGGCATTGACGATGCCCATCGTCAGGCCGGCCTGGATGGCGTGATACAGGAACACGGTGTGGATCGCCTCGCGCACGTGGTCGTTGCCGCGGAAGCTGAAGCTCACGTTGCTGACACCGCCGCTGACCTTGGCGTGCGGCAGGTTGCGCTTGATCCAGCGGGTGGCCTCGATGAAGTCCACCGCGTAGTTGTTGTGCTCCTCGATGCCGGTGGCGATGGCGAAGATGTTCGGGTCGAAGATGATGTCCTCGGGCGGAAAGCCCACCCGCTCGACCAGGATGCGGTAGGCGCGCTCGCAGATCTCGGTCTTGCGGGCAAAGGTGTCGGCCTGGCCCTGCTCGTCGAAGGCCATCACGATGGCGGCCGCGCCGTAGCGCCGGACCAGCCGCGCCTGGCGGATGAACTCCTCCTCGCCCTCCTTCAGCGAGATGGAGTTGACGATCGCCTTGCCCTGCACGCACTTCAGGCCGGCCTCGATGACGCGGAACGAAGAGCTGTCGATCATGATCGGCACGCGTGCGATGTCGGGCTCGCTGGCGATGAGGTTGAGAAACCGCGTCATCGCCTTCATGGAGTCGAGCATCGCCTCGTCCATGTTGACGTCGATGATCTGCGCGCCGTTTTCCACCTGCTGGCGCGCCACGCTCACGGCCTCCTCGTACTGCTCGTTGAGGATCAGGCGCGCAAACGCCTTGGAGCCGGTGACGTTGGTGCGCTCGCCCACGTTGACGAACAGCGCGTCGTCGCCGATCTTGACAGGCTCCAGGCCCGACAGCTTCATCACGGGGTCGCCGGCCGGCACGGCGCGCGGCGCCATGCCCGTCACCGCCTTGGCGATGGCGCCGATGTGCTCGGGCGTGGTGCCGCAGCAGCCGCCGGCGATGTTGACGAAGCCGGCCTGCGCAAACTCCTTGAGCAGCGCCGCGGTGATCTCCGGCGTCTCGTCGAAGCCGGTGTCGCTCATCGGGTTGGGCAGGCCGGCGTTCGGGTAGACGCAGATGAAGGTGTCGGCCTTGTTGGCAAGCTCCTCGATGTAAGGCCGCATCAGCGCCGCCCCCAGGGCGCAGTTCAGGCCCACCGTGAGCGGCCGGGCGTGGCGCACCGAGTGCCAGAACGCCTCGACCGTCTGGCCGCTGAGCACGCGGCCCGAGGCGTCGGTCACGGTGCCGCTGATCATCACCGGAATACGCAGGCCCCGCCGCTCGAACTCCGCCTCCACCGCAAAAATGGCGGCCTTGGCGTTGAGCGTGTCGAAGATGGTCTCGATCAGCAGCAGGTCGGCGCCGCCGTCGAGCAGCGCGCGCGTCTGCTCGCCGTAGCTGTCCACCAGCTCGTCGAAGGTGACGTTGCGCGCACCGGGGTCGTTGACGTCGGGCGAGATCGAGGCGGTCTTGGGCGTGGGGCCGAGCGCGCCGCAGACGAAGCGCGGCTGCTCCGCAGTCGAGTACTTGTCGCAGGCGGCGCGTGCGATCTTCGCCGCCTCGAGGTTCATCTCGTAGGCCAGATGCGCGAGCCGGTAGTCCTCCTGCGCGATCCGCGTGGCGCCGAAGGTGTTGGTCTCAATCAGATCGGCGCCGGCTGCGAGGTACTGCTCGTGGATCTCGCGGATCACCTCGGGCCGAACGAGTTGCAGCAGCTCGTTGTTGCCCTTCAGGTCGACCGGATGATCGCGAAAGCGGGCGCCGCGGAAGTCTTCTTCCGTCAGCTTGTAGCGCTGGATCATCGTGCCCATCGCGCCGTCGAGGATCAGGATGCGGCTGCGCAGCAGCGCGCGCAGGCGGGACTCGACGGGGCAGACGGGGAGCATGTCCGCAGGGGCAGCCGCGGCCGCGGCCGCAGCCGTCGGCAGGCTGACCCCGGCAGGGTGGCGCGTGTTCATCGCGGGCCTTTCGGAGCTGGGGGGCGAATTGTAGGTGTTCGAGCGCCGGGCCATGGCCGAGCCTGGCCCAGACGCCAGGCCCGAAAGCGCCCGGCCAGAGGTACTCGGCGGTGCCAGTCGGGCGCCAGCGCGACCCGCAGCCGGCCGCCGGCCGCGACGGCTCAGGCGGGCTGGCCGGTCGCCGTGGGCAGTTGCACGGTCGCTCGCGTGCCGCCTTCGTCCGTGGCTTCGAGAATCAGGTGGCCGCGCATCGCTGCGATCAGCCGGCGCACCACGCGCAGCCCGATGCCGGCGGGTCGGTCCGCGGGGTCATGCTGCACCCGCGCCGCGTCGAGGCCGTTGCCGGTGTCCTCGATGATCAGGCGCACCTGCTGGCCGCGGCGCTGCGCGGCCAGCGTGACCAGCCCGCCGGGCGGCGTGTGACGGATCGCGTTGCTGAGCAGATTGGCCACGATCTGCCGCAGCCAGCGCGTATCGGCGCGCGCGACGAGCCGCCGCTCGGACGTCGGCGCCGCCCGCAGCACAACGCCCTGGCGCCATGCGGCCGCCCCGAAGCGCTCGATCATCTCGTCCATCACGGCATCGAGCGCAACATCCTCGCGCACCAGCGTCGCCTCGATCGACTCCAGGCGCGCCATGTCGAGCAGGTCGCTCAGCAGACGGTGCAGGTCCTCGATCTGCCGCAGCATGACCTGCGCCGCCGCCGCGCTGGAGGCGGCGCGCGACAGCAGTTCCGCGTGGCCGCGCAGCACCGCCAGCGGGGTGCGAAGCTCGTGGGACAGCGCAGCCACCAGCTCGCGCTGGCCGTCGATGACGCGCTCGCGTTCGGCCAGCGCCTGCGCCAGATGCTCCTGCATCCGGTTGAAGTCGGCCGCCAGCTGCGCGACTTCGGCCGGCGGCTCGACCACCACCCGGCGTGCCGCTGCGCTGTCGGCGGTCGCCATGCGGACCGCCGCGGCCAGGCGCTCGACGGGTGCGCTCAGGCGTTCGGCGCTGCGCGCGGCGAAGCGGCGCCGGAACGCAAGCAGGAACAACGCCACGAAGGCCGCCACCGCGGCCGCGGTGAGCGCCGCGAACAGCAGCACCAGCCGCGCGAGCTCTGACGGCGCAAAGGCGAAGTTGGGGCTGGCCACTACGGCCACCCGCCCCGGGTCGAGCCGCAAGAGCAGCGCGGGCCAGGACTGCGGGCCGGCGCCGTCGGCGCTGTCGGTCGGGCCGAGGCGAAGCGTTGCGCTCTCCGCCATCCGCGCGATGGCCGCCTGCCAGTTGGCCGGCGCGGGGCCCAGCAGCCGACCGCTCGCAGGCTCGACCCGCTGGCCGTCGACGACCAGACACAGCACGTCGGCCAACGGCACCTGCCGGCCGTCGGGCAGGCGCGCCTGACCGGCCGGCACGTCGTCACCGGGGCCGACTGTCATGCCGAGGCCGAAGGCGGCCACCCAGCGGGTCAGCACCGGCCATTGGTCGAGCGAGGCCGAGCGCAGCACCTGCCGCAGTTCGGCGGCATCGATCTCGTCGAGCGGATTGGTGGCCTGAAGCCGCAGCCATGCGTACTGCCCGAGGATCGCGCTGCCGACCAGCAGCGCCGCGGTGAACGCGAGCGCGATGACCGGGCGCAGCTGCGAACGCAGCACCTCGTCGCGGATCGTGGGCAGCCCGGCGCCGACGGTCCGGTCCGGGTCGGACGTGGTCACGGTCAGCGCCCCTGCGGGTGCAGTCGGTAGCCGACGCCGCGCACCGCCTCGATCGCATGGGCCACGGCGCTGTCGCGGCCAAGATGCTCGCGCAGCCGCATCACGCAGGCGTCGACCGAACGGTCTTCGCCGTCGTACTCGCGCCCCCACACCTGCTCGAGCAGCCACTCGCGGGTGAGCACGCGGCCGCTGCCCTGCATCAGGCAGCGCAGCAGCGCGAACTCGCGCGTCGACAGCGTGCGCAGCTTGCCGTCCACGCGCACCAGCTGGCGTTCCAGGTCGAGCTCGCAGTCGAGCACGCGCAGCATGGCCGGGTTGGCCGCCACTGCCGGCGGCGCGGCCGCAATCCGCCCCGGCGCGGCGTGCCGGCGCAACAGTGCGGCCACGCGGGCGCTGAGTTCGCGCAGGCTGAATGGCTTGACCACGTAGTCGTCGGCGCCCAGCTCGAGGCCGGCCACGCGGTCGGCCTCGCCGTCGCGCGCGGTCAGCAGCAGGATCGGCGCGGCAAAGCCGGCAGCGCGCAGGCGGCGCAGCAGCTCGATGCCGTTGAGCGCCGGAAGCATCACGTCCAGCACCACCAGGTCAGGCTGCCAGGCCAGGCACAAGGCAAGCCCCTGCTCGCCGTCGGCGGCGGTACGGACCTCGTAGGCGAGCTGCAGCAGCTCGTCGCGCACGAGCGCGACCACTTCGGTCGAGTCTTCGATCACGGCAATGCGCAGCATGGCGCGGATTCTGGCCCGGATCGTCCGCCGCTGCGCGGCGCGTGACCGGGTCGTAACAGTTCCGCAACCGAACTGCAACCGTCCTCGCACCGCCCGGTGATCCGCGCCATCTTCATGCCATCGGACCGTGACCGACGGCGCCGAGGATGCGGCTCATGAACCGGGGTCGGCCGCGGCCGGCCACTGCCGACCCCATCACCGCCCTTTCGTTGACATGTCGAGGTCCTGCATGAAGATCGATTCCAGGTTGTTGCTGCCGTCGCTGCTGGCTTGCCTTGCCGCGAGCCTGCTGGTTGCCTGCGGCGGAGGCGCGTCGAACCCGGCACCGCCGCCGCCGACGGAGACGACCGGAACGCTGCTCAAGACCAGCGAACTGGGAACGGTCACCGCCGCACAACTGCAGCCGTTGCTGCTGCAGATTCCGGAGATTGCCGCGCTGCCCGCGGCGCAGCGCAACGCCCTGGCCGCGGAGGTTCAGTACGGCGTGCGCTTTGTCTCGTACGAGTACACGACGACCGGGCCCCGGGGCGAGGCGCGCAAGGCCAGCGCACTGGCGATGCTGCCCCTCACACCGCCGGCGGCGGTCGCGGCCGTGGCCTACCTGCACGGCACCAGCACCAACCGCGGCGACATCCCCAGCGCGGGCGAGTACAGCGAGAACCTGCCGCCGGCGCTGCTGTTTGCCGCCCGCGGCCGCCTGGTCATCGCGCCCGACTACCTCGGCCTCGGCACCTCGGACCTGCCGTACCACCCGTACCTGCATCGCGACAGCCTGGCGGCGGCGGGGCGCGACGCGCTGATCGCCGGCGCCGAGCTGGCCCGCCGCAGCGCGCTGGCGCTCAACGGCAACCTGTTCGTGATGGGTTACTCCGAGGGCGGCTTCGCCGCCGCGGCGCTGCAACGGCGGCTCGGGCAGGCGCCCCTGGCCGCGCTGGCGCTGCGCGGCACGCTGTCGATTGCCGGGCCGCTGGACTTGCCGAAGGCAGTGGAAGCGTCGCTCGGCACCGACCCCGCCACGGGCCGCGAGTCCGGCCGCTCGGTCTACACCGCGTTCACCGTCTGGGCGTACCAGCGCGTCTACGGCGACCTGTACGCGCAGCCGACCGAGGTATTCCGGCAACCGTATGCCGCGCAGCTCGATACGCTGTTCGACGGCACCCGCGGCGCCGACGTGGTCGGGGCGGCCTTGCCGGCCAGTCCGCGCGAGCTGCTGACGCCGGCGGCGCTGGCCGCCACGCTCAACGGCAGCAACCGCATCGCCGCGCGCATCCGCGAGAACGATGTCATCGACATCAACCCGGCCACGCCCCTGACTTCATGCCACGGCACCGCCGACGAGTCCGTGCCCTACCCGGCGACCACATCGGCACGCAGCCGCCTGGCGGCGCGCGGCTTCTCGCTCACGGTGGTCGAGCTGGCCGGCATGACCCACGAAAGCGCCTACATCCCCTGCATGCTGGAGGCCGTGCAGCGGTTCCGGTAAGCCGCGGCGGGCCGGCCGCGCTCCTGCGGCTCGGCTGGCCGCAGCGTGCGATCCGGTGCGCTCGACCCTTCGACGCCACCCGCCTGGGCCGAACCGGTTGCGAAGACGCGGTCCAACAGCACCCTCGTGAGCTTTCCGAAACGAGGTCGCAGTCTCCAGTCAAGCAGCCGCGGTGCCCGGTCCCTGGTTGGGGCGTTTCTTGCCGGTCAGGCGGTCAATCCGGCTTGCGCAGCGGCAGAGGCACTTTCATTCCAGTTGCCGTGAGGCGACTTGTATTGGTCGATATCTACATTCAAGGAGGTTACGTTGCTCACTCGAATTCGCTCCACTCTCGCTGGCGCCATGCTGGCATGTTCCCTGGCTGCTTGCGCCACCATCGACCAGCCAACCGTTGTTCCTCAGGGCGCTGAACGACTCAATGCTGCCGAGATTCGCGCCTTGCTTGCGCAGCCGGTTGTCTTCGACAACGACATCAAGGGCGGCCTGACCTACGCATTTGCCCCTGACGGTTCTGCGACGTTCTCCATGAGATCGATGCCGGCACGCAGGAAGGGCGCATGGCGCGCCGGTGACGAAGGTCTGTGTGTGCGTGTCGACAGCGATCCTTGGGAATGCGGTCCGCTGTACCGTCTCGGCAACGATCGCTTCTATCACCATCAGCCAGCCTACGGTAACGACTACAACACGCTCATCCTGCGCAAGTAGGCAAGTAGCGTGTTCATCCGCCTTGAACGACCCGCCGTTGGGGCGTTCCGCCTGTAGGTTGGTGGAGCGCGCTCTACAAACAGGAAAGGGACATGAAGTAGGGCTCCGCAAGTGGCGTGCAGGCCGACAGGGCCACGCAATTGCGTAGGACTCAGGGCGGGGATACCAAGCTCAAGAGGCGACTGCCCGACAGGAACCCTCGCAGCAAGCCCCAGCAGTGTCGGGCTGCGGGACAAGGTGCGCGCCCCGCAGACCCGGCGCAAAGCGGCGCGTCGAGTGACCGAGCTGCCGGACCTTGGCCGACGCAGCGCCTGCTTCGATGCGGAGACATTCCGGGCCGGCGCGCGCGCGCCGCCGAGCATGGCTGCGGCCAACCGGGTGCTCAGCGGACGCACCGTGGGGCGGGTGCCCGCACGCCGGCGCCGGGGCGACCGGCACGGCCGTGACCAATGTGGCGCGCGGGGGCCGCGCCGACAACCATCAGCGCACCACCAGCGTCTGTCGGCTGTGTAAGGGCGACGGCCTGTCGGGGTGAGCATTTCGCAAGACCCGGCGAGGGAGCCCCGCGGGCGAGCCGCTGGCTGGCGGCCTGCAAGTCGGCAACCCCTGGATCGAAGACTTCGCGGTGGACGCTCGGGGCGACGCGCAGTGCGCGCAGTTTTGCACGCGCATCGAACTGGACCCCAAAACCTGCGCACGCGTCTACCGGCTGCCCAGCTCGCCGGAGCGCTACGACCTCGACGTCGACGGCGGCACCCAGCGCGCCAACACGTTCGTGATGCGCTGAGACCCGCCGCCGCGACCACGTGGTGAGACGGGCTTGTTGCCGTGACGGGGGCCGCTCGATAGCATGATTCGATGAACCCCGACCATCTCACCCTGTTCGCGGCCGCGCTCGGCCTGGGCTTCGTTTTCAACGCTGCTCCGGGAGCGGTGTTCGTCGAGACCGTGCGGCAAGGCGCGCGCGGCGGCTTCCGGCCGGCGTTTGCGGTACAGGCAGGCTCGCTGGTCGGCGACGCGCTGTGGGCGCTGATCGGCCTGGCGGGCACGGCGCTGCTGCTGAGCCTGGAGCCGCTGCGCGTGCCGATCGGCGTGGCCGGCGTGCTGTACCTGCTGTGGCTGGCGCGCGATGCCTGGCGCACCGCGCAGCGGGAGTTCGCCGTCGACGGCGCCGTCGCACCCGCGCACCCGGGCCACGCGCTGCGCGCCGGCGTGCTGCTGTCGGTGACCAACCCGCAGAACATCGCCTACTTCGCGGCAATCGGCACCAGCATGGCCAGCGTGGTCCACGGCCGGCCAGGCGCCGTCGACTATGGCGTCTTCTTCGCCGGGCTGATGGTGGCCTCGCTCGTCTGGAGCGTGGTCTGCGCTGCGCTGGTCGATCGCCTGTTTCGCGGCGCATCGGCCCGCTGGGCTCGCATCACCTACCGCGCCTGTGCCGTGCTGTTTCTGGCGCTCGCGTTGTCGTCGCTGCGCGAGCTGACGCGCCCGGAGTCCACGCGGACGGCAACCGGCACCAAGGCGGTGCAGGAAGCCCGCTGAAGGGGCGCCGCGCAGCGCCGACCAGCCCGGCGGCGATGCGCGGCGATGCGCGAGCGCCACGCCGCACGCGCGGGCCGGCGTCGCCGGCATGGCGCCGATTTACAGTCGCGGGGTGACCTGGCACGCCCGACTGTCGCTCGACTACCAGCCCGACCCGCACGACGGCGGCCGGACGCTGCTGGCGCGCACCCACCATGGCCCGCTCGTCGTGCAAAAGGCGCTGTACCCCGAGGGGCCGGCGCTGTGCCATACGCTGATCGTGCACCCGCCCGGCGGCATCGCCGGCGGGGATCACCTGACCATCGCGGCGAGCGTGGCGGCCGGCGCGCAGGCGCTGGTCACCACGCCGGGAGCGACCAAGTGGTACAAGGCCAACGGTCGCCGGGCGGCGCAGTCGATCTCGCTCAGCATCGACGGCCGGCTCGAGTGGCTGCCGCAGGAAGCGATCGTGTTCAACCAGGCGCGGGTTTGCTCCTCGATCGACATCGCCATCGGCCGGCAGGCGCGCACCATCGGCTGGGACATCGTGGCGCTGGGCCGCGCCGCGGCCGGCGAGACCTTCGATGACGGCGCCTTTGCCCAGACCATCCGCCTGACCGACGCCGGCGAAGGCGGACGCCTGCAATGGGTCGAGCGCACGCGCATTGCGGGCAGCGACGCGCTGCTGGCTTCGCCGGTCGGACTCGCCGGCCGCCACGTGTTCGGCTGCCTGTGGGCGGCTGGACACGCGTGGCGCGACAGCGAGATCGAGACGCTGCGCCAGCAGTTGCCGGCGGCGGCGGCACCGATCACCCGCGTGGCGCCGCGCCTGCTGCTGGCGCGCGTGCTCGCCACCTCGACGCCGGCGGCGCGGCGCGCCCTGCACGACGTCTGGGCGGCGCTGCGGCCGCTGCTGTTGGGGCGGCCCGCGCAGCCGCCGCGCATCTGGGCCACCTAGGCCCATCCCTTTGCAGCAAGAACCCGGAGCCCCCATGGAACTGTCGCCGCGCGAGAAGGACAAGCTGCTGATCTTCACCGCTGCGCTGCTGGCCGAGCGCCGCCGCGCCCGCGGGCTGAAGCTCAACTACCCGGAGGCCGTGGCCTTCATCAGCGCCGCGATCATGGAGGGCGCACGCGACGGCCGCAGCGTGGCCGAGCTGATGAGCTACGGCACCACGCTGCTCAAGCGCGCCGACGTGATGGACGGCGTGCCGGAGATGATCCCCGATATCCAGGTCGAGGCGACGTTTCCCGACGGCACCAAGCTCGTCACGGTGCACCAGCCGATTGCCTAGGAGGCTCGCCATGATCCCCGGAGAACTGCTCGCCGCCGCCGGCGAACTCGAACTGAATGCCGGCCGCCGGACCGTCACGGTCAGCGTGGCCAACACCGGCGACCGGCCGATTCAGGTCGGCTCGCACTATCACTTCTTCGAGGTCAACGAGGCACTCGACTTCGACCGCGCCGCCGCGCGCGGCTTTCGGCTCAATATCGCGGCCGGCACCGCCGTGCGCTTCGAGCCGGGGCAGCAGCGCGAGGTCGAGCTGGTGGCACTCGGCGGCGCGCGCATCGTCTACGGCTTCCAGGGCAAGGTGATGGGTCCACTGGAGGCGAAAGCCAGGACCGCCAAGCCGCCGGTGAAGGCAGCAGCGAGGAAGACCGCGGCCAGGGCCAACAAGAAAGCGAGCCGCAAGTGAAGATCTCCCGCCAGGCCTATGCCGAGATGTTCGGCCCCACCGCGGGCGACCGCATCCGCCTTGCCGACACGGCGCTCATCGCCCAGGTGGAGCGCGACTTCACCGTGTACGGCGAGGAGGTGAAGTTCGGCGGCGGCAAGGTGATCCGCGACGGCATGGGGCAGAGCCAGCGCCTGTCGAAGGACTGCGCCGACACGGTGATCACCAACGCGCTCATCATCGACCACTGGGGCATCGTCAAGGCCGACATTGCCATCAAGGCTGGCCGCATCAGCGGCATCGGCAAGGCCGGCAACCCGGACATCCAGCCGGGGGTGACGCTGGTGATCGGCCCGGGCACCGAGATCATCGCCGGCGAAGGCATGATCGTCACCGCCGGCGGCATCGACACGCACATCCACTTCATCTGCCCGCAGCAGATCGACGATGCGCTCTACAGCGGCATCACCACGATGTTCGGCGGCGGCACGGGGCCGGCCACCGGCACCTTTGCCACCACCTGCACGCCCGGCCCCTGGCACATCCAGCGCATGCTGCAGTCGGCCGATGCGTTCCCGGTGAACCTCGGCTTCCTGGGCAAGGGCAACGCGGCGCTGGTGGAGCCACTGGTAGAGCAGATCAAGGCGGGCGCCATCGGGCTGAAACTGCACGAGGACTGGGGCACCACGCCGGCGGCGATCGACGCGGCGCTGCGCGCGGCCGACGCGACCGACACCCAGGTGGCCATCCACACCGACACGCTCAACGAGGCGGGCTTCGTCGAGAGCACGGTCAAGGCGATCGGCGGCCGCAGCATCGCCACCTTCCACACCGAGGGCGCCGGCGGCGGCCATGCGCCGGACATCATCCGCCTGGCCGGCGAGGCCAACGTGCTGCCCTCGTCGACCAACCCGACGATGCCCTACACCGTCAACACCCTCGACGAGCACCTGGACATGCTGATGGTGTGCCATCACCTCGACAGCGCCATCGCCGAGGACGTGGCCTTTGCCGAGAGCCGCATCCGCAAGGAGACCATCGCCGCCGAGGACATCCTGCACGACCTGGGCGCGTTCTCGATGATGAGCTCCGACAGCCAGGCGATGGGCCGGGTCGGCGAGGTCATCATCCGCACCTGGCAGGCCGCCCACAAGATGAAGCTGCAGCGCGGCTCGCTGTCGGAGGCCGGCTGGTCCGACCCCAAGGAGCACGACAACGCGCGCATCAAGCGCTACGTGGCCAAGTACACGATCAACCCGGCGCTCACCCACGGCATCGCCCACGAGGTGGGCTCGGTGGAGGTGGGCAAGTGGGCCGACCTCGTGCTGTGGAAGCCGGCCTTCTTCGGCGTCAAGCCGTTCCTGGTCCTCAAGGGCGGCATGATCGCCGCCGCCGCCATGGGCGACCCGAATGCCTCGATCCCCACGCCGCAGCCGGTGCACTACCGGCCGCAGTTCGGCGCCTTTGGCGGCGGGCTGGCGAGGAGCTCGCTCACCTTCGTCTCGCAGGCGGCGATGCAGGCGGGGCTGCCCGAGCAGTACGGCCTGCAGAAGACGGCGGCGGTTGTGAAGAACATCCGCCGGGTCGGCAAGAAGCACATGGTGCACAACAGCCTGGCGCCGCAGATCAGCGTGGACCCGGAGACCTATCAGGTGTACGCCGACGGCGTGCTGCTGGAGTGCGAGCCGGCCAAGGTGCTGCCCATGGCGCAGCGGTACTTCCTCTTCTAGCCTGCACCGATGCTGCGCCTGGACCGCATCCGCACCGAGCCGCTCGCGCCGGCCGAGGCCGCCGGCGCGCTGCGCCTTTGCCTGACCTACGACGAGCGCGTGAAGACGCGGCTGGCGACCATGACGCCGGCCGGGCAGGCCGTGGCCATCGTGCTGGCGGACGCCCGGCGCGGCACCGTGCTGCGCCATGGAACGGTGCTCGCCGGAGCGCTGGGCCTGGCGATCGTCGAGGCAGCCGCGCAGCCGGTGGCGCGCGTCACCGCCAACTCGCCGCTGGCGCTGCTGCGCGCCGTGTATCACCTGGCCAACCGGCACGTGCCCGCACAACTGGCGGCCGACCAGGTGCTGATCGAGCGCGACCCGGTGCTCGAGTCCATGCTGCGCGGGCTGGGTGCGCAGGTGGAGCACGTCGAAGCACCGTTCGAGCCCGAGGGCGGGGCCTACCCCGGCAAGCACGCGCACGGGCATCGCGCGCATGGCGATGAGATCGACGCGGTCTCGGCCACGCTCGGCGAGCAGCTTTCCATCGCCGCCCACGCCCGGGGCCGCTCGGCGCCATGAAACCCGCCGAGACCGATCGGGCCGCCGCCAGCCGCCTGCAAGCGCTGCTGGCGCTGCTGCAGCTTGCGAGCCCAGCGCTTCCGGTCGGCGGCTTTGCCTACTCGCAGGGACTCGAGAAGGCGATCGAGGACGGCCTGGTGCGCGACGCGGCGAGCGCCGAGCGCTGGATCCGCGACCTGCTGCTCCTGTCGCTGGCGCGCTTCGAGGCACCCGTCTGGCTGCGCGCCTTCGACGCGCAGGCACGCGGCGATGCCGCCGCGCTGGCGTACTGGAACGACGAGGCGCTGGCCGCGCGCGAGACCGCGGAGCTGCGCGCCGAGTCGATCCAGATGGGCTCGTCGCTGCGGCGGGTGATGCCAGCCTTGCAACTCGCGCCGCCCGCGCTCGATCCGGTGGCCTATCCGATCGCCTTCGCCTGCGCCTGCGCCCAGCTGGGCATCGACCGCGAGGCCGGGCTCACGGCCTACCTGTGGGCCTGGGCCGAGAGCCAGGTGCTGGTGGCTGTCAAGAGCGTGCCGCTCGGCCAGCAGGCCGGGCAAACGCTGCTCTTCGCCCTGCACCCGGCGCTGGCGCAGGCGGTGCAGACGGCCGCCACGCTCGATGACGAGGCGCTCGGCTCCGCCACCACGCAGTTCGCGCTCATCTGCGCGCGGCACGAGTTGCAGTACTCGCGGCTGTACCGCTCCTGATCCCATCAAGGACCCAAGATGGCGTCTTCTCCTCTGCGTGTCGGCGTCGGCGGCCCGGTCGGCTCCGGCAAGACCACCCTCGTCGAGGTGCTGTGCAAGCGCATGCGCGACCAGTTCCGGCTGGCCGTGGTGACCAACGACATCTACACCCGGGAGGACGAGCGGCTGCTCGTTGCCGCGCAGGCGCTGGCGCCGGAGCGGATCATGGGTGTGGAGACCGGCGGCTGCCCGCACACCGCCATCCGCGAGGACGCCAGCATCAACCTCGAAGCCGTGGAGCGCATGTGCCGGCGCTTTCCCGACCTGGAGCTGATCTTCATCGAGAGCGGCGGCGACAACCTGGCCGCCACCTTCAGCCCCGAGTTGAGCGACCTGACGATCTACGTGATCGACGTGGCCGGCGGCGAGAAGATTCCGCGCAAGGGCGGCCCCGGCATCACCAAGAGCGACCTCTTGGTCATCAACAAGACCGACCTGGCGCCGCACGTGGGCGCCAATCTGGACGTGATGCGCCACGACACCGAGCGCATGCGCGGGGCGCGGCCCTACGTGATGACCAACCTGAAGACCGGCGCAGGCGTCGAGCGGGTGATCGAGTTCATCCGGACCCGGGGGCTGTTGCAGGCGCGGTGAGGCGAGGGCGCCGGTGGCGGCTGAACTGCCCTCGGCGCCCGCGCCCTGACAAACCCTGCAGAGGTCGGACCGAACGTGGGAACACCGCGGGCTTTCCCCTTGGCCCGCAACACTGGTGGCTGCGCCCGATCAGCGCAGCGCCGCGCGGCCGGTTGCAGAGCGGCAGTCCTCCTCCCACAGAGAAAACGACAGCTGCGCAGTCGACGATCACGCAGCAACGATTTGCGCTGAAGCTCTCATGCCGCGCCCCGCCATGCCGCCGGGGCTAGCCTGAGCAAGCGCACTCAGTGCGTGCCGCGCCAAGGGATCGCTGCGCTTGGCCTGCGGCGGCCCTTGACCCCTTCACCTTCTGTACCGCGGCGCGAGAGGCAAAACAAAACCTTCGCTTGACTATCGGGAGAAAGTCCTTGCAGAGTGGTTAGGCCTCACCGCTCGGACACGGCCAACTGAGTGCCGAGCCCAGCAAAGGCTGCAGCGAAACCACGACGCAGCCATGCTTGAACAACCGGGGACTCAATGACTGCTTTGCGGAAGGCGTGTGCCAGGAGACCATAGATGACGAACACGCCGAAGGTCATGGCCATGAAAACCGCGCTCAGCCCGAGCAACTGCAGCAGAGGTGAGGAGGCGCTGGGCTCAACAAACTGCGGCAAGAAGGCGAGGAAGAAGACGGTGAGCTTCGGATTGAGGATGTTCAGCAAGAAGGCCTTAACTACTATGCTGAGCGCGTTGACCTTACTTTGTGCGGGCTGTACAGCAAACGATGAACGGTCGCGCCAGGTGGTGATAGCAAGGTAGAAAAGGTACGCCACCCCTGCGTATTTGAGCACCTGAAACGCCAGGGCACTTGTGTGCATGATGGCAGCCAGACCAAGAATGGTTGCCAGCAGGTGCGGGAAGATGCCCAGTGTGCAACCAATAGAGGCGAAGAAGCTTGCTCGCCTTCCTTGCGCCAGACCCATCGACACGGTGAAGACGACACCAGTACCGGGGATGAGCACGACGATGATCGATGTGATGAGGAACTCGGCCGTGAACATGGGGTGGGTCTTTCTGTGAGGCCTAACTGGTTAGGCGTCTTCAAGATCCTTGAGGGACTTGCCATTCTTGTCCTTCCAGGCGGTGAGTCCGTTGGCGCTTCCACCATGGACGACCGCGGCCGCTGCGCTTGGGCTGGAAAACTCAACGTCCTTGGTGAAGGCGTAGACGCCGTCCTGCTCGACCAAGGTCTTCGCCTGAATGAGTCGCCGACGAAGGGCGATCGTGTTGGGGTACTGGCTCTCGGCTGATGGTCGGACCGAGAGAACGGCAGTTGACTTCGCAAACACCACAAAGCCGCCTTCGGTTCGGCGACCGGTTGCGACGGCGTTCTTGATCTTGCAGACTAGGTGAGGCTGGTGCAGCGTTGGCTTGGCCGATCCCGCGATGGGGGAGAGTAGATCGGACCCCCAGGACCGGAAGGACCTGTCGGATGCGGGAGAGGTACACCTCCATGTCTTCACGGTCTGACTCGGGCAGCTTCGGGTTGGTGGTGTTCGTGTTCTCGAGCTTGTATCGGCCTACGTCCTTAGCCTCGTGGAGAAGCCGGTTCTCGAGGTAGCGAATGTGCGCCTTGGTCAGGTTCTCGTCCTTGCTGACGAAGACGACCACGGACGTCCAGAAGTCCTTTGCTTTGTGTTGCTTAAGGCGGTCCCGGATGACCTCCGCTTCTCCGATGTAAGCGAGGTTGTCGCCAGTTTCGGGATTAACGCCGAGCAAGAAGTAGACGCCCGAGCTTTCAGTCTCCTCTCGTGCCAAGAGGTCATCCAGTTCGGTCCGGGGGGCCGCGAGCGCTTTCCCGGTCCAGTTGGACACTTCGCCAACTCGGAGGCGCCGGGCGTCTGCGTGAGGCAGGAAGAGCTTGATGGTCGCCGAGGTCATGAGTGTCTATAGGTCGGGACGCGCAGACTCCGGTTCCCAGGACGCCTACTTGATCTAGTCGACTCCGGCAGGATAGCGCGCCAAATCCGCCAAGTCGCACACGCATTCCAATCCGAACTCGGCACCCCGACTGAGGATCGCCCTTCGAGCAGCAAGCTTCAACGCCCTGTCCCCCAGACGTTTGCTGCGGTCACCGCGGACTCGTCGGCGACTGACCACCCGACCCAACCCGCCATCCCCACCCCTGCGCGCCCTTGCCTGCCGAACTCGCTTCGGCAACTCACTCGCCACCGCCTCGAAAGCCTGGGAACCCAACCGAACGAGGTCCGGCACATAGCCAAGCCGTGAGACCGGAACGCGGGTTCGCAGGCCACCGGCCCACTCGGTCAGGCCAACAACGGCGCTCAATGCTGCGCCCAAAACTGCGCCCAAAACTGCGCGATGAACACCCGCGCCGCTGCCGTCCCTTCCCCCCGCCGCCCGCGGGCTGGCCGAGGCCGTCAGCGCGCGCTTCGAGCGCTCGGCGCCTGCGGGCCGGGTTCGCCGAGGCGACCCGCCGCTTAAATCCGCTCGTGGCCGCCGCCAGCCGGCGCTCGGCATCGGCCCTGCAACGACCGCACGCCCGGCCGCAAGCGTCGGCGACCGCCGCATCAAGGCAAGGCCGGCGGCGCGTAGCGCTCGTCGCTGGTCAGCGCGCTGAGGAAGGCAATCAACTGCGCGATTTCGCGGTCGTTGAGCTTCGTGTCCACCAGCATCGGACTCTTGTTGGGGTCGTTGGCGCCGCCGCTGGCCATGTAGCGCACGGCCCGCTCGAGCGTGGCCCCGCTGCCGTCGTGAAAGTAGGGGCCGGAGATCGCCACCGAGCGCAGCGTGGGCGTCTTGAAGGCCGCATTGTCCTGCGCATTCTTGGTCACCGCGCCGCGACCGAGATCGGGCTTGGGCTTGCCGGCCTCCAGGCCGATGTTGTGGAAGTTGAAGTCCGTGTACACGGGCGGCGTGTGACAGACGGCGCAGCGCCCCTTGCCCATGAACAGGTCGAAGCCAGCGCGAGCGTCGGCCGACACGGCACTCTTGTCGCCCATCTCGTAGCGGTCCCAGGGCGACAGGCCGCTGACCTTGGTGCGCAGGTAGGCCGACAGCGCCTTGACGATGGTGTCCGGCGTCGGCGGGCCGCCGAACACCTTCTGGAACTCGGCCGCATAGGCTGGCACGGCGGCAATCGCGGCCGAGGCCTTGGCCGGATCGGCGCTCATCTGCGCGCGCCAGGCCGCCAGCACCTGCGCCTCCAGCGTGGCTGCCCGGCCGTCCCAGTAGAAGGTGGTGGCGTAGCCGACGTTGTACATGGTGGGCGAGTGGCGCGTGTTGAGGTCGCCGTTGTCGCGCCGCGAGAGCGCCAGGCCGTCGGTCCAGCCCTTTTCGCGCACGTGGCAGCCGGTGCAGGCCATCTTGCCGCTGCCCGACAGGCGCGGCTCGATCCACAGCTTGGCGCCGAGGGCCACCTTGTCGGGCGTGGTGGGGTTGTCGGCCGGGCTGGATACCGGGGGCAGTTGCGAGAGCCGGGGTCCGGCGGAGCCGGAGCTGCCCTGGGTGCTGGCGCAGGCGGCCACCAGGGCCAGCATTGCGCCAAGAACAAGAACGCCGAGTGTGATGCGCATAGCCACTATCTCCCTTGGCTTTGTTGTGGGGAGGGCCTGCGCTGTCGGCGAGACGTGGCCGGACTGCGCGTGCCGCAACCATCGCGCCCGCAGCCACGCGCGGCAGCGAAGCGGCCATCTTTCGCCTAGGCGCAGCGCTTGTCCAGACCTGTCTCGCACCGACCCACGGCAAGGCGCGATGCTGCGCAGGCGCGGCCGATGGCCCCACCGACCGGGCCGGCGTCTGCCTATGCGCTGCCGCAGGCGGGGATAATCCGGCCCCCATGAAGCATCTGACCCCCGCCGAGGCCTACGCGCGGCTGCAGCGCGAGCCCGACGCGCTGCTGATCGACTGCCGCACCGAGATCGAGTTCTTCTACGTCGGCCACCCGGTGGGCGCGGTCAACATCGAGTGGCACACCACGCCGGACTTCGAGGTCAACCCGAACTTCGCCGCGGACGTGCTGCGCGAGGCCGGCCGCAAGGAGCGGCCGATCCTGCTCATCTGCCGCTCCGGCAAGCGCACGCTGGACGCCGGCGTCGAGCTGGAAGCCCGGGGCTTTACCGACGTGACCAACGTGCTCGAAGGCTTCGAGGGCGAACTGGACGAGAACTTCCACCGCGGCACGCTGGGCGGCTGGCGCAAGGCGGGGCTGCCGTGGGAGCAGATGTAAGCGCTTTGCGTGTACGCGTGCCCTGCGGGCGCGCACGTGCATGCAAAGCGGTTTGGTTAGAGGGGCTTCGCTCCGGAGCGGCCGCGCGCTGCGCCCCTTGATGAGGAGCGCCCACCATTCAGGCGGGCTTGCGTCTCGGCTCGCTACGCAACGCCCGGACGGATCACGCAACGCAGCGCCGGCAGGCGCGGGAAGGGCGTAGTGCGCGTGGTGGGGCGCCGAAGCGCGCAGGGGCGCTCGCCCCGCGCGGAGCGCGCCACCTTCTCCGACTCGTCGCGGCTGTCTGAGCGCAGTGAGCGCAGCGAACGAAACGAGTTCCGCGACGGGCGAGTGACCCGAGCACTGCAGGTGCGCGGCGGAGCCGCCGCCCCGCGTCGCGCACGGAGCCCTGCCCGCGCCTGCCGGCGCGGGCGACGGAGCTCCATGTCTCAGACAGCCACGGATTCGGTCGATACAACCTGCACGGCCGGCCGCGCAGCGCGAATCAGATCCACCGCCTTCTCCGCAATCATCACCACCGGCGCATTGGTGTTGCCGGAGACGAGCGTCGGCATCACCGAGGCGTCCACCACGCGCAGGCCCGCCACACCGCGCACGCGCAGTTCGGGGTCGACCACCGACTGCGGATCGGACCCCATGCGGCAGGTGCCGGCCGGGTGGTAGATGGTGTCGGCGCGGGCGCGGATGGCGGCGCGGATCTCGTCGTCGCTGCGCACGGCGGCGTCGTACAGCTCGCGCCGCGGATTGCCGCCGTCGAAGGGCGCGAAGGCCGGCTGCGCGAAGATGCTGCGCACCAGCTTGAAGCCGCGCACCATGACCTCGAGGTCGTCGGGGTGGGACAGGAAGCGCGGGTCGATCACGGGCGCGGTACGCGCGTCGGCGTCGGCCAGCGTGACGCGGCCGCGGCTCCTGGGCTGCAGCGCGCAGGCGTGGCAGCTCATGCCGTGGCCCCAGTGGTAGGTGCGGTTGTGGTTGTCGACCATGCCGATGACGAAGTGCAGTTGCAGGTCGGGGCGCGCCAGTTGCGGCTCGGTGCGGATGAAGGCGCCGGCCTCGGCAAAGTTGGAGGTCAGCACGCCACGGCGCTCGCGCCGCCAGCGGCCGATCGCGCGCAGCAGCTTGATGCCGCCGGCCAGCGAGAAGCCGAGCAGGTCGCTGTTGTCGACGCGGCGGTTGATGACGATGTCCAGATGGTCCTGCAGGTGCTGGCCCACGTCCGGCGCATCGGCCACCAGCGCGATGCCGTGCTGGGCCAGGTGCTGCGCCGGCCCCACGCCGGACAGCATGAGAAGCTGCGGCGACTGCAGCGCGCCGGCCGCCAGCAGCACCTCGCGCCGCGCGCGCACCTGGCGCTCGGCGCCATCGTGCCGGTAGCGCACGCCCACCGCGCGCCGACCCTCGAACACGATGCGGCTGGCCAGCACCCCGGTGAGGACGACGAGATTGGGCCGCCCGCGCGCCGGCTCCAGATAGGCGCGCGCCACGCTCCAGCGCTCGCCGTTTTTCTGCGTGACCTGGTACAGGCCCGCGCCTTCCTGGGTGGCGCCGGCAAAGTCGTCGTTGCGCGGGATACCGGCCTGCTGCGCGGCTTCGACGAACAGCCGCGCAAACGGGTGCGGGCTGCGCAGGTCGGCGACATTGAGCGGGCCGCCGGTGCCGTGCAGCGCACTGGCGCCGCGCTCGTTGTGCTCGGCGCGCTTGAAGTACGGCAGCACGTCGTCCCAGCCCCAGCCGGCTGCACCGAGTGCGGCCCAGCCGTCATAGTCCTCGCGCTGGCCGCGCAGGTAGACCATGGCGTTGATGGCGGAGGACCCGCCCAGGCCCTTGCCGCGCGGCTGGTAGCCGCTGCGGCCGTCCAGCCCCGGCTGCGGCACGGTGACAAAGCCCCAGTTGCAGGCATTGGCGCGCACCACGTGCAGCGCCGCGCCGGTGGGCAGGATGTTCATCAGCCCGTCGTTGCGCCCGCCGGCCTCCAGCAGGGCCACGCGCACCGCCGGGTCCTCGCTCAGACGCGCTGCCAGCACGCAGCCGGCCGAACCGCCGCCGATCACGACATAGTCGAAATCCACTGTCGTCTCCCCGGGCGGCGCCTCGTGGGCGCCCGCCTCGCTGGCTTGCATTGTCGCCAACTGCGCCGCCAGCGGCGCGGCGCGACGCCTCGCTTAGAGGGAGCGCTCCAGCGGCTGCCTACAATGCGCAGCCTGGCGCGGCTCCCGCGGCTCCTGCTCCCACCGCGGCCCACGGCCCCCCGTCCCCATGCGCCCGCCTCCGCTCCGACTCAGCCTGCTGGTATGGGGGCTGGCCGTGGCGTTCTACCTCTTCGGCTTCTTCCAGCGCGTGGCGCCGGCCTCGCTGGCCGATCTGCTGATGCGCGACTTTGCGCTGTCGGCCGCCGCGCTGGGCAACCTGTCGGCCCTGTACTACTACACCTACGCAGCGGTGCAACTGCCGACGGGCGTGCTGGTCAGCCGCCTCGGCCCCACGCGCCTGCTGCTGGCCGGCTGCCTGCTGGCGGGCAGCGGCGCGCTGCTGTTCGGGCTGGCGCAGCAGGCGGCGCTGGCGGGGCTGGGCCGCGCGCTGATCGGCGCAGCGCATGGTATGGCCTGGGTGTCGATGCTGGCACTGGTCACGCACTGGTTCCCGCCGCAGCGCTTCGGCACCGTGTCGGGCGTGTCGCTGATGGTGGGCACCGTGGGCGCCGTGCTGGCCGGGCCACCGTTGCGCTGGCTGGCCGATGAGTGGGGCTGGCGCGCCACCCTTGCCGGTACCGGCGCGGTCGGTCTGCTGCTGGCGCTGCTGATCTGGGCGCTGGTGCGCGACGACCCGCGCGAGCGCGGCCACGCCAGCTTTGCCACGGCGGCGGCCGACCAGCCTACCGTGCCGCTCGGCCCGGCGCTGCGCGAGCTGTTTTCCAGCCGCAACGTGTGGCTGCTGGCGGGCGTGAACTCCGGGGTGTGCGGCGCCTTCCTCGCCTTCACCGGCCTGTGGGGCGTGCCCTTCTTCGTGCAGGTGCATGGGCTCGATGCAAAGGCCGCCTCGCTCATCACGACCGCGATGCTGGTGGTGTTTGCCTGCGGCGCGCCGATCTTCGGCGCGCTGTCGGACCGCTGGCGCAACCGCAAGCGGCCGTTTGCGGCAGGGGCGGTGCTGGTGGCGGCCGGCTTCGGCGTGGTCGCGGCCGCACCGCAGGCGCCGCTGGCGCTGCTGGTGCCGCTGTTGCTGATTGGCGGCCTGGGCGCCGGCTCGATGGTGCTTTCGTTTGCCTACGTCAAGGAGTCGGTCGCGCCGACACTTCAGGGCGCAGCCAGCGGGGTGGTCAATGCCGGCGCGATGGTGGGCACGCTGGTGCAGATGCCGGCGATCGGCCTCATCCTCGATGCGCACTGGGACGGGCACATGGTGGCGGGCGTGCGCCAGTACGGCGCCGCGGCATTCCAGATGGGGCTGGCGTTCCTGGCGCTGTGGACCGTGGCCGCGCTGCTGCTGGTGCTGGCCACGCGCGAGCGGCCGCACCGGAGCCCGGGCCCGGCTAATGCAGCGTGAGCGGCTGCGTCATGAGGCCCGAGTAGCGGTTCAGGAACTCATCGACCTCGTCGGCGGTAGGCTCGCGGTCGATCAGCGCCTGCACGCTGGCGCGGAACACCTCGGCATCCTGCCCGCGCAGGAAGATCTCGCGCCGCAGGGTCTTGTCCATGATCTCGAAGCCGCCGGTCGCGCCGACCGAGCCGGCGGCATCGCTGGGAGCGTGCTGCGGCGCGAACTCGACCACGCAGAAGTGCGGGCTGTTGTAGATCATGTTCATGGTGTGGTGAGTCTCGTGGAGCCGGGCATCCGCAGGCCGGACACCCCATGCCGCCAATCTCGGTCCGGCCGGCCGAAACTCAAGAGGCCACAGCAACCCGCGCTAACGGCCTGCCGGCGGCCGTGCGCGCCACCGGGCTACCGGGGCTCACCGGGGCTCCGAGGGGGCTCACTGGACTACCCTCACGCTGCGCGCTCGGGGATTCGCCCTTGGGGCGGCCCGGCGGGTCTCAGTGGACACCCTCACGCTGCGCGCTCGGGGATTCGCCCTTGGGGCGGCCCGGCGGGTCTCATGGCCCGGGCGCCAGCAGGACGCCGGCGCCGAGTTCTCCGCGCTCGATCTGGGCACGCAGCCGCGCGAGGTGCCCGCCCTGCGCCAGCAGCAGCAGGAGGCTGCGCGGCCGCCGCCGGTCCAGGGCGCGCGCCGCGCGCGCGACCGCGACCCGCAACGGCACCTGACCCGCGCAGCAGACGCAGCCCGCCGGCAGCCGGGTCACCGCCAGCGCATCGGGTACGCGCAGCCCCAGCGACGGGCCCTCGACGATCAGCGCCCGTTGCCGCAGCTCGGGCCGGACGGCATCGCCCTCGACCGGGCCGGCGAGCCAGTCGTCCACCGCCTGCTGCCGCTCGCGGCTGCCGGCTGCCGCCGCGAGCGTGACGAGCAGCGGGCTCACTTGCGCCAGAACACCGGCGTAAACAGCACCAGCACCGCGAACAGCTCCAGCCGGCCGATCAGCATGGCGAAGGTGCAGACCCAGGTCTCGAAGTCGTTCAGCCCCGCGTAGTTGGTGGCCGGCCCGACCTGGTTCAGGCCCGGCCCGGTGTTGTTGATCGAGGCGATCACCGCCGAGAAGGCGGTGATCACGTCCAGGCCGGAAAACAGCAGCAGCATGGTGCAGAAGATCACCGACCCGCCCCAGACCAGCATGAAGGCCAGCACGGCGAAGATGACGTTGTTCTCGATCGGCTGGCCGCCGATGGTGACCGGGTTGATCACGCGCGGATGCAGGATGCGGGTGAACTCGCGCTTGGCCTGCTTGAGCAGCAGCAGCGCGCGGATCATCTTGATGCCGCCGCCGGTGGAGCCCGCGCTGGTGGCAAAGCAGCACAGGAACAGCATCAGCACCGGCGCGAAGATCGGCCACTGGTTGTAGTCGGTGCTGGTGAGTCCGGTCGTGGTGGCGATCGACACGGTGTTGAACAGCGCATAGCGCAGCGCCGTGGCGAAGTCCGCGTAAACACCGTTCCACTGCAGGAAGACGGCGATCAGCAGGACCGCGCCCAGCACCACCAGCACGAAGGCCTTGGCCTCGGGGTCGGCGGCGTAGACCCACGGCGAGCGGCGACGCCACGCCAGGAAGTGCACCGAGAAATTGATGCCCGCGATCAGCATGAAGACCACGACCACCGCCTCGATCAGCGGCGAGTCCCAGTGGCCGATGCTCGCGTCATAGGGTGCGAAGCCGCCCAGCCCCATGGTCGAGCACATGATCATGAAGGCGTCGGGCCAGCTCATGCCGGCCCAGCGCAGCGACAGGAAGCACACCGCCGAGATGGCGAGGTAGATCGCGTACAGGCCCTTGGCGGTCTCGGCGATCCGCGGCGTGAGCTTGCTCTCCTTGAGCACGCCGGTGGACTCGGCCTTGAACACCTGGCTGCCGCCGACGCCGAGCATCGGCAGGATCGCCACCGCCAGCACCAAAATGCCCATGCCGCCCATCCACACCAGCAGGTGGCGCCAGATGTTGATCGACAGCGGCAGCTCGTCGAGGCCGGACAGCACCGTGGAACCGGTGGTGGTGAGGCCGGACATCGCCTCGAAGTAGGCGTCGGTGAAGGACAGGTCCTTCAGGTGCAGCAGCAGCGGCAGCGCGGCGAATCCCGGCAGCACCGTCCACACCAGCGTGACCAGCAGAAAGCCGTCGCGCGGCAGCAGCTCGCGCTTGTAGCGCCGCGTGGTCACGTACAGCGTACCGCCGGCCACCAGCGTGATGACGATGGCGTTGTCGTAGCTCGGCAGCGCCGCATCGCGACCGAAGAACGCGAAGCCGAGCGGCACGAACAGGGTGATCGCAAAGATCACCACGATCGCGCCGAGCACGTTCAAGACCGGGAAGATCGAGCGGGCGAGAGCGGACATTGACTCGCTGTACGTGTACGCGACCGCTTTGCGGTCGCACGTGCACGCAAAGCGGTTTGATCAGAGGGCTTCGCTTCAGAGCGGCTGCGCGCTACGCCCATCGATCAGGGGCGGCGGCCTCCAGGGCCGCCGCGAAACGCGCGCAGCATACGCCGGGCACCGTGGCCCGAGCGAACCCGATCATCCCGATCAAGGGCCCACCCGCAGATCAGGCCTTGGCGTCCGGCCGCGAGCGGCTGGCCTTCGGTGTCGTAAAGCCTACCGGCCGTACAACACCGAAGGCAACCAAAGCCCGATCTGCGGGAACAGGTACAGCAGGAAGATCGCCAGAACCTGGATGCCCATGAAGGGCAGCATGCCCGCAAAGATCTGGTTCAGCGTCACGTGCGGCGGGCTGACGCCCTTCAGGTAGAACGCCGCCATGGCCACCGGCGGGCTGAGGAAGGCGGTTTGCAGGTTCAGCGCCACCAGCAGCCCGAAAAACAGCGGGTCGATGCCGAAGTTGTCCAGCAGCGGAATGAAGATCGGCATGAAGATCACGATGATCTCGGTCCACTCCAGCGGCCAGCCGAGGATGAAGATGATCACCTGCGACAGCAGCAGGAACTGGGTGGGCGTGAGCCCGAGCGACATCACCCACTTTTCGACCAGGTCCTGACCGCCCAGCAGCGCGAAGGCGGCCGAGAAAATGGAGCTGCCGACGAACAGCCAGCACACCATGGCACTGGTCTTGGCAGTCAGGAACGACGATTCCTTGACCGTCTCGTACAACCCCGACTGCTTGAGCGCCAGCAGGCTCCAGACGCCGACGCCGACGATGGCCAGCAGGCCGAACCAGTTGGGCATCGGGCCGAACACATCGGGCAGGCGGAACCAGAACAGCGCGATGACCAGCGGCGCCAGCAGCGGGATCCACGAGAAGAAGATCCGCTTCATCTTCTCGCTCGGGTAGTTCAGCGTCATGTAGATCGCCGCCAGCACGTAGCCGCCGAAGGCGCCCACGGCGGCCGCCTCGGTCGGCGTGGTCAGGCCGAAGACGATCGAGCCCAGCACCGCCAGGATCAGCACCACCAGCGGGAAGAACGAGGCCAGCAGCATCTTGAAGATCTCGAGCCGCTGGAACGTGAAGACGGCGTAGAACAGCGCGAGCAGGATCACGCCGCAGCCGAACATGATCCAGTACCAGGTGGGCGCGTCCGGGCGCTCGGCGCTGGCCGCAGGCGCAGCGGCGCCGGGCGGTTCGGCCACGCCGCCGGCCGCCGGTGCAGCCGCCGCTCCGGGCGGCTCCGCCACCGCGCCTGCCGGCGCCGGCTCACGCACGGCCCCGGCGGGCTCCTGCACACCACCGGCCCCCGGGGGCTCCTGCACACCGCCGGCCGCGGGCGGCTCCTTCAGGTCGCCCGCCGCAGGCGGCTCCTGCACGCCGCCGGCCACGGGCGGCTCGGCCAGGCCGCCCTCGGCCCTGGGCTCCTGCACTCCGGCACCCGGAGGCTCCTGGACGTCGGCCGCGTTCTTCTCGGCGCCGGCGGGCTCCGCCAGGCCCAGTCCCGGGTCCATCTGCACCACCGCCTCGACCGGCTTGGTGGCGATCCAGTAGGTCTCGGCCATGATGAAGCCGAAGAAGACCACCGGCAGCAGCGTCACGAACAGCGGCTTGACGAGTTCGCGCGTGGCCACCCCGGCGTTGCGCCGCCCGGCCAGGGCGGCCAGCAGCGCCGGCAGCGCCCGGTTCGAGACGGTCTCCGACAGCCGCTGCGACAGCGGCGGCAGCGTCACGAGGCGCTGCTCGGCCGACAGCGGCGGCGCCATCTCGGGCTTGATGTACGCGACGACCATCACGTAGACGACGTACAGGCCGGCGAGCATGAGGCCGGGGAAGAATGCACCGGCGTACAGCTGCACCACCGATACGCCGGCCGTGGCGCCGTAGACGATCAGCATGACCGACGGCGGGATCAGGATGCCCAGGCAGCCGCCCGCGGTGATGGCGCCGGCGCCGAGCTTGACGTTGTAGCCGGCCTTGAGCATGGCCGGGAAGGCAAGCAGGCCCATCAGCGTGACCACCGCGCCGACGATGCCGGTGGCGGTGGCGAAAATGGCGCAGGTCACCAGCGTGGCCACCGCCAGCGACCCCGGCACGCGCGCCATGGCCAGGTGCAGCGACTTGAACAGCTTCTCGATCAGGTTGGCGCGCTCGACCAGATAGCCCATGAACACGAACAGCGGGATCGAGATCAGCACGTCGTTGCTCATCACCTTGAACGTGCTCTGCACGAACAGATCGAGCGTCTTGCCGATGTCGCGGTCGTAGGCGAGCCAGGTGAAAAGGATGCCCATGCCCATCAGCGTGAAGGCGGTGGGAAAGCCCAGCATGATCGCCACCACCACCATCGCCAGCATCAGCAGGCCCAGGTGGCCGCGCGTGACGGTGTCGGCCGCCAGCAGCACGCCGGCGCTGGCCACGATGATCAGGGCCATCAGACCCAGGCCGAACCACAGCTCCTTGCGGATCTTGATCATGTCCGCTCCTCAGCGCGTCTGTTCGGGGTGGCCGACGATCTGCCGGTCGGCGGCGAGGATGTCCTCGTCCTTCACGTGCACCATCTGCTTGAGCTTCTCGACGTCAACCTCCTCGACGTCCTCCTCGCGGCTCGGCCACGCGCCCTCCTTGAGGCAGCGCACGCAGCGCACGATCTCCACGATCCCCTGCAGCAGCAGCAGGCCGCCGGCCAGCGGGATGATGAACTTGAAGGGATAGATGGGCAGCGCCTCGGCGGAGAAGGTCTGCTCGCGGATGGCTGCCGAGGCGCGGGCGAAGTCCCAGCCGGCATAGGTCAGCGCGAAGATGCCGGGAATGAAGAACAGGACGTACAGCACCAGGTCGACGGTCGCCTGGGTACGCGGCCTGAAGAAGCCGTACAGCACGTCGCCGCGCACATGGCCATTTTTGGCCAGCGTGTAGGCACCGGCCATCATGAACAGGGTGCCGTAGAGCATGATCTGCGCATCCAGCGCCCAGGCATGCGGCCGGTTCATCACGTAGCGCGAGTACACCTCCCAGGTGATGAGCGCCGTCAGGGCGACGATGAGCCAGGAGAACACGTGGCCCATGAAGGTGGACAGCTTGTCGACCGTCAGCAACAGGCGCTGCATGCAGGCTCCTCAGTCAGCTTCTTGACAGCTTTGCGACCCTGAAAATGAAAGCGCCCCCGGCGGGAGCAGGGGGCGCTGTGGGTCGAGGGGTCGGCGGTGGACCGATCAGGCCTTCTTGGCCGGTGCCGCGGCCGGACGCGCGAAGTAGTGGTTGTACGCCATGCGGAAGTCGACGTTGGTGTCGAAACTCCAGCGGCACACCCGCTCGGCAAAGGCGCGCTGCGAGTCGAGCACGCGCTTGAAGAACGGGTTGTCGCCGGTCTTCTTGGCAATCACCCGGTCCCAGGCGGCAAGCTGGGCGCGCAGCACCGCGTCGGGCGTCTTGAAGAAGTTGACCTTGTCCTTGGTGCGCAACTCGATGTAGTCCTGGCTGTAGCGGTGCTCGGCCTTCCAGCTCATGTCGGCGCTGGCCGCCTGCACGGCGTAGTCGATGACCGACTTGAGCTCCTGCGGCAGGGCGTCGTACTTGGGCTTGTTGAACAGCACTTCGAACTGCTCGCCCGACTGGTGGAAGCTCTGCAGCATGCAGTTCTTGGCCACGTCGGGGAAGCCGAGGATGCGGTCCGAGGTGGCGTTGTTGAACTCGGCCGCGTCGATCAGGCCGCGGTCCAGCGCCGGCACGATCTCGCCGCCGGGAAGCGGGTTCACCGCCGCGCCCAGGTCGGTAAAGATGTCGACCGCCAGGCCCACGGTACGGTACTTCAGGCCCTTGAGCTCCTCGGCGCGGGTGATCGGCTTCTTGAACCAGCCGAGCGGCTGCGTCGGCATCGGGCCGTACAGGAACGACTGCACCTGGATGTTGAGCGAGCGATAGATCTCGTCGAGCAGTTCCTTGCCGCCGCCGTAGTAGTGCCAGGACAGCACCTGGTTGGCGTTCATGCCGAAGGCCGGGCCCGAGCCCCACAGCGCCACCGCCGAATTCTTGCCGTACCAGTAGGCCACCACGCCATGGCCGCCGTCGAGCGTGCCCTTGGCCACGGCATCGAGCAGGTCGAACGCGCGCACCACCGCGCCGGAGGGCAGCACCTCGATCCGCAGGCGGTTGCCCGCCATGTCGTTGACCTTCTTGGCGAAGTCGTTGGCGTACTCGTGGAAGATGTCCTTGGCCGGCCAGGTCGACTGGAACCGGAAACTCACGGTCTGGGCGCGCGACACCATCGGCACGCCGAGTGCGGCGGCGCCGGCCGTGGCGGCGGCGGCGCGGGCAAAGAACTTGCGGCGCATCCCGCTCGACGCGTTGGCGCCGGAGGCGGCCGCCTCCTGGGGCTTCAGAAACTGCATGCAGGTCTCCTTGAGGAATCGTTGTGCGACTCGGAGCTCTGCGGCCCCGTCCTTGCGGCATCCCGACAGCCGTTGCGGCTGTTCGCAACCGCCGCATGTTCCGACTATAGCGCGCAGTGTCGGCCCTGACTGCGCTTCTGCGGCGCACAAACGCGCCGGCAGCTAGAAGAAACCCACGCCCACCTGCACCAGCTTCTCCAGCCGCGGGATCAACCGTTTGTTGGCCACGAAGAAGATCAGGTGGTCCTCCGGCTCGATCACCGTGTCGTGGTGGGCAATCAGCACGCGCGGCTCGCTGCCCGGGGCCATGCCGCGCACCACGGCGCCGATGGTGGCCCCGCGCGGCAACTCGATGTCCTCGATCCGGCGGCCGATCAGGCGCGAGCTCCTGGCGTCGCCGTGCACCACCATTTCCAGCGCCTCGGCTGCGCCGCGCCGCAGGCTGTGCGCGGCCACCACGTCGCCGCGGCGTACGTGCTTGAGCAGGTTGGACAGCGTGGCGTGCGAGGGCGAAATGGCGATGTCGATCTGCCCGCCCTGCATCAGCTCGCCGTAGCTCTTGCGGTTGATCAGCGCAATGGTGCGGCGCGCGCCCATGCGTTTGGCCAGCAGCGCGCTCATGATGTTGTTCTCGTCGTCGTTGGTGAGCGCGCAGAACAGGTCGCACTCGGCCACCCCCTCGTCGCCGAGCAGGTCCTCGTCGGTGGCGTCGCCGTGCAGCACCAGCACCTCGGAACTGAGCTGGCTCGCCAGGTACTCGCAGCGGCGCTTGTCGAACTCGATCAGCTTGACGTTGAACTTCGGGCCCCAGTGCTCCATGCCCTCGCCGGTGTCGAGCGCACGCGCCAGGCGCACCCCGATGTTGCCGCCGCCGGCCAGCATCACGCGCCGTACCGGCTTGTCCATGCGGCGCAGCTCGGCCATGACGGTGCGGATGTGCTCGCTGGCTGCCAGGAAGAAGACCTCGTCGCCCGGCTGCACCATGGTCGTGCCTTCGCACTGGATGCTGCGGTCGTTGCGGAAGATGGCGACGATCCGGGTGTCGACGTTGGGGATGTGCTTGCGCAGGTCCTGGATCGGATGCGACACCAGCGGCCCGCCGGCGAAGGCGCGCACCGCGATCAGGCTGGCCGCCCCGCCGGCGAACTCCAGCACCTGCAGCGCCTCGGGGAACTCGACCAGCCTGAGCAGGTAGTCGGTGACGCTCTGCTCGGGCCAGATGATGTGGTTGACGCGGAAACCCTGCTCGCCGGTGAGCTCGGGGTGCGCCTGCAGCTCGGTGTTGCGCACGCGGGCGATGCGCGTGGGCACGTTGAACAGGTCCGCGGCGAGCTTGCAGGCGACGAGGTTGGTCTCGTCGGTGCTGGTCACCGCGATCAGCATGTCGGCGTCCTCGGCGCCGGCCTCCTTGAGCATCGAAGGCAGCGTCGCGTTACCGACCAGTCCGCGCAGGTCGTAGCGGTCCTGCAGCTCGGCCACGCGCGCGCCGTCGGTGTCGATGACGGTGATGTCGTTGGCCTCGGAGACCAGGCTCTCGGCCACCGAGCTGCCAACCCGCCCTGCACCGAGGATGATGATCTTCATGGGCGCGGCCCGTTGGAGGCGGCAGCCGGACCAGCTAGCCGCGCTCGCCGGCCGGCCCGTCCTCGTGCAGGCCGTTCTGGACCTGGGCGCGGCGGCCGCCACGGCCCAGCTCCACGCCCAGTTGCTTGAGCTTGCGATAAAGATGGGTGCGCTCCAGCCCGGCGCGGTCGGCCACCCGCGTCATGCTGTAGTTTTCCTTGGCAAGGTGGTACTCGAAGTACACCCGCTCGAACTGGTCGCGTGCCTCGCGCAACGGCTGGTCGAGGCTGACGCCCGCCGCCGGCTGGGCACCGGCCGAGGTCTTCAACTGTCCTTCGTCGACGGCGCCGCCCACGGTCGGCTCGGCCGGCCGCGCCGGCTCCGGCGGCGGCGCGGCCACCACGCCGGCGGCACGCAGGTTGCGCATCAGGCGGCCGCGGTCCAGGCCGCTCTTGACCGCCGCCAGCAGGCGCGCCAGCGCGATGGGCTTCTCGAGGAAGTCGAGCGCGCCGAAGCGCGTGGCCTCCACCGCGGTGTCGATGGTGGCGTGGCCCGACATCATGATCACCGGCATGGTCAGGTTGCCGGCGGCAGACCACTCCTTGAGCAGGGTGACGCCGTCGGTGTCGGGCATCCAGATGTCGAGCAGCACCAGGTCGGGCGACTCGGCCGCGCGCAGGCGGCGTGCCGCGGCGGCGTTCTCGGCCGTAAGCACCGAGTGGCCCTCGTCGGACAGGATCTCCGATAGCAGTTCGCGGATGCCGACTTCATCGTCGACGACGAGGATGGTGGACATGGTTCAGTGCGCGGGTACGCGACGCGGCCTGTCGCAAATGCACGTGCGCGCGCACTGCTCGTTCGAGCGGGCCGACCTACCGGCGACCGAGCGGTCGGCCCGATTTCGGAGGCAACGGGCGTTCGCGTGCTGGTTCAAGAATCGACTCCACGGCGCAGTCGAGCGCCTGCTTCTTTGTTCTTCAGGCCACGCGGCGCGCGGCAGCCGGCGGCGCCTCGGCCTCGGCGAGGCGGCGAAACAGGATGGTGACGGAGGCCCCGTCCGTGTGGCCGTCCGGGGCGCAGGTGCGGTTCACGAGTTCGATGCGGGCGCCGTGTTCGTCGACGATCTTCTTGACCATGGCCAGACCAAGTCCGGTTCCACTGGGCTTGGTCGTCACGTAAGGCTCAAACGCTCGCCTAAGTATATTCGCCGCGAAGCCGGGGCCCGAGTCTTCCACCGACAGGCGCACGGCACGCGCAGCCGCAGCCCCCGCCGCCTCCTGCGGCGCCACCGCTTCGGTGCGCACCACGATCTGCCGGGCCCCCGGCTGCGCCGATGGCATCTGGGCCATGGCCTCCTGCGCGTTGGACAGCAGGTTGTGGATGACCTGGCGTAGTTGCGTCGAGTCGCCCTCGATCAGGGGCAGCACGGGCGCGAGCCTCAGTTCGATGGCCGGCTGCTGCGGACCGGCCCCGGCGCCGTACAGGCCCGCCACCTCCTCGACCAGCGCATTCAGGTCGAGCGGCAGCAGGCGCGCCGGCGGCACCCGCGCGTACTCGCGGAAATCATCGACCATGCGCTTCATCGCCGCGACCTGGCTCACGATGGTGGAGGCGCCGCGCACCAGCACGTCGGCCTGCTCCGGCGGCAGCGCCGGCTGCAGCTTCATCTGCAGCCGCTCGGCCGCCAGCTGGATCGGCGTCAGCGGGTTCTTGATCTCGTGCGCGAGGCGCCGCGCCACCTCGCCCCAGGCCATGGCCCGCTGCGCCGAGATGACCTGGGTGATGTCGTCGAACACCACCACATGACCCGGCCCGTCGTCCAGCGGCAGGCGCGAGCCGCGCGCCAGCAGCGACAGCGGCTCGGCCCCGGGCGCGGCATTGGCGCGCGCCACCGCCATCTGCTGCTGCCAGGAGTCCCTGGGCGTGGCCGCCAGGGCCTGGTCGGCAAAGCCTGCCTGCACCTCGGCCGCCATGGACGGCGCGAGCTGCGCGAACGGCTCGCCGACGCGGCTGGCCAGCGGCAGGCCGAGAATGCGGCTGGCGCCATGATTGGCGGTGACCAGCCGCCAGTCCTGGTCGAGCACGATCACGCCGGCCGACAGGTTGGCCAGCACCCGCTCCAGGTAGGCCTTGGCGTTCTCGACCTCGCGCTGCTTGGCCTCGACCGCATCGCGCGCCTCGGCCAACTGGCGCGTCATGGCGTTGAACGATTGCGTGAGCAGATTCAGCTCGTCGTTGCCGCGCGCCTCGCGCACCGGGCGATAGTCGCCCTCGGCCACCGCCTTGGTGCCCTCGGCCACGTGCAGCAGCGGTGCGGTCATCGAACTGGCGAGGAGCACGCCGAAGGCCATGGCCGCGAAGATCGCCAGCAGCAGCGTCAGCGTGAGCGTCAGGGTGTAGATCTTGCGCAGCCCGCTGCGCGCCAGCGACAGCTCCTGGTACTCGCGGTAGCCGTCCTGCAGCAGTTGCGCATTGGCGGCCACCGAGGGCGGCACCCGCTGCACCAGTTGCAGCAGCCGCGCCTCGCCGCGCGGGGAGATCAGCGGCGGCGGCTCACGCAGCGCAAACGGGTTGCGCATCCCGGCCGCCGGCAGGGGCGCCGTCGCCGTGGCTGCAGGCGCCGGGATCGGCACGATGACGCGCGTGCGCAGGCCCAGTCTGGGTTCGGTGGCGAGCGGATCGCCCTCGATGGCGGCAAAGCTCCTTTGCTGGCGCGCCTGCCGCAGCGCCGCCACCGACGGCAACTCCGGCACCAGGTCGCCCTCGCTGCGCGCGGTGCTGGCGCCCACCAGAAAGCCCCCTTGCGTGATGAGGAGCGCCTCGTGCACGCCGGCGCGCTCGCGCGCGCGGTCGAGCACCGCGAGCTGGTTGGCGTCGGGCACGTCGGCCAGCTCCAGCGCAATGGCGCGCGCCTTGTTGGCCAGATCGGCCTGCTGCGCCTCCAGCGCGGCGCGTCCGAGCGTGAGCCCGGATTCGAGGGCGCGGTCGACCCGCACGTCGAACCAGCTCTCGATCGAGCGCGACAGGAACTGCACCGACACGAGATAGATGAGGGCGCCGGGCAGCACGCCCATCAGCGTGAAGGCCACGGCAAAGCGCAGCATCAGCCGCGCGCCGAAACGCTTGGCGCGCACCCGCCGCACCAGCCGCGTCACCAGCGCCACCACCAGCACCAGCAGCACGGCGGCGATGCCGCCGTTGACCGCCAGCAGCAGCGGATAGTGGCGCTCGAAGGTCTGGGTGTTGCTGCTGGCCGAGGCGAGCAGGAACAGCAGCACGCCGCCGAGGGCCAGCGCGATCAGCACGCCGTAGCGCAGGGCGCGGCCCATCCTAGTCGGGACAGCGCCCGCCGGTTGCGGCAAGGTTGGACATCGATGCCCTCCAGGGCAGAACTGCGGCGCTCGGGACCGGGGCCGGCGCGCGCCTGACGGTACTACCTTCGCGCGGCGCGCCCCGGGGACGGCCCGGCAGATTCGTTCATGGCCTCAGCGCCACGTCCATTGGAGCAGGCGGCAGCGCGCTCAACGCAGCGACCGGGACCGGGACGTTGCGCCATTCCGAGGCTAGTGTCCAGTCGCGGTTGGTCAGGGCATTGATCTGAAACGGCCGGGGCAGCTGACTGGTATCCAGGCGCATGCGGATCTGCGCCCGGTAGTCCTCGCCCGCCCGCACGGCGCCGCGGTCGAGCACCCTCCAGCCGCGGATGCGGCGGATGCTCGCCACCGCGTCGGCCAGCGTGTCGAAGGGCAGAGCAAGCGCACCGCGCGCCACGCGATACTGGCGGGTCAGCGGGCTGTAGGACAGGCGGTAGGTGAGCGAGGCGGCAGCAATGCGGCGGTCGAACCAGTACCAGCGCGTGCGGTGCAGCTCGAAGTCGGCGACGAAGTACAGCGCCACGCCGCGGTTGATCGCGTCCTCGAGCGCCCAGGGCAGGTCGAACTCGAACTCGGCATTGACGACGATCCCCGGCTCGGCGCCGTTGGTCGCCACGGCCAGCGCGGCCTCGGTGACCACGATCCGGTCGTCGGCACGGGCCGGCGTCGCCGCCAGCAACAGCAGCGCCACCGCGCAGCCAATCAAACCAAGAGCGCGACGCACGCGCCGCAGAAGCACCATGGTGTCCAGGGCCCGGACCGGCGGGCTTGCAAGGCTCAACCGGGCCGCGCACTGCATGGGGGTCTCGATCAGCTTTTCTCGATCAGCGCGTAGAAGAACCCGTCGTGCACCGTTGGCAGGCTGTCCGGCCGGTCTTCGTACGCGGCCTCCGAATCGGCCGGCAACAGGCGCCGGGTTGCCTGCGGGGCACCGGGCAGCACCACCAGGCGGGCCTGCGGCTCCCTCTGAAGGAAGCTGTCCACCTGCTGCGCGCCTTCTTCCGGGAACACCGAGCACACGACGTAAAGCAATCTACCAGTGGGCCGCAGGAGCGGCCATAAAGCCTCCAGCAGGCGCCTTTGCTGCGTTGCCAATTTCGCAACATCGGCCGGGCGGCGTAACCAAGGGATGTCCGGATGGCGCCGCACGATGCCGCTGGCCGTGCACGGCGCATCGAGCAGAATGCGGTCGTACGCGGCACCGGCTGTGGCGGCCCGCAGTTGCGCGCGGTCCGCGGCGTCGGCAACCTGCACCCGCACGCGGCCCACCAGATGAGGCTGCAGGCGCGCCAGGCCGTCTTCGATGCGTGCAGCGCGCGCCGCATCCACATCGAGTGCGTCGAGCTCGATCTGCGCCAGGCCGGCCAGGTGCAGGGTCTTGCCGCCGGGCGCGGCGCAGGCATCGAGCACGCGCATACCGTCGGCCACGCCGAGCCACTCGGCAGCCAATTGCGCGCCCGCATCCTGCACGGCGAACCAGCCCTGGGCAAAGCCGGGCAACTCTTCGACCGGACGCGGCGGGTCGATCCGCAGCGCCGTGCGGCCGACGCGGCGGGCCGCAATGCCCATGGCCGCGCACTGCGCCGTGTAGTCGGCCAGCGCGACCGCGCGCGGCTCGATGCGCAGCACCTGCGGCGGCGGCTCGCGCTGCAGGTGTGCCACCCGCGCCCAGTCGTCGGGTGCGGCCTGCTGCAGACGCCGCAGCCACCAGCCCGGCAGGTTGTGGCGCACGCGTTCGTCGGCCTGCGCCGCGGCCACCAGCGGCTCCACCCGCCGCAGCGCGTTGCGCAGCACCGCGTTGACGAAACCGGCGGCCGGCTGCGTGCCCGGGTCGCGCTTGCACGCCTGCACGGCCTGGTCCACCACCACGAACGGGCGCTGGCGCCCGGCCAGGAGTTGGCCGAGCGCCACGGCCAGCAGCGCCTCGATCGGCGCATCGGGCGCGCGCTGCGCCAGTCGGGCGAGCAGCGTGTCGATCAGCGCCAGCCGGCGTGCTGCGGTGTAGGTGATGTCGCGGGCAGCGGCGCCGGCACGCGGGTGCAGCCCGGGCAGCGCCGCGCCCGCCGCGGTCAGCGCCCGGTCGAGCGAACTGCCGTCACGGAAAGCCTGCCAGGCGTGCGCCGCCAGTTGCAGCGCATCGGCCAGCGGCGGCCCGCTGCGCGCAGCATCGGCCGGCGCGCCGACGGGACTGTCCTCGCGCGGCGCGCTCGGGGCCTTGCCCTTGGGGCGGCCCGGCGGGAACGTCGGACTACCCCCGCGCGCCGCGCTCGGGGGCTCGCCCTTGGGGCGGCCCGGCGGGAGCATCGGACTTGCCTCGCGCTTCGCCCTCGGCGGTTCGCCCTTGGGGCGGCCCGGCGGGAGCA
>JADCGS010000019.1 GCA_020248865.1 Burkholderiales bacterium | reverse complement strand
GGTTTGCGCGGCGCCCGCGCGGCCACATTTCGCTCAAGTGCTCGCCGATGCCTGCGGGCATCGGCTGCGCCCCTCTCGCGCAATCTGGCTCACGCGGGCATCCACGCAAATCCCGCGTCCCTGATGAAACATCCGGGCTAGCCCGAGGCAGCACACCGCATGCTCCGCGCCACCCGCGCCCTCCTGCTGGCCGCCGCCACCACGCTGCTGGTGCTGCTGCTGGCGGCGCTGTTTGCCTGGCTGCGCAACGCCGGTTAGCGGCAGACGTCAGTCGCCGCGCTTCAGTCGCATCCGCTGGCGCGCCCCGCGCGAGCACGCCTTCCACTCGACCAACTGGCGCTGTCGGTCGAGGGCCGTCATGGCGTCACGTCGCAACTCGCGCCCGAGCTTGTGCCAGTTGGCCAGCCGGTCGGACGCGGCACCGGCGCGCACGGCGCAACCCGGCTCGCCCTGATGGCGGCAGTCGCGGAAGCGGCACTGCGCCGCCAGCGCCTCGACGTCGGCAAAACTGGCGCCGAGCGCCGCAGCGTCGAGGTCGGGCCGCAAGGTGCGCAGGCCCGGCGTGTCGATCACGCAGCCGCCGCCCGGCAGCGGGAACAGGGCCCGGTGCGTGGTTGTGTGCCGGCCACGGTCGTCGGCGGCGCGCACCGCGCCCGTGTCCTGCACTGCGCCGCCGAGCAGCGTGTTGGTCAGGGTGGACTTGCCGGCGCCCGAGGAGCCGAGCAGCACCGCCGTCTGGCCGGCCCTGATGTAGGGCTGCAGCCGCGTCGCTGTCGCGGGGTCGAGCGCGTTGACCGCTTCGACCGCCACCTGCAAACGGCCGCGCAGGGCGTCGGCCTCGTCCTCGGCGACCGCCTCGCCCGCCCAGTCGCGCTTGGTCAGCACCACGACCGATCGCACGCCGGCGGCGGCCACCAGCGCCAAGAATCGCTCGGCGCGCCGCGGATTGAAGTCGCCATCGAGGCCCATCACCACAAAGGCCAGGTCGATGTTGCTGACCACGCCGTGGCGCCGGCCGTCGGCATCGCGCCGCACGATCTGCGTGGCCGGCGCGGCGCGCGCCACCAGCCAGGAGGCGCCGAATGCATCGGGCTGCACCAGCACCCAGTCGCCGACGATGAGGCCGGCCCGCGCCAGGTGCGCGTGGACGCGCACGCTCGCCGTCGTGCTGCCGTCGTGAACCACACAGGTCTCGCGGTGCACGGCGACCAGGCGCGCGATGCGTGCGCCGGGAAGTTCGGCGGCTCGCGCCGCCAGCGCCTGCCCGGTGATCGGCGTCAGGCCGATGGCCTGCAGGCGCGCCAGTTCTTGCTGTTGCATGAGTTCATCTCGCGAAGTCGAACGGGATTCGTTGCCGCAGCAACGACGACGCGCGGATGAATGGGGCCGTCGGCAGGTGCGCAGCCGAGGCCAGGGCCTGCGCTGCAGTCGATCCTGCAGGCGGCCCTTGCCGTGGGGCCCTGCCCCTTTCCTCGCCCCGGAGTCCTGGCCCCGGAGAGCCGGGGCGAAATCAGCCGGTCAGCGCGCCGTGGTTGCGGCGGCAGGTGCGATGTCGTGGTTCAGCATGGGCACCTCCGGATCGGTGAAGGCCGCGCGATGCAGACGTCCGCGCGGCACGGCGCGCATCTTGCGCGGGCGCGGGCCGTGCCGTCAAGGCGCAGTCGGGTCCGGCGCGGTCGGGCCGCAGTCCGGCGAAGTCGGGCGTAGTCGGTGGCAGTCGGTGGCAGCACACGCGTCATGCCGCGGCATGTCACGGCATGACGCGGCTTGACGCGCATCAGCGCGCCGCGCGCGCGCCGGCGCACGCTGGGCCGGATACTGCTGCTTCGTCATGACCGCGCCTCCTCCATACGCCCAGCCCGCCGCTTCGGTCGTGGCCGCGCTCGGCAGCAGCGAGCAAGGACTCGCGCCCGCGGAAGCCGCCCGCCGGCTGGCGCTGCACGGCCCCAACGTGCTGACGCGCGCGCGGCGCCGCTCGCCATGGCAACTGCTGGCGCAGCAGTTCGGCAACGCGCTGGTGCTGATCCTGCTGCTGGCCACCGCGCTGTCGGCCGCGCTCGGCCACCGCGTGGAGGCGATCGCCATCACGGTGATCGTGCTGTTCGCGCTGCTGCTGGGGTTCGTGCAGGAATTCCGCGCCGAGCGCGCGCTGCAGGCGCTGCAAGCCATGAGCAGCCCGCGCGCCACCGTGCTGCGCGCCGGTGCCGAGGCCCAGATCGCGGCTGCCGAACTGGTGCCGGGCGACATCCTGATGCTGCGTGCCGGCGACCGCATCGCCGCCGACGCGCGCCTGCTGCTGGCGGCCGAGCTGGCCACCATCGAGGCGCCGCTGACCGGCGAATCGACGCCGGTGGACAAGACCGTGGCGGCCATGGCGGCGGCAGCGCCGTCGGTGCCGGCCGTGCCGCTCGCCGAGCAGGCCTGCATGGTGTTTGCCGGCACGGCGGTGGCGCGCGGCCGCGGCCGTGCCGTGGTCACGGCCACCGGCATGGCGACCGAGTTCGGGCGCATCGCCGGGCTGCTGGCAACGGTCGAAGAAGGCCGCACGCCGCTGCAGATCGACCTCGACCGCCTGGGCCGCCAACTGGCGCGCGCCGCGCTGGTGCTGGTGGTGCTGGTGGTCGGCTTCGGACTGGCGCGCGGCCAGCCGTTCGTCGAAATGCTGGTGTTCGGCGTTGCGCTCGCCGTGGCCGTGGTGCCCGAGGCGCTGCCGGCGGTGGTGACGATCTCGCTGGCGCTCGGCGTGCAGCGGCTGGCGCGGCGCGGCGCGCTGATGCGACGGCTGGCCGCGGTGGAGACGCTGGGCAGCACCTCGGTCATCTGCACCGACAAGACCGGCACGCTGACGCGCGACGAGATGACGGCGCGCGAAGTCTGGGTGGCGGGCCGGCAGATCGGCGTCGCGGGCGCCGGCTACGCGCCGTCCGGCGGCTTCACGGCCGACGGCGTGGCGCTCGCGCCCGACCACGCGCTGCGCCGCCTGCTGACCGCAGCCGCGCTGTGCGGCGACAGCGACATCGTGCAGCACGAGGACGACAGCCGCTGGCACGCGCAGGGCGACCCGACCGAGGCCGCGCTGGTGGTGGCCGCGGCCAAGGCGGGCCTGCGCAAGCCCCTGCTGGAGGCCGAGTGGCCGCGCGTGGCCGAGCGTCCGTTCAGCGCCGAGGCGCGCTGCATGGCCACGGTGCACGCCGGCCCGCAGGGCGCTTTCGCCTGCGTGAAAGGCGCCCCCGAAGTGGTGCTCGCGGCCTGCACGCGGCTGCAGACCGCCGACGGCACCGTCGCGCTGACCGCCGCGCAGGCGGCCGCGGTGCGGGCCGCCGCGCAGGCGATGGCGCAGCGCGCCCTGCGCGTGCTGGCGATTGCGCGCCGCGAGCAGGCGACCGCGGCGAACGCGCTGCAGGAGCTGACGCTGCTCGGGCTGGTCGGCCTGATGGACCCGCCCCGCCCCGAGGCGCGTGCCGCCATTGCCGCCTGCCGCAGCGCCGGCATCCGCGTGGTGATGATCACCGGCGACCACCCGATGACTGCGGCGGCCATCGCGCACGAGCTGGGGCTGCTGACGGCCGACGCCAGCGGCGCCGCGCCGGCCGCCGGGGGTGTGCTCGCCAGCGCCGCGCCGGCTGCTGCCGGCGTGCTCACCGGCACCGCGATCGACGCCCTCGACGATGCCGGCTTCGGCGCCGCGGTGCGGCACACCGCGGTCTATGCCCGCGTCTCGCCGGCGCACAAGCTGCGCGTGGTGCGCGCGCTGCAGGCGCAAGGCGCGGTGGTGGCGATGACCGGCGACGGTGTCAACGACGCGCCGGCGCTCAAGCAGGCCGACATCGGCGTGGCGATGGGCGTGGCCGGGACCGATGTCGCCCGCGAGGCGGCGGCCATGACGCTGACCGACGACAACTTCGCCACCATCGTCGCCGCCGTCGAGGAGGGCCGCGGCATCTACGCCAACATCCGCAAGTACCTGCTGTTCCTGCTGTCGTCCAATGCGGGCGAGATCGGGCTCATGACCGCCGCCGCGCTCGCCGGCCTGCCGCTGCCGCTGACCGCCGTGCAACTGCTGTACGTGAACCTCGCCACCGACGGCCTGCCGGCGCTGGCGCTGGCGGCCGATCCGGCCGAGCGCGGGCTGATGCGCCGCTCCCCACGCGATCCGCGCGCGGGGGTGTTCACGCCGCGCGTGGTGGCCCTGCTGGCAGTGGCGGGCGCCTGGGCGGCGGCGGCCACCCTCGCCGTGTTCGCCTGGGCGCTGGCGGCCGGTTACGACGCCGCTCACGCCATGACGCTGTGCTTCGCGACCCTGGTGCTGATCCAGTTCTGCAACGCCTACAACTTCCGTCGGCCGGACGGCAGCGCGCTGCGCGCGCCCTGGAGCAACCGGTGGCTCAACGCCGCGGTCGCCTGGGAGGTGGCGCTGCTGGCGGTGGTGGTGCATGCCGAGTGGCTGCAACCGGCCTTCGGCACGGTGAATCTGGCGTGGCACGACTGGGGCCTGGCGGCGGCGGCAGCCGTCAGCATCGTGCCGGTGATGGAGGTGGCAAAGTGGCTGCTGCGCCGTCGCCCGCCGCTGCCCGGCCGGCGGGCCGCCGCCGCACTGGAGGAGTGATGAAGATCCTGGTCGCCATCGACGGCCGCCCGACCTCGCGCCATGCGGTCGAGTGGCTGGCCCGCCAGCACGCGCTGTTTGGCGCGGCTGCCCTCACCTGCCTGTTCATCGAGCCGCCGCCGCCCTTGCGCGCGGTGGGCGCGCTGGGCGCCGACCCCGGCATGCCGGCCTCGCTCGGGGTGGACGCGCCGGCCGTGGCCGCGCCGCTGCTGCAGATCCTGCGAGAGGCCGGTTACCAGCCCACGCTGGACGCGCGCGCGGGCGAACCGGGTCCCGAGATCGTGCAGGCTGCCGGCGACGGCGGCTACGACCTGGTGGTGCTGGGGGCCAGCGAGGGCGGCCTGCTGCGCCGGACCGTGCTGGGCTCGGTGGGCCGCACGGTGCTCGCGGCGAGTCCGGTGCCGGTGCTCATCGTGCGCTGAGGTTGTGGCAACGCCGAGCCGGTGTTGTGCCGTTGTTGTATGGTCGAGTTCCACGGAGCGCCCGCCGCGGCGCCATCACCGCGTCTCGTGCGCCGGATCCTCCAGCACGAGGCGCGAATCGACAATGCGGCCCAGGTCACGCAGGCTCTTGCCGTCGATGCGTACCTCGTTGTGCGTACGGCGGATCGCCTCGAAGGCCTCGGCGATCCCGGCATAGCCCCGTGCGTCGCGGTAGGTCACCGATACGAGCAGGTTCCACGGTCCCTCGTCGCTGCCGCTGTCCCACACCGTGAACGCGTCCATCAGCCCCTGCGCCTTGGCGATCCGGTCCATCGCGAACCAGTTGTCCACGATGTAGCGCTTCAGCCGCTCGCGCTCGCCGTCGGCGGACTTCAGGAAGGTCAACTCCACGGCTCGCAGCGAGCCCGGCGCCGCGGCTGCACTCGGGGTGCTCATCGCCATATGCAGCCAGGGCGCCGGTTGCAGGGCGTGCGGCTCGAAGCGGACCACACGCTCGCCCAGCGCCCAGGTTGCCATGCGCTGCGCGCCGATCTGCCACACCCCTTCCTCGGCCGCGATCTGGAGCATGCGCTCGTACAGACGGTCGCGTTCCGGTCCCGGCACGGTGCCACGCGCCCGCTCGAACAGGCGGTCGTACTCCGCTGACTCGAAGCAGGCGAGGTTGATGCCTCGGCCGATGTTCGGCCCATACAACAGGCCCAGGAAGTAGGCCGGCGTCGGCACCGCCGCCTGCCAGGCCGAGCCCCAGAATGCCAACCCGCAGCCTTCGCTGTCGCGCAGGTTTTGCTGGACGCTCTGCTCGCGCGTCTCCATCTTCAGGCCGATCGCGGCCAGGCCGCGCCGACGCACTTCGCGGAAGGGTCGCACCAAGTCCAGCGGTTCGCTGCTGAAGACCACGGCGAGCTCACGACCGTCGGGCGTGCGTCGCCAGCCGTCAGCGCCGGGCCTGAAGCCGGCGGCGTCCAGCTCACGGCGCGCCAGCGTGGGGTTGAAGGCCAGCGGATAGGCGCGCGCCAACTGCGGCGCCACTTCCGGCGGCACCACACTGGCCCCGACGCGCCCGAAGCCGGCGCGCACGGTGCGGATCTCCTCGGCCACGTCATAGGACTGGAGGATGGCGCGGCGCAACGCGCGCTGCTGGTCGCTGTTGCCGCCGAGCACCGGGTCGCGCTGGTTGATGTAGTAGTAGATCACCTCGGGCACGGGTGCCTGATGTAGGCGCAGGCCCCGCCGTTGCCGGGCCTGTGCGGTGGCGCCGTCGGCCATGAGCTCACGCGCCAACGCAGAGGCGGGCTGCGCCAGGTAGTCGACCGCGCCGCTGTCCAGCAGCCGTCCGCGCGCCGCCTCGTCCGCCACCAGGGCAATCTCGACGCGCGTCACATCGCCGAAGCCCAGCGACGGCCCGCTGGTCTTGCGGCGCAGCACGATGCGACCCGCCTCGCGGTCCCAGGACTCGATGGCGAACGGCCCGCTTCCCAGCAGCGGCGCGCGGGGCTCGACCTCGGCAATCTCGCGGGGCAGGATGCTGGCGACCGTCATGGCCAGCAGGTGCGGAAAGTCGTAGTCGGGCTCGGCCAGCTCGAAGCGGATCGTGCGCTCGTCCACGACGCGGATGCCGGCAACGTCCAGCTCGTCGCCGCTGCCGGTCGCGGCCCAGCGCGCGGCCAGGGCACGCAGGCCGACGATCGCATCGAGCAGCAGCTCGCGCGTGGGCGCGGTGCTGGAGGGTGCGGCCAGGCGTCGGATCGACCACGCAACATCGCGTGCCGTGACCGGGCGGCCGGTCGCGTTGGCCGCGCCGCGGCCCGCAGTGGCCTCGAAGTGCGCGCCTTCCCGCAGCACGAACTCGAAGCGACGGCCGCCGTCGCCCGCAGCGGGCAAGGCCGCGGCGGCCATCGGCACCAGCTCGGGCCCCTGCGCACCGGCGCGGTAGCCGAGCAGCCGCTGGTACACCACGTCCTGCACCTGCAGCGACAGCGCCGACACGTGCCGCGCGGGGTCAACGCCGTGTTCGCCCGCGACGAATGCGGTTCGCACCGTGGCGGCACAGGCCGGGAAGGTGAGCAAGGTGAGCGCCGGCAACAGGCACGACGCCACCCACCCAAAGCTGCGGATCCGGATCATGGCTGGAACTTCGTGAAGTCGAGACCCGACGACCGTAGCATCCGTCTGCTTGCAACGTCGCAAGCTGAGATTGCAGGGCTGCCCTGCCTGCGCCACCGATCGAGGTCTTGCATGCTGACGTCACGTGACCTGTCGCTCATCGACGCCGTGGCCCGCCACGGCCGGCTGGCCGACGCGGCCCGCGAACTGAAACTGGACCACTCCACGGTGTTCCGTCGCCTGAGAGCGCTGGAAGCCCTGCTGGGAGCGGCCCTGTTCGAGCGGCGCGACGGGCGCTACCGCGCCACCGACCCGGGCCGGCGCCTGGTCGAAGTCGCAGGCCGGGTGACGCTGGAGTTGCAGGCGGTGCAGCGCGAACTGACGAGCACCGGGTCCGCGCCCGTCGGCGGCACCGTGCGCATCACCACCACCACCGACGTGGCCAATCACCTGCTGCCCGCCTGGCTGACCGCCATCGCGCATGAGCACCCCGGCGTGCGGCCCGAGGTGCTGGTGAGCAACCAACTGCTGGACCTGCAACGGGGTGAGGCCGACGTCGCCATCCGCCCGACGCGTAAGCCCCCGGCAGGTTGCGTAGGCAGGCCGCTCGGACCGCTGAGGTCCGCCGTGTACATGCGCCGCAGTCGTGCCGGCAACCCGCAGCGCTGGCTGGCGTACACCGCCTCCAGCGGGCCGCCGGCCGACGCCCGCTGGATGGCCGCGCGCGTACCCGGCGCGGCCGTGGTGGCCCGCTTCGACGACTTCGCGGCGCTGCACGCCGCGGCACGTGAGGGGTTGGGGGCTGCGGTCCTGCCCTGCTTCGTGGGCGATGCCGACCCAGCCCTGCAGCGCGTGGGCGAGCCGATTGCCGCGCTGCAGTCGCGCCTGTGGTTGCTGTGCGCGCCGACGATGCGGCGCATCCCGTCCGTCGCGGCGGTGTTCCGCACGATTTCTCGCGAAGCGGCGCGGGCACTGGGGCCGCAGCTCCGGCGCGAAGCCTGAACCGGTCGTCCACGATGTAGCGATTCAGCCGCTCGTGCTCGCTGTCCGCAGCCAATGGTTGAACCCAAGAACCGCAGTTGAATCTACGTTTTGGCCGTTTTCTTCAACGCAGGCGAGGAGTTGAGTCTTCTTGGCACACGCACCCGATGAGTGAAGCCGACGATGCGATGAAGACTGCGCTGGCGCACGCCAGCAGGCAGGCGATGGGGGTCGACACGATCGGCAAACTGCGCCTGGTGCTCGACGCGGCGCTCAGCTCGGACCAGCGGCACAGCGCGGGCCATGCCAAGGCCGCGCTGGCGCGGCTGCTCGACGAGTTGGGCGCGCAGGCCCCGGCGCTGGTGCGCGGGGACTGCGGCTACGGCCTTGAGGACATCATTGATGTGTGCGAGCGGCGCGAGCAGCGCTGCCTGCTGCGCCTGCGCAGATCGGCCAACGTCAAGCGGTTGCTCGAGCGGCTGTTCCAGCGCGAGGACCGGTCGCGTGCCACCGAGGCCAGCCAGGGCGATCGCGCCGCAGCGGCGAGCCCACGCGGACCTCGCCAAAGAAAAAAGGGCGCGGCGGCGTAAGGAGACCTGCGAGTCGGTCGCCGCCGCGCCCGAAAGAAGCGTTCAGCGCGCCCACAGTTGCCGCGCCTCGGGGCGCGCGACGCGAGGCAGGCGCGCCACCGTCCAGCCGCCTTCGCGCACCCCGGATCCTCAGCGCCGGCCCTGATTGACGGCGCCCGCATCGCGCACGTCGATCATCGGCACGGTGCTGTCCTCCAGTTGCCTCCACGTCGCAGCGTCGGCTGCGCCCGGGTGGTCGACCGCCCCCCCGACGCGCCAACCGGCTACGCACGCCGCCAGCCCGTCGGGCTGGCGGTCCGGCGGACCGGCATCGGCTTGATGCACGTTCCTCGTACCGCGTGGGGAGCGGAAGGTGCCGGTGGGCAGGGACCCGCGGTCGCGCGGGTTGCGCACCGGCGCCGCCGCAACAGCGAGGCAACCCCGTTGCTTGACCTGCACTGTGAACAGGGGTCACCCACGGATTCCCCACCAATCCGGCCGGAGAAGTCGACGCGGCCGGGTGCCAGAGCGGCCGGGGACACGCGCGTGCGCCCGGCGACGCCCAGTCCGGGGCCGGCGCCCACACCCGGATCGGCCCCCCGGAGCAGTTTCGGGCGCCAAAACCGGGATGAATGGGCCGGGCCAGCGGATGGGCGCATCGCCTAGACTGAGGGGTTGCGCCGAGCACTGGCCGGCGCGACGCCCCCTGCCTCTAGCGCCTGCCCCCATGCCCGACGGCTCCGACCCGACCCGACCCGCCCGCGACAAGACCATCCGCATCCGCGGCGCGCGCCAGAACAACCTCCGGCGGATCGACCTCGACCTGCCCACCGGCGAACTGGTCGTCGTGACCGGGGTGTCGGGCAGCGGCAAGAGCTCGCTGGTGTTCGACACGCTGTATGCCGAAGGCCAGCGCCGCTACGTCGAGACCTTCTCGCCCTACGCGCGCCAGTTCCTCGACCGCATGGATCGGCCGCAGGTCGACCGGATCGACGGCGTGCCGCCAGCGATCGCCATCGACCAGACCAACCCGGTGCGCACCAGCCGCAGCACGGTCGGCACGATGACCGAGCTCAACGACCACCTGAAGCTGCTGTTCGCGCGCGCCGGGCGCCTCATCTGCCGCGGCTGCGGCCAGGAGGTGACGCGCGACAACCCGGCATCGATCTTCCGGTCGCTGGAACGCCACTGCGGCGCCGACCCCGACGCCCGCGTCACCCTGACCTTTCCGGTCCGCGTGCCGCCCAACTTCCAGGAGGCGGAGGTCCGCGCCAACCTGGAGGCGCAGGGCTACACCCGCATCCACGGCGAGCGCGTGGCCACCGTCGACGGCGCGCCGATCAAGGTGCTCGACGTGGTGCAGGACCGCTTCAAGTGGGGCGGCATCGAGCGCCAGCGCGTCATGGAGGCGATCGAGAGCGGGCTGCGATTCGGTACCGGCCGGATCGATGCGCACGTCGGTGCTTCAGTCGAGCGTCGAGGGTCGGGCGTCGAGGGTGAAGACCAGGGCACGCCACGCCCGAGGCCGGACGCCGGACGCCCGACGCCCGACGCCGAACGCCCGACGCTCGACGCCGAACGTCCGACGCTGCGCTTCAGCGACGACCTGCACTGCGCCGACTGCGACATCCATTACGCGGAGCCGAATCCCAGCACCTTCTCGTTCAACTCGCCGCTGGGTGCCTGCGAGACGTGCCGGGGCTTCGGCCGGGTGATCGGCTTCGACCTCGGCCTGGTGATCCCCGACGAGAGCAAGACGCTGCGCGAAGGCGCCGTCAAACCGTGGCAGACCAAGAGCTTCGAGGAGTGCCAGCGCGATCTGCAGAAGTTCGCACCGCAGTTTGGCGTGCCGCTGGACACGCCGTGGAAGCTGATGAAGCCCGAGCACCGCGCATGGGTGGTCGAAGGCCAGCCGAAGTGGACCGGCAAGTGGCAGAAGGAGTGGTACGGCATCAAGCGCTACTTCGCCTGGCTGGAGAGCAAGGCGTACAAGATGCACATCCGCGTGCTGCTGTCGCGCTACCGCAGCTACACCGAGTGCACGGCCTGCGGCGGCGCACGCCTGAAGCCCGACGCGCTGCTGTGGCGGGTGGGTGCCAAGGCGGATGCGGATGCGGCGCTGGCGAGCGCCGCGGCCCTCACCCTCGGTCCCTCTCCCGCTGAGGCGGGAGAGGGAAGCACAACCACTCGCGCGTCGCCGCTGGCAGCAAGACAAGCGGTAAGCGCCGCCCTACCCTCTCCGCCATCAGCGCAACCGAGCAGCGCCACACCCCAACCCTCTCCCGCATCGGCGCAACCGAGCAGCGCCACGCCCCAACCCTCTCCCGCATCAGCGGGAGAGGGTGGCGCGCGCAGCGCGCCGGGTGAGGGCCCGTCGCGCTACACCCGCTACAAGCCCGTCCGCACACACTGGACCGCCGAGACCCTGCGCAACCTACCCGGCCTGTCGGTACACGACCTGATGCTGCTGCCGATCGAGCGCGTGCGCACCTTCTTCGATCGCATCCGCTTCGAGGGCGTGCTCGACGAAGCGACCGAGCTGCTGCTCGACGAAGTGCGCGCACGCCTCAGGTTCCTGTGCGACGTGGGGCTGGGCTACCTGACGCTCGACCGCCAGAGCCGCACCCTCTCGGGCGGGGAGGTGCAGCGGATCAACCTGACCACCGCGCTCGGCACCTCGCTCGTCAACACGCTGTTCGTGCTCGACGAGCCCTCGATCGGCCTGCACCCGCGCGACATGCACCGCGTGGTGGAGGTCATGCACCGCCTGCGCAACGCCGGCAACTCGCTGGTGGTGGTCGAGCACGACCCGCAGGTGATGCTGGCGGCCGACCGCATCATCGACATGGGCCCCGGCCCGGGCGAGCGCGGCGGCACCATCGTGTTCAACGGCGCGCCGGCCGAGATCCGGCAGGCGAGCACGCTGACCGGCGACTACCTGTCGGGCCGCAAGCAGGTGGAGGTCAGCGCGCTGACCCCCGACGGCTACGCCACGCGCAACGTGCGGCCCAATACCCCGCGCCTGCTGCTCGAAGGCGCGCGCGAGCACAACCTGAAGAACCTGAGCATCGAATTCCCGCTCAACCACCTGGTCGTGGTGACGGGCGTCTCAGGCTCCGGCAAGAGCACGCTGATCCAGGACGTGCTGTATCCGGCGCTGTGCAAGGCCAAGGGCAAGTCGACCGAGGCGCCCGGCGCCCACGACCGCCTGCTCGGCGACGACCACCTCGCCGACGTGGCGATGGTCGACCAGAGCCCGATCGGCAAGACCACGCGCAGCAACCCGGCCAGCTACGTCGGCGCCTGGGACGCGATTCGCGCGCTGTTCGCCAAGGCGGGGCTTGCCGTCGAGCGCAACTACAGCGCCGGCATGTTCAGCTTCAACGCCGGCGATGGCCGCTGCCCCACCTGCGGCGGCAACGGCTTCGAGCACGTGGAGATGCAGTTCCTGTCCGACGTGTACCTGCGCTGCCCCGACTGCGATGGCAAGCGCTTCCGGCCCGAGGTGCTTGAAGTCTCGATCACGCGCCGCGGCCGCACGCTGTCGGTGGCCGACGCGCTCGAGCTCACCGTCAGCGCGGCGCTCGCCTTCTTTGCCGACGACCGCGAGGTGATCCGCGCGCTGCAGCCGATCGCCGACGTGGGGCTGGAGTACGTGAAGCTCGGCCAGCCCGTGCCCACGCTGTCCGGCGGCGAGGCGCAGCGGCTGAAGATCGCGGGCTTTCTCGCCGCGGCCGCCAGGAGCGGCATCACCGATGCGGTTGCAGGCAAGCTCGCCCGAGATGGACGAAGAGGCGGCGCCCTGCTGCTGTTCGACGAGCCGACCACCGGCCTGCACTTCGACGATGTGGCCCGGCTGATGCGCGCGCTGCGCAAGCTGCTGGCCGCCGGCCACTCGCTGATCGTGATCGAGCACAACCTCGACGTGATCCGCGCAGCCGACTGGATCATCGACCTCGGCCCCGAAGGGGGCGACGCCGGCGGCGAAGTCGTGGCGGCGGGCACGCCGTGGCAGGTGATGGAGCACGCCACTTCGCACACCGGCCAGGCGCTGCGGGAGTACGAAAGGCTCGTCGACGGTCGAGCGTCGAGCGCTGCGGGCACAGAGACGGTCGCGTCGCGCTGGACGCTGGACGCTGGACGCTCGACCCGGGTTGAGGAGCCTGCTGGCACCTACCTCGCCACCGCCCGTCGCAATGCGATCGAAGTAAAGCACGCGCGCGAGCACAACCTCAAGGGCATCGACGTGGAGATCCCGCGCGACACCTTCACGGTGATCACCGGCGTCTCCGGCAGCGGCAAGTCCACGCTCGCCTTCGACATCCTGTTCAACGAGGGCCAGCGCCGCTATCTCGAGTCGCTCAATGCCTACGCGCGCTCGATCGTGCAGCCGGCCGGCAAGCCCGACGTCGACGCGATCTACGGCATCCCGCCCACGGTGGCGATCGAACAGCGCACTTCGCGCGGCGGCCGCAAGTCCACGGTCGCGACGATGACCGAGGTCTACCACTTCCTGCGGCTGCTCTACATGAAGCTCGGCATCCAGCACTGCCCGCAGGACGGCGTGCCGGTGCAGCCGCAGAGCTTCGACGCGATTGCCGCGCAGCTCTCGCGCGACTACCGCGGCCAGCACATCGGCCTGCTCGCGCCGCTGGTGGTCAACCGCAAGGGTCTGTACACGGATCTGGCCAAGTGGGCCAACAACAAGGGCTACACCCACCTGCGCGTCGATGGCCAGTGGCAGCCGACCGCCCGCTGGCCGCGGCTGGACCGCTTCCGCGAGCACACGATCGAGCTGCCGGTGGCGGACCTCGTCGTCGGCCCGGGCAACGAGGCGCTGCTGCGCCGGGGACTGCAGCAGGCGCTCGACTTCGGGCATGGGATCGTCACCGTCATCGCGCCGCTCGACCGGCTGTGGGCGGCGGCGACCGCCCCTCACCCTAGCCCTCTCCCCGTGATCGGGGAGAGGGGACAGAAGCGTCCTCTCCCCGCGGTCGGGGACCAGGGACAGAGGCTCCCTCTCCCCGCGGTCGGGGACCAAGGACAGAGGCTCCCTCTCCCCGCGGTCGGGGACCAAGGACAGAGGCTCCCTCTCCCGCCTCAGCGGGAGAGGGCGGGGGGTGAGGGTGGGGGCGCGGCGGAATCCACCAGCGCGCGCGCTCCGGCCGGCGCGAGCTGGTCCGATCTGCACCAGCGCGTGTTCTCGACCAAGCGCGCCTGCCCCGTGTGCAGCCGCTCGTTCCCGGAGCCCGATCCGCGCCTGTTCTCGTACAACAGCAAGCACGGCTGGTGTCCGGGCTGCTTCGGCACGGGCCTGAAGCTGGCGGGCTTCGACGCCGAGCAGACCGGCGAGGAGACGGTCTGGAACGCCTGGTTCGAAGGCGAGGCGCAGCCCTGCGAGGTCTGCGCCGGCCGCCGCCTGAACCCGACCGCACTGGCGGTGCAATGGCAGGGGCGCTCGATCGCGGAACTCGCGGCCGGCTCGGTCGACGCCGCGCGTGCGCTGTTTGCCAGCCTGCAGCTCGACGGCCGCGAGGCGCAGATCGCGCAGGACGTGCTGGCCGAAATCCGCTCGCGCCTGGACTTCCTGCAGGAAGTGGGGCTCGGCTACCTCGCACTGGACCGCGCCGCGCCGACGCTGTCGGGCGGCGAGGCGCAGCGCATCCGGCTGGCCGCGCAGCTCGGCTCCAACCTGCAGGGCGTGTGCTACGTGCTGGACGAGCCGACCATCGGCCTGCACCCGCGCGACAACCGCATCCTGCTCAACGCGCTCGGCAAGCTGGAGGGCAAGGGCAACACGCTGGTGGTGGTGGAGCACGACGAGGACACCATCCGTCGCGCGCAGCACCTGATCGACATCGGCCCCGGCGCCGGCGTGCGCGGCGGCCGCGTCGTGGCGCAGGGCACGCTGGCCGACATCATGGCCGCGCCCGACTCGCTCACCGGCAAGTACCTGCGCGAGCCGCTTGCGCACCCGGCGCAGCCGCGCCGCCCGGTGGACCGGAGCACGCCGCGGCTGACCCTGCGCGGCGCGTCGCTGCACAACCTGCGCAACGCCGAGGCCGACGTTCCGCTCGGCCGCCTGTCGGTCGTGACCGGCGTCTCGGGCAGCGGCAAGTCGACCCTGGCGCGCGACGTGCTGCTGGCCAATCTGCAGCGCGCCGTGAGCGAGCGCAACACGAAGAAAGGGTTCGGCGGCGACTGGCACGGCTGCGCCGGCATCGACGGCTGGGAGCGGCTCGACCGCGTGCTCGAAGTGGACCAGACCCCGATCGGCAAGACGCCGCGCTCCTGCCCTGCGACCTACGTCGGCTTCTGGGACACGATCCGCAAGCTGTTTGCCGACACGCAGGAAGCGCGCATGCGCGGCTACGGCGCCAACCGCTTCAGCTTCAACACGGGCGCGGGCCGCTGCCACGCCTGCGAGGGCCAGGGCCTGCGCACCATCGAGATGAACTTCCTGCCCGACGTGAAGGTGCTGTGCGACGTCTGCGGCGGGCGGCGCTTCAACCGCGAGACGCTCGGCGTGCACCTGCGCGGCCAGAGCGCCGGCGACGTGCTGGCGATGGAGATCGACGACGCGGTGCAGTTCTTCGCCCACTCGCCGTCGATCGCGCGGCCGCTGGCGCTGATGCAGGACGTGGGCCTGGGCTACCTGACGCTCGGCCAGCCCTCGCCCACGCTCTCGGGCGGCGAGGCGCAGCGGATCAAGCTGGTGACCGAACTGGTCAAGGTGCGCCTGGACGAAGGGCTCACCCGCACCGGCCGCGCCTACCAGGCCCCGCACACCCTGTACGTGCTCGACGAGCCGACGGTGGGCCTGTCGATGGCCGACGTCGACAAGCTGCTGCGCGTGCTGCACCGCCTGGTGGACGCCGGCAACACGGTGGTCGTCATCGAGCACAATCTCGACGTGATTGCCGCGGCCGACTGGGTGATCGATCTCGGGCCGGAAGGCGGCACCGGCGGCGGCCGGGTCGTGGCGCAGTGTTCGCCGCAGGAGCTGGCGCGGGGCGATACGCATACGGGGGTGGCGCTGGGCGAGTTACTTGGACGCAGCACCCCAGCACCGTAGTCGCCGTGTGCGAGTCCTTGGCGCCGCGCTTCCTTCATTCATCCACTTGGCCAGCAGCAGCATGACGATGCTCTTTCCACTGCCCTGGGTGTGCCAGAGGATGCCGCCCTGCCGCTGGCGCACCTTGCCCTGCGCCGCCTTGACGCCAAAGTACTGGTACGGCCGCGGCAGCTTCTTGATGCCGCCGTCAAACAGCACAAAGTCGTGCATCAGCTCCGCGAGGCGCGCCTTGCTTCAGCTCAATCATCGTCTTGCCGATGCGTTCGCGAGATCAAGCCAAATCGGCCCTGTGGGCGAGGCACTGCACACTGACACCACTCCGACATCGGGCAGAGATAGAACATCACCGGGCATGTAAGCGACGCTGGCATACAAACACGCGACGTCGACCTTTGCCCGCGCCAGGACTGCTGGGCGAGCGTGCCGCGGGTCCGCAGGGTTCCCGGATCCGCTGAACCACGTTCCGGGCTGCAGACCGCCCGGAATGCGGCTTAGGGAAATCGACAGCAGACAACTGCCGTACCCGATCGCGATCCCGAGGACAAGCGACCCGACATGGCGATAGTTCAATTGCGTCTGCGGCATGCTGTCTTTCTCCCGAGTCGTTGACGGTGCGAAGCGACACTCGTCGCACAGATAAAAATGGTGATGAGACACCAAAGAATCGAAACCTCTGCTCGATGACCCCGAGCGCTCGCTCCATCGAAGCGGGTTCGTAAGTCGAAGCATGATCGGCGCGCACAGCAGCGAGGCGCCGGTGCGCTCTCACAGCCCAAACACAGGCGCTCACCGCCCACGCCTTCGACGTCGCATTCGGTGGTTTCAAGAGCGGCAGCGTTGCCGCACAGCTCACCGACACAAGCCTGAAAACGTGCGCGAATGGGACATCGAGCAATGTGTCGAATCGAGCATCGAACTCGCGAGGTCAATTCCCGGCGCAAGAGGGTTGGTGGACTGCGCCATGGCGTGGCATCGCACCTGTCAAGGTCAGCACCTTCCGACCGGCGTGGGGGCCGCAAGCGATGCGATACATGACCGCCGCGGCCTGCAGCGGCAGCAGCGTGCGCTTCCGCGCCGTCTGCATCCGGCTTGGCCAGCCAGGTCTGGCCCATGTCCTCGACCAGCACGCCTCCGCGCGTGAACGTCTTCAACAGCCGGGCGATGACCGTCTGCAGCCGCGCGGGCAGCTCGTCGTCGGTCGGGGCGCACGCGCGCCGCGCGGGTGCTGCCGTCATTGCCACAGCAGCCAGGTCCGATGCCCCCCCCTTCAGCCGGCCGGTACACGCAGCCGGTGCACATGGACGCCAATGGCGTAGCCGCTGAACCCGGCGGCCGAGCGGAGCAGCCGGATCTTGTTGACCGCGTTGCCGAAACCGGCCTGGCGCCAGGTCTTGCCGCCATCGTCGGTGGCAAATCCGTGCGGCACCGCGCCGATCCAGCCGGTGTTGGCATCGAGGAAGGCGACGCCGAACTGCCGGACCGCATGGTCATCCACCAGCGCGATCTCCGACCAGGTGCGGCCGCCGTCGGTGGTCTTGGCCACCACACGCGCCGAGGCGGTGCGGTCCGGGTTGTACGACTGCACCGTCGTGTAGCCGACCTGCGGCGTGGGAAAGCTCATCTTCCAGGTCAGCTCGTACGGCCGCGCCGAGCGGTAGACCTCGCGCCAGGTGGCGCCGCCATCGTCGGTGGCCAGGATCAGCGCGTTGGACTGCGAGACGTCGGCGTGGGTCGCCGCGGCGATGAAGCCGCGCCGGTCATCGAGGAACTTCACGTCGAAGGCCGCCGCGCCGATGGCGGGCAGCTTGCCCTGCTTCCAGGTCTTGCCCAGGTCGTCGGACCAGATGAAGGCAGCCGGGCCGCCGACCCGGCCGACGCCGATGATGCGCGGCCGGTATTCAAGCCGCCCGGCGTTGATGAATGGGACCTGCACGATGTCGAACGCGCACAGACCGGTCACCGGCGCGCCCTCGATCGCGGTCACCGGCGCCCAGGTGCTGCCGCCGTCCTCGGTGCGATAGACCGGCACCGGGTCGGTGACGCCCGGAAAGTAGCCGGTGCCGATGTTGCCCAGCACGCCCACCTTCTCGTCGATGAAGGCCAGCGTGCGCACGAACGTACCCTTCCGTTCCCACACTTGGGTCCAGGTGTCACCGCCGTCACTGCTGCGGAACACCTTGCCGTCGCCGTTGCCGTACCAGCCGACCCGCTCGTTGACGAAGAAGATGTCGTCCTGCTTGCCACGGTAGGGCTCGGTCGGAAGCCGCTGCCAGGCGGCCACGGCAGACACCGGCACCGGTGCCGGGACGGCGGCCTTGGCGGGGATCGCCGGCGCGGCCGCCTCGACCGAGTCGATCCAGGCCAGCATCTTGTCCGGCAACCCGGCTTCCCAAGTCCCCTGGCCCATCGCGCGGACGCTGTCCTGCAGCGAGGCGTGGCGGGTGAAGCCGTGATCGACCTGCGGCAGGGTGAGCACCGAGCCGGCGCCCGGAGTACGCGCATTGACGATGTCGGCAATCAACTGGTGATCCTGCAGCGCGGTGACCCAGTCGTACTCGCCGTAGATCGCCAGCACCGCGCCGGACGACTCCTGCCAGGCGCGCGCCAGGTTAAGTTCCTGCAGCTCGTGAAAGAACTTCATGCTGCGCGTGGCGATGTGGTTTTCGCTCAGCATCAGGCCATCCGGCTCCTGGCGCAGCTCCGGCCAGCGCCGCCACACGTCGCCCAGCGTCTTCTTCTCGATCAGGATCATCGAGCTTTCCTTGGCCTGCCCCAGCACGTCCTCGCTGACCTCGGCTGGCGACTTGCCGGCCAGCGCCGACTGGCGCCGCGCGTTTTCGAGCTGGTATTCGAACCAGGTGCGCGCCAGCGTGCCGTAGACGATGCTGCCGCGCACGCGGCCGTCGCGGGCCAGGTAGGGCGCCATCAGCCCACCCATCGAGTAGCCGAACAGGTAGATCCGGGTCGGGTCCACCTCGGGCATCGCGGCCAGCGCATTCATCGCCGCGCGATAGCCGTCGAGCTCCTCGGCAAAGCCGATCTCATGGCACGGCGGCCCCTCGCTGTCGCCGAGCCCCGGCTTGTCCACGCGCAGCGTGACGAAGCCCTGCCGGGCCAGCGCATGCACGATCCGGGTGTCGGCGGCGTCGGGCCGGTCGGGCCGGTCGATGGAGTCGCAGGTGATGCCCTGGAGGTACAGCAAGGCCGGATGGCGGCCGGCGCGTGCCCGCACGGGCCGTTCGGGCACGGTGACGATGCTGCGCAGCCGGTAGCCCTTCGGTGTCTGGACGCTGCGGTAGCTCACCGTGCTGCCCGCCACCTGTTCACGCCGGTCGGCGAGCGTGAGACGCAGCGTGACCGGTGCGCCCTGGCGCAGCACGTCGATCGCGATCGATTGTCCGACGCGCAGCTCGCGCAGCAGCGGCCGCAGCGCCTCCGGCCTGGTGACCGGCCGTCCGGCGACGGCGACCAGCGTGTCGCCGGCCAGAATGCCGGCCGCCGCTGCAGTGCCTCCGGGCGCAACCGCGCTCACCACCACACGGTCGGTGCTATCGGCGGCGAGCCGAACGCCCAGCGGAGCGGGGCGGCGGGGCAGAGATCCCGGCGCCTCCGCGGCGGCGGTCGCGGCGGCCGGTGGCTGCCCCGCAGCGGTCCCGCTTGGAACCTGCTGAGCGAGCAGGGGTGAGGCCAGCAGCAGGGCGGGGACGAATGCGAGCGCGGAAAGGTTCATGGTTTGATCTTGGTGGGCAGGGCGGCTGCGGCTGCGGCTGCGGTTGCGATTGAGGCTGCGATCGAGGCTCCGGACACCCGCATCGAGGAGTCCGGCGCAACGGCCAACTGGACAGGGATGTTGGCGGCTCCGGTCGGCGCCGACAATCCGGTTGCGACGAGCCGCCGCCCGGGCGCGGCGAGCGGTCGATCCGCGGTACCGGCGGGCGACCGCCCATTGCCGGGCATCGACACTTCATCCCGCGGATTCGATTTCTGGTCGCTTGCTTCAAGCATCGGGCGGATCGTTCGGATAGCTTGCGCGCACGTTGTCCGTCCGGAGTGTCCGATGTCCAGGTTGCTGTCGTCCCTTTCGGTGCTTGTCACCGTTGTGCTGGCCGCGTGCCAGGCCGCTGTCGTTGCAAACGCCCAGACCCCGAGCGCACCCGCCGCCGCAGGGCGGCAGGTCATCACCTCGGCCGAGCAGTTGCCGCGCCGCGTCATCAAGCTCGACAAGCTGCCCAGTCAGTATCTCGAAGCGCCGCGTGCCGAGGTGCTGGCGCTGGCCGAGGTGCTGGAAAGGAACCTGCGCGATGACCTCGAGCGCTTTGACATCCAGGACGCCGCCACGCTGCGCGACTACGTGAGTTCGCTGCTCGCGCTGGCGCAGTTGCGCGGCGACTGGGCGGCCGTGCCGGCGCTGGTGGAGCGCCTGAAGAGCCTGCAGGACAAGCCCGGTCCGCGCGCCACCACGGGCACCATCGCCACCATCTTGGCCGAGCAGCAAACCGGCCGGCGCGATGCAGCCTGGGTCCAGGAAGAGGTGCGACGACGCTACGGCGCGATGAACTGGCGCGAGGTTGCCGACGGCGTGAGGGCTTCCAAGGGCCGGATGGAACTGCTCAGCGCGGCGCTGGTGAAGGGCGCGTTCGAGCAGCAGGTCGACGTGATGGCGCGCAACATGAACCTCGCGGTACCGGAAGACATCGTCGACGCCATCGTCGGCGCCCGCGTGCAGAACGAAATGGTGCTGCCGTTCAAGGCCGCCATCGTGGCCGGCTTGCAGGCCGTGGTGGATGCGCAGGCCGCCGCCGCGCCCAAGCCCGACCGGTGGACCCCGCGGCAGTTCGCGATCGCACCCACCGCCGCCGCGCGCGAAGTGGGCGTGGGCATCTGGGACTCGGGGGTCGATCTTGCGCTCTTCAGGACCACGGCGGGCCGGGGCATCGCGTTCGACCGCGAGATGCGGCCCAGCCAGGATCTGCTGCGTCCGCTGGGCGACGCGCAGGCCCGTTGGGGGGAGCTGAAGAAGCTGGTGAAGGGCAGCATGGACCTGCAGGCGGCGCTGGACACCGAGGATGCGCGACTGCTCAAGCAGACGGTGGCGTCGCTCAAGCCCGAACAGGTCAGGCAGTTCCGGGAGGAAATGGCACTCGCGAGCCTCTACTCGCATGGCACCCACGTGGCGGGCATCGCCGTGGCGGGCAACCCGTTCGCGCGCCTCTACACGGCCACCCTGCTGTGGGAGCACCGCACGGAGCCGGTCAAGCCCACCGAAGAGCTGGCGCGGCGCACCGCGGCAGCGTATCGGCAGATCGTGCAGTCCTTCCGGGACCAGAAGCTGCGTGTGGTCAACATGAGCTGGCGCTACGGCGCCTCCCGCTACGAGGGCGCGCTGGCTTGGCACAACGTCGGGGCCTCGCCCGAGGAGCGCAAGGAGTTGGCCCGCCGCCTGTTTGCCATCGAGCGCGACGCGCTGCGCGCGGCGATCGCGGCGGCACCCGAGATCCTGTTCGTGGCCGGCTCCGGCAACGAAGACAACAGCGCCGACTTCGAGGAGTACATCCCGGCGGGCTTCAATCTGCCGAACCTGCTGACCGTCGGCGCCGTGGACCAGGCGGGCGAGGAGACCAGCTTCTCGACGTTCGGCAAGACCGTGGTGGTGCATGCCAACGGGTTCGAGGTGGAGAGCTTCCTGCCCGGCGGCGACCGCGTGAAGTTCAGCGGCACCAGCATGGCCAGCCCGCAGGTGGCCAACCTGGCAGCCAAGCTGTTCGCGCTCAAGCCCGACCTGACAGTGGCACAGGTGCGCCAGGCTATCCTCGACGGCGCCGAGCGCGACGGGCGGGTGAACCTGATTCACCCGCGCAAGACGGCGCAACGGCTGGGGATCGCGCCCTGAGGGTCGGACGCGCGTAGCCGGTGAGGGATGTCTCGGCCACCCCCGCCCGCGAGTTCCAGCGCCGCGAAGGGGGCGAGGTTGTCGGTCAGTTCGGTGCGACTCTGCCGCTCCAGGGCGGTACCCGCGGGGTCGCGCGCCGGGCGTGCGGCAGCGTCGATCAGCGCGCGCGCCACGGCGCTCCGGGCGCGCCGCTGCGGCCACGGCCGGTTTTCCGGCATGGAGGCAGCCGTGGCGGAGCCTGGGTGCAGCAGGAGGTACGCCGCCGCTACCGCGCGATGAACTGGGGCGACGTGGCCGAGACGGTCCAGGCGGGGCATCTGGCGGCCGACGCGGCACGGGTGGGAAGACCGCTGAGCCGGCGGTTGGCCGGCCAGGCGTCTTGTCCGCGTGTGCCTGACGATCCCGCCCTCAGGAAACTTCGGCGACGAAGCCCGAAGGGGGCACGCGGCGGCGGTCTCTTAAGAAACAAAACTGAAGACGGCTGATGTCATGCGGCCGTTGCCACGGGGTTGATCTGGAATCCCAGCGCAGCGGCGCGGCGCTTGAGTGCGGCGATGCTGCGTTGGCGCTGCTGCTCCTCGTAGCGCTGCTGGCCC
>JADCGS010000018.1 GCA_020248865.1 Burkholderiales bacterium | reverse complement strand
TCCAGCGCCGCGCTCTCCGGCGGTAGCAACCGCGCCACCGCCTTGTCCTTGAATGCCTGTCCGTATCGAGCCACTGTCGTCCTTCATCACCGCCCCCGGGTTCTTGGTTCTATGGAGGCGACGACTATTCTGACGCGGGGGGTGTGGTGGCGCTCGATCAGTCTGGCGCCGTGGCGTTCAAGGCGCGCTGCACACGCGCGACGGTGCTGTCCACGCTGCTGCGGCTGGACGTCGAGGCGATCGCGATGGAGGCGTGCGCGGGCGCACACGATCGGGCGCGCAGGCTCGCTGAACAAGGGCGTTGCGTGCGGCTGCTGGTGGCGGCCGATGTGCGCGCCTTCGTGCGGGGGCAGAAGAACGACTACAACGACGCCCAGGCCATCGCCGAGGCGGCGCTGCCGCCCACGGTGCGCACGGTCGGCGTCAAGACCATCGAGCAGCAGGACATTCAGATGCTGCACCGCATGCGCTCGCGCCTGGTGCAGCAGCGCACGGCGCTGATCAACCAGGCGCGCGCGACGCTGCTCGAGTGCGGGGTGGCTGTGGGCCGAGGCCGCAAGACCATGGCAAGCAAGCGGCCCGAGCTGCCGGCGCGCGAGGACCTCGGGCTCACTCAGGCGCGCCGCGACATGCTGGGTCAGTGCCTGCGCTGCTGGCGCGAGGCCGAGCAACAGGCGCAGCACATCGACGCCCAACCGGCCGCCGTCGCTCGCGCCGATGAACGCTGCCGGCGCCTGCTGGCCGTCCCCGGGGTAGGCCCGCTCACCGCGACGGCCCTGGTGGCGGCGGTGGGCAACGCCAGCGAGTTCGGCCGCGGGCGGGATCTCGCGGCCTGGCTCGGCCTGGTGCCCCGGCAGCACAGCACCGGCGGCCTGCCCAGGCTGCTGGGCATCAGCAAACGTGGCAACACCGACCTGCGCTGGTTGTTCTGCCATGGCGGCCGCTCGGTGCGCGCGCATCTCGAGCGCGAACAACACGCCGGGGGCCCGTGGATCACGGGGCCGGAGACCCGCATGCACCCGAACAAGGCCACCGTGGCGGTGGCGGCCAAGCGGGTGCGCGTGTCCTGGGTGATCCTGCGCCGAGGCGTGACGTACCAGCCGGGAGGTGAAGTCGAAGTGTTCGAACCGAGTTCCTGCGGTGCTCACGTCGTGTGACTGACGATGGCGGCAAGTTCGCTCTGCGCGCCGCGGGCATTCCGGGAAAAGCCATGAGCCTCGAGCTCGAAGGTCTTGTAGGAACCGCGGCGTGCATCTGAACCATCGTGGCGATCGGCGAGAAGCCGATCAGACCGGATAGATTGGCGCACCGCGCCCTGCAAGCGAACCATCGGCCGCAACGCGGAAACACCACGCAAGGGCCTGCGCGAGAGGCCTTGTCATGAAGGGGCGGGTCATAGATTGCCTCTTGCCTGGCGGCGAGAATCAGCCGATCACGTCAGCGACGACCTCACGCAGTATCTTGATGTCGGCCGCCGACAGGCGTCCCATGACGCGGATGACGAGCCCTTGCTCGATGGTGGTGAACACCGGCTTGAGCACGGACTCCTTGACGAGCCCGGCACCCTGCCAGTCGGCGACCATCGATTCGCCGAAGCCCAGCGGCGTACGCACCTGACTCGTGATCGCCATGATCACGATGTCGCGCCGGTTGGCGTTGTAGCCTTGGCTTGAGACGACGACGGCGGGGCGCTTCTTGGTGCCCGACTGGTCGGTAAACGGAAACGGCACGAGCACCACGTCGCCGAAGCTGAACCTTGAAGTGGCGGCCATCGATCACATCCGGTCGTAAGCCGCATCCTCGTCGTTATCCCACACCTGCGCGAAGCTCGCCTCGCTGGCCTTGGCCGCGGCATGCGTGAGGCGCTGCTCTTCCTCGCGGGCGCGCAGGAAATCGACGAAGTCCTCGACCTCGGCCAGGCGCTGCGGGGGAAGCTGCTTGATCTTGTCGAACAAGACCTGATCGGGTGCGCTCATGGCATCGACTCCTTCGGGTTCCTCTTGCTTGCCGCTGCTGTCGTGGTCGGGGTCAGCGCGCAGCCTGGGCGATCACGGTCTCGATCATCTGCGAAACGAACTGCTGCTTGGTGTTGGGCATTTGCGCCAGGCCCTCAATCTGCTGCGCCAGCTTGGACGCCGGCCCGCGCTGGCCGCGTGCGGCCTTCGCCTCGGAACCGAACAACTCGATCAATGACCGGCCGCATGCTGCTCGGCGCGCACGCGCTCGACCTTGGCCTGGATCTCCTCCATTGCCAGTGGCGGCAGCTTCGCTTCGGCCAACGCGTCCATCGCCGCGAACATGCGCTGGATGCGTCGTTCGCGGATGGCTGCGCGCAGCAGCGACTACAGCGCAGCGGACTCCAGCAGGCCCATGCGCGCCGCCTCCTTGGCCAGCGCATCCGGCAGGTTCAGCGTCAATTCCAGGGTCGTCATCGTCTGCTCCGTCCGTCTCTGTCGTGCGCCTTAGCGGCTCGCCTGCGCCAGGACCGTATCGAGCATCTCGATCACGAATCGCTGCTTGGCGCGCGGCAGTTGCGTGATCTGTGCGATCTGCCGCTCCAGGCGAGAGGCCGGCCCGCGCTTGCCCGCGACCGCCCGGGCCGGGCGCGACGGCCCCAGCAGTTCTTCGACTGCAACTTTCAGCGCCTGCACCAGTACCGGCAGCAGGGAAGCGGGCAGCCGCAGCCGCCCGCCCTCGTAGTGCGCCAGCGTCTGCTGCGCGATGCCCAGCGTCGCCGCCAGTTGCACTTGGGTCAAGCCGCGTTTCTTGCGCGCCTGCGCCAGACGCGCACCCAGTTCCTTGAAGAAAGACTCGTCCTTGGTGTTCACGGCGGCGAGCAGTGAAGAGGTGGGGCGCTGTGGGATAGGGCCGTTTACTCGAAAACCGCTCAACGATACTCCGATGCAGAGTGCGATGCAACGGAGTTCTTTCTTGCTCCAACCCTCTTGAGACGCCACCGGCGCGGTCTACTGGACCATCGACGGCCTGGGCGACTACCCGTTCGACCCCGGCGGCAAGCTCGTGCGCCAGCAGTTCGGCCACGGCGTGCAGACCTGGAACGAGCACGACCGCGCCAGCGGCCGGGCGCTGAAGCTGCGCGCCGGCGCCGACACCACGTACGCCGTGCAGGAGCAGGCCTTCGCCACCTCGGTCCGCGACGCTGCCGGCAACCTCACCCACCGGCAAGACGCCCGCGCCGCGCTCACCGAGACGTTCCAGTACGACGCCATCGACCGGCTGACGGCACGCCACCGGCGTGTAGATCGGCCGCCGCAACTGCCGCCGCGGTCTGCCCGGTTAGCGGAATCGAATCGAGCCGGCACCGGCGTCCTGAAGGAGGTCGCCGCCCGGGCTGCCGGACCCGCGTCGGTATACTGCCGCTTTACCGGTCGCGCCCACATGCGTCGCCTTCCCCGAGCGCTGTCCCAGGGCAAACGCAAATGACGAAATACGTCTTTGTCACCGGTGGTGTGGTGTCCTCCCTCGGCAAGGGCATCGCCGCCGCCTCGCTCGCCGCGATCCTCGAATCGCGCGGCCTCAAGGTCACCCTACTCAAGCTCGATCCCTACATCAACGTCGATCCCGGCACCATGTCGCCGTTCCAGCACGGCGAGGTGTTCGTGACCGAGGACGGCGCCGAGACCGACCTGGACCTGGGCCATTACGAGCGCTTCATCAGCGCCAAGATGCGCAAGGTCAACAACTTCACCACCGGCCAGATCTACGAGTCGGTGATCAAGAAAGAGCGGCGCGGCGACTATCTGGGCAAGACGGTGCAGGTGATTCCGCACGTCACCAACGAGATCCAGGAGTTCATCGAACGCGGCGCCAAGGCGGCCTGGGACGGCAGGACCGACATCGCCATCGTCGAGATCGGCGGCACCGTGGGCGACATCGAGTCGCTGCCGTTCGTCGAGGCCGCCCGCCAGATGAGCCTGCGGCTGGGGCGCGGTTCATGCTGCTTCGTGCACCTGACCCTGGTGCCCTACATCCCGATGGCCGGGGAGCTGAAGACCAAGCCCACCCAGCACAGCGTGCAAAAGCTGCGCGAGATCGGCATTTCGCCCGACGTGCTGCTGTGTCGCGCCGACCGGCCGATCCCCGAGGACGAGCGCGCCAAGATCTCGCTGTTTTCCAACGTGCCGATGAACGCGGTCATCAGCGTGTGGGACGCGGACTCGATCTACAAGGTGCCGTCGATGCTGCACAAGCAAGGGCTCGACGAGATCGTCTGCTTCACCCTCGGCATGCCCTCGCGGCCGGCGGACCTGGCGGCCTGGGACAAGCTGGTCGAACGCCTGGAGCACCCGCAGCACGAGGTCGCCATCGGCATGATCGGCAAGTACGTCGACCTGTCCGACTCCTACAAATCGCTCAACGAGGCGCTCAGCCACGCCGGCATCCATACCCGCACGCGGGTGAAGATCGAATACGTCGACGCCGAGGCGCTGGAGGCGCCGGGTGCCCGGGTCGACCTGTCGCACTTGGATGCCATCCTCGTGCCGGGCGGCTTCGGCAAGCGCGGCACCGAAGGCAAGATCAGGGCGATCCGCTACGCGCGCGAACACGGGGTGCCCTACCTGGGCATCTGTCTGGGGATGCAGTTGGCCACCATCGAGTTCGCGCGCCACGTGTGCGAGCTGGCCGACGCCAATTCCACCGAGTTCGATCCGGACACGCCGCATCCGGTGGTGGCGCTCATCACCGAGTGGCTCGACCGCACGGGCCGCATCGAGCGCCGCAGCGAAAAAAGCGACCTCGGCGGCTCCATGCGGCTGGGCAGCCAGCGCTGCCCGGTGGAGCCCGGCACGCTGGGCGCGCGGATCTACGGGGCCGAGGTCAACGAGCGCCACCGTCACCGCTATGAAGTGAACAACATCTACGTGCCGCAGCTCGAGGCCAAGGGCTACAAGGTATCGGCGCGCACGCCGAGCGAGCACCTGCCCGAGATGATGGAGCTGCCTGTTCACCCCTTCTTCTTCGGCGTGCAGTTCCACCCGGAGTTCACCTCCACGCCGCGCGGCGGCCATCCGCTGTTCAAGGCGTTCATCGAGGCGGCGCGGGCCTACCGGCAGGCCCGCAGCGGTGCTGCCCGCGAGAAGGTGGCGGCGTGAGGCCGGCGGACTGCCCGCCGGGCGGGTGGGCTGCCGCCGCTGCCGCGCACGCCTTGGCAGCGGGCATGGGCGCGAACGCGGGCTGCGCTGCGGTCTGCCCGGGCACCCAGGAGGTCCGATGAAGCTCGCCGGCTTCGATGTCGGGCTGGAGCACCCGGTGTTCCTGATTGCCGGCACCTGCGTGGTCGAGAGCGAGACCATGGCGGTCGAGACTGCCGGCACCCTCAAGGAAATCACCGGCCGGCTCGGCATTCCGTTCATCTACAAGTCCAGCTACGACAAGGCCAACCGGTCGTCGGGCCGCAGTTTTCGCGGCCCCGGCATGGACGAGGGTTTGCGCATCCTGTCGGAGGTGCGCAGCCAGGTCGGCGTGCCGGTGCTGACCGACGTGCACACCGAGGACGAGGTGGCGGAGGTGGCCGCCGTGGTCGACGTGCTGCAGACGCCTGCGTTTCTGTGCCGTCAGACCGACTTCATCCGGGCCTGCGCCATCAGCGGCAAGCCGGTGAACATCAAGAAGGGCCAGTTCCTCGCGCCCGGCGACATGAAGAACGTGATCGACAAGGCGCGCGATGCGGCGCGCGAGGCGGGCCTGTCGGAAGACCGCTTCATGGCCTGCGAGCGCGGCGCCAGCTTCGGCTACAACAATCTGGTGAGCGACATGCGCTCGCTGGCGATCATGCGCCAGACCGGGGCGCCGGTCGTGTTCGACGCCACGCACTCGGTGCAGTTGCCGGGCGGTCAGGGCAGCTCCAGCGGCGGCCAGCGCGAATTCGTGCCGGTGCTGGCGCGGGCGGCGGTGGCGGTGGGCGTGGCGGGCCTGTTCATGGAAACGCATCCGGACCCGAAGAACGCCAAGAGCGACGGGCCGAACGCGGTGCCCTTGCATCGGATGGACGCGCTGCTGCGCACTCTGGTGGAACTGGATCGGGTTGCGAAGGCGGGCGGTTTCCTCGAAAGCGACTTCAACTGAGGCGGTTCCGATGCCCGAGGCGTATGTGTTCGTCACTATGAAGGTGACCGACATGGACAAGTACAAGGAATACATGGCTGCGGCGCCGGCGGCGGTCAAGGCCTTCGGCGGCGAGTACGTCGTGCGCGGCGGGCGCTACGAGACGCTGGAAGGCGAGTTCGCGCCGGCGCGCATTGCGATCGTCAGGTTCCCGAGCTACGAACAGGCCAAGGCGTGGTACGACAGCCAGGCGTATCGCGCCGCGCGCGCCAAGCGGGCCGGCACCACCGAGTACTTCAACCTGACCATCGTCGAGGGCGTAGCCGCGCCGGCCTGAGCCTCGACCACTGATTCCCGACTGCTGATTCCGGAACCCAGATGTCTGCCATCGTTGACCTGATCGGCCGCGAGATTCTCGACTCGCGCGGCAACCCGACCGTCGAATGCGACGTCCTCCTCGAGTCCGGCGCCATGGGCCGTGCAGCCGTTCCCAGCGGTGCTTCGACCGGCAGCCGCGAGGCCATCGAACTGCGCGACGGCGACAAGGGCCGGTATCTGGGCAAGGGCGTGCTGCAGGCGGTGGAGAACATCAACACCGAGATCGCCGAGGCGCTGATGGGCCTGGAGGCCAACGAGCAGGCCTTCCTCGACCGCACCCTGATCGACCTCGACGGCACCGACAACAAGTCGCGCCTGGGCTCCAACGCCACGCTGGCGGTCTCGCTGGCGGTGGCCAAGGCTGCGGCTGAGGAGGCCGGTCTGCCGCTGTACCGCTACTTCGGCGGCTCGGGCGCGATGCAGATGCCGGTGCCGATGATGAACGTCATCAACGGCGGCGCCCACGCCAACAACAACCTCGACCTGCAGGAGTTCATGATCATTCCGGTGGGCGCGCCGAGCTTTGCCGAGGCGGTGCGCTACGGGGCCGAGGTGTTCCACGCACTGAAAAAGCTGATCGATGCGCAGGGCATGAGCACCGCGGTCGGCGACGAGGGCGGCTTTGCCCCCAACGTCAAGAGCCACGAGGCCGCGATCCAGCTCATCCTGCAGGCGATCGACCAGGCCGGCTACGAGGCCGGCACACAGATCGCCATCGGCCTCGATTGCGCCGCCAGCGAGTTCTATCGGGACGGAAAGTACCGCCTCGCGGGCGAGAACCTGACGCTCGACGCCAAGGGCTTCGCGCACCTGCTCGCCACCTGGTGCGACAAGTATCCAATCGTCAGCATCGAAGACGGCATGCACGAGGGTGACTGGGACGGCTGGGCCCAGCTCACGCAGCTCCTGGGCAAGCGGGTGCAACTGGTGGGCGACGATCTGTTCGTGACCAACACGCGCCTCCTGCGCGAAGGCATCGGCAGGGGCATCGCCAACTCGATCCTCATCAAGATCAACCAGATCGGGACCCTGACCGAGACCTTTGCCGCCATCGAGATGGCCAAGCGGGCCGGTTACACGGCGGTGGTGAGTCACCGCTCGGGCGAGACCGAGGACAGCACCATCGCCGACATCGCCGTGGGCACCAATGCCGGCCAGATCAAGACCGGCTCGCTGAGCCGCTCCGACCGCATCGCCAAGTACAACCAGTTGCTGCGCATCGAGGAAGACCTCGGCGAGGTCGCGAGCTTTCCCGGCCGCGGCGCCTTCTACAACCTGCGATAAGGCGGCATGCGCCTGCTCGTCCTCGTCCTGGCCGGCCTGCTGCTGCTGACCCAGTGGCCGCTGTGGTTCGGCAAGGGCGGATGGCTGCGGGCGGCTGAACTGCAGCGCCAGGTCGATACGCAGCGTGCCGGCAACGGCCAACTGGCCGCGCGCAACGAGGCGCTCGCCGCCGAGGTGCGCAGCCTGCGTGTGGGTCGCGAGGCCATCGAGGAGCGGGCGCGGTACCAGCTCAACATGGTGCGGCCCGACGAGGTCTTCTTCCAGGTGGTCAGCGGCGCAGGCGCGCCGACGGTCCCGGCGGTGCCGGCCGACCCGCGCAAGCGCACGCCCTAGATTCGGCAACTGCTCGCGCGGCGGGGTCCTGCCCGGCGTGCGGTCGCGCCCACGGGGCGACGTCCTGCTTCAGCGCGCTTTTCATTGGCCGCACTGCCTTTTGCAATGTGGCAAATCGACTTGTGCATCGCGCAAGTCTCGCTTCCGCGATTGGCAACATCGATTCGCATGATGAAATTAAATCGATAACGCATTGATTCAATGAACATCTATGGTTGCTCTTATATAAGACATAAGAGTTGTTGCGGCGCGGGTACGGCGTAGCCTTCCTTCTCACGTGCCCGACTGGCGGCACGGAGCCAAACGATCACGCGCCCATGGAGAGACCGATGACCGCACGCAAGCTCGAAGCCCAACGGCTGCAGAAGGAGTGGAACGAAAGCCCGCGCTGGAAAGGCATCAAGCGCGGCTACACCGCCGATGACGTGGTGCGCCTGCGCGGTTCGGTTCAGGTCGAGCACACGCTGGCCAAGCGTGGCGCCGAGAAGCTGTGGAAGCTCCTGCATGAAGAGCCGTTCGTCAATGCGCTCGGCGCACTGACCGGCAACCAGGCGATGCAGCAGGTCAAGGCGGGCCTCAAGGCCATCTACCTGTCGGGCTGGCAGGTGGCCGGCGACGCCAACATCGCCGGCGAGATGTACCCGGACCAGTCGCTGTATCCGGTGAACTCGGTGCCGGCCGTAGTCCGCCGCATCAACAACAGCTTTGCCCGCTGCGACCAGATCCAGTGGAGCGAGGGCAAGAATCCGGAGGACCCGGGCTACATCGACTACTTTGCCCCGATCGTGGCCGACGCGGAGGCGGGCTTCGGTGGCGTGCTCAACGCGTTCGAGCTGATGAAGGCGATGATCGACGCTGGGGCGGCCGGCGTTCATTTTGAGGATCAGCTGGCCAGCGTCAAGAAGTGCGGCCACATGGGCGGCAAGGTGCTGGTGCCGACGCGCGAGGCGGTCGAGAAACTGGTCGCGGCACGCCTGGCGGCCGACGTGATGGGCGTGCCGGCGCTGGTCGTGGCGCGGACCGACGCCGAAGCTGCCGACCTACTCACCTCCGACGTCGACGCCAACGACCAGCCGTTTTGCACCGGCGAGCGCACCGTCGAGGGCTTCTACCGCACGCGGCCGGGCTTCGAGCAGTCGGTCTCGCGCGGGCTGGCCTATGCGCCGTACGCCGACCTCGTCTGGTGCGAGACCGGCAAGCCCGACCTTGCCTTCGCGCGCGCCTTTGCCGAGGCCATCCACAAGCAGTTCCCGGGCAAGATGCTGGCCTACAACTGCTCGCCGTCGTTCAACTGGAGAAAGAACCTCGACGACGCGACGATCGCCAAGTTCCAGAAGGAACTCGGTGCGATGGGCTACAAGTTCCAGTTCATCACGCTGGCCGGTTTTCACTCGCTCAACTACTCGATGTTCAACCTGGCGCACGGCTACGCGCGCAAACAGATGAGCGCCTTCGTCGAGCTGCAGGAGGCCGAGTTTGCCGCCGCCGAAAGGGGCTTCACCGCGGTCAAGCACCAGCGCGAGGTCGGTACCGGCTACTTCGATGCCGTGACCCAGACGGTGCAGCAGGGCCAGTCCTCGACCACCGCGCTCAAGGGCTCCACCGAGGACGAGCAGTTCTTCCACCAGCGGGAAGAGCGCAGGGCCGCCGAGTAGCGGGGCCGCGCGACTGGGGTGCCGGCACAACGCGGCGCCGCTTTCGTTGCACCGCAGCTTGTGGACTGGACCAGGGCGTTCCTATAGTCCGGTCCCAGACAGCGGGTGCAAGGAGCGCTGGAGGATGACACCGGGTTCGCCGCCCCCAGAGAGGAGCCGCCCGGATGGACCCAGAATACGAGTTGAACGACGAGAAAAAAAAGATGCTGAGGCCGCCGCGAGCGGCCTCTTTCTTTTCTGGCGCCGCCTATGCCGGGCGACGGTGTGACGGTGGCGGAGAGGCCGCCAGCACCCGGTCCAGCGGTGCTGCCGCGAAAGCCCGCTTCAGGTAGTCGACAAACGCCCGCAGGCGCAACGGCAGGTGCTTGCGCGCCGGGAACACGCCGTACACGCGCGTCGGCGGCGCGGCAAACTCGTCCAGCACGCTGACGAGACGGCGCGCCGACAGATCCTCGCCGACCTCCCACAACGAGCGCCAGCTCAGCCCGAGCCCGCCCAGTGCCCAGTCGTGCAGCACGGCGCCGTCGTTGCACGACAGCGGGCCCTCCATGCGCAGCGACTGCACGGCGCCATCGATGGTAAAGCTCCAGCCGCGCTGCGCGCCCTGCTGGCCGGCGGCCGCGTCGCCCAGCACCAGGCACCTGTGCCGGGCCAGATCCCTGGGCTGGCGCGGCGTCCCGTGCCGCTCCAGGTAGCCCGGAGATGCGACCACCACGCGCCGGCTCTCGCCCAGCGGCACCCGCACCAGCGAGCTGTCGGCCTGCTCGCCGAAGCGGACGGCGCAGTCGATGCCCTCGGCCAGCAGGTCGACGATGCGGTCCGAAAGGTCCAGTGCCACCGACACCCGCGGCTGGCTGCGCATGAAGTCGGCCACGATCGGTGCCACGTACTTGCGTCCAAACCCGGCCGGCGCGGTGAGCCGCAGGTGGCCGGTGGCCTCGGCGCCGCGCGCGGCCACTGCGCTCTCCGCGTCTTCCAGGTCACGCAGGACCCTCTGGCAGTCCTCGACGAACGCGCTGCCCTCCGGCGTGAGCGACAGCCGGCGCGTGGTGCGCTGGAGCAGCTTGACGCCCAGACGGGCCTCCAGCGCGTCGAGCCGGCGGCTCACCATGGCCGGAGCAATGCCTTCGTGACGCGCGGCGGCCGACAGGCTGCCGCGCTGGGCCACGCTCACGAAGGTTGCGATCTGCTTGAAATGATCCAAGGCAGTGGCCTATTCATGCGGCAAGGTCAAAGATGCTGTGTGAACACGCCGCCATTGCGGAACTTCCGCGCAAATATACTCGTCGGTACGAGACCAACCATGTCTGCCAACGCCTCTTCTGCGCCTTTGCGCGCGATCCTCTTCGACGTCTTCGGCACGCTGCTCGACGTCCACTCGGTCGAGGCGCGCGCCGAGCAGTTGTTTCCGGGCCAGGGTCGGCGGCTGTCGCAACTGTGGCGCGACAAGCAGCTCGAATACACGCGCCTGCGCGCCCTGGGTGGCCGCTACGCGCCCTTCACCCAGGTCACCGAGGAGGCGCTGCTTTACGCGGGCGAAGCCCTCGGGCTCGACATGGACGGTGCGGCGCGCGGCCTGCTGATGCACGAGTACACCCGGCTCGCTGCCTTTGCCGACGTGGTGCCTGCACTGCGCCGGCTGCAGGACGGCGGGGTGACCCTGGGCGTGCTTTCCAACGGCGATCCCGGCTTGCTGGAAGACGCGCTGCATGGCGCCGGGATCGGCGAGTACTTCGACCTCGTCCTGTCGGCCGACGCGGTTCATGCCTACAAGGTGGCGCCGGCCGTCTACGAGCTGGGCCCGCGCAGCCTGCGGCACCCGGCGGGCGAGATCCTGTTCGTCTCCAGCAACGGCTGGGACGCGGTGGGCGCCCAGTGGTACGGCTACCGTGCCTTCTGGGTCAACCGCAACGGCGCTCCGGCCGAGCGACTCGGCCAGGAGGTCGCCCGTGGCGCCTCGCTCGCCGACGCGGCGACCTACTACTTTGCCGAGGGCGGCCGCTGACGGGCCAGCCTCGAAACCGAGCAATCACCCATCCGTTTTCCAAGGAGTAGCAATGGCTCTGCAAGGCATTCCCGCCGGCATCGAGATCCGCACGGCGCTCAAGCCGGGATTCGAGAAGGTCCTCACGCCCGAAGCGCTGGCGCTGGTGGCCAAGCTGCACCGCCAGTTCGAGCCGCGCCGCCGGCAATTGCTGGCCCTGCGCACCGAGCGCACCCGGCGGCTGGATGCCGGCGAGCGGCCGGATTTCCTGCCCGAGACCCGGTCGATCCGCGAGGGCGACTGGAAAGTTGCTCCGGTACCCCGTGACTTGCAGTGCCGCCGCGTCGAGATCACCGGGCCGGTCGAGCGCAAGATGATCATCAACGCGCTGAACTCCGGGGCCGACGCCTACATGACGGACTTCGAGGACAGCAACTCGCCCAACTGGGACAACCAGATCACCGGGCAGATCAACCTGATGGAGGCGATCCGCCGCACCATCACGCTCACGCAGGGCGACAAGACCTACCGGCTCAACGACAAGGTCGCCACCCTGGTGGTGCGGCCGCGCGGCTGGCACCTGGACGAGAAGCACGTGACCGTCGACGGCGAGCGGGTGTCGGGCGGCATCTTCGACTTTGCGCTGTTCATGTTCCACAACGCGCGGGCGCTGCTGGCGCGAGGCTCGGGGCCTTACTTCTACCTGCCCAAAATGGAGTCGCACCTGGAGGCGCGGCTGTGGAACGACATCTTCGTGCTGACGCAGAGCGAACTGGGCATCCCGCAGGGCACGGTCAAGGCCACCGTGCTGATCGAGACCATCCTGGCGGCCTTCGAGATGGAGGAGATCCTGTACGAGCTGCGCCAACACTCGGCGGGCCTGAATGCCGGCCGCTGGGACTACATTTTCAGCTGCATCAAGAAGTTCAAGGTCGACCGCAACTTCTGTCTGGCCGACCGCGCCCGGGTGACGATGACCGCCCCCTTCATGCGCGCCTACGCGCTGCTGCTGCTCAAGACCTGCCACAAGCGCGGCGCGCCGGCCATCGGCGGCATGAGTGCGCTCATCCCGATCAAGAACGACCCGGTCAAGAACGAAACCGCACTGGCCGGCGTGCGCTCCGACAAGCAGCGCGACGCCACCGACGGCTATGACGGCGGCTGGGTGGCGCATCCGGGCCTGGTGCCGATCGCGATGGAGGAGTTCGTCAAGGTGCTGGGCGACCGCCCCAACCAGTTCGACAAGCAGCGTCCCGACGTGGCCGTGACCGCGGCGGACCTGCTGAACTTCCAGCCCGAGGCCCCGATCACCGAGGCCGGCCTGCGCATGAACATCAACGTCGGCATCCACTACCTGGGGGCCTGGCTCGACGGCAACGGCTGCGTGCCGATCCACAACCTGATGGAGGACGCCGCCACCGCCGAGATCAGTCGCTCGCAGGTCTGGCAGTGGATCCGCTCGCCCAAGGGCCAGCTCGACGACGGCCGCAAGGTGACCGCCGAGTTGGTCCGGGGACTGATTCCCGAGGAGCTCGCCAAGGTCAAGGCCGTGGCGGGCAGCAGCCCGGCCTATGACCGCGCCGCTGCGATCTTCGAGCAGATGAGCACGCAGGAGGCCTTTGCCGAGTTCCTGACGCTGCCGCTGTACGAGGAGATCGAGTAGGGCGCGCTGGGTCGCGGCGGCGGAGAATGTCGCGCCGGTGGCCGCGCGCTGCGGGCCGGGCGCGTGGCGCTGCCGTCGTCGGCGCGCCCGTCGGGCATCATCGCACCGGAGCGTTCGTCCAGAGCGCGCAACCCGAGGGGCCGGCATGAACCTGCATCGACTGCTGCAACAGCGCGAGCGCGAGCAGCGCCCGCTGCGCGTGGGGCTGATTGGCGCCGGCAAGTTCGGCTCGATGTACCTGTCGCAGGTCCGCCGCACGCCGGGCATGCGGCTCACCACGGTGGCGGATCTGAACCCGGCGGCGGCGCGTGAGGCGCTCACGCGCGTGGGCTTCAGCGCGGCGGAACTGGCCGAGGTGGCTTGCGTGGACGACGGTCGCCGGCTGATCGACCGGCGCGAGGTGGAGATCGTCATCGACGCCACCGGCTCGCCAGCCGCCGGCATCGCCCACGTGCTGGCCTGCTGCCAGGCGCGCAAGCACATCGTCATGGTGAACGTCGAGGCCGACGCGCTCGCCGGCCCCTGGCTGGCGCGCCAGGCGCGCGAGGCGGGCATCGTCTACTCGCTCGCCTACGGCGACCAGCCGGCCCTGATCTGCGAGATGGTCGACTGGGCGCGCGCCTGCGGTTTCGAGGTGATCGCTGCCGGCAAGGGCACCAAGTACCTGCCGGCCTATCACGCCTCCACGCCGGCGACGGTGTGGGGCCACTACGGCATCACGCCCGAGGACGCCCGCCTGGGCGGACTCAACGCGCAGATGTTCAACAGCTTCCTCGACGGCACCAAGAGCGCGATCGAAATGTGCGCGGTGGCCAATGCGACCGGGCTCACTGCGCCTGCGGGCCTGGGCTTTCCCCCGTGCGGGGTGGACGATCTGGCCCGCGTGCTGCGGCCGCAGGCCGACGGCGGGCAACTGCCGCACCGCGGCCAGGTGGAGGTGGTGTCGAGTCTCGAGCGCGATGGCCGTCCCGTGTTCCGCGACCTGCGCTGGGGTGTCTACGTGGTGTTTGCCGCGGGCGGCGCGTACGTCGAGCGCTGCTTCCGGGAGTACGGACTGGTCACCGATCCGAGCGGCCGCTTCACGGCGATGTACAAGCCGTATCACCTGATCGGGCTGGAACTGGGCATCAGCGTCGCCAGCGTGGGCTTGCGCGGCGAGCCGACCGGCGCGCCCGAGGCGTTCAACGCCGACGTGGTGGCCACCGCCAAGCGGGACCTGAAGGCTGGCGAGACGCTCGACGGCGAGGGTGGCTTCACCGTCTACGGCAAGCTGCTGCCGGCAGCCCAGTCGCTGCAGGAAGGCGCACTGCCGCTCGGCCTTGCGCACAAGGTACGGCTGGTCAGGGACGTAGCGGCCGGCCAGAGCGTGCGCTGGGGCGACGTGGAGATCGACGAGCGGCAGCCTGCGGTCGGTTTCCGGCGCGACATGGAGCGCGGTTCCGGACTGCTTGCTCGAGCGCGCGGTTAGCGTGCATCCGGGGCGCATCCGGGGCGCATCCGGGGCGCATCCGGGGCGCATCCGGGGCGCATACGACGGGGCGCATACGGGGCACATTCTCGGCCGGCGGCTCGCCCGATGCGCGAATCGGGTTGGCGGTCATGCGTCTGCGCCGCCTGATGGCGGACCGGCGCGCGAGGGTCGCGACGTGTGTCTCAATCGTCGTACGGCAGCAGGTCCGGATCGCAGTTCACGAAGTCGGGCTGCGGGTCCTCGACGAAGCGGACGGCCGGAATCTCGCGGACTCCTTCGAGCAGCGCCTTGCATACCCGGTGCATGCCGTCCATGAGCCGGCCGTCCTGGTCGAGGATGATGGGGTAGCGCAGGTCGGCTCCGAGCACGAGCCGCAGGTGTTCCACGATGCTGCGCGGCGTGGGCCTCGACCGGCCGTGGAAGTACCAGTGGTCCCGGTGGAGTTCCGCCACGCTGTCGGGATCGATCATCCGGACCGGCAGGTGCTGCGAGAGCCTGATGAGCCTGCGGACGTCGAACGCGTCGATTCCGCCGGCGGTGGGTCGCAGGTGATACTGGGGTCGGATCGTCGGTCGACCCGCGTCGGCTGATTGCATCGGCTGCTGGCCGCGTTGCGTTGCCGGAAGACGTGCCGGAAGGCCTCTCACCCCATCAGTGAGGCCAGGCGCCGTACCAGCCGAGGCCGAACCCCCACCGCGGCCGCCAGGCCCAGCCGTGCCGCGTCCAGACCCAGCCGCCGTCCAGGTAAGGCCCGCCGTAACCGTGCGGCGACGGCACGTGGCGCAGCGCCTGGAGGCGCTGCTCGTGAAGCTGTGCGGCCTGCTGCTCGCGCAGGATGCGGGCATTCAGCTCCGTGAGCTGGCGCTGCTCCTCGGCCGACAGCACGGCCGCAGGCGCGCTGCTGGCCGCGGGCAGCCGTTCGATGCGGCTGCCGTCCGGCAGGGGCCGCGTGGCGCAGCCGGCGACGAGCAGCGCCAGCAGCGAAAGGCATAACGCACGGTGGTTCAACATGCCGGCATCTCCTTCGTTTGCAGCTTGCAAGACGTCGATCCTCAACCCGCTGCCCGCAACCCGCCTCAGTGCCTGCGCTCCGGCACCTCGTTGCGGCTGTCGCCGGTCGCGAACAACTGGCCCACGTCCACCGCGTCGAACGACTGCACCTGGTTGCAGAAGTCGCAGGTGACCTCGACCCGGTCCTGTTCGCGCAGGATGTCCTCGACCTCGCCGCGTCCCAGCGACAGCAGCATGCGGCCGATGCGGCCGCGCGAGCACCGGCACTCGAAGCGAGGTGCAAAGGCGGCGCCGTGCTCCAGGCGCTCCTGCCAGAACAGCTTGCGCACGAGCTGCTCGGGGTCGTTGTCGAGCAGCTCCGGCGGCGTCAGCGTTCCGGCCAGCGTGGTGGTGCGGTCCCAGGCGTCGGTGTCGCGGGCCTGGGCGGCGCGGCCGCCCTCGGCGGGCAGCTTCTGCAGCAGCACGCCGCTGGCCGCGCGCGCGTCGGCGGCCAGCCACAGGCGCGTGTCGAGCTGCTCGGACTGGCGCATGTAGCTTTCAAGCGCGTGGGCGATCGAGTCGCCGGTCAGCGAGACGATGCCCTGGTAGGGCTGCTGGCCGGGCTGGCGGTCCTGCGGGTCGAGCGTGATGGCGCAGCGTCCCTGGCCCTGCACGTTGACCAGCGTGCGCAGCGTGGCATCGGCCGGCACCGGCGCGTCGGCGCGCAGCTTGGCGGTGGCGCGCAGGCGAAAGTCGGGCTGGCACTCCACCACCAGCAGCCGCACCGGCCCGTCGCCCTCGATCTGCAGGCTCAGCGCGCCGTTGAACTTGATGTTGGCCGCCAGCAGCGCGGCGGCGGCGGTCATCTCGCCCAGCAGCGCCAGCACCGGGGCCGGGTAGTCGTGGTGCTCGATCACCTGCTGCCAGACCTCGGCCAGACGGACCACCTCGCCGCGCACCGGCGCGTCGTGGAACAGGAACTTGAGCAGCCGGTCGCTCATCGCGCCGGGCCGCCCTCGCGCGCAGCCTGCTGGCGCTTGAGCTCGCGCGCGTACTCGCAGTAGACGGGGATGGTGCCCATCACCAGCGCGCGCTTGCGCTCGTCGAGCGGGGCCAACGGGCGCGCCGGCTGGCCGCCGTACAAGTGCCCGCTGTCCAGTACCTGTCCGGGCTCGGTGGTGGCGCCGGCCGCGATGAACACGTCGTCCCGGACCACGGTGCCGGCGCCGAGCTTGGAGCCGATGCCGACCAGGCAGCGGTCGCCCACGTTGCAGGCGGGCAGGGTGACGTTATGGCCGATGGTGGTGTCGGCGCCGATGACGATCCGCTGGCCGGCCGTGGCGGTGAGCACGGAGTTGTCCTGCACGTTGCTGCGTGCGCCCAGCACGATCGCCCCACCCAGGCCGGGCGGGCCCGCATCGAGGCGGCAGCCGTACCAGATGCTCGAGTCGGCCGCGGCGTGCAGCACGCCGCGCACGATCGCCGTGTTGGCGATGAAGGCTGCGGGCGCGAGGTTGGCGGGCGCCGGCTCGTCCCAGCCGTTGTCGTCGGCCTCGTTGCAGGAGCGCAGCAGGCGCCTCCGGGCGTCGAGCTCGCCGGGCGCTAGCCGGCGCACGGGCTTGGCCGGCCTGCCGCCGTAGACGTAGCCGGCTTCGAGCCGGGTGCGTGGAAACACCACGCTGCCGGCTTCGAGCAGCAGCGCCGGTTCCAGCTCGCAGCCGTCGAGCACCACGCACTCGTCCTCGATCACGCAGCCGGCGCCGATGTCGCAGGCATGCACGACCGCGTTGGCGCCCACGGTCACGTGGTCGCCGACCAGCGTGGGATACACGTCGTGCGCAATGTGGATGGTGGCGCCGCGCCCCATCTGCAGGTCGTTGCCGATGCGCACGAAGTGGCCGTCGGCGCGGATGGTGGCACCGGCGCCCAGCCACAGGTCCACCCCGCAGGTGATGCGCCCGATGAGGGCATGGCCGGGCGCAGCGTGGCGTGGTGCGTGCGCCAGCAGCGGCGTGGCGTCGTCGTAGGACAGGATGTTGAGGTCGGTTCGATTCATGGGTTACGCCTCAGCCGGGGACAGGCCGCGGCGGGCCGGACGAGTTGCGAAGAGGTTAACAGCCGGCGCGGACCGGCCATCGGCCCCATCTCAGCGGGGGACAAAGCGTCCGGCAGCCGGGCGCGCCGGCCCGCCGCCGCTGCCGCGCGGGGACAACGACCGGCACCTGCTCCGGTCCGTCGCGCCGGGGGCGACTGCTGCCCGCTGCTTCGTTCAACCGGCCGATGACCGCCAGGCCCGCTCCGCCTCGTCCCATGCCGCCAGGGGCTGCAGGTCGGGAACCCAGGCGAGCCCGGTCTTGGCGTCGGACGACATCGCCGCGGGCGAGACCTTGACGTCCACCAGAGCCGGCAGGCGTGCCATCGCCCGGGCAAGCGCGGCCGGCAGGTCGACGGCGCGCTCAACGCGCTCACCATACAGGCCGAAGGCACGCGCCATGGCCGCATGATCGGCGTCCTGCAGGCGGGTGCCGACGACCTTGCCGTGGTTCAGGGTCTGGTCATGCACCTCGATCTGCCAGGCGCCGTTGTTGGCCACCACGATCAGGATCGGCACGCGGTGGCGGGCGGCGGTGTCGATCTCCATCGCATTGAAGCCGAAGGCGCCGTCGCCCGTCAGCACGGCCACCGTGCGGCCCGGCGTGGCCAACTGGGCGCCGATGCCGAAGGCCGTACCGATCCCAATGCAGCCGAGCGAGCCCGGGTCCAGATACGCGCCGCACTGCAGGCCGACGCGGGCAAACGCCAGGAAGTCGCCGCCGTCGGCCACGACCACGGCAGCGGTGCCGATGGCGTCCTGCACGGCGGCCAACAGCGTGTTGGGATGCATCAGGCCCTGCGCGTCCGCCGGTGCGCTGCGCATGGCCGCCTGCAGCCGGGCAGCGCGCTCTTCATGGCGTTCGCGCAGGGCGTACGCCCAGGCCCGGTCGATGGCCGGCGTGCGGCCGCGCGCCGCTGCCAGCAGTGCGGTCAGCGCCAGATCGACCGGTGCCAGCACCTCAGCCGCACCGCGGCGGTTGTCGCGCAGTTCGCTCGGGGCATCGCTGATGCGCACGAACTGGGCGTTGCCGAAGATGGCCGGCGAGCCATAGCCGAGCTGGAAGTCGAGGCGGCGGCCGACGGTGAGCACGACGTCGGCCTCGCTCATCACGCTGCCCCGCATCGCCGCCACCACGGATGGATGTCGGTCGGGCACCAGGCCCTTGCCTTCTCCGGTGTCCAGGTAGGGCGCGCCGAGGGCATCGAGCAGCGCGACGAGCTCGCGCCCGGCGCCGCGCGCGCCGCGACCGCTGATCACCAGCGGCCGGCGCGCTCCCCACAGCAGTTCCGCCGCGCAGGCCACGGCGGCCGGCTCCGGCTGCGGCCGCGGCGCCGGCCGGGCGAGGAAGAGCTCGTCGCGCTGCAAGGCCGCAGGCACCGTGGCGCGCAGCGTGTCGGTCGGAAAGTCGAGGTACACCGGTCCCGGCTCGCCGCCGTGGCCGCATGCCCGCGCCATTGCCTCGTCGAGCTCCTGCAGCACCAGGGCCGGATCGCGCACGGTCCGCGCATAGCGCGTCAGCGAGCGCACCAGGTCGGTATGGACGATGTCCTGCAGCGCGCCGCGGTTCTCCTGCGGCTGCGGCGGCACACCGGACAGCACCAGCACCGGCGCCCGGGCGACATGCGCGTTGGCAATGCCGGTCATCGCGTTGGTGACGCCGGGCCCGGCCGTGACCAGCGCCACGCCGAGACCGCCCGCCATGTGGCCATGCGCGTGCGCCATGTAAACCGCCGCGCGCTCGTCGCGCACGTCGACGATGCGGATGCCTTCGGCATCGAGCCGCATCCAGATCGGCATGATGTGACCGCCGCACAGCGCAAAGACCGTGTCGATGCCGCGCGCCTTCAGGCAGCGCGCAATGACTCCTGCAACGGTGTCGCGGGTCAGAGGCGGAGGGGCGGAGGGCATGCGCAGTCCTTGGTGCGCCGGCCGCTGCGGCGGCGGGCTGTTCGCAAGGCGGCCGGGATCGAGCCGGCCGCGTTGGCTTAGAACACCGGCGTCTCCCGATACGTCCCCCAAATGCCCCTGAGCTTCTCGACGATGTCGCCCATGGTCGCGCCGTGCTTCACGAGCTCGATCGTGATCGGCATGATGTTGTCGTTCTCGTTCTGCGCCACGGCGACGAGCTGGTCGAGCAGCCGCTCGATGAGAGCCGGGTCGCGCTCGCGGCGCACGCGCTGCGTGCGGGCGATCTGGCGGTCGGCAGTGGTCTGGTCGTAAGGGTGGATCTCGATGTCGGCCCGTCCTTCCTTCTCGACGAAGCGGTTGACGCCGATGACAGGCTTTTCCCCCGACTGCTTGCGCAGCGCCGTCTCGTAGGCAAAGTCGGCGATCTGCTTCTGGAACCAGCCCTGCTCGATCAGCTTGATGGTGCCGCCGCGCCGCTCGATCTCGCCCAGGATCTCGAAGATCTTCTTCTCGTACTCGGTGGTCAGCGCCTCGACGTAGTAGCTGCCGCCCAGCGGGTCGATCACGCTGGCGACGTTGGTCTCCTCCGCGATGATCTGCTGCGTGCGCAGCGCCATTTTCATCGCCTCCTCGGTCGGGATCGCGAAGGCCTCGTCGTAGCCGTTGGTGTGCAGCGACTGCGCGCCGCCGAGGACGGCGCTCAGGGCCTGCAGCGCGGTGCGCACGATATTGACCTTGTACTGCGGCTTGGTCAGCGTGGCGGCCGCCGTCTGGCAGTGGAAGCGCAGCCGCATGCTGTCCGGGTTGCGGGCGCCGAACCGCTCCTTCATGATCTTGGCGTAGCAGCGACGCAGCGCGCGGAACTTGGCCACCTCCTCGAAGAAGTCGGCCTGGCTCACGAAGAAGAAGGCCAGCCGCGGCGCAAACTCGTCGACCGGCATGCCCGTCTTCAGCACTTCCTCGACGTAGACAACGAGATTGGCGAGCGTGAAGGCGGCCTCCTGCACCGGCGAGGCGCCCGCCTCGCTGATGTGGTAGCCGGAGATGTTGATCGGGTTGTAGCGCTTCATGTGGCGCGCGCAGTAGGTGATGATGTCGCGGCAGATGCGTACGCTCGGCGCGATCGGGTAGATGTACTCCTTCTGCGCCATGTACTCCTTGAGGATGTCGGCCTGAACCGTGCCCGACAGCTTGTTCAGGTCGTAGCCGCGCTGCTCGGCCAGCGCCACGTACATTGCCAGCAGGATCCAGGCGGTCGGGTTGATCGTCAGCGACACCGAGATCTGTTCCAGGTCGATGTCCGCCAGCAGCGCCTGCATGTCGGCCAGCGTGTCGATCGCCACGCCCTCGCGCCCGACCTCGCCGTCGCTCATCGGGTGGTCCGAGTCATAGCCCATCAGCGTGGGCATGTCGAAGTCGGTGGAGATTCCGGTCTGGCCCTGCGCGATGAGGTACTTGAAGCGCTGATTGGTGTCCTCGCCGGTGCCGAATCCGGCAATCTGCCGCATCGTCCAGGTGCGGCTGCGATACATCGTCGGATATGGGCCGCGCGTGAACGGGTACTGGCCGGGCAGGCCGATATCCTCCAGGGGCGTGGTCTTCAGGTCGGCCGCGGTGTAGACGCGCTTGACCGGGAAGTCGCCGATCGTGAAGAACCGTTCCTTGCGTTCGGACTGCTTCTTGAGAAAGGCTGCAACCTCGTTGTCCTCCCAGTCGCGCGTCTGGTGCTCGAGGCGGTCGATGGTCTTTGGATCCAGACCGTTCATGGCGAAAACTCCTTGGCGATCGTCTGATCGATGAGCGAGCGCGCCGCCGAATATGGATCGGTGTCGCGCCGGCTCAGTTGCTGGGAAAGGGGCAGGGCCAGCGCTTGCGCGGCCCGCCTGAATCGCTCGACGAGCAGCGTCTCGGCCGTCTTGGCCAGGCGGAAGGCGGCCACGCGCTCGCGCCGTTGCGCGCCCAGTGCCGTAGCAGCCAGGGTCGCGCCGTGCCGGCCGATGGCGGCGAGCAACTCGTCGATGCCCTGGCCGGTGTAAGAGCTCAAGCCGATCACGGGGATGGTCCACAGCGGCCTTCCTTGCCCGTCGCGCAGCGCCGTGAGCGCGCCGAGCGTGAGCATCTGCTTGAGGTCCGTGATGGTGCGGTCGGCGTCATCGCGGTCGCACTTGCTGACGACGTGGATGTCGGCGATCTCCAGGATGCCGGCCTTGATCGCCTGGATCTCGTCGCCCAGGCCGGGGGCCGACACGACGATGGTGGTATCGGCGGCCTTGGCGATCTCCACCTCGTCCTGGCCCACGCCGACCGTCTCGATGATGATGACGTCGAAGCCGGCCGCATCGAGGATGTCGGCGGCGTCGAGCGCCGCATGCGTCATGCCGCCGGTGGCGCCGTGCGTGGCCATGCTGCGGATGAAGACGCCGGGGTCGTTGGCCAGCTCGGTCATGCGCACGCGGTCGCCCAGGATGGCGCCGCCCGAGTAGGGGCTCGACGGGTCGATGGCGACGATACCCACCCGGCGGCCCTGCGCGCGCAGCGACGCGGCAAGCCGGCACACCAGCGTGGACTTGCCGCTGCCCGGTACGCCCGTCAGCCCGATGCGGTGCGCCCTGCCGGCGCGCCGGTACACCTCGGCCAGCGTGGGGCGCGCTTCCTCGGCGCCCTGCTCGGCGCGCGAAATGAGCCGGCCCGCGGCGCGGCTACTGCCGGCCAGGGCCTGCGCCAGAAGGTCGCGGGAGGGGACGTAGGTCACGCAGCGCTCGCTGGGCAGCCGGTCGCCGCGGCGCCGGCGGGCGTGCGCGGCCGCGCGTCGGGCCGCCGCGGCCGGGTGTCAGTCATTCTTCTGCAGCAGCGCGTTCATCGAGCGGAACACCTCGCGGTCGTCGATCACGCGGCGCGCCTTGAAGTCCGTGCGCGGGATGCTGTTGGGCGCGACGATCTCGACCTTGGTGCGGATGCCGAGCACGGCCTGCAGGCGATGCGCGACCTCGCCGCCGAAGCGCTCGATCGCCGCGCCGCCGGCGCGGTGGATGCCGTCATCGGGTTCCACCCGGAGCAGCAGTTCATCCATGGCCGCCTCGCGCGTGATCACGATGCGGTGCTCGCCGCCATAGCCGGACAACTGGTTGAGCGCGGCGTCGATCTCGCTCGGGTAGATGTTCTCGCCGCGAATCGTGAACATGTCATCGATCCGGCCGAAGATGCCCTGCGGCAGGCGCGGATAGGTGCGGCCGCAGGGGTTTTCCTCGTTGACCCAAAGCGTGAGGTCGCCCGAGAGCAGGCGGATCATCGGCTGGCTGGTGCGCTCCAGGTGCGTGTAGACCGGCGTGCCGCGCTGCCCGTAGGGCACGCGCACCATCGTAGCCGGGTCGCACACCTCGGTATAGACGATGTCCTGCCAGCACAGCATGCCCTGGTTGCTCTGCTCGCTGCCGGCCACGTTCATCCACGGGGTCATCTCGGCCATCGAGCCGCAGTCGTAGACCCGGGCGCCGTAGGCGTCCTCGATGCGGTCCTTGACGCCGGGCACGCTGGCGCCCGGCTCGCCCGAGAAGAACAGGCACTTCAGGCGGAACTCGCGCGGGTCGATTCTCTCCTCCCGCGCCACCTCGGCCAGGTGGATGGCGTAGCTCGGCGTGCCGTAGAAGGCTGCCGGCTTCATGATGTGCAGCCACTGCGCGAGCCGCGCGCTCATTCCGGGTGCGCCGGCGCCGAAGGGGAACGCCTTGGCGTGCAGGCGTTCGGCTCCCGCCAGTGCGCCCCAGCTACCCAGGTACAGACTGAAGACGGCGGCCACGCAGATCATGTCGCCGGGCCGCAGGCCCATGCCCCACATGATGCGGGCGTGCGCGTTGGCCATCGTGCGCCAGTCGGCGCGGCCGACGCCGAAGGCGGTCGGGCGCCCCGTGGTGCCACTGGTGCCATGAACGTGGAAGACCTCCGAGTCCGGCACGCACAGGTAGTCGCCAAAGGGCGGATGCGCGGTCTGTGCCGCGCGCAGGTCGGCCTTCCTGACCACCGGCACGCGCGTCTCGAAGTCCTCCAGGGACTTGAGCTGGCGCGGATGAAAGCCCGCTTCGTCCCACCGCCGCCGGTAAAAGGGCGCATGGGCATAGGCGTAGGCGCAGACCTCCTGCAGCCGCGCGAGGATCGCCTGCTCGCGCTGCGCCGGCGGCATCGTCTCGCGCACCGCAAACCAGTAGCGGCTGTCGCCGCGCGGCAGGTAGGTCTCGTCGTAGACCGTGGGAAAGGACCAGCTCTCCATGCCGTGCATCGGCGTCTCCCGGATGTGGTTGGCAACGACCGCGCAGCGCGCAGTGCGCGCCGGTTCAGCGCGGCCCGCGCGCCGCGACCAACTGCTTGATGGTGTCGACGATGGCCTGCGGCGGCGTGTCCTGCAGCAGCACCTCGCGCACCCCCATCTGCTTGATTGCCGCGGCGTCCTCATCGGGCATCACGCCGCCGGCGATGACGATGAGGTCGTTGGCGCCGCGGTCTGCCAGCAGTTTGAAGATCTTGGGGAACACCGTGAGCTGCACGCCGGACAGCAGGCTCACGCCCAGCACGTCGACGTCTTCCTGGATGGCTGTGTTCACCACCTCCTCGGGCGTGCGGTGCAGGCCGGAGTAGACGACGTCCATGCCGGCGTCGCGCAGGGTGCGCGCGACCACCTTGACACCGCGGTCGTGGCCGTCGAGGCCGACCTTGGCGAGCAGTACGCGGATCGGGGTAGTCATCGGGCTGGGGTTCCTCCGTGTGCGCGCCGCATCGGCGGGTCGTCCGGCGACGGCGCGCCGGTCCTGCTCAAGTGCTGCTCAAGTGCTGCTCAAGTGGTGCTTGAGTCCTGCTCGAGGTCCGCGCAAATGCTGCTTGTGAAGCATTGAATACCGTATACGATATGCGAAGTCTGGCTCAAGCCCCGACTGCTGTCAAACCTGCCGCAGCGACCACGCCCCACCCGCGACCATGGAATCACTGAAGCCGCAGCGCACCCTGGCCGACCAGGTCTATGACCGGATCCTCGACGCGATCTCCGAGGGATCGCTGGCGGCCGGCGCGCGCATCACCCAGGATGAGCTGGCGGCGCAACTGCAGGTGTCGCGCCAGCCCGTGATGTCGGCCCTCGGTCTGCTCAAGCAGCAGGGCTTCCTGGTCGAGCGGGGCCGGCGCGGCCTGCAGGTGGCGCCGGTCGACCGCGCGCGCTTCGACGCGATCTACGAGTTCCGCTCGGCGCTCGAGCCGCTGGCAGCCGCGCTGGCGGCGCAGCGGATGACGCCGGCGTTGCTGGAGCGCGGGCGCAAGCTCGTGGCCGAGGGCAGGCGGGTGGCGGCGGCGGGCGACGCCCATGCAACCTTGCAGGCCGACATCGACTTCCACAACCTGATCTACGAGGCCAGCGGCAATCCGCTCATCGTCGACACAATGCAGTTGCACTGGCAGCACCTGCGCCGCTCCATGGGCGAGGTGCTGCAGCGGCCGCGCTTCACCCAGAAGGTCTGGCGCGAGCATGCGGCGATCCTGGATGCGGTCGCCGCCCGCGACGAAAAGGAGGCGGCCCTGCTGATCGGCGCGCACGTGCGCGAGGCACGCGAGCGGGTCGGCGCCGAGCTGGCACTGCAGCGTCCGGCCGCCGGGCCGGCCCGAGAAGCGTGAGCCACCTGAGTCATTTGAGCCACCTGAGCCACTTGAGCCACCGGAGCCAAATGAGCCACCGGAGCCACCTGAGCCGCCATGGCCGTTCGAGCCCGGCGCTGTTCTCGGCGCCCCGCAGACGCCTAGACTGAGTGCGATGAACGCCGCCGACTGTCCGCCGGCTGCCAGTCCACTGCCAGAGGAGGCCACCGAGATGCGCGGTGCCGCCCTGGCCGCGCTGCGGCTCGCCGATGCCCGGGCAAAGGTGGCAGCCGTGCGCCGACTGGCGCAGCAGGCGCCGGATGCCGACGCGCAGCGCGTGCTGGCCGAACCGCCGGGCCTGCCGGGCCGGCCGGCGCGGCCGCTGCTGGTGCTGCCGAGCGCGGTACCCCAGCGGCCGGTACGCTCACGCGAAGGCCGTGTCGCGTTGCTGCACGCGCTGGCGCATATCGAGTTCAACGCCATCAACCTCGCGCTCGACGCCATCTGGCGCTTTGCCGGGCTGCCGGCGGTGTACTACCGCGAATGGCTGCAGGTGGCGGCCGAGGAGGCCGCGCACTTCTCGCTGCTGTCCGCGCACCTGCATGCGCTCGGTGCGGCCTACGGCGATCTGCCCGGTCACGACGGCCTGTGGCAGATGGCCGAGCGTACGCGCGGCGACGTGCTGGCGCGCATGGCACTCGTCCCGCGCACGCTGGAGGCGCGCGGGCTCGATGCCTCGCCGGCGGTACGCAACAAGCTCGCCGCCGCAGGAGACCACGCCGCGGCGGCCATCATCGACGTGATCCTGCGAGACGAGATCGGGCACGTGGCCATCGGCAACCGCTGGTTTCGCTGGTGCTGCGCCGCGCGGGGGCTCGATCCCGTCACAGCCTACCCGGCGCTCGCCCGCCAGTATGGCGCGCCGGTGCTGCGCGGGCCGTTCAACCTGGCGGCGCGACGGGCGGCCGGGTTCGAGGAGCACGAGCTGTCGGCCTTGATCGCCGGCAGCGACGGGGCGCGCGGAGGCGACGCGGCTAGCTCCTCCGCGTGATGCGGCCGCCCGCCGACGGCGGCATCATCACGCCATGGAGAGGGCTGATGAGCGGATTCGGCACCGCGATCTGGAATCGGTTGCGAGTCCTTCTTCGCATCCGCAAAGCACGGCGGGTGCCGCCGCGACGGGCCAGGCCGGCCCCCGGAGCGCGCATTGCCCTGGGCGATCTGCGGTTCAGTATGCCGGCCGGCATGGACAACGACCTCTGGCGCTGGCTGCAGGATCGCGGCTGGCGTGAGGTCAGGCACCGCCCGGATCGTCGCGTCTACCGAGACCTGCCCAGCTCGTATGTGGCGCAATTGGTGCTGTGCCCGAGCGAAGAGCGCGATACGGTGCTCAAGGCAGCCATCGCTGAGGCCAATGCGCGATCTTCGGCGCTATCACGCCGCTGAACCTTATCCGCGCCGATGCGACTTCGTTCATGGCGGTTGCGCGGTCGTGGCCGTCGGCAAGGGCTGCCGCCGCGGGCTAGCGACCCGTCGCTTCGCTGGCACCATGTCCCGCTGGCCCGCACCCGCGATCGCAGCGCCGACCGGCTCCTGCCCTGGGTGGAACGTGAGGCGCGACCGGGTCTGCGGCGCGCGGGGGGATCGCCATGGGTCTGGTGCGTTGTGCGCGCCACGGTGCCTGCGCGCCCGCGCTCCTGGCGCGGCGGACTGCTCGCTCTGCAAGGCGCGGCGAGACGGTGGCGGGATCGACGCCGGCGCGGCCTGCTCTAATGCGGCATGGCCCTGCCCGACCCGCCCCGGCGCTTTTCCGACGTCATGCTCGGCGAGCGCTTCATGCGCCACCAGAAGGTCGAGCTGCGGCACCTCGAAGAGGGTGCCGAACTGATCGGCGACTTCAACCCGCTGCATGTCGATGAGGCGTTTGCGCAGCGCTCGCGCTTCAAGGGCCGCATCCTGCACGGGGTGCTGACCTCGGCCTTCATGGGCGCCGAGCTCGGCATGGTGTTCGCCGGCACCGCGATCGCCTACCTGGAACACGGTGCGCGCTTCCTGGCGCCGGTGCGCCCCGGCGACGAGCTCGCCATCGTCTGGACCGTGATCGAGCTGCAGCCCAAGCCGCAGCAGGGCGGCGGCATCGTCGTGGCCGAGGCGATCGCCCACAACCAGCGCGGCGAGGCGGTCGCCACGGCGCATGGCCGGATGCTGGTGAGCGATACGCCGATCTAGCTGCCGGCCTTCCTGGCCCGCTCGGCCTCCAGCTCGCGCAGCACGCGCCGCTGTACCTTGCCGGTGGTGGTCATCGGCAGCGACTCCAGGAACTCGATCTCCTTGGGGTACTCGTAGGGCGCGAGCTTGCCGCGCACGTGCGCCTGCAGCTCGGCCACCAGCGAATCGCTCGGAAGGCGGCCGTCGGCCAGCACGACAAAGGCCTTGACCACCGCGCCGCGCTCGGCGTCGGGCTTGGGCACCACGGCGGCGTTGACGACGGCGGGGTGCTTGACCAGACAGTTTTCGATCTCGCTCGGGCCGATGCGGTAGCCGGCGGCCTTGAACACGTCGTCGGCGCGGCCCTGGTACCAGAGGTAGCCGTCCTCGTCGCCCACGGCCAGGTCGCCGGTGCGGAACCACGAGCGCTCCGGATCGCCGGTGAACTTGCGGCGTGTGGCCTCCTCGTTGCGCCAGTAGCCGAGGAAGAAGATCGGATCGCGCACGCCGTGGATGTCGCGGCGATGGATGGCCACCTCGCCCACCTGGCCGGTCGGCACCTCGTGCCCGTCTTCGTCCACCAGGGCCACGCGGTGGCCGGGGTAGGGCCGCCCCATCGCCCCGGGCCGGGCCGCCCAGCGCTGATGCGAGTTGCCGACGATGTAGTTGACCTCGGTCTGGCCGAACATCTCGTTGACGGTGACGCCGAGCGTGGCGCGGGTCCAGTCGAACACCGCGCTGCCCACCGCCTCGCCGGCGCTCATGATCGCGCGCAGCCGCAGCCCCTGCGGTGCGCGCCAGGCCTCCGAGCGCATCATCATCTTGAGCGCCGTCGGGAACAGGAAACTGTTGGTCACGCTATGGCGCTGCATCAGCTCCAGCGCCTTGTCCGGGCTGAAGCGGCCGCGGCAGCTGACGATCGGGAAGCCGAAGTACAGCGTCGGCAGCAGCGCATCCATCAGGCCGCCGGTCCAGGCCCAGTCGGCCGGCGACCAGAACACGTCGCCGGGCCGCGGGAACCAGTTCTGCGAGGCGACGAAACCGGGCAGGTTGCCGATCAGCGCCGCGTGCGGGATGAGCGCGCCTTTCGGGGGGCCGGTGGTCCCGCTGGTGTAGATCAGCACCGCCGGGTCCTCGGCCAGGGTGGCCACCGGCGTGAACCGTGCCGAGGCGCGCGCCAGCAGCCGGCTCCACTCGTGGGCGCCGTCGGCCTGCACCCCCACGGTAATCAGGTGGCGCAGCGCCGGGCACTGCAGCCGCAGGCCGACCAGGGTTTCGGCGGTGCTGTCGTCGCAGACGGCGGCCACCGCCTCGCTGTCCTGCAGGCGGTACTCCAGCGCATCGGGCCCGAACAGGACCGACAGCGGCATCGCAATGGCGCCCAGCTGGCTCACCGCCAGGTGCGCAATGGCGGTCTCGGGCCGTTGCGCCAGCACGATGGCCACGCGATCGCCGCGGACCACGCCGAGGGCGCGCAGCGCATTGGCCAGCCGGTTGGCGTCGCTCATCAGCGCGGCATAGGTATGCGTGGAGCGCCGGCCGCGCTCGTCCTCGTGCTGGATCGCCACCCGCGAGGACTCGGCAGCCCAGCGCCGGCCGCACACCGCGGCAATGTTGAACTCGCGAGGCACGTGCCAGCGGAAGTTGCGGTAGAGCGTGTCGTAGGAGTCCATGGGCAAGCGAGGTGAGAAGATCGGGATCAAGACGAGGTCGCGGCGGGCGCGGCGATTGCGTCAAGATACTCCCGGATCGGTTGCGGTCGGTCGGTGCGGCAGCCGCTCCGCGGTGCTGCCCCGACGCCCGTGCCGCCGATCCCGGCTCCGCAAGCGCCGGGCCGCAAGCCCCAAGTCCCAAGTCCCAAGACCCAAGACCCAAGACCCAAGCCCCAAGCCCCAAGACCCAAGACCCAAGACCCAAGACCCAAGACCCAAGACCCAAGACCCAAGACCGCCTCCTCATGTACTCCCCCCGCCACCCGCTGCGCTCCCGCACCGTATCGATCCGCGGCCTGCGTTACCACGTCTGCGAATGGGGCGAGGCCGGTGCGCCGCCGCTGGTGCTGCTGCACGGCTGGATGGACGTGGGCGCCTCGTTCCAGTTCGTGGTCGACCAGTTGCAGCGCCGCTGGCATGTGCTGGCGCCCGACTGGCGCGGCTTCGGCGCCACCGAGTGGCCGGCGGCCGACTGCTACTGGTTTGCCGACTACCTGGGCGACCTCGACGCCCTGCTCGACGCGCTGTGCGGCGCGGCGCCGGTCACCCTGCTGGGTCACAGCATGGGCGGCAACGTGGCGCTCCTGTACGCGGGGATCCGGCCGGCGCGGGTCGGGCACCTGGTCAACATCGAGGGCTTCGGCCTGCGCGACGCCCGGCCCGAGGAGGCGCCGCAGCGCTACGCGCAGTGGCTCGACGAGCTGAAGGCGCGCCCGGGGCTGCGCGACTACGAGTCCCTGGCGGACGTGGCGTCGCGCTTGCGCCGAACCAACCCGCGCCTGTCGGAAGACAAGGCGCAGTTCCTGGCGCAGCACTGGTCGACGGCCGGCGCGGACGGGCGCCGCCGCCTGGCCGGCGACCCGGCGCATCGCCTCGTCAATCCGGTGCTGTACCGCTTCGCCGAGGTGCAGGCCTGCTGGGCGCGCATCCGCGCGCCGGTGCTGTGGATCGAGGGCGCCCAGACCGACGCCCACAAATGGGCCGGCGGTGCGGCCGTGCTGGCCGAGCGCAGGGCGGCGCTGCCGGGCCTGCAGTACGCGGTGGTCGAGGCGGCCGGTCACATGGTCCATCACGACCAGCCGGCTGCGGTGGCGCGGCTGATCGAGGGCTTCGTGGACGCCGGCGCCGTTTCCGGTGGCGTTTCCGACGCGGTTTGCGGCTGACCGGGCGGCGCCGCCTCCTACAATCGGTCCTTATGCGCCTGCTGCCGATGGACCTGAATGCCGACCTGCACGCCCACTCGACCACCTCCGACGGCACCCTGGCGCCGGCCGACCTGGTCGCGCGCGCCAAGGCGCAGGGCGTGGAGCTGCTGGCGCTGACCGACCACGACGAACTCGGTGGACTGGCGCAGGCGCAGGCGGCGGCAGCGCAGCTCGGGCTGCCGTTCGTGCCGGGCGTCGAGATCTCGGTGACGTTTGCCCATCACACGGTCCACATCGTCGGGCTGGGCGTCGATGCGGCGAGCGAGCCGCTGCGCGCCGGGCTGGCGCAGGTGCGCTCGGGCCGCATGCGGCGCGCGCAGGAGATGGCCGACGGGCTGGCGCGCGTCGGCATCGACGGCGCGCTGCAGGGCGCCTTGAAATTTGCCGGCAACCTGGACCTGGTGTCGCGCACGCACTTCGCGCGGCACCTGGTGGAGCGCGGCGTGTGCAGCGACACGCGCGAGGTGTTCGGCCGCTATCTGACCGAGGGACGGCCCGGCTACGTGCCGCACCGCTGGGCCAGCCTGAAGGACGCGGTGGGCTGGATCGTCGCGGCCGGCGGCGCGCCGGTGATCGCGCACCCGGGCCGCTACCGGCTGACGCCGACCGAGGAATGGGCGCTGCTGTGCGAGTTCCGCGAGGCCGGCGGCGTGGCGCTCGAGGTCGCCACCAGCGTGCACACGCGCGAGCAGGTGCGGCGCTACGCGCAGGTTGCGCTCGAGTTCGGCTTCGAGGGCTCGCGCGGCAGCGACTTTCACGGGCCCAACGAGTCGCATGCCGAACTGGGCCGCGTCCACCTCGTGCCAGACGGACTGAAGCCCGTCTGGCACCGTTTCGTCTGAGCAAGCCATGGCGCAGTTGCTCGTCGTTCACCCGGTCAATCCACAGGTGCGGCTGCTGCGGCAGGCCGCACAGATCATCGACCACGGCGGCCTGGCGGCGGTGCCCACCGACTCGTGCTACGCGCTGGTGTGCCACCTGGACGACAAGCCGGCGGTGGACCGGCTGCGGCGCATCCGCCAGATCGACGAGCGTCACCACCTGACCCTGATGTGCCGCGACCTGTCGGAGATCGCCAACTACGCCCGGGTCGACAACCTGCAGTACCGGCTGCTGAAGAACGCCACCCCGGGCCCCTACACCTTCATCCTCGAAGCCACCAAGGAAGTGCCGAGGCGGCTGTCGCACCCCTCGCGCAAGACCATCGGCATCCGCGTTCCCGAGCATCCGGTCACGCTCGCCCTGCTGGAGGTCTTCGGCCAGCCGCTGATCTCCAGCACGCTGCAGTTGCCGGGCGACGAGATTCCGCTCAATGATGCGGCCCACATCGTCGAGCGCATCGGTCACGAGCTGGATGTCGTCATCGACGGCGGCGCCTGCGGAGTCGAACCGACCACCATCGTCGACGTGACGGGCAGGCAGGCCGTGCTGGTTCGCCGCGGGCGCGGGCCGGTGGAGGCGCTCGGCCTGCAGTGAGCGCCGGCGCGCGGTGGCCGTCCCGGTAGACTGCGCCGCGCATGGAACAGCTCATCCAGACCGTCACGGTCTACGCGATCCCCGTCCTGCTCGCCATCACGCTGCACGAGGCCGCCCACGGCTACGTCGCGCGCATGCTCGGCGACCAGACCGCGCATCTGGCCGGTCGGATCACCCTGAATCCGCTCAAGCACATCGATCCGGTGGGTACCATCGCCGTGCCGCTGCTCATCCTGATTGCCGCCAAGGCCCTCGGTTCGCCCGGGCTGCTGTTCGGCTGGGCCAAGCCGGTGCCGGTCAGCTTCCAGAACCTGCGCCGACCCAAGCGCGACATGATCTGGGTGGCGGCGGCGGGACCGGGCTCCAACCTGCTGATGGCCATCCTGTGGGCGATGTTCCTGTCGGCGCAGCAGTTCCTCGGCGCGCAGGAGCAGTTCTTCCAGGCGGTCGCGGTGGCCGGCATCCAGGTCAACCTCGTGCTCATGGCGCTCAACCTGCTGCCGGTGCCGCCGCTGGACGGCGGGCGCATCGTCACCGGATTGCTGCCCGATGCGCTCGCCTGGCGCTTTGCGCGCATCGAGCCCTACGGCCTCATCATCCTGATTGCGCTGCTGGCCAGCGGCATGCTGCAGTTCTTCATCCAGCCGTTCTTCGCGATCGGCGCTGCCATCGTGAGCCTGTTTACGTGAGCGACGAACGCATCCTCTCGGGCATGCGCCCCACCGGCGCCCTGCACATCGGCCATTACCACGGCGCGCTGAAGAACTGGGTGCGCCTGCAGCGCGACTACCGCTGCTTCTACTTCGTGGCCGACTGGCATGCGCTGACCACGCACTACGAAGACCCGTCGGTGATGGCGGCGTCCGTCTGGGACATGCTGATCGACTGGTTTGCCGCCGGGCTCGATCCCGAGCAGTCGACCGTCTTCATCCAGAGCCGCGTGCCCGAGCACGCAGAACTGTTCCTGCTGCTGGCGATGAGCGCGCCGCTCGGCTGGCTCGAGCGCGTGCCGACCTACAAGGACCAGATCGAAAAGCTCAAGGACAAGGACCTGGCGACCTATGGCTTCCTCGGCTACCCGCTGATGCAGGCGGCCGACATCCTGATCTACCGGGCCCGCTGGGTGCCGGTGGGCGAGGACCAGGTGCCGCACGTGGAGATGACGCGCGAAGTCGCGCGGCGCTTCAACCACCTGTTCGGCCGCGAGCCGGGCTTCGAGGACAAGGTTGCCGCCGCACTGAAGAAACTGGGCGGCAAGTCCGCCCGGCAGCTCGAGGACCTGCGCCGGCAGTGGCAGCAGGCAGGGGCGGCGGCAGCGGTGGAGCACGGCCGTACGCTGCTGGCCGGCGCCAGCATCCCCAAGGACGACCGCGAGCGCCTGCGCGGCTGGCTCGAAGGCAGCAGCCGCAGCATCCTGTTGGAGCCCGAGGCCCGGCTCACGGAGACGCCCAAGCTGCCGGGTCTCGATGGCGCCAAGATGTCCAAAAGTTACGGCAACGCGGTGCTGATGCGCGAGGAGCCCCGGGCGCTCGGCGAGAAGCTGCGCAAGATGACCACCGACCCGGCGCGTGTCCGGCGCAGCGATCCGGGCGAGCCGGAGCGCTGCCCCGTATGGCAGTTGCATAAGGTCTACTCGAACGCCGACACGCAGGCCTGGGTACAGCAGGGCTGCCGCAGCGCCGCCATCGGCTGCCTCGACTGCAAGCAGCCGGTGATCGATGCCATGCTGGCTGAGCAGGCGCCGTGGCGCGAGCGGGCGCAGCCGTTCCTCGACCGGCCGCAGTCCCTGCGGGAGATCGTCGATGCCGGTTGCGACCGCGCGCGGGCCGTGGCCGACGAGACCCTGCGCGACGTGCGCGAGGCGATGGGGCTGGCGTACCGCTGATGTGCGGTCGCTGACCGGCCGATGCACGCGATCGAGGCCGCCTCGCCGTGGGTGCAGCGCTGGGGCGTCCTGCTGCCGGCCGGTGCCGCGGTGCTGGACGTGGCCTGCGGCGGCGGCCGTCACGCGCGCTGGTTCGCGCAGCGCGGCTGCACGGTGACCGCGGTCGACCGCGACGCAACGCTGGCGGCGCAGTTCGGCGCCGACCGTCGCATCGATTTCATTGCGGCCGACATTGAACGTGGGCCTTGGCCGCTGGCGGGTCGGCAGTTCGACGGCATCGTGGTCACCCACTACTTGCATCGCCCCCTTTGGCCGGCGCTGCACTCTGCCCTCGCCGCCGGCGGGTTGTTGATCTACGAGACCTTTGCGCAGGGCAACGCCCGGTTCGGCCGGCCGTCCAACCCGGACTTCCTGCTGGCGCCCGGCGAACTGCTGGCCGCCTGTGCCGGGCTGCACGTTCTCGGCTACGAGGATGGGGTGATCGAGGTTCCGAAGCCGGCCCGCATCCAGCGCATCTGCGCGCGCCGAGCGGCCCCCGGCGACTTGGACCTGCTGCACCTGCCCGGCTGACGAGACCGGCGACGGGCAGGGCATGCGCGCGGCGCGCTGCCCCGCTTTGCTCGCTCCTGCCGGGCTGCTCCAAGGGCCGACGCCGGGGCGTGCCGCGTGCGGTGGGTCGAGCGTGCCCGGTGCGTCAGGCTCGGCATGTAGAATTTTCTTTTCTCTGCACACCGTGGCGCCGCGCGCGCCCGCCGAGGAACACTCCGATGATCACCGGCAGCCTGGTCGCCATCGTCACGCCGATGCACGAGGACGGTTCGCTCGACCTCGACGCCTATCGCCGGCTGATCGAGTGGCACATCGCCGAAGGCACCAACGGCATCGTGGCCGTCGGCACCACGGGCGAGTCGCCCACCGTCGACCACGACGAGCACTGCGAGCTGGTCAGGGTCGCGGTCGAGGTGGCGCGCGGCCGCGTGCCGGTGATCGCCGGCACCGGCGGCAATTCCACCGCCGAGGCGATCGAGCTCACCCATTTTGCGAGGCAGTGCGGGGCGCAGGCCACGCTGCAGGTGGTGCCGTACTACAACAAGCCGACCCAGGAAGGGCTGTACCAGCACTTCCGCACGGTCGCCGAGACCTGCGGCCTGCCGGTGATCCTGTACAACGTGCCGGGCCGTACCGTGGCCGATCTGGCCAACGACACCACCGTGCGCTTGGCGCAGGTACCCGGCATCGTCGGCCTGAAGGACGCCACCGGCGATCTGGCGCGCGCCGCCGATCTGCTGCGCCGCCTGCCCAGCGACTTTGCCCTCTACAGCGGCAACGACGACAGCGCGCTGTCGCTGCTGCTTCTTGGTGGCCACGGCGTCATCTCGGTGGTGGCCAACGTCGCGCCGAAGCTGTTCAGCCAGATGTGCCGCGCTGCGCTCGATGGCGATCTGGCCACCGCGCGGCGCCTGAACAACCAGTTGCTGCCTCTGGCGCAGAAGCTGTTCGTCGAGCCCAACCCGACGCCGGTCAAGTGGGCCTTGCAGCGGATGGGGCGCATCGGGGCCGCGCAGCGGCTGCCGCTGGTGCCTCTGACGGCCGGCGCCCAGCCCCTGGTCGAGTCGGCGCTGAAGGAAGCCGGCGTCCTGTAGCGTCAGGACTCCACCGGCGTACAAGGAGACACGATGTCGTTTGCATTGCGGCCCGCGGCGGCCGGCTCGATTCTGCTGGCCTGCTCGCTGAGCGGCTGCACCGTCACCAACTTTGGTTCCGACCGCATCGACTACAAGGGCGTGCCTGCCAGCACGCGCTCGCTCGAGGTGCCGCCCGAGTTGTCGCCGCTGCCACCGAACGACCGCTTCATCGTGCCCGGCACCGCGACCGCGTCGGGTACGGCAGCCGCCACCCCGGCGGCGCGGCCGGCCGGCAGCGCGGCGGCGGTGGCGCCGAACACGCCCAATGCGCGGATCGAGCGGGCCGGCGGGCAGCGCTGGCTCGCGGTGGACGTGACGCCCGAGCAGGCCTACGCGGTGGTGCGCGATTTCTGGCCCAGCGTGGGCCTGGCGCTCGACCGCGAAGACCCGGCGGCCGGCATCGTCGAGACCGTGTGGGCGGAGAACCGCGCCAAGCTGCCGCAGGACATCCTGCGCCGCACGCTCGGCCGGCTGATCGACGGCATGTACTCCACGGGCGAGCAGGACCGTTTCCGCACGCGCATCGAGCGCACCGCCAAGAACACGGCCGAGATCTATGTCAGCCACCGCGGCATGGAAGAGGTCTACACCACCGCGCAGCGCGACGCCACCCGCTGGCAGCCGCGCGCCAGCGATCCGGAACTGGAGGCCGAGATGCTGCAGCGCCTGCTGTTGCGCTTCGGCTCGACGGCGGCGCCAGCCTCCCCGCGCACCGCTGCCGCGCCGAGCACGCCGGCTGGCGCACCCGCGACCGGCGCTGCCGCACCCGTGGCCGGGGCCGCCGCGTCGGCGGCCGCTGCGCAGGCACAGACGGTCCGGCTGGTCAGCGGCGGCAACGGCCGCGCCGAGCGCGTGGAGATCGACGAGCCTTTCGATCGCGCCTGGCGCCGCGTCGGCCTCGGTCTGGACCGGGGTGCCTTCACGGTGGAGGACCGCGACCGCGCCAACGGCGTGTACTTCGTCCGCTATCTCGACCCCGAGGTCGAGGCCAAGCAGCGCAGCCAGCAGGGGATGTTCTCCCGGATGTTCGGCGGCGACCCGAAGATCATCGCCCCGCAGTACCGCGTGCTCGTCCTGAGCAGCGGCAACACCAGCACGGTGACGGTGCTCGACAAGGACGGCAAACCTGAGTTGAGCGCCATCGGCGATCGCATCCTGACGCTCCTCAATCAGCAATTGCGCTAGGGCAACGCCGCACGCCGGACCGATGCTGCGTTTCGCCAGCCTCGGCTCGGGCAGCGACGGCAACGCGCTGGTGGTCGAGGCCACCGAGGGACTGTTCGCCACCCGCGTGCTGGTGGACAACGGCTTCGGGCCGCGCCAGCTCGACCAGCGACTGGCGCGGCTGGGGCTGGCGGTCGACGACCTCGACGCGGTTTTTGTCACTCACGAACACGCGGACCACGTCGGCGGCGTGCGCGCGCTGCTGAAGCGGCGCCGCGTCGCCCTGGTGTGTTCGGCCGGTACACGCGCGGTGGCCGGGCTGCTCGACGAGCCGATCGACTGGCGTCGCGTCGGCGACGGCCAGGGCCTGACGGTCGGCGCGCTGCAACTTACACCCTTTGCCGTCCCGCACGACGCTGCCGAGCCGCTGCAACTGGTGCTGAGCGACGGTGCGCGCCGCCTCGGCGTCGTCACCGACATCGGCCGGCCGACCGCGGCAGTGGCGGCGGCCCTGTCTGGCGTGCATGCCTTGCTGCTCGAGTGCAACCACGACCGCGAGCTGCTGTGGGGTGGCGCCTATCCGCCGTTTCTCAAGGCGCGCATCGGCGGCGACCTCGGCCACCTGTCCAATGCGCAGTCGGCCCAGCTCCTGGCGATGCTCGACCGGCGCTGTCTCGGTCAGGTGGTGGCCGGCCACCTGAGCCGCCAGAACAACCGTCCCGAACTCGCCTGCGCCGCGCTGGCGCCGGTGCTGGGCTGCGCGCCCGCTGATGTACGGGTGGCCGGGCAGGGCCAGGGCTGCGACTGGGTGGTGGTGTAGCGGCCTGCGCCTACCCGGTCGCGGGTCGGCGCGCGACGATGTACAGATACGGACAGGCAAAGCCGCTGTTCGACACGTACCCTGTGCGGCTGTCGGTCGATTGGGGTGATAGGGCGGACGAAACGCCGCACCCACTGGACGCAGCACTGCTCCGTTCGTAAGCTGCAATGAAGGTAGCGGATCTGCTGCCGAAGCTGCTCCAGCAGGCGAGGGGCGCGCGGGGGTTCGGGCATGGCGGGTTTGGCGGGACGGTTAGTACTGTATATATATTCAGTGCTCGAAAGAAATGTCAAGGAGAACAGTGCCTTGGCGTTATCGCCGCCAACCGGAAGACGTTCGCCCGCCCGGTTATCCGCCTTGGTTAGCCGCTCCTGCGCGTTCACGAAATCAAGTTAGGCCACGAGTCCATACACGGCAGCGCTCAGCCAGTCGTGCGCCATCTGCACGACTTCGGCCTGCGCTTCGTCGCGCGTCGTTGCCTTCAGCGCTTTGTTCTCAAACAGCGGGAACGCATG
>JADCGS010000017.1 GCA_020248865.1 Burkholderiales bacterium | reverse complement strand
CTGGGGCGGCCGCGCCAACGTGCGCGCGGTCGTGTACATGGCCGCGATTGTCGCGATCCGCCACAACGCCGTGATGCGCGCGTTCTATGAGCGCCTGCTAGCAGCCGGCAAGCCGAACAAGGTCGCCCTCGTGGCTGCGATGCGCAAACTGCTGACCATCCTCAACGCCATGCTGCGAGACCAGAGACTCTGCGATGCGACGCGCCACCTGAACATCGCGCAGCCGGGTTGACTTTGAAGACAGTTGCTAACCTCTCTGGAAGGACTTCCCCCCGAAGTCAACCGGCGGAGTCGTTTGTCTTTCCAACCTCACGCACCGGCACGGCATCGAACGGGTCAAGGGCGCGCGCGGCGCGGCGGCGCGAAGTGCCGCGGACCCTTGTTCCAGCAGGTCGTGCACTTCGGCGCGCGTCAGCGCGTGATGCGTCACTGCGCCGCTGCGCGTGGCGCGTGGCGCCAGGTGAGCGCGCTCGGGCCAGCGTTCCTGAAAACTGCAGAACAGCCAGCCGCCGGGCCGCAGGCTGCGGTGCAGGCTGCGCAGCAGCGGCAACGGGCGGGCGATGAATTCCAGGCACCCCAGTGCAACGAACACGTCGACACTGCCCGCGGCCAAGCCCGGTGGCGCGGTGCCGAGGTCGTGTTCGAGCAACTCGTCGTACAGGTTCTCCGCGCGGGCTGCAGCCAGCATCTGCGGCGCAACGTCGATGCCGACCCGCCGCGCGTGCGCAAAGCGTGGCCGCAGCAGGCGGCCGAAAGCGCCGTTGGCGCAGCCCTAGTCGACCCCCCGCCCGACCCCCCCGCCCGACGTCGGCGACGGCAGGCAGCGCTGCCGCGAGCCAGTCGCGGCCGCCATACCGGCTGGCCTCCACCACTTCGTCATTGCGGTCGGCTACACGGTCGTACAGCTCGCGCACGCTGGCGGGCGGACCCTGCATCGGCGAATCATCGCTTGCAGTCGAGCTCGTATTGCTCGCGTGCGCGGTTGCGTGCCTTCTCGGCGGTGGGCCGCTTGTCGACGGTCGATTTGCTGAGGCGGTCTTCGGCTTCCTGCAGGCGCAGCGCCAGCTTGCGGCAGGCGCGCTCGCGTTCCTGCGCCTTCTGCGCGGCGGCGGCGCGCTCGCGCTGCGCCTTGTCCTCGTCCTTGCGGCGCTGCTGCTCGATCCGCTCAATCCGCTGCGCATCAGCCTTCTGCTGCGCCTGCGCGCGCTTGCGGTCGGCTTCCGTCGCCGCGGGCATGGCGGGTATCTCGCGCGCCAGCGTGGTGCCGGGCGGACAGCGGACGTCGGCGTAGGTGACCCGGCCCTCGGGCGACTCGCAGCGCAGGGCCTGCGCGGGCGCCGGGCCCGCCGACAGCGCCGCGATGGCGCCGGCCAGGATCAACGCTGCGCGGGACATAGCAGTCGGTGCTCGTCCTGCAGCCGGCGCAGCTGCAGCTCGGCCGAGGCGCGCTGGTTGCCGAGGGCCGTGTCGACATCAGTGCGCGCAAAGCCGATGCGCCGCTCCAGTTGCACGCATTGCGCGCGTTGACGCGCGCGCTCCTGGTCGAGCTGCTCGATCTGCTGCGCCGGGGTCAGAGAGCTGGTCGTCTGCGCGGACTCGATGCGTCCTTCGCCGTTGCCCTCAGCGCGGCTCCCCTCGCGGCCCCCGTCGCGGCCCTTCAGCGCCGCGGGCCGGGCGGGGGCCCGGTCGGCGGCCTTGCTTTTGTCGCCGATCTTGTGGCCGCTCTTGTCGCTGTCGTTGTCGTTGGCGCTGTTCTTGTCCTTGTCCTTGTCCTTGCCGGCCGACCGGGCCGGCGCCTCGCGCTGCGCCTGCACGGCCGGCGTGTTATCCACCGCGCGCGCCGTGCGGGCGCCGCCGGGACAGGGTTCGTTGGTGTAGGTCACGCGGCCATCGGTGCCTTCGCAGCGCACCACGGGCTGGGCAGCCAGTGGCGCGGCGAGCAACAGGGCAAGGCAGGGCAGCAGGACGCGCATGTCAGGCTCCGGAGCCGACGACTGCCGACGGCCGCTGGCCGTGGCGGGGCAGGCAATGCTGCGCACAGTTTACGGCGACGCCAGCCGACGGCGAAGCCAGCCGACAGAGAAGCCCCGCGTCTACAGCAGCTTGCCGGGGTTCATCAGACCGTGCGGGTCGAGCGCAGCCTTGATGCTGCGCATCAGCGCCAGCTCCACCTCGCTTTTGTGGCGGCGGATCTCCTCGCGCTTGAGTTGCCCCAGCCCGTGCTCGGCGCTGATCGAGCCGCCGCGCGCAGCCACCGCCGGGTGCACCACCTCGTTGATGGCGCGCTCGTGCGCGAAGGCCGTCCCCAGTGGCGTACCCGGTTTCGTCTGCATGTTGTAGTGCAGGTTGCCGTCGCCCAGGTGGCCGAATACCACCGGCTGGATCCACGGGAACTGCGCCGCCAGCGCGGCGTTGGTGCTGGCGACGAACTCGGCCACCCGCGACACCGGCAGCGCGATGTCGTGCTTGACGTTGCCGCCCGCCTTCGCCTGCGCCTCCGGGATCGACTCGCGCAGCCGCCACAGCGCCTGGGCCTCGGCCAGCGACTGGGCGATCACCGCGTCCACCGCCAGCCCTTCCTCGAGCGCGGCGCCGAGCAGGCGTTCGAGCAGGGCGCTGGCGCGCGCCTCGTCGTCCGGGTCGGACAGCTCGAGCAGCGCAAACCAGGGCGCCGTGTCCGGTGCCAGCGGCAGCCGTTGCTGCGGCAGCTCGCGCGCCACGCTGCGCAGGCACACGTCGGACATGACTTCGAAAGCAGTGAGCGTGGCGCTGGCGGCGGCGCGGGCACGGTTCAGCAGCGCGGTTGCCGCCTGCAGCGAGGGCAGGGCCGCCAGCGCCGTGCGTTGTACCCGCGGCAGCGCGTGGAGCCTGAGCGTGGCCGCGGTGATGACGCCCAGCGTGCCCTCGGCACCGATGAACAGCTGCTTCAGGTCGTAACCCGTGTTGTCCTTGCGCAGGCCGCGCAGGCCGTCCCAGACGCGGCCGTCCGGCAGCACCACCTCCAGGCCGAGCGTCAGCTCGCGCGCATTGCCGTAACGCAGCACCTGCGTGCCGCCGGCGTTGGTGGCGAGGTTGCCGCCGATCGTGGCGCTGCCCTCGGCAGCCAGGCTCAGCGGAAACAGCCGTCCCGCCGCGCGCGCTGCCTGTTGCACCTGCTGCAGGATGCAGCCGGCCTCCACCGTGATGGTGTCGTTGTCGGGGTCGAGCGCGCGGATGCGGTTCATGCGCTGCAGGCTCAGCAGCACCGAGTTGCCGCGCTCGTCGGGCGTGCCGCCGCCCACCAGCCCGGTGTTGCCGCCCTGCGGAACCATCGGCGTGCCCGCGGCCGCGCAGGCCTGCACCACGGCGGCCACCTCGGCCGTGCTGCCGGGCCGCACCACCGCCTGGGCGCGGCCGTGGTAGCGCTTGCGCCAGTCGGTGAGATAGGGCGCGGTGTCGGCGGCTTCGGTGAGCACGTTGGCAGACCCGACGGCCGTGCGTAACTGCTGCAGCAGGGCGGTCATCGCGCCCCCTTGGCGACCTCATGGGGCGCCGTCACCCCAGGGGGGAGTACGCGCATGGGGCGGCCCGGCGGGAATATCGGATGACCTTCGCGCTGCGCGCTCAGGAATTCGCCCTTGGGGCGGCCCGGCGGGCACGTCGGACGACCTTCGCGCTGCGCGCTCAGGAATTCGCCCTTGGGGCGGCCCGGCGGGAACGCCGGACGACCTTCGCGCTGCGCGCTCAGGGATTCGCCCTTGGGGCGGCCCGGCGGGCACGTCGGACGACCTTCGCGCTGCGCGCTCAGGAATTCGCCCTTGGGGCGGCCCGGCGGGCTCATGGTCGCTCGCCCCCCGCGGCGGCTGCCTTGGCGGCGCGCTTGAAGGGGCGCAGGTAGACCAGTGCGGCGACGAAGAAGACGCTGACCAGCGCCAGCTCCAGCCAGGCCAGCACGCCGTAGGGGGCCGGCTCGAAGACGCGCAGCGTGCCCTCGACGAGGTAGAGCAGCACGATCAGCAGCGCCCACTGCATGGCGTCCTTGTTACCGCGCAGCAGGCCGCGCAGCGGCAGCAGCAGGGGCAGCGCCTTGAGGACCAGCCAGGAGCCGCCGGGCCGGATCGGCGCGACGAACCACTCCCAGGCCACCAGCAGCACGAACAGGGCGCACCAGCTCGCCACGGCCGCGAGCCACGCGCGCTGCTGGTGCAGGGAGAGGGCGGTGGTGGTCGCTGCACCCCCTACGTGCGGCGTGCTCAGGGAATCGCGCGGCGCGCCCGGGGACTCGCCCCCGGGACCACTCGACGGTCTCATGCGGCCAGCTTCAGCGCCGTGACTGCCAGCCGCTTGCCAAGTGCGATGGCGAGCCGGCGCTCTTCGGCGGTGGGTTCGCTGCCGCGCGCCGGCCCGGCCACGTGGCTGGCGCCATAGGGCGTGCCGCCGCTGGTGGTCGAGTGCAGGTCGGCCTCGGTGTAGGGAAGCCCGACGATCAGCATGCCGTGGTGCAGGAGCGGCAGCATCATCGACAGCAGGGTGGACTCCTGCCCGCCATGGTGCGTGCTGGTCGAGGTGAACACGGCGGCCGGCTTGCCGGCCAGCGCGCCGCCCAGCCACTGGCCGCTGGTGGTGTCGATGAAGTGCTTCAGCGGTGCGGCCATGTTGCCGAAGCGAGTGGGCGAGCCGAGCGCCAGTCCGCCGCATTGCTCCAGATCGGCGAGCTCGACGTAGGGCGCGCCGTCGGGCGGCACCGGCGGCGCGGCGGTTTCGGTCAATGGGGCTACCGGCGGCACGGTGCGCAGGCGCGCATGGGCACCGGGCACGCCGTCGACGCCCTGCGCCACGCATTCGGCCAGCCGGCGCGTGGCGCCGTGGCGGGAGTAGTACAGAACGAGGATGTCCAAGGGGAGGGCGCCGCTGCGCGCTTGCGATAGAGTCGGCACCGAGTTTACGGAAAGCGACTGCCGCTTCGCCCTCATGCCCCCGCCCGTGGCCGACCACGCGCCGCCCCATCAGCCGGCCTGGAGCTTGCGCCTGCGCACGCTGCTTCGCCCGCGCTTGGAGTGGGCGGGCGAGGTGGTGAACTTTGCGGCCCGCCAGGCCCGCGACGTGCGGCTCGGCCAGGCGGCGGCCAGCCTGACCTTCACCACCATGCTGTCGCTGGTGCCCCTGCTGGCGGTGCTGCTGGCGCTGTTCACCGCCTTCCCGCTGTTTGCCGAGCTGCGCGGCGCGTTCGAGAGGAACGTCCTGCGCGAGCTGCTGCCCGAGCAGTACGCCGGCGTCATCCTGCGCTACCTCAACGACTTCGTGACCAAGGCCGGGCGGTTGACGGCCGTGGGCCTGGTGTTCCTGTTCGTTACGGCGCTTGCCATGGTGCACACCGTGGACCGCGCGCTCAACGACATCTGGCAGGTGCGCCAGCAGCGGCCGCTGGTGCAGCGGCTGCTCGTCTACTGGGCGCTGCTCACCCTCGGCCCGCTGGTGCTCGGCGCGAGCGTGTCGGCTTCCTCGGTCCTGCTGTCGATCTCGCAGGGCTGGACCAGCCAGATCCCCGGTGGCTTGCGCGCGCTGCTGGATTACGCGCCGGTGGTCCTGTCGGGCCTGGCCTTTGCAGCCATGTACGTGGTGGTGCCGGCGCGGCGCGTGGCCTGGGGCGATGCGCTGATCGGCGGCTTCATCGCCGCGCTGGCGGGCGAGCTGATGAAGAGCGGCTTCTCGCTCTATCTGCAAGGCGGCAGCGTCACCGGCATCTACGGCGCCTTCGCAGCGGCGCCGCTGTTCCTGCTGTGGGTCTACCTGAGCTGGTTCGCCATCCTGTTCGGCGCCGCCATCGCCGCCACGCTGCCGCGCCTGCGCCAGACGCGCTTTGCCGACGAGGGGCGGGCCGGCAACCGTTTCATCACCGCCGCGGCGCTGCTGCGGGTGCTGCTGGTGGCGCGTCGGGACGACCGGCAGGGCGGCCGGCTTGGCCTGGATGAGCTGTCGGCGGCCGTGCGCAGCTGGCCTGAGGAGACCGAGTCGCTGCTCGCTGAACTGGAGCGCATGGGCTACATCGCCCGCCTGGAGGGCCTGCCGGCACGCTGGTTGCTGACTTGCGACCCCGCGACCACGACGCTGCTGCCAGTTTTCAGCCGGCTGGCGGTCGATCCGAACAACACGCTGCTCACGCGCGGCGAAGGCGCGCTGCAGCCGTGGATGGCGCGCGGAATGGCGGCAGAGTGGGTGACCCAGCCGTTGGAGCGGGCGCTGGACGCAACGAGACCGCCGGTCGGCTAGCCCGGATGTTTCATCAGGGACGCGGGATTTGCGCGGATGCCCGCGTGAGCCAGATTGCGCGAGAGGGGCGCAGCCGATGCCCGCAGGCATCGGCGAACGCTTGAGCAATATGGCCGCGCGGGCGCCGCGCAAACCTGCGTAGCCCCGGCCGGCCAAATTGGCTTGGGCCAAGTGCCGGGTACCGCCGCGGCTTACAGAGGCAGATCGTGGATGCACGGGGGCGACCTGGTGAAACATCCGGGCTAGACATGTGCCTGATCGTGGCCAGCGGCGCGCAAACCCCTTTCGGGCTGCGCCAGGGGTTGCGGCGCCAGCACGTCGGGCTGCTGGTGTCGGTGTGCACTGCGCCCGACGCTGCGCTGATCGGGAGCGGCGTTGCCGGGATCGCGACGGCGCTCGGACGCCAGCGCGGTCTTCTCGACGCCGTGGCGCTGGCGGGTGGCGCCGTCCTGTCACTGTACGGTGCCCAGGCGGCGCGGCGTGCTTTGGGCGCCCAGGCCCTGGCGGCAGCGGCCGGGGGCGCCGCGCAAACGCGATGTCAGGTGCTGCTCCAGACCCTCGCCATCTCGCTCCTGAATCCGCAGGTCTACCTGGACACGGTGCTGCTGATTGTCGCCGTCGGGGCGCAGCGGCCGGCCGGTCTGCGGCTGCCCTTCGTGCTGGGTGGCGCCGCGGCCGGCGCCGTCTGGTTCGTTCCGCTGGGTTGCGCCGCGCGCTGGCTCACGCCGATGTGAGCCCGACCCACGGCCTGGCGCGTGCCGGATGCGCTGGTGGCGCTGACCCTGTGGTTGCCGGGCACCGGGCTGGCGCTGCCGGCTATCGAGCGCGCGCTTGCGGCATGAGGTGCCCGGGCGCCCCGGCGCGGAAGGCCGCGCGCTCGCCGGGCCGGACCCTGCCATCTCGCCACCCAGTCGCTTCGAGCCGCTTTGGATCCGGGCGGAGCGCGTGGCCATGACGACTCAAGGCCCGGAGACCCGATCGAGAGGCCGCTGAAGGCAGGGGTCACGCGCGCTCTGCCACCCCTGCGGCTCGTTCATGCCGCCGCGGCGTGCGCGGCGTTGACCTCGTCGCAAAACTGCTCGATCGCACGGCGCACGCCGTCCGGACTCTCCGTCATCAGTGCGTGGCCGGCGTCCGCCAGGGTCAGCACGCGGGCGCGCGGGCAGGCCGCGATGAGCGCGCGAGCCGCCTTCGGCGGTGTCATCTGGTCGGCCGCGCCGAGCACGAACAACGCCGGGCAGGCGAGGGCGGCCGCGCGATCCAGCCCGGCGGCGTAGGCGTTGCAGGCCGCAAAGTCGGTCGGCAGCACGGCCGCACCGTTGATGCGGGCGATGCGCTGCATGAGCCGCAGGTTTTGCCAGACGATGTTGAAGCCGGGCCCCGGCGCGCCGGGGCGCGCCGCAAACGGGGCGAGTGCGGCGCTGTGCGACCAGACGTTGATCATCCGCATCGCGGCGGCCGGGTCGGTGCGGGTGGCGGCCAGCAGGGTGTCGGCCACCTTCATCGGGAAGGCGCTGCCGACCAGCGCTACGCCGCGCACCCGCTCGCCCAGACGCACCGCCAATTCCAGAGCGACCAGCGAGCCCATGCTGTGGCCCACCAGGATGAAGCCGGGGCTCGACAGCGGCGCCAGCGCGGCGGCCACGCGCGCGGCGATGGCCTCGACGCTGCCCTCGGCCGGGCCGGCGCTGCGGCCATGGCCCGGCAGGTCGAGCGCCAGCACGGCCGCACCGCGATGGGCGAGCGCACGGCTCTGCAGGATCCACACGCTGTGGTCGTGCTGCGCGCCGTGCAGGAACACCACGCAGGGGCGGCCCGGGTCGTAGGGCTTGCCGCCGGTATAGGCATACAGATCGGCGATGAACATCAGGGCACCTTGCCGGCGATCTTCAGTGCCCGCGCCAGGTCGTCGATCAGGTCCTGCGCGTCTTCCAGGCCGACCGACAGCCGGATCGTGCCCTGCGTGATGCCGGCGGCGGCCAGATCGGCGTCGGGCACACGGAAGTGGGTGGTGGAGGCCGGGTGGATCACCAGCGACTTGGCATCGCCCACGTTGGCCAGGTGCGAGAACACCTTGAGCCCCTCGACAAAGACCCGGCCCGCCGCGCGGGAGCCCCGCAGGTTGAAGCTGAACACCGCGCCGCAGCCGCGCGGCAGCAGGCGCTGCGCCAGCGCATGGTCCGGGTGGCCGGGCAGTTCGGGGTAGGCGACCGACTCCACCTGCGCGTGCGCGGCCAGGAACGCCACCACCTTGCGGGCGTTGTCCACGTGGCGCGCCATCCGCAACGGCAGCGTCTCCAGACCCTGCAGCAGCAGGAAGGCGGTGTGCGGGCTCATGCAGGCGCCAAAGTCGCGCAACCCTTCGCGGCGCGCCCGCAGCAGGAAGGGGGCCACGCTGCTCTCCTCGGCAAACACCATGCCGTGGAAGCCCGCGTAGGGCCGGGTCAGCACGTCGAACTTGCCGGCGGCCGCACCGGCGTCCCAGTCGAAGCAGCCGCCGTCGACCAGCAGCCCGCCGATGGCCACGCCATGGCCGCCGATGAACTTGGTGGCCGAGTGATACACGAGGTCGGCGCCGATTGCGAACGGCTGCATGAGATACGGCGTGGTGAAGGTGCTGTCCACCAGCAGCGGCACGCCGGCCTCGTGCGCGATGGCCGCCACGGTCGGGATGTCGAGCACGTCGAGCCCGGGATTGCCGAGCGTCTCGCCGAACAGCAGGCGGGTGGCCGGCCGCAGCGCGGCGCGCCAGGCGTCGGGCTGGCGCGGGTCGACGAAGGTGGTGTCGATGCCGAAACGCCGGAGCGTGTAGTCCAGCAGGTTGTGCGAGCCGCCATAGAGCGAGCGGCTGGCGACGATGTGGCCGCCGGCGCCCATCAGCGTGGCGATGGCCAGGTGCAGTGCTGCCTGTCCGCTGGCGGTGGCGATTGCGCCCACGCCCTGTTCGAGCGCGGCGATGCGCTCTTCCAGCACCGCCACCGTGGGATTGGAGATGCGCGAGTACACGTGCCCGGCGCGCTCCATGTTGAACAGGGCCGCCGCCTGCGCCGAGTCCTCGAAGGCGAAGGAGGTGCTGGCGTAGATCGGTACCGCACGGGCGCCGGTCGCCGGGTCCGGCCGCTGGCCGGCGTGCAGCGCGAGGGTGTCGAAGGACGGGTAGTCGGGAGCGGACATCGGATTCCGGAGTCGGGTGGCGCGGGGGGTGGATTCGCCTCGCCGCGACGATACTCGCGCGCCCCGGGCATCCTTCAGTGGCACCGGTCCGCGCTGCGAGCCGCACCGGCATAATCGTTCGCATGGATCTGCGCCTGGAGCCCCGCACCGAGCTGTACCCCGCCATCGAGCCGTACGACACCGGCATGCTGGCGCTGGACGACATCCACACCATGTACTGGGAGGTCAGCGGCAATCCGCGCGGCATCCCGGTGCTGTTCCTGCACGGCGGTCCGGGCGGCGGCTGTTCGGCCGAGCACCGGCGCTTCTTCGACCCGCATGCGTTTCGCATCGTGCTGTACGACCAGCGCGGCGCCGGCTGCTCCACGCCGCCCGGTGAAGTGCAGCGCAATACGCTGTCGCACCTGCTGGCCGACATCGAGACGCTGCGCGACTACCTGGGCGTGGATCGCTGGCTGGTGTTCGGCGGATCGTGGGGCAGCACGCTGGCCCTGGCCTACGGCCAGACCCATCCACAGCGGGTGCTCGGTTTCGTGCTGCGCGGCATCTTCCTGGGGCGGCCTTGCGAGGTGGACTGGTTCCTGCACGGCCTGCGCCACGTCTTTCCCGAAGCCTGGCGCCACTTTGTCGAAATGCTGCCGCCGGCCGAGCGCGGCGATCCGCTCAAGGGCTATCTGAAGCGCCTGTTCGATCCCGATCCGCGGGTGCAGCTGCCATTCGCGCGGGCGTGGAGCGAGTACGAGGGCAGCTGCTCCACCTTCATGCCGAATCCCGACCTGGCGCGCCACTTTGCCGACGAGGCGCTCGGTCTGGCGCGGCTGGAGGCGCATTACTTCGCGCACCAGTGCTTCCTCGCGCCCGACCAGCTCCTGCACAACCTGTATCGCGTGCGTCACCTGCCGGCGGCGATCGTCCAGGCCCGCTACGACATGGTCTGCCCGATTCGCAGCGCCGACGAACTTGCCCGCGCCTGGCCCGCTGCCCGCTACACCGTCGTGCCCGACGCCGGCCACTCCGTCTGGGAGCCGCCCGTGCGTGCCGCCGTGGTGCGCGAGGTGGAGCTGTTCAAGACGCGGCTGGGCGCAGGGCGTTAAAGTGCGTGGCGCCGAATTGGGCTGCGCCGAATTGCGCTGCGCCGAATTGCGCTGTCGTGCGCACATTGGCGCCGCAGTGCATGGACAGGCCCTATAACTCGCCCCCGACCCGGATGCCACGCTTTGCCGCCAATCTGAGCATGCTGTACCCCGAGCACGCGCTCGTCGATCGGGTTGCCGCCGCCGCGAGCGACGGCTTTGCCGCCGTTGAAGTACAGGGTCCCTACGCGCTGCCGGCGTCCGAGCTGCGCCGCGCACTGGCCGATGCGCGCGTGCAACTGGTGCTGATGAACGCGCCGCAGGGCGACTACGCGGCGGGTGAGCGGGGCCTCGCGGCCCTGCCCGGTCGGGAGCGGGAGTTCGAGGCGACCATGGCGCTGGCGCTCGACTACGCCCGGACGGTGGCGGCGCCGCGCCTGCATGTGATGGCCGGCCGGCCCGGCGATCTGCCGGCTGAAGCCTGCCGCGAGACCTATCTGCGCAACCTCGCCTACGCTTGCGACCTGGTGCGGCCGCATGGCATCACGGTGACGATCGAACCGATCAACACGCGCGACGTGCCGGGCTACTTCCTGTCGCGCCAGCAGCCGGCGGCCGACGTCATCGCGGCGCTGAACAGGCCCAACCTCGGACTGCAGATGGACTTCTATCACCTGCAGATCATGGAGGGCGACCTCATCCGGCACCTGGAGCGCCACTTTGCCGTGGTGGCGCATGTGCAGATCGCCGGCGTGCCCGAGCGGCACGAGCCCGATGTGGGCGAGGTGCACCACCCGGCGCTGTTTGCCCGGCTCGACGCGCTGCGCTACGCGGGCTGGGTGGGCTGCGAGTACCGCCCGGCGCGCGGCGGGCCCGGCGGTACCTCGGCCGGCCTGGGCTGGCTGCGCCGCGTGTGAGCGGGGCTGGACGGCGCCGTGCGGCGCGCTAGGATCGTGCTCGCCATGCCGGAGGAAACACCATGAAGGTCAGCGACATCCTGCGCGTCAAGGGCAACGTGCTGTTCACCGTCAAGCCCGATGCCTCGCTGTGGAGTGCGGTGCAGACGATGGCCGAGGAGGACATCGGTTCGGTGGTGGTGATGGACCATGGCGATCTCGTCGGCATGCTCACCTTCCGCGAGGTGATCGAGACGCTCAAGTCCAACGGCGGCCAGGTCGGCACGCGGCTGGTGCGCAACGTGATGGACGACGCACCGCTGACGGTCACGCCGGCCACCGACGTGATGGAGGTGCGCCGCCTCATGCTGGAGCGCCACGCGCGCTACCTGCCGGTGATGGACGGCCGCAGCCTGATCGGCGTGATCTCCTTCTACGACGTGGCGCGCGCGGTGCTCGAGGAACAGAGCTTCGAGAACCGTATGCTCAAGGCCTACATCCGCGACTGGCCCGAGCAGGAACCGGCGCAGAGCTAGAACCCTCCGGTGGTTCTACGTCCCAGGGCAGTTGCCGGCGGCGGCCGAGACCGGCCAGGCTCAAATCGGCGGTTGGGTGTGGCGTCGGCGCCGGTTGCCGCGAACACGCCTTGGCCCCCGACCGTGCCGACGCGCCGCCGGCTGCTCGCCCTGTCGGCCCTCGCAGCCCTCGGTCCCCTGGCAGGGCCCGCCGCGGCGTCCGACTGCCTGCGCCCGCTGGCCCCGGAACTGGCCGGTCACGACCTGGTGCTGTCTGCCTTCGCAGGCCTGAACCCCGCCGACCTGTGGGACGCACACGCGCACCTGATCGGCACGGGCGCAGGCGGCAGCGGTGCCTACGTGCATCCGTCGACGCAGAGCTGGCTCGCGCCGATCGAACGTCTGCGCCGGCGGGTGCTGGCGGTGGCAGCCTGTGTGGACGACGTGCCGGAGGAGGAGATCGACCGCCGCTACGTCGAGCGTCTGCGCCTGTTGCTGGCCGCCCTGCCGCCGGGCTTCAAGCTGCTGCTGTACGCCTTTGACTTTGCAGTCGACGACGACGGCGCCGAGCGGCCCGAGCGCTCCACTTTCCATACGCCCAACGAGTACGCCACGGCGATGGCGCAGCAGTTTCCGCAGCACTTCGAATGGGTCGCCAGCGTGCACCCTTACCGTACCGATGCGCTGGCGCGGCTCGAGCGGGCGGCGCGGCAAGGGGCGCGGGCGGTCAAGTGGCTGCCCTCGGCCATGAATATCGATCCGGCTTCTTCGCGCTGCGATGCCTTCTACGCTCGCCTCTCGCAACTGGACCTGCCGCTGGTGATCCACTGCGGCGAGGAGATGGCCGCCCCGGGCGCGCGCCAGGACGCCTTCAACAACCCCTTGCGCGTGCGCCGGCCGCTGGAGCACGGCGTGCGGGTGGTGGTGGCGCACGCGGCCTCACTCGGCCATGCGCGTGACCTGGACGCGGGCGGACGCAGCGGCGACGGCCCGCGCGTCACCGCCTTCAGCCTGTTCGAGCGGCTGATGCGCGAACCGCGTTACGAAGGACTGCTGTACGGCGACCTGTCGGCGGTGTTCCAGCGCAACCGCACGCTGGAGGTGCAGCAGGCGCTGATCGTCCGCAGCGAGTGGCATCCGCGCCTGCTGCATGGCTCCGACTACCCGCTGCCGGGGCTGGGACTCGTCTACTCGCTCGACCGCTACGTCGATGCGGGGATGATCGACGCGCGCGACGCGCAGTTTCTCGACCGGCTGCGGCCGCAGCATCCGCTGCTGTTTGAATTCGTGCTCAAGCGAACGCTGTCGGTCGGCGGCCGGCGGTTGTCGGACGCGGTGTTCCACACACGGCCTTTCTTCACCCGCAGTCGCGGGTGAGCGCTGCGCGCCGCCCCGGCGCGCAGCGCGCTTGTGCCGCAGGTCGAGCGCGGTGGCGCCGGTTTGCGCCGCTGCTGACGCGCGGTGGGGTGCAGGTCATGCCCGCGGGTCCGTGCGCCAGCGGCTGCGCGGGAGGCTGCCCCGGACGCTGCCCCTACAATCCGCCGATGCCCGGCTCGACCTTCGGACACCTCTTCTGCGTCACCAACTTCGGTGAATCGCACGGCCCGGCCATCGGCTGCGTCATCGACGGCTGCCCGCCCGGGCTGGCGCTGTCGGCGGCGGACCTGCAGGCGGACCTGGACCGGCGCAAGCCGGGCACGTCGCGCCACGTGACCCAGCGGCGCGAAAGCGACGCGGTGGAGATCCTGTCGGGCGTGTTCGAGGGCGTGACCACCGGCACGCCGATCGCGCTCGTCATCCGCAACGAAGACCAGAAGAGCAAGGACTACGACAACCTGCTCGACACCTTCCGCCCCGGGCATGCCGACTACACCTACTGGCGCAAGTACGGCCTGCGCGATCCACGCGGCGGCGGGCGCTCGTCGGCGCGCCTGACCGCCCCGATGGTGGCGGCGGGCGCGGTGGCCAAGAAGTGGCTGCGCAAGTCGTACGGCACCGTGGTGCGCGGCCACCTGCAGCAGCTGGGCGAGATGGCGATCCCGTTCGCCGCGTGGGACGACGTGGAGGGCAATCCGTTCTTCGCGCCCAACGCCGCGCTGGTGCCGCAGCTCGAGGACTACATGGACCGCCTGCGCAAGAGCGGCGACTCGTGCGGCGCGCGCCTGCGCGTGACCGCCAGCGGCGTGCCGGTGGGCCTGGGCGCCCCGCTGTTCGACAAGCTCGATGCCGACATCGCCTACGCCATGATGGGCATCAATGCCGTCAAGGGTGTGGAGATCGGCAGCGGCTTCGGCGTGGTGACCGAAAAAGGCAGCGAGCACGGCGACGAGCTCACGCCCGCCGGCTTTGCCGCCAATCGCGCCGGCGGCGTGCTCGGCGGGATCTCCACCGGTCAGGATCTCGAGGTTTCGATCGCCATCAAGCCGACCTCCAGCATCCGTCTGCCGCGCCGCTCCATCGACCGGCGCAACCAGGCGGTCTCGGTAGAGACGCATGGCCGCCACGATCCCTGCGTGGGCATCCGCGCCACGCCGATTGCCGAGGCGATGCTGGCGCTGGTGTTGATGGACCACGCGCTGTTGCATCGCGCCCAGAACGCCGACGTGCGGCATGCGGTGCCGCCGATCGCTGCCGCAGCCGGGGCCGCCGCGCGCCAATGAGCCAGGCGCGTCCGTTCGACTGGCGCCTGGGCGCCGTCTTCGGCACCTACTTCGCCACGGCGGGCGTGCTGGCGCCGTATCTGCCGCTGTACCTGCAGCACCGCGGCCTGACCGGCTTCGAGATCGGCGTGGTGCTGGCCATGATCCAGGGCATGCGGCTGGTGGGGCCGAGCCTGTGGGGCTACCTGGCCGACCACTCCACCCACCGCCAGGCGATCCTGCGCGGCACCGCGCTGGCGGCCTGCCTCGCCCTGGCGCCGCTGCTGGCGCCCGGCGGCTTCTGGTTCGTCTTCGTGGTGCTGTTTGCGTTCAACTTCTTCCTGACCGCGCAGATGCCGCTGGCCGAGGCCATCACCGCCGCGCGCCTGCGCGGCGATCCGCTGGCGGCCAGCCGCTATGGCCGGCTGCGCGCTTTCGGTTCGGTGGGATTCATCGCCCTGGTGCTGGCCTGCGGCCCGCTGTTCGACTGGGCCGGCATCCAGTGGCAGCCGGTGGTGGCGCTCATCATGCTCGCGGTCAGCGCGCTGGCCGCCTGGCAGGTGCGCGACCGCCATCATCCCGACGCGGCGCCGGTGCGCGTGTCGGTGCGGGCCCGCCTGGCCGAGCCGCGCGTGCGCTGGTTCTTCGTCAGTGTTGCCCTGATGGTGTTTGCGCACGGCGCGCTCTACACGTACTTCTCGCTGTACCTGGCGCAGTTGGGCTACAGCAAGACGGCGATCGGCGTCTTCTGGGTGGTGGGCGTGGTGATCGAGATCGCCTTTTTCTTTTCGCAGGGGCCCATTTTCAAGCGCTTCGGCGCGTTCAACCTGCTGGCTGCGGCCTTCGTGCTGGCGGCGCTGCGCTTCGCCCTGATCGCGGAGCTGGCCCACTGGTGGCTGGTGTTGTTGCTGGCCCAGGTGTTGCACGCAGCCAGCTTCGCCGTGCATCACTCGGCCAGCATCCTCACGGTGCAGCAGTGGTTCCCGGGCAGCGCCGCGGCCCGCGGGCAGGCGCTGTACATCAGCATCGGCTACGGCCTCGGCGGCACGGCGGGCAGTCTGGTTGCCGCGGGCCTGTGGTCGGCGGTGGGGCCGGCGGCGGCGTTCTGGTCGAGCAGCGTGGCGGCCGTCGCCGGCTACTTTGCCGTGCAGCGGGCGCGCCGGCACGACACGGTGCACGGGCGGGCGGTGGCCGCCTGAGGACGGGCAAGGAGACCGAAATGACTTTCCAAGTGCGGCGGCGCCTGCTCTGGGGCGCGTTCCTCGGTGCGCTCGCCATCACCGGCTGCCAGACGGTGCAGACCACGCGCGGCGGCGTGGTCGGCGTGGATCGTCCGCAGCAGATGTCGCCGCTCACGCCGTCGGCCGCGCAGGTCGACGCGGCCGCGCGCCAGCAGTACCTGCAGGTGCTCAACCAGGCGCAGCAGAAGGGCGCGCTGAACCGCGATCCGCGCCAGACCGAGCGCGTGCGCGCCATTGCGCAGCGGCTGATCCCGCACACGGCGGTGTTCCGCGATGACGCCGTGCGCTGGAACTGGGAGGTCAACGTGCTGGTGTCGGACCAGGTGAACGCCTGGTGCATGCCCGGCGGCAAGATCGCCGTCTACACGGGCCTGATCGAGAAGCTGCGCGTCACCGACGACGAGCTGGCGGCGGTCATGGGCCACGAGATCGCGCATGCGCTGCGCGAGCATGCGCGTGAGCGCATGGGTCGCGCGCAGGCCGCCGGGCTCGGCGTGCTCGCCGCCGAAATCCTGACCGGCGTGCGCCTGGGGGATGCCGGCAACACGCTGGCGCAGGCGATGTTCGTGCTGCCCAATTCGCGCGACAACGAGCAGGAGGCCGACCGCATCGGCGTCGAGCTCGCGGCCCGCGCCAGCTACGACCCGCGTGCGGCGATCACGCTGTGGCAGAAGATGGGGGCGGCCAGTGGCGGCGGCGCGCCGCCGCAGTGGCTGTCGACCCATCCGTCCAACGAGACGCGCATCCGCGACCTGCAGGACTACGCGCAGCGGGTGATGCCGCTGTTCGAGCAGGCGCGGGCACGCCGCTAGCCCGGATGTTTCACCAGGTCGCCCCCGTGCATCCACGATCTGCCTCCGTAAGCTGCGGCGGTACCCAGCACTTGGCCCAAGCCAATTTGGACGGCCGGGGCTACGCGGGTTTGCGCGGCGCCCGCGCGGCCACATT
>JADCGS010000016.1 GCA_020248865.1 Burkholderiales bacterium | reverse complement strand
GCTGGCGCTCGTGCTGATCGGGTTCGGCACCTGGTTCCTCGGCATGTTCGTGCTCGGCATCTGGGCGATCTACCGGATCGCACGCGGCTGGCTGGCGCTCAAGGACGGCAAGCCGCTGCCCGTGTGATGCCGCGCCGGCGCCTGCCGGCCGGACCGAGCGCCCGCGGGGCGCGCGCGCACCAGAACGGCGTTCGGCTGCACGCGCACGCACGCGGGTAGTGCGCAAGGCGCGCGGTCGGCGCGCGCCCGAGTGCCACTGGGCAGGTGGCACAGGCCTTGCGTCTCATCGATCCAGTTTTTCAAGGAACCGGCGGCCACGACCGCCGGCAGGGAGGGAGTCGCAGGATTTCAAGGCACTCCACTCACGGATCAAGGACCTCGCATGAAACGCCGCACTTTCGTCGCCGGCACGGGCGCTGCCGGCGCCGCGCTCGCCTCCGCCCTGATCGCCGCTCCGGGCATCGCACGCGCCCAGCAGAACTTCCGCTGGCGCATGACCACCACCTGGCCGGCCGGCCTGCCCTTCTATCAGGTGGGCCCCGGCAGTGCGGCCGCCTTTGCCGAGCGCGTCGACAAGATGTCCAACGGCCGCATCAAGATCCAGGTGTTTGCCGCCGGCGAGCTGCTGCCTGCCTTCGAGGGCTTCGACGCGGTGAGCAACGGCACCATCGAGCTGAACCACGGGGTGTCCTACTTCTGGTCGGGCAAGACCTTCGCCGCGCAGTACTTCGCCACCGTGCCCTTCGGCATGAGCTTCCTGGGCCACTATGCGTGGCTGCAGTTCGGCGGCGGCAATGCGCTGTGGGAGGAGACCTACCGCCCGCTGAACGTGGTGCCGTTTGCGGCCGGCTGCTCGGGCGTGCAGATGACGGGCTGGTTCAAGAAGGAAATCCGCAGCCTGGCGGACCTGAAGGGGGTGAAGATGCGAATCCCGGGGCTGGCGGGGCGCATCTACTCGGCGCTCGGCGTGGAAGTGCGCCAGTTGCCCGGCGGCGAGATCTTCCCGGCGCTGGAGCGCGGCGTGATCGACGCGGCCGAATTCGTCGGTCCGTTCCTCGATGCGCGCCTGGGACTGCAGAACGCGGCGAAGAACTACTACGCCAGCGGCTGGCACGAGCCCAGCACGGTCTCGGAGATCGTCATCCAGCGCAAGATCTGGGAGGCGCTGCCGGCCGACCTGAAGGACATCGTCCGCGCCGCGGCCGACGCCACCAACCAGGAGGGCCTGTTCCTGCTGGAGGCGCGCAACGCCGATGCGCTCGACACGCTGGTGAGCCGCGACAAGGTCAACGTCCGCTCGCTGCCGGCCGACGTGGTCAAGGCGCTGCGCGCAACCACGGCCGATGTCCTCAACGAGGCCGCGAAGAAGGACCCGCAGACCCGCAAGGTCCACGAGTCGTTCTTCGCGTTCAAGCGCAAGCACGACAAGTGGTCGGAGATCAGCGAGGAGTCCTTCCTCGTCAACGCCCGCACCTGATCCGCCGCGCCCCGGAACGCGACTGCGCCCGGGGCGCCCGCAAGCAACCGGCACAAAGCGCGGCACGCCTTGCGCGTGACCGCGCCCTCACGCGAATGAACCCACTGCTGAAACTGGCCGGCGCCATCGAGGCGCTGGTCGACCGGGTTGGCTGGCTGGCCGCCGGGGTCGTGCTCCTGATGGTGCTGCTGATCAGCGGCAACACCCTGATGCGCTACCTGTTCAACACCAGCGCCATCTGGGCCCAGGAACTGGAGTGGCACCTGCTCGCCTTCATTGCGCTGTGGGGTCTGGCGTACATGCAACTGCGCGCGCTGCCGGTGCGGGTCGACCTGTTCTACCAGCGCTACCCGGAGCGGGTGAAGCTGGCGCTGGAGTTTGCGGTGGCGCTGCTCATCATCCTGCCGTTCTCGCTGTTCGTGTGCTGGCTGGCCTGGGGCTTCGTCGCGCACTCCTATGCGCTCAAGGAAGTCTCGCCCGACCCGGGCGGGCTGCCGATGCGCTGGATCGTCAAGTCCTTCGTGATCGCCGGTTACGCCTTGCTGGCGCTGGCGGCACTGAGCCAGGTGATCCGCAGCGGCCACCAGCTGCTGCGGCCGGCGCGCGCCGATGCCGCCGCGGGAGCGCGCGATGGGCAGTGAACTGCTCCCCATCCTGCTGCTGCTGAGCTTTGTCGGCCTGCTGCTGGCGGGCATTCCGGTGGCCTATGCGGCGGCCGTCAGCGGCATCGTGTTCGGCTTCATCGGCTTCGGCACCGGGCTGTTCAACCTGCTGCCGGCGCGCATCTACGGCGTGGCCACCGACTACTCGCTGCTGGCGCTGCCGATGTTCGTCTTCATGGGCGTGATGCTGGAGAAGTCGCGCCTGGCCAACGACATGCTGGAGATGATCGGGCACGCCGCCGGCAACCTGCGCGGCGGCATGGCGATCGGCATCATCGTGTTCGGCGTGATCATGGGGGCCACCACCGGCATCGTCGGTGCCACCATCGTGCTGCTGGGCATGATCGCGCTGCCCACGCTGCTCAAGTACAACTACGACAAGGGGCTGGCCTGCGGCACCATCTGCGCCAGCGGCACGCTCGGGCAGATCATCCCGCCCAGCCTGGTGCTGATCCTGCTGGGCGAGATCATGAACGAAAGCGTGGGCACCCTGTTTGCCGCCGCGCTGATTCCCGGCCTGATGCTGGCCGGCTTCTACATCGTCTACATCCTGGTCTTCGCGTTCCTCAAGCCGGACCAGGCGCCGCCCGTGCCGGCGAGCGAGCGCGCCGCGCTGTCGCGCCGCCAGCTGTGGGTGCGGCTGGCCAAGGGCGTGGCGCCGGCGCTGGGCCTGGTGCTGGCGGTGCTCGGCTCCATCATGGCCGGCATTGCCGCGCCGACCGAGGCGGCCGCCATCGGCGCCCTCGGCAGTCTCGTCATCGTGGCCGCCAGCGGCAAGCTCGACCGCCGCGTGATCCGCGAGACCTGCATCGACACGCTCAAGACGAGCGCCATGATCTTCTTCGTGATCATGACGGCGCAGGCGTTCAGCCTCGCCTTCCGCGGGCTGGGCGGCGAGCGGCTGATCCAGGACGTGTTCGCCCTGATTCCCGGCGGCACCACCACCGACATCCTGTTCTTCATGGCGGTGCTGTTCGTCGCCGGCATCCTGCTGGAGTGGGTGGAGATCAGCTACATCGTGCTGCCGCTGTTCATTCCCTACTTCATCGCACAGGGCGTGGACATGGTGTGGCTGGCGGCGATCATCTGCATCGTGCTGCAGACGTCCTTCCTGACGCCGCCGGTGGGCTGGTCGCTGTTCTTCCTGCGCGGCGTGGCGCCGGCCAGCGTGGCTACGCAGGACATCTACCGCGGCGTCTGGCCGTTCATCTGGATCCAGATGGTGGCGGCGGTCGTGGTGCTGCTGTTTCCCGCCATCGCGACCTGGCTGCCGACGGCGATCGGCTGGCTCAAGTGAACGGGCTCGGCCGGACCGGGTCGGCCCGACCGGCGGCGCCGCTGGCGGTAGGGCGGGGCCGGCACCGGCGCCGCGGCGAGGGTTTCCGTCCGCTCAGGCCGTCACGACGCGGTTGCGGCCCTCGGCCTTGGCGCGATACAGCGCCCGGTCCGCGCGGTCGATCAGTGCCTCGACCGGCTCGCCGTCGCGCCACGACGCCAGCCCGATCGACACCGTGACGCGGTGGGTGCCACCACCGGGCAAGCCGACCTCGATTTCCTCCGCCCGGCGGCGCACCCGCTCGGCGGCCACGGCGGCCGACTCCGAGTCGACGGCCTCGAAGACGATCAGAAACTCCTCGCCGCCCCAGCGGGCGATGTTGTCGATCTCCCGCAGCTCGCCTCGCGCGGCCGCGGCAAATGCGCGCAACACCGCGTCGCCGCCAGCGTGGCCATGGCCGTCGTTGACGGCCTTGAAGCGATCGATGTCCGCCATCGCCACCGCGAAGGTGCCGCCGCTGCGCACGGCGTGGGCGCGGTGCGCCAGCAGCGCCTCGGTGGCGCGGCGACGGTTGAACAGCCCCGTCAACTCGTCGCGCTCGGCCAGCTCGCGGATACGCGCCAGCGCAACCTCGAGTTCGCCCTTCTGGCGGCCAAGCTGCGTGCGCAGCTCACTCATCCGCAGCGCCAGCAAGGACATCACCGGCACCGACACGAGCAGTGCGCCGAAGGTGATCACCGCCTCGGCCGGAGGGTAGCGCACCGGTTGCAGCCAGCTCATCAGCAGCATGACGGCACCGTAGAGCGCCAGCGTCCAGGCCGCCAGCCAGCGCACGGTTCGGGCCGGCAGCGCGAAGATCGCGAACAGCAGCGCCAGCGCCAGCATCGGCAGCGCCGCGGCCCGCAGCGGCCCGAGCATCGCGTAGCAGGCTGCGGTGGAAGCAATCGACCAAGCAATCTGGGCCGCCGTCAGCCCGGGATCGCGCCAGCCCTCGGTCCAGCCAAAGCGCAGCGCCGTCCAGGCGAACAGGTTCATCCCCAGCGACAGGGGCGCCCAGATCAGGACCGGCTTCCAGGGGACCTCGCCGATCGCAGCCGCCCCGATCATCAAGGGAATGCCGGCGGCGGTCGCCGCCGCGGCGAGCAGAAGTTGGCGTCGCCCGGCGCGGTCACGCCGCGCGGACACCGGTGCGGCGCCCTCGTTCACGGGAGCCTTGCGGATGAACAAACCTGCCTCACTCGATATCCGGAACGCCAACGCATCCGTCCCGCCCTGCCGACGTTCGACTGCGGAGGAGACTACGGGGGTTCGGCTGTCCTTCGCAAGGCTCGGAGCCGCCGTTGAAGAGCCGAAAAGAGGCAGGTTTCGTCGGCCCCGCCGCCTGTTGCGACCGGCAGCCCGCCGCCCGCGCCGGACCGCCCGCCGCGCGCCACCCCGCCCAGCACGAAACGCCGACGCCGGCAACGGCAAGACCCCGACCCAGCGCCGCGGCACGGGCGCCAGCCCGCCGCCGCGCAGTCGGTGGCAATCCCACGTTGAGAGCCGCCAGGCGGCGGTGATACCCTCACCAGCGAATCGCTCGCTCACGAGGCGCAGCCATCCGCCGGCCGACAGTGCGCCATGCACCGGTCCGCGCCGCCCCCAAAGACACGATTTTTGGCAGAGGTCACCCGCATGAACGCGCCCCTTCCCGAGGCTATCCGCCGTGCACTGGCGGAGGTCACGCTCGACGACAAATGGACTCTGGAGCGCGGCCGCGCCTACATGAGCGGCACGCAGGCGCTCATCCGCCTGGCCATGCTGCAACGGCAGCGCGACCAGATGCAGGGCCTGAACACCGCCGGCTTCATCACCGGCTACCGCGGCTCGCCGCTGGGCAGCGTGGACCAGACCGCCTGGAAGGCGGCCCGGCACCTGGAGCGCCATCACATCAAGTTCCAGCCGGGGCTGAACGAAGACCTCGCCGCCACCAGCGTATGGGGCACGCAGCAGGTCAACATGTACGCGGGCGCCCGGTATGACGGCGTGTTTTCCATGTGGTACGGCAAGGGTCCCGGCGTGGACCGCTGCGGCGACGTGTTCAAGCACGCCAACGCCGCCGGCACCAGCCTGCGGGGCGGCGTGCTGGCGCTGGCCGGCGACGACCACGGCGCCAAGAGCTCGACGCTGCCGCACCAGAGCGACCACATCTTCAAGGCCTGCATGATGCCGGTGCTGTACCCGGCCACGGTGCAGGAGTACCTCGACCTCGGCCTGCACGGCTTTGCCATGAGCCGCTACGCCGGCGTGTGGGTCGGCGTCAAGACGGTGACCGAGGTGGTGGAGGCGAGCGCCTCGGTGATCGTCGACCCCGAGCGCGTGGACATCGTGCTGCCGGCGGACTTCCAGATGCCCGCCGGCGGACTGAACATCCGGTGGCCGGACACACCGCTGGAGCAGGAGGCGCGCCTGCTCGACTACAAGCTGTACGCGGCGCTCGCCTACTGCCGCGCCAACAAGCTCAACCACACGGTGGTGGACTCGCCCAACGCGCGCTTTGGCATCGTCGCCAGCGGCAAGGCCTACCTCGATACGCGCCAGGCGCTGGCCGATCTCGGCCTGGACGAGGACACCTGCGCGCGCGTGGGCATCCGCCTGTTCAAGTGCGGCATGGTGTGGCCGCTGGAGGCGCAGACGATCCGCGGCTTTGCCGAGGGGCTGGAAGAGATCCTGGTGGTCGAGGAGAAGCGCCAGTTCATCGAGTACCAGTTCAAGGAGGAGCTGTTCAGCTGGATCGGCAGCGGCAAGCGCATCCCGCGCGTGATCGGCAAGTTCGACGAGAAGGACGGGGGCGAGTGGGCGGTGCCGCAGGGCAACTGGATCCTGCCGGCGCACTATGAGTTCAGCCCGTCCATCGTGGCCAAGGCGATCGCGCAGCGCATCGGCAAGCTCGAGCTGCCGGCGGACGTGCGCGCCCGCATGGCCGCGCGGCTGGCGGTGATCGAGGCCAAGGAACGGGCGCTGGCGCAGCCGCGCGTGGTGGCCGAGCGCAAGCCGTTCTACTGCTCGGGCTGCCCGCACAACACCTCGACCGTGGTGCCCGAGGGCTCGCGCGCGGTGGCGGGCATCGGCTGCCACTACATGGTGGTCTGGCAGGACCGCAACACCTCGACCTTCACCCAGATGGGCGGCGAAGGCACGCCGTGGATCGGCCAGGCGCCGTTCACGCACGAGAAGCACATCTTCGCCAATCTCGGCGACGGCACCTATTTCCACTCGGGCTACCTGGCGGTGCGTGCCGCGGTCGCCGCCAAGGTGTCCATCACCTACAAGATCCTGTTCAACGACGCGGTGGCGATGACCGGCGGGCAGACCGTCGACGGTCAGCTCACCGTGCCGCAGATCACGCGCCAGATGGCCGCCGAGGGCGTGGGCAAGATCGTCGTGGTTACTGACGAGCCCGAGAAGTACGACACCAAGAACCTCGTCGAGCTCGACCACAGCGCCACCAACGCCAAGGGCGCCACCGGCGAGGCCTGGAGGCTGGCCGACGGCGTAACGGTGCATCACCGCGACGACCTCGACCGCATCCAGCGCGAGCTGCGCGAGTACCCCGGCGTGAGCGTGCTGGTCTACGACCAGACCTGCGCCAGTGAGAAGCGCCGGCGCCGCAAGCAGAACAAGCCGGACAAGGTCGTCTTCCCCGACCCGCCGCGCCGCACCGTCATCAACGAGCTGGTGTGCGAGGGCTGCGGCGACTGCAGCGTGCAGTCCAACTGCCTGTCGGTGGAGCCGCTGGAGACCGAGTTCGGTCGCAAGCGGCAGATCAACCAATCGAGCTGCAACAAGGACTTCTCCTGCCTCAAGGGCTTCTGCCCGAGCTTCGTCACCGTCGAGGGCGGGCGGCTCAAGAAGGGCAAGGCCGCCGCGGCGCAGATGCCGGCGGTGCCCGAGCCGGCAGTGCCGGCGCTGGCCGACACCGACAACTACGGCATCCTCATCACCGGGGTCGGCGGCACCGGCGTGGTGACCATCGGCCAGCTGCTCGGCATGGCCGCGCACCTCGAGGGCCGGGGCCTGTCGGTGCTCGACATGGCCGGCCTCGCCCAGAAGGGCGGCGCCGTCTACTCGCACGTGCGCCTGGCCAGCTCGCCGGCCCAGCTCCATGCCACGCGGATCGCGATGGGCGAGGCCGACCTCGTGCTGGGCTGCGACCTCATCGTCAGCACCAGCAACGAGGCGCTGTCCAAGATCCACCCGGGCCGCACGCGCGCGGTGATCAACACCGCCGAGTCGCCGACCGCGGACTTCGTGCACAACCCCGACTGGTCGTTTGGCGGCGGTGCGATGCTGCAGCAACTGCGCGAGGCCGTCGGCAGCGACGCGGCGCTGGCGACCGTCGATGCGCAGGCAATCGCCACCGCGCTGCTCGGCGACGCCATCTATGCCAACCCCTTCATGCTCGGCTTTGCCTGGCAGAAGGGCTGGATTCCGCTGACGCACGCGGCGCTGCTGCGCGCGATCGAACTGAACGGCGTGCAGATCGAGGCCAACCAGCGCGCCTTCGAGTGGGGCCGCGCCACCGCCCACGACGCCGAGGCCGTGCGCCGCATCATGCAGCCGGCCCAGGTCATCGAGCTGAAGCGCGCGTCCACGCTGGAAGAGCGGGTCGGCCGCCGCGTCGAGTTCCTGACCGGCTACCAGAACGCCGCCTACGCCAGGCGTTATGCCAGCCTCGTGGAGCGCGTGCGCAAGGTGGAGAGCGACCGGCTCAACGGCAGCACCCGGCTGGCCGAGGCCGTGGCGCGCTACTACTTCAAGCTCATGGCCTACAAGGACGAGTACGAGGTGGCGCGCCTGCACAGCGACCCGGCGTTCCGCGCCAAGATCGCCGCGCAGTTCGAGGGTGAATACAAGCTGAACTTCTACCTTGCGCCGCCGCTGCTCGCCCGTGCCGACCCGGTCACCGGCAAGATCCGCAAGATGCGCTTCGGGCCGTGGATGATGACGGCCTTCGGCGTGCTGGCGAAATTCAAGTTCCTGCGCGGCACCGCGCTCGATGTGTTTGGCCACACGCACGAGCGGCGCACCGAGCGCGCGCTGATTGGCGAGTACGAGCAACTGGTCGACGAGCTGCTGGCGCGCCTGAACGCCGACAACCATGCGCTGGCCGTGCAACTGGCGAGCATCCCGGAGGACATCCGGGGCTACGGCCACGTGAAGGAGCGCCATCTGGACGCCGCGCGCCAGAAATGGAGCGAGCTGCTGGCCCGGTTCCGCGGCCAGCAGACGGCACAGGTGATCGCGCTGCCGGCGCGCGCCGCCTAGGCGTTCACCGCGCCGCGGCGATCAGGTGCCTGGCCAGCGCATGGAAGGCCGGCAGCGAGGTCGGATCGAGCGCGGCGTTGCCAGCCACCGGGTGCGACGCAAAGCGCGCGATCACCATCTCGGCCTTGGGATCGACGTAGATCGCCTGGCCGTGCACGCCGCGCGCAGCAAAGGCGCCGTGCTCGTTGTGCGTGACCCACCACATGTTGCGGTAGCTCCAGCCCGGCAGCAGCGCGTAGCCGGCCTTGGCGAACTCGGCCCGGCCGCCGCCGCGGCGAATGTCTGCCACCGCCGCCGCCGGCACGACCTGCCGGCCGTTGAACGCGCCGTTGTTGCGGATCATCTCGCCGAAGCGTGCGAGGTCGCGCAACCCCGCGCTCAGGCCGCCGCCGGCAAACGGTGTGCCGATCGAGTCCACCGCCATGTAGGCGTCCTGCTCGGCGCCCATCGGGATCCAGATGCGCTCGGACAGCAACTGGGCCACCGACTTACCCGTCACCCGCGCCAGCACCCAGCCCAGCACGTCGGTGTTGGCGGTGCGGTAGTGGAACGCCTCGCCGTGCGCCCCCTCGGACTTCACGGTCTGCAGGAACTCGAAGTACGTGCGCGGGCCGGTGTAGTCCCTGGCCTTGGGCAGCGGGTTGCCGGCGGCGGCATGGGCCCACACCTCGGCGTTGGGGTCGGCGTAGTCCTCGCTGAACCGGATGCCCGTGGTCATGTCCATGACCTGCCGCACCGTGGCGCTGCCGAAGGCCGATGCGGCCAGCTCCGGCACGTAGTGGTCCACGCGCCGGGCGGAGTCGAGCCGGCCCTCGGCCGCCAGCAGCGCGGCGAGCGTGCCGACGAAGGTCTTGGTCACCGACATGGCGCCGTGCTGGCCTTCGCGCTTGAGCACGCCGAAGTAGCGCTCGTAGACGATGCGGCCCCGATGCAGCACGACGATGCCGTCGGTGTAATTGGCGTCCAGCGACTCGCGCCAGGTCATGCTGCGGTCCGAGCCCAGCGGCGTGAAGCGCACGCGGTCGATGTCGTCGCGCAGCGCCACGGGCAGCGGCGCCACCGGCCCCAGCCCGCGCGGCACTCCGACCGTCGGCATGAGCTGGCGGAAGTTGGACACCGTCCAGCGCAGGGCCGGGAAGCGCCAGTACGAACCGTCGTCGATCCGGATGATGCGGTCCGGCGGCGGCGGCGAGCCCACCATCCACCCCAGCCGGGCGGGGTCGCTCGCCTGCGCGTCGGGCCAGGCGGCCGGCGCGCCCGGGCGCTCGGCAGACGGCTGCGCCGCCACGACACCGGCGACGGTCAGAACCAAAGCAACGGCGGCGAGCGACGATGGACAAAGCTTCACGAGGGACTCCTGCAGGCGGATGGGGCGAACCGAGTGGACCGGCGGTGCTCGTACTTCAATCGGAGCGCGATGGCACGGGCGCCGGAGCGCAGGATAAGCAGCGCGGGCGGCCGTACGGCCGCGGCAGGTCGACGGCTGGAACGAACTGCACGTCTCGAAGCACTGGTCGTGAGCGCAGATCTGGCTCGGCTCGTTCAGGACGCAGCGCGCCTGCTCGGTCTGGCCGAGTTGACGCGAACTGCTGATGACACCCTCAGCCTGCTGCTGGACCGCCGCTGGCTGATCGTGCTGACCTTGCAGCCGGATGGGCTCACCGTAGCCGGCGCGCTGCCCGACCGGCTCGCGGAGGACCAGGCACGGGTGCTGCTGCGAGCCAACTTTACGCCGCGCACTCAAGGCGGCGGGCACTTCGCGCTCGATCACGACGGCCGCGTCTGGTTGCTGCTGCGGGTCGATCCGACGCAAGGCCAGGCACGGGACATCGTCAATGCCATCGAGGCCTGCGTCGATGCCCTGGAAACGTGGCAGCACAGGCTGGTCCAGGGCATGGCTCGGCCGCCGCTGCCCGACCCGACGCAACGGGTCTGATCGCCGTGCCTCTCGAATGGCGCGCCGCGCCGGGCGGAGATGGCCTCACCAACTGACGGCAAGCAGCGGTTCCACCTCCGGACTTCGCCGAGGGCGCGTGTGCCATGGAGCGAGTCTCGGCCTGCGAGCCGCTGGCCAGATCCCACGGCGGTCGGCCGCGAGGACGAGAGCCGTCATCACGCCAACCGCACCGCAAGCCATCGCGCCGGCCGCGTGACCCTGGTGCCCTTTCGCCGTCAATCCGGCTCGGGCGAGCCGGGTGATGCGCTGCCCTGAGCGAGTGACCGGTTTGGTCGCTGCCGGCACATGGACCCGTGCCAGCCGGCGCGCAGCCCTTGAAGGAGGAGCCGGCTCTGGCCACACCGCCCTGACCGGCCAGGATTTCGACGGGCTGGAGCGCCAGGCGCACGCGGCGCGCGGCGGTCGGCCCGATCAACTTCAGACTGGCCCGGCGACTTGAGCGCGCAGTCGATGGCGTGGCGAGCGTGTGCGCTGCCGTGCGCTGGCGCCTGCAGCGCTGCCGCGATGAGGTGTTCTTCGAGTACCAGTAGCCGTACGTGGACGCCCGCAGCCGGCGGCAGCGAAAACGCCCCCACTCGGGGCAGGGTATCCGGGCCGCATTTGCGCTTGGTCAAGACTTCGGCCGGACGGTCAAGCGGGCTGCAGATTGCGCTGGTGCCACCGCGCCGGTTGCCTTAGCGTTCCAGCCAGCCGTGGGGGCGGCAAAGGAGGAGGGCAATGAAGCAGACGCTCAGGTTGAACAACGAGCTGCGCTGGCTGCACCGGCTCACGCCGGTGGCGCAAGCGCAGGTTCTGCTTCAGGTGGCGCAGGCGGCACGGCTGCTGCACCTGGAAAGCGTTGGCGTGACCGCGGGCGCCGGCATGGCCGCGGAGCTCGAGCGCGCGCTGAACAACGCCATGGACGCCGAACCGGGTTGCGAGGCCGAGGCCGCCACCGTGCGGCTGGTTGACGTGCTGACGCGCGCCCGCGACCGCGGCCTGCGCGTGCAGGCCGAAATCTCCGAAATGGAAGTCGATGGCCTGCTGGGCCTGACCCGGCTGCCGGTGCTCTCGGCGGTGCTGGGCGGCTCGCCCGTGGCCGCTTAGGCCGCGGTCGAAGTAACCCCCGAAGTCGCGCCCGAAGTCGCGCCCGAGATCGCGTTCCAGTCACGCTCCGGTCGCCCCCGCGCGGCGCGGCAGCGGGGTCAGAACACGAGGGACCGAACGCCGGGCTCCAGGGTGGCACCGACCACCGTGGCCGCGCCGGCAATGCCGTCCGGTTCCGGACGCAGCACCGCGCCGGCTCGGCGGTGCTCGGCCAGCGCCATCGCGCAGGCATACATCTTCACGCCGGCGGTGCGGCACTCCACGAGGAAGTCGAGGACGGTCTTGCTGCCGGCGGCGTCGGTCGTGGCCTTGGCGGCGGCATTGTCGAGCAGCCAGCGCACCGTGCTGGCAGCGAAGTGCAACTCAACCTCGACGTCCAGCGCGCGCGCCGCGAGCGCATAGACCAGCGGCGCGGCCACCAGCGCCGCCCCGCCCGGCCGGTCCGGCCCGCAGGACCAGAGCACGATCAGCAGGCGTTGCGGCGGCGCGGTCATCCGGCGTCCTGTTGCACGGCAGTCTGCAATCCGGTCACCCTCTCAGTACCCACGGTGCGGGTCGACTGAAAGGTCCTCGTTGAACTCGTCGAAGTCGACCGGCTTGGCGAGCTTGTCGGCCAGCCGGGGCAGCACCCACTGCGCATACTGCGCGCACGGCAGCAGGCTGGCCTGCGCCGCCTCCCAGTCGGTGGGCGCCAGCCGCATCAGCCAGCCGGCGCCGTAGGGGTCGCGGTCCACCAGCGACACGTCAGCGACCACCGCCGCATTGACCTCGACGATCCGCCCGCCCAGCGGGGCATGCACGGCCACCGCCGTCTTGGCCGTCTCCATCACGCCCAGCGAACGGCCCACCTCCACCACGGTCTGCGGCGGCCGTGGCGTAAAGAGCATGAACTGCCCGTGCTGGGCCACCAGATGCGTGGCGCCCACGGTCACCGTGCCGTCGGCTTCACGCCGCACCCACATGTCCTGCTCGGCGGCGTACAGCGCGTCGGGCGACAGGCGCGCAAGCACGCTGGCGGCGTCATCGGCGGGCGGAGGCGGGTCGTTGCGCGGGGTGTCGGTCATGCCCGGGGCCCTGACGTGGGCGGTGACTCAAAGCGGCAAGCGTAGCGGAAGACGCGGCGCGGCCAGACATGCTGCGTGCCCGCAGAACCACTGCCCGTGGCCGGCAGCGGATCGTGTGCCGGCAGGGTCCGGCGCTCCATGCAGTAGCGCTGCACGAGGCCGGCGCAGCCGCCGAAGTCTTCTTCGAGCGCACCCACTGCGGCCTGATGCGCGTGCCGATGATGCCGCGCGAAGGCCGCTGCCGCGCCGCCGACGACGGCACGCTGGTCATGCAGATGATCAGCGGCAGCGACGCCGCGCGCACCGTGAGCGTGGAGGGCAATACGATGGAGATTCGTGGTGGCGCAAAGACAATGCGGCTGAGCGCGGTGATCGCCCGGTGACCTCTACGAGCGCCCACGGGTGCACGACTGGCTCACGCCGCGGAACCCGCCGTGTGGCCATTCAGATCCCCCGCAATCAACCGGAACTGCTCCAGCGCCGCCTCAAGGTCATCAACGATCTCCTGCGCGATCACCTCGGGCGGGGGCAGGTTGTCGCTGTCGGCCAGGCTTTCGTCCTTGAGCCAGAAGATGTCGAGGCTGGCCTTGTCGCGGGCCAGCAGTTCTTCTGCGCCGTAGACGCGCCAGCGGCCGTCGGGGTTCTCGGCGCTCCACGTGGCCTTGCGCTGGTGGCGGTTGGCCGGGTGGTATAGGCTGACGAACTCGGCCAGGTCTTCGCGCTTCAGCGGGTTGGTCTTCAGCGTGAAGTGCTTGTTGGTGCGCAGGTCGTAGATCCAGAGCTGGCGCGTCTGCGCGGTCT
>JADCGS010000015.1 GCA_020248865.1 Burkholderiales bacterium | reverse complement strand
CCCGCTGTGACTGCCCAAAGCGCCCCACTCGTCGTTGCAAATGCTCGCCGTAGCCCGAGCTACGGCTGCGCTTTGCGCCTAGATTGGAGCGCTTTGGGCAGCCCCCTCGGGCACGCCGGATTGCCTCTCACCCTCTGAGCCGGCCCGCTCGTCAGCCGGCTCCGCGGCTCACGCCGACAGGGCACGCTCCAGTGCCTGCCACAGCACCTCGGTCGGCTCGCAGCCGATGGAGACGCGGAGGAATCCCTCGGCCACCTGATCGCCCCAGCGCGCGCGCCGCTCGGCGCTCGAATGCACGCCGCCGAAGCTGGTGGCCGGACGCAGCAGCGGGCAGGCCGCGATGAAGCGCTCGGCGGCGGCCTTGTCGGCCAGCGTGAGGCCGATCAGCGCGCCGCCGCTTGTCATCTGCCGCCGCGCCAGCGCGTGCTGCGGGTGGCCGGGTAGGCCGGGGTAGCGGACTTCATGCACCGCCGGGTGCGCGGCCAGCCGCTCGGCCAGCGCCTGCGCGCTGGCGCACATGCGCGCAAAGCGCACTTCCAGCGTCTCCAGACCCCGATGCACCAGCCAGCTCTCGAACGGCCCGGGGATGGCGCCGACGATGCGGCGCCAGTCTCGCACGGCCGCCATGAGTTGCGCGTTGCGTGCGGCCACATGACCGAACAGAACGTCGGAGTGGCCGTTGAGCGCCTTGGTGTCGGCGCTGACCACGAGGTCGGCGCCGAGGTCGAGCGGGCGCTGCCCCAGCGGGGTCATGGTGGTGTTGTCGACCACGCTCAGGCCGCCGGCGGCGCGCACGCGCGCGCAGGTGGCGGCGATGTCGGCCAGGTCCAGCAGCGGGTTCGACGGCGTCTCGATCATCACCAGCCGGTAGTCCTCGACGGCGCAGGCCTCCAGCCTTGCGGTGGCCACCGTCTCCACCGCGATACCCATCGGCGCCAGGTAGCGGTCGGCGCAGATGCGCGTGGTGTAGTACCCGTCGGCCGGCAGCAGCACGCGGTCGCCGGGCTTCAGGGTCGCGTAGAAGACGGCCGCGATCGCCGCCATGCCGCTCGGGAAAGTGACGGCCTCGGCGTCTTCCAGCACGCCGAGCGCTTCCTCCAGCGCGGTCCAGGTCGGATTGCCCCAGCGTGCGTACTGGTAGGCGCCGCTGGGGTCCGGCGGCAGCGCGTAGATCGAGGTGTTGACGATCGGCGGCGCAAAGGCGGCATTGTCGGGCGTGCGCTTGCTCGCCAGGTGCAGCATGCGGGCAAAGCGTTCGGCGGCGGATTCCATGGGCAGGTGCGGGCGACGGCGAGGACGCGACACATTAGCGCGACGGCCGCGCCGGGCAGCGCGGCGTTGGGCGGACTTCCGGGCGGGGCTCCGTGCGGGCCGGCAGCCGAGCCGCCTGGGGGCCAAGGCAGACGAGGCCGGCACGGACGCTTGACGACCGTCACCGCCGCCGCGCGAAACAAGCGCACCATGGCAACAGACGCACCGCTCGATCCCCTGCTGCGGAGACGCTCATGACCGAACACGAGATCCCCTTCACCCGCGCCCGCTCGGCGCTGGTCCGCGATCTGGCGCAACACACTGTCGTGACGGCAGCGCCCGACTGCACGCTGGCCGATTGCGCGCAACTGATGCGCACCGAACACGTGGGCAGCATCGTCATCGCCGAGGGCGGCCGGCCGCGCGGCATCCTCACCGACCGGGACATCGTGATCGAGGCGGTGGCGCTGCAGCTCGACCCGCGTACCCTGACCGCCGGCGACGTGATGAGCGCGCCGCTGGCCACCGTGCGCGACGACGACGACCTGTTCGATGCCCTGGCGCGCATGCGCGAGGCCGGCGTCAGGCGCCTACCGGTGGTGGATGGCGACGGCACGCTCAGCGGCCTGCTGGCGGTCGACAACGTGCTGGAATTGCTGGCCGAACAGGTGGACAGCGTGGTGCGCGTGGTCAAGGCCGAGCGCACGCGCGAGACAGCCACGCGGCCCTGATCGATCTGCCGATCGGGTCGCCGGTCCGGATCGGGGCAGACCCGCGGCTGCGGATCGCAGCCGCGGCTTGTCCGGCTTATCCGGCTTATCCGGCTTATCCGGCGTGTCCGGCGTGTCCGGCGCGGCAGGCCGCTCGCGGCACCCGGCGCTGGCCAGCCCTCACGGCTTCTCGCGCGCGCTGCCTTCGATCACGTCGGCATCGACCGGCCGGCCACCCACGTCGAGCAAGGGCTCGCCCAGCTCCTGCTGCAGCAGCCGGAGGTTGCGCAGGTTGGCCTTGAACAGCACGTCGAAGGCATCGCCCAAGAGTGGCACGCTGCCCACGGCCGTGTCGAGCAGCAGGTTGCCCATCATGCGCGCCTGCAGCCAGCGCGACGCGCCGAGCTCGCGCGCCTGCAGGACGATATACAGGCCGATCGCGCCGCTGGCCAGATCACCCACGCCCGGCACCAGGCCGAGCGCGGCATCGAGCCCTACGCGCACGCGCGTGCCCGGGACGACGAAGGCCGAGTCCATCAGCTGCGCGAGCAGCGCGATGCGCTGGCGCGCCAACTGCTTGCGCTGCGAAAGCGGCAAACCTTGCATGTAGGGCTGGGCAGCCATCGAAGCTCCGCGGCGTCTGGCAAACGACCGACAGATGCGGTGGGCGGGAAAAAGTTCAATGGCCGTTCTTGCACCGGCAACGGTGCACCCTGCCGCTGAGCCGGCGACCCGGTGCAAGCGGCGCAGCCGGGCTGAGCTGCTACAGCAGCGGCAGCAGGACGGCCAGCGAGCTGGCCGCCAGCATGACCCAGTAGAAGCCGCGGGCGCCACCGCGCGATCGCACCGGCCGGCCGGCCCGCGCGGCGGTTGCGCCGCGGCGGCGCGGCCGCCGCTGCACACGCTGGCTGCGCCACTGGATCACCCACCAGTCGCGCGCATCGAGCGTCTGCACTTCGATCCCCGGCACCTGCGTCGCCTCGTCCGTCATGGTCAGCCTCCTCACGAACGGGGCGCAGTGTGAACAGGCAACGAGCCGGCGGGGCGTGAAAACGCGGCCCGCGCGGCGCCGATCACGCTGCGCGCTGGGCGTGAAAACTCCGCAAGCGCAGCTAGCCCAGGAACAGCCGGTACGCCGGGTGCCCGCTCTCGTCCCAGTGGCGGTAGCCGAGGGTGTCGAGGAAAGCCTTGAGCTGCCGCTTCTCTCCGGCCGGCACCTGGATGCCCACCAGGATGCGGCCGTAGTCGGCCCCCTGGTTGCGGTAGTGAAACAGCGAGATGTTCCAGTTGGGCGACATGCTGGACAGGAAACGCATCAGCGCCCCGGGACGCTCCGGGAACTCGAAGCGATAGATGAGCTCGTCCCGGGCCAGCGGCGAGTGGCCGCCGACCAGGTGGCGCAAGTGCTGCTTGCCGAGCTCGTCGTCGGTCAGGTCGAGCGTCGGAAAGCCGGCCTTCTCGAAGCGGCGCGCCAGGGCGGCCGCCTCGTCGCGCCGCGCCAGTTGCAGGCCGACGAAGATGTGCGCCGCGGCCTGCCCCGCGATGCGGTAGTTGAACTCGGTGACGTTGCGGTTGCCCACCAGCTCGCAGAAGCGCCGGAACGAGCCGCGCTCCTCGGGAATGGTCACCGCGAAGACCGCCTCGCGCTGCTCGCCCACTTCGGCGCGCTCGGCCACGAAGCGCAGCCGGTCGAAGTTCATGTTGGCGCCGCAGGCGATCGCCACGAAGGTCTTGTCGCGGCAACCGCTGGCCTCGACGTACTGCTTCACGCCGGCCACCGACAGTGCGCCCGCCGGCTCGAGGATCGAGCGCGTGTCCTGGAATACGTCCTTGATGGCAGCGCACAGGGCATCGGTGTCGACGGTGATCATCGCGTCGACCACATGCCGGGCGAGCTTGAAGGTCTCCTCGCCGACCTGGCGTACCGCCGTGCCGTCCGAGAACAGGCCGACGTCCTGCAACTGCACGCGACGGCCGGCGGCCAGCGAGCGGGCCATCGCGTCCGAATCGATCGTCTGCACGCCGATCACCTTGATCTGCGGCTGCAGCGCCTTGATGTAGCTGCCCACGCCGGCAATCAGCCCGCCGCCGCCCACGGCAACGAACACCGCTTCGATCGGCCCGTGCTCGCCCGGATGATGCTGGCGCAGGATTTCCATGCCGACGGTGCCCTGGCCGGCAATGACGTCGGGGTCGTCGAACGGATGCACGAAGGCGAGCGACTCGCGCGCCTGCACCTGGACCGCCTGCGCGTAGGCGTCGGAGTACGAATCGCCATGCAGCACGACCTCGACGCGCTTGCCGCCGAGCGCGCGCACCGCGTCGACCTTCACCTGCGGCGTGGTCACCGGCATCACGATCACCGCGCGGCAGCCGAGCCGGGCGGCCGCCAGCGCCACGCCCTGCGCGTGGTTGCCCGCGCTGGCCGCGATCACGCCGCGCGCGCGGGCATCGGCCGCCAGGTTGACCATCTTGTTGTAGGCGCCGCGCAGCTTGAAGCTCTTGACCGGCTGCAGGTCCTCGCGCTTGAGCAGGACACGGTTGCCGATGCGCGCCGACAACTGCGGCGCCAGCTCCAGCGGCGTTTCCTCGGCCACGTCGTAGACGCGCGCGTTCAGGATTCGGCGCAGGTACTCGGTTGCGGGCATGGGCCCTGTCCTCTCGGCGGGGTGGGGGAAGGCGGGCGGCACCGCGCGGTCGCGCCTCGGCCGCAGGGACTCTAGCAGCGGCGGCCGTCGGCGCGCCGGCGCCGGGCACGGGTTGCGCCGCAGGCTGCGGGGCGCCGCGACCGCCTAGCTATCGTCAGCCGCACGCGCCGCGGGGCGGATCGGCGCGCTGCGGCCGCCCGCGCGAGGTCTGGCGGCGGCACGCGGCCCCGCGTCGCGCGCCGATGGAGCACGCAGGACGGCGGTCGCGCGACGGCGATCGCGAGACGGGCGTCTGTAAACTGAAACTTCGACGATTCTTGCGCAGACCCATGCTGCGGTTTTCCCGGTTCACCCGCCGCGGTCTGCTCTGGCTGGCCGCGCTCCTCACCGTAGTCGCGGCTGCCGCCGCTGCCTGGTTCTTGCTGCGCCAGCCCCCGAACCCGGACGAGCGCTGGCGCACCGTCACCGTCGAGCGCGCCGACGTCGCGCGCAGCGTGGCGGCCACCGGCACGCTGCAGCCCACCGCGCAGGTGAGTGTGGGCACCCAGGTGTCCGGAACGGTGGCGCGCCTGTTCACCGACTTCAACCAGCCGGTCAAGGCGGGCCAGGTGCTGGCCGAAATGGAGCCGGCGCTGTTTCGCTCGGCCGTCAAGCAGGCGCAGGCCGGTGTGGCCAGCGCGCAGGCCAATCTCGCGCTGGCGGCGAGCAACGAGGAGCGCAACCGTTCGCTGGTGCGGCAGGAGTTCATCGCCCGGCAGCAGCTCGACAGCGCCGTGCAGCAGCGCGAGGCCGCGCAGGCGGCGCTCGACCTGGCGCGCGCGCAACTGGAGCGGGCGCAGACCGATCTGTCCAACTCGGTGATCCGCGCGCCGGTCGACGGCGTGGTGGTGGATCGCAAGATCGACGTGGGCCAGACCGTGGCGGCGAGCTTCCAGACGCCCAACCTGTTCGTGATCGCACGCGACCTCACCGAAATGGAGATCCACGCCAGCGTCTCGGAGGCCGACATCGGCGACGTGCGACAGGACCTGCCGGTGCGGTTTCGGGTCGACGCGCACCAGGACCGGCGCTTCGACGGCAAAGTCCGCCAGATCCGCCTGAATCCGAAGAACGAGCAGGGCGTGGTCACCTACAACGTCGTGATCGCGGCCGACAACCGCGAGCGGCTGCTGCTGCCCGGCATGACGGCGCGCGTCGAGATCGTGGCGGCCGAACGCCGACAGGTCTTGCGGGTCGCCAACGCGGCGCTGCGCTTCCGGCCGACCGAGCCGGGGCAAGAGGACAGTAAAGCCACCTCCGCCGCTGCGGCCGGCCCCCAGGACAAGGCCGACCGTGGCCCCCGTGTGCACCGGCTGCGCGATGGCAAGGTGACGCCGGTGCCGGTGCGCACCGGCATCAGCGACGGCCGCTTCACCGAGATCGTCGAGACGGTCGGCGCGCCCGAGGGCGGACCGCTGGCCCCCGGCGACCGGCTGGTGACCCGCGACATGAAGGCGCGGCAGGCCGGCGAAGTGAGCGTCTCGTTCTAGCACCGACGTGACCGATAGCCCGCTGATCGAGGTCGTGGACCTCGTGAAGATCTACCCCAATGCGGTCGACGCGCCGCCCGCGCTGGACGGCGTCGGCCTGCGGGTCGACCGGGGTGAGTTCGTGGCGGTGATGGGGCCGTCCGGCTCCGGGAAAAGTACCTTCATGAACATCGTCGGCTGCCTGGACGCGCCGAGCCGCGGCCAGTTCCGGCTGGCCGGGCAGGACGTCGAGGCGTTGGACCACAACCGGCTCGCCGACCTGCGCAACCGCACGCTGGGCTTCGTGTTCCAGGGCTTCAACCTGCTGCCGCGCCTGTCCGCGCTGGAGAACGTGATGCTGCCGCTGGTCTACGCAGGCGTGGCGCGGGCCGAGCGGCGCGAGCGCGCCCAGCGGATGCTGGCGGCCACCGGCCTGGGCACGCTCGGCGAGCGGCGACCCAGTCAGCTCTCGGGCGGCCAGCAGCAGCGCGTGGCCATCGCCCGCGCGCTGGTCAACGGGCCGCTGCTGCTGCTGGCCGACGAACCGACCGGCAATCTGGACACCCAGACCTCGCGCGACATCATGGAGGTGTTCACGCGGCTCAACCGTGAACAGGGGATCACGGTGCTGCTGGTGACCCACGAGCCGGACATCGCGCAGTACGCGCGGCGCCTGATCAAGTTCCGCGACGGCCACCTCGTCTACGACGGCGCGCCGGAGGGGGCCCGATGAGCCTTGCTTCCGGCCTGCTCGAGGCCCGTCGCGCGCTCGGCGCCAACCGGCTGCGCACGCTGCTGACGCTGCTGGGGATGATCATCGGCGTGGCGGCGGTGGTGGTGGTGGTGGCGCTGGGACAGGCGCTGCAGCAGAAGGTCGTGAGCGACCTGCAGTCGTTCGGTGCCGACCTGATGTGGCTGTCGCCCGGGGCGCGCAGCGCCAGCGGAGTACGCGTGCGCGCCACCACGCTGACGCTGGACGACGCGCGCGCCGTGCACGAGCTGCCCGGCGTGGCCCGGGTGGCGCCGGTGATCGCCGCGCAGGCGCAGGCGACCTTCGGCGGCAACAACTGGCAGGCGGTCGCGCAGGGCGTGACGCCCGAGTTCCTGGAGCTGAACAACCGCACGGTGGCGGTCGGCCGTTCGCTGCAGGAGTCGGACGTGCGCGGCGCGGCACGGGTGGTCGTGATTGGACAAACCGTGGTCGATCAGCTGTTCGGCACGGACGGCGAGGATCCGATCGGCAAGTTCATCCGCATGAAGGGCGTGCCGTTCGAGGTGGTTGGCGTGCTGGACGTCAAGGGCAAGGCCTTCGGCGGAAACGACCAGGACGACCTGGTGCTGGTGCCGCTGACCACGGTGCCGCGCGCTCTGGGCACGAGCTTGCCGCCCGGGTCGATCTCCTACGCCATGATCCAGGTGGCTCGCGGTGCGGTCAGCAGCGACGTGGCCTTCGAGGTCGCCAACCTGATGCGCGAGCGCCATCGCATCGCGCCGGGCGATCCCGACGACTTCACCCTCGGCGACATGAGTTCGCTGATCAGCACCATGGGCCGCATCACCGGCGCCATCACCCTGGTGCTGGGGGCGATCGGCGCCGTCTCGCTGCTGGTGGGCGGGATCGGCATCATGAACATCATGCTGGTCACCGTGACCGAGCGCACGCGCGAGATCGGCATCCGCATGGCCATCGGCGCCAAGCGCCGCGACATCATGCTGCAGTTCCTGGCCGAGGCGGCGGCCATCTGCCTGGTGGGCGGCGCGATCGGCCTGCTGCTCGGTGCCGGCGCGGCCGTGCTGGCGGCCCGGACGATGGATCTGCCGACCGGCCTGCAGCCCAGCGTATTGCTGCTGGCGTTCGGCGTGTCGGCGGCCATCGGGCTGTTCTTCGGCTTCTACCCGGCCCGCAAGGCCGCCCGGCTGCGGCCGGTGGAGGCGCTGCGCACCGACTGAAGCGCGCCGGGCCGGCGCGCAGCGCGTGGTCGCGCCGAGGCTGCCGCCAAGCTGGCAGCAGCGATGCGCCAACCCCCGCGTGGCGCCGACGGACCAAAGCGGCTGCGGCCAATGACGCGCGGTCTGCGCAGCTTTCAGAGAACAGAGACAGGATGAACGGGGGCGACCTGGCGAAACATCCGGGCTAGCATGGCCCATGCGCGACCAGCCCGCCGCCGCTCCCTATGCCGCCCTGACGCCGGACCTCGTGCTCAACAGCGTCGATGCGCTGGGCTTGACCACCACCGGCACCCTGCTGGCGCTCAACAGCTACGAGAACCGCGTGTTCCAGCTCGGCGTGGAAGGCGACGACGGGCGGCCGGGCTACGTGGTGGCCAAGTTCTACCGCCCGGCGCGCTGGAGCGACGCGCAGATCCTGGAGGAGCATGCCTTCGTCGCCGCGCTGGCCGCCGCCGAGGTGCCGGCGGTGCCGCCGCTGGTCTTGCAGGGCGCCACGCTGCACCACGCTGCCGGCTTTGCCTTCAGCGTGTTCCCGCGCCAGGGCGGGCGCGTGCCCAACCTCGACGATGCCGACGTGCTGGAGTGGATCGGCCGCTTCCTCGGCCGCCTCCATGCGGTGGGCGCGGCCCGGCCGTATGCCGAGCGCCCGGGGCTCGACCAGGACAGCTTTGGCCGCGCGCCGCGCGCCTTCCTGCTCGCCGGCGACTGGCTGCCGCGCGAGCTGCGCACGGTCTACGCCGGCGTCTCGCAGCAGGCGCTCGACGGCGTGGCGCGCGCCTTCGAGCGCGCCGGCGCTGTGCGCGCGCTGCGCCTGCACGGCGACGTGCATGAAGGCAATCTGCTGTGGACCGAGGGTGCTGCGCGCAGCGGCCCGCACTTCGTCGACTTCGACGACAGCCGCATGGGGCCGGCGGTGCAGGACCTCTGGATGCTGCTGGGCCGCGAGCGCGACGAGCAACTGGCGCGGCTGGCCGCGCTGGTGGCGGGCTACGAGGACTTTGCCGAGTTCGACCGGCGCGAGCTGCATCTGGTCGAGGCCCTGCGCACGCTGCGCCTGCTCCATTACAGCGCCTGGATCGCGCGCCGCTGGCACGATCCGGCCTTTCCGGCGGCCTTCCCGTGGTTCGGCACGCAGCGCTACTGGGAGGAGCGCATTCTCGAACTGCGCGAGCAGGTGGCGGCGCTGGACGAGGCGCCGCTGGTGGTGTGAGGGCAGCGCCCATGGGTAGGGCCGCCTCCAGGCGGCGTCCGAGCCGCATCCGGACCGCGGCGGCAGCGCAAAGCCCTGATGTGCCGACAGGCTTCGCTGCAGTGCCGCAGATACACTAGGCCCGCAGTGCCTGCACCTGTCGCGCAGGCCCGAGCACCCATGAACGCACCCCTGCCCCCGCAAGCCCTGCGCGCCGAAGCCCCGGTCCGCCTGCGCGAGATTCCCTACAACTACACCTCGTTCTCCGATCGCGAGATCGTGATCCGGCTGCTCGGGCAGGACAGTTGGCGCGTGCTCGACGCGCTGCGCGGCGAGCGGCGCACCGGGCGCAGCGCGCGCATGCTGTACGAGGTGCTGGGCGACATCTGGGTGGTCCAGCGCAACCCCTATCTGCAGGAAGACCTGCTCGACAATCCTAAGCGCCGCAAGCTCCTTATCGAGGCGCTGCACCACCGGCTGCACGAGATCGACAAGCGGCGCGAGCCGCAGGATGCCGAGCGCGACGGCAAGGTCGGCCTGCTGCTGACGGCCGCGCGCAAGGCGGTGGCGAAGTTCGAGACCGACTTCTCCGCGATATGGGACCTGCGCAAGAAGGCGCGCCGGATGTTCACCCGCATCACGCGCAGCGACAACGTCGGCTTCGACGCCTTTGCGCGCGTCTCGCACGTCACCGACGCCACCGACTGGCGCGTGGAGTACCCGTTCGTGGTGCTGGCGCCGGACCGCGAGGACGAGGTGCCGGCGCTGGTGCGCGCCTGCTTCGAGCTGGGCCTGACCGTCATCCCGCGCGGCGGCGGCACCGGCTACACCGGCTCGGCGGTGCCCTTGACGCCCTACTCGGCGGTCATCAACACCGAGAAGCTGGAGCAACTGGGCGCGGTGGAGACGACGGCGCTGCCGGGCGTGGCCCGCCCCACGGCCACGATCGGCTGCGGCGCCGGCACGGTCACGCGGCGCGTGGCCGACGCCGCCGAGAAGGCGGGGCTGGTGTTCGCGGTCGACCCGACCTCGGCCGACAGCTCGTGCATCGGCGGCAACATCGCGATGAACGCCGGCGGCAAGAAGGCGGTGCTGTGGGGCACGGCGCTCGACAACCTGGCCTGGTGGCGGATGGTCGACCCCGACGGCAACTGGCTCGAGGTCACGCGCGTGAACCACAACCTCGGCAAGATCCACGACGCGGCGCAGGTGCTGTTCGAGCTGGTGTGGAAGGACGGCCGCCAGAGCGCCGGCGAGGCGCGCGAACTGCGGCGCGAGCGCATCGAGATGCCGGGCGCGGCGTTCCGCAAGCTGGGTCTGGGCAAGGACGTCACCGACAAGTTCCTCGGCGGCGTGCCGGGGGTGCAGAAGGAAGGCTGCGACGGCATCATCACCGCGGCGCGCTTCGTGCTGCACCGGATGCCGAAGAACATCCGCACCGTGTGCCTGGAGTTCTTCGGGCCAGCCCGGCAGGCGGTGCCGAGCATCGTCGAGATCAAGGACCTGCTGCTCGGCCGTCAGCAGGACACGGGCGTGCTGCTCGCCGGTCTGGAGCACCTGGACGAGCGCTACCTGCGCGCGGTGGGTTACGCCACCAAGAGCAAGCGCGGAGTGCTGCCGAAGATGGTGCTGATCGGCGACATCGTCGGCGACGACGACGCGGCCGTGGCGCGCGCCACCAGCGAGGTGGTGCGCATTGCCAACTCGCGCGCTGGCGAGGGCTTCATTGCGGTGAGCGCGGAGGCGCGCAAGAAGTTCTGGCTCGACCGCGCCAAGACCGCCGCCATTTCCCGCCACACCAACGCCTTCAAGCTCAACGAGGACGTGGTGATCCCGCTCGAACGCATGGGCGACTACACCGATGCGATCGAGCGGATCAACATCGAGCTGAGCATCAGGAACAAGCTCGAGCTGCTGGACCAGTTGCAGGGGTATCTGGCCACCGAATTCGGGCTCGGCAAGACCGGCGACGTCGAGTTCGACCGGCTGCCACGCGACGAGGTGCTGGGCGACCGCGTCGAGCAGGCCGGCGAGCTGATCGACTTTGCGCGCAAGCGCTGGCTGTACCTGCTGCACCACTTCGACACGCCGGTGGGCCCGGCGCAGGGCGAGCTGACCGCGCTCGGCATCACCCACCTGGTGGGCCTGAGTGCGCAGCGCGCCGCCGAGCCGCTGGTGGCGCTGCTGCAGGACCATTCGATCCGCGTGAGCTGGAAGACCGAGATCCGCGCGCCGCTGGAGCGCATTTTCGCCGGCAGCGCCTTCGCGCCGGTGCTGGCCGAGTGCGAGGCGATCCACCAGCGGGTGTTGCGCGGCCGTGTGTTCGTGGCGCTGCACATGCATGCCGGCGACGGCAACGTGCACACCAACATCCCGGTCAACAGCGACAACTACGCCATGCTGCGGGTGGCGCACGAGACGGTGGCGCGCATCATGCAGATCGCGCGTGATCTCGACGGCGTCATCTCCGGCGAGCATGGCATCGGCCTGACCAAGCTCGAGTTCCTGACCGACGCCGAAACGCAGGCGTTCCGCGCCTACAAGAACCGCGTCGATCCCGAGGGCCGCTTCAACAAGGGCAAGCTGCTGCCCGGGGCCGACCTGCGCGACGCCTACACGCCCAGCTTCGGCCTGATGGGCCACGAGTCGCTGATCATGCAGCAGAGCGACATCAAGGGCGTGAGCGACGCGATCAAGGACTGCCTGCGCTGCGGCAAGTGCAAGCCGGTGTGCGCGACCCACGTGCCGCGCGCCAACCTGCTGTACTCGCCGCGCAACAAGATCCTCGCGACCTCGCTGCTGGTGGAGGCCTTCCTGTACGAGGAGCAGACCCGGCGCGGGGTCAGCATCAAGCACTGGGACGAGTTTGCCGACGTGGCCGAGCACTGCACGGTGTGCCACAAGTGCGAGAGCCCCTGTCCGGTGGACATCGACTTCGGCAACGTGTCGATGATGATGAAGGACCTGCTGCGGCGCATGGGCAAGAGCAGGTTCAACCCGGGCACCGCCGCCTCGATGTTCTTCCTCAATGCCAGGGACCCGCAGACCATCAAGCTGGCGCGCACCGCGATGATCGGGTGGGGCTACAAGGCGCAGCGCCTGGCGGCGGAGCTGCTGCGGCCGTTCGCCGCGCCGACGACGAAGCAGCCGCCGGCCTCCACCGGCAAGCCGCCGGTCAAGGCGCAGGTGATTCACTTCGTCAACAAGAAGATGCCGGGCAACCTGCCGAAGAAGACGGCGCGCGCGCTGCTCGACATCGAGGATCCGCACTACGTCCCGATCATCCGCAACCCGCAGACCACCAGCAGCGAGGCCGAGGCGGTGTTCTACTTTCCGGGCTGCGGCTCGGAACGGCTGTTCTCGCAGGTGGGCCTGGCCACGCAGGCCATGCTGTGGCATGTGGGCGTGCAGACGGTCCTGCCGCCGGGCTACCTGTGCTGCGGTTATCCGCAGCGCGGCGCCGGCCAGTTCGACAAGGCCGAGAAGATCATCACCGACAACCGCGTGCTGTTCCACCGGGTTGCCAACACGCTGAACTACCTCGACATCAAGACGGTGGTGGTGAGCTGCGGCACCTGCTATGACCAGCTCATGGGCTACAAATTCGAGGAGATCTTTCCCGGCTGCCGCATCATCGACATCCACGAGTACCTGCTGGAAAAAGGCGTGCGGCTCGAAGGCGTGACGGGCACGCGCTACATGTACCACGACCCCTGCCACAGCCCGATGAAGCAGCAGGACCCGCTGAAGACGGTCAATGCGCTGATCGCCACCGCCGATGCGGTAGCCATCGAGAAGAACGACCGCTGCTGCGGCGAAAGCGGCACCTTCGCCGTCGCCCGCCCGGATGTCTCCACCCAGGTGCGCTTCCGCAAGGAAGAGGAGATGCGCAAGGGCGCGGACAAGCTGCGCGCCGACGGCTTTGCGGGCGAGGTCAAGATCCTGACCTCCTGCCCGAGCTGCCTGCAGGGCCTGAAGCGCTACAACGACGATGCGGCCACCGATGCCGACTACATCGTGGTGGAGATCGCCCGCCACGTGCTCGGCGAGAACTGGCTGCCGCAGTACGTGCAGGGCGCCAACGCGGGCGGCATCGAGAGAGTCCTCGTTTAACGGAGATGAGGCAAACAACCATGAACGTGGCGCAGGAAGTCGAAGCCGAACGGCTTGCTCGCGATACCGCCGACCGTCGGCACGCGTTACTGACGCTCGATGAGTACAGCAGCCGCAGGCGCCGTCCGGGCTGGATGATCGCCGGGGCGCTCATCGCCGCGGGAGTTAACTCTTTGCTCGGCGGTGTTGGAGGAGTTCCGTGGGTCGTTGGCGCGATCCTCGTACTGGCCGTTTGCCTCGCGCTCCATGCCTTAGTGGAGGCGCTCGACAACGCCAAGTGTCTGCGCGCCGTCGCGTAGCTGCTTGGCGAGAGGAATAGTGGCTAGCCACGACTGCGAACTTTGCACCACCGACGGCGGCTCGCTGGTGCTGCGCAACGACGAGCTGCGGGTGGTGCTGGTGGACGACGCCGACCACCCCGGCTTCTGCCGTGTGATCTGGAACGCACACGTCAGGGAGATGACCGATCTGCAACCGCCGCAGATCGCGCGGCTCATGGGCGCCGTGTTCGCGGTGGAAGGCGCGGTGCGTGCGGTGCTGGCACCGCAAAAGATCAACCTCGCCAGCCTCGGCAATCTGACGCCGCACCTGCACTGGCACGTAATCCCACGCTACGAGACCGACGCGCATTTTCCGCGACCGGTATGGGCCGAACGGCTGCGCGAGGAGGATGCGGGCGGACGCGACATTCGCCGCACGAAGCTCGACACACTGGCCGCCGAGATCCGCACCCGCTTGCCCGACGCACCGGTCGGCTAGCTAGCCCGGATGTTTCACCGGGTCGCCCCCGTGCAACCACGATCTGCCTCTGTAAGCCGCGGCGGTCGCCTGCACTTGGCCCAAGCCACTTTGGACGGCCGAGGCTACGCAGGTTTACGCGGCGCAGGCGCTAAAACGCGCTGGCGCCAGCTCCTTCTGCAGGCCGCGCAGCCGCTCGACGGTTGCCGCATCCAGCCCCCTGATCACGAAGCGCGTGCCCGGCTGCGTGCCCGGTTTGTCGCTGATGCGCGCGCCCTTGACGCCGCGTTTCTCCAGGTCTGCCAGATGGCTCCTGGCAAGCTCGGCGTCGCGAAACGCGCCTAGCGCGATGCCGAAACGAATCGCCGCGTTGTCAAGCACCGCGAGGTCGCGCACGCCCTGCTTCTTCAACTCGCCCGCAGCGCGCTCCGCCTCGGCCCGGGTCTTGAAGGGCGGCAGGTACACCAGGGTCCAGCCGGGGATCTCCACCGTGCGCGAGGACAGCCGCGCGCCGAGATCGAGCGCATCGAGGCGGGCGCGCGCGCGCGCCAGTTCCGAGCCGGCAAAGTCGCCCAGTTCGACGCAGGCCTGGCCGCCCGCCAGGTCGAGCGACGCGAAGGAAAACCCGCCCGCGCCCGGGGCCGCCTCGCGCGCCTGCTCGCGCAGCTTCTTCACCTCGTCCGGCGTGAGCACGCGGATGCGTTCGGGCGCGATCTGGTTGGTCAAACGCGCCGGCTCGCGGCCCGCTTCGGGCAGGGTGCCGAAGGCACCGCTGTGCCAGGCGAACAGCGCCAGATTGACGAGCACCAGCAGCAGGAACAGCAGCTTCATCGGACCGCCGCGGTCGCGCCGGGAGCGGCGGGCCCCGCCGTCGTTTCGCTAGGCTGCGCAGCCGCCTCCTCGCTGAGTGCGCGCAACGCCGCCCCGCGCAGGGCAAGGCCGTCTTCCAGCGCGAGTGCACTGACCGATCGACCCGCAAGCAGCGAGCGGGTCAGCACCCCGAGCAAGTAGCGCCTCCGGCCGCCGGTGAGCAGCAGGCGCGGCGGGGCCTTCTGTGCCTGCTTGAGCTCGTCCGAGAACTGGCGCACCACGTTCTCCACCAGCCCCAGCTGCGCAAACAACACGCCCGTTGCGATGGCCTCCTCGGTGGTCGCGGGGTGCGCAAGCGGCGCGGCGGTGACGGCGGCCTCTTCGACCAGTGGCAACCGGGCCGTGCCACGGGCGAGCGCCAGCCGCATCAGGTCGAAGCCGGGCGCGATCGCGCCGCCGACAAACACCGCCGCCGCCAGCGGCCCGGCACGCACGCAGTCCACCGTGGTGGCGGTGCCGGCGCTGACGATGACCAGCGACTCGTCCGGGTACTTGGCGCAGGCGGCGATCATGCCGTGCCAGCGATCCGTTCCCAGTTGAGCCGGGTCACGGTAGCCATTGAGCAGTGCTGCCGCGTGCGCCGCGCCGCGCCCCTCGAAGTGCCGCTGGGTCGCAAACCAGGTGACCGGCAGGCCGCCGGCGGAGTGCGCGGCCCGCTCGATGGCACGGACCACCCCGGGGTCGGCCACGCTGATGCCGTAGAACGCCGTCGGCGTCAGCGGCGCCCATACCGCCGTCAGCTGGGCCTGCAGATCGGCCGTGGCCACGTGGCCCTGCACGCCGCTGCCGACGAAACGCAGGCCCGAGCGATCGGAGATCGCCCACTTGACCGCGGTGTTGCCGGCGTCGACGACGAGCAGGCTCATCGCACCACCCCGGCGCGCAGCGTCAACTCGCCACTGGCAAAGCTGCGGACTCGGCCGCCCGCCTCGACCAGCAGCCGCCCTTCGCCGTCCACGCCCAGGGCGCGGCCCTGCGCGACCGGGCTGCCCTGCTCGCTCAGCTCCACCGCGCGGTTCAGGTCGGCAAAGCGGCGCATGTAGTCGGCCTGCCTCGGCATGAAGCCCTGCGCCTGGACCTCGCGCACGGCGCCGACCACGGCCCCGGCGAGTTCGCCGAGCCAGCGCTCGCGTAACGGTGCCAACTGCGCCAGTGGCAGCACATCGGCCAGCGCCGCCGCGGCCTGCCCGATCGAGCCGCGCGCGGAAGGGTCGAGCCACAAATTGAGGCCGACTCCGACCACAAGGCTGCGCCGACCCCGGCGATCGACCGCCAGCTCGGCCAGCACGCCGCCCAGCTTGGCGCGGCCGGCCGGGGTCGCCAGGAGGACGTCATTGGGCCATTTCAGCTGCCAAGCGTCCGGGCCCAGCACGACACCGAGCGCTTCGGTCAGGCACTGAAGCCGCTCGGCCAGCGCCAGACCGACGGCGAGCGTCACGCCGACAGGCGGCGTCTCGCGCGCCAGCGGCAGCGCCACCGAGAAGAGGAAGGCCGAGCCCGGTGTGGCATACCACCGCCGCCCGAGACGGCCACGCCCCGCGGTCTGTTCGAGCGCACAGCGCAGCCACGGCGCCGACGGCGCGGTCTCGCGCGCCCGCCGTACCAAGTCGCTGTTGGTGGAACCCGTGGCCTGCACCGCCTGCACCTCGGCACCGGGCTGCGCAAAGGCGGCCGCCAGCACGGCCGGTTGCAGCGGCGCAAGAAAGGTCGCCGTTCCCGCCGGCAGACCGGCAGGCGCGGCGGACGCGGAGATGGGGCGGACAGAGGTCGGGCTCACTGGACTCCCTTCGCGCGCCGGGAATCGCCGTTTGGGCGGTCCCGCGGGCTCACTGGACTAACCCTCGCACTGCGCGCTCGGAGATTGGCCCTAGGGGCGGCCCGGCGGGCTCATGCAGACCCGGGACCGGACGGGCAGATCGGTCGTAGCGTAGACGCATCGTACCGTCGGCTCCCCTGCGTCGGCGCGCCATTCAACCGTGTAGCGTGTCCGACTGTCGGGCCGGCCTGCTGCCGGCCAGCTGCTTGGATGAAAACCGGCCCCGCCTTGCACCTCGCGCCCCTCCGGGCGCGGCAGCACCGCGCCTCGCCACTGGCGCGCAGCGCCCTGCTGGCCTACACGATGCTGGTGGCGTACGCGGGGCTGGCTCCCTGGAGCGGCTGGCGCGACCTCGGAGTTGCGCCATGGGCGTTCCTCATGGCACCGGTACCGCGCCATGTCACCGCGTTCGACGTGGCGGTCAATGTGCTGGGCTACGTCCCTCTAGGGGCACTGATCGTGCTGGCGGCACATCCACGTCTGCGCGGACTGAGCGCGGTGCTGTTGTCCACCGTGGGCGGCGCCTTGCTGGCCGGCAGTGTCGAGGCCCTGCAGACCTACCTGCCCGGGCGGGTGCCGTCGAACATCGACCTCGGGATCAACACGCTCGGTGCACTGGCCGGCGCCGTGCTCGCGGCGCCGGTGGCCGCCCCGCTGATCGACCGTGGCCGCCTGCAGCAACTGCGCGCGCGATGGTTCTCGCGCGATGCCAGCGGCCTGCTGGTGCTCCTGGCGCTGTGGCCCGCCGCGCAGGTGAGCACCACGCCCATGCTGTTCGGCAACGGCCGCCTGCTGGCGCTGGACGAGTGGGCCGCCGCCTCCGACTCGGCGCCGCTGCTGGGCTGGCTCGGCTCCTTCGCCACGGCCGAGTTCGTGCTGGCCGAGGTGCTGGTCGTGGCCGCGGCCACGCTGGCGGTGGGCCTGACGCTGGCGGCGCTGTGCCAGCCGAATGCGCCGCGGCTGCGGCTGCTGGTCGCCTTCTTCGCACTCGCGCTGCTGGTCAAGTCGTTCTTCTACGCGTGGTTGTTCGGGCCCGCGAAGGCGCTGGCCTGGTCCACCCACGGCGCCCTCGGTGGTCTGATCGTGGGCCTGCTGGCACTGGGCGTGGCGGCCCACAGCCGGCGCGCGGCCTTGCTGGCCGGCGCCCTGGCGGCCACCGCGGTCTGGCTGCTGGTGGTCAACGCCGTCCCCGACAACCCGTACCACGCCGACCTGATCGCCCGCTACCGGGTCGGACGCCTGCGCCACTTTGCGGCCATTGCCGACTGGCTGGCAGCGGCCTGGCCGTTGCTGCTGCTCGCCGGGCTCGGCCTGCTGGCTCGGCGCCGCGGCGGCGCCGGGAGGTCGCCTTAGACTTGTCTTCCCCAGCCCGGGTGTGCAACGCGATGAGCTACTACGAGCGCCACGTCTTTTTCTGCCTGAACCGCCGCGAAGGCACCGAGCGCACCTGCTGCGCCAGGCACGATGCCGAGGCGCTGCAGGGGTACGCCAAGGACCGCGTCAAGCAGCTCGGCCTGGCCGGCGCCGGCAAGGTGCGCATCAACAAGGCTGGCTGCCTCGACCGCTGCGAGGAAGGACCCTGCCTGGTCGTCTATCCCGAGGGCACCTGGTACACCTACATCGATCGCGACGACATCGACGAGATCGTCGAGGAGCACCTGGTTCACGGGCGGGTCGTCGAGCGGCTCAAGATCTAGCCCGGATGTTTCACCGGGTCGCCCCCGTGCAACCACGATCTGCCTCTGTATGCCGCGGCGGTCGCCTGCACTTGGCCCAAGCCACTTTGGACGGCCGGGGCTACGCGCGTTTGCGCGGCGCCCGCGCGCGGCCACATCGCTCAAGCGTTCGCCGATGCCTACGGGCATCGGCTGCGCCCCTCTCACGCAGTCTGGCTCGCGCGGGCATCCGCGCAAATCCCGCGTCCCTGACGAAACATTCGGGCTAGGCGCCGATGACCGAACGCCGCAGCATCGACGGGCCGGTGGGCCCCATCGAGATCGCGCTCGACTGGCCGACCACGGCCCCGCTGGGCTTCGCCTACATCGGCCACCCGCATCCGCTCTACGGCGGCACGCTCGACAACAAGGTGGCGGCGACCCTGGCACGCGCCTTCGTCGCGCTCGGTTTCGTGTCGGTACGGCCCAACTTTCGCGGTGTCGGCGGCAGCGCCGGCGTGCATGACCATGGCGTCGGCGAAACGGAGGATCTGCTGCACTTGATACGCAGCGTGCCGCCGCTGCTCGGCGTTACCTCCGGCAGCGTGGCGCTGGCCGGTTTTTCCTTCGGCTCTTTCGTGGCCGCGCGCGCCGTGCAGCAGCTGCAGGGCAGCGCCGCACCGGCCCACGTCGTGCTGGTGGGCACGGCAGCGGGCAAATGGCCCATGCCGCCGGTGCCAGCCCACACGCTGGTCATTCACGGGGAGTACGACGAGACCATCCCTCTGGCCGATGTACTGGCCTGGGCGCGGCCGCAGGACCTGCCGGTGGTGGTGCTGCCGGGGGCCGATCACTTCTTCCATCGGCGCCTGTCGATCCTCAAGCGGCTGGCCATCGCACACGTCCATGCGCAACGGGAGGTCGCCAGCGGGGTCGAGGAGTTGGGTCGAAGGGGACGGACCGAAGCGAAAGTTGACGACACCGGGTAAAGCCGATACAAGTCGCCCGCTCCCGCGCACGGTTCAGGTCGGCGCCGTGTCGATCGCCGATGGGAACCTGCGCGGAGCGGTTTGATGCAAGCCATGGACGAGCGCCTCGTTTACAGCAAGACCCCCAAGGGTGCGGCCGAGATTGCTGCGCGATCGGCCGCATTGAGCATGGGAGCACGCCGCGTGCTGATCCTGGTCGACGGCAAGCGCACGGTGGCCGACCTCGCGCCGCTGCTGAAACCCGGCGAGATCGACGGCGTGCTCGCCCAGCTGGAAGCCCAGGGCTTCATCAGTCGTAACCAGTCCTTCGAGCCAACCCGCCCCGCCACGCGGGCTCTGGACCTGAGCGTGTCCCTGGACGTCAGTACCGTCGGCGGGCTGGTGGAAGAACGCAATCTGCTTACCCTGGACGAAGCCAAGCGCCGGGCGGTACGCGAGCTGGTTGAACTCCTGGGGCCTGACGGCGAGACCATGAGCCTGCGAATCGAGCAATGTCGCAACGGCGACGAGTTGCGCGATCGTGTTCGCGAAGCCGAACGGCTGGTGGCCGGGGTTCTCGGCGAAGCATCGGCGCAGGACTACATGCGCGCCCTGCGGCGCGGGCGCTGAGCGGTCGACCCGCAGGTTACAGCGGGGCCGCGGCGCTGTTCAGGAAACGCCGTGCGAGCCCTTGTTCTTGCTCCCGCACACGTGCCGTTGATGGCGGCGGCTCCTGAGATGAGTCTCGTCCGTTGCTGTCCTCCTTTCGAACGCCTGTCGTCGCTGACGGCAGCAAGAATGCTCAGAGGGCGCGGCGTGCCCGAGGCCACAGCCCCCCAGCGCCCCCAGCGCCCCAAACTGGCTCCGATGTTGCACCGGGCCGCCCCAGCGCATTACCGGTTGCATTCTGTCAGTGGCGGCAGGAGCGCGCGTCCTGCCGAAGCCAGTTGGGTCCGTCGGGGCGAGGCAGCTCTCCACGGCGCCCCGCCTTCGCGGGAGGATCCGCGCAAGTTCTGCGCTCCTGATGAAGCATTCGGGCTAAAGGGCTTCTACGTGGGCGGCTCGTCGGGCCGCCGGGGCCCGTCGCCGAGCGCCCCGCTCGCCGCCGGCTTGCGCGCCATCAGCAGCACAATCAGCCCGGCGGCCAGCGCGGCCGCCCCCCCCAGCAGCAGCCATAGATCCAGGCCTGCGCCGTAGCCGCCAGCGGCCACGAAGGGCATGGACATGGCGACCAAGCCGCTGCCGCTGAGCACCGCACCGAAAACCCGTCGCTTAGAAATTGCCACTGCTTGATCTCCCTAGCGCACGCGCCGTGAGCCGCGCATGAACGCGCCGGACGGTATCGTCGCGCCTACGCGCGGACTGCCGCTCTTTCCACCCGCTCTTCCGTCAACGCCCGCTTGCCCGTCCCATGCCGAGCGCCAATGCCATGACCGATTCGATTTCATCATCCCACACCGCCGCCCCCGCCCACCACGATCCCTTGGGCAGCTTGGCAGCCAGCATCTGCTTCCTCGACGGCCAGTACCTGCCGCTGGGACAGGCGAAGGTCTCGGTGCTCGACCGCGGCTTCATCTTCGGCGACGGCATCTACGAAGTGGTGCCGATTTACTTCCGCAGGCCGTTCCGGCTCGACTCGCACCTGGCGCGCTTCGAGCGCAGCACGCGCGAGATCGGCCTGGCCAGTCCGCTGACGCGGGCGGGCTGGCGCGAGATCATCGACACGCTGGTGGCGCGCTGCGGCGCCGAGCACCAGTTCATCTACTGGCAGGTCACGCGCGGCGTGGCGCGGCGCGATTTCGCCTTTCCCAAGGACGCCGTGCCGACCGTGTTCGCCATGACCACGCCCTTCGCGCGGCCGGGCGCGGTGCAGCGCGAGCAGGGGCTCAGTGCCGTCAGCCGCGCCGACGAGCGCTGGCTGCGCTGCGACATCAAGAGTGTGTCCCTGCTGGGGGCGGTGCTGGCGCGGCAGTACGCCGCCGAGCACGGCGCCGACGAGGTGGTGCAGTTTCGCGACGGCCGCCTGACCGAAGGCTCCGCCAGCAACCTGTGGGTGGTGCGCGACGGCCGACTGCTGGCGCCGCCGCGCAGCCACTACATCCTCGAGGGCATCCGCTACGGGTTCATGGAAGAGCTGGCTGCCACTGCCGGCGTGCCGTTCGAGGTGCGTGAGATGACGCTGGAGGACGTGCGCAGCGCCGACGAGCTCATGCTGACGGCGGCCACGCGCGAGGTGCTGCCGATCGTGCGCCTGGATGGCGCCCCGATTGGAACCGGCCGGCCCGGCCCCATTTACGCCAGATTGCGCGCGGGCTACGACGCCGCGATCGAGGCGCTGCGCAGTCCCTCCTGACCGACCGGCCCGCCACACGATGAACGCCCCGGCCGACACCTCCTCGCCGCTCCTCTTCCCGACCGACTTCCCGATCAAGGTCATGGGTCTGCGCGTCGATCAATTTGCGCAGGAGATCGTGGCGGTGGTGCGCGAGCACGCGCCCGACTTCGACCCGGCCACGCTGGAGCTGCGCGCCTCCAGCGGCGGCAAGTACCTTTCGGTCACCGCCACCGTGCGCGCCACCTCGCGCGCGCAGCTCGATGCGCTGTATCGCGCGCTGACCCGCCATCCGCTGGTCAAGGTCGTCCTCTAGCCAGCGGTGCCCATGCTGCTGCGCCACCTCGGCCGGGCCGAGTACCTGCCCACCTCGCGGGCGATGCGCGAGTTCACCGGGCAGCGCACGCGCGACACGGCCGACGAGCTGTGGCTGGTCGAGCACCCGCCGGTGTTCACGCTCGGACAGGCCGGCCGGCGCGATCACCTGCTGGCGCCGGGCGATATCGAGGTCGTGCAGAGCGACCGCGGCGGCCAGGTCACCTACCACGGCCCCGGCCAGGTGGTCGCCTACCCGCTGGTGGACCTGCGGCGGCTGGGCATCTACGTGAAGGAGCTCGTCTACCGCATCGAGCAGTCGGTGATCCAGGTGCTCGATCACTACGGCCTCGACGGGCGGCGTGTGGCCGGCGCGCCCGGCATCTACGTGCCGTGCGCCCAGGGTGCTGCCAGCGGACCGTTTGCCGGTCTGGCGAAGATCGCCGCGCTCGGCATCAAGGTCAGCCGCGGCGCGAGCTATCACGGCGTGGCGCTCAACGTCGCGATGGACCTGGCGCCGTTCGGGCGCATCGACCCCTGCGGCTACGCGGGTCTGCCGACGGTCGACCTCGCTACACTCGGAATCGACGTCTCCTGGGACGAGGCGGCCGCACTCCTGGCGCAACGCCTGTCCCTGCATCTGCGAGTCCCCGAATGAGTGCTCCGCCGCCCAGCGCCGACCCGGCTGCGCCGGTCTCGCCCAAGAAGAAGGGCGAGGCCAAGACCGGTGTCGTGTTCAAGAAATTCCCGGTCGAGGTGATCAGCGTGCGCGAGACCCGCGCGCCGCTGCGCAAGCCCGACTGGATCCGCGTGAAGGCCGGTTCGCCGACCACGCGGTTCTACGAGATCAAGAACATCCTGCGCGAGCACCGGCTGCATACGGTGTGCGAGGAAGCCAGCTGCCCGAACATCGGCGAGTGCTTCGGCAAGGGCACGGCGACCTTCATGATCATGGGGGACCGCTGCACGCGCCGCTGCACCTTCTGCGATGTCGCGCACGGCCGGCCCGATCCGCTCGACGCCGAGGAGCCGCTGAATCTCGCGCGCACCATCGCCGCGCTGAAGCTGAAGTACGTGGTCATCACCTCGGTGGACCGGGACGACCTGAAGGACGGCGGCGCCGGCCACTTCGTCGACTGCATCCGCACGGTGCGCAAGCTGTCGCCGGCCACGCGGATCGAGGTGCTGGTGCCCGATTTCCGCGGCCGGCTCGACCGCGCACTGGAAATCCTCGAAGCCGCGCCACCCGACGTGATGAACCACAACCTGGAGACCGTGCCGCGCCTGTATCGGATGGCTCGTCCCGGCTCGGACTATGCGCACTCGCTGCGGCTGCTGCAGGAGTTCAAGCGGCGCATGCGCGCACGCGGGCTGGAAGTGCCGACCAAGAGCGGCCTGATGGTGGGCCTCGGCGAGGACGACCCGGAGATCCTCGACGTGATGCGCGACCTGCGCGCGCACGAGGTAGACATGCTGACGGTAGGCCAGTATCTGTCGCCCTCCGCGCACCACTTCCCGGTGCAGCGCTACGTGGCGCCCGAAGTCTTCGCGATGTTCGAGCGCGAGGCGGGCTCGATGGGCTTCTCGCACGCGGCCTGCGGCCCGATGGTGCGCTCGTCGTACCACGCCGACCAGCAGGCGCACGCCGCCGGCGTGGTCGCCTAGCCGCGCAGACGGCCACCGGGCGGAGTTCCCCCAGCAGCCACCGCAGGCGCGGCGCGGCACAATTCCCACCGCGCCGGTGTCCGGCGTCGCGGAGCCTGCATGCTGCTCGACTTCCCCAACTGGTTTGCCGGCACGGTCACCATCGTGGCCCTGATCGGCCTCGGCATCTTCATCTATCCGTGGCTGCTGGCGCGCCGGGGCGGCGCCGGCGCGATCGGCGCGGTCACCGTGTTGCTCAGCTTCCTGTTCTACGTCTTTGACCGCCGCAACGACGTGCCGATCCCGGTTTCGGCCCTGCTGGCGCTGCTGTGGGCGGTGGCGCCGGTGGTGGCCGGCATCATCGTGCACCGGCTGCAGCGCAAGTCCGCAACCGGCTGAGCGCCCCTCAGGACGCCGCGCGCGGCGCGGCCAGCTCGGTCTCGATGCGGTTGCGCAAGGCGACGAAGTCGGTGAACCCGACAAAACGCTTGACGATGCGGCCCTGGCGGTCGATCAGGAACTTGGTGGGCGTGGTGTCGGTGTTGTTGAACTCGCGCGCCACTTCGCCCTGGAGGTCGAGCGCGATCTCGAACGGCATGCCCAAGCGCTGCGCGGTGTGCAGCACCCGGTCCGGGCGGTCGTGCTGCATGGCCACCGCATAGGTCTTCAGGCCCCTGGGGGCCAGCGCGCGGTGCAGGGCGATCTTCTCGGGCATCTCGTTCATGCACGGCGCGCAGGTGGTGGACCAGAAGCTGACCAGCACCACCTCGCCGCGCAGGTCGGCCAGCGGCGTCCTGTCGCCCTGCACCGTCTGCAGCGTGACTGCCGGCGCAGCCACGGGCCGCGTGGCGAGGAAGGGCAATGCCGCCAGGCTGGCGACAATGGCGAACGCAAGGCCTCCGAGGGACATGGCCAGCCAGCGCACGGCGCGGCTTTCCTCGGCGGCGGGATCACGGTCCTTGGAGGCAGTCATGGCAGGCAGCAGGCATCAAGAACGACGCCGGATTGTAGGAAGCCATGGCCTGACGCTGCTCACCGGCGTCGCCATGCCCCTGCGCGCGCAGTGGTCGGCCGCGCACGCATCGGGAACCACATCACCGGCAAGGCACTCGACGGCCTGTACCTGATGATCGCCGCCGAGGAGAAGACGCTGCGCGGCGATCCGCTGGGCAGCGGCAGCGAGCTGCTGCGCAAGGTCTTCGGCGCGCGCTGAGCGGCCGCTCCTGCTGCCACACCGCTCAGGCCGGCCGTGTAGGCGCAGCCGGCCAACCGCCCGAGAAGTCGATGATCGCGCCGGTCATGAACGTGCCGCTGGCGGTCGCCAGGTACCGGATCAGCTCGCCGATCTCCTCGGGCCGCGCCAGCCGGCCGACAGGCACCACCCGCCCGATGAAAGCCCGGCCCTTGGGGTCGTCCACGAAGACCGCACGCGGGTAGTAGGTCTCGCTGTAGAGGTAATTGGGTGCGATCGCGTTGACCGGAATGCCGCTCGGCGCCAGCTCGAGGCTGAGCGAGCGCACCAGCGCATTGAGCGCGGCCCGCGCTGCATCCGGAATCGCGCCGCCGGACAGCGGCAGCCGCGTGCGGTTGGACGTGATCATGACCACGCGCGCACCGGGACGCGACTTCAGCTTCGGAATGGCGGCCTTGGCCAGCGCAAACGGAAAGACGACGAGCCGGTCCAGCGTGCGCTGAAGGTCGCCGAGATCGGCGTGCTCGATTGGCCCGTGAACCGCCGGAAAGGCGTCGTTGCTGACCAGGACGTCGAGCCCGTGGCCACCGGCGCACGCGGCCTCGATGATTGCGGCCGGCTCCTGCTCGGCCAGTGCGAGCGCGACGGTTGTCGCGCCAAACGCCTGCCGGCGGGCCGGCTCCGAGAAGGCCGGGTCATGCGCCACGACGCGGAAGCCAGCGGCCTGCAGCGCAGTGACGGCCGGCGGGCCGGCGAATTCGAGGGCATTGGTGACCAGCGCCGTGCGCACGACGACTTCACTCATTGCAGGGCCTCGCAAGACGCCGATCCGGCGCGGCGGTGGATGTTATCGCGCCCCGCTGCAGCCACGCGACGCAATGCGCCGGCGCGGCTCAAGCGTCTGCCACCTGCGGTGGTAGCGGCGCATCGAGCGCGGCGCACAGGCTGCGCACGCAGCTGGCCGCCTTCCACGAGGTCTGGCCGTCGACGAAGGCGACCGCCACCGCGGCGCGGATGACGGCAGGCTTGGCCAGCGGTGCGAGCTGGTTCAGGCGTTCGAAGTCGGCGGCGATGGCCTCGAGCGTCAGCTCATGCCGCGGTGTCAGCGCCGGCGACGGTGCCGACAGCGCCTGCGTGCCCGCCGCGAAGGCGCGCTCGGGCGAATCCGGCAGGCGCACGTGCGCCAACAGCGACAGCACGCGCCCCGCCGCCGGGGCCAGGTCCTGCACCCGCGCGTAGCGCACCGGCACAGCGCGCCGGCTGTCGCTGCCGACCCGCCGCCGCAGCACGGTGTAGAGCAGGAACTCGGCCAGCGTCATGCGTCCGTCGGCATGGACCAGCGCATGCGCCAGCATCAGCAGCCGGTCGCCGTGGGCGGCGGACAGCTTGCGCAGGGCCGGGCCGGCAAGGTCCAGCAGGGGCAGGCGCGCCCCGGGCGGCAACTGCGCGACCGCGGTGTGCAGGCGGTCCACCTCCGCGGCGGCCGGGGCTCCAAGCGCCTCGGCAATGGCCTGCCGCTGGCTGTCGGCCACCGCGCTGCCCTTCTCGATCACCAGGGCCAGCACCAGCAACTGCGCCAGCGCGGCATCGTGTACCGCCGGCTCGAGTTCGAGGGCGCGCAGCTGCTCGGTGAGCGAGCGTGCATAGCCAGCCGCCTGGGGCGCGGCGCGGCCGACCGCCTGCGGCTGCGGTGGCGTGGCGGCCGCAGCCAGAGCAGCCAGCGGACTGGCCGCCGCCATGGCGGCGGCGCCGGCGGGGTAGTCGATCGGCGGCAGCTCGCCGGCCGCGATGCTGCCCGCCAGCGCCAGCGCAACCGGCTGCTCCGGCGCGGGCAGCGATCCGATCGAGCGTCCATAGATGCGCCGCACCCGCTCCTCGATCGGCGGGTGGGTCGCAAACAGGCCCGCCACGAAGCTCGGCCGCGCCGCGCCGAGGAACAGGTGCGACAGCGTCTCGGCATGCGGGTGGCGGATCTCGGTGCCGAGCGTACCCGCGCCGGTCAGCCCGCCGATCTTGCGCAGCGCGCCGCCGATGCCGTCGGGATTGCGCGTGAACTGCACCGCGCTCGAGTCGGCCAGGTACTCGCGCTGGCGCGAAACCGCCGCCTTGATCAGCCGGCCGAAGAACACGCCGACATAGCCGACCAGCCAGAGCGCCAGACCCACCACGGCGATGCCGGTGGCCGCCTTGCTGTCGCGCCCACCCTGGCCGACTTCCATCATGAAGCGGCCGGCCATCGCGATCATCATCAGCCCGAACAGCACGCCGATCAGCCGCAGGTTCAGGCGCATGTCGCCGTTGAAAATGTGGCTGAACTCGTGTGCCACCACACCCTGCAGCTCATCGCGCGAAAGGCGCGTGAGCGTGCCGCGCGTCACCGCGATCACCGCGTCGTTGATGCCGTGGCCGGCGGCGAAGGCGTTGATGCCGGCCTCGTGGTCCATCACGTACACGCGCGGCACCGGCGTGCCCGAGGCCAGCGCCATCTCCTCGACGACGTTGAGCAGGCGCCGCTCCAGCAGATCGCGAGTCGACGGGTCGAGCTGGCGCGCGCCCACCATCTGCGCCACCGCCTCGCCTCCGGCGGCCAGGCGGCTGGTCTCCCACCAAGTGCCGGCGCCGATCAGCGCCAGCGTCACCAGCGTGACCGCCAGGTGGAAGCCGGCCGGCGCCCGCGCGCCGGCGGGCGTGGCCAGCGTCCACGCGTAGCTCAGGGCGCCGACCAGGTTGACCGCCAGCACCACGCCGGCCACGGCAACGAGGAACAGCAGCACCAGGCGCATGCTCGCCCGACGCGCCTGCTGCTGGTGCTCGAAGAAGTTCATGGCGGCCGAAGGTCGGCGTCAGGACCCGGAGCGCCCGCGCGCCCCCGCGGCCGGCGGGATCACCGCCAGCGCGGCCGCGGGGGCGGCGCGCTGGCCCGAGTCCGGAATCCGCAGTCCCGGGTCCTTGCCCTCAGAACTGGACCTTGACCGGCTTGCGCTCTTCGGGCGCCTCGGTGGCGTCGAGCAGTTCGGCCGGCTTGAAGCTGAAGATGCTGGCAATCAGGTTCGACGGGAACTGCTGCGCGGCGGTGTTGAAGGTCATCACCGCGTCGTTGAAGGCCTGGCGCGCGAAGGCGATCTTGTTCTCGGTGCCGGTCAGCTCCTCGGTGAGCTGCATCATGTTCTGATTCGCCTTCAGGTCCGGGTAGGCTTCGGCCAGGGCAAAGAGCTTGCCCAGCGCGCCGCCGAGCAAGCCTTCGGCCGCGGCCAGGCTGGCGATCGCCGTCGCGTTGCCGGGATCGGCCGCCGCCGCCGCATTGGCAGTCACCGCGCTGTTGCGGGCGCGGATCACAGCCTCTAGGGTCTCGCGCTCGTGCTTCATGTAGGCCCGGGCCGTCTCGACCAGATTGGGAATGAGGTCGTAGCGGCGCTTCAGTTGCACGTCGATCTGCGCAAACGCGTTCTTGAAGCGGTTGCGCAGGTCCACCAGGCGGTTGTATGCACCGATGGCCCAGAACACCAGGACGGCGATGATCGCCAGGAAGATCAGAATGCCCATCACACTCTCCTTTGAACGAAAGGCGAGCTAGGCGTCTTCCGCGGTCGCCGTCGCTGGGTGCGGCTGAGGCGGTGCTTCGCTGCGGAGCGCGACTATAGGAAATGTGTTCCCGCACGCAAGCGTTTTTTTTGGCCGATCTCGTGCACTCACCGACCAGCGACGCCGCCGTCGAGGCGGTCATCCGGCAACTGCTCGCCTCTCGCAGCGCCACGCGCTCGGCCTGTCCATCGGAAGCGGCGCGGGCGCTGTCGGCCGACCAATGGCGCCCGCTGATGCCGCTCGTGCGTCGCGTGGCCGCGACAATGGCCTTGCGCGGCGAGCTGCTGATCACCCAGGGCAGCACCGTGGTGGATCCCCAGCATGTGCTCGACGGCACGCTGCGCGGGCCGCTGCGGCTGCGACGCGGGCGCTGACCGGCTGCCCCTTCACCCGCTCAGGGCTTACGCGTGGTCTCGGGCGGCGCCTCCGGCGCCCGCTTGAATTGAGCCGCCTCCTCGGCGCTGATGTAGTCGAACACCTTGACCACCCGCTGGACGCCGGTAACCCGGCTGGCGGCGCGCGCGGTGGCCTCGCCCTCGGCCTCGGACACCCGGCCCATCAGGTAGACGATGCCGCGCTGGGTTTTCGTGGTCACGGCGGAACTGGGCACGTCCTGGCCGGCCAGCAGGGCTGCGCTCAGACGCGCGGCAATCGCCAGGTCGTTGTTGCGCTGGGGCAGCGTGGTGAGCGGTGCGACGAACACCTCGTTGACCACCGTGCGCACGTTCTCGGCGCGCGCGGCAATCTCGCCGATCTGCGCCCGCGTCGCCTCGGTGGTCGCCTCGCCGGTCAGGAGCACCTTGCGGTTGTAGCTGGTGACGCTGACATTGGCCGCCTCGCGCGGCACGCGCTCGGCAATCGTGCGACTGACGCGCAGCTCGATCGCCTGGTCCTCGATCTGGATGCCGACGGTGCGGCGATCCGCAGCCACCAGCGCGCCGCCGGCCATTGCCCCGCCCACCACCAGCGGCGCACAACCCGCCAGGCCCGCCGCGCCGATCACTGCTGCGGCGGCCAGCGCGGCCGCCCTTGCTTGCCTGCTCTTCAACTGCTTCCCTTTCGTTGTGTCTTCGTCGTACCTTGGTTCATCCCGCCGCCCTAGTTTGCCGCCGCGGCCCGGTGAGTGGTCTAGTCGGCCTGGAACGCATCGCGGATCCACTCGGTGACGCCCTGGTCGTCCGCCGTGACCACGTCGAACCGGCAAGCCGGCCAGCCGCCCGCGCCGCGGCGGCGCCCCGGCACGATGCCGTCGCCATAGTTCTGCAACAGGAAGTGCTGCGCCGCACGCAGCAACCGCCTGCGCTTGAAGTGATCGACGCTGGCACCGGCGCCGCCAAACCGATTGTCCCTGCGCCGCCGCACCTCGACAAACAGGATGAGCTCTCCCTCGCGCGCCACGATATCGAGTTCGCCCTCGCGAAAGCGTGCATTGCGCGCGACGATGGTGCAGCCGTGCTGCTGCAGGAGCCGAACAGCCGCCTCCTCGGCGGCAGCACCGGCGCGCTGCTTGGGCGTGCGCGCCGCCAGCGGCGGACGCCGCAGGAAGCTCATTGGACCTCCAGCCGTTCGATCCTGCCGCTGCGGAAGACCGCAAAACCCGGCCGCCGTTCCGTGCGCGCCGACAGTGCGCGATCGACGGTGATGAACCCGGTCACCCCATCGAGCGTGAAGGCGCTGCGGCCCTGCGCCCACTCGAGCGCCAGACGATAGCCGTCGATGCCCAACGCATACAGCCGCTGCAGTTCGGCCGACAGCGGCTGCTCGGGCCGCGGGTACACCATCACCGCGGGGTGATCGGGCTCCAGCAGCCAGGGCAGATCGATGAACACCACGCCTTCGAGATCGGGCGCCAGCAGCGTTCCTTCCGCACCGCCGAGGTTGACCATCGAGGTGGCAAACACCGGCAGCTCGCGCGGCAGACGCGGCCGCAGCGTGGCGGCATCGCGCGCATCAAGCGCGAGCAGTACCGCATCCGGCGGGCTGGCGGCGAGCGACTCGCCGATGGCGACGAGCGTATCTTGACGGGCGGCAAACGGCACCGCAATGCTGCGCTCGCCCGCCGCCGCGAGCTCGTTGCGAAACGCCAGGCCGGCGCGCCGCGCCAGCGGAGATTCACCCACCATCACCACGAAGCGCGGGGCAGTGCCCGCCGCGGACGACCGCAGGCGCAGCGCGGCCGCCACGATCTGCCTGGCTTCCTGCTCGATCGACAGGCCGAAGGCGAGCAGGGTCGGCGCGGCGTCGGCGTCGCGCTCGGGCTGGCTCAGCGTGACCATCGGCAACCTGTCGCGCAGGCGCACCGCAGCGGCCGCCTGGTCGCGCAGCAGCGGGCCAAGCACGACCCGGGCGCCGAGCTCGCGCGCACGCGACACGGCGGTGGCGACCGACTCGGGCCGCTCGTCGATCTCGATCACCTGCAGCGCGGTTTCCGCATCGCCCTGCGCCCGCGCCGCGAACACGCCCTGCCGGACCACGTCGGCGGCGCGGGCGAACGGGGTGCCGGCAGCGGGCAGCAGAAGAGCAACCGCCAACGGTGCCGCCTTGTCGGCGGCGGGTGGCGCCTTTGCCGACGTGTTTACCGGCACGTTTACCGGCACGTTTACCGGCACGCTTGCCGGCACGCTTGCCGGCACGTTTGCCGGTGCCTGTGCGCTGGCTGAGAATGACGTCAGGCAGGCGGCCAGCAGGAGACCGCGCAGGGCCAGGCGGCGCGCGCGAACTGCCAGCCGGTCATGCAGCCGGACATATGGCCAGACACACGGCCGGTGAAGCGAGGCGGGTACAGCAGACACGATGACGATCGATCTCCAACAGGCCGTGCGCTGGCTGCAGGACAGCGGCGTTGCCGCTCAGGACTACCCGGCCGGTACATTGTATGTAGTCGCCACACCCGTCGGGAACGCGGCGGATCTGACGCTGCGGGCGCTGTGGACGCTGGCGCTGGCCGACACCATCGCCGCCGAGGACACGCGTGTCACGCGCCAGCTGCTCGATCGCTTCGGCATCGCGCCGCCCGCACTGCTGGCTGCGCACGAGCACAACGAGCGCGCCGCCGCCGAGCGCATCGTGGCGCTTCTGCGTGCAGGCCAGCGCGTCGCGCTGGTCAGCGATGCCGGCACGCCGGCCGTGAGCGACCCGGGCGCCCGGATCGTGGCCGCGGTGCAGGCCGCCGGGCTGCGCGTGCTGCCGGTGCCCGGCGCCAGCAGCCTGCTGGCGGCGCTGAGCGCCGCCGGTCTCGGCGGCCAGGGCTTCCAGTTTCTCGGGTTCCTGCCGACCGGCGCCACCGAGCGGGCGCGCCGGCTCGACGAGGCCGCCGCCAGCGGCGCGGCCTTCGTGCTGCTCGAGGCGCCGCACCGACTGCTCGAGACCCTGCCGGCGCTGCACGCGGCGCTGGAGCCCGGACGGCGCGTCGTGGTGGCGCGCGAGCTGACCAAGAAGTTCGAGTCGATCGAGGTGGTGCGCGCCGGCGAGTTGCCGCAGTTTGCTGCCAGCCACCCGCCGCGCGGCGAGTACGTCCTGCTCGTCGATGCGCCATCCACGCCCGCGACCGGCGCTGCCATCGACGCCGGCACCCGCGCGTGGCTGCGCGCGCTGGCCGCAGCGCTGCCCGCCTCGAAGGCCGCGGCGGTGGCTGCGCGGGCCACCGGCCTGCCGCGCGATGCGCTTTACGCCGAGCTGATGCGCGGCAAGGGCGACAGCGGCTAGCCCGGATGCTTCAGCAGGGACGCGGGACTTGCGCGGATGCCCGCGCGCACCATCAGCCGGGCACGGCGGTGATGATCCCCGCCACCGCGGCCGTGAGCTGCTTGACGTACGGGATGTGCAGGAACTCGTTAGGGCCGTGCGCGTTGGAGTGCGGCCCGAGCACGCCGGTGATCAGGAACTGCGCGCGCGGAAACTTCTCGCCCAGCATGTTCATGAAGGGAATGGTGCCGCCCTCGCCCATCCAGGCCGCGTCCTTGCCGTACACGGCACGCGACGCCGCATCGGCGGCCTGCTTCAGCCACGGCGCCGTCTCCGGCGCGTTCCACCCCGTCGCGCCCCAGTCCGCATCGAAGGTCACTCGGGCGTTGTAGGGCACGTTGTCGGTGAGCAGCTTCTTCAGGGTCGCCGTGGCGCGCTCGCCATCGACCGTCGGCGGCAGCCGCAACGACAGCTTGAACGTGGTCCGTGGCCGCAGCACGTTGCCGGCCGAGTCCACGCCCGGAAAGCCGGCAGCGCCGGTGACCGACAGCGCCGGGCGCCAGGTGCGCGCCAGGATGCCTTCGACCGGATCGGTGGTGGTGGGCATGGCATGGGCATGCCCGTCCGGCCCGTGGTTGCAGCCGACCCACGGGAACTCCTTCCACACCTGCTCGCCGAGGATCTCGCCCGCCCGCTGCGCCTGCTGCAGGCGCTCGGCCGGAATCTCGGCATGGAACACCGGGTCGACCACGCGTCCGCTGGCCGGGTCGTCGATACGGTTGAGCAATTGGCGCGCGATGCGCATCGAGCTGGGCACCAGCCCGCTGGCCTTGCCGGAGTGGACGCCCTCTGTCAGCACGTCCACGGTCATTGTGCCGCCGACCAACCCGCGCAGCGAGGTGGTGACCCACAACTGCTCGTAGTTGCCGCAGCCCGAGTCGAGCCCGGCAACGAGCGCGACGTCACCGAAGCGCGGCGCCAGCAGGTCGAGGTAGGCGGGCAGGTCCGGCGAGCCCGACTCCTCGCAGGTCTCGATGATGCCTACACAGCGCGGCCGCGGCGCGCCCTGCGCGTCGAGCGCGGCAACGATGGTGAGCGCCGCGTAGATCGCGTAGCCGTCATCCGCAGCGCCGCGGCCGTAGAGCTTGTCGCCCTCGATCACCGGCCGCCACGGCCCCAGGCCGTCGCGCCAGCCCACCATCTCGGGCTGCTTGTCGAGGTGGCCGTAGAACAGCACCGTCCGCGCATTGCCAAAGGTGCCGGTGGCGGGCACATCGAAGAAGATGCAAGGGGTCTTGCCCGCGAGCGCGACGATCTCGAGCTTCAGCCCGACGATCTTCTGCGCGGCGGCCCAGGCGTGCGCCTCCTTGACCACCGCCTGCAGGTGGCCGTGCGCGGCCCAGCTCGCGTCGAAGCCGGGGCTCTTGGCGGGCACCTTCACGTACTCCACCAGCCGCGGCAGGAGGTCTTCGTCCCAGCGGCGGTCGGTGAAATGCTTCAGATCGGCGAGGTTCATGGCGGCGCTCCAGCAAAGGCATCGACGAGTCTACGCGCGCCGGCGGTCCGCCCGGACTCACTGCGCCCGGTGCAACGACGTCTCGCGCGCCAGCGCCCGCTCCAGCCGCGCGGCCAGCGCCGCGGCCGCCTCGCGTCCCGGCAGGCGACCCACCAGCACCCGGTGCACCGGGCCATCGCGCTCCACGCGCGCGCTGCGCTCGGCCGCATCGAAGCCCGCTTGTTCCAGCAGCACGGCCACGCGCTCGCGCAACGCCTCCGCGTTGGCCGCCTGCTGGAAGGCGCCGAGCTGCACCGACCAGGGACCGCCGGCACCGGCCGCCGCGGCGGGCGCAACCGCGGTCGACCGCTCTACCGGGGCCGTCACCGGCATCGGCGCCGCCGCCACCGGGACGCCGTCGTCGCGCGGCGGCGCAATGCCAAATCGCCCGGCGCGGATGTCCGCGTGGGTCAGACGCACGACCTCGACCTCGCCGGTGCCGGCGTTGACGAACCCGAGCCGGGCCGCCGCGGCATATGACAGGTCGATCACGCGGTCGGGCTTGAACGGCCCGCGATCGTTGACGCGCACGATGACGCTGGCGCCATTGCGCAGGTGCGTCACCCGCACGTAGCTCGGGATCGGCAGCGTCGGGTGCGCAGCCGTCATGGCGAGCATGTCGTAGATCTCGCCGCTGGAGGTCCGGTTGCCGTGAAACTGGCGGCCGTACCAGGAGGCCAGGCCGCGCTGGCGGAACGGGCGGTCGTCGGTGATCGGCGCATAGCTGCGGCCGAGCGCCGTATACGGCCGGTTGGCAAACCGATGAAACGGCTCGACGCGCGGTACGGCGTCGGGGATGCGCTCGAGGTCGCGCGGCAGCTCGCGCGGCGGGCCGTCGTCCTGGTAGAAGCCGCCGGGCCTTTTGAACGTGCTGCCGCAGGCCGCCAGCAGCAGCGTCAGCGTAGCCAGGGCGAGGCCGAGCAGGACCCGCGAGGAAGTTGCAGAAGTGGACACCGCGCAAAGTTAGCGCGCAGCGTCCCGGCTGTCAGCGGCGGATCACCAACACGTCCTGGCGCAGCAACTGGCGCAGCCGTTCGGCGAGCTGGTCGGCCTGGGCGCGATCGTCGGTCCCGCCGACCAGCACCACCGCACGGTCCGACGGCAAAGCCAGTACGTGCACCGGCTGCGCGGCCAGCTCGCTGCCGGCCAGCTGCTGCGCCACGCGGTCGCGCACCGACTGGGCGGCACTGGCCACCCGCAGGCTGGCAACCTGCACCGCAAAACGACCGCCCGGGTCAGTCTTCGCCTCGCGGGCGGGCGCAACCATCGCCGCCGCCGGTACCGCAGCCGTCGGAGCCGCCGCGGTCGCGGCTGCCGCTTGAGTGCTGACCGCGGCAACCAGGGTGCGCGGCACTTCGACGGCCGGGATTGCCGCCGCCTGCGTCGGTGGGGCCGCCGGGGCCGGGGCAGCGAGAACCGGAGCAGCGGGAACGGGGGCGGGCTCGGCGGGCTGCGGTGGCGCCACCGGCTGGGCCATTGCGACCGGTGCTGGCGGCGGGGCGACGGCTGGCCCGGCCGCCGCGACCGCCGCTGGCGCACCGGCCGTCCCGGACCCTGCCCCGGAGCCGCGCGCAGCGGCCACCGCTGCACCACCCAGCCTGAACGGCTCGCGCTTGCCGTCCCTGAGCTCGAAGGCCACCGGCGGCTCGCCGTCCTTCTGCTCGGCGCGGTCGAAACTCAGCGTGCGCCCGAACACCAGTTGCACCCAGGACGGATAGCTGTAGGCACTGCCGGAGGCGTGGTCGATGACCGCGCCGATCCCTCCACCCAGGATGATGTTGCCGAAGATTGCGCCACCCAGGCGCGACACGAGCACGCCGCGCGCTTCGGCCGGCTGGCCGTCGGCACTGCAGCGCGCCTGCAGGTCGCTGGCCGACTTTCGAAGAATGATCTGGCCGGGCGTAGTGACGTTGAACGTTCCCTCGGGGTTGCTCAGTTCACAGCGGGCGTCCTTGACCTCGACACCCGCCGCGTCGAAGGTTTCGACGCGCACGGGTTGCGTGGTCGAGGTGATCACCGTGGCGCAACCGCTCAGCGCAAGGCAGCCCAGCAGCAGAAGGATTCGCAGCACCATGACACTCGGCCCAGTTTCGAGGGAAAGGAGTATGGCGGTAGGACGCAGCGCCAGCCACTGAAACAAACAACAGTGGCCGGGACGACATGCCGGGAGCAGGTCGCAGCGCCGCCCTATCGCCTTATCGCCTTATCGCTTGGTTGCTCTGCACGCCGGGGCGCCGGGGCGCTGGTTGCCGCAGCGGTCAGGCGCGGGGCCGACGGTCTCGTCGTCGACCAAGCTGCCACCGTAGCGATGCATCAGGCGCTGCACCGCTGCTGCGCTCAGGTCTGCACCAGCTTGCGGTGCCGCTGGATGCTCATCAACATGCCGCAGGCCATGCCGAGCGTCACGAGCGCCGTACCGCCGTAGCTCATGAAGGGCAGCGGCACGCCGACCACCGGCAGGATGCCGCTCACCATGCCCATGTTGACGAAGCAGTAGGTGAAGATGATGAGAGCGATCGCGCCGGCGAGCAGTCGTCCGAACAGCGTCGCCGCCCCCAGCGCAATCGACAGGGCACGCACCACCAGGGCGAGGAACAGCGCCAGCAGCACGATGTTGCCCACCAGGCCGAACTCCTCGGAGTAGACGGCGAAGATGAAGTCGGAGGTGCGCTCGGGGATGAACTCCAGGTGCGTCTGCGTGCCCTGCATCCAGCCTTTGCCGAACACGCCGCCCGAGCCGATGGCGATCATCGCCTGCAGGGTGTGGAAGCCCTTGCCGAGCGGATCGGTCATCGGGTCGATCAGCGTGAGCACGCGCTGCCGCTGGTAGTCGTGCATCAGCGTCCAGGCCACCGGCAGGAAGGCCAGTCCGGCCAGGCCCATGGCGATCAGCCATTTCCAGGGCAGACCGGCGAAGAAGATCACGAAGAAACCGGCCGCCAGCACCAGCAGCGCGGTGCCAAGATCGGGCTGGTGCAAGATCAGCACTACGGGCACGGCCACCAGGATGGCGGCCACGATGAAGTCGAACGTGCGGATCTGCCCCTCGCGCCTGTGGAAGTACCAGGCGAGCATCATCGGCAGCGCCAGCCGCATGATCTCCGACGGCTGGATCGTCACCACGCCGAGGTTGAGCCAGCGCTGCGCTCCCTTGACGGTGACGCCGAACAGTTCCACCCCGACCAGCAGCAAGACGCCCAGCGCGTACACAGGCGCGGCGAACTTCATGAGCAAGGCGGGCGGGATGCTGGCGAACACGAACATCACGAAGGCCGCCACCGCGAAATTGCGCATCTGGTCGGTGAAGCGCCAAGGAAAGTCGGCGCCCGCCGAATACAGCGTCAGCGAACCGACCATCGCCAACGCGGCCACGATCGCCAGCAGCGCGGGGTCGAGCACCGCCAGCCGCTCGCGCATGAACAAGACCACGCGCGACTGCAGGGTCGGCGCCTGGTGGCGGGTGCCGATCAGCGTGCTCAACGGACCTCCACTGCGCCGGCCCCCGCCGCGGGGGTCTGCGCCCAGCGCGCTGACTGCGCCACCGGCGGCACTGCCTTGCCGGGCGCCCTGGGCACGGCCGCCGGTGCCTCGTCCCGGTTGCTCAGATCCGCGGGCGCCCTAGGTGTTTTGCCAAGGAGGTAGTAGTCGAGCACCTGGCGGGCGATCGGCGCGGCCGCGCGGGCGCCGAAGCCGCCGTTCTCCACCAGCAGCGCCAGTGCGATGGTCGGCTTCTCCGCTGGCGCGAACGCCATGAACAGCGAGTGGTCGCGGTGCCGCTCGTCGATGCGGCTCTCGTCGTACTTCTCGTTCTGCTTGATGGTGATCACCTGCGCGGTGCCGGTCTTGCCTGCCACCTTGTAGGGCACACCGGCGAAGGCATGACGGCCGGTGCCCGAAATGTTGACATCCACCATGGCGTCGATCACCGCCTTCAGGTTCTCCGGCTTCAGCGGGATGCGGTAGCTCTCCTTGGGCACCGTGAGCCGCTTTTCGCCGGTCTGCGAGTTCTCGATCTGCTTGACCAGGTGCGGCTTCATCACGCTGCCCTCGTTGGCCAGCGTCGCCGTGGCGTGCGCCAGTTGCAGCAGCGTGAAGGCGTTGTAGCCCTGGCCGATGCCCACGCTGATGGTCTCGCCGCCGTACCACCTCTGATTGAAGCGGCGCATCTTCCACTCGGTCGACGGCAGGATGCCCTGCTGCTCGCCCTCCATGTCGACGCCGGTCAGCTGGCCGAAGCCCCAGGGCTTCATGTAGTCGTGGATCGCGTCGACGCCCAGGTCGTCGGCCAGCTTGTAGTAGTACACGTCGGACGACTGCACGATCGAGCGGTGCAGGTTGACCGGTCCGAGCGGCACCTTGGCGCTGTCGCGGAACTTGTGGTTGCCGTACATGAAGAAGCCCGGGTCGATGATGACCGTCTCGGGCGTGCGCTTGCCCAGCTCCAGTCCCGCCAGTCCGAGGAAGGGCTTGTAGGTCGAGCCGATCGGGTAGGTGCCGCGCAGCGCGCGGTTCAGCAGCGGCTTGTCCGGGTCGTTGTTCAGCTCGTCCCAGTTCTTCGGATCGATGCCGTCGACGAACAGGTTGGGGTCGAAGGTGGGCTTGCTGACGAAGGCGAGGATGTCGCCGGTGGCCGGCTCGATGGCGATCAGCGCGCCGCGCCGGTCGCCGAAGGCCTTCTCGACGATCTCCTGCAGCTTGATATCAACCGAAAGAATGAGGTTGTTGCCGGGCACCGGCGGCGTGCGATTGAGCGTGCGTACCGCGCGGCCCCCGGCGGTGATCTCCACTTCCTCGAAGCCGGTGGTGCCGTGCAGCTCGCGCTCGTAGCTGCCTTCCAGGCCGAGCTTGCCGATGTACTCGGTGCCCACGTAGTCGGCCGCATCGGCCTGCCTGGCGATCTTCTCCTTGTCGGCCTGGCTCACGCGGCCGATGTAGCCCACCAGGTGCGCGCCCACTTCGCCGAGCGGATAGTGACGGAACAGCCGCGCCCGCAGCTGCACCTGCGGGAACCGCCAGCGGTGGGCGGCGAACCTTGCCACTTCCTCGTCGCTGAGCCGGGTGCGGATCGGAATCGAGTCGGCGCCCTTGAGTTCCTCCCGCAGTTTGGCAAAGCGGCGCCGGTCGCGCGGCTGAACCTCGACGACCTGGGCCAGTTCATCGATCAGCGGGTTGACGTTCTTGACCTGGCGTGGGTCGATCTCCAGCGTGTAGCCGGCGTAGTTGCGCGCGATGACGATGCCGTTGCGGTCCTTGATCAGGCCGCGGTTGGCGGCGACCGGCACGACCGAGATGCGGTTCTGCTCGGCGCGCGCGTGCAGATCATCGTGCTTGAAGACCTGCAGCCAGACAAAGCGCGCCAGCAGCAGCGCGAAACAACCGAGCGCCACCAGCCCGGCCACCAGCACGCGCGAGCGGAAGAAGAACAACTCCCTCTCGGTGTTGCGAAGGACCTTGCTGCGCGGGCCCAGCAGCGACAGGCTGCCGACCTGCGACCGGCGCCGCCGGCGGCGCCACCGCTCAAACATCGTCGGACCCCGGGTCACCAAGCCTGCAGCGCGCCATAGAGCCACGATTCTAGGGGCAGCGCCCGGCGCGCGGCGTCGCTGGCACGCACGCCCCGGACCTAGAGCGGTCGCGTCTCGTCGCGGTCCACCGGGCGCCGCTGCGGTGCCAGCAGCAACCAGTGGACCGCCGGCCAGAGCAGCGCCCCGACCGCGCTGTCGGCGAAGTACCACCAGCCGGGAAACGCGCCGCCGACCCACAGGCGAATCAGCAGCGAAGCCAGTTGCGCCAGCGCCAGCAGCGGCAGGACGAACAGCACCTGCGACAGCACCGGGAACCACAGGATGCGCCGGTGCAGCGTGATGGCGCCGTAGCTCAGCAGCGTATAGGCCAGCGCATGCTCGCCGAACAGGGCGCCGTCGTGCACATCCATCAGCAGGCCGAACACGAACGCCGCCGCCATGCCGAGCCGGCGCGGCTGATGAACGCTCCAGAAGACCAGCACCACGGCCAGGAAGTCCGGCACGCCGGGCACCGCCCCCACCGGCAACAGGTTCAGGAGGAATGCGACGATCAGCGAAAGCCAGAGAAACAACGGGTTGACCGGCCGCTGCAGCAGCGCCTGCGGGCGGTAGCTGCCGCGGCCGACCAGACCGGGCACGTTGCCCGGTTCCGATGGCTCGGCCGGGCCGCCGCGCAGCCAGCCGCCCAGGCGGTCCAGCCCGCTCACGGGGCCCCCTTGAAGCCCCCGCAGGGCGCCTGCGGCCTTGCGCAGGGGGGTTGGCGCCGGGGCGGGTTCGCCGCGCTCATTTTCGTGCCCCCCGCTTGGCGGGCTCGCGCCGGGCTTCTTCAGGCGGCGGCAGGGCAGCCACCTGCGCCGGGTCGACCATCAGCACGAGCACGTGACGGTTGCTGTCCACTCCAGCGGCGGGCACGAGGACCACGCGGGCGAACTGGTCCTTGACGCTGCGTTCCAGCCGCGCCACCGACCCCACCGGCAGGCCAGGCGGATACAGCCGGTCCAGTCCCGAGGTCACCACCACGTCGCCCTGCTGGATGTCGGCGTTGGAGGCCATGAAGCGCAACTCCAGCGTGCCTGGCTCGGCGCCGCCGTAGACGATGCCGCGCAGGCCGTTGCGCAGGATCTGCACCGCAATCGTCTGGTCCTTGTCGGTCAGCAGGGTGACCTCCGCCGTGGCCGGGAACACGCGCGTCACCTGCCCGACCACGCCGATGGCGTCGATTACCGGCTGCCCTGGCTTCAGGCCCGCCGCCTGGCCCTTGTCCAGCACGAGCTTGCGGCTGAATCGGTCGCGCGGCTGGTACATCACCTCGGCGACCCGCGCGGGTGCGCTGCCTCGTTCACCGAGCGACAAGAGCGCGCGCAGGTGCGTGTTCTCGGCGCGCAGCTGCTCGGCCTGCAGCAGTTGCTGGGACCGCTCGACGGCCTGGCGGCGCAGCGACTCGTTCTCGCGGTTCAGCCGCTCCACCGAGGTGAAGTAGTCGCCCACGCGATCGAATAAGGCGCCCGGGACCAGCATGGCTTGTTGCAGCGGATACAGCACCACACCGAGACCCACCCGCACGGTCTCCAGCACCTTCAGGCGCGAGTCGACCACGATCAGCGCAATGGCCAGAAACGCGAAGAAGGCCAGCCGAGCCCGTGCGGACACGCCCTGGTTGAACAGCGGCGGGGGGCCGTAGTCCATGGCGTCGTCAAGCCTCCAGGGTCGAGCGTCAAGAGCGCAAGACCGATTTGCGTCCCGCCACGCCCGAAGCTGAACGCTCAAGGCTCAACGGAAGTCAGCCGGTGGCGAACATGGAGCCGAGCTTGTCCATGCGCTCGAGCGCGGTGCCGCAGCCGCGAACGACGCAGGTGAGCGGGTCCTCGGCGACGATCACGGGCAGGCCGGTTTCCTCCATCAGCAGGCGGTCCAGATCGCGCAGCAGCGCGCCGCCGCCGGTGAGCACCATGCCGCGGTCGGCGATGTCGGCTCCCAGCTCGGGCGGGGTCTGCTCGAGCGCGATCTTGACGGCGCTGACGATCTGGTTCAGCGGGTCGGTAAGCGCCTCGAGGATCTCGTTGCTGCTGATGGTGAAGCTGCGCGGGATGCCTTCGGACAGGTTGCGGCCCTTGACTTCCATCTCGCGGACTTCAGAGCCCGGGAAGGCGGAGCCGATCTCCTTCTTGATGGCCTCGGCGGTGGGCTCGCCGATCAGCATGCCGTAGTTGCGGCGGATGTAGTTGATGATGGCTTCGTCGAACTTGTCGCCGCCGACGCGCACGCTGCCCTTGTAGACCAGGCCGCCGAGCGAGATCACCGCCACTTCGGTGGTGCCGCCGCCGATGTCCACGACCATTGAACCGGATGCCTCGCTGACCGGCAGACCCGCACCGATCGCCGCAGCCATCGGCTCCTCGATCAGGAACACCTGGCTGGCGCCGGCCGCCTCGGCCGACTCCTTGATCGCGCGCCGCTCGACCTGGGTGGAGCCGCAGGGCACGCAGATGATGATGCGCGGGCTCGGCGCCAGCAGCGTCGAGGGGTGCACCAACTTGATGAACTGCTTGAGCATCTGCTCGGTGACGTCGAAGTCGGCGATGACACCGTCCTTCATCGGGCGGATGGCCTCGATGTTTCCCGGCACCTTGCCCAGCATCTGCTTGGCCTCGCGGCCGACCGCGCGGATCATCCGCTTGCCGTTGGGCCCGCCTTCCTGGGCGATCGCCACCACCGAGGGCTCGTCGAGCACGATGCCCTTGCCGCGGACGTAGATGAGCGTGTTGGCGGTGCCGAGGTCGATCGCCAGATCGCTCGAGAAATAGCTGCGGAGGAATCCGAACATGTAGGCTTTCTTGGTCGTCCTGCACGGCCAGGTGCAGGCGGCTGGGAGTGCGGCGGCGGACGACCGCGCGGGGCCGGCACGATGCTCCTGTGACGCGACAAACCGGGGCTGCGCTGCCTGCGCCCTGGCGGGCACCTCGACACCCGCTTCCCGGCAGACTGTGCAATACGGGTGAGATAATACAGAAGGCCCCTCGGGAAACCTTGCGAGTTCTCGTCCCGCAAGGCCAAGAACCCGGCCGATCGGCCGGCAACTTCCGCCCCCTTTGCCATGTCCCTCAGCCTCGACGACATCCGCCGCATCGCCCACCTGGCGCGCATCGAGATCACCGAAACCGAAGCGCGGGCCACGGCGGCGCAGCTGAACGACATCTTCAAGATGATCGAGCGGATGCAGCAGATCGACACTTTCGGCATCGAGCCGATGGCTCATCCGCTCGGCGGCGTGCAGCGGTTGCGCCGCGATGCCGTGACCGAGCAGGTCGACCGCGACGAGAACCTGAAGAACGCGCCGGCCGCCGCGGCGGGTCTGTTCGTCGTGCCGCGCGTGATCGAGTAGACGATGACCAACCTGGCCCACGCTTCGGTGGCCGAACTCGGCCGCCTGCTCGACGCAAGGAAGGTCTCGGCTGTTGAGCTGGCGCAGGCGGCGCTGGCGCGGGTCGAGGCGCACCGCGTCCTGAACGCCTTCCTCGACGTCCGGCCCGAGATCACGCTGGCCCAGGCGCGCGCCGCCGATGCGCGCCGCGCGCGGGGCGATTTCGACAAGACCAGCGGCGCCCTGCTCGGCGTGCCGCTGGCGCACAAGGACATCTTCGTCACCAGGGACTGGGCCAGCACCGCCAGCAGCCGGATGCTCGCCGGCTACATGAGCCCGTTCGACGCCACCGTCGTGGCCAACCTGAAGGACGCCGGCATGGTCTGCCTGGGCAAGCTCAATTGCGACGAGTTCGCGATGGGCTCGTCCAACGAGAACAGCGCCTACGGCAACGTGCTCAACCCCTGGGCCCTGGGCGCGGACGGCAAGGGCGGCCCCGGCGCGGCGGTGCCCGGCGGCTCCTCGGGCGGATCGAGTGCGGTGGTGGCCGCGCGGATCGCCCCGGTGGCCACCGCCACCGACACCGGCGGCTCGATCCGCGAGCCGGCCGCCTTCACCGGCATCACCGGCACCAAGCCCACCTACGGCCGGCCGTCGCGGTGGGGCATGATTGCCTTTGCTTCCTCGCTCGACACCGCGGGCCTGATGACCTACTCGGCCGAGGACTGCGCGCTGGTGTTCAACGCCATGCTGGGCTTCGACCCGCGGGACTCCACCAGCCTCGACCAGCCGCGCGAGGACTTCACCCGCGCCCTCGGCGCCGGGGTCAAGGGCCTGAAGATCGGCGTGCCCAGGGAGTTCTTCGGCCCTGGCCTGCAGCCCGACGTGGAGGCCGCCGTGCGCGCGGCGCTGGCCGAGTACCGCGCGCTCGGCGCGCAGCTGGTCGACATCAGCCTGCCCAATGCCGAGCTCGGCATCCCGGTGTACTACGTGATCGCGCCGGCCGAGTGCTCGTCGAACCTGTCCCGCTTCGACGGCGTGCGCTACGGCCATCGGGCGGCCCGGTACGCCGACCTGGCCGACATGATCGAGAAGTCGCGCGCCGAAGGCTTCGGCCCCGAGCCCAAGCGCCGCATCCTGGTGGGCACCTACGTGCTCAGCCACGGCTACTACGACGCCTACTTCATCCAGGCGATGAAGGTGCGGCGGATCATCGCCGACGAGTTCCAGACCGCCTTCCGCCAGTGCGACGTGATCATGAGCCCGGTCACCACCAGCGTCGCCTTCGGCTTCGGCGAGAAGGCGGCCGACCCGGTCGCGATGTACCTGGCCGACCTGTACACCGTGCCCGGCTCGCTGGCCGGCATCCCGAGCATGAGCATCCCCTGCGGCTTCGGTGCCGGGGGCCGCCCGGTGGGCCTGCAGCTCATGTGCAATCACCTCGAGGAGGCCAAGATGCTGGGCATTGCGCACGCCTACCAGCAAGCCACCGACTGGCACCAGCGCGTGCCGGCCGGCTACTAGCGGCGCCGCGGGCCGGGTGACCATGTCACCGCCGACCCTGTCGTCGACCCTGTCGCCGACTCTGCCGCGCGTTCCGTCGCCGCCGCCGGCAGCACGCCAGCCGCAGGTGCGGCTGGCCGAGCCGCTGGCCGGACACTGGCACGGTGGCGACGCCTTCCGCACCCATCTGTTCAACGCGCTGTCGCTGATGTTTCCGCAGGGCGAGCGCAGTTTCATCGACACCGTTCGCGAGTTCCTGCCGCACCTGGCGGCCGAGCCCCACCTGCGCGCGCAGGTCCTGGGGTTCATCGGTCAGGAGGGCACGCACGCCCGAGTCCACCGCGGCTACAACGAACGCCTGGCAGAACTGGGCTTCGTCGACCGCCTGCAGGCGCGGCTGGAGCGGCGCATCCGCCTGACGCGGCGCTGGCTGCGCCCGCTCGACCGTCTGGCCATCACGGTGGCCTACGAGCACTACACCGCGGTCCTGGCCGCCAACCTGCTGGCCAACCCGGCGGTGCTGCGCGGCGCGCACCCGCAACTGGCGCTGCTGTGGGGCTGGCATGCGGTGGAAGAAACCGAGCATAAGGCGGTGGCCTTCGACGTGTATCGCCGCTGCGGCGGCGGCTACCTGCGGCGCCTGGCCGCCGGGCTGTATGCCAGTTT
>JADCGS010000014.1 GCA_020248865.1 Burkholderiales bacterium | reverse complement strand
GTTTGCGCGGCGCCCGCGCGGCCACACTGCGCTCAAGTGCTCGCCGATGCCTACGGGCATCGGCTGCGCCCCTCTCGCGCAATCTGGCTCGCGCGCGCATCCGCGCAAATCCCGCGTCCCTGATGAAACATCCGGGCTAGAGCCAGTACACGATGATGTACAGGCCGATCCAGACCACGTCCACGAAGTGCCAGTACCAGGCGGCCGCCTCGAAGGCGAAGTGCTGGTCGGGCTTGAAGTGGCCCTTCATGAGTCGCAAGGTGACCACCGTCAGCATGATGGCGCCGATCAGCACGTGCAGGCCGTGGAAGCCGGTCAGCATGAAGAAGGTCGAGCCGAAGATGCCCGAGGTCAGGCGCAGGTTCAGGTCGGCGTAGGCGTGGTAGTACTCGTAGCCCTGCACGCAGACGAAGGCGAAGCCCAGCAGCAGGGTGATCCACAGCCAGTTGATCGCCTTGGCGCGATGGCCGGCGCGCAGCGCGTGGTGCGCCACCGTGAGGGTGAAGCCGGAGGTCACCAGCAGCAGCGTGTTGATGGTCGGAAGCCAGAACGGGCCGAGCGTGTTGAACGCGTCGACCACACCGGCCGGCCCGGCGTGCGGCCAGGTGACGGCAAAGTCGGGCCACAGCAGCTTGTGATCCAGGTCGCCGAGGGCGGGCAGCGTGATGACCCGCGCGTAGAACAGCGCGCCGAAAAACGACGCGAAGAACATCACCTCCGAGAAGATGAACCAGCTCATCCCCCAGCGGAAGCTGACGTCGATCTTGCGGTTGTACTGGCCGGTTTCGCTCTCGCTGATGACCGCGGCAAACCAGCCGCGCAGCATGTAGATCAGGATCGCCAGGCCCAGCGCCAGCGGGATCCAGCCGATCGCGCTCTTGTTCACCACCATGGAGGCGCCGAAGGTGGTGAAGATCATCGAGATCATGCCGACCATCGGCCAGTTCGACGGCGCCGGCACGTAGTAATGCGGCGCCTCGGCCGTCCCGTGCCCCCCGTGCCCCGCCTGTCCGGCGGCGTGCGCGCTTCCCATGGATGTTCTCCTTTGTTCTCGATGCCCCGTCGTGCCGCTCAGGCCAGCACGACGTGTTTGATGATGACGAGCAGGACGGCGACGAACAGCGCCGCGCCGGCGATGCCCATGAGGATCACGTGCACCGGATTCAACTGGGCTGCGTCAGCCTCGTAGCTGGACTTCTTGCGCACGCCGAAAAACGACCAGGCAACCGCCCGGGCGGTCTGCGCCAGGGAGGCCTTGCGGCGCACCGCCGCTTTGAGGTCGTCCGCCACGCGCTCAGCTCCGCCCATCGCCCTGCGCTCGAGCCGGGGCCGCCGCCGCGGTCGACTCCTGCGGCGTGGCGCCGGGAATCTCGAAGAACGTGTAGGACAGCGTGATCTGGTTCACGTCCCGGGGCAGGTCCGGGTCGATGAAGAACACCACCGGGAACTTGCGTGTCTCGCCCCCTTGCAGCACCTGTTGCTCGAAGCAGAAGCACTCGAGCTTCTGGAAGTACCGTCCCGACTGCATCGGCGCGTAGCTCGGAATCGCCTGGCCCGCCATCGCGCGGCTTTCCAGGTTGACCAGGTCGTACTCGACGTGCACCAGTTCGCCCGGATGCACTTCGATGTGGTTCATGTGCGGCCTGAAGCGCCACGGCCCCTGCCGGTTGGCGTCGAACTCGACGATCACCTTGCGGCTGGTGTCGATCTGGGTGTTGGCGGCGGCGCGCGCGGCCGCCGGGTCCTTGGTGGTCAGCAGGTTGATGCCGGTGACCTCGCAGATCTTGCGGTAGATGGGCACCAGCGCCCAGCCGAAGCCGAACATCAGCAGCGCCACCACCAGCAGCTTCTTCAGCAGCGTGGTGTTGCTCACCCCATCGTGGCCGGTCGGTTCGCTCATGAGAACAGCCAATACTTGGCAAGAATGCCCAGGAAGAACACCAGCGCGATCGACGCCAGCACCAGCGCGGTGCGGCGGTTCTGCTCGCGGTCCTGATCGGTCTGGGCCATGGGTTTCAGGCAAGCGGGGCGCGCGGATCGGTCGCAGGGCGCGGCCGATCCGCCCCGCCCGTTACTTGACGACCGGCGGCGTGTCGAAGGTATGGAACGGCGCCGGCGAGGGCACGGTCCACTCCAGGCCGCCGTCGCGCGCCTCCCAGGGGTTGTCGGAAGCCTTCTGGCCGCCCTTGATGCACTTGATGACGATGTACAGGAACAGCAACTGGGTCAGACCGAAGCCGAAGGCGCCGATGGTCGCCACCATGTTGAAGTCGGCAAACTGCATCGGATAGTCGGCGTAGCGGCGCGGCATGCCGGCCAGGCCGAGAAAGTGCATCACGAAGAACGTGAGGTTGAAGAAGATCATCGACAGCCAGAAGTGCCACTGGCCGAGCGTCTCGTCATACATGTGGCCGGTCCACTTGGGCAGCCAGAAGTAGACGCCGGCAAACAGGGCAAACAGAGAGCCGGCCACCAGCACGTAGTGGAAGTGGGCCACCACGTAGTAGGTGTCGTGCAGCTGGATGTCGATCGGCGCCATCGCCAGGATCAGGCCGGTGAAGCCGCCCATGGTGAACACGAAAATGAAGCCGATCGAGAACAGCATCGGCGTCTCGAAGGTCATCGCGCCGCGCCACATGGTGGCCAGCCAGTTGAAGATCTTCACGCCGGTGGGCACCGCGATCAGCATGGTGGCGTACATGAAGAACAACTGGCCCGTGACCGGCATGCCGGTGGTGAACATGTGGTGCGCCCAGACGATGAACGACAGGATCGCGATCGAGGCCGTGGCGTAGACCATCGAGGCGTAGCCGAACAGCGGCTTGCGCGAGAACACCGGCACGATCTGGCTGATGATCCCGAAGGCCGGCAGGATCATGATGTAGACCTCGGGGTGGCCGAAGAACCAGAAGATGTGCTGGTACATCACCGGGTCGCCGCCGCCGGCCGCATTGAAGAAGTTGGTGCCGAAGTGGCGGTCGGTCAGGGTCATCGTGATGGCCCCGGCCAGCACCGGCATCACGGCGATCAGCAGGTAGGCGGTGATCAGCCAGGTCCAGCAGAACATCGGCATCTTCATCAGCGTCATCCCGGGCGCGCGCATGTTCAGGATGGTCGTGATGATGTTGATCGAGCCCATGATCGAGCTGGCACCCATGATGTGCAGCGCGAAGATGGCCATGTCCATGCCCGGCCCCATCTGCACCGAGAGCGGCGCATACAGGGTCCAGCCGGCGGCGGTCGCGCCGCCGGGCACGAAGAACGAGGCCACCAGCAGCAGCGCCGCGGGCGGCAGCAGCCAGAAGCTGAAGTTGTTCATCCGCGCAAACGCCATGTCCGGCGCGCCGACCTGCAGCGGGATCATCCAGTTCGCAAAGCCGACGAAGGCCGGCATGATCGCGCCGAACACCATGATCACGCCGTGCATGGTCGTGAGCTGGTTGAAGAACTCCGGGCGATACAACTGCAGGCCGGGCTGGAACAGCTCGGCGCGCAGCATCAGCGCCAGCACCCCGCCGGTCAGGAACATGGCGAAGGAGAACCACAGGTACATCGTGCCGATGTCCTTGTGGTTGGTCGCGTACAGCCAGCGCCGCCAGCCGTGCGGGTGATCGTGGGCGTGGTCGTCGTGGCCGACTGCGGTGCCGGGCGTGCCGTGCGGGACTGCGCTCATTGTTCGCCTCTGGACTTGAATGGTGTTCGGTGCGGATTCAGCGGCGGGCCGCCGCGATGTCGGCGGGCATCACCGCGCCGAACTTGTTGCCCCAGGAATTCTTGGTGTAGGTCGCCACCGCCGCCAGCTCGACATCCGACAACTGGCGCCAGGCGGGCATGGCGTTCTTGCCGTTCAGCAGGATGGCGATCTGGTCGGCCTTGCTGGCCACCACCTGGCTGCCCTGGAGCCCGGGGAAGGCGCCCTTGACGCCCTGACCGTTGGCCTGATGGCAGGCCTGGCAATTGGCGGCATAGACCGGACCGCCGCGGGCCAACAGCTCGGCCTCGCTCCAGACCTTGTTCGGGTCGTCTTTCAGCGCGACCATCTCCTTCTGCTTGGCCGCCGCCCACTTGCTGTAGTCCGCCTGCGAGAGCACGCGCACCACGATCGGCATGAAGGCGTGGTCGCGCCCGCACAGCTCGTAGCAGTGGCCTCGATACACGCCGACCTTGTCGGCGCGGAACCAGGTGTCGCGCACGAAGCCCGGGATCGCGTCCTGCTTGACGCCCAGCGCCGGCACGCCCCAGGCGTGGATCACGTCGTTGGCGGTGGTGATGATGCGGATCTTCTTGTCCACCGGCACCACCAGCTCGTTGTCGACCTCCATCAGGTAGGTCTGGTTGGCCGTGCGTGCCGCGTCGTTGCTGCCGTCGATCTGGTCGCGCGGGGTCGACAGCGCCGACAGGAAGGAAATTCCCTCGCCTTCGCCCTTCAGGTAGTCGTAACCCCACTTCCACTGGTAGCCGGTCGCCTTGATGGTGATGTCGGCATTGGTGGTGTCCTTCTGCGCCACCAGCGTCTTGGTGGCCGGCAGCGCCATGACGATCACGATGATGAACGGCACCACCGTCCAGGCGATCTCGACCCTGGTGCTCTCGTGAAAGTCGGCCGGCTTGGCACCCGCGCTCTTGCGGTGCTTCCAGATCGAATAGAACATGACCCCGAACACGGCCACGAAGATCAGGGTGCAGATGATCAGCATCATCCAGTGCAGCGCGTGGATCTCGCGTGCGATCTGCGTGACGGGCGGCGCCAGGTTGTAGCGGCTCTGCACCGCCAGCGCAGTTCCGGCGGACCCCAGCAGTGCCAGTGCCGCCAGCGCCCGCGCGGCCAAGCCGGCCGCTCCCTTCGTGTTCGACAGCTTCATTGCCACTTGCCCCTTTGCTCGAATTCTTCAGGCGGCCTGCAGCGCCTGCCGCAGCTCGCGCGCCAGCGCCACGCGCCGGTCTTCGGCGAGCAGGCGGCCGACCTCGACCCGCTCGCCGCGGGCAGCCAGGAAAACACGCACGCGCCCGCGCAGCCCGGCCGCGCCCTGCTCCAGCTCCACGCGCGCCCACGGCCGCGTCAGCCGCACGGTGGTCGAACGCGCCGCCTCATGCCGCTCGATGCGTACCGCCTCCTCGTCGACCTCGATGCGCTCGAAGTCGGCCGCATGCCGACCGTAGCAGAAGAACGCCAGTGCCAGTGCCGCCAATTCCAGGCCCACGAACGGCAGCACCACCCACAGCCCGGCCGCAGCAAACGCCAGCCCGAAGGCGAGCGACAGCGCCAGCATCGACCCGAAAACCAGCGCCAGCAGCCGCGGCGACGCGGAGCAATTGCGCTTGATGATCCAGCGGTTGCGTTCCTGCATGGGGAAAGGCCGGGGCACGTTCGAGATTGCGCAGTCAGGATACGGCCGTACCAGGCCCCGACGCCACCGGTCGCGTGCCGCATGGTCCCGCCAGGCACTGACCGAGCGCAAAACGCCGCAAATTATAGGCAGAAACCCCGCCGGTCAGCGGCGAGCGGCCGGCGCGATGCCGCCGACCTTTCGTGCAGCGTTGGTAATCGATGCCGTTCAGCGACGCGCAGGGCCGCCGCCGCGGCTCGGCAGCGTCTGGCGCAGCGTCTCCAGCGCAACCGCGCCGCCCGGCGCGCGCGGGGCCGGCTTCCAGGCGTGGCCGTAGGCGACCTCGAAGGTGAGCGCGATCCGCCCATCGGCGCCGGCGCGCGCGGCCAGCGCCGCCAGCAGTGCGCGCGCCTGCCGCCCCGAAGGCAGGTGCGCGGCGCGGTCGTCGCGCGGGTTGCCGCCGAGCGCGCCCACCTCGCGCAGCAGCGCGGCCGCCGACGGGTAGGTCAGGGTGATGCGCTCCGTGTCCATGACCGGCGCGGCAAAGCCGCTGGCCACCATCATGTCGCCGAAATCGTGCATGTCCACGAACGGCAGCGGCCGCGCCAGCGGCAGGGCAGCCGCGCAGGCGGCGCGCAGTTCGCGCAGCGTGTCGGGCCCCAGGCAGCTGAACAGCAGCAGGCCGTCGACGCGCAGCACGCGCAACCACTCCGGGAAAACACCATGCGGAGCCGGATGCCAATGCAGCATGAGGTTGGAGTACACGAGATCGACGCTGCCGGCGGCCAGCGGCAGCGCGCCGGCCTCGGCCGCCACGCGGCGCAGGCGCGGCGCGCGCCAGAAGCGCGCTGCCGGCAGCGCAATGCGGCGCAACTGCGCCAGCGACAGGTCAACCCCGGTCCACAGGGCCTGCGGGTAGCGCGCCCGCAGGGCGGGCTCGGACGCGCCGCCGCCGCACCCCACGTCGACGATCGACCGCGGCGCCAGTTTGACGAGATCCAGCCGCTCCATCAGGCGCCGGTCGACTTCCCGCAGCAGCGCCTCGTGCTGCGGCAACCGCGCCGCGCGCTGGTCGAACTGCTGCCGCACGACCTCGGTGCGCGCCGGCAGGTGCGGCGGGTCGACCATGGTGGGGGTGAGTTCGGAGGTGCCGGGGCCGAGCGACATGGCGCATCGGTGCGCGGCGTGCGCCGGGAGAGGCCACGCGAAGCACCGCCTGACTGGGATCGGCAGTGTAGGCGGCCGCTCCGGGCCGCCCGGCCGCAAGCGCCCGGCGGCCGCAACCGCCCGTCTGCTGCCCCCCGTCTGCTGCCTCCCCGTCTGCTGCCCCCCCCGTCTGCAACCGCCCGTCTGCAACGGCTCGGCCGCAACCGCCCGGCTGCGGCTGCCCCGATCCGGCCACCGCGATCCGGCCGCGCCACTATGCTTGCCTGCCATGGCCCCTGCCGCTGCGCCCCCGCCGGATCGCTCGCCGCTGCGGGCCTGGCGGCGGCTGCTCGCCCCGCACTGTGTGGTGTGCCACGGGGCCGGCGCGGCAGCCACAGGGGCCGGCATCGCGCCGCTGTGCGCCGGCTGCCGGGCCGACTTCTTTGCGGCGGACCTGCCGCGCTGCCAGCGCTGCGCGCTGCGCCTGCCCGGCGCTCATGCACTGTGCGGCCGCTGCCTGCGCGAGACACCGAGCTACGACGCCACACTGACACTGGCCGACTACCGACCGCCGGTCGACGGACTGGTGGTGGCGCTGAAGTTCGGCCATCGGCTCGAATTGGCCGACCTGTTCGGCGCGCTGTTGGCCGAGCGCCTGCGCGATCTCGACCCCGGCACGCTGCTGGTGCCGGTCCCGCTGGCGCACGAGCGCCAGGCCGAGCGCGGCTTCAACCAGGCCGAGCAGGTGGCCCGCCGCGCCGCCCGCGCCGCCGGCCTGCCCGTGCTGGCCGATGCGCTCCTGCGCACCCGGCACGGACCGCCGCAGGAGGGGCTCGACGCGGCGGCGCGCCAGCGCAACGTGCGGCAGGCCTTCGTCGTCAACCGCCGCCATGCCGCCCGGCTGGCCGGCGTGCAGGTGGCGGTGGTCGACGACGTGATGACCAGCGGCGCCACCCTCGAAGCCGTCGCCCGTGCGCTCAAGCAGGCCGGTGCGGCGCGGGTCACCAACGCGATCGTGGCCCGCACGCCCTGACCGACGAGCGCCCATGTTCCACGTCGTCCTGGTCGAGCCGCAGATCCCGCCCAACACCGGCAACGCGATCCGCCTGTGCGCCAATACCGGCGCGCAGCTTCACCTGGTGCGGCCGCTCGGTTTCGATCTGTCGGACAAGCAGTTGCGGCGCGCCGGGCTGGACTACCACGAATACGCCGCCCTCAAGGTGCACGACGATTGGGCGGCGCTGCTGACCGCCGAGCGTCCCGATCGGTCGCGCATGTTTGCGCTGACCACGCGCGGCAGTGCGTTGCTGGGCGAGCAGCGCTTCGCGCCCGGCGACTGGTTCGTGTTCGGCTGCGAGACGCGCGGCCTGCCCGCCGCGCTGCGTGACAGCTTCTTGCCCGCGCAGCGGATCCGGCTGCCGATGCGCCCCGGCAACCGCAGCCTCAACCTGTCGAATGCGGTGGCGGTGGTGGTGTTTGAGGCGTGGCGCCAGCATGGCTACGCAGGTGGCAACTGACGGGCACGCCGTGAGCAAGGCGGGGGGCGTCGCATGGACACTCGCACTCGACCTGCGCCTTGACCTCGCTGCCATCTGTCACCGCTGCGCCGGGGAGTCCAACGGTTCTCGACGCAAGAAAGCCAGGCTCACGGCGCACGAGCAGTCAGCGTCCGAGACCGCCTGGGACGCGCCCACGGAACCCCCTGCCTCGAGGGATAGGGGAAAAAAAGAGTTGGGCCCCCGGTCCGTCGGTTCATAGAATGATTCCAGGATCCCAACCCAAGGGAACGACGACGATGAACCCGCTCACCGCCCCCACCGGCCCCACCGTCTCCACCGTCTCCACCGTCTCCACCGTCTCCACCGCCCTGCGGCCGCTGCTGCGTCTGACGGCGCTGGCTGCCGCCACCGTCCTGGCCGCCTGCGGCGGCGGCGGGGGCGGCGGCAGCACCCCCGCGCCCGCCCCGGCCCCGGCCCTGCCCCCGGCCGACCTGTCCGTGGCCGCCGCCCTGGTGGCCACCGGCTACCCCGACCTGATGGGCAACCCGCGCCCGCAGGCCATCGTGGGCGACACCACGGTGCAGGTGCGCTTCACGGCCGGCAACGCCGGCCCGACCGCCGTGACCGGCGCGCTGTTCCGCCTGGATGCGGTGGCCGGCTTCACGCCGAGCGCGATCGCCTGCGCCAATGCGACCGGCGGGGCGAGCTGCCCGGCCAACCTCACGCTGCAGGGCGCAGCCGGTGGCGTGCCGCTGGATCTGCCGTCGGGGGCGGGCATGGCCTTCACGGTGACGGGCACGGCGAACCAGACGGGCTCGATCGCCCCGCGCGCCACGATGGTCGTGCCCAGCACCGTCAGCGACGCCAACACGGCCAACAACGGCGCGCAGCTGGCCATCACGGTGAACCCGATTGCGCCGAGCACCCTGGTCACGAGCGTGCCAGCGCCGACCTATGCGGCCGGGAGCGATTTGCGGTCGGCCTTTGACTTCTTGAACGCAGTTCGATCACGGTGTGGTTTCGGAGTTCTGCGTCAGAGCGGAGCGTTGGATCTTGCGAGTGCTGATCAATCGAACTACCAGTCCCTGAACTTCGCCGCACAGAATAGTTCGCTAAGCCATACACAAGTTCCAGGAAGGCCGGGCTTCACAGGCGTAACGGCGAAGGATCGTGCGGCGTTTCGTGGTTACAACGGCATTGGAGTCGGCGAGGATTTGTCCTTCGCTCCCACAACCACGACGGTCACGCAGCAGGTGCAGAACCTTGTTCAGACGACTTACCACGGAGCGAGCGTTCTGGCTGATCATTTGGACGTCGGCATTGGTGCTGCGGCAGGCAGCTTCAGCTTCGTGACGGTGAAGCTTGGGGTGCAACAGGCGTCGCAAGGACAGACGCTGGCCGGCGATGGGATTGCTTTGTCTCCATGTGACGGTGATGTCGGCCGCTTCACGACCCATTCAGGCGAGAGTCCCAATCCACTTCCCGGCGCTGCCTTTGGCACCTATGCACCGCCTCTGTTCGCAATGGTGCGCAGTGATCAGACAATCGTTGTTGAAGAGTGGACAATCGCGCCGGCAGGAGGGTCTGTCTTGCCCACGGTCCTACGCACGAGGACAAACGATCCAGCTGGCTTGTTCAAGTCGAACGTCGTCGCGCTTATTCCGACTACGCCGCTTGCTCGAAACACCACCTACAACGTGGTCCTTCGCGGCAAGAACAGCGGCATTTCCTTCGAGCGGCGCTACAGCTTCACCACCGGCGCCGACTAGCCGTTGCAGGCCGGCGGCAGCCGGCATGAAGACAAAGCGGCGCCTCGGGCGCCGCTTTGTTTTGCACGGCACGCCGTCACGTACCGCGACCGCGTGGCCGGCGTCGGCCCCTCAGGGGCCACAGATTTGGCCGGCCCACGTCACGAATGTCTCGAAGAGTTCTGGTTCGTACCAAGAGTTGCACCAGCCCGTCGACCCCAGCGGGGTCGTGACACTGCCCGAGCTCCCCGGAGCCGTGATGTTGTGAAACAGCGCGCACTGACCGTAGAGCGCGTCTTTCACCGTCACCCAGTCTGGCGGAGCATTCGCGAAGTTCCCGCCATTCACCTGGAACAGGACCTCGTACGAAAAGTTCGCGTTGCACCCGAACGCGTTACAGCGTCCCGATACGTTGAAGGCTGTGCAAGTCGCAGCCTGGCACGTGCTCCCGTTCCAGGTCTGGCCGAAGGGGCAGCAGTAGCCGGGGCCGCTTCCGTTGGTCGTGTTGTAGCCAAGCGGCACAGCACTCTGATCCCCCGGCAGGTTGAGACAAAGGTCGACTGGCGGATCGGGGGTGCACACCCCGTTGATCAGTGAGTGGCCGGGCGGACAGCCTGTGCAAGTGCTGGATACAAGCACCCAAGTGCCTCCCCCGGCGCACTGGAAGTTCGCCGAGCCGACGAACGTCGGCGCGACGTTGGTGACGCCCGCGGCCTCGCCCACGGTGAGCGCCGGCAGGCTGCCCGCGCAGAAGCCGCCCCAGCTCACCGGACCGCCCGGACAGGTGACCACCGAGGGTGTGCAGGTGTTGCTGATCTCCACCCAGGCATCGGGCGCGTAGGTGAAGCTCGGCGCGCCCGAGCAGCTCCAGGTGCGCTGCTGCGTGATGCTGCCGGTCTGGCCCATCGGGCAGGCCACCGTCTGCGTGTCGGGGCCGGGGGCCGGGCGCCGGGCCCGTGCCCGAGGAGGCAACCGCGCCCGTCCCGCGCCCCGGACGACGCATCCGGGCTAGGTCCTGTCCAGGTGACCGAGCGTGACGTGCCGCGACACCGCCGGCACGTGGCGGCGCAGGCGCTCGAGCAGCAGCAGCGGGTTGGACTCGACGATGATCAGGTCCCAGTGCGCCGGCCGGATGAAGCCTTCGTCGGCGGCGTGGCGCAGGAAGCGCAGCAGGTGGTCGAAGTAGCCCTCGACGTTAACCACGCCCACCGGCTTGGCATGCAGCCTCAACTGCAGCCAGGTGACCATCTCGAACATCTCCTCGAACGTGCCGTAGCCGCCGGGCAGCACGACGAAGGCATCGGCCCGCTCGGCCATGATGCGCTTGCGGGTGTGCATGGTGTCGACCACCACCCGCTCGGTGAGGTTCTGGTGCGCCACCTCCGGCCGCATCAGGTGCTCGGGGATCACGCCGGTGACACGCCCGCCGGCCGCCAGCGCCGCGTCGGCCAGCGCACCCATCATGCCGATATGGCCGCCGCCATAGACCACGCCCACGCCCTGGTCAGCGAGCGTGGCGCCGAGCTGGCGCGCCGCGGCCAGGTACTCGCCGCGCGCGCCACCCTGCGAGCCGCAGAAGACGCAGATCTGCTGCAGGGGGTGGGGCAAGTCAGTCATGGTTCGAGTCGGAGGAGAAGGTGGCGTCCGGCGTGGCCGCAGCGGCTGGCCGACACGCCCCGGCCCGGGCGCAAGAGGCCGCCGCAGCGCGGGCCACGGCCAGCGCTTGCGCGGACGAGGGGCATGTCGTGGGCAGTCACGGCGGGCAGGTCGGATGGCCTCTGGCGCTCTTTATCCCAGAGCTTCGCGCTTGGGGTCGCGGGCCAGCAGGCGGCGCAAGGCGTCGGCCGGCGTGCTGCGGCCGTCGAGGACATCGCACACGGCCTGCGCCAGCGGCATGTCCACCCCGGCGGCCTGCGCCCGCGCAATCACCGCCGGAGCCGACCACACGCCCTCGGCCACATGGCCCAGTTGCGCCAGCACCGTGGGCAGGCTCACGCCGCGCCCCAGCAGCAGGCCGACCTTGCGGTTGCGCGACAGATCGCCGGTGCAGGTCAGGATGAGGTCGCCCATGCCGGTCAGGCCCATGAAGGTCTCGGCCCGCGCACCCAGGGCCACCCCCAGGCGCGTGATTTCGGCCAGCCCGCGCGTCATCAGCGCCGCGCGGGCATTGAGCCCCAGGCCGAGCGATTCAGCAATACCGGTGGCGATGGCCAGCACGTTCTTGACCGCGCCCGCGATCTCCACGCCGAGCACGTCGTCGGTCGAGTAGACGCGCAGCGCGCCGCCATGCACCACGCGCGTGACCTGGGCGCAGAAGGGCGCCGGGCCGGCCACGGTCAGCGCCGTGGGCAGGCCACGCGCCACTTCCTCGGCGAAGCTGGGCCCGGACAGCGGGCCGGCCGCGTGCAGGGCCGCCTCGCCCCACTCGGCCGCAACGATCTGGTGCGCCATTGCGTGGGTGTCGCGCTCGAACCCCTTGCACAACCACGCCAGCGGCGTGCCGGCGAACAGGCCCTGCGCGGCCAGCGCCTGCAGGGTGGGGCGCAGCCCGGCGGTGGGCGTGGCAACGAGCACGAGCCCGGCTGCGGCATGTGCCCGCACCGGAGCGAGCGCGGCACGCAGATCGGAGGTGATCTCGAGGGCCGGCGGCAGCGGGCAGCCGGGCAGGTAGCGCCCGTTTTGGCGCTGCGCCTGCAGCTCGTGCGCCAGCGCGGGCGCGCGCGCCCACAGCGTCACGCGGTGGGTGGCCGGCCCGCGCGCGGCCAGCGCGCAGGCCATCGCGGTACCCCAGGCGCCGGCACCGAGCACCGCCACCGGCAGGGGTGCCGCGGCCATTGCCGGCCTCTACTGCGGCGTGGTGGTGGCCGGCGTGATCAGGGCCGGGTTGGCCTGCTGCTGCGCCAGCCGCTGCTGGAACATCGCCTCGAAGTTGATCTCCGCCAGGTGGATTGGCGGCAGGCCGGTGCGGGAAATGAGGTCGGCCACGTTGGCGCGCAGGTACGGGTAGACGATGCCCGGGCAGACGATGCCGGCCACCGCCTCGAACTGGTCGTTGGGAATGCCGCGCATCTCGAAGATGCCGCCCTGCTTGCCCTCGACCAGGAACAGCACCTTGTCCTTGATCTTGGCGGTGACGGTCACGCGCACCGTGATCTCGTAGATGCCGTCGACGATCTTGTCGTTGCCGACTTCCAGCTGCACATCGACCTGCGGGGGCTCCTGCTCGAGGAAGATGTTGGGCGCATGGGGCAGCTCGAGCGAGCTGTCCTTCAGGTACACGCGCTGCAACTGGAATACCGGACCGGTCGGCTGCGGCGCGCCCGCGGCGTTGTTCTCGTCTGCCATCTTGGTGTTTCCTGTGGAGTGAAGGGGGAGGCCGCCCGCGGGCAGCGGGAGGCGTGCCGTCAGCCGGCCAGCAAGGCGCCGAGCCGGCCGTCGCGGTCGAGCGCCGCCAGGTCGTCGAAGCCGCCGACATGCGTGTTGCCGATGAAGATCTGCGGCACGGTGCGGCGCCCGGTCTTCTCGATCATTTCGTCCTTGCGCGCGGGCTCCAGGTCGATGCGGACCTTCTCGATCGCCGTCACGCCGCGCGCCTTCAGCAGCATCTCGGCGCGCTGGCAGTAGGGGCACACGGCGGTGCTGTACATGCGGACGGGGGCGGTCATGGCGAATCCTCCGGGGGCGACTGCGCGCGCATGCACGCTACTTCTTCAGGGGCAGGCCGGCCTCGCGCCACGCCGCCAGGCCACCGGCCAGCACGTAGACCTCGGCAAAGCCGGCTGCGCGCAGCGTTGCCGCGGCGGGTCCGGCGTGACGCCCCTGGTCGCACACGACCAGCACCGGGCGGTCCTTCTTCAGATCGGCGGCCCGCTCCTTGATGGTTGCCGTAGGGATGTTGCGCGCGTTGGGCAGGGAGCCGCGGGCAAAGTCGTCGCTGCTGCGCACGTCCACGATCTGCGCGTTCTTGCCGTTGATGAGCTGGGTCGCCTGCAGCGTGCTCAGCGACGGCCCGCCGGCACGGTTGCGGACCAGCGGCCAGACCAGCATCGCGCCGCTGATGAAGGCGATGGCGATGAGGAAAATGTTGTCGATGAAGAACTGCACGGTCGGCCGGCCGATCGATAAGAGGTGGTGGAGCGGGGACGCAAAGGGCGCGAATTATAGTGGCGGCGGCGCAAGCAGCCGCGGGGCGCCGATCAGGCCGCCGATCGGGCCGCTGCCAACCCCCGGTTTGCGCCCTGCTTCCACCTGCCTGCCGCGCTGCTCCCGCTCCGACCCCGCCCCACTCCCGCCGCCTGCCCAAGATGATCAAGCTCGTGCTGATGCGCCACGGCGAAAGCCAGTGGAACCTCGAAAACCGCTTTACCGGCTGGACCGACGTCGACCTCACGCCGCGCGGCCACGACGAAGCGCGCGCTGCCGGCGAACTGCTGCGCCGCGAGGGCTACGGCTTCGACATCGCTTTCACCTCGGTGCTCAAGCGCGCCATCCGCACGCTGTGGATCACCCTCGACGCGCTGGACCAGATGTACCTGCCGGTGGTGCACTCCTGGCGCCTGAACGAGCGTCACTATGGCGTCCTGCAGGGCCTGAACAAGGCCGAGACGGCGGCGCGCTTCGGCGAGGAGCAGGTCCTGATCTGGCGCCGCGCCTACGCCATCGCGCCCGACCCGCTGCCGGCCGACGACCCGCGCTCGGCGCGCAACGATCCGCGCTACCGGCACCTGAAGCCCGAGGAAATCCCGGCCACCGAGTGCCTGCAGGACACGGTGGCGCGCGTGGTGCCGTTCTGGAACGACTCGATCGCCCCGGCGCTGCAGCGGGGCCGCCGCGTGCTGGTGGCCGCGCACGGCAACTCGCTGCGGGCGCTGATCAAGCACCTGGATCGGCTGTCGGACGAGGCGATCGTCGGCCTCAACATCCCCACCGCGCAGCCGCTGGTTTACGAGTTCGACGCGACGCTCACGCCGCTGCGCCGCTACTACCTCGGCGACCCGGAGACCATCGCCCGGGCGGCGGCCGCGGTGGCCGCGCAGGGCAAGGCGCGCCCGTAGCCGCAGCGCCCGCCTCCACGCCCGGTCTGGCGTTCTGCGCTCGCAAGCGGGCGCCCCACCGGGCTATCGTCCCGGCGTGAACCCGCCCGCCACCGTCCTGCTCGCCCTGCTGATCGGGGCCGCTCTGACCGCGGTCGTTGCTCCGGCCGCGCAGGAACGCACCACGCGCGAGCCCGGCAAGGCTCCCGCCAAGGCATCCGCACAGACGCCCAGCCCGGCGCCGGGCCGGCCGACAGCGGCCGCCGGCGCCCGCAGCGGCGAAGCCGAGCGCCAGCGCCAGTTGCGAGCCGAGCAGCAGCAGTTGCAAGCGCGCCTGGGTGCCCTCAAGAAGCAACTGGCCGCCGCCGAGGCTTCGCACGGCGAGGCGACCGACGCGCTGCGCGATTCGGAAGCCGCCATCTCGGCCGCCAACCGCCGCCTGCGCGAGCTTGCGCAGGCGCGCGTCGGCGTCGAGAAGCAGATCGCCGCGCTGCAGGAGCGCAGCCGCGCCACCTCGGCGCGCCAGAGCGAGGTGGGGCAGCAACTGGAACAGGTGCTGCGCCTGCAGTACGTGGTCGCGCGCACCGAGCCCTGGCAGGAACTGCTGGCCGGGCGGTCGCCGCAGGCGGCCGCGCGTGAGGCGGTCTACCTGGACTACGTGGTGCGCGAGCGCACGGCGCTGATCGACACGCTGGCCGAGCGCCGCACCGAGCTGGCGCTGCTGGAGGACGAGTCGCGCGCCCGGCAGGCCGAGCTGGCGGCCATTGCCGGCGACGAGGAAACCCAGCGCCGCCTGCTGCTGCAGCAGCAGGCGGCGCGCAAGGCCGCGCTGGACCGGCTGGCCCGGCGCATCGGCGAGCAGCGCCAGTCGATCGCCGGCCTGGAGCGCGACGAAAAGCGCCTGGGCTCGCTGATCGATGAACTCGCCCGCGTGCTGGCCGAGCAGGCGCGCGAGCGGGAGCGGCGCCAGCGCGCCGCGGCCGCGGCGGCGCCGCCGGCCCGCGCTGCCACCCCGCGTGGCCCCGAGCGCAGCGCCGAGCGCAGTGCCGAGCGCAGCCCGGACAGCCGGCCCACCGACCGCGAAGCGCCCGCCGCGGCCGACGCGCTGCCGACCACCGGCGCCTTCGCCCAGTTGCGCGGCAAGCTCGCGCCGCCGGTGCAGGGCGAGGTCGCGGCCCGCTTCGGCAGCCCGCGCCGTACCGAGGCCGGTGTCAACGCACCCACTTGGAAAGGCGTCTTCATCCGGGCGGCCGCCGGGCAGGAGGTGGTGGCGGTGGCCGCCGGTCGGGTCGTGTTTGCCGACTGGCTGCGCGGGTTCGGCAACCTGGCGATCGTCGATCACGGTGAGGGCTTCCTGTCCGTCTATGGCAACAACGAGAGCGTGCTGGCGGCCGTCGGCGCCCGCGTGGCCGCCGGCGAGGCGATCGCCACGGTCGGCAGCACCGGCGGGGCCAGCGAGCCGGGCCTATACTTTGAATTGCGCCATCAGGGTCGGCCTTTCGATCCGCTGCGCTGGATTGCCGCCCGCTGAACTGCGTCGTTAAGCTGGTCTCCAACCCCCTGGATCTTCTCGCTGCTCCCTGCTCCCCGGAGGCTCAATGAGCGGTCGCTTGCGCAACATTGCACTGATCGGTATCGGCTGCGTCGCCGGCGTGGCGGCGAGCCTCGGCATTTCCGCCTACGCGTTCCGCGATTCGCGCGGCCCGATTCCGCTCGAGGAGATCCGCCAGTTCTCGGAAGTCTTCGGCGCCATCAAGGCCAACTACGTGGAGCCGGTGGACGACCGCAAGCTGATCCAGGAGGCCATCAGCGGCATGCTCTCCGGGCTCGACCCGCACTCGTCCTTCCTCGACACCGACGCCTTCAAGGACATGCAGGCCGGCACCCAGGGCGAGTTCGGCGGCCTTGGCATCGAGGTCGGCACCGAGGAGGGTGCGATCCGCGTGATCGCGCCGATCGACGACACGCCGGCGGCGCGCGCCGGCATCCGCAGCGGCGATCTGATCATCAAGATCGACGACAAGCTCACCCGTGGCATGGCGCTGCCCGAGGCCGTCAAGCTGATGCGCGGCAAGCCCAAGACCCCGATCGTGCTGACGTTGGTGCGCAAGGGCGAGTCGCAGCCGCTCGAGGTCCGGCTGGTGCGCGACGTGATCAAGGTGCAGTCGGTGCGCGCGCGCGTGATCGAGCCGGGCTACGGCTTCATCCGCATCTCGCAGTTCCAGGAGCGCACGGTCGAGGACCTGGTCAAGGCCATCAACGACCTGCAGCGGCAGGGTGCGACCCAGGGGCTGGTGCTCGATTTGCGCAACAACCCGGGCGGGCTGCTGCATTCGTCGGTCGGCATGTCGGCGGCCTTCCTGCAGCCGCGCGCGCTGGTCACGTCCACCGACGGCCGCAACGAGGACTCGCGCCGCCGCTTCGTGGCCGCGCCCGAGGACTACCAGCGCGGCCGCGGCGAGGACATCCTGAGCCGCCTGCCGCGCGAAGCCAAGACCGTGCCGATGGTGGTGCTGGTCAACAACGCCAGCGCCTCGGCTTCGGAGATCGTCGCGGGCGCGCTGCAGGACCACAAGCGCGCCGTCGTGATGGGCACGCAGACTTTCGGCAAGGGCTCGGTGCAGACCATCATCCCGATCCGTGCCGAGGGCAACACGCCGGCGGCCATCAAGCTCACCACGGCGCGCTACTACACGCCGAGCGGCCGCTCGATCCAGGCCAAGGGCATCGTGCCCGACCTGCTGGTGGAAGACACGCCCGAGGGCAACTTCGCCAGCTTCGCGGTGCGCGAGGCCGATCTGGTCCGCCATCTCGAAGACCGCAACAACCAGGACGCGGAACGACGCGCCGGTCAGTCTGCCAGCCCGCCGGCCAATGCGCCCACCGAAGCGCCCGCCCCCGGCGCCAACGCACCGGCCGCCAGCCCGGGCGGGAGCGCTGCGCCGGCCGTTCCGGCGCGGCGCTACGAGTTCGGCTCGGCCGAGGACTTCCAGTTGCGTCAGGCGCTCAACCACCTGCAGGGCAAGCCGGTCGCCCTGGCCAAGCCGCGCGAGGCGGTGGCGCGCAGCGAGGCGCGCGAGCCGGCCAAGGCCCGCTAGCGCTCGGTCACGACTGCACCATGCGACATGACTCGGGCCGCCGCGGCGGCCCGAGTCGTTTCTGCGCTCACCATGCCCGACCTCGACGACCGCCTGCTGCAGCGCTACTCGCGCCACATTCTCCTCAACGAGATCGGCATCGAGGGGCAGGCGCGCATCGGCCGCAGCCGGATGCTGGTGATCGGCGCCGGCGGTCTCGGCTCGCCGGCGGCGTACTACCTGGCCTCGGCCGGGGTCGGCCGCATCACGCTGGTCGACGGCGACTCGGTGGACCTGACCAACCTGCAGCGCCAGATCCTGCACACGACCGAGCGAATCGGCCAGCCGAAGGCCGAATCGGGCCGCCTTGCGCTGGCCGCCATCAACCCCGAGGTCGAAGTCGTGGCGCGGGTGCAGCGTGCCGATGGCGCGCAGTTGCGGACCCTGGTGGCCGAGCACGATGTCGTGCTCGACTGCAGCGACAACTTCGCCACCCGTCACGCGGTCAATCGCGCCTGCGTCGAGCAGCGTCGGCCGCTGGTGTCGGGGGCGGCGATCCGCTTCGACGGACAACTGGCGGTGTTCGACCTGCGCCAGCCCGAGGCGCCCTGCTACGCCTGCCTGTTTCCCGCGGGTGAAGGACAGGACGAGCTGTGCGCGGTCATGGGGGTGTTCGCGCCGCTGACGGGCATCGTCGGCACGCTGCAGGCGGCCGAGGCGCTGAAGCTCGCCGCCGGCGAGGCGGCGGCCATCGGGGCGTCGATGAGCGGCCGGCTGCTGATGATCGAGGCGCTGGGCATGACGCTGCGCACGGTGCGCGTGCCGCGTGATCCGCACTGCGAGGTGTGCGCGGCAGCCGGAGCCGCGGCTTGAGGATGGCGGCGCGCGCGGCGGCGGCGCCTAGCCGACCAGGGCGAGCATCTGGCCGTCGAGCCCTTCGGCCGGCGCCTTGCGGAAGCCGCTCTTGGCAAAGCGATGCCAGCGGCCCACCACATAGGCCACCACCAGCGCCGCCCGCGCGGCGGGGTCGATGCCCGGCGGCATTTCGCCCTGCGTGGCAGCCACCCGGAAACTCTGCCGCAGCGAGGCCTCGATCCGCTCGGTCAGCTGGTTCATCCGCTCCTGCAGCCGCTCGTGCTCGTTGACCAGCGCATCGCCGATGAGCACGCGCGTCATGCCGCGGTTGGTCTGCGCGAAATCGAGCAGCATCTGCAAGATGCGCCGCGCCTGACGCAGCCCCGAGGTCTCCTTGGTGGAGATCTCGTTGATCAGGCCGAAGATCGTCGTCTCGATGAACTCGATCAGGCCCTCGAACATCTGCGCCTTGCTGGCAAAGTGGCGGTACAACGCCGCCTCGGACACACTCAGCTGGGCCGCCAGGGCGGCCGTGGTGACCTTCTCGCCCTTCGGGTCTTCCAGCATGGTGGCCAGGGTCTGCAGGATCTGCAGCCGCCGCGCACCGGGCTTGCGCCGGCGGCCGCTGGAAGCTTCGTCCTGGGGAAGGCTGATGGCGGCGGCGCCGGGCTGCATGACGACCTCGAAACAGAACCGGCAATCTACCGGAATCGCGCGCGACGTAGGGAGTTACTCACGCGCAGAAGCCTGCCAATTCTGGCGCTCCGGGATGCCGCCCCCGCCGCCTCTGGAGCGCCGATCGCAGGCTTCGAGCCGGCCGCCTCACCGCACGCCGGCACAGAAGCAGAACGCGTAGGTGCGCAGTGGATCGTCGCGCGCACCCTCGAACACACGCAGCGCCGGCGCGGCCGCCGCCCGCTGCGCCAGAACGTCACGCAGGAACGGCACTTCGGGGCCGACGTGTTGCACCACACCAGCGGCCACCCGGCCGAAGAACAGGGACAGCCAGCGCTCCAGGCCCCGCGGTCCGCGCTCGATGTAGACCGGCTTGACCTCACCGCTGAGCTGGGCACGCGCGGCGGCCCGGGCGATGGCCTCATGCAGCCCGCCAATGCCGTCGATCAGCCCGGCTGCCCTGGCCTGCTGGCCCGTCCACACCCGGCCCTGCGCGACCTCGTTGATCTTCTCCGGCGTGCTGCCGCGCGCCTGCGCCGCCAGCGTGATGAACTGCTGGTAGATCTGTCCCACCGACAACTGCACCATCTCGGCCAGCCGCTTGTCCATCGGCGTGAGCGGACTGCTCGCCGCCGCCAGCCAGCTGGTGCTGGCCCCGCCGACGCCGACGCCGACCTTGTCCAGCGTTTTCTCGAAGGTGGGCAGCACGCCGAACACGCCAATGGAGCCGGTGATGGTGCCGGCATCGGCCAGCACCTCGTCCGCACCCATCGTGATCCAGTAGCCGCCCGAGGCGGCCAGGTCGCCCATCGAAGCCACCACCGGCTTGCCGGCCTTGCGCGTGAGCTCGACCTCGCGCCGGATGAGCTCCGACCCGAAGGCGCTGCCGCCCGGTGAGTCGATGCGCAGCACGACGGCCTTGATGTCCTCGTCATCGCGCGCCTTGCGGATCAGCTCCGCCGTGGCACGGCCGCCGATCAGGCCCTGCGGGGCGTCGTTGTCGAGGATCTCGCCCTGCGCCACCACCACCGCGACCTGCGCGCCCTGCTGCTGCGGCAACTGCGCCACGTAGGCAAGCAGCGAAACCTGCCGGAACGTGCCCTTGTCGCCCTCGTCGGGCGCGCCACGGCCGATGAGCAGGGCGCGGAACTCGTCGCGGGTCTTCAAGCCATCGACCAGTTTCTCCTCGAGCGCCAGCCGCGCTCCATCGCCCTGCGTCGCCGCCAGCCGCTGCGGCAGCGCGTCGATCATGCCCACGATGCTGCCGGCCGGCAGCTTGCGGGCGCGCTCCACGTCGGCAGTCCAACCGTTCCAATAGTCGTTCATCCAGGCCTGGTCGGCCTCCAGCGCCTCGCGCGAGGGCTGGTTGCGCACCAGGGGCTCGATCGCGCTCTTGAACTTGCCGGCCTGGAAGGCGTGCATGGTGACGCCCAGTTTGTCGAGCGCGTCCTTGAAGTACAGGCCGTTGCCGCCGATACCGGTGATGACCACGCGGCCCATCGGATGCAGGTAGACCTGGTCGGCCTGCGCGGCCAGGTAGTACTGGCGCTGCGCGAACGACGAGCCCCAGGCCACCACCTCCTTGCCGCTCTGGCGGAAGCGCTGCAGCGCGGCGGCCACTTCGCGCAGGCTGGCCAGGCCGCCCCCGGACAGGTCGTCGAGGATCAGCACCACGCGCGCGATCTGCGGGTCGGCGGCAGCCGCGTCCAGCGCCCGCAGCACATCGCGCAGTTGGGTCTCGCGCGGTCGCTCGCCCAGCGCATCGGCCAGCATCGCCTCGCTCGAACTGCCGCTGTACTGCTCGACCAGCTCGCCGCTGAGATTGAGCACCAGCGCGGTCTTCTCCTGCAGGTGGGCCGGCCGGCTGCCGACCCACCAGGCCACCCCCAGCAGCACCAGCAGGGCCAGGAACAGCAGGTTGAGCACGAGGCGGCGCGAGAAGTCGAGCAGCCACCACAGGCCGCCGAAAAACCGGCGCACGATTCCAGGACGCGAAGCCATCCGATCCATCTCCAGTCGGCCATCCAGGCAACAGGCGCGAGCTTACCGATTGCTGCCCCCGCCCCGGCGCAGCACGCTCAGGCGGCGCGGCAGGTCGAGCACCGAGCGCAGCCGCAGGTCGACGTAGCCGGGGCGGGCACGGCGGCGGCCCGCACTGCGGCTGCCATGCGTGACGAGGACGGTACGCAGGCCCACCGCACGCGCGGCCTTGAGGTTGACCGCCGTGTCTTCCACCAGCACGGCCCGCCAGGCCGGCACGCGCTCGCGCGCCAGCAGATGGCGCAGCATGGCCCGCGACGGCTTGGGGCGGTAGCTGCCATGCACGCGCATCGACTCGATGGTGTACCGGCGCGCCAGGTGCGCGTGCAGGCCGAGGTGCCGCACCACCGCTGCGGCGTATCCATCGGGCGCATTGGTCACCAGCACCTTGCGGCCCGGCAGCCGGGCAAACAGCCGCGTGAGCCCGCGCTCGGCCTGCACCAGCGCCGGCAGGTCCATGTCGTGGGTCGTGCGCAGAAAGTGGTCGGCGCGCACGCCGTGATGGCGGACCAGCCCCATCAGCGTGGCGCCGTAGCGCTGCCAGTAGCGCACCCGCAGCGCGTCGGCCTGCGCCGGGTCGAGCCCCAGGTGCTCGCGCACGTACGCCGTCATGCGCTGGTTGATCTGGCCGAAGATCGCGTGCGAGGCGTCGTGCAGCGTGTTGTCGAGGTCGAAGAGAAAGACCGGCTTCACGGGGTCCCGCATGGGATTCGGCAAACCGCAGACACGCGCGCTCTCGCCGCGCCGGAGCTTCGCTGCCGGAGCCGTCCCACGGCCGGCCGCGGAGGCTCCGACCCAGGGATTGCCCAGGCGACCCGCAGGGTCGCGTCCGGCGGCACGACGGTCAATGGCTCTTGATCATGGTCCCCACCCCCTGGTCGGTGAGGATTTCCAGCAGCAGGCAGTGGTCGACCCGGCCGTCGATGATGTGGACCGAGTTGACCCCGCTCTTGGCCGCCTCCAGCGCCGAGGCGATCTTCGGCAGCATGCCGCCGGAAATGGTGCCGTCGGCAAACAGCTCGTCGATCTGCCGGGCCGACAGGCCGGTCAGCAGCTTGCCGTCCTTGTCCAGCACGCCCGGCGTGTTGGTGAGCATGACGAGCTTCTCGGCCTTCAGCACCTCGGCGATCTTGCCGGCCACCACATCGGCGTTGATGTTGTAGCTCATGCCGTCCTCGCCGTAGCCGATCGGGCTGATCACCGGGATGAAGGCATCGTCCTGCAGCGCCTTGACCACGGCCGGATTGATCTTCTCGATCGCACCGACCTGGCCGATGTCGTAGAACTTGGTGGGATCGTCCTTGTCCTGCATCTTGATCTTGCGCGCCCGGATCAGGCCACCGTCCTTACCGGTCAGGCCCACCGCCTGGCCGCCGAAGCCATTGATCATCATGACGAGGTCCTGCTGCACCTCGCCGGCGAGCACCCATTCGACGACTTCCATGGTCTCGGCATCGGTGACCCGCATGCCCTGGATGAACTCGCTCTTCTTGCCGATGCGCTCGAGCGCCTCGTCGATCTGCGGGCCGCCGCCGTGCACCACCACCGGGTTCATGCCCACCAGCTTGAGCAGCACCACGTCGTGCGCAAAGCTCTGCTGCAGCTTCTCGTCGATCATCGCGTTGCCGCCGTACTTGACCACGATGGTCTTGCCGTGGAAGCGGCGGATGTACGGCAGCGCCTCGGACAGGATGTCGGCCTTCAGTTCAGGCGGCAGCGGCGCGCGATCCATGGGAACGGGTTCCTGTGACGTGAGTCACTCAGAGGAGGGACAGTCAAAAAAGTCTAGCAGCGGCCCCCTGACCCAGGCCGGGCCGCGCGGGCAAAATGCGCGCGGAGCGCCAACGGGAGGCAGCGATGCAACAGAGCTTCGAGATCACCGGCATGCACTGCGGCGGTTGCGTCAACCGCGTGACCCGCGCCTTGAAGAGCGTCGCCGACGAGGTTGCCGTGACGCTCGAGCCGCCCCGCGCCGTGCTCGAGGTGGCTGCCCCGCTGTCGCTGGACACGGTCAGGGCCGCGATCGCCAGGGCGGGCGACTTCGAGGTGCGGCTGCTGTAGCGCGTGCGGATTACTTCTGCGGCGCCGCGCCGCGGGCCCCGCGCACCTCGGCCTGCACCACCTGCACGACGCGGCGCTTGTCAGCGGTCTCGAACTGCAGCTCGATGGCCACCTGCTCGCCGGCGCGCAGCGTGCGCTTCAGATCCATCAGCATCACGTGATAGCCACCGGGCTTCAGCTCGACCGGCTGGCCCGCCGGCAGCGGCAGCGCCTCGATGGCGCGCATCCGCATCACGTTGTTCTGCAGCGCCATCTCGTGGATCTCGACCACGCCGGCCACTGCGCTGCTGGCGCCCACCAGGCGCAGCGGCTCGCGGCTGCGCAGGGTCATGAACGCGCCCGTGCCCAGTTGCCCCTCCACCGTGGGACGCACCCAGGCGCCGCCAACCTCCACCTGCGCCCGCACGGGCAAGGCAAGCAGCGACAGCAGCAGAAGCAGGATCAGGCGCATGGCAAAGCTCGATGACGACGGAAGTCCGGGAGTATATCGGCCGCAAGACGGCACGCAGCGGCGCCCTTCGTGCTAGAGCACGTAGCGGGCCAGATCCTCGTTACGCGACAGCTCGGCCAGGCGGCTGTCGACGTAGGCGGCATCGACGGTCACGCTCGTCGCTGCCGCATTGCCCGCCTCGAAGGCGACCTCCTCCAGCAGCTTCTCCATCACCGTGTACAGGCGCCGCGCGCCGATGTTCTCGGTCTTCTCGTTGACCGCGAAGGCAATCTGCGCCAGCCGCTGGATGCCCTCGGGCGTGAACTGCAATTGCAGATCGTCGGTGGCCAGCAGCGCCTGGTACTGGCGGCTCAGGCAGGCATCGGTGCTTGTGAGGATGCGCTCGAAATCCTGCACCGAAAGCGACTCCAGCTCCACGCGGATCGGAAAGCGGCCCTGCAGCTCCGGGATCAGGTCGCTCGGCTTGGCGTAGTGAAATGCGCCACTGGCGATGAACAGAATGTGGTCGGTCTTCACCATGCCGTACTTGGTGTTGACGCTGGTGCCCTCCACCAGGGGCAGCAGGTCGCGCTGCACACCCTGGCGCGACACGTCCGCCCCCTGCGTCTCCGAGCGGCTGGCGATCTTGTCGATTTCGTCGAGGAACACGATGCCGTTGTCCTCGACGTTGGCCAGCGCCCTGGCTTTCAGCTCCTCGTCGTCGACCAGTCGCGCGGCCTCCTCGTCGACCAGCAGCTTCATCGCCTCGCGGACCTTGAGCCGGCGCGACTTGCGCCGCGCCTGCCCGACGTTCTGGAACATCTGCTGCAGTTGTCGGGTCAGGTCCTCCATGCCCGGCGGGGTCATCACCTCCATCTGCGGCAGCGGCTGAGCGAGGTCGATTTCGATCTCCTTTTCGTCGAGCACGCCCTCGCGCAGCTTCTTGCGGAACTTCTGCCGCGTTTCGCCGCCGGCCTCGCTGCGCGGGTCTGCGGAGCCGAAATCGCGCGCCGGCGGCACCAGCACGTCGAGGATGCGATCCTCGGCGGCATCCTCGGCCTTGGCCCGCACCTTGCGCGTCTCACTCTCGCGCGTCTGCTTGATCGCGATGTCCAGCAGGTCGCGGATGATGCTGTCCACGTCGCGGCCGACGTAACCGACCTCGGTGAACTTGGTTGCCTCGACCTTGATGAACGGCGCATCGGCCAGCCGTGCCAGGCGCCGCGCGATCTCGGTCTTGCCCACGCCGGTGGGGCCAATCATCAGGATGTTCTTGGGTGTGATCTCCGAGCGCAGCGGCTCGGCGACGTTGCGCCTGCGCCAGCGGTTGCGCAGTGCAATGGCCACCGCGCGCTTGGCCTGGTGCTGGCCGACGATGTGCTTGTCCAGTTCGGAGACGATCTCTTTGGGGGTCATCATGTGTCTTCACTTCGCGTGTACGCGAAGTGCTCTATCCACGCGCTCAGTCGATCACTTCAATGGTGTGCGACTGGTTGGTGTAGATGCACAGGTCGCCGGCGATCGTCAGTGCCTTCTTCACCACGTCGGCGGGCGACAGGTCGGTGTTGTCGAGCAGGGCCTTGGCGGCAGCCTGGGCGTAGGCGCCGCCCGAGCCGATCGCAATGAGGCCGTGCTCGGGCTCGAGCACGTCGCCGTTGCCGGTGATGATGAGGCTGGTCTCGCGGTCGGCCACGGCCAGCATCGCCTCCAGGCGGCGCAGGATGCGGTCGGTGCGCCAGTCCTTGGCAAGCTCGACCGCCGAGCGCAGCAGGTGGCCCTGGTGCTTCTCCAGCTTGGCCTCGAAACGTTCGAACAGGGTAAAGGCGTCCGCGGTGGCGCCGGCAAAGCCGGCCAGGATGCGTTCGTGGTAAAGCCGGCGTACCTTGCGGGCGCTCTGCTTGACGACGATGTGGCCGAGGGTGACCTGACCATCGCCGCCCATCGCCACGCGGGCGCCACGACGCGCCGAGACGATGGTGGTGCCATGAAACTGTTCCATGGGAGGTCAGGTGGCGCCGCCGGGCGCCGATTCAAGGGCCTCTGGCGAGGCCGCCGTCCGCTAGGAACGACGCGGCTGGACCGCCGCGACGGCGCTCACGCCCAGCAGGTTCAAAAGCGCCGTCACCAGCGGATTGACGTGGTGAAACTCGACCCGCACGCCGCCTGACTGCAGCTTCATAACCAGCGCCAGCAGCGCGCTCGCGGCAGTGAAACCCATGCGCTTGAGATAGCGACAGTCCACGAGGAGTCGCGTGCCGTTGCGTGCCTCTTGGGCCAGGCGCGTGAAGTGCGGTTCGCCCTCGCCATCGATGACGCCCCGCCAGTCGAGCGGGCCTGGTGGGGGCGGCGCCACCGCAGCCGCCGGCACCGCACCGGCCGGTCTGACCGCAGCGGTGCCGACCTTGATGTTGGGGGGCGATTGCTCCCACGACGGCGGCGAAACCTCGAAGGTGATGCAATACTGGATCGCGGCTTCTTCGAAATCGTCGTGCCGGTCCAGCAGGCGCAAGACCTCGAGCAAGAGCATCCAACTGGCGTCCGATGAATCGCGGCGGCCCGGTTCCACGCCGTTGCGCAGCGCAGCGAGCAATTGCTCGCCAGCGAGAATGGTGAGTTCGTGGCTGGAACGCTTGAACGCGTTGACCACACGCAGGAGCAGTTCGGCGCCGGCCAAGTCGATGCTGCGAACCGCCGAGGCGTCCAGGTAGAGCGCAGCGTGCTGAGCCGCGAGGTTCTTCAGCGTCTCCAGCGCCTTGACCACGCTGGCATCCACAGCCGGCGGCAGGTCGATACCGGGCCCGGCGGCCGCTATGGCCGGGTCGCGGGCGCCTGCGGCGGCCGCCGCCGCGGCGACAGGAGCCGGCCCGGACGGGGCGCCAACGCCGTAGTCGACCCAGCCAGGCGGCAAATCGCCAGTGTGCGAAGCGTATTGCATGCTGAGCTGATCGAAAGCCGACCTGTCACCACGCTGGTTGACGAGCTCGAACAGCATCAACCAAGCCTGCTGCGGGGAGGAGCCCACACTGCCGTTGTCGATCCCGTGGCGCAGCGTTTCCTCGGCCTCGATTGGCTGGCCGTTGGCGAACAGAATGGCCGTCTCGTCGACGACCGAGCCGGCGCCCGCGCCGTTGAGCTCGATTGCATCGACGCTGCCCCGCAAGACATCGGTGTGGTCGCCGAGGCTGTCGTCATCGAGGTCATCGACCGCAGCCGCGGCTACCGGCTTGGGTTGCTTCTGGACTACCGCAGACCGGGGCGAGGAAGTGGGCACGCGAACGCCAGGGGACGACCCTGCCGCCGGGTTGCCCGTGTTAGCTGCCGGCCGCATGAAGTCGCGCGCCATTTCGTTTTCGATGGCATCGATCTTGGCCGCCGTTTCCTTCGCCAGCGAGCGCGCAAGGTCGCGGTTGGGCAACGCGTTTCCTGTGGTGGCAAAGCGGGAGTTGATCGCACCGCCGCGGCCGTCTTGCTGGGGCTTGCCCAGCGGCTTGCCGACCGGCTTGACCAACGGCTTGGTCGAAGGCCGAGCCGAGGAGGCGCCCGCGGAGGACGAGCGCGGCCCATCCTTGCCGCGGCCGGCATTGTCCTTGGGATCTTTCTTGAAGAAGGAGAAGACCAAGATCGACCTATGTGACGCTCGTTGTCACTCGCGAAGGCACCGGCCGCGCATGCTCATCGCGGCCGATGCGGCCGAAAATCGGAGCGTCCCGAGCTTATCGGCAGAAGTACGCGCGGTTACATGCCGCAAAGCAGTCAATTGCCGCGCGAATGCCGACGTAAAGGAGCGATCCGCCACTGAACTCCCGCCAACCACCGCTGCAACGACGTTCTGCCGGTGGCAAACCAACCGTCCTTTGACTATATCAATTCCACTCCCGGAAGCACCCGGAAAAAACATGGCGGGAAGCCCAATTGCCGTCCCGCCAGAAGGGGATGCACATTCGGGTGATCCGCTGTGTCCCTAGCGGGGTGCCATCGTCAGTTGCGCACCGGTCAGGCGGTAGTAGAGGCCGAAGGGATCGTCGCTCAGGACAATGAGCTTGCCCACCACGATGATCGGGTCGTAGGTGTGCTTGATGGGCGTTCTGGCGCGCACCTCGACGATGTACTCGGGGCCGAGGGACAGGCAGAACGGGCAGTGCGGCGGCCGCATCGTGAGCAGAAAGTGATCGTGCAGCTCGCCTGTAACGATGGGCAGCATGAAGCCCTGCAGCCGCACTTCCTGCTGGTCGAGCGCCCGCACGGGCGCTGCGAATTCGGGGATCACCCGCTTGCCTTCGGTGCGCGACCTCACCTGCGCCAGTGTCCTCCACGACACCACGCCCTTGATCTCGGGAAGCGTGTTCAACAGCGACGGATCGATTGGCAGGCCGAGGGAATTACTCGGACTGGCGGCCGGCCGCGTCGGTGCCTGCGCCTGGGCTGCTGCCAGGCCGGCAGCGAGCACGCAGCCCAGCCCCGCCGCGCGCAAGACCGCCGGCCACGATGTCCACACCTTCGTCCTAGCCATGCCGCTAGGGTATCAAAGCCGGCCCTGCCGTCCGAGTGAACGTCAGCGCCGGGACGGCCGCAGGGCGCCCGGCGCGCCCGCGGGGAGGACCGGCCGCATTTCCCGCCGGGCGCGCTGCGCAGCATTGGCTTTGGCTTGGGCTTCGGCAAGCGCTTGAAACGAGACGGCCTGCAAGAACACCGAGTCGGCAGGCCGTCGCAGCGCGCTGGCCCGACGGCCGGTTATCCCGTCAACCCTGCGCCAGCGTCCGGTGCAGGTCCATCCGGGCCGCGCGCCACGCCGGCCACAAGGCCGCCAGGCTCGCGGCGGCCCAGGCCAGCGCCAGCACCCCGGTCGCACCTGCCGGCCAAGCCAGCGGCGACAACGGCAGCGAGCGCGCCTGCGCCAGCCAGGACGCCACCACCGCCACGCCGCCGAGCGCCAGCGCCGTGCCCACCGCGATCGCCGCGGCGGCAAGCACCCAGGACTCCAGCAGGAGCAGCAGCGCCACCCGGACGCGACTGGCCCCGAGCAGCCGCAGGATTGCAATGTCGTAGCGTCGCTCTTCCAACGCGCCAGTGAGCGCCACGAACAGGGCCAGCAGCGCGCTCACCAGCAGCACGGCGGCCAGCGCGCGCGCGGTGTCGATCCCGACGCCGAACACGGCAAACAGCCGCGCCACTTCCTGGGCCGGCACCGCGGCCATCAGCCCGGGTTCGGCGTTGATCTGGCGCGGCAGCACGGCAGCCGCCAGTGGCGAGGCGTAGCGCAGCAGGATCGCCGTGACCTCGCGCTCGGCCTCCAGGATGCGGCGCTCCGCCGGGTCGGCCGCCTCCCCTTCGTGCGTGAACCACACGCTTTCGACGTCCGTGAGAAGCAGCCGATCCAGCACGGTGCCCGTCGGGGCCAGCACGCCGACGACGCGGTACTCGGCATCCTCGTGCACGAAGCCGCCTGCCGCCAGGCCGTGCGTGCCGAAAAAGCGGCTGCCCACGGCCAGCCCGATCGACCGCGCGGCCTGTGCACCGGCCACCACCTGGAGCTTGCCCTGCCACACCGCGCCCTGCGCCAGGCGCGCGCCGTAGTGCTCGATCAGAGCAGGCTCGGTGCCGACGATCCGGAAGCCCGCATGGTTGTCGCCGAGCGCGACCGGGATCGCCCGGGCCACCAGCGGGTGCGACCGCAACTGCGCCAGCGCCGCCAGCGGCACGTTGCCGGTCGGTATGTCGACGTGATAGACGGCCGACAGGATGAGCTGCAGCGGCGAACCCTTGGCGCCGACTACCGCGTCGATGCCTGCGGCATCGCGGGTGAGCGAGCGCGTGACCTGCGTCTGCACCAGCAGCAGGAACAGCAGCATGGCCACGGCCAGCGCCAGCAGCAGGACCGACAGCAGGGTGCGCAGCGGCCGCAACCGCAGCTGGGCCAGGACCAGGCCGAGGGCGCTCACAGGATCACCGTCGGGCCGTTCGGCGAGGTCGGCACGGCACAACGCAGGGTCGTCCAGGGCGGCACGCGATCGGCGCTTGCGACGAGCCGACCGGTCGCCGCAGCGGACAACCCGTGTTCGGCGCGCAGCCGATGGCCCCCCTCACAGGAGTGCCGTCGCGCTGCGCGCTCAGGGATTCGCCACCGGCGCGGCCCGGTGCGCTCGACGGGCGCTCCAGGCAGCGGGCCGTCGGCGCCGGAAGCCTCATGCCGCTGCTCCGGCCGGCCGCAGTTCGATGACGCGGCCAAAGCGGCGGCGCACCCGCTCGTCGTGGGTGGCCACGAGCAGGGTGGCGCCGCAGGCCGCCGCGCGATCGAGCAGCAGCGCGATCGCGGCGTCGGCATTCGGTCCGTCGAGCGCCGAGGTCGGCTCATCGGCCAGCAGAAGGCGCGGCCGGTGGATCACCGCGCGGGCGATCGCACAGCGCTGCTGCTGCCCCTGCGACAACTCGGCCGGCCGCCGCCGCAAGTGCGCGCCCAGGCCCAGTTCCGTGAGCAGCGCGCCGGCGTCGACGTCCGCCGCGCCGGACAGGCGCTGCGCCAGGCGGACGTTGTCGAGCGCCGAGAGGGCGGCGATCAGGTGCAGCCGCTGCGGCACCATGCCGATGCGCGCGGCGCGCCAGCGGTCGTCGCGACCCGGCGCGTGAAGATCCTCGCCATCGAGCATCACCCGCCCTTCGGCCGGCTGCAGAATGCCCGCCAGCACATGCAGCAGCGTGGTCTTGCCCGAGCCCGAGGGGCCCAGCAGCACCGCGTGCTCGCCCTGCGGCAACCCGAAGTCAGGCGCGGCCAGCACCGGGGTGCCGCCGTAGCGATGGCGAACGGACTTGACGTCGAGCACGGCAGTCGAATGCGAGGCCAAGGCCCGGAACAATCGCAATGCGGAGCAGCACGATGACGCGCCCCCCGCGTCGGCAACGCCGCCCCGGCGCCCTTCACCGGGGCGGAGTCCTGCGGAGGGGGGCCGCACAGCGGACCCTGCCCCGGATCCTCGCCTCTGCGCAGTGAGACTGTCCGGCGGCCTAGTCGCCGTACAGCTTCTGCTTCATCTCCCGCCGCTGCTGCGCCTCCAGCGACAGCGTGGCGGTGGGCCGGGCAAGCAGACGCGGCACCCCGATGGGGTCACCGGTTTCCTCGCAGAAGCCGTAGTCGCCGCTGTCGATGCGCGCCAGCGCCTGCTGCACCTTCTTCAGCAGCTTGCGTTCGCGGTCTCGGGTGCGCAGCTCCAGCGCGTGCTCTTCCTCGATGGTGGCGCGATCGGCGGGGTCGGGGACGATCACCGTCTCGCGCAGGTGCTCGGTAGTTTCGTCGGCGTTGGCGAGCAGCTCGCGTTCCATTTGCTGCAGCCGGTACCTGAAGAAGGCCAGCTGGTCTTCGTTCATGTAGTCGGCCTCGCTCATCTTCAGGAGCTCTTCTTCCGACGGGAGTTTCTTGCCATTGACGATCACGGGTTCTTCGCTTCGGGTTGCCGACCGGCTCAACAGATACTCATGAGCGGCTGCGACATCATGTTGACTGGCGGGTTTGGGCTTGGGCGGCAGCGTCTTGGGTGCCGGCATGGGCGTCACGGCAGCCGGCTCCGGCGCGGCAGCGGTGCGCGCCCCCGCCGCCCGGGCGGGCGCGGGCCGGGCCGGCGCGGCCTTGACGGCGGCCGCCTTGACGGGGCTCGGCTTGGCGGGGCTCGGCTTGGCGGGGCTCGGCTTGGCGGGGCTCGACTTGGCTACGGGCGTGGACTGCTTGGACCGCTTGTCCTGCTGATCCTGCTTGGCGGCCTTGACCTGCTTGGCAGCCTTGGCCGGCCTGACCGCCGGAGTCGCCTTGACCGGGCCCTTCTTGGCGGGCTTGGAAGGCTTGCCCTCGGCAGGCTTGGCCGGCGCGCTCTTCCCCGCCACCGGCTTGACCACCTTCTTCACCGGCGCCTTGGCGGCCTTCTTCGCGGGCGCTTTCGCCTTACCTGCCATCCTCTTGCCTCGCTGCTCTTTGGTGTCTCGATCGGCGGAAGCGGTGATGCTGCCGGAAGTCGGCGGCCGCGGAGTCAGCGTGCCAGGCACGCCTCGAGCCCCTTGAGGATCGCGTCCTTCGGCAAGTTGCGGCCGATGAAAACGATCTTCGAGGAGGGCTTCTCGTCCTTGCCCCACGGACGCCCGACATCGGCCCCCATCAGCATGTGGACACCCTGAAAGATCATGCGCCGGTTGCTGCCGTCCATGAAAAGCACGCCTTTATACCGAAGCATGTCCTGACCGTAAACCTGAGTCAGGGCGCCGACGTAGTCCTCCAGCTTGGCCGGATCGAACGGCCGGCCGCTCTGGAAGACGAAGGCCTTGATCGCGTCGTCGTGGTGATGGTGATGGTGCCCATGACCGGGGTCGTGATCATGGTCGTGGTCGCAATCCGGCCCATGCACGTGGTCGCTGTCTTGATGGGCGTGGTGGCCATGGCCCGCCTGAGCCTGCTTCGCGTCGGGGTGCTCGGTGGCGAGGAAGTCGGGGTCGATCTCCAGAATCGCGTTGAGGTTGAAGCCGCGGATGTCGAGGATCTCCTTGACCGGCACCTCGCCCATGTGCACGGACTTGATCGGCGCCCGCGGGTTCATGCGCAGCAGGCGCTCGCGCAGCGATTCGACCTGCGCGCCGTCGACCAGGTCGGTCTTGCTCATCAGAATGCGGTCGGCAAAGCCCACCTGGTTCTGCGCCTCGGGCTGCGCATCGAGCGTGTCGTGGCCGTGCTTGGCATCGACCACGGTGATGACCGCGTCCAGCAGGTAGTACGACGAGATGCCCTCGTCCATGAAGAAGGTCTGCGTCACCGGCCCCGGATTGGCCATGCCGGTGGTCTCGATGATCACGCGGTCGAAGTTCAGTTGCTTGGCCTCGCGCTTGGTCTTCAGCTCGTCGAGGATGCGCACCAGATCGCCGCGCACGGTGCAGCAGATGCAGCCGTTGTTCATTTCGACGATCTGCTCGCGGGTCTCCTCGACCAGGATCTCGTTGTCGATGCCCTCGGGCCCGAACTCGTTCTCGATGACGGCGATGCGGTGGCCATGCTGCTCCTTCAGGATGCGGTTGAGCAGCGTGGTCTTGCCGGCGCCCAGGAAGCCGGTCAGGACGGTGACGGGGACTTGCGGTTCTGCTTGCATGGGCGGCTCCTTGGCCGGCTGCGGCGGGCACCCGGCGGCGGCCGGCCCCGCGAAAGGCGGCGGATTCTATCGGCAGTCGATGCAGATGGGGACGGGACGGCCGCCGGGCAAGTGCGGACCGCCGCGCACGCCCCGGCAGTCCCCAGCCGCCGCAGGCCGCCCCCGCCCGGCCCGGCCCTACGCCAGGCGGCGCAGCAGCAGCCCCTTGAGGTACTCGCCCTCCGGGTGCGTCATCAGCAGCGGGTGGTCCGCGCCGGCGGCCAGCCGCGCCAGCATCTGGCAGTCCAGCCCGGCGTCGACCACCGCGCCGGCGACGATCTTCTGGAACAGCTCGACGCCGATCGCGCCCGAGCAGGAGAAGGTCAGCAGGTCGCCGCCAGGGGCCAGCAGCCGCAGGGCATTGAGCGTGATGTCCTTGTAGGCGCGCGCAGCGCGCTCGACGTGATGATGGCTGGCGGCGAACTTCGGCGGGTCGAGCACGATGAGATCGAAGCGCTCCTCGCCATCGCGCAACTGGCGCAGGGCCTGGAACACGTCGGCCTGACGCCACTCGTGTACGCCGGTCTGGCCGTTGCGCGCGGCGTTGTCCGCCGCCAGCACCAGCGCCTCGGCCGACGAGTCGATCGACAGCACCCGCTGCGCGCCGCCGGCGGCGGCCGCCAGCGAGAAGCCGCCGGTGTAGCAGAAGCAGTTGAGCGCCGTCGGCGCGCGCCCCAGTCGCTCAGCGGCCGCACCGGCCAGCGCCCGCACCAGCCGGCGGTTGTCGCGCTGGTCGATGTAAAAGCCGGTCTTGTGACCGCCGCGCACGTCCACGGCCATGCGCAGGCCATGCTCCTGCACTTCGATGCGCGCCGCCGGCTCGGCCCCGCGCGCCACCCCGCTGGATGCCGCCAGGCCCTCGCGCTGGCGCGTGGCGCTGTCGGAGCGCTCGTACACGTTGGCGCAGCCGCTGGCCTGCACCAGCGCATCGAGCAGCACCTCGCGCCAGGCCTGCGCGCCGCTCGACTGCAACTGCACCACCAACTGGTTGCCGTAGCGGTCGGCGATGAAGCCGGGCAGGCAATCGGCCTCGCCATAGACCAGCCGCAGCGCGTCCGACTCGGCCCGCAGCGGCAACCGCCGCGCCACTGCCGCACGCACACGCGAACCGATCCAGGCGGCGTCGATCGTGTCGGTCTCGACGAAGCTCCAGCAGCGCGCGCGCAGCGTGGCCCCCGGCGCGTAGGCCGCCCAGGCGAGCCAGCGCCCGTCGGCCGCGCGCACCGCCACCGTCGCGCCCTGCGCCGGCTGGCCCGTCACCCGCGCCACCGCCGTGTCGTACACCCACGGATGGCGCCGCAGCAGCGAGCGCTCCTTGCCGGGCTTGAGGATCAGTTCACCGGGCATGAACGGCGACGGGTGCTAGAGGGTGGCGGATTGCTCGAAGAGCACGAACAGCATTGGAGTACAGACCACACAGGGAGCACAGAGCAGATCTCGAAGTGATTCTCGCCCCGCCCTGCCCCGTTCCCCCGTTCACCACCCCGCCCCGGGGCGGGGCGGGGGTGGGGGGCCAGGATGCACCGCAGGTAGACGACGCGGCGGGACACCGCCTCAACGAAACTGCCCGGCACCGTCAAGCCTTCCGCCGCGCCCGAGGATGCGCCGCGTCGTATACCTTGGCCAGGTGCTGCCAGTCGAGCTGCGTGTAGATCTGCGTGGTCGAGATGTTGGCGTGGCCGAGCAGTTCCTGCACCGCGCGCAGGTCGCCGCTGGACTGCAGCACGTGCGAGGCCATCGAGTGGCGCAGCACGTGCGGATGCACATGCACCCCCAGGCCCAGCCTGCGCGCCAGTTGCTCGAGCCGCTGCTGCACGCTGCGCGGCGCCAGCCGCGTGCCGCGCGCGGAGACAAACAGCGCGCGCGGCTCCGTGCGGGCCAGCGTGCCGCGCACCGCCAGCCAGGACTGCAGCGCCTGCGCGGCCGCAGCCCCCAGCGGCACCTGGCGCTGCCTGCCGCCCTTGCCGGTGACCACCACCTCGCGCTGCGGCAGGTCGATCCAGCTCACCGATGCAGCCTGCCGACCCTCGGCGCCGAAAGCCCGCCAGTCCAGGCTCACCAGTTCGGCCAGGCGCAGGCCGCTGGAGTACAGCAGCTCCACCATCGCCTTGTCGCGCAGGGCCAGCGCGCCGTCCTGCGGCGCCTGGCTTACCAGCCGCACCGCCTGGTCCACCGGCAGCGCCTTGGGCAGGCGCCGCTCGCGCCGCGGCGCACGCACGCCCACCACCGGGTTGACCGTCACCTCCTGCCGCTGACCCAGCCAGCGGTAGAAGCTGCGCCACGCCGACAGCAGGCGCGCCAGCGAGGCGGGCGACAGGCCACGACCATGCAACCGCGCGGCAAAGCGCCGCACGTCCGCCTGCGTGAGGGCGCGCAGGTCAGCCTCCTGCGCAGCGGCGGCCAGCTGCGCCAGTTCCGTGAGGTCGCGCCGGTAGGCGATCAGCGTGGCCGCGCTCATGCGCCGCAGCGTGCGGCAGTCCTGCAGGAACGCTTCGGCCGGCGCCGGCAGGCCACTCATCGCGCCGCCGGCGGCCCCAGGCGCGCCAGCGCCGCGCTGGCCAGCTCGGCAATGCGCGCCAGGAATGCGGTTCCCATGCCGGTCTGGAACCGTTCCTTGTCGGGCGAGCCCAGCACCAGCAGGCCGAAGGCCTGCGGGCGGGCACCCACGCGCAGCGGCAGCATGGCCAGGCTCTGGACCGCGCCGGCCTGCGCCTGCATCCAGTCGGCCGCCTCGAAGCCCACGTTGGCGCCGCAAAACGGCGCCGCCATGCTGGCGGCCAGCCGCTTCGCGTCCTCGCTGACGGGCGCAGCGCAGGGCAGCCCGGCGTACTGCGGCTGCACCTCCCAGACGCGCAGCGCGCCATGGGGCACGCTGAAGACGGCCAGCAACTGCTCCAGCAGCACCTGCGGCAGGCGCGCCGGATCGCCCTCCAGCAGCAGCGCACGCGACCACTGCACCAGCTTGTCGGCGATGACATCGTTCTCGGCGCCGTGGCGCGTCATCTGCGCGATGCGCGCCTCCAGCGCCCCGATGCGGTTGCGCAGGATCATCGACTGGCGCTCGACCAGCGAGATCGCCTGACCGTTTTGCGGATGCGGCAGGTTCAGCGCCGCCAGCAGCTCCGGGTGCTGCTCGAAGAAGTCCGGATGCTGCGCCAGAAACTGCGCGATGTCGTCGTGTTTCATAGCTCGATCTCGCCTTCGAAGACGGTGACCGCCGGCCCCGTCATGGTCACCGGTGCGGCCGTGGTTCCCGCTGCCGCACTCCATTCAATGGTGAGCCGCCCGCCGCGCGCCAGCACGGTGACCGGCGAATCGAGCAGGCCCTGAACGATACCGGCCACCGCCGCCGCGCAGGCCCCGCTGCCGCAGGCCAGCGTCTCGCCGGCGCCGCGCTCCCACACGCGCAGGCCGATGGTGTGGCGATCGAGCACCTGCATGAAGCCGGCATTCACGCGTTGCGGAAAGCGGGCATGGCCTTCGATGCACGGGCCTTCGGTGGCCACCGGCGCCGCATCCACGTCCGCCACCACCTGCACCGCGTGCGGATTGCCCATCGACAGCACCACGATCTCGCGCAGCGCGCCGTCCACCTGCAGCGGCCACAGGTCGGCGCCACCGACGCGCCGCGGCGTCAGTCCCGCCGCATCGAACGGCACCTGCGCCGGAGCAAAGCGCGGCGCACCCATGTCGACGGCGACCTCGCCATCGGCCTGCAGGCGCGGTTCGATCAGGGCGTTGCGCGTCTGCACGCGCAGGGCGCGCTTGTCCGACAGCCCCTGCGCGCGCACGAACTGGACAAAGCAGCGCGCTCCATTGCCGCACTGCTCCACCTCGCCGCCGTCGGCGTTGAAGATGCGGTAGCGAAAGTCCACGTCCGCGCGGTCGGCCGCCTCGACCAGCAGGATCTGATCGGCACCGACGCCCAAGCGCCGGTCGGCCAGGCGGCGCAACTGGTCCGAGGACAGGTCGATGCGCTGGCGCACGCCGTCGAGCACGACGAAGTCGTTGCCGGCGCCCTGCATCTTGGTGAAACGCAAACGCATGGCGCGATTATGGCGGTCATGACTGCGCGCTGCTCGCAGGAAGGCGATGGCAGCAGCGCGCGCCGGCGCAAGTGAATTTTCCGCAAGGCTCGCTGGCTCACGCGATGGGACAAGTCCTGACTTGCCCCCCCCCCCCGCGTTTGAGAATTGTCTCGTCATCGACGCGCCGACTCCATCGTGGACCAGCCGCTGTTCCGCCCCGAAGTAATGCAGGCCCGCGCCGGCCAGTGGCTCGGCGGGGTGCGCCTGAACACCGGGCTGCCGTGGTGGGCCATGACCGCGGGTGCGGCCCTGCTGGCCGGCGCACTCGTGGCCTATGCGTTCATGGGCGAGATGACGCGCAAGGCCCCTGTGAGCGGCATGCTGGTGCCGGCCGGCGGCATGATGGACCTGCACGCGGCGGCGGCGGGGCGGGTGGCCGAAGTGCGCGTGGCCGAAGGCCAGTCGGTGCGGCAGGGCGAGGGCATCCTGGTGCCGGCGCTGGACCGCGCCACCGGCGGCGGAGAGGTGGGTACCCAGGTGGCGCAGCAGATCGCGCAGCGGCGCGCCACGCTGGAGGCCGAGCGGGTGCTGCGCACCTCGCAGATCCGGCTGCAGCAGCAGTCGCTGGCGGCCCGGGTGCAGGGCATGGATGCCGAACTGCGCCGCGCCGACGACGAGATTGCGCTGGCCCAGCGCCGCCTGGTGCTGGCGCAGCAGCAGGCCGCGCGGGTGGATCAGTTGCTCACAGCGGGCTTTCTGTCGCCGACCCAGGCGCAGTTGCAGCAGCAGGAGGTCATCGACGCCAAAACCCGCGTGCAGCAACTGCAGCGCGCCCGGCTGGCGCTGGCGCGCGACCGCGCCACGCTGGCGGCCGAGAGCGGACACCTGGCGGCGCAACTGCAAACCGAGCTGACGCAGGTGGACCGGGCGGTGGCGGCGCTGGCGCAGGAGGCGGCGGAGAACGACGCGCGGCGCACCCAGGTGATTACCGCGCCGCGCGACGGGACGGTCACGTTGCTGCCGCTGGCAGTGGGGCAGCCGGTGCTGCCGGCGCAGCTCGTAGCCGCGCTGGCGCCAGCCGCCGCACCCCTGCAGGCGCATCTGTTTGCGCCGAGCCGGACGGTGGGCTTTGCGCAGAAGGGCCAGGCGGTGCAACTGCGCTACGCGGCGTTTCCGTACCAGAAGTTCGGGTTGCAGCAAGGCACCGTGGCCAGCGTGAGCCGCAGTCCCGTCTCCCCGGCGCAGTTGCCGCCGGCGCTGGCGCACCTGGCCACTGGGACGGGCGCCCGCGAGGCGCTGTACCAACTGACCGTCGAACTGGGCTCGCAGAACGTGCTCGCCTACGGCGAAGCGACCCCGCTGCGAGCCGGCATGACCCTCGATGCTGCGATCGTTCAGGACAGACGGCGCGTCATCGAGTGGTTGCTGGAGCCTTTGATTGCAGCGACGGCGAGACGGGCGGCTTGAAGAGGAAGAGTCTCCCTCACGAGAAGACTCAGCGAAACAGGAGAAATCATGCGTCGACTTGGAAACGATGAAATATTTCTTGTGGCTGGCGGCATTATTGGAGGTGGTACCCCTTCGATAGTAGGGCAACCCTCTCATCAACTCAACTCTGGCGGCGGCAATTCAAGCGGGGGAAGCTCTGGCAGCGGCTGGTCCAATTTTTGTAGCAGAAACAAGTTAACGGCGCTCGTGTGCTTCGTCGCGGGTGAAGAGGCTTACTCCGCCGTTCGCAACGCTGTGTCGAACGCCTGGAATTACGTGACAAGCGGTCCAAACAATCCGCCTAACCCCATCTCGACAGACAGGGAGGGGTCAAGCGGCTCACCCATCTTCGTGCCCGGACCAGGTGGTGGTGGGTGGCTCGATCGCGGTCATTGAAGATCATTGGCGGGCTTGATCAACGCCCTCGCCAGTACTCTAGTGAACCTGCTTATTTCACCATCAATAGATGGGGCGCGGCGCAGTTTCTTGCGCCGCGTTTTTCTTGTCTTGGCTGTGGTTTTCTCGGGCTTCGTGTTCGGTTACGCAGTGCTGCGTCCGCCAACACATCTAACTGAAGCGCTGTCGGGTCTTGAAGACACAACAGCCTCTGAGCTCTCGATGATGGCTTTCACCGTCGGACTTGCGGCGCCGACTGTCGAAACACTTCTGCTGGCTGCTTGCTTGCGCGTTGGGATGCTGTTCCACCTCCAGAAACGCGCTAGTTGCTTTGCGGTCGCCGTCGTCTTTGGCACTCTGCACATCAATTCAGAGTTGGGGGTACTTTCGGCTGCATCTGGAGTGCTGTGGGCGATCCTCTTCTACATTTTTGCAGATACTTATTTGGCTTGGCGGCACATGGGTTTCTACAAAGCTTACTTGGCCGCAACAAGCTTGCACATCATCGCCAACTCCTTGGCCTTGTCTCTCATATTCTTGGCGATCACGCGAGTGCCGCACTGACTTCGCCCGAATTCGATGAAACGCTTCCTGGTGTCAATGATTGCAGCTCTTTTCATCCGCGAACTCGTGTGGATTGTGTTCGACCTGCCTCGCGGACAGCCGCTCCTTTCTTTGTGGGGCACCGTCGAGCTTTTTGCATACCTTCTGTTGGCGGGCGGTCTATGGCTGTATCTCGACCGCAGATCTTCACCAAGCCGATGATGCGAAGTTGAAGCTACTCACCCCCCAGCAAACGAAGGCCGTCGCCGGCGGCGAGACGAAGACCTGCACCTCCGTGGAACGTACGAGGTGCAATAAAAGCGGCACGCGATGCGTCACCGTCAAAGTTGAAACCTGCGTAACCAAGAAGTAGGTTTCAGGCCGTCGGGCGCCTTTGGCGCCCGACGGTTTCACCAACTCGGCCAAGATACTGCTTATGCTGCGCTCACTCGCGACCTTTGTCCTTGTACTAGCGCTGGTAGCCTGCATACTCGAAAGTCCCCGGGCGAGCGAACGAAGCGTCGTAAGCCCTGCTGAGTTCAGGCGACTGGTTGGGGAAGAGGAGGTTGCCAGACTCCGCGCCGAAGCCTTGCGCGAAGCCGACCGTAAGGCGCTGAGCGAGGCTAACGTTTCGATCGAGCGCGAGGGCTCCAAAGTTCGGTTCCGCGGTCCGATCTTGCCGTCTGCGGTAACGAAGCTGGCCCAGGCGCTCGCTGATGTTGAAGTAAAGGAGCTTTGGATCGAGTCCGATGGCGGCTACGTAGAAGCCGGACAACAGATTGGGCGCCTCATACGAGATCGCGGCTTGGTCGTCGTCGTGACCGGCGCTTGTATCTCTAGCTGCGCAAACTACCTGTTCACCGCAGGGAGAGAGCGCGTCATCCGGCCGGAAGGCTTTGTTGTTTGGCACGGCAGCAGCTTCCAGAAGGAAGGACGAGAGTTCGATAATTGCGGCCGAGTACGGTCGTCCTTTGACGGTACCCTTTGGACGCCTGACGAGATCGCGGAACGCCTCCGTGACACCGACGGTGTGCGGCGCCGACAGCAGGGAGATTTAGATTTCTTCGCCTCGATCGGCGTTGATGAGTACATCACACGGGTTGGTCAAGAGCCGCGCTTTTTCGGAAACTTCACGCTCACCGTTCGCGATATGGAACGGTTGGGCTTGATGGGTATAGCGGCACCCGCCGATTACGGGACAGCTGCCTTTTGTGGTCGCGTCAACGAAAGACGTCCGTCACTGGAGCTCACGTGCGTCGAGGTGTCGGACGCCATGCTCGCGTACGAGCGGGCACGTCGAGCGTTGGGTGAGATCTGCGCTGCGGATGGATCGCTCGTCATTGCGACGCGGTCCACGCGGGCGTTGATCGGGGTTCGGGACTGAGCGTTCTTCTTCAAGCTGAGGCTTCGGAATGCGCACTCGCCTGCTTGGCGATGATCGCGTCGGCGCACGGACTTCACACCGACCTCGCCGACCTGCGCCGACGCTTTTGTAGCCAACGGAAAATCAATGCGGGTCGTTCTGCAGTCCGAGTCAAGTGAATGTGGCCTTGTCTGCCTCGCAATGATCGCGTCGGCGCACGGACTTCACGCCGACCTCGCCGACCTGCGCCGCCGCTTCCCCATCTCGCTCAAGGGCGCCACGCTCGCCCAACTGATCCGGCACGCCGAGGCGCTCGGCTTTGCCGCGCGGCCGCTGCGCCTCGAGCTCGAAGAGCTGGGCGAGCTGGCCCTGCCGTGCATCCTGCACTGGGATCTGAACCACTTCGTCGTCCTCAAACGCGTCCAGCGCGACCGGGTCGTCATCCTCGACCCCGCAGTCGGCGAGCGCGTGCTGCCGCGGGCGGTCGTCTCCAAGCATTTCACCGGCGTGGCGCTGGAGCTCACGCCCACCGCCGAGTTCAAGCCGGTCGATGTACGCCGCAAGGTTCGCTTTCGGGACCTGACCGGTCGGGTGCGCGGCCTGCCGGTGGCGTTGACCCAGCTCTTCGTGCTCGCGCTGGCGCTGGAGGTTTTCGCGCTGGCCGCGCCGCTGTTCAACCAGTTCGTCATCGACGAAGTCGTGGTCAGCGGCGACCGCGAGCTGCTGGACGTGCTGCTGATCGGCTTTGCCCTGCTGCTCGTCACGCAGACGGCCATCTCGCTGCTGCGGCACTGGCTCATGATGCGGCTGGCGCTGGACGTGAATTACCAGTGGTCGTCCAGCCTCTTTGCCCACTTGGTGCGCCTGCCGGCGGCCTTCTTCGAGAAGCGGCATCTCGGCGACATCGTCTCGCGCTTCGGTTCGCTGACCGCCATGCAGAACACGCTGACCACGGCGGTCATTGGCGCCGTGCTGGACGGGATCATGGCCGTGCTGGCGCTGGTCATCCTGTTTCTCTACAGCCCGGCGCTGACGATGGTGGCCCTGCTCGCCGTAACCGCCTACGCACTGATCCGGCTGGCGTTCTATCGCCCCTTTCGCACCGCCATCGAAGAACGCCTGGTGCTGGCCGCCCGGGAGCAGTCGCACTTCCTGGAGACGCTGCGCGCCATGCTGCCGCTGAAGCTTTCCGGCCGCGAGAGCGAGCGCCGGGCGCGCTGGCAGCATTTGCTGGCGGATGTCTTCAACCGCGACATTCGCACCGAGAAGCTGGGCATCGTCTTCAGCGTCAGCCAGACCGCAATCACCGGTGCCGCCACGCTGGCGATCTTCTATCTGGGCGCACGGTTGGTCATGGACAACGAGCTGACCATCGGCATGTTGATCGCCTTTGCCAGCTACCAGGCCACCTTCACCGGCCGCATGCAGGCACTGATCGGCTATGCGTTCGAGTGGCGCATGCTGGGTCTGCACGCCGAGCGGCTGGCCGACATTGCGCTGGAGCCGCCCGAGGAACGCCCGCCGGTGGAGACCGATGCCACCCGGCTGGCCCCTGGCATCGAGCTGCGCAACATCAGCTTTCGCTACGCCGATGGCGAGCCCTGGGTGCTCAGAAGCCTGTCGCTGACCATCGAGCCGGGGGAGTCGGTGGCGATCATCGGCCCGTCCGGCTGTGGCAAGAGCACGCTGATGAAGATCATCCTCGGCGTGCTGGCACCCACCGAAGGCGACGTGCTCATCGACGGCATTCCCATCCGACGGCTGGGCCTGGCGCAGTACCGGCGGCTGATCGGCGCGGTGCTGCAGGACGACCACCTGCTGGCGGGCTCGATTGCGGAGAACATCGCCTTCTTCGATCCGCAGCCGGAGGACCGGCGCATCGAGGCGGCAGCTCGCGTGGCAGCCGTGCACGACGAGATTCACCGCATGCCGATGGGCTACCAGACGCTGGTGGGCGACCTGGGCACCTCGCTGTCGGGCGGGCAGAAGCAGCGCGTGCTGTTGGCGCGCGCGCTGTACAAGCGGCCCAAGATTCTGGTGCTGGATGAGGCGACCAGCCATCTGGACGTGTTCAACGAGCGGCGGGTCAATCAGGCCATCTCGGGACTGAAGCTCACGCGCATCGTGGTGGCGCACCGGCCGGAGACGATTGCCAGCGCGAGGCGCGTCGTTTCGCTGGGCGATCCAGCAGGGTCACAGCAGGCCGACGCAGACCACGCTGCCGCGGTAGCATGAAACGCTAGACGCCGCCGAAGATGAGATGAACTCAACCGAAATGTCATCGTCCCGCGCTGCCTACGACGCCTTGGAGCCTGGGCCACTGCGTGACGAGCTGTATCCGGAGGAGGCCGCCGCACGCCGCGCTGAGCATGAGCAGCAAGCGCAGGAGCAGACGGCGCGGCTGGCGCAGGAGACTTCGGAGCCGCTGGTGTTTACAGGCCAGGGCGCGGAGTACTTCCGCATCTGGATCGTCAATCTGGCGCTGACGGTCGCCACACTGGGCATCTACTCGGCCTGGGCCAAGGTCCGCAAGACCCAGTACTTCTGGCAGAACACGCAGTTCCACGGCCACCGCTTCAACTACCACGGCTCACCGCTGGCCATCCTGCGCGGCCGGATCATTGCAGTTGTGCTGCTCCTGGCTTACTCGTGGAGCTTTGACATCTCGACCACCGCGGCGGTGATTGCGGTGTCGGTCCTGTGCTTGGTGGCGCCGTGGCTGTTCCTGCGCGCACAGGAGTTCAAGTTGCGCAACACGAGCTACCGCGGGCTGCGCTTTGGCTTCGATGCGCGGGCGCCCAGAACGTATCCGCTGCTCTTTGTACTGGCCCTGTTGTGGTTCAGCGCGACGCTCGCCGGCCTGCTGCTCGCGCAGACATCCTGGGTGGTTGCCCTGTCCCTTGCACCGCTGCTGCTGTTCCCGTGGATGCACCACAGCGTCAAGCGCCTGCAGCACAGCCGCAGCAGCTACGGCACGCTGCAGGCGTCATTCACCAACTGCCGGGGGGCGTTCTATTCCACTTACGCGCTGACGGCCGTGGCCTTCGTCTTCGCCATTGCCGCCAGCATCACGGTCGCGGTGCTGCTGGCCCTTCCCGTTAGCGCGGCCGCCCAGGCCATCGGCATGGAAATGGACACGCAAACGGCCGTCATCACCGGCTCGGCCTTTGGCGGCGCCCTCGCCTACATCATGGTCTTCCCGCTGGCCGCGGCGCGCATTCAGCGCAGCGTCTGGACCAACACGACGCTCGGGCCGCTCTGGTTCCACACCGACATCGGCGCCGGCCCGTACTTCAAGCTGGTGTTGAAGTGCGCCCTGTGGACCCTGCTGACACTCGGCCTTTACTGGCCCTTTGCCAGCGTGCGGCTGGCGCGTTACAGGGTGGAATGCCTGCACGTGAACGCGCATCTACACACCTTTCCCGATCTGTTCTCGTCAGTTCAGAGCAGTCAGCGTACGGTGCGAGGGGATGCCGCCATCGATCTCTTTGGTGTGGATGTCGGGCTATGAGCGGCGCCGCAGAACCGATCACCCCGATGGGCGTGGCAGCGACCTACTTCGATGGCCGCAATGCGGCCGGCACGGCCGTGCAACTGGTGCCGGCAGGCCAGCGCATTGAGGTGCGCGCAGGAGCCGAGGGCGCGGTGATCGCCGAGATCGAACTGGACCGGGATCAACTCTTCGAGCGCTTTGGCTTCGCGCCGCGGCAGATCGTCCTGGCCAGCGGCGCTAGCGTGGAGGTGCCCATCACAGTAGCGGCTGAGGCTGTGCTTGCGTCTGCTGGCGCCCAGCCCGCGCCCGTGGCACGCTGGCAGCAGCGCTGGCCTCTGGTACTCGCCATGCTGGCCGGGCTGCTGGTTGCCGGCGTGCTCGGCTACCTTCACGCGCTGCCGCGCGTGGTTCACTGGCTTGCCTTCCAGGTGCCGCAGCCTTACGTCGAGAGGCTCGACCTGCAGGTGATGGCCGCACTGGAGCGCGAGCGGCTGCAGCCCTCGCGGCTGAGCGCCGAGCGCCAGGCGCAGATTGCCGAGCGCTTCGCTGCGGCAGCAGCCCGCCATGCGCCTGATGTGCGCTACTCCATGGTGTTCCGCTCCATGTCCGGGGCGGCCGGCATCAATGCGTTCGCTTTGCCGGGCGGCACCATCGTCGTGCTCGACGGCCTGGTCGAACTGCTGGGCGACAACGCGGTCGGCAATGACCGCCTGCTGGCGGTACTCGGCCACGAACTGGGCCATGTCGCCGGGCGCCACTCGCTGCGACGCCTCATGCAGACCACGGCGGTGGCGCTCGGCGCCACTGTGCTCTGGGGCGACGCGGCCGGACTGGCTGCGAACATCCCCGTGCTGCTCAGCGGCCTGTCGTTCTCCCGCGACATGGAGCGCGAGGCAGACGACTTTTCGGTCGGCTTTCTGCACAGCAACGGGCTCAGCGAGGCGCCGCTCGTCGGATTGTTCAAGGAGTTCGAGAGGCTCAACCGGGGCAAGGAGCCCCCGGGGTTCCTGAGTACCCATCCCTCGCCGAAAGAGCGCCAAAGGCGCATCGAGGCCAGGTCAGCCGAATGAAAGCACTGCGGGATCGGGTTTCCTGCTTTCCAAGCAGGCATGACGGCCCGGGATCATGAGTGAAACGCTGTATTTGTTGGGACATCCTCGCCCGAACAAGACGTCGGGGCACGGCAAGCGACACCCGACGCCACCGGACCCAACGCGGACACTGAGGACGGTTGACATGAAGACGTGATTCGTCTTCCTCTTGATCTTCTTGGGCCAAGAGCTTTCGAACGATCTTGCGCGGAACCTTCTGGGCTTTGGGGGAGAGTTCCTCTGGTACGAAACCTACGTCATCGCTGCGGCGCTGGCCGGTCTGTTCCACGTCACGTATGGCGCGGCGAGATGGCAGCGCGAACGCCGCGCCCGCCGCTCGGCCCGCACGTGCGCAGCGGCGCGCCGAACCCCTCCCCGAGCGATGGAGCATCGATGAACCCGACGCCGTTCCCCGATCCTCTGCCATCGCCGGCGACTGCCGCATCCAGGCGTCGCAGGATCGCAATTTTCCTTGCGGGCGCCGCACTGGGCGGCGCCGTCGGGATCGGCATCGCCGAGCTGTTCGCCGTCGATGTCGCGGCGCGGTTCGCAGGCCGGCTGGCGGCCGACCTCTGGACCGTGCTGATGCTGCCGCTGGTGTGGTGGGTCTGCGTGGTGGTGCACGAGTTCGGCCACCTGCTCGGCGGCCGGATCGGCGGCATGCGCGCGCTGATGCTGTTCGCGGGTCCGCTGCACATCGAGTTCAACGCTGACGGCGTGCGCGTGCTGCGCAACCGGGTGACCGCGACCTGGGGCGGCCTTGCCGCATGCGCGCCGCATGGCGAGCGGTCCAGCGGCCGCGCCCGCTTCGCGCTGTTGGTAGCGGGCGGCCCGATGGCCAGCGTCCTGCTGGCCGCAGCGACAGTCCCTGCGGCCTTCGCGGTCGGCGGCTGGTGGGGCGGCCTGCTGCTGGTCACTGCCGCGATGTCGGCGGGAATCGGCGTGGCGACCCTGATCCCGGTGCGCGCCGGCGGCTACATGAGCGACGGCGGCCAGCTGCTCGGCCTCGCCCACCGCGACCAGGAAACGCGCCAGCGTCTCGCGCTCGTCGCGCTGAGCGGCCAGAGCCATGCTGGCGTGCGTCCACGCGACTGGGACCCTGCGCTGTTGCGCACGATCGGTGAGGAATCAGGCGACGCCACCCTGCGCGCTGTCGCCGCCATGTTGGCGGCGAATCGCGCCGAGGACCGGGGCGACCTCGAGGCCGCCGACGCAAACTGGCGCGCCGTCGCCGCGGTGGTAGGCGGCGAGCAGGGTTCATCGATGGCCCCGGCCATGCGCGGCTCGTTCGCGATCGGCCTGGCGGCATGGATCGGACAGCGCCGCCGCGAGGGCGGCAGCACGCGCCGCTGGCTGGACGCCTCGAAAGGCGGCTTCGCCGAAGCCGCGATCCGCGCGCATGCCGAAGCGGCGGTCGCGCTGGCCGAAGGGGATACCGATGCCGCGCGTCGCCATCGCGACGCGGCGCGTGCCGCGCTCCCGCGGCTGAGCGACCGCGGTGCTGCGCTGGCGCTGGCCGACGCGCTCGACGACCTCGCGCGCGAAATCGCCGCGGCGATCAGCCAGGAGTTTAACGTGGTCGCGCGGTCATGACTTTCGACCCGCGCATGCAGGCGCGCGAATGGCATCCTTCGATGGCCGACCCCGGACGGGTCGGCATCCAATCGACCGTGGGGAAGACACGAGCATGAGAACCTTGCTTGGCGCGGCCGCGCTGCTGCTGGCCGCCGGTGCTGTCGCGCCCGCGGCCGCACGCACGCTCGGCGGCCTGGAATTCGAGCCGTGCGGGCTCAAATCGCCCGGGCTGCCGGTCAACATCGATGCCCAGTGCACCACGCTGAGGGTGCCCGCGAATAGCAATTTCAAAAGACGTTTTCCGCACGCCGACGAATAGCAATGTATGCCCCCGTACTCCGAGCGGGCGAATAGGAATTTCAAAAGACGTTTTCCGCACGCCGGCAATGTATTCCCCCGTAGTCCGAGCGGCGAGGCGCTGGAACCCGTGACCGTGGGCTTCGCCCTGGCCGTGCTGGCGGTGGTGTTCATCGGCCGACGCATGCCGGTTGGGCAGCCGCGGGCGCGCTGAGAGGGTGAGTCGTTACGATTCGACTCCGGACTGCGCCCACCGCCCACCACCCACCGGCGGACCGCTTCCGCCCTCCATCAACCACTTCCCGCTTCGAGGACGCCCGTGACCTGGCAAATGGCGCAGCGCGCCCAGCGCTTGAACCCCTCGACGGTCCGCGAGATCCTCAAGCTGACCGAGCGCCCGGGCATCATCTCGCTGGCCGGGGGCCTGCCCGCGGCCGAGACCTTCCCGGTGGAGGCGATGGCGCAGGCCACGGCGCGGGTGCTGCGCGACGCCCCACGCGAAGCGCTGCAGTACGCGGCGAGCGAGGGCTACGGCCCCCTGCGCGAGTGGGTGGCACAGGAACTGGCCGGCCAGGGCCTGCGCGTGCAGGCCGCCCAGGTGCTCATCACCACCGGCTCGCAGCAGGGCCTGGACCTGGTCGGCAAGGTGCTCATCGACCCCGGCAGCGAGGTCGCTGTCGAGCAGCCCACCTACCTGGGCGCGCTGCAGGCCTTCGCGCCCTACGAGGCGCAGTTCCTGCCGCTGGAGGGCGACGACGAGGGCCCGCTGCCGGAGGCGCTGCGCGCGGCGGGACGGGCGCGCTTTGCCTACCTGCTGCCGAACTTCCAGAACCCGAGCGGCCGCTGCATCCCGCTGCAGCGGCGGCTCGCCTTGGCCGAGGCCGCAGCCTCGGCCGGCCTGCCGCTGGTCGAGGACAACCCCTATGGCGACCTCTGGTACGACGAGGCGCCGCCGCAGCCGCTGGCCGCGGCGGCCGGCGATCAGGCGGTCTACCTCGGCTCGTTCTCGAAGGTGCTCGCCCCCGGCCTGCGCCTGGGCTACGTCGTCGCCCCGGCCGTGCTGTACCCCAAGCTGCTGCAGGCCAAGCAGGCCGCTGACCTGCACACACCCAACTTCAACCAACGCGTCGTGCACGAGGTCGTGCGCGAGGGCTTCCTGCACCAGCACGTGCCCACGATACGCAGCCGCTACCGGGCGCAACGCGACGCGATGGACGCTGCGCTGCGGCGCTGGCTGCCCGCGGGCTGCCACTGGGTCCGGCCCGGGGGCGGCATGTTCTTCTGGGTCACCCTGCCCGCAGGCCTGGACGCCACCGCGCTGCTGCCCGAGGCCGTGGCCGCCGGCGTGGCCTACGTGCCCGGTGCCGCCTTCTACAGCGCCGAGGCCCGCGCCCATACGCTGCGGCTGAGCTTCGTCACGGTGGATGTCGCGCGCATCGAGGAGGGCGTGCGGCTGCTCGGCGGGGTATTGCAGCGCACGCTGGGTGGCGCGCCGTCGGCCAGCGGGGCCGCGGGCTCGGCCGGGGCCGCCTGAGGCCAGGCCCACGCGCGGGGCACGGGACCGGCTGGTCCCGCCTTGGGATGGCAGGAACGCTCAGGACCTGCCAGGCACGGAGATCGCAAGGCGAATAGGAATTTCAAAAGACGTTTTCCGCACGCCGGCAATGTATTCCCCCGTACTCCGAGCGGTCAACCGCGCGCTCACGGGCGAGGAGCACCCTCTCGCAGTGACGATGCGAACACGGCATCGGCCCGAATCAGCCTTCAGCCGCCCCGCTTTGACGCCCTCACGCGACGGCAGGCTGAACACGCCCGTCGGTTCTGTCGCAGAACCGTCGCTTTGCACTCGGGTCAGGCCGCGTGGACGAGCCAAAGCTCCCGCGCCGGTGCGCGCGGCGGCGCCCGCGCGGCCAAGCCCAGGTGCGTGAGGATCCTCACGATCACCACCGGCTCTTCGATCGCGGCGATGATCTTCAGTTGTCCGCCGCACGCGCAGCGCTCCACGTCGATGTCGAACACGCGCTCGAGCAGCCGTGCCCAGCGCATCCGTGCCGCTTGGCCATGTGTGTGCTCGTGCGCCGATGCGCTGCCCTTCTGCGCGGGTTGCGCGATGACCGCCGCACGCAGCTTCGCGTTCGGGGCGAGCACCCCGTGGAAGCGGATCAGGTGCAGCCGCGGGCGCGGCACCAGCGCGGCCAGGCGTTGCATGAACTCCTGCGGCTGCATCACGATGTGGGTCGTGCCGTCGCGATACGGGCTCTTCAGTCGCAACACGACTTGCCCCTTGCCATTGCGGCTCAAGCGTTCGTTGGCCAGCGCCGGGCGGGTGATGTAGCGGCACAGCCGTTCGAGTGGCTTGCGCTGATCCGCCCCACAGCGCACCGCGGCGTGCAGGCTGAAGCCGTGCGCATCGGCGCACAGCACTTTTCTGGGCTTGTCGTCCCGGCCCGCCACCGTGCGCAAGCTGAGCACCTTCTGGCCGGCGCGCGGGCCCACGGCGACGCGATAGGCCGAGCCCGGACACGAACAGTCCGGGGGACTGTTCGTGCCTGGCGAAGAGTCGGGCCTCCGGCCCGGCGCGGCCTGCAAGGCCATGAGGCCGCCTGCAGTGACGCCAACGAATTCTCCGTATCCGTGTCCGCCAGCCAGGTCATGCCCTGCTCTTCGACCAGATAACCTCGCCGCGTCAGCAGCTTCATCAGCCGTGCGACGATCTGCTCGAGCAGGCCCTTG
>JADCGS010000013.1 GCA_020248865.1 Burkholderiales bacterium | reverse complement strand
CAGGAAGCTGCTGGACGAGGGCCAGGCCGGGGACAATGTCGGCGTGCTGCTGCGCGGCACCAAGCGGGAGGATGTCGAGCGGGGCCAGGTGCTGGCCAAGCCGGGCTCGATCACCCCGCACACCAAGTTCGAGGCCGAGGTCTACATTCTGAGCAAGGAAGAGGGCGGCCGCCACACGCCGTTTTTCAATGGTTACCGGCCGCAGTTTTACTTCCGCACCACGGACGTGACCGGGTCGGTGGAGCTGCCCGGCGGCACCGAGATGGTCATGCCCGGGGACAACATCAAGATGGTGGTGACGCTGATCGCCCCGATCGCGATGGACCAGGGACTGCGCTTTGCCATCCGCGAGGGCGGCAAGACCGTCGGCGCCGGCGTGGTGGCCAAGATCATCCAGTAGTCGAACCCCAGTTGCGGGTCCGCTGCCTTGCGGCGAGCCCCTCGCTCTTTGAAGGAAGACCCATGCAAAGCCAACGCATCCGCATCCGCCTGAAGGCGTTCGACTACAAGCTGATCGACCAGAGCGCGCTCGAGATTGTCGACACCGCCAAGCGCACCGGCGCCGTGGTGCGCGGTCCGGTTCCGTTGCCCACGCGCATCCAGCGCTTCGACATCCTGCGCTCGCCGCACGTCAACAAGACCTCGCGCGACCAGTTCGAGATGCGTACCCACCTGCGCCTGATGGACATCATCGATCCGACCGACAAGACCGTGGATGCGCTGATGAAGCTCGACCTGCCGGCCGGCGTGGACGTGGAGATCAAGGTCCAGTGAGCCCGTTGGCCGGGCAGCTGATTCGGCTGGCATGTGGTTGATTTGCAAGTGCCGGCCGCTCTCGCGTAAGATTTAAGGCTTTCCGCGGCTGCCCGGAGCATGTCCTGCCCGGCACGGCCGCCTGACTTGGCGCCGCACCCCGGCGTCGATGAAACTCAGTGGTCCCGGCCAATCGCAGCCGGGGCATGGAGATAACGAATGAGCGAAGCCAAAGCTTCAGGGGCGGCTGCATCATCGCGCCTCGGTCTCGTCGGGAAGAAGGTGGGCATGACCCGCATCTTTTCCGACGACGGCGAGACCGTGCCGGTCACCGTGCTCGACGTGTCGAACAACCGCGTCGCGCAGGTCAAGACCGCAGCGACCGACGGCTACAGCGCAGTGCAGGTCGCCTACGGGACCCGTCGCGCCAGCCGCATCTCGAAGGCCGTCGCCGGCCACCTCGCCAAGCAAGCCGTGGCCGCTGCCGAGGGCCTGCAGGAATTCCCGGTCGACGCGGCTAAGGCGGCCGAGTTCAAGCCTGGCGCCGAGCTGTCCGTGGAGCTGTTCTCCGCTGGCCAGAAGGTCGACGTCACCGGCGTCACGATCGGCAAGGGCTTCGCCGGCGTGCAAAAGCGCCATCACTTCCGCTCCAACCGCGCAACCCACGGTAACTCGGTGTCGACCAACGCGCCGGGCTCGATCGGTATGCGCCAGGATCCAGGCCGCGTCATGCCGGGCAAGCGCATGGCCGGCCACCTCGGCGACGTGCAGCGCACCACGCAGAACCTGGTCGTGGCGCGGGTGGACAAGGAGCGCGGCCTGCTGCTGATCAAGGGTGCCGTTCCCGGTGCCAAGGGCGGCAGCGTGATCGTGCGCCCGGCGGTCAAGGGCTAAGGGGGCAGCGATGGAACTGAAGGTACTGAACGCCCAGGGTCAGGAGGCTGGCACCACGCCCGCCCCGGCCGCCCTGTTCGGCCGCGACTTCAATGAAGCGTTGGTGCACCAGCTCGTGGTGGCCTACCAGGCCAACGCGCGGCAAGGCACGCGCGCGCAGAAGGACCGGGAGCAGGTCAAGCACTCCACCAAGAAGCCCTGGCGCCAGAAGGGCACCGGCCGCGCCCGCGCCGGCATGACCTCCTCGCCGCTGTGGCGCGGCGGCGGTCGGATCTTCCCGAATTCGCCAGACGAGAACTTCAGTCACAAGGTCAACAAGAAAATGTACCGGGCGGGCGTGTGCTCGATCCTGTCCAAGCTGGCCGCCGACAACCGGATCGTGGTGATCGACGGGCTGACCGTCGACACGCCGAAGACCAAGCAGCTGGCCGACAAGCTCAAGGCCATGGGCCTGACGAACTCGGCGCTGATCATCACCGACGCGATGGACGAGAACCTGTTCCTCGCCTCGCGCAACCTGAAGAACGTTCTCGTGGTCGAGCCGCGCTATGCCGACCCGGTGTCGCTGATCCGCTACGCAACCGTAGTGGTCACCAAGCCGGCGATTGCCAAGCTCGAGGAAATGTGGGGGCAGGCATGAGCGCCGCACAAAGCAAGACCGAGCGCCTGTACACGGTGCTCAAGGCGCCAATCGTGTCGGAAAAGAGCACGATGGTCGCCGACAAGAACAACCAAGTCGCCTTCCGCGTGCTGCAGGACGCCACCAAGCAGGAAGTCAAGGCTGCGGTGGAGTTGCTGTTCAAGGTGGAAGTCGAGAAAGTCTCGATCCTGAACCAGAAGGGCAAGCAAAAGCGTTTCGGCCGTTTCGACGGCAAGCGCAACGACGTGCGGAAGGCCTACGTCTCGCTCAAGCCCGGTCAGGAGATCAACTTCGCGCAAGAGGTGAAGTGATGCCCCTGGTCAAAGTCAAACCCACGTCGGCCGGGCGTCGCTCGCTCGTCAAGGTCGTCTCGCCGCACCTGCACAAGGGCCGTCCGGTCGCTGCGCTGACGGAGAAGAAGATCCGGGGCTCGGGCCGCAATAACCTGGGCCGCATCACGATGCGGCATCACGGTGGCGGCCACAAGAAGCACTACCGGATCATCGACTTCAAGCGCAACAAGGACGGCATTCCGGCGAAGGTCGAACGGCTCGAATACGACCCCAACCGCAGCGCCCACATCGCCCTGCTGTGCTACGCCGACGGCGAGCGCCGCTACATCATTGCCCCCAAGGGCCTGACGGCCGGTAGCACGCTGATGAGCGGCCAGGATGCGCCGATCAAGGTCGGCAATACCCTGCCGCTGCGCAACATCCCGGTCGGCTCGACGATCCACTGCATCGAGATGCTGCCCGGCAAGGGTGCGCAACTGGCGCGCGCCGCCGGCACGGGCGTGCAGTTGCTGGCCCGCGAGGGCAGCTACGCACAGCTGCGCCTGCGCTCCGGCGAGATCCGCCGCGTGCTGATCGAGTGCCGCGCCACGATCGGCGAGGTTGGCAACGAAGAGAACAATCTGCGCCAGTTCGGCAAGGCCGGCGCAATGCGGTGGCGCGGCGTGCGTCCGACGGTGCGCGGCGTGGCGATGAACCCGGTCGATCACCCGCACGGCGGCGGCGAGGGCCGCACCGGCACCAAGCGCGACCCGGTCAGCCCCTGGGGAACGTTGTCCAAGGGCTATCGCACGCGCAACAACAAGCGCACTGACACGATGATCGTGCAGCGTCGCAACCGCAAGTAGTCGAGCTGGATTGCAAGGGAACCGCCCATGTCGCGTTCACTGAAAAAAGGCCCCTTCGTCGATGGTCATCTGCAGGCCAAGATCGACAAGGCGCAGACCAACAAGGACAAGAAGCCGATCAAGACCTGGTCGCGCCGCTCGACCATCCTGCCGGACTTCATCGGCCTGACGATCGCCGTGCACAACGGCAAGCAGCACGTGCCCGTGTACGTGACCGAGCAGATGGTCGGCCACAAGCTGGGCGAGTTCGCGCTCACGCGCACCTTCAAGGGCCATGCCGCGGACAAGAAAACCGCCGCGCCGGCCAAGAAGTAGGGAGAAAGGACGATGGAAACCGTCGCATCCGTTCGTGGTGTCCGCCTGTCGGCGCAAAAGGGCAGGCTGGTCGCCGATCTCGTCCGCGGCAAGCCCGTCGACAAGGCGTTGAACATTCTGTCGTTCACGCAAAAGAAGGCGGCCGGCATCATCAAGAAGGCGGTCGAGTCGGCCATCGCCAATGCCGAGCACAACGATGGCGCCGACATCGACGAGCTCAAAATCACCAAGATCTACGTCGAAAAGGCTGCCACGCTGCGCCGCTTTTCGGCGCGCGCCAAGGGCCGCGGCACTCGCATCGGCAAGCAGACCTGCCACATCTTCGTCGCCGTGGGCGACGGCAAAGGGAAATAGGTCATGGGCCAGAAGATCAATCCGGTTGGCTTCCGACTGGGCGTCACCCGCAACTGGAACAGCCGCTGGTTCGCCACCGGCGACGACTTCGGCCGGATGCTGGCCGAGGACCTCAAGGTTCGCGAGTACCTGCGCAAGAAGCTGCGCTCGGCCTCGGTCGGCCGCATCCTGATCGAGCGTCCCGCCAAGAACGCGCGCATCACGATTTTCTCGGCCCGTCCGGGCGTGGTGATCGGCAAGAAGGGCGAGGACATCGAGAACCTGAAGGTCGAACTGCAAAAGATGATGGGCGTGCCGGTGCACGTCAACATCGACGAGATCCGCAAGCCCGAGGTCGACGCGCAGCTGATCGCCGACAGCATCACGCAGCAGCTCGAGAAACGCATCATGTTCCGCCGCGCCATGAAGCGCGCCATGCAGAACGCGATGCGGCTGGGTGCCCAGGGCATCAAGATCATGAGCGCCGGGCGCCTCAACGGCATCGAGATCGCCCGCACCGAGTGGTACCGGGAAGGTCGCGTGCCGCTGCATACGCTGCGTGCCGACATTGACTACGGCTTCTCGGAGGCCAAGACCACCTATGGCGTCATCGGCGTCAAGGTGTGGGTCTACAAGGGCGATACGCTGGGCCGCAACGACGCCCCCTCTGCGGAGACGCCGTCGCCGGAACGCGAGGATCGCCGTCCGCGCCGCGACGGGGATCGCCCGGGCCGCCCGGGTGGTGACCGTCCGGGCGCCGGCCGCGGTCCGGCCCGCCGGCCGGCTGGGGCGGGCGCACGCGCCGCCAAGCCGGAAGGCGAAGTCGCCGCCGTGGCGCCCGTTGCGACCCCGGCCGTACCCAGAGACGACGCCGCCAAGCCGGTCGTCAAGCGCGTGCGCAAGACCGCCGCCAAGCCGGGCGATGCTGTGGCCAAGGGCAAAGACGGAGAGTAGGAATCATGCTGCAACCTGCACGTCGCAAGTACCGCAAGGAGCACAAGGGGCGCAACCGTGGCCTGGCCACGCGCGGTGCCAGCGTCGCCTTCGGTGAGTTCGGTCTCAAGGCGACCGAGCGTGGCCGGCTGACCGCGCGCCAGATCGAGTCGGCCCGCCGTGCCATCAGCCGGCATATCAAGCGCGGTGGCCGGGTGTGGATTCGTATTTTCCCGGACAAACCCATTTCCCAGAAGCCGGCCGAGGTCCGCATGGGCAATGGCAAGGGCAATCCGGAGTACTGGGTTGCCGAGATCCAGCCCGGCAAGGTGCTGTACGAGATGGACGGCGTGGACGAGTCGATCGCCCGCGAGGCTTTCGCGCTGGCGGCCGCCAAGCTGCCGCTGAAGACGGTCGTGGTGGCGCGCCAGCTCGGCCAGTAAGGGGATCTTCATGCAAACCAAAGAGCTGCGCGCCAAGGACGAGGCTGCGCTGAACAAGGAGCTGCAGGACCTGCTGCGGGCGCACTTCTCGCTGCGCATGCAGAAGGCCACCCAGCAGCTGTCTAACACCAGCCAGATCCGCAAGACCCGGCGCGACATCGCGCGGGTGCGCACGATCCTGGCCGAGAAAGCCGCCGCCAAATGACCAAGACTGCACCCGAAGCCACGGCGGGCCAGGCTGCGCTCAAGCGCACGCTGGTCGGCCGCGTGGTCAGCAACAAGATGGACAAGACGGTTACCGTGCTGGTTGAGCGTCGCGTCAAACACCCCGTCTACGGCAAGTACGTGGTCAAGTCGACCAAGCTGCACGCCCATGACGAAACCAACGCGATCAGCGAGGGCGACCTCGTGGAGATCGCCGAGACGCGCCCGCTTTCGCGTACCAAGACTTGGGCCGTGACCCGGGTGGTCGAGCAGGCTCGCTCGGTGTAGTAGATGGCCTGGCGCCAGCCGGGAATGAAGAGGCCCGGCTTGCGCTGGGCCAGGGTCCGCGGCTAGAATCGTGGGCTTCGTGCAATTTGCCCGGTCCGGACTTTGAAGCCGTCGGGCCCGCTGCCCGTCCAGGTTTCTGGCGGCCAACGTCGGATGTCAGGCCGGGCGGCGGAGTAGTAGGTGTGATTTCGAAGGCGTCCTTGTTTCCCCCCGGGCCTGCGGCAGCAGGTCGGCAGCAACAGCCGGGGGTTGGCAAGGCGCCTGACCAACCCGGACGGGACCAAGACTGTCCGTTGTGCCGCGGTCGCCAAGCGCGCCCGAAGCCAGCGGGTCAAGTTGGGACGAAAAAATGATTCAGATGCAGACGATGCTGGACGTCGCCGACAACACTGGCGCCCGTTCAGTGATGTGTATCAAGGTCCTCGGCGGCTCCAAGCGCCGCTACGCCGGCATCGGTGACGTCATCAAGGTGACCGTCAAGGATGCCGCGCCGCGTGGCCGCGTCAAGAAGGGCGAGGTCTACAACGCGGTTGTCGTGCGCACCGCGCACGGCCTGCGCCGCGGTGACGGCTCGGCCATCAAGTTCGACAACAACGCTGCCGTGCTGCTGAACAACAAGCTCGAGCCCATCGGCACCCGCATCTTCGGGCCGGTTACGCGTGAATTGCGGACCGAGCGCTTCATGAAGATCGTGTCGCTGGCTCCCGAAGTCCTGTAAGGAACGACGATGGAACGCATCCGCAAGGGCGACGAGGTGATCGTCATCGCTGGTCGCGACAAAGGCAAGCGCGGCACGGTGCTCGCGCGCATCGACGAGCGTCACCTGACCGTCGAGGGCATCAACATCGTCAAGAAGCATGTCCGCCCCAACCCCATGAAGGGCGTCACGGGCGGCATCATCGACAAGACGATGCCGATCGACATCAGCAACGTCATGCTGTTCAACCCCGCGACGAACAAGGGCGACCGGGTCGGCGTCAAGGACGTCGACGGCAAGAAGGTGCGCGTGTTCAAAAGCAACGGCGCCGTCGTCGGTTCGAGATAAGAGGCTGCCATGGCACGACTGAAGAACCAGTACCGCGACAAGATCGCCCCCGAACTGATGAAGAAGTTCGGTTACCAGAGCGCGATGCAGGTGCCGCGTATCAGCAAAGTCACGCTGAACATGGGTGTGGGCGAGGCGGTCAACGACAAGAAGAACATCGACATGGCCGTCGGCGACATGACCAAGATCGCCGGCCAGAAGCCGGTGGTCACCAAGGCCCGCAAGGCGATCGCCAATTTTAAGATCCGCGAGGGCCTGGCGATCGGCTGCATGGTGACGCTGCGCGGCGAGCGCATGTACGAGTTTCTGGACCGCCTGATCACGGTGGCCTTCCCGCGGGTGCGCGATTTCCGCGGCGTGTCGGGTCGCGCTTTCGATGGTCGCGGCAACTACAACATCGGCCTCAAGGAGCAGATCATCTTCCCGGAGATCGAGTACGACAAGATCGACAAGCTCCGCGGCATGAACATCAGCATCACGACGACCGCGAAGACCGACGAGGAAGCCAAGGCCCTCCTCGCCGCGTTCCGGTTCCCGTTCCGCAACTGACAAGGCTGAGCTGACGACATGGCCAAGCTCTCTCTGAAGAATCGCGAAGCCAAGCGCGAAGCCCTCGTGAAGAAGTTCGAGGCCAAGCGCAAGGAACTCGCCGCTGTGATCAACGACTCCACCCGCTCGATGGAAGAGCGGATGGACGCCCGCGCCAAGCTGCAGGCGCTGCCGCGAAATTCGAGCCCGACCCGCCTGCGCAACCGCTGCGCGATGACCGGCCGGCCGCGGGGCACGTTTCGCAAGTTTGGCCTGGCGCGCAGCAAGATCCGCGAGGCCGCCATGCGAGGCGATATCCCCGGCCTGGTCAAGGCCAGCTGGTAACGCGAGGAGATCGAGAAAATGAGCATGAGTGATCCGATCGCGGACATGCTGACCCGTATCCGCAACGCGCAGCGCGTCGACAAGACCGAAGTCGTGGTGCCGTCGTCGAAGCTCAAGGTGGCCATCGCCCAGGTGCTGAAGGACGAGGGATACATCGAGGGTTTCGCGGTGCAGCCCAACGAGGGCAAGCCGGAACTGCGCATCGGCCTGAAGTACTACGCCGGCCGCCCGGTGATCGAGCGCCTGGAACGCGTTTCGCGTCCCGGCCTGCGTGTCTACAAGGGGCGCGACGACATTCCGCAAGTCATGAACGGGCTCGGCGTGGCGATCGTTTCGACCTCCAAGGGGGTCATGACCGACCGCAAGGCCCGCAGCCAGGGCGTGGGCGGCGAAGTCATCTGCTTCGTGGCCTGAGCCGGAGAACGACGATGTCCCGAGTTGCACGAATTCCGGTGACGCTGGCCAAGGGCGTGGAAGCCCAGGTCAACGGCGCCGAGATCATGGTCAAGGGGCCGCTGGGTACGCTCAAGCAGTCCGTTACACCCAGGGTCAAGATCGAGATCGCCGACGGTGCGATCAGCTTTGCCGCGGCCGACGAGTCGCGCGAAGCCAATGCCATGAGTGGCACGTTGCGAGCGCTGGTCGCCGGCATGGTGCAGGGTGTGTCCAAGGGCTTCGAGAAGAAGCTGACGCTGGTGGGCGTTGGCTACCGCGCCCAGGCGCAGGGCGACAAGTTGAACCTGTCGCTCGGGTTCTCGCATCCGATCGTTCATCAGATGCCGGCCGGCATCAAGTGCGAGACGCCGACCCAGACCGAGATCCTCATCAAGGGTGCCGACAAGCAGAAGGTCGGCCAGGTGGCTGCCGAGGTCCGCGGCTACAAGCCGCCCGAGCCGTACAAGGGCAAGGGCGTGCGCTACTCGGACGAGACTGTCGTCATCAAAGAGACCAAGAAGAAGTAAGGGGGACAGCATGACGACCCCCTCGCTCACTATGTTCGCTGCTCCCCAGGGGGGCGCTCGCCTCCCTGAGGCGGCTCAGCGGAGGCTTGCATGATCGAAAAGAAGGAATCTCGTCTGCGCCGTGCGCGCGCCACTCGTAAGCGCATCGCCCTGCAGCGTGCGCATCGCCTGAGCGTGTTCCGCACCAACCTGCACATCTACGCTTCGGTGATCTCGCCGGATGGCGGCACGATCTTGGCCTCGGCCTCGACCAACGAGCCCGAGGTGCGCAACCAGCTGGCCGGCGCCAAGGGCAAGGGCGGCAATGTGGCCGCCGCCAAGATCGTCGGTGCGCGCATCGCCGCCAAAGCGAAGGCCGCCGGCGTCGAGACGGTCGCATTCGACCGCAGCGGTTTCCTCTATCACGGCCGCGTCAAGGCGCTGGCCGATGCCGCGCGCGAAGCCGGCCTTAAGTTCTAAGGAAGCACGATGGCCAAGATACAGCCCAAGGGCGTCCAGTCGGAAGAGCGCGATGACGGCCTGAAGGAGAAGATGATTGCGGTCAACCGCGTCACCAAGGTGGTGAAGGGTGGCCGCATCCTGGGCTTCGCCGCGCTGACCGTGGTAGGCGATGGCGATGGTCGCATCGGGATGGGCAAGGGTAAGGCGCGCGAGGTGCCGGTGGCCGTCCAGAAGGCCATGGAGCGGGCGCGCCGAGGCCTGGCGCGTATCCCGCTGCGCAACGGCACCCTGCATCACGCGGTGGAAGCCAAGCACGGCGCCGCCAAGGTCATGCTGATGCCCGCGCAGGAAGGCACCGGCGTGATTGCTGGCGGTCCAATGCGCGCCATTTTCGACGTGATGGGTGTGCGCAACGTCGTGGCCAAGTCGCACGGCTCGACCAACCCCTACAACATGGTGCGCGCGACTCTCAAGGCGCTGGAACAATTGCGTACTCCGGCGGAGATTGCTGCCAAGCGCAGCATGACCGTCGAGCAACTGGTTGGCTAGGGCCGGCGCGTTGGCGACGAAGGACAAAGCAATGAGCAAGAAGACTGTCAAAGTCACGCTGGTGAAAAGCCCGATCGGCTGCAAGTCCGATCACCGCGCCACCGTGTTAGGCCTCGGCCTAAAGAAGATGAACCAGACCCGCGAGCTGGAGGACACTCCGGCCGTGCGCGGAATGATCACCAAGGTCGCCTACCTCGTGCGCGCAGTCTGAAGCGCGTACCTCAGGACAGCAGGAACCATCATGCGTCTGAATACTCTGAAACCTGCCGCCGGTAGCAAGAGCGATCGCCACCGCGTCGGTCGCGGCATCGGCTCGGGCTGGGGCAAGACCGCGGGTCGCGGCCACAAGGGTCAAAAGTCCCGCGCCGGCGGCTTTCACAAGGTCGGCTTCGAGGGCGGCCAGATGCCGCTGCATCGGCGCCTGCCCAAGCGCGGCTTCACTTCGCTGTCGCGCCGCTATGTCGAGGTGGTCCGTCTGGGTGAGCTCGACAAGCTCGGCGCCGAAGAGATCGACCTCATGGTTCTAAAGCAGGCGGGCATCGTCGGTACCCACGCCATCGATGCGCGCGTGATCGCCTCGGGCCAGATCAAGCGCAGCGTTACCGTGCGCGGGGTCGGTGTAACGGCGGGCGCCCAGAAGGCGATCGAGGGCGCGGGCGGCAGCGTGGTGGCGATCGAGAAGGCCGTCCCTGTCAAGAAGCTGCCGGCCAAGGCCAAGTAACGAGTCGCTCGCTCACAGGACACCCGCGTGGCAGCTTCCCTTCCCGGGACCCTCGGCAAGACCGGCAAGTACGGCGACTTGAAGCGCCGTCTTCTGTTCTTGCTGCTGGCGCTCGTCGTCTACCGCATCGGCACTCACATTCCGGTGCCGGGCATCGATCCCGACCAGCTGCGTCAGTTCTTCCAGACGCAGCAAGGCGGCATCATGGGCCTGCTGAACATGTTCTCGGGCGGCGCGATCTCGCGCTTCTCCGTGTTCGCACTGGGCATCATGCCGTACATCTCGGCGTCGATCATCGCGCAGATGCTCACCTACGTGGTGCCGTCGCTCGAGCAGCTGCGCAAGGAAGGCGAGAGCGGGCGCCGCAAGATCACGCAGTACACCCGGTACGGCACGCTCGTGCTGGCGATCGTTCAGGCGATCGGCATTTCGATCGCGATCGAGTCGCAGCGCAACCTGGTCATCGACCCGGGACTGATGTTCCGCTTCATTTGCGTGGTCTCGCTCGTCACCGGAACCATGTTCCTGATGTGGTTGGGCGAGCAGATTACCGAGCGCGGTCTGGGCAACGGTATCTCGATCATCATCTTCGCCGGCATCGTTGCGGGTCTGCCGGCAGCCATCGGCGGTCTCTTCGAGCTGGTGCGTACCGGTGCTATCGGGCCGCTGTCGGCCATTTTCATCATCGCGCTCGTCGGTGGCGTTACTGCTGCCGTCGTTTTCGTAGAGCGCGGGCAGCGCAAGATCACCGTCAACTACGCCAAGCGTCAGGTGGGCAACAAGGTGTATGGCGGGCAGAGCTCGCACCTGCCGCTCAAGCTGAACATGGCCGGCGTCATCCCGCCGATCTTCGCCTCAAGCCTGATCTTGTTTCCGGCTACGCTGGCCAGCTGGTTCACGACGGGCGATGCGACGCGCTGGATCCGCGACCTGGCGGCGGCCTTGTCGCCGGGGCAGCCGCTCTACATCCTGCTGTACGCGGGCCTGATCGTCTTCTTCTGCTTCTTCTACACCGCACTGGTCTTCAACAGCAAGGAGACGGCCGACAATCTGAAGAAGAGCGGCGCCTTCGTGCCGGGTATCCGACCGGGCGACCAGACCGCACGCTACATCGACAAGATCCTGATGCGCCTGACCCTGGCAGGCGCCATCTACATCACGCTAGTCTGCATGGTGCCGGAGTTCCTGCACCTGCGCTGGAATGTGCCGTTTTACTTCGGCGGCACCTCGCTGCTGATCATCGTTGTGGTGACCATGGACTTCATGTCGCAGGTCCAGGCCTACCTGATGACGCATCAGTATGAGTCGCTGCTGAAGAAGGCCAACTTTAAGGGCATGGGCCCGGGGATGCCGCGGTAGGGCGACGAGGAACAGGCGGGCAAGACGGGCAAGCTGCATGGCCAAGGACGACGTCATCCAGATGCAGGGGGCGATTCTCGAGAACCTCCCCAACGCAACGTTCCGGGTGAAGCTGGAAAACGGCCATGTCGTGCTGGGTCATATCTCCGGAAAGATGCGGATGCATTACATCCGCATCCTGCCGGGGGACAAGGTCACGGTGGAGCTGACACCGTACGACCTGAGCAGGGCGAGGATTGTGTTTCGCGCAAAGTAGGCGCGGACGAACGAAGGATTGGCTGCGGGGACCGTGGCCGGGAGCAAAGCATGAAAGTCGCAGCGTCGGTCAAGAAGATGTGCCGCAAGTGCAAGGTCATCAAGCGCAAGGGAGTCGTGCGCGTGATCTGTTCGGACCCGCGGCATAAGCAGCGTCAAGGCTAATCGGGGCAAACAATGGCACGTATTGCAGGCATCAACATTCCGCCGCAACAGCACGCCGAGATCGGCCTGACCGCCATCTACGGCATCGGTCGCGCCCGTTCGCGCGCCATCCTGGAGGCGGTCAACGTGCCCTTCACCAAGAAGGTGAAGGAGCTGAACGACGCGGAACTCGAGCGCATCCGCGATGCCATCAGCAAGGTGACCGTCGAAGGTGATCTGCGCCGCGAGATTCAGCTGTCGATCAAACGACTGATCGACCTCGGCTGCTATCGCGGCATGCGGCATCGCCGCGGCCTGCCGGTCCGCGGCCAGCGCACGCGCACCAACGCGCGCACCCGCAAGGGGCCCAAGAAGGCGCAAGTGGCGCTCAAGAAAGGCACTTGAGTACCGGCGATGCGCCAGTGCCCAAGTCTCACCGCTTAAACGGTCAAGGATCACCGAATGGCAAAGAACCCCACCGCGCAACAGGTTGCCGCGCAACGCGTGCGCAAGAAGGTCAAGAAGAACGTCGCCGAGGGCATCGCCCACATCCATGCGTCGTTCAACAACACCATCATCACCATCACCGACCGCCAGGGCAACGCCCTGTCGTGGGCCTCGTCCGGGGGCCAGGGCTTCAAGGGCTCGCGCAAGTCCACGCCGTTTGCGGCCCAGGTGGCGGCCGAGAACGCTGGTCGCGCCGCTCTCGAATGCGGAGTCAAGAACCTCGAGGTGCGCATCAAGGGCCCCGGCCCCGGCCGCGAGTCTTCGGTGCGAGCACTGAATGCCTGCGGCTTCCGCATCACGAGCATCCAGGACATCACGCCGGTGCCGCATAACGGCTGCCGTGCGCCCAAGAAGCGGCGCGTGTAAGCCGGTCGCGCGCGACCCTAGGTGGAGTTTCCGCGCGTTGGTTTGGAAAGCTGTGTCAGCCCGCTGTCAGGGCCCGCCGCAGCACTCAGTACAACAAGTAGAGGCGCCTGAGCGCCGTTGATTCGGACTGTCGGAGGATGACGATGGGTCTCGACAATCTGTAAGCAGGCAACACGGGCGTCCGTCACACGGTGGCGGACTCAATGCGACGCAGCGCCCGACCGGGCGCCGTCACAGGATGAAAGAGAGATGACATGGCTCGCTACACCGGAGCAAAGCTCAAGCTATCCCGCCGCGAAGGCACTGACCTGTTCCTCAAGAGCGCGCGCCGCGCGCTCGACACCAAGTGCAAGGCGGATTCCAAGCCAGGCCAGCATGGCCGGGTTTCCGGCGCGCGCACGTCCGATTACGGGGTGCAGTTGCGCGAGAAGCAGAAGGTCAAGCGAATGTACGGCGTGCTCGAGCGCCAGTTTCGCCGCTACTTTGCCGAGGCCAGCCGTCGCAAGGGCAACACCGGTGCCCGCCTGATCGAGCTGCTGGAGTCGCGCCTGGACAACGTGGTCTACCGGATGGGTTTCGGCTCGACCCGTGCCGAGGCGCGGCAGCTGGTGTCGCACTGTTCGATCCTACTCAATGGCCAGACCGCCAACATCGCCTCGATGTTGGTCAAGCCGGGCGACGTGATCGCGGTGAAGGAGAAGGCCAGGAAGCAGGCCCGCATCGCCGAGGCCTTGTCGCTGGCCGACCAGTCGGGCTTCCCGGCATGGGTCAACGTCGACCCGAAGAAGATGGAAGGCACATTCAAGTCGCTGCCCGAGCGCAGCGATGTCGCCCAGGACGTCAACGAGTCGTTGGTCGTCGAGTTGTATTCGCGTTGATCGCGTTGATCGCGTTGATCGCGTTGATCGCGTTGATCGCGTTGATCGCGTTGATCGCGTTGATCGCGCTGCGCGCGAGTCCGACCGACGTCGGTGCGCGGTGCGCACCGACGCCTTGTTTTGTCCACCCCGCCAGCCTTATCGGTGTAACGAACCGAGGGTATTGAGAAGGGAAAGTCGATGTCCATTACCGCCATGCTCAAGCCGCGCGCGATCGAAGTCGAATCGATCGGGCCGAACGCTGCCACCGTCACGATGGAGCCCTTCGAGCGGGGCTACGGCCACACGCTCGGCAATGCCCTGCGCCGCATTCTGTTGTCGTCGATGACGGGCTATGCGCCCACCGAGGCGCAGATCGCCGGCGTGGTGCACGAGTACTCCACCATCGACGGCGTCCGCGATGATGTCGTCGACATTCTTCTCAATCTCAAGGGCATTGTCTTCAAGCTGCACAACCGCGACGAGGTCACGCTGCACCTGAAGAAGGAGGGGGAGGGCGTGGTGACGGCCGGCGACATCGAGTTGCCGCATGACGTCGAGATCATCAACCCCGACCACGCGATCGCTACGCTGTCTTCCGGTGGCCGCCTCGAGTTGCAGCTGAAGGTCGAGAAGGGTCGAGGCTACGTGCCGGGCAACGTGCGCGCCTTCCGCGACGATCACTCCAAGACGATCGGTCGCATCGTGATGGACGCGTCGTTCTCGCCGGTCAAGCGTGTCAGCTACATTGTCGAGAGCGCCCGCGTCGAGCAGCGCACTGACCTCGACAAGCTGGTCATGACCATCGAGACCAACGGCGCCATCGCGCCCGAGGAGGCGGTACGCCAGAGCGCGCGGATCCTGGTCGATCAGCTTTCCGTGTTCGCAGCGCTCGAGGGCACCGCCGAGCCGAGCGCGGCGCAGCGGGTGTCGCCGACCGTCGATCCGATCCTGCTGCGCCCGGTCGACGACCTCGAACTCACCGTGCGCTCGGCCAACTGTCTGAAGGCCGAGAACATCTACTACATCGGCGACCTGATCCAGCGTACCGAGAACGAGTTGCTCAAGACGCCTAATCTAGGCCGCAAGTCGCTCAACGAGATCAAGGAAGTGCTCGCCGCGCGGGGTCTCACGCTCGGCATGAAGCTCGAGAACTGGCCGCCGGCCGGCTTGGAAAAGTAGGTTGAAGCCGGACCCTGCGCGCTGGCATCGAGCTGACGCGATCCACTGCTCGCGCCGCGTCGCTGCTCGCGACCCCCGATACCGAACCGCCGGCTATGCCGGATAGAAGAGTCGGTCACCGAAGACTGAAAGGAACTAGGAAATGCGTCACCGTAGTGGCTTGCGGAAGCTTAACCGCACCTCCGCCCATCGCCTGGCAATGCTGCGGAACATGTCGAACTCGCTGTTCAAGCACGAGCTCATCAAGACCACGCTGCCCAAGGCCAAGGAGCTGCGGCGCGTGGTCGAACCGCTGATCACGCTCGCCAAGGAGCCGACGCTCGCCAACAAGCGTCTGGCCTTCAACCGACTGCGCGACCGCGAAGTGGTGGTGAAGCTCTTCAACGAACTGGGCCCGCGCTACATGGCGCGTCCCGGCGGCTACCTGCGCATCCTGAAGTTCGGCTTTCGCGTCGGCGACAATGCGCCGATGGCGCTGGTCGAACTGGTGGACCGTCCGGCGCCCACAACGGAGCAGTCGGCTGCCGCGACTGCCGAGTAGGCGCAGCGCCCGCCGCCGCCCGCCAAGGCCCGCCTCGCGCGGGCCTTTTCGTTGTGGGACAGCGGCAAGCGGGGAGGAACCCATGAATGACGTGTTGATCGTGCTGACCAACTGCCCCGATCCCGAGTCGGCGCGGCGGATCGCGCTGCATCTGGTCGAGCAGCGGATGGCGGCCTGCGTCAACCAACTGGCGCCGGTGCAGTCCACCTATCGCTGGAATGGCACGGTGGAAAGCGCCGTCGAAGTGCCGTTGCTGATCAAGTGCACCCGCGAGAGCTATCCGCTCGTCGAGCACGCTGTCCGCGAGTTGCATCCGTACGAGGTGCCCGAGGTCATCGCGCTGCCACTGGCCGCCGGCTACGCTCCTTACCTGCGTTGGGTGGCCGACGAGAGCCGGGCGCCGCGGTCCGCGTAGCCGGCACCGCCGCTACCGCGACAGCGCGCGGCGCAGGAAGTACGAGCCCAGATCCACCAAGGCCACCAGCAGGATCATCGCGATCAGTACCGTGCTGGTCTCGCGCATCTGAAACAGGCCCATGTGGAACGACAGCATCTGCCCGAGGCCGCCAGCGCCGACCACGCCGAGGACGGCTGCGGCACGGATGTTGTTCTCCCAGCGGTACAGCGTGTAACTGAGCAGTTGCGGCAGTACCTGCGGCAGCGTCGCGTACAGAAACACCCGCCCGCCCGGCACGCCCTGCGTTCGCAGCGCGAAGCCCGGACCTGGCGGTGCATTCTCGATCGCTTCGGCGAACAGCCGTCCGAGCACGCCGGTGGTGTGCATGGCCAGCGCGAGGGTGCCGGCCAGCGGACCCAGCCCGGCCGAGATGAGCAGCAGCGCGGCCCACACCAGCTCGGGGATCGAGCGCAGCGCGTTGAGCAGCAACCGTGTCGGATGACGCCAGGGCGCGCGCGCGTCGGCGTACGGACGGCTGGCGGGCACCGCCAGCAGCAGGCCGAACAGCGCCGCCAGCAGCGTCCCCACGCCCGACATGGCCAGCGTCTCCAGGCTGGCGGCGAGCACGCGCTTGACGAACGACCAGTCGAAGTTGGGATGAAGCAACTCCGCCAGGAAGCGCCCCATGCGGCCCATGGCGTCGGCCGAGAAGAACCGCGCCCACTGCAAATCGAGGGTGGCAAAGCTGGCGACCACCAGCGCCAGCACAGCCAGCACCGTCCAGCACGCCCCGCAGCGCCAGCCGAACAAGCGCGCCGGCATCGGCGGCGGGGTGGCCGCAGGCGCGGTCGATCTGGTCATCCGAGCACCCTTCGCAGTTGCGCGCTGAGCGCGTCGGCCAGCCAGACCAGCAGCACGAACACGATCAGCATCGTCGCGACCTCGCTGCCGGCGAACATCTTCATCGACAGGTCCATCTGCTGCCCCAGGCCGCCGGCGCCGACAAAGCCCAGCACTGCCGAAGAGCGGATCGCGCACTCCCAGCGGTACACGGTGTAACTGGTGAGCTCGGCGGCGTTCTGCGGCAGCAGGCCGAAGAAGAACGCCTGCAGGCGGCCACTGCCGTTGCGCAGGAGCGCAGTGGTCGCGTGGGTATCGCCGCTCTCCAGGATCTCGCCATAGACCTTGCCCAGCATGCCGGCGTAGGTCAGCGCGATCGCGAGCACCCCGGCAGTGGGCCCGAGCCCGACCACGCGCACGAAAACCAGCGCCCACACCAGCTCGGGCACGCTGCGCAGGACGATCAGCAGACCCCGCACCGCCTGCCGCAACAGGAAGGGCATCGCGCCCATGCGACCACTCAGCGCAGATACCGACAGCGCGGCGGTCGACAGCAGCGTCAGCGGGATTGCCAGCAGCAGTGCGAGCGCGATCCCGGCAGTCGCAATGGCCACGGTACGCCACGTTTCGCGGGCCACCATGGCGAGAAACTCGCCGTCGAGCTGCGGCGGCAGGAAGTCGCCGATGAAACGCGCCGTCACCTTCAGGTTGTCCGGCGACAGCATGATCCACGGTTTGAATTCCGCCGCCACCAGCGCCGGCGCCAGGATCACCAGCGCCGCGCAGGTCCAGAACACGCGGCCAACCCAGGCCGGATCGCGCCGTGCGGGCGAGTCGGGTACGGAGGCCGCCATGCGCTTCAGGTCATCAGCGACAGTGCATGGCCGCCGGACGCGGGCCCTCGTCGGGCGCGGTACTGGCGGGCGGCGCCCACTCGGCCAGTTCGTGCTCGTGCTGCGAGTACAGGCGGGTAAGCATGTCGCGCGAGACCTGGGCAGCGGGCAGGTCGAAGGCCAGCTCGCCCTCCCGCAGGCCGATCACGCGCGCAAAGCGCGCCAGCGCCACGTCGACCTGGTGCAGAGTAGCCACCAGGGTGGCCCCGCGCTCGCGCGCAGCGGCGGTCAGCGTGGTGATGGCGCCGGCGGCGCGGGTCGGGTCGAGCGCCGACAGCGGCTCGTCCACCAGCCACAGGCGCGCAGGCGCCAGCAGCGCGCGCGCCAGGCCGACGCGCTGGCGCTCCCCGCCGGATATGCGGTCAACGCGCTCCCACAGCTTCTCACCGAGGTCGAAGCGCGCCAGCGCCGCATGGGCGGCGCCGATGTCGTCGGGATAGACCAGCGAGCGCAGCGACGCCGCCAGTGACTGGCGGGGCAGCCGCGCCGCCAGCACCGCGGTGATCACGCGCTGGCGCGGCGGCAGCGGTGGCACCTGCGGCGCGAGGAACAGCTCGCCGCGCAGCGCCTGCAGCCGGCGCGTGGACAGCGTCCACGGGTCGGTGTCGTCCAGCCGCAGGTGTCCGGCGGCGGGCCGCAGCGCACAGGCCAGGGCGTGCAGCAGCGTGGTCTTGCCGGCGCCCGACGGACCGATCACCGCGACCTGCTCGCCCGGAGCGATCCGCAGCGACAGCGGCCGCAGCGCCGGCGGCGCCGTGCGCGGCGCCGCCGGGTGGCGGGCGGCCATGCCGTTCAGCCCGATGGCGAACCCGGTCGTCATGCGCGGCTACTTGATCAGGCCGGCGCTGCGCGCAGCTGTCTCCAGGCCACGGTAGTTGTCGGCGCGGGTCGGGATGTATCGGGTCGCCCGGTTCAGCGTCAGAATCTCGCGGCCCTCGGGCGTATCCATCGACAACTCGAGCAGCGCCTTGGTGATGCGCTCGCGCAGGGCAGCGGGCATGTCCGCATGCACCGACCAGTTGTAGTTGAAGAAGGGCGGCGTGGTGAAGAACACGTTGACCTTGCCGGTGTCGACCTTCTTTTCCTCGACGAAGCGGCGCCACACCGTGATGTCGAGCGCGGCGGCGTCGACCCGGCCGCTGACCACCGAGGCGATGGTGGCGTCGTGCGCGCCCGAGTAGGCCACGCGCCGGAAGTCCTTGTCCGGATCGATGCCGGCCTGCAGCAGGAAGCTGCGCGGCATCAGATGCCCCGAGGTCGACGACTGCGAGCCGAAGCTGACCTGTTTGCCCTTCAGGTCGGCCAGCGTCTTGATGCCGGAATCGGCCTGCGTGATGAACACCGAGCGAAACTGCGCGTCCTCCTCGCGCTGTGCGATTGGAACCACCTTGCCGCCCGAGCGGATCTGCGCCTGGACGTGGGTGAAGCCGCCGAACCACACCAGGTCGACCTGCCGGTTGACCAGCGCCTCCACCGCAGCCGGGTAATCGTTGACCGGCGTGAACTCGACCTTCATGCCGAGCACCCGCTCGAGATAGCGCACGATCGGGCCGAACTTGCGCGCCTGCTCGGTGGCGGCCTCTTCGGGGATGGTGGTCACGCGCAGCACGCCGGGTGCTTGCGCGTGTGACGGTGCAGCGAGGCTGGCCATGGCGGCGAAGGCCACGGTGGCCAGCGCCCTGAGCGTGCGGGAAGCGGAAAAGGAGATCATCGCGGACTCCGGTGGACGGCTGCTGTGATGTGGCTGGCGCGGGCGCCCAATGCGCACACGCGCCGCCCGGCTATTCTGTCAGAGGGCAGCTACGCCGCCGCGCCAATCGCCGTACTTTCCTTCGCCCCACAGATGACCGAACCGGACGCCGTGCGCCTGGACAAGTGGCTCTGGGCAGCGCGTTTCTTCAAGACGCGCTCGCTGGCCACGGCGGCGATCGAGCTCGGCCGCGTGCGCCGCGCCGGCGAGCGCGTCAAGCCGGCGCATGCGGTACGCCCGGGCGAGCGCTACGAGATCCAGCAAGGCGATCACCGCATCGATGTCGTGGTCTTGAGTCTGTCCGCGGTACGCGGTCCGGCTTCTTCCGCCCACAATCTCTACCGGGAGACTGCCGACAGCGCGTTATGGCGCGAGCGGCGCGCCGAGTTGCGCCGCTTCGGCGCCGAGCCGGCGCAGGAAATCCGGGGCCGGCCCACCAAGCGCGACGGTCGCCGGCTGCGCGACCTGCCGAGCGACTGACGGGTCGGCGCGGCCCGACCGCCCTCAGGGCGCGCGCATCGGCTCGCCCGGGCGCGGTCGCCGCCACAGCGCCCGCCACAGCCGCGCCGTGCGCGACGGCTGGTCGCTCAGGAAGCGTCGGGTCCAGAAAAACGCGAGCAGGACAGCAGCGAGCGAGCCCATCGCCGCCACCACGATGCCGAAGCCGTGCGGGTGGTGCGCCAGCGGAATGCGGTCGAAATTCATGCCCCAGATGCCGGCGATCAGCGTGAGCGGTGCAAACACCGCGGTGATCACCGTCAGCGTGCGCACCACCTGGTTGGTGCGGTGGCTGTTGGCCGAGAAGTGCAGCTGCACCGCGGTCTCGATCGACGACTCCAGCCGCTGCGCGTGGATCAGAACCCGCTTGATGTGCTCGATCACGTCGGCGATGCGCACGAGGTAGGCGTCGCTTTGCTGCGGCTCGGGCGTGGTTTCGAGATAAGAGTCGCGCAGCTCCTGCAGCGCATCGAGCTGCTCCTCGCACAGGTTCTCGAGCTTGCGGATCTCGATGCGCGCATCCAGCAGCGCGCCCCAGTCGTTGAAGGGCCGCCGCGGGTCGAGCAACTCGCGCTGCCAGCGATCCAGCCGCTCGGTCATCGGCTGGCGCAGGTCCAGGTAGCGGTCGACCATGCTGTTGAGCAGCCGCAGCATCAGCTCCTCGGGCCGGTGCGGCACACGCAGCTTCTCAGGCAGCTTGTCGGCCACCGCGCCGGAGCCCGAGCTGTTGCTGCCGTTGCCGACGTCGCCGCCGCCGCCGCGTGCGCTGCGCCCGGCCAGCAGGCGTGCACGCATCTGCTCGACCGACTTGCTGTGCGCGTTGCGTACCGTGACCAGCACGCGCTCGAAGACGAAGAAGGTGATCGGTCGCGTCACGATCTCCTGCAACCGCATCGTCTTGCCGTGCTGCTGCGCGGGCTGCAGCGGCGCTGCCTCGCCCGGCGCGAGCTTGCGGAACACGAGCATCTCGTAGTCCTGCGTGCCGTCGAAGAACGACGGGTGCTGCAGGTTGGTGGCGTCCTGCAGATGCAGGTCGAAGATGCGCGCGCCGGTCAGTCCCTCCACCGCGGTTCGGAATGCCTCCGGATCGGTCTGCACCTCCTCGTGCAGGCAGTCGAGCCACAAGAAGCCGGCGGCCGGCAGTGCCTCGGGCGCACTGTCCACCGGTCGGCAGGATTCCTGCCCCACATGGATGATTTGCACGGCTAGCTCGGGTCGGGAAGCGGCCGCTCAGAGTCCGGGAGAGAATTCATTGCGCGACTCGATCTCGCGCCCGCGACTCGCCGTACCAACGCCCTACGGGCCCGCTGCCCGGCGCGCCCCCGGGCTGCTCGCGACGACTTCCTCACAGGCTCTCAGCTTTCTTTCAGCCAGCGCGCCACCTGCAGCGCGAAGTAGGTCAGCACGCCGTCGGCGCCGGCGCGCTTGAAGGCCAGCAGCGACTCCATGATCACCTTCCTCTCGTCGAGCCAGCCGTTGCGCGCGGCCGCCATCAGCATCGCGTACTCGCCGCTGACCTGGTACGCGTAGGTCGGTGCGCGGAACTCGTCCTTGACGCGCCGCACGATGTCCAGATAAGGCATGCCGGGCTTGACCATCACCATGTCGGCACCCTCCTGCAGATCGAGCCCGACCTCCCGCAGCGCCTCGTCGGTGTTGGCCGGGTCCATCTGATAGACCATCTTGTTGCTCTTGCCCAGGTTGCCGGCGGAGCCAACGGCGTCGCGGAACGGCCCGTAAAAGGCGCTGGCGTACTTGGCGCTGTAGGCCATGATCCGCGTATGGATGAACCGGCGCGACTCGAGCGCGCTGCGGATGGCGCCGATGCGCCCGTCCATCATGTCGCTCGGCGCGACGATATCGACCCCGGACTCGGCCTGCACGAGAGCCTGCCTGACGAGCACCTCGATGGTCTCGTCGTTCAGAACGTAGCCACTGTCGTCGATCAGTCCGTCCTGGCCGTGGGTGGTGAACGGATCGAGGGCGACATCCGTCATCACGCCCAGCTGCGGGAAGGCCTGCTTCAATGCGCGCACGGTGCGCGGCACCAGACCGTCGGCGTTGGTCGCCTCGCGGCCGTCGGGCGTCTTCCGCGCGCTCTCGATCACCGGAAACAACGCCAGCACCGGGATACCGAGCCGCACGCACTCCTCGGCCACCGGTAACAGCTGGTCCAGCGACAGGCGTTCGACGCCGGGCATCGAGGCAACCGACTCGCGCCGGTCCTTGCCGTCGAGCACGAACACCGGATAGATCAGGTCGTCGACCGTGACGCGATGCTCGCGCATCAGCCGGCGCGAGAAGTCGTCGCGCCGCATGCGGCGCATGCGAACGCCCGGGTAGTTACCAGAGAAATTCATGCGGGAAAGTCCTAGCTGCGATCGAACGGGTGCGGTCGGTACATTGTTCCTCGGGTGCTGCGGTTCGCGTGAGCCGCTGCATCTCCCGCTTCTCCTCCCTGAGCGGGTGCCTTTCATACGATAAGGCTTTCTGCCCCGAGCTTCGACTCGGGGCATCTTTTTTCCGGGCCCCCTCTTGCAGCAGCCGCAATGCACGAGATCCCGAGACAGCTCAGGCCGACGGCAGCATGCTGGCCACCGCGTCCTGCAGTTCGGCCACACCCAGCTTCTTGAGGGAAGAAAAGATCTGCACCGAAGTCGGCATCGGCAGGGTATCGGCGCGCGCCTCGGCCTGCCGCAGCACCCGGCTCTTCTCGGCCTGCCCCAGCTGGTCGGCCTTGGTCAGCAGCAGGTGCAGGCGCAGCCGCGCCACGTCCTCGCGGCCGGCCAGCCAGCCGATCAGCTCCTCATCGGCGCCCAGCAGCGGGCGCCGCGCGTCCATGACCAGCACCACACCCACCAGCATGCGCCGGCTCTGCAGGTAGCCCCCCACCAGCTGGTCCCAGCGGATGCGCGTTGCGTCGTCCACCTTGGCAAATCCATAGCCCGGCAGGTCCACCAGGTAGGCCGCCGCCTCGCTACGACCCGTAGCCAGGCGGCGCGACAGGGCAAAGAAGTTGAGCAACTGCGTGCGCCCCGGCGTCTTCGAGGCGAAGGCAAGCTGGCGCTGCTGCGTGAGGGTGTTGATGGCGCTCGACTTGCCGGCATTCGAGCGGCCCACGAACGCCACCTCCGGCAGCATGGCGAGCTCGGCCGCATTCAGTTGCACGGACTCGGCCACCGAAGTGGCGAAGCGCGCCGAGTGGAACAGGCCGGCCGCAGCGCTCATGTCGAAATGGTCGGCTCGCGGCCGTCGAGTAAAATGCGGCAGCTTAACCGTGCTTGCTGCCCGGCTCCGGGCCGCGCCGCCGCGGGTCCCGCCACCTGCAGGATTCTCAAGAGATCAAGGGCATTTCCATGACGTCCATGCTGGGCCGCCTCGCGCTGGCCACTGCCTCCTTCGTGCTGGGTGCTGCCGCATACGCGCAGGCGCCACAGGCTTCGCAGCGCGTCAAGCCCGATCCGGCGCGCGGTCAGCAGATTTCCGCCGGCGTATGCGCGGCCTGTCATGGTGCCGATGGCAACTCGGTGATTGCGGCCAATCCGAAGCTGGCCGGGCAGCATGCCGATTACCTCTACAAGCAACTGGTCGACTACTCCAAGCCCTCCTCCGCCAAGGACGCGCGGGTCAATGCCGTGATGGCAAGCTTTGCCGGTGCGCTGTCGGACGCCGACAAGCGCCACGTTGCGGCCTACCTGTCCCAGCAGAAGAAGACGCCCGGGACCGCACGCAACAAGGACACGCTGGAGCTGGGCCAGAAGATCTACCGCGCCGGCATCGCGGCCAAGAATGTGCCGGCCTGTTCCGGCTGCCACGCTCCCAATGGCGCGGGCATCCCGAGCCAAAACCCGCGCCTGAGTGGCCAGCACGCGGAGTACACCGTCGCCACGCTGCAGGCGTTCCGCGAAGGCACGCGCCGCAACAACCTCGCCATGTCGCAGATCGCCAGCCGGCTGACCGACGAGGAGATGAAGGCGGTGGCCGACTACCTGGCCGGTCTGCGCTGAGCCGCGTACGGACGCCATTGCACCGGGCCGGCACCATTGATCCCGGTCGAGTGATCGACTGGGGCCGCACGGCAGAGGATTACGCGCAGCATCGCGCCGGGCCGCCGGCGAGCTTCTTCCAGCGGCTGCTTGATCTCGGGGTTGGCCTGCCCGGCCAGCGCATTCTCGATCTGGCTACGGGTACCGGCGCGCTCGCCCGGTCCTTTGCCGCGCAAGGCTGTCGGGTTGCCGGGACCGATATCGCGGCGGGCCAGATCGACATGGCGCGCCGCCTCGCCGACGCGCAGGGCCTGCAGGTCGACTTCCGGGTGGCCGCCGCCGAGCAAGTCGTCTTCCCGGCAGCGTCTTTCGACGTGGCAACCGCCAACCAGTGCTGGCTGTACTTCGACGTCGCCCGCACGCTGCAGGCGCTGCGCGCGCAGCTTGTGCCGCGCGGCTTGCTGGTGATCGGCCACTTCAGCTGGTTGCCGCGCGAAGACCCGATCGCACGCGCCAGCGAAGAGCTGGTCCTGCAGTTCAACCCGGCCTGGCGTGGCGCCGACTGGAGCGGCGCAGTACCCGAGCTGCCGGGTTGGCCCGACCAGGGGGTACGTGTGCGCTCCCGCTTCGTCTACGACGAGCCGGTCGGGTTCACGCGCGACGGCTGGCGCGGACGCATGCGGGCCTGTCGGGGTGTCGGGGCCACGCTGACGGCCGCGGAAGTGGCCGACTTCGACCAGGCGCATGCGCAACTGCTCGACCGCATCGCGCCAGCCCGCTTTTTCATCCCGCACCGGATCGACGCCCACCTGTTCGAGCTGGCCTGATCTTCAGGCCTTGCCGAAGACCTCGTTGAGCTGTTGTGTGACCCGGATGAAGGTGGTGCGCTTGGTGAGCTCCTTCAGGCGGCGTGCACCCACGTAGGTGCAGGCCGAGCGCACCCCGCCCAGGATGTCCTGCGCAGTCGCCGCCACCGGGCCGCGATACGGGATCAGCACTTCCTTGCCTTCGGCCGCGCGGTACTCGGCCACCCCGCCGGCGTAGCGCTCCATGGCGGCCTTGCTGCTCATGCCGTAGAAGCGCTTGAACGACTGGCCATCGCGCGAAACCAGCTCGCCGCCGGCCTCGTCATGGCCAGCCAGCATGCCGCCCAGCATGACGAAATCGGCACCGCCGCCGAAGGCCTTGGCCACATCGCCCGGCGTGGTGCAGCCGCCGTCGGCGCAGATGTGGCCGCCCAGGCCATGCGCCGCATCGGCGCATTCGATCACGGCCGACAGTTGCGGGTAGCCGACGCCGGTCATCTTGCGCGTGGTGCAGACCGATCCCGGGCCGATGCCCACCTTCACGATGTCGGCGCCGGACAGGATGAGCTCCTCGGTCATTTCGCCGGTGACCACGTTGCCGGCCATGATGACCAGCTCCGGGTAGTCGTTGCGGATCTTGGCCACGAAAGTCGCAAAGTTCTCGTGGTAGCCATTGGCCACGTCGATGCACAGGTAGCGGATGTGCGGGTTGGTGGCGCCGCCAGCGGCCTGCATCACGCGGCGCACCTTATCCTCGTCGTTGCGGGTGATGCCGACCGACAGGAAGGCCGCCGACTTGCGCTCCAGCGCCTTGAACCACTCGACCAGGTCGTCGACGCCGTAGTGCTTGTGCAGGGCCACCGACAGACCGAGCGCTCCCAGCGCGCGCGCCATCTCCAGCGTGCCGGTGGTGTCCATGTTGGCGGCAATGATCGGAATGCCCTGGTAGACATCGCGCGAGTGGCGGAAGCGGAACTCGCGCGTGATGTCCACGTCGGAGCGCGACGTCAGGGTCGAGCGCTTGGGGCGGATCAGCACGTCCTTGTAGTCGAGCTTGACCTCGTGTTCGATGTGCATGGTGGTTCTCCTGCTGCGGCCGAAACATTGCCGCGATGTCGTCGGGCCGAGTGCGGGCAAAAAAAGCGCCAGAGCCGCGGTTGCGGATCCAGCGATGAACCAGTTTAGCCCGGATGTTTCGGCAGGTCGTCACCGTGACGCCCCGTGTTCGCTCGGATGCGGACGCCATCGTGCGCATTGGGTCGAAGCCAGCCGGGGCGATCGGGTATGCGCGGGTTTGCACGGCGCAGGCCATCTGCACGAGTGTTTGCCGATGCCGGCGCGCCTCCGCGCCGATCCAAGGCTCTGATGTAACGCCCGGGCTGGCACCCGACCCCGGCCGGCCGCGATGTCGCGCTCGTTTGCAGCGCCAAACCGCCTTGAACCCTTAAGCTTTCGCAACGTCCAAACTGCTGTCTTCAGCCTTGACCCGCCCTCATGCTGATCCGCCAACCTGCCGACCTGCCGCCTTCCGAGATCACGCCCGAGCGCATCTGGCGCCAGCGTCGGCACTGGGTGCAGGCCGTCGCCGCGGTCGGCCTGTTGGCAGGCACCGGCGCCCGCGCGCAGAATCCGACCGCGGCGCGCTTGCCCGGCCGCCCGAGTCCGCTGTCGACGATGGAGAAGCCCACGCCGTACAAACTGGTCACGGAGTACGTCAACTTCTACGAGTTCGGCACCGAGAAGGACGATCCGCCGCGGCTGGCGCCACGGACGCTGCGGCTGCGCCCGTGGACCTTGGTGGTCGATGGCGAGGTGCGCAAGCCGCGCCGCTTCGACCTCGAGGATCTGCTCAAGCTCGCGGCGATGGAGGAGCGCGTCTACCGGCTGCGCTGCGTGGAGGCCTGGTCCGCGGTGGTGCCCTGGGTCGGCTATCCGCTGGCCGAGCTGATCAAGGCCGTGGAGCCGACCGGCAATGCCCGTTACCTTGAGTTCACGACGCTGGCCGACCCGCAACAGATGCCCAACCTGCGCTCGTCGGTGCTCAAATGGCCCTACACCGAGGGCCTGCGCATGGATGAGGCGCAGCATCCGCTGACGCTGCTGACGTTCGGCATGTACGGCGAGGTGCTGCCCCACCAGAACGGCGCACCGGTGCGCCTCGTGGTGCCCTGGAAGTACGGGTTCAAGAGCGCCAAGTCGCTGGTTCGGATCCGCTTCGTCGAGAAGCAGCCCGTCAACAGCTGGCAGCAGTCGGCGCCGAACGAGTACGGATTCTTCTCCAACGTCAATCCGACCGTCGATCACCCCCGCTGGAGCCAGGCCACCGAGCGGCGCCTCGGCGAGGACGGGCTGCTGGCGCGGCGGCGGCCGACGCTGATGTTCAACGGCTACGGCGAGCAAGTGGCCTCCCTGTACGCCGGCATGGACCTGCGGAAGTTCTATTGAGCGCGGCGCGCTTCCTGGCCGGCGTCCCGGCCGCGTTGCCGCCGGCGGTGTTCCGGCGGCTCTGGTGGGCCCTGCTGGCGCTGGCCTTGTTGCCGCTGGCGCGACTGGCCTACCTGACCGCCACCGGGGACCTGGGTGCCAACCCGGTCGAGTTCGTGATCCGCTCGCTCGGAACCTGGACGCTGGTGTTGCTGTGCGCGACGCTGACCGTCACCCCGCTGCGCCTGCTCACGGGCTGGGCCTGGCTGCTGCGCCTGCGCCGCATGCTCGGGCTGACGACCTTCGCCTACGCCACGCTGCACCTGCTGGCCTTCGCCGGCATCGACCACCGGTTCGACTGGGCGGTCCTGTGGACGGAGGTGGTCAAGCGTCCCTACATCACGGCCGGCGTGGCCGCCTTCGTGCTGCTGCTGCCGCTCGCCCTGACCTCCAGCAATGCGATGGTGCGACGGCTGGGCGGGCGCGCCTGGCAGCGGCTGCACCGGCTCGTGTACCTGGTTGCGCTGCTGGCGATCCTGCACTACGGCTGGCACAAGGCCGGCAAGAACGACTATGCAGCAGTATCGGTCTACGCCACCGCGATCGGCTTGCTGCTCGGCTTCCGCCTGTGGCGCTGGCTGGCGCCGGAGCGCAAAGGCAGCTGATCGGAACGGCCGCTCGGGACGGCCGACGGTCAGGGCAGCAGGGACTCGGCGGCCATCAATTCTTCGACCGTCTCGCGCCGCCGCACCTCGTAGACGAGGCTGCCGTCGACCATCACCTCGGCCGCACGGCCGCGCGTGTTGTAGTTGCTGGCCATACTCATGCCGTAGGCGCCGGCCGCGGTGAAGACGAGCAGGTCGCCGGCGGCAATCGCCAGGTCGCGCTCGCGCGCCAGCCAGTCGCCCGACTCGCACACCGGGCCGACGACGTCGTAGCGCGCCGCCACCCCGTTGCCTGTTTGCACCGGCAGCACCTGCATCCAGGCCTGGTAAAGCGCCGGCCGCATCAGATCGTTCATCGCTGCATCGACGACGGCGAAGTTCCTGGTCTCGCCATGCTTGAGCAGGATGACCCGGGTCAGCAGCGCGCCGGCCGGTCCGACGATCGAGCGACCGGGCTCCACCATCAGGGTCTTGCCGCCGTGGCCGCGCGCCTGCATGCGCTCGCGCAGTGCGCGGATCAGATCGCCCGGCGCCGGCGGCGTTTCGTCGCGATACGCGATCCCCAAGCCTCCGCCGAAGTCCACGTGGCGCAGTCGGATTCCCTCGTGCTCCAGCGCCTCGACCAGGTCGAGCACGCGGTCGGCAGCATCGACGTACGGCTGCACTTCAGTGATCTGCGAGCCGATGTGGCAGTCGATCCCCACCACCTCGAGGTGTGCCGAGGCGGCTGCGCGTTGATACAGCGCCAGCGTGTCGGCATAGGCGACGCCGAACTTGTTGCTCTTCAGCCCCGTCGTGATGTACGGATGGGTCTTCGGATCGACATCGGGGTTGGTCCGCACCGACACCGGCGCGCGTCGCCCCATGCGAGCGGCCACGCGTTCGACGACCTCGAGCTCCGCAATCGATTCGAGGTTGAAACAGAGGATCCCGGCCGCCAGCGCCGCCTCGATCTCCGCCTCGGTCTTGCCCACGCCGGAGAAGACGACCTTGGCCGGGTCGCCGCCGGCGGCGAGCACGCGCTGCAGCTCGCCGCCGGAGACGATGTCGAAACCGCTGCCCTGCCGCGCCAGGAGGTTGACGATGGCCAGGTTCGGATTGGCCTTCATCGCATAGCAGACCAGCGCCGGCTGGCCGGCCAGCGCCTCGGCATAGCCGGCATAGGCGGCAAGGATCGACGCCTTGGAGTACACGTAGGTCGGCGTGCCGAAACGCTCGGCGATCCGCGACAGCGGCACGTCCTCACAATGCAGCGCGCCATCGCGCAGGGCGAACGCGGCGGGGGGCAAGGTGGCGGGCAGGGCGGCGGTGGCCGTGGCGAAGGTCAAGGGGCGGGGTCGGAAGTGGCGGGCACGTCGCCGGGCCGCGGCGCGGGGGGCGGGCGCCGGGGCGGGTCCGGGTAGGGCCAGGGGGCGTTGCGCGGAATGCCCGGCACGTGAAGCGGCCCTTTCTGGCCGCAGGCCGTCATGAGTAGAGCCACGCTGGCCCCTAGAATGACAACTCGTCGCTGCATGCGAACAGTCTACCGACCTGCCCGCCGCTCTTCATGTCCACCTTGCCGGACCCAGCCATGACCGACAGCGAGTTCGAAGCCCGCGCAACCGCCACGCTCGACGCGATCGAGGCGGCGGTGGCGGCCGTGAGCGACAGCGGGGCCGTGGACATCGAGATCGAACGCAGTGCCAACGTTCTGACTCTCGAGCTCGCCGATGGCAGCAAGGTCGTGATCAACAGCCAGGCGCCGATGCGCCAGATCTGGGTCGCGGCGAGAAGCGGAGGGTTCCACTTTGCGGAGCGTGCCGGCCAGTGGCGCGATACGCGCGACGATGGCGAGCTCTTGGCCACGCTGTCGCGCATCTTGTCGCAACAGGGCGGGCAGCCGGCGCTGCTCGGCTGATGCCGGGCGGGGTCGGCATCAGGGATTGCAGATTCGCATCCGCGGTCAGTCTGTCGCGCACCGACCCCCTGCGCTGCCCTAGAAGATCTGGTCCCGCACTTTGTCCGTCTTTTTCTGCTCTTCGGGCGCGAGGCCGTCCTCCAGGCCCAGGCTGGCGACGGCGGCGCCGGGCGGGAACTCCGCGTAATAAAGCTCCCCATTGAGGGCCACCACGCCCTCCGGCATGGCTGGCGCGACCTCTTCGCGGTTTTTCAGGGCGGCGGCCATGTAGTTGATCCAGATCGGCAGCGCCAGGCCGCCGCCGGTTTCGCGCTCGCCCAGCGGCCGTGGCTGGTCGAAGCCCATCCAGCCGACGGCGACGAGTCCGCCGCCGTAGCCGGCAAACCACGCGTCGTGCGAGTCGTTGGTGGTGCCGGTTTTGCCCGCGAGGTCACTGCGTTTGAGTGACTGCGCGCGCACCGCGGTGCCGAAGCGTGTGACGTCGCGCAACAGGCTGTCCATCAGAAATGCGTTGCGGGCCGATAGAACGCGCTGCGACTCGTCACCGGCGACCACCGGCTGCGCCTCCATGAGACTGCGGCCCTGCGCATCGGTCACACGGGCGATCAGGTACGGCTGCACGCGGTAGCCGCCGCTGGCAATCACACCATAACCGGCCAGCATCTGCCACGGCGTGACCGAGCCTGCGCCCAGCGCCATCGTGAGGTAAGGCGGGTGACGCTCGGCCGGAAAGCCGAAGCGCTGGATATGCTCCTGCGCGAACCGCGGCGTGATCGACTGCAGCACGCGGATCGACACCAGGTTCTTCGACTTGGCCAGTCCCTGGCGCAGGCGCATCGGACCCTCGAACTTGCCGTCGTAGTTCTTCGGCTCCCACAGCTGCCCGCCGGTCAGCGCCGGATCCACGGCCAGCGGCGCGTCGTTGATGAGCGTGCTGGGCATGAATCCCTTCTCGAGCGCGGCCGAGTAGATGAAGGGCTTGAAGCTCGATCCCGGCTGGCGCCAGGCTTGGGTCACATGGTTGAACTTGTTGAGGTTGAAGTCAAAGCCGCCGACCAGCGCGCGGACCGCGCCGTCGCCGGCGTCGGCCGCGACGAACGCGGCCTCCACCTGGGGTAGCTGCACGATCTCCAGCGCCGGAGAGCGGCTTGCCCTGAGCGGCGTGACGCGCACCAGCGCGCCCGGGACGATACGGCGCGTCGGCTGCGCCTTAGGATCCAGCGCGCGTGCGGCGAAGCGGAGGCCTTCGCCGCTCACGGTCGCCACCTCGCCGCCGGCGAGCACTACCTTGACGGCCTTCGGCGACGCTTCCAGCACCACGGCCGGCAACAGCCCCGGGCTGTCGATCGCCTCGATCAGCGCGTCCTCGATCTGCTGCTCGCGCCCGACGGGGTCGCCAAGCAGCTGCACAAAGGCCTCGGGTCCGCGGTAGCCGTAGCGGCGATCGTAGTCGAGTACCTGCGCGCGCAGGGCCTCGTAGGCAGCCTGCTGGTCGCTGCTCACCAGCGTCGTGTAGACGTTGATGCCGCGGCTGTAGGTTTCCTCCCGAAAGATCTCGAACATCAGCTGGCGCGCCAGTTCGGCGGCGAACTCGGCATGCAGGCGCGGGCGGGCGGATGAGTTCGTGTCATCCGCCACCAGCGGCGCGGGGCCGCCGCGCACGACGATCGGCTCGGCCACCGCCTTGTCGTGAGTGGTCTTGTCGATATAGCCCAGTTGCAGCATGCGTCCGAGCACATAGGTCTGCCGGGCCTTGGCGCGCTTGGGATTGGTGCGCGGGTTGTAGGCGCTCGGCGCCACCGGGATGCCCGCCAGGATCGCCACTTGCCCGGCCGACAGATCGTTCAGGCGCTTGCCGAAGTAAGTCTGCGCCGCGGCGCCGAAGCCGTAGGCGCGGTGGCCGAGGAAGATCTGGTTGACGTAGATCTCGAGGATGCGATCCTTGGACAACTCGGCCTCGATCTTGAAGGCCAGCGCGATCTCGTAGATCTTGCGCGTGTACAGCTTCTCCGTCGGCAGGTAGAAGGTGCGCGCAATCTGCATGGTGATCGTGCTGCCGCCCTGGCCGCGCCGGCCGGTGGCGAAGTTGGCGAGCACGGCGCGCGCCAGGCCCGCATAGTCGACGCCGCGGTGTTCGTAGAAGCGGTCGTCCTCGGCCGCCAGGATCGCCTGCTTGACGACCGGCGCGACCTCGCCGATCTTGATGTAGTCGCGCCGCTCCTCGCCAAACTCGCCGATCAACTGACCGTCGGCGGTCCACACCCGCAACGGGATTTTCGGCTTGTAGTCGGCGATGCTGTCGATCGGCGGCAGATTGGAGTACGCCACCGCAAGAATGAAGGCGGCCAGCAGCAGACCGCTGACGACCGCGCCCGCCCCGAGCACCGCCAGGTGCAGCGCCATGCGCCGCCAGCCGATTGCTGGCCGGCGGGGCGCGCCGCGGCTGTGCTCTGATGGGTTGTTTGCTTGCACGATGGGCGATGATGAGCGCGTTGCTCGATTACGGCGACGCTCAATCGAACGCCGCGCTGGTGCGGGAGCACTTTCGGATTATAGGAAGCGCGCCAAGGCGAACCGTACGCTCTCGTCGTTCTGGTTGTGTTCCGTGAGTGGGTCCGTCGTCGGCGCGGATTGCGCTCAAACGGGATCATTGCCAGGCCACGTGCCCGATTAATGTCGACAAAAGTCATGGGTACCCGGGAAATCCGGCCGTGCTCGTCGGATTATTGGGCTTGTGCGCGCTTCGGTTCTGTTGATAGCATTTGAAGTTCCATCCAAGAAGACTGCGGTAACCACAGGAAACAAAAGGAAAAAGCGGTTGGTCTGGCGGTCCTGGACACAGTTGGCCGGCCGGCCGCGGATTAGGTGATCTCCGCCGCAAACTCGCCTTGGTGGCTCCTGACGTATTGTCGGGTCACCTTTTTCGGAGTCGTTCTTGCCTTTCGATTTGCCCTTTTCGTCGAAGACACCGCCGTTGATCGGTCTTGACATCGGCTCGTCGAGTGTCAAGCTCGTTGAGCTCTCCCAGGGCGCAGGCGGCGTCGTTCGCCTTGAGCGCTACGCCATTGAGCCGTTGCCGCGTGGCGCAGTCGTGGATGGCAACATCGACAAGATCGAGGTGGTCGCGGAGGCGGTCAAGCGCGCGTTGCGGCGCGCGGGCTGCCGGATCAAGAACGTTTCTCTGGCCCTTCCGGCCTCAGCCGTCATTACCAAGCGTATTGCGCTACCCGCGAACCTGCGCGAGGAAGAACTCGAGATGCAGGTCGAGAGTGAGGCCAATCAGTACATCCCATTTGCGCTGGACGAAGTGAGCCTCGATTTTCAGGTGCTTGGTCCGATTCCCAATGCGCCGGATGATGTTGAGGTTCTGATCGCCGCTTCGCGCAAGGAGAAAGTCGAGGACCGCATGGCCGTGGCGCAGGCCGCCGGCCTGAGGCCGGTGGTGGTCGACGTTGAATCGTATGCCATGCGTGCGGCTCTGGAACGGCTCATCGAGCAACTGCCGAACGGCGGCGAGGGGCTCGTCATTGCTGTGTTCTACTTGGGCGCTAATACGACTAGCGTCACGGTGATGCACGATGGGGAGGCGATCTACGAGCGAGAACAGCCTTTCGGAGGTCAGCAACTCACCGGTGATATCGCACGTACCTACGGCATTCCCGCGGAGGAGGCCGAACTGAAGAAGCGCAGCGGCGATTTGCCGGCCAACTATGAGAACGAGGTGCTTCGTCCGTTCATCGACGCCGCGACGACCGAAATCACGCGTGCGCTGCAGTTCTTCTTCACATCGACACCGTACACGCGGGTCGACCAGATCATGTTGTGCGGAGGCTCCGCGGTACTGGCCGGGCTGCCGGAGGCGCTGATGGAACGAGCTCAGGTCCCCACCTCGGTGATTTCGCCTTTCAAGGGCATGGAAATCGCAAACGGCGTGCGCGACAAGCAACTGCGCTTGGATGCCCCGGCACTGCTCACCCCCTGTGGTCTTGCGATGCGGAGATTCGACAAGTGAGCGTCCGCATCAATCTCATGCCGCATCGCGAGGCAAGGCGCGAGCGGCAGAAGAAGATGTTCTGGTTCCTGACCGGCCTGTCGGCGGTGGCCGGCGGGGTTCTGGTTTTTCTGGTCTGGAGTGTTCTGCAGGGACTGATCGGTGGCCAGCAGGAGCGCAATGAATTGGTAGCTGCCGAGAACCGGAAGCTTGACGCACAAATCAAGGAGATCGCTAACCTTCGCAACGAGATCGATGCACTACGGGCACGGCAGCGCGCGGTGGAAGACTTGCAGGCCGATCGCAACCAGCCCGTTTACCTGCTCGACGAGCTTGCCCGACAGACGCCGGAGGGCATCTACCTGCGCACCATCAAGCAGGAGGGTTTGAAGGTCAACGTGACTGGTTTTGCCGCCTCCAATGAGCGTGTCTCAGAGTACTTGCGCAACTTGCAAAACAATTCGCGTTTCCTCGACCGGCCCGAACTCATCGAGATTCGGGTGGCGGGCGGCAATCAGGCCCAGCAGCAGTCGGCCAACCGGCGGCTGTTCGAGTTCGTGCTGAATTTCTACATGAAGCCGACGCCGGTACGTGCCCAAGTGGTGGTCAATCGAACCAATGCGCCCGCGAGCGCTCCGGCAGGTGGGTCCTCGTCTGCTGCGGCGGCCAAGAAGTAGACCATGGCGATGAACCCCCGCGATCTTGCCGCCCAGTTCCAGGGACTTACGCTGGAAAACGTCGGTTCCTGGCCGCTCGTGCCGCGCGTGGCCCTTTGGCTGGTGATCATTGCTGGCTGTGCGGCGGTCGGCTGGTTTGTTGTTTGGAAAGCGCAGGTCGAAGAGATCGAACGGCTGCGTGCCGAGGAGGTTTCGCTCAAGGAGCAGTTCCGGAGCAAGGTGCAGCAGGCCGTCAATCTGGAGGAATTGCGTCGGCAGAAGGAACAGGTCAACCAGTTTGTTCTGACGCTCGAGAAGCAGTTGCCGAGTAAGGCGGAGATGGACGCCCTGCTGTCGGACATCAATCAAGCCGGGATTGGTCGCGGCTTGCAGTTCGAGCTGTTTCGTCCTGGCTCTACCGTCGTCAAGGACTACTACGCGGAGCTTCCCATTTCGGTGAAGATTTCCGGTCGGTATCACGATTTGGGTTCATTTGCCGGCGATATCGCTAATCTCCCGCGCATCGTCACGCTCAATAACCTTAACTTGCAGCAGGGCAAGGATGGCGCGCTGACGCTTGATGCGACTGCGAAGACGTTCCGCTATCTCGACGAAGAGGAGGTGGCCGCCCAGCGCAAGGCGGCTGCCGCCAAGGCCGCACCCAAGAAATGACGCCCATGACCAGGCCACTGTATTTTCTGACACTGGTCGCGCCGCTGTTGCTGGTCGGCTGCGGCTGGGGCGGTCAGTCTGAGGTCCAGCAATGGATGTCCGAGACACGCCAGGCGATGAAGCCCAATGCGCCGCCGGTGCCCGAGCCGAAGCAGTTTGCGCCGCAGGTCTATGAGTCTCGCAGCCTGCTGGACCCGTTCGACAGCCAGAAGATCACGATCGCGGTGGCCCGTCAGCAGCAGTCGCGCGCCTCGGCTTCGGCAATCAAGCCAGACCTGGATCGCCGGCGCGAAGTCCTCGAAGGCTTTTCGCTTGACCAGATTCGCATGGTGGGCATGCTGAACCAGGCTGGAACTAATGTGGCTCTAGTTGAAACCAGCGGCGGCACACACATGGTCCGCGTGGGCAACTACGTGGGCCAGAATTTTGGCCTCGTGACTCGGATCACCGAGTCAGAGGTGCAGCTGAAGGAAATCGTTCAGGACGCTGCTGGCGAGTGGATCGAGCGGCCCGCCAAGCTGGAGCTGCAGGAAGGCCCAGCGTCGGCGCAACAAGGGAGAAGGCGATGAAGCCCCGCATGCTGTACCGGACCTTGCTAACCGCCCGCACGGTGGTGTTTGGGACCTTGTGGTTAGCGATGAGTTCGGCCAGCGCGCAGGCGCCGGCCTCGAATCAAGCCTCCGCCTCCGCCGAGAACAGCATCGAGCGCGTCGAGGCCGCGCAGACCGGGGCCAGCGTCGTGCTGACGGTCCAAATGAGATCCGCCGTCTCCGGCATCCCCCCCAGTTTCTCGGTGAACAACCCGGCCCGTATTGCCATTGATCTGCCACAGACGGTCAACAACCTGGGACGAAACCAGGTAGAACTCAATCAGGGCGACCTGCGTTCAGTCAACGTGGTGCAGGCGCAGGGCCGTTCGCGTCTGGTGCTGAACCTGCGGCGACCGGTGACGCACGCCGTGAGCGTCTCCGGCAGCACGATCACGGTTGCTCTGGGCTCAGCGGTCGCAGACACCACCACGTTCCGCCCCGAGGCGGCGGCTAGCCCGTCGGCACCGCTACGCGCGGAGGCCGTGGAGCCGCCGCGCACCCTGCGCGCCATCGATTTCCGCCGCGGTGCCGAGGGCGAAGGGCGCGTCGTTGTGGACCTGGCGGATCCGAATACAAGCGTTGACATTCGTCAGCAGGGCAATCAAGTGATTGTAGAGTTTCTCAATACGGCACTGCCCGAGTCACTACGCCGCCGCCTCGACGTGACCGACTTCGGTACGCCTGTCGCGTTGATCAATACGGTGCAGCAGGGCGGAAACGTTCGCATGGTGATTGAACCACGCGGCCTGTGGGAGAAGAACGCCTTTCAGAGCGACACGCGTTTCGTCGTCGAGGTCAAGCCGGTACGCGAGGACCCGACGCGCCTGTTTCAGGGTACGCGTCAGGGCTACCAGGGGGAGCGCCTTTCGCTGAATTTCCAAAGTGTGGATGTTCGGTCGCTGCTGCAGGTCATCGCCGACTTTACGAACCTGAACATCATCACCAGCGATTCCGTCTCTGGCTCGATCACGCTGCGCCTGAAGGATGTTCCCTGGGACCAGGCGCTCGACATCATTCTGCAGAGCAAGGGTCTTGACATGCGCAAGAACGGCAACGTCTTGATCGTTGCCCCGCGTGAGGAACTGGCTACCAAGGAGAAGCTGGAACTAGAGGCGCGCAACCAGATTCAGGACCTCGAGCCCCTGAGGACCGAGACCTTCGTCGTCAACTATCAGAAGGCCGAGGACGTGCGTAAGCTGCTGGCCGACGAAAGGCAGCGCTTGTTGTCCAAGCGTGGCAGTGTGGTGGTCGATCCGCGTACCAATCAGTTGTTCGTGCAGGACACGGCCTCTCGACTGGAGGAAGTGCGTCGCCTGTTGCAGCGAATCGATGTGGCGGTGCCGCAGGTCTTGATCGAAGCGCGCATCGTCGAAGCCGACGACCGGTTCAGCCGTAGTCTCGGGGTTCGTCTGGGTGGCAGCACCGGGTTCCCGCGTGAGATCGTTGGGTCCAATGCGTTTGGCTCGCTCAATGGAGTCGGCGGTACAACAACGTCGACGAGTCCGGGCGGCTCGACTGTCACAATCGGCCAGGGCGCGGGCGGTGGCGGCTCACAAAATGGTGTGGGTGCGCCGGGCATTTCGACCAACGCGAGCTTCGTCAATCTGCCGGGCGCCAACGTCAATGGTTTCTCGCCAGCGGGCGTCGCGCTCACGCTGTTCAATTCCAGTCTGAGCCGACTACTGGCGCTGGAGTTGACTGCTCTGGAAGTCGAGGGGCGCGGCAAGATCGTCTCCAGCCCGCGCCTAGTGACGGCCGACAAGGTCAAGGCAAGCATCGAGCAGGGCACCGAAATCCCCTATCAGCAAGCCACCTCCAGCGGAGCAACCAGCATTCAGTTCCGCAAGGCGACGCTGAAGCTGGAAGTCACCCCGCAAATCACCCCCGAGGGCGCCATCTTTCTCGACGTACGCGTCAACAAAGACAGCCGCGGTCAGGACACGGCCTCCGGTCCCGCAATCGACACGAAGAACGTGCAAACACAGGTCCTCGTGGAAAATGGCGGTACGGTCGTGCTCGGCGGTATCTACGAGCAGATCGAGCGCAACACGGTCACCAAGGTTCCGGTGCTCGGCGATGTACCGTACGTGGGTGCGCTGTTTCGCAACCGTTTCCGCGTTAATGATCGAACCGAGTTGATGATCTTCATTACGCCGCGAGTTGTGTCTAACCAAGTCGCAGCTGTCCGTTAAGGCTGCCGGAGTGGAGTGTTTGCGATGTCTTCTTGGACGAAGCTTGCCTCGGTGGCTGCTGCTGCTGCCAGCGGATTCCTCATTTCCAGTTGCGGCGGCAGTGCGCCCGGCCCATCGCCGACGAACCCGAACCCGGCAACCCCGACGATCGCTTCCATTACCCTCAGCCTCGACAGAGTCATCGTCAAGAACGCGGGCGATCCCCCGGTCAAGGTGACCGCCAATGCCGTTAACAGCAACGGCCAAGCGGTGTCTGGGGTACCGCTCACCTTTACCGTCGACCCGGGTAGCTCCATCAGCCCGGGTTCGGGCCCGACCAATGCCCAGGGCGCGGCTACGGCGGATGTCACGCTGTTGGACAGGACCAATCGCGTGGTCACCGTGCGCGTTGCGTCCGGCGCAGTGAGCAGCAGTGCCAAGTTCACAGTGACTGGCGCGCAACTCACCTACACGATCGGCACTTCACAGGTCACGGCGGGAGGCACCGCCAAGGTCAACTTCCTCCTGCGCGACGCCAGCGACTCGCCGATGCCGGACCAGGGGATTACGCTGTCGTCCTCGCTGAACAACTTCACCCCCATCAGCGCGACAACCAACGCTAGTGGCCAGTATGAGCTCACTTACACGGCAACCAAGGCCGGCAGTGATGTCATTACGGCTACAGCCGCCGGCGCTTCCCCTCTGTCTCCTCCGACAATACAAGTCGGCACAGGCATCCTCCCTGATCCCTCGACCACGCCGCTGACGTTCACTTTCCAGGTCGCGCCCGGCGTTGTTGACGCCAATCTTTCGGGCAACGCGAACCGGTCAGCGCTAGTGGTGCGCGTGTTCGGCGACCAAGGGGTGCCCGTGCAGAACGCGCAGGTGACGTTCCGCATTGCGGCGGGAGGGCAATTCGGTGCCCTGGGAACGACCCAAGTCGTACTGACAGACGGAACCGGTACGGCGACCACTGATTTCATTCCCGGCCCAGCCAGTACGGCTCAGGATCAGGTGATCCTCTGCGCCACGGTTGCGGGGGGAACCGCTACGCCTTCAAATCCGCGGGCTGGCTGCCTTGGTACGGAAAGCGGGGGCGCCTTGACGGTGCGTGCCTCGGCAGTTTCGGTCGTGGTCGCTCCCTCGGGTGTGATCATTGTCCCCGACGACCTCACGTACCGCTTTCAATTCGTGGTCCAGGTCGCGTCGGTTGGCGGTGGACCCGTGTCCAACGCGCGCGTAAGCGTCGAGTCGCTCGAGCACCCTCGTTACTACAGGGGCAGGCTTGTGCAGGGAGCGCAGAGCTGGGTGTACGGTCCCGGCAGCCCGGTCATCTGCGCCAATGAAGACGTGAACCGTAATGACGTACTGGACCCCGGCGAGGACGTCAACGGCACGAAGCTACTGGAGCCGCGCCGACCGGTAAACGTCTACTTTCTGAATGGGAATGACAGGACGGACTCGCGCGGGCAGGCTATCGTTGAGATCACCTACCCGAAACAGTTTGGCCTCTGGCTGGATCTGGACCTCTCCGTCCGTGCGGTTGTGGGCGGTAGCGAAGGGCGTGCCTCCACGAAGCAGTATCCGCTCCTGGTTTCGACGGCGGAGCTGAACAATGTGCAGAGCCGTCCCGCGTTCGCCGACAGTCCTTTCGGTACCACCCTGAGCTGCTCCTCGCCCTGAACGATTCTCGCCCCGCGTGGCGGCATGCCCCTCTTCTTGATCGGCATGCCGGGCTCTGGCAAGTCCACCGTGGGGCGAGCGTTGGCCAGGCATGCCGCCTGGCCGTTTGTGGACCTCGACCGCGAAATCGAAGATCGCAGCGGAGTGCCGGTGGCTACGATCTTCGAGCTCGAAGGCGAGTCCGGGTTTCGTAAGCGAGAGGCGCAACTGCTCGACGAGTTTTCACGCAAGCAAGGCGTCGTCCTTGCCACCGGCGGCGGCGCGGTGCTTGCTCCTGAGAACCGCGAGCGGCTCCGCAGCCGGGGGCTGGTCGTGTACCTGCGGTCGACAATCGACGAACTCGCCCGCCGCACCGCCAACGACCGCTCGCGTCCCCTGCTGCAAGGCCTCGACCTGCGGCGGGCCCGGCTGGAGCAGCTGCTGCGCGAGAGACAGGCGCTGTACGAGGCCACCGCGCACCTGACTTTCCAATCGGGGGCCGCCAACCCCCGGCGGCTCGTGAAGCGAATCGCCGAGCATCCAGCGGTGCGGCAGGCAATGGGCCTCGCTGGCTGAGTCCATACAATGGCCGCATGCAGCGGATTCACGTCGCGCTCGGCCAGCCCTACGACATCCTGATCGGTCCGGGACTGCTGGTGCGCCTGCCGGAGTGGCTCGCGCCGCTGCGGCCCACGCGAGTGCTGGTGGTCACCAACTCGACGGTGGCCCCGCTGTTCGTCGATGCGCTGCTGCCTGCCCTCTCGGCGCTGGCGCCGATCGCGGTTCACGTGCTGCCGGACGGCGAGGTGCACAAGACGCTGGCCGCGGTTCAATCGATCCTCGACGCGCTGGTGGCGCAGGGGGCGGATCGCAAGTCCGTCGTGGTCGCGCTCGGCGGCGGCGTGGTCGGCGACACGGCCGGCTTCGCGGCAGCTGTCTACATGCGTGGCATCCGCGTGGTCCAGGTGCCCACCACGCTGCTTTCACAGGTCGACTCGTCGGTCGGCGGCAAGACCGGCGTCAACCACCCGCGCGGCAAGAACCTGATCGGCGCCTTCCACCAGCCCTGCCTGGTGGTCAGCGACACCGAGACGCTGCGCAGGTTGCCGCCACGCGAGTTGTCGGCGGGACTGGCCGAGATTCTCAAGCATGGCCTGCTCGCCGATGCGCTCTACTTCGAGACGACCATGGCCGCGTTGCCTGCCTTGCGCAGCTGCGAAGCGACCGCGCTGACCGCCGCGATCGCGCGCTCGTGTCAGATCAAGGCAGAGATAGTCGCGCGCGACGAACGCGAGAGCGGCGATCGTGCGCTGCTCAACCTCGGCCACACTTTCGGCCATGCGATCGAGGCATTGACCGGTTACGGCCACTGGTTGCACGGCGAGGCGGTCGGCTGCGGTCTCGCGCTGGCTGCCGACCTGTCGCAGCGGCTCGGGCTCATCTCGCGGGACGAGGTCGCGCGGATCGAGGCCGCCGTCGCTGCCGCCGGGCTGCCAGTGCGCATCGAGGGCCTGAGCCTGCGCGATGCGTTCGCTGCCATGGCCGGCGACAAGAAGGCCGAGGCTGGTGAAGTCCGCTTCATCGTGCTCGAGCGTATCGGCCGCGCGGTGCAGCGGCGCGTTGCTCCGCTGCTGGTCGAGCAGACGCTGCGCGCCGGGGGCTACCGGTGACGCGTGACGCTCTCGACGACTGGCTGGCACCGTACGCGGCGCGCTCGGGCGCTTCGCGCGGCCGGCGCCTGGCCGAGCCAGAGGCTGCCACCCGCTCGGCGTTCCAGCGCGACCGCGACCGCATCATCCACTCGACGGCGTTTCGCCGGCTCGAATACAAGACCCAGGTCTTCGTCAACCACGAGGGCGACCTGTTTCGCACTCGACTCACCCACTCGCTCGAAGTGGCACAGATCGCACGCTCGGTAGCACGCAACCTGCGCCTGAACGAGGACCTCGTCGAGGCGATCTCGCTGGCACACGACCTCGGACACACGCCCTTCGGCCACGCTGGCCAGGACGCTCTGCACGAATGCATGCAGCCGTACGGCGGCTTCGAACACAACCTGCAATCGCTGCGGGTGGTCGACGAGCTCGAGGAGCGCTACGCCGGATTCGACGGCCTGAATCTGTGCTTCGAGACGCGCGAGGGCATCCTCAAGCACTGCTCGGTCGAGAACGCGCGCCTGCTCGGCGACGTGGGCGAGCGATTCCTGCTCAAGCAGCAGCCGTCGCTGGAGGCCCAGCTCGCCAATCTCGCCGATGAGATCGCGTACAACAACCACGATATCGACGATGGCGTGCGCTCCGGGCTGATTACGCTGACGCAACTACTCGAGGTGCCGCTGGTGGCGCGCCACGCCCACACCGTGCGCAACGATCATCCCGAGCTGCCCGGGCGTCGCCTGGTGCACGAGACCGTGCGGCGGATGATCAACACGCTGGTCGTCGACCTGGTGGCCGAGTCGGGCCACCGGATCGCCGCGGCAGCACCGCGCAGTATCGACGATGTACGCAATGCGCTGCCCCTGCTGGGTTTTTCGCCCGCCGTGCGTGCCGAGGCCGATGAGCTCAAGCGCTTTCTCCTGCGCAACCTGTATCGGCACTACCAGGTGATGCGGATGTCCGCCAAAGCGCGTCGCGTGGTCACGGATCTGTTCAACGCTTTCATGGATGAGCCGCGCCTGCTCCCGCAGGATCACCAGGCTCGCGCCGAGCGCGATCGTCCGCGCGCGATTGCCGACTATGTGGCCGGGATGACCGATCGATACGCCATGAAGGAACACCAGCGCCTGTTTGCCGTCGGCGAAACCTGAGAACGGCAAGAAGATCGGGGTCTGACCCCAATTTTTCCGCCCCCAACTTTCCTGGCGATGGCTCGACTACCTCGGCTGGCGGCGTCCGGCTATCCGCACCATGTAATTCAGCGCGGCAACAATCGGCAGGCGATCTTTGCCGATGCGGCGGACTGCGAGCGGTTCCTTGGCGAACTGGGCGAACTCCTTCCGTTGTACGAGGTGGCCCTACACGCCTACGTGCTGATGCCCAATCACGTGCACCTATTGCTCACCCCGGCAAGCCGCGCGGGCCTGAGCGGCTTGATGCAGGCGCTCGGACGGCGCTACGTCGCCTGGTTCAATCGCCGACATGGCCGCACGGGTGCGTTGTTCGAAGGCCGGTTTCGCAGCTCCATTGTCGAGAGTGAGCGCTATCTTCTGGCCTGCTCTCGCTACATTGAACTCAACCCGGTGAGGGCGGGTCTCGTGGGAAAGCCTGTCGAGTACCGTTGGTCGAGCATGGGTCATCACGCCGGCCTGCGGGTCGACCCGCTCATCACCGAACACCCGCTCGTGTGGGCTCTGGGCAACACCCCGTTCGAGCGTCAGGCCGCCTATCAGCGCCTGTTCGAGACCGAACTCGCGGAAACAACTGTGCACGCGATCCGAAGTACGCTGCACCGCAGCTGGGCCCTGGGTTCGGATGAATTTTGTGCATCCCTGGCGACGACCTCCCGCCGCGCCGCACCAATCCACCCCGGGCGCCCCAGAAAGCAACCTGTCCCCAATTAATTCTTGCAATCATCGGTTGTAGAAAAATTGGGGTCAGACCCCAATTTTTCTTGTTGCCGCTGCTGTTGCGCCGCAGTAGATTCGACGGTGACCCCGCAAAGAGGGGTCGTTTGTTCTGGAGCCACCACGATGACCCAGTTGCCGCTCGAAGACGCTGAACAACGCGGGCTTTATCGCCCGACGGCCGAGCACGACGCCTGCGGGGTGGGTTTCGTGGCGCACATCAAGGGCAAGGCGAGCCATGCGCTGGTCCAGCAGGCGCTGCTGATCCTGCATAACCTCGATCACCGGGGGGCGGTCGGTGCGGACCCGCTGTGCGGCGATGGCGCCGGCATCCTGATTCAGATCCCGGATGCGTATTTCCGGGAAGAGCTCTCCCGCCAGGGCGTGATGCTGCCGCCCCAGGGCGAATACGGAGTCGGCATGATCTTCCTGCCGCGCGAGCATGCCTCGCGTCTGGCCTGCGAGCAGGAACTCGAGCGCACCGTGCGCGCCGAGGGGCAGGTGGTTCTGGGGTGGCGCGACGTGCCGGTGGACCGCGAAATGCCGATGTCGCCGCTGGTGCGCGAGCGCGAGCCCGTGATCCGGCAGATCTTCATCGGCCGCGGCCCCGACGTGATGGTCCCCGATGCGCTCGAGCGCAAGCTGTACATCATCCGCAAGGCCGCCAGCCACAAGATCCAGGCGCTGCGGCTGCAGCACGGCAAGGAGTACTTCGTGCCGTCGATGTCGACGCGCACCATCGTCTACAAGGGACTCCTGCTGGCTGACCAAGTCGGCCGCTACTACGAAGACCTGCGCGACCCGCGTTTGATCAGCGCCATCGCGCTGGTGCACCAGCGCTTCTCGACCAACACCTTCCCGTCCTGGGAACTGGCGCACCCGTACCGGATGGTCGCGCACAACGGCGAGATCAACACGGTCAAGGGCAACTTCAACTGGATGCGCGCGCGCGAGGGCGTGATGGCCTCGCCAGTGCTCAAGGAAGATCTAGGCAAGCTCTGGCCGCTCATCTACGAAGGACAGTCGGACACCGCCTGCTTCGACAATTGCCTGGAGCTGCTGACGATGGCGGGTTATCCGCTGTCCCATGCGGTGATGATGATGATCCCGGAGGCGTGGGAGCAGCACACGCTGATGGACGAGAACCGCCGCGCCTTCTACGAGTACCACGCGGCCATGATGGAGCCCTGGGACGGCCCGGCGGCGATCGCCTTCACAGACGGCGTGCGCATTGGCGCCACGCTCGACCGCAATGGGCTGCGGCCGGCGCGCTACATCGTGACCGACGACGACCTCGTGGTCATGGCCTCCGAAGTCGGCGTGCTGCCGATCGCCGAGAGCCGCATCGTCAAGAAATGGCGTCTGCAGCCCGGCAAGATGTTTCTGATCGACACCGAGCAGGGCCGCATCATCGATGACCGCGAGCTCAAGGAGCAACTCGCCAAGAGCCAGCCGTACAAGGAGTGGATCAAGCGGATCCGCATCCGCCTCGACGACCTGTCCACGGCGGCCGAGGCCGGGACCGTCGCGCGCGGCGACGTCGGGCTGCTGGACCGGCAGCAGGCCTTCGGCTACACGCAGGAAGACCTGAAGGTTCTGATGACGCCGATGGCCAGCGACGGCGAGGAAGCCACCGGCTCGATGGGTAACGACAGCGCGCTGCCCGTGCTGTCGGACCGCAACAAGCCGCTGTACAGCTACTTCAAGCAGCTGTTCGCGCAGGTGACCAATCCGCCGATCGATCCGATCCGCGAGCAGCTCGTCATGTCGCTGGTGAGCTTTGTCGGCCCGAAGCCCAACCTGCTCGACATCAACAACATCAACCCGCCCATGCGCCTGGAAGTGAGCCAGCCCGTGCTCGACTTCGAGGACATGGCCAAGATCCGCCACATCGAGCGTTTTGCCTCGGGCAAGTTCAAGAGCTTCGAGATCGATATCTGCTACCCGCTTGCCTGGGGCAAGGAGGGCGTCGAGGCGCGCCTGGCCTCGCTGTGCGCGCAGGCGGTCGATGCGGTGCGCGGTGGCCACAACATATTGGTGCTGTCGGACCGCCGGGTCGATGCCGGGCACGTCGCGATCCCGGCGCTGCTGGCCACCAGCGCGGTGCACCAGCACCTGATCTCGGCGGGGCTGCGCACCGCCACCGGCCTTGTGGTGGAGACCGGCTCGGCACGCGAGGTCCATCACTTTGCGCTGCTGGCCGGCTACGGTGCCGAGGCGATCCATCCGTACCTGGCGATGGAAACGCTGGCGGCGATGTACCAGGGCAAGCCGGGCGGCATCGATGGCGACAAGGCCACCAAGAACTACATCAAGGCGATCGGCAAGGGCCTGAACAAGGTCATGTCGAAGATGGGCATCAGCACCTACATGAGTTACTGCGGTGCCCAGATCTTCGAGGCGGTGGGTCTGGCACGCGGGCTGGTGGACCAGTACTTCCGCGGCACCGCGAGCAATGTCGGCGGGATCGGCCTGTTCGAGGTCATGGAAGAGGCGATCCGCACTCATCGGGCCGCCTTCTCCGACGCCCCGCTGCTGGCCACCATGCTTGACGCCGGCGGCGAATATGCCTGGCGCGTGCGTGGCGAAGAGCACATGTGGACGCCGGACGCGATCGCCAAGCTGCAGCACGCCAGCCGCGCCAACTCCTACCAGACCTACAAGGAATACGCGCAGATCATCAACGATCAGAGCCGGCGCCACATGACGCTGCGCGGGCTGTTCGAATTCAAGGTCGAACCCAGGAAGGCGGTTGCGCTGGACGAGGTCGAGCCCGCCAGGCAGATCGTCAAGCGCTTTGCCACCGGCGCGATGTCGCTGGGCTCCATTTCCACCGAGGCCCACTCGACGCTGGCGATCGCCATGAACCGCATCGGCGGCAAGAGCAACACCGGCGAGGGCGGCGAGGACGAGCGGCGCTACGCGCAGGAGTTGCGCGGCGTCCCCATCAGGAAGGGCGACACGCTGGCCAGCGTGCTGGGCAAGGACCGGGTCGCCAGCGACATCGCGCTGCAGGAAGGCGACTCGCTGCGCAGCAGGATCAAGCAGGTGGCCTCCGGCCGGTTCGGCGTCACTACGGAATACCTGGTCAGCGCCGACCAGATCCAGATCAAGATGGCGCAGGGCGCCAAGCCGGGCGAAGGCGGCCAGTTGCCCGGCCACAAGGTCAGCGAGTACATCGCCAAGCTGCGCTTCTCGGTGCCCGGGGTGGGCCTCATCAGCCCCCCGCCGCACCACGACATCTACTCGATCGAGGATCTGGCGCAGCTCATCCATGATTTGAAGAACGCCAATCCGCGCGCCAGCATCAGCGTGAAGCTGGTATCGGAGGTAGGGGTGGGCACGGTGGCGGCCGGGGTCGCCAAGGCCAAGGCCGACCACGTGGTCATCGCCGGCCACGACGGCGGCACCGGTGCGTCGCCGATCTCCTCGATCAAGCATGCCGGCACGCCCTGGGAACTGGGCCTGGCGGAGACGCAGCAGACACTGGTGCTCAATCGCCTGCGCGGCCGCATCGCAGTGCAGGCCGACGGTCAGATGAAGACCGGCCGGGATGTGGTCATCGGCGCGATGCTCGGTGCCGACGAGTTCGGCTTCGCCACCGCGCCGCTGGTGGTCGAAGGTTGCATCATGATGCGTAAGTGCCATCTGAACACCTGCCCGGTGGGCGTGGCCACGCAGGACCCAGTGCTGCGGGCGCGCTTCAAGGGCCAGCCCGAGCACGTTGTCAATTACTTCTTCTTCGTCGCCGAGGAAGTGCGCGAGCTGATGGCGCAACTGGGCCTGCGCAAGTTCGAGGAGCTGATCGGCCGCAGCGACCTACTCGATACCCGCAAGGGCATCGATCATTGGAAGGCCAGGGGCCTGGACTTCTCGCGCATCTTCTACCGGCCGCCGATGCCGGCCGAGGTGTCGCGCCGCCATGCCGAGACGCAGGACCATGGCCTGGACAAGGCGCTCGATCACAAGCTGATCGAGCAGAGCAAGCCGGCGCTGGAGCGCGGCGAGCCTGTGTCGTTCATCACGCCGATCCGCAACGTCAACCGCACCGTGGGCGCGATGCTGTCCTCGGAGGTTGCGCGCAAGTACGGCCACGCCGGCCTGCCCGATGACACGATCCACATCCAGCTCAACGGCACGGCGGGGCAGAGCTTCGGTGCCTTCCTGGCCGCAGGCATCACGCTGGACCTCGTGGGCGACGCCAACGACTACACCGGCAAGGGCCTGTCGGGCGGGCGCGTCATCGTGCGCTGCCCCAACGACTTCCGTGGCGCCGGCACCGAGAACATCATCGTCGGCAATACCGTGCTTTACGGCGCCATCGCCGGCGAGGCCTTCTTCAACGGCGTGGCCGGCGAGCGGTTCGCGGTGCGCCTGTCCGGCGCCACTGCAGTGGTGGAGGGCACGGGCGACCATGGCTGCGAGTACATGACCAAGGGCACGGCGGTGGTGCTCGGACATACGGGCCGCAACTTCGCCGCCGGCATGTCGGGCGGCATTGCCTACGTCTTCGACGAGCACGGCGACTTCGCCCGCCGCTGCAACACGGCTATGGTTGCGCTCGAGCCGGTGCTGCCGAGCCAGGAGCAGCAGGAAAAGGTCGACGAGGCGATCTGGCACCTCGGCGAGACCGACGAGTTGCTGCTGCGCGGTCTGGTGGAGAAGCACTTCCGCCATACCGGCAGCCTGCGCGCGCGCATGATCCTGGACAACTGGGCTGCCATGCGCGGCCGGTTCGTGAAGGTGTTTCCCAACGAGTACCGGCGCGCACTCAAGCAACTGGCCGAGGCACGCGCGGTGCCGCAGAAGATGGCAGCGGAATGACGGACGGGTAACGACATGGGCAAAGTCACCGGCTTTCTGGAATTCGCTCGGCTCGAGGAAGCAGCCGAGGCACCGCAGTCGCGCAAGAAGCACTGGAAGGAGTTCGTCGTCCACCTGACCGATGAGCAGGCCAGCGTGCAGGGCGCGCGCTGCATGGACTGCGGCATTCCCTTCTGCAACAACGGCTGCCCGGTCAACAACGTCATTCCCGACTTCAACGATCTCGTGTACCGGCAGGACTGGAAAAACGCGCTCGAGGTCCTGCACTCGACCAACAACTTCCCCGAGTTCACCGGCCGGGTCTGCCCGGCGCCGTGCGAGGCGGCCTGCACGCTGAACATCAACAGCGACCCGGTCGGCATCAAGTCGATCGAGCACAAGATCATCGACAAGGGCTGGGAAGAGGGCTGGGTCGTGCCGCAGCCGCCCCGGGTGAAGACCGGCAAGACGGTCGCGGTGGTGGGCAGCGGTCCGGCGGGCCTTGCGGCCGCCCAGCAGCTGGCGCGCGCCGGCCACGAGGTGACCGTGTTCGAGAAGAACGACCGCGTTGGCGGCCTGCTGCGCTACGGCATCCCCGACTTCAAGATGGAGAAGTCGCACATCGACCGGCGCGTGGCGCAGATGCAGGCCGAGGGCGTGAAGTTCCGCACCGGTGTCCTGGTGTGCGCCAGACCCGTGACGGGCGTGACCAACTGGGCGCAGGAAACGGTTGACCCGCAGCAACTGCTCAGGGACTTCGACGCGATCGTCATCGCCGGCGGCGCCGAGCAGCCGCGCGACCTGCCGGTGCCGGGCCGGCAACTGAAGGGCGTGCACTTTGCGATGGAGTTCCTGCCGCAGCAGAACAAGGTGGTCGCCGGCGACCGGGTGCCGGAGCAGATCATGGCCGCCGGCAAGCACGTGGTCGTGATCGGCGGCGGCGACACGGGCTCCGATTGCGTCGGTACCAGCAATCGCCATGGCGCCCGCAGCGTCACGCAATGGGAACTGCTGCCGCAGCCGCCGGCGACCGAGAACAAGGAGCTCACCTGGCCCTACTGGCCGGTGAAGCTGCGCACCTCCTCCAGCCACGAAGAGGGCGTGGAGCGTGACTGGGCTGTCACCACCAAGCGCTTCAACGATGATGGCCAGGGCAACGTCAGATCGCTCACGGCGGCGCGCGTGGAATGGAAGAAGGACCCGGTCACGGGTCAGCAGAAGATGGTGGAGGTCGAAGGCTCGGAGTTCGAGGTCCCTGCCGACCTGGTGCTGTTTGCGATGGGATTCGTGGCGCCGGTGCCGGCCGTGCTGGAGAGTTTCGGCGTCGAGAAGGACGGCCGCGGCAACGTGCGCGCGACCACCGAGGGCGCGGGCTGCTACAAGACCAGCGTCGACAAGGTGTTCGCAGCCGGCGACATGCGGCGCGGGCAGTCGCTCGTGGTATGGGCGATCCGCGAGGGACGCCAGTGCGCGCGTGCGGTCGACGAGTTCCTGATGGGATCGTCCACTCTGCCGCGCTGAACGGAGGCCGCCGGCTCGTCGCGCAGCACCAGCCGCAGCGTCGGCGCGTCGGCGCCGGAGCGCACGCCGGCCAGGCGGCCGGGTGCGGATTGATCGCGCGCTGCGCAAGCCGCGCGGACCCGACGCGATCCGCCGGCCGCGCGCAGCTTGCTGCGCGTCAACGCACGGCGCGCCGTGGCGCCTAGAGTGGGCCAGTCGGTACTTGCCGTGGAGCCGCGATGCACACTGCGTTCCTGTGCGCTCTCGTCATCTGTCTCATGCCGGCGGCGCTGTCGGCTCAACCCCGTTCGGATCTCGGCCGGTTCGAGTACGAGAACAACTGCGCCAGCTGCCACGGTGCGGCCGGGCGTGGCGACGGCGAGGTCGGCATTTCGCTCAAGCGGCGGGTGCCTGACCTGACGACGCTGGCGAGCCGCAACGGCGGCGTCTTCCCCGCCGACCGCGTGCGGCGCCTGATCGACGGCCGCGAGCAGATCAAGGGCCATGGCGGCCGCGCGATGCCCTACTGGGGTCTGCAGTACAGCAGCAAGGCGGCGGAGTTCTACAAGGGGCTGGCGATCGATCCGGAGGTGTTCGTGCAACAGCGCGTGGACGCGCTGGTCGCATACTTGCGGACGCTGCAGGGACCGCCGCAGAGCACGCCGAGTTAGCGGGCCGACGCGCAATCGCTGCCGTGGGCCCTGCGCCCGGGTCGCAGTCTGGCCCTGCAGCGCCTGCTGCAAGGCAGCGCTGTGATCGGCCTCCCGCTAACCCAGTCCGAGCTTGGCCGCCAGCCCGATGCGCTGCAGCTTGCCGGTGGCGCCCTTCGGGATCTCCTCCAGCAGGAGGATCCTGCGGGGCACCTTGAAGTCGGCGAGCCGGCTCTGCACGAATTCGCGCAGCTCGCGCTCGGTGGCCTGCCGGCCTTCCTTGAGCACCACCGCCGCGCCGATGTCCTCGCCCAGCTTGTCGTGCGGGATCGCGAAGGTCACCACCTGCGCCACCGCCGGGTGATCCATCAGCACCTCGTCGACCTCGCGCGGGGAAATCTTCTCGCCGCCGCGATTGATGATCTCCTTCAGGCGCCCGGTGATCGACAGATAGCCGTCGGCGTCCAGCGTGCCCTGGTCGCCCGTGCGGAACCAGCCGTTGGTGAAGGCCTCGCCGTTGGCCTTCGGATTGTTCTCGTAACCCAGCGTCACGTTCGGCCCGCGGATCACGATCTCGCCGGTGGCCCCACGCGGCAGCAGCGCGCCGCTGTCGTCCATGATCGCGATCTCGGGGCCGGCCGCCACGCCCACCGTGCCCGGTTTGCGCACCGCCGGCGGCAGCGGGTTGCTGGCCATCTGGTGGCTCGCCTCGGTCATGCCGTAGCTTTCGATCAGCGGCGCGTTGAACACCGCCTCCAGCTCGGCGATGACCTGCGGCGGGATCGACGAGCTCGACGAACGCAGGAAGCGCAGCGGGTGGACAGCGATAACCTCCCGGTTCTGCGCCGCCCGCGCCAGGATGGTCTGGTGCATGGTCGGCACCGCCGTATACCAGGTGGGCTTGCACTCGGCCATCCACTGGAAGAACTTCAGCGCATTGAATCCCGGCGTGCAGAAGATCGTGCTGCCGGCGGCCAGCGGCGCCAGGGTGCCGGCGATCAGGCCGTGGATGTGGAACAGCGGCATGATGTTCAGCGCGCGGTCGGCCGCGGTGAGCTGCAGCGTCGCCACGATGTTGTAGGCGGAGGCGCAGACGTTCGATTGCGTGAGCGGCACGATCTTCGGCCGCGAGGTGGTGCCCGAGGTGTGCAGGATGAGCGCTACGTCCCCGGCCTGCGCGGGGCCGCCGTGGGCCGTTGCGGCAGCCGCCGCGCCGTCGGGCGCCTGCAGCGTGAACGACCCGCTGCCCTCGCTGCCCGGCACCAGTTCGATGATCCGCACGCCGAGCTTCCTGGCCACCTCGACCGACGCCGAGGTGCTGCCGCGCTCGACCACCAGCGCGCGGGCTTTCAGGTCCGACAGGTAGAACTCGAATTCTTCGGCCCGGTACGCGGGGTTGAGCGGGCACGAGGCGCACCCGGCTGCGATCGCCACGAACGAGGTGGCCATCTCCGGGCCGTTGGGCAGCACGATGGCGACGCGATCGCCGCGGCCGATACCCAGGCCGTTGAGCGTGGCGATCGACTGCGCCACCAGCCCGCGCAGCGCGGCGTAGGACAGCGGCGCGCCGCCGGGTGCGTGGATGGCGGTGGCGGCATCGTGACCGGCGCCGATCAGGGCCGACAGCGTGTTCGGGAGTTGCATGAGGTCTCCAGCGACTGAATGCTTGTGGTCGGGCATACCGGCCCGGTCAGGCGCGGGCGATCTTCAGGCGGCCTTGCTGGTCGCCCAGCGTCCGCGCGAGCAGGGCCGCCAGCGCATACACGTGTTCGATGGCCGGGGTCGGCAGTTCGGTGATGCGTCCCAGCTCGATCACGCTCTTGACCAGGGCGTCGAGCTCCAGCACGCGGCCCATCTCCACGTCCTGCAGCATCGAGGTCTTGTGCGCACCCACGGCCTCGGCACCGGCGATCCGCTTGTCCAGCCCGACCTTGAACTGCACGCCGAGCTTCTCGCCGATCGCCTGCGCCTCGCGCATCATCTGCGCCGCCAGCTCGCGCGTGGCCGGAAAGCGGCAGATGTCCTGCAGCGTGGCGTGGGTCAGCGCGCTGATCGGATTGAAGCTGAGGTTGCCCCAGAGCTTCAGCCAGATCTCCGAGCGAATGTCCGACAGGATGGGCGTCTTGAAGCCGGCGTCGCGGAAGCGCTGCGCCAGGGCGCGCACGCGCTCGGTGTCGGCGCCGTCGATCTCGCCGAGCGGAAAGCGGTTGCCTTCGATCACGCGGACCACGCCCGGCGCGTCGAGCTCGGCGGCCGGGTAGACGATGCAGCCGAGCGTACGCTCGACCGGCAGGCTGGCCGAGATAACGCCGCCGGGGTCCACCGCCTCGATGCGGCGGCCTTCATAGGGACCACCGTGCTTGTGGAAGTACCACCAGGGAATGCCGTTTTGCGCCGTGACCACCAGGGTGTGCGGCCCGATCAGTGTCAACAGGTCGGGTACCACCGGGGCGACCTGGTGCGCCTTCATGCCCAGGATCACCACGTCCTGCACACCGAGTTCGGCCATGCGGTCGCTGGCTGCCAGCTGCGCCACTTTCCGGCTGCCGTCGGCCTCGACGAGTGTCATGCCGTGGGTGCGCACCGCCTGCAGGTTGGCGCCGCGGATCACCACGCTCACCTCTTCGCCGATGCCGGCCAGACGCACGGCCAGATAGCCGCCGATGGCGCCGGCGCCGGCCACACAGATTTTCATGGGGAGCTCCTGGGGCTCGTTGCCCGGGGTCACGGAGACCTTACCACCGCGCCTTGCGACTCCCGGTCAACAGCGACTGCACCGCCATAGGGGCAGTGGCGAAGGCACCTGCGGTTCGGTCCGTGCCCATGGCGCCGGCCGGGCCGATCCGGGCGCATGGGGCGCGGTGGCTTGCATCGAAGCCCGGGCGCGCGCCGCCTCAGGCAGCGTCAGGCGGTAGCAACTCGGCGTCCGGCAACTGCGGCTTGTCGCGCTCCTTGCTGACCAGGCACAGGAAGCCGAGCGGCGCGTCCGGTGCGGCATGGAACTGGTGCCAGGTCAGGGGATCGACCGTGACCAGGTCGCGCTCGGCGATGGCGTGGACCTGCGTCCCCAGCCGCACCGTGCCCCGGCCGCGCAGGACCAGCACGGCATGGGTGTGCTGGTGACGCTCGAGCGTGGAGTAGCCGCCGGGCGCCACCTCGAAGTAGCGCAGTTCGCAGGCCTGATCGGGCTGCGCAAACAGCACCTGGCGCGTGATGTCCTTGAAGGGCGCGCTGCCGTCCTGCTTGTAGCGCAGCAACTCCACGCCGTCCCAGCGGAAGTCGCCGCCGGCGGCCGGGCCAAAGCGCCGCACTCCGCTCACTGGACTTCCTCCGCGACGCGGGCGACGAACTCGACGCTGCGCTCGTAGAGCCGGTCGCGCGCGATCAGCAGCGAACCGCCGACCAGCAGCATCGCCTCGTTGCCGTACTGCCGCTTCAGTTCGGGCACGCGCTCGACGCTCATGCCGCCGGCGGGGACCGGCGCGGCCGCCTTCAGGCCGTGCCAGGGTTCCCGCAGCGCGTTGGCCAGCGCATCGCAGGTGGCGCGGCCGTAGCTGAAGCGACCGCCGTGGTTGGGGAAGATGACCGCGTCGGCGCCGAAGACGCGCAGCAGCCGGCCCAGCAGGGCGGGTGCATGCATCTGCGCCCCGGCCAGCGCGGGGTGCGCGAGGAACAGCAGGTCGGGGTGTTCGCGGACCAGAGCGTGGAAAGCGGCCACGCCGCAGTTCATCGGCGCAATCAGCACGATGCGCACGCCCAGGCTGCGTGCCAGCTCGATCTGGCGCTGCATGTCGCCATGGTGCCCGTACAGGCTCGGTGCGTACAGGCTGCGGCGGCCGTCGCGGCGCGCCGCGTTGACCTCGGCCACGGCACGCTGGCAGGCGGCCACCCGCTGCACGAACGGTGCGCTCGCCTGGTTGGCCCAGCCGTGGTCGTCCTTGATGACGTCCAGGCCGGCGCGGGCAAAGCTCGCGCTGAGCGCGGCCAGGTGCGCCACGGTCGAGCCGATCGGCTTGAGCGCGGTGCAGGTCAGCGGCCGGCCGAAGGCACCGGTGGCTGCCCGCAGGCCATCGATGCCCTGGCGCGGTCCGCCGAAGTGCCGGGCCAGCGACTCCGGCAGCTCGACGTCGACCAGCTCCACGTCGGGCAACAACGAGCTGTTGCCGAACAGCATGTTCATGAGCTGGCCGGGTTCGGTGCCGACCGACTCGTCGCTCAGAGCCAGCGTGGCCAGCGCGCTGCCGTCGGGCTGTTGTTCCACCGCCCGCACGCGCGCCACGACCTCGCGCAGCACGCGCTCGTCCAGCACGCCTTCCGCGGGCATCTCGATGCTCTGCTCGAGGGCCAGTGCTTCGGCGCGCTGGCGCGCCAGCCCGGCCGGCACGCTCAGCCGGTAGCGGGCGACGATGCGGTTGCTGCTCGCTTCGGACATCGACGTAGTTTAAGGCGGCGTTTCGCGGCAAACTGCCCTCCCGTTGCAGCAACCACGGCGCCATACGGTGCAGGCGCGCACGGGCTGTCCCGGGCTTGAGGCCGATGCCGGCACCGGCGTCGATGAGCGTGGTGCGCGCCAAGCAGGGGTCCGGGCGCGAGAGAAGCCCTGCCGTGTTGCACCGAACAGGGCGCAGCTTGCCGCCGCATCACGCGCCCGGATGCGGCACCCCGCCCGCAGCGCCAAGCCCGTATCGCGCGCCGACCGAATGCCGGGTGCCGGGGTCCGGTTGCAGCCGGCCGGCCGGTCGATTGCCGCCGGGTGGCGGCGGCCGAAGCGGCATGGCAGGCCATGCACAAGCGCATGGCTGTGTTTCTCCGATGGCTACTGTTCGACCGGTTCGGTCATCGCCAGACTGCGCCCATCGCTTGGCGATTCCCATCGCAGAGGAGCGCACGCATGTCCACGCCCAACCGTTTGACCGAGTGCCCGACCGTGCGGGTCGTCCTGTTCCAGCAGGCCGACGAAAGTCGTGGCCTGGCCGCGGCACGGAGGTTCGACCCCGCCGACTCGCGCCGTCCGATGCCAGCGCGACTTGGCGCAGACCCGGGTCGGCCGGCGCCCGCGGCAGTGCTGGAGACCCCCGTTACCGGCACCACGCGGCGGGCGGCGAGGATGTACGCGGCCGGCATGGCGTCGGTGCGGTACGCCGCCCCGGCACGCCGGTTGTTCGGAGCCTCCTATGCGAGAATTCCGGGCCGGGCAAGGCGGGCCCGCCGCCCCCTCTCGGATCGGATGCCTCGCCGCATCGCCGCCGACCGTCCCCACAACTGCCGCCAAGCCTGAATCGTCGACCGGCCAGACCGTCGCCGCCGCCTTGCGATCCCCAGCGTGAACGCCAACGCCTTCATCACCGTCGACCGGGTCACCTTCGGCTACGACGCCAGCCGCACCATCCTCAACGAGGTGAGCCTGGTGTTCCCGCGCGGCAAGGTCACGGCCATCATGGGGGGATCGGGCTGCGGCAAGACGACGCTCCTGCGCCTGATCGGTGGCATGTATCGCGCCAACCAGGGCACCATCACCTTCGACGGCCGGCTGGTCGATCCGCGCGACAAGGCAGGACTGTTTGCGCTGCGCCGGCGCCTGGGCATGCTGTTCCAGTTCGGGGCGCTGTTCACCGACCTGACGGTGTTCGACAACGTGGCTTTCCCGTTGCGCGAGCACACCAATCTGCCCGAGGTCATGATCCGCGACGTCGTGCTGATGAAGCTCAACGCGGTGGGGTTGCGCGGGGCGGCGCAGTTGCGTATTTCGCAGGTCTCGGGCGGCATGGCGCGGCGCATCGCGCTGGCGCGCGCCATCGCGCTCGACCCCGACCTGCTGATGTACGACGAGCCGTTCGCCGGGCTGGACCCGATCAGCATGGGCGTCACCGCCAACCTGATCCGCAAGCTCAACGACGCCACCGGCGCCACCTCGCTGGTCGTCTCGCACGACGTGCAGGAGTGCTTCCTGATCGTCGACTACGCCTATCTGTTGTCCTCCCAGGGGCGCGTGGTGGCGCACGGCACCCCGGCCGAACTGCAGGCCTCGGAGCACCCGGAGGTGCGCCAGTTCATCGACGGCGCTCCCGACGGTCCGGTGCGATTCCACTACCCGAGCCGCTCGCTCGAAGAAGACCTGGGGCTCGTCCAATGAGCCCGCCGGGCCGCCCCAAGGGCGAATTCCCGAGCGCGCAGCGTGAGGGTAGTCCAATGAGCCCGCCGGGCCGCCCCAAGGGCGAATTCCCGAGCGCGCAGCGTGAGGGTAGTCCAATGAGCCCGCCCGGTCGACCGCATGCGCTGCGGCCGCGGCACGCAGCGAAGAGGCGTCCCTCATGAGTGCCGCGCCACGCAACGGCTGGCTCGCGCGCGCCCACGACCGCGTGGCCGCCCTCGGTGCCTGGGCGCTCGGCGTGCTGCAGGGCCTGGGGCACAACGCCGCCTTCTTCGTCGAACTGGTCAAGTTCACGCCGCCGGCGCTGCGCCGCTTCTACCTGGTGGTGGCGCAGGTCCACAAGATCGGCAACTACTCGCTGACCATCATCCTCGCCTCGGGCCTGGCGGTGGGCTTCGTGCTGGGTCTGCAGGGCTACTACACGCTCAGCCGCTACGGCGCCGCCGAGAGTCTGGGCCTGCTGGTGGCGCTTTCGCTGGTGCGCGAGCTCGGTCCGGTGGTGACGGCACTGCTGTTTGCCGGCCGCGCCGGCACCTCGCTGACCGCCGAGATCGGCCTGATGAAGGCCGGTGAGCAGCTGGCGGCCATGGAAATGATGGCGGTCGACCCCCGCGTCCGGGTGCTGGCGCCGCGCTTCATCGGCGGGGTCATCGCGATGCCGCTGCTGGCCGCCATGTTTTCGGCGGTCGGCATCATCGGCAGCTACATCGTTGGCGTGGGCCTGATCGGCGTCGACCCTGGCGCATTCTGGGCGCAGATGCAGGGCGGCGTGGACGTCTGGGACGACGTCGGCAACGGTGTGTTGAAGAGCATTGTGTTCGGGGTCGCCTGCACCTTCGTCGCCTTGTACCAGGGCTATGAATCTCGAGCGACGCCCGAGGGCGTGGCGCAGGCCACGACCCGCACCGTGGTGGTGTCTTCGCTGGTGGTGCTGGCGCTGGACTTCGTGCTCACCGCGGCCATGTTTTCCACGCCGTAAAGGGCAAAGGACGAGAGATGGGCAAGAAAGGCATCGAGACGCTGGTCGGACTGTTCGTGCTGCTGGGTTTCCTGGCGCTGGTGTTTCTGGCACTGCAGGCGGCCAATCTCGCCACCCTCACGCGCGGCGACACCTTCACGGTGACGGCGCGCTTCGACAACATCGGCGGGCTGAAGGTGCGGGCGCCGGTCAAGAGCGCCGGCGTCACGGTCGGGCGTGTGGCCGCCATCGCGCTGGACCGCGAAACCTTCCAGGGACTGGTGACGCTGGAGATCGAGCGGCGCTTTTCCTTCCCGCGCGATACCTCGGCCTCGATCCTCACGGCCGGTCTGCTGGGCGACCAGTACGTGGGCCTGAACCCGGGCGGCGACGACAAGGACCTCGCCGCGGGCGATGTGATCCGCATCACGCAGTCGGCGGTGGTGCTGGAGAACCTGATCAGCCAGTTCCTGTTCAAGAGCGCTGCCGAGGGCGGCGGCGACACCAAGAAGTAGGCCCGACCATGCACCTTCTGTCGTTGCTCATCCGGCTGCTGGCCGCTGGCATCGCCGCCGCGGCGCTGGGCGCCTGTGCCACCGTTCCGCCCCACGCGGGCAGCAATCCGGTCGACCCGTGGGAACGCTACAACCGCCACATGAGCGAGTTCAACGACCGCGTCGACGCGGCCGTGATCAAGCCGGTGTCGCGTGCCTACGCAGACTACGTTCCGGATGGTGTGCGCCAGTGTGTCGGCAACGTCTTTGCCAACGCGTATGACGTACCCAACGCGCTCAACAACGTGTTGCAGGGCAAGGTGACCGCGGCGGCCGGCGACGTTTCCCGCGTGGCCATCAACAGCTCGATCGGCCTGCTGGGCTGCTTCGACGTCGCCTCGCGCATGGGTCTGGAGAAGAGCGACGAAGACTTCGGCCAGACGCTCGGAAAATGGGGTGCCGGGCCGGGACCGTACTTCGTGCTGCCCTTTCTGGGGCCCAGTTCGGTACGCGACGGCGCGGGCCGCGTGGTCGGCTTCTACACCAACCCGATGGGCTACGTCGACCCGATCCGGCTGCGTAACTCGCTGTGGGGCCTGAACCTGATCGACACCCGCGTCGGCCTGTTCCCGGCCGAGCGCCTGCTCGACGGTGCGCTCGACCGCTACCAGTTCATTCGCGACGGCTACCTGCAGCGCCGCCGTAGCCTGATTTACGACGGCAACCCGCCGCGCCTCCCCGACGAGGATGAGGAGGCCGCCCGCGACACCGGCGGGCTGCAGATGGCGCTTCAGCCGTCCGTCACCCAGGCGCGTTAGTGGTCTAATCCGCGGCGGTGGCGGCTGAACCCGCCGTCCGCACCCGTCTGACCTGCCTACTTCCTTGTGGATCGAAGATGACTTGTTCCGCCGATCGCCGTGCACTGCTCAGCGCCCTTGCCGCCGCGGTGCTGGCCTCCGCGCCCGGGCTGGTATGGGCGCAGGCAGCGTCCCAGGCGCCCGACGCGCTGGTGCGCTCGCTGTCCAACGAGGTGCTGGAGGCCATCAAGGGCGATCGCTCGCTGCAGAGCGGCGACATCGGCCGGCTCAACAAGCTGGTCGACGACAAGGTCCTTCCCTATGTCAACTTCGAGAAGATGACGCAACTGGCGGTCGGGCGCGGCTGGCGCCAGGCCTCCCCGGAGCAGCGGGCCGCGCTGACGCGGGAGTTCCGCGCCTTGCTGGTGCGCACCTACGCCGGCGCGGTGTCGCAGGTCACCGATCACAAGGTGGAGCTGCGGCCGTTCCGCGCCCAGCCGAGCGAGACCGACGTGGTGGTGCGGACCAACGTCGTGCCCAGCCGCGGCGACCCGATCCAGCTCGACTACCGCGTCGACAAGGGCGACGGCGGCTGGAAGATCTACGACGTCAACGTGGCTGGCGTGTGGCTGGTCGAGAACTACCGGTCCAGCTTTGCCAGCGAGATCAACCAGAACGGCATCGACGGCTTGATCAAGGCGCTCACCGACCGCAATCGCCAGTTGGCGGGCAAGAAGTAGGGCCGTCTGCGCCATGCGGGTCGAGTCGGTCAGCTTCACCAGCGCCAATGCCGCCGCCCTGGTCGAGGAGGGCTGCGCGGCGCTGCGTGCGGGGCAGACGCGCTTCGACCTGTCGGCCGTCAAGGAAGTCGATTCCGCGGCGGTGGCGGCCCTGCTGGCCTGGCGGCGCACCGCGCAGGAACTGGGTGTGACCCTCGAACTGACCGGCGTACCGCCGGCGGTGGCGAGCCTGGCCACGCTGTACGGCGTCGACGGCCTGCTCGGAACCCCGCATCAGGAATCGATCGTCGAGCACGGGCGCGAGGGCATGCACGGCCATCACGTGCATCGCCCCGGTTGACGCGGCACCGCCCCGTAGAATCCGCCATGCCGGTCTGTCCGGCCTGACCGAGGGGGCCAGCGGCCCCCTCGGCGTTTCCCGTTCCTCCAAAGCCAGCATGCTCCCCGCCATCGACGCCACCGACGTGGTCAAGCGCTACGAAGGCCGGCGCGCCCCGGTCACTGCGCTGGCTGGCGTGTCGCTGCGCATCGAGCAGGGTGAGTTCTTCGGCCTGCTCGGCCCCAATGGCGCGGGCAAGACGACGCTGATCTCCATCGTGGCTGGCCTGGCGCGCGCCTCCGCCGGCGCGGTCAAGGTCATGGGCTATGACGTCGCCGGCGATTACCGCAATGCCCGCCGGATGCTGGGCGTGGTGCCGCAGGAACTGGTGTTCGATCCGTTCTTCTCGGTGCGCGAAACGCTGCGCATCCAGTCGGGCTACTTCGGGCTGCGCCACAACGACGCCTGGATCGACGAGGTGATGGCCCACCTGGACCTGACCGCCAAGGCCGACGCCAACATGCGCGCGCTTTCCGGCGGCATGAAGCGGCGCGTGCTGGTGGCGCAGGCCCTGGTGCACCGGCCGCCGGTCATCGTGCTGGACGAGCCCACCGCCGGGGTCGACGTCGAACTGCGCCAGGGCCTGTGGCAATTCGTCCGTCGCCTGAACCGCGAAGGCCACACCATCGTGCTGACCACCCACTATCTCGAAGAGGCGCAGGAACTGTGCGGGCGGATCGGCATGCTGCGCGGCGGCCGGCTGATTGCGCTGGACGACACGAGCCGGCTGTTGCAGCGTCTGGCGGGCCTGCAGGTGAGCCTGCGGCTGTCCGGTCCGCTGCCCGAGCGTCTGCGGCCGCAGCTGGTGCAAGCCGACGCGCCGCGCTACGTGCTGCGGCTGGCGCAGCCAGCCGAGGTCGAAGGCGTGCTGGCCGCCTGCCGCGAGGCCGGCGCAGCCATCGAGGAGATCGAGGTCGGCCACGCCGATCTCGAGGATGTGTTCCTGCAGATGATGAGCGAGGAACCAACGGGGGTGCCGGCGTGAGCCTGGCGCAGCAACCTGCGGCCCCGGTGCAGGAGCCCGGGGCGCCTGCCCAACCGCTCGGCCTGCCCGCGCGCCGGCCGGCGGTGGGCTTTCGGACGCTGCTCCACAAGGAGGTGCTGCGCTTCTGGAAGGTGAGCTTCCAGACGGTCGCCGCGCCGGTGCTCACGGGCGTGCTGTACCTGCTGGTCTTCGGTCACGTGCTCGAGGCGCACGTCGAGGCCTTCCCGGGCGTGAGCTACGTCGCCTTCCTGATCCCGGGCCTGGTGATGATGAGCGTGCTGCAGAACAGCTTTGCCAACTCGTCGTCGTCGCTGATCCAGAGCAAGATCACCGGGAACCTCGTGTTCGTGCTGCTGGCGCCACTGTCCCACCTCGAGTTCTTCGCCGCCTACGTGCTGGCCTCGATGGTGCGGGGACTGGTCGTCGGCTGCGGCGTGCTGCTGGTCACGCTGTGGTTTGCGCCGCAGCTGCTGGCGGTCAAGGCACCGCTGTGGATCCTGGTGTTCGCGCTGGCCTCCAGCGCCCTCTTGGGCATCCTTGGACTGATCGCGGGCATCCTGAGCGACAAGTTCGACCAGCTCGCCGCCTTCCAGAACTTCATCATCATGCCGGCCACCTTCCTGTCCGGTGTCTTCTATTCGGTGCACGGCCTGCCGCCGTTCTGGCAGGCCGTGTCGCACCTGAATCCGTTCTTCTACCTGGTCGACGGCTTCCGCTACGGCTTCTTCGCGCAGGCCGACGTGTCGCCCTGGCTGAGCCTGGCGGTCGTCCTGCTGGCGCTGGCGCTGGCGGCGTCGCTCGCGCTGGCCATGCTCACGCGCGGCCACAAGATCCGCCAATAGGTCCGAGCTCCATGCTTCCTACTCCCGACGACGTCCGCAACTACATCGCGCAGGGGCTCGCCTGCGAGCATTTGACCGTACAGGGCGACGGCCAGCACTTCGAGGCGGTGATCGTTGCCGCCGCGTTCGAGGGCAAGAGCCGGGTGCAGCGCCACCAGCTGGTCTATGCCGCGCTGGGCGAACGCATGCGCGCCGAGGTGCACGCGCTGTCGATGAAGACGCTGACACCGGGCGAGTGGGCCGCGACGGCAGGCCCCGCTGCCACACGGGCAAGCTAGGTCGCCTTCACCGGGATTTCACGTGCGCCGCCTTGCCGCTTCATCCGTTCCGGCCATCGTCGCGCGCAGCCGCTTCCGTCGGGGAAGCGGGCCTGCGAGGACCGACCATGACCGCTCACCATGCCCTGGATTTCCAGTCTCCCCCGCCGCGCCGCTTCTTCCTGCCACGGCCGCCCGCCAACGACCCGCGCGCTGAACTGCCGATGGACAAGCTGAAGATCACCGGCGGCGTACCGCTGGCCGGCGAAGTGGCGGTGGCCGGGGCCAAGAACGCGGCTCTGCCCATCCTGGCGGCGGCGCTGCTGACGGGCGAGCCGCTCGTGCTGGAGAACGTGCCGCAACTGGCCGACGTGGCCACCATGGGCAAGCTGCTGCGCGGCATGGGCGCAACGGTCGAGCGCGAGCCGACGTCGACGGGTCTGCAGCTGACCGTGCAGGCCGCCCGCATCGAGTCGACCGAGGCGCCTTACGAGCTGGTCAAGACCATGCGTGCCTCGATCCTGGTGCTGGGGCCGCTGCTGGCACGCCAGGGCGAAGCGCGCGTGTCGCTGCCCGGCGGCTGCGCCATTGGCGCCCGGCCCGTGGATCAGCACATCAAGGGGCTGCAGGCGATGGGGGCGCAGATCGCCATCGAGCACGGCTACATCGTTGCCCGGGCGCCCCGGCTGAAGGGCGCGCGCATCGTCACCGACATGGTGACCGTGACCGGGACCGAGAACCTGCTGATGGCCGCCTGCCTGGCCGAGGGCGAGACGGTGATCGAGAATGCCGCGCGCGAGCCCGAGGTGGTGGACCTGGCGCGGCTGCTCGTCAAAATGGGCGCGCAGATCCGCGGCGCCGGCACCGATCGCATCGTGGTGCAGGGGGTGGCGGCGCTGCACGGGGCGCGCCATGCGGTCATGCCCGACCGCATCGAGACCGGCACCTTCGCGGTCGCGGCGGCGGCCAGCGGCATCTTCGGCGCCGCCGATGTGCTGCTCGCGCACGCCGCCCCCGACACCCTGGATGCCGTGATCGAGAAGCTGCGCCAGGCCGGCGCCCGGATCGACACCGGCGCCGATTGGCTGCGCGTGCGCGCGGCCGGCCGCCCGCGGGCGGTCAACCTGCGTACCGCCCCGTATCCGGCCTTTCCGACCGACATGCAGGCGCAGCTGATGGCGCTGGACTGCGTGGCCGAGGGCACCAGCCACATCACCGAAACGATTTTCGAGAACCGCTTCATGCATGTGCTGGAGCTGCAGCGGCTGGGGGCCAGCATCGCGATCGAGGGCAACACCGCCATCGTGCAGGGCGTCACGCGCCTGTCGGGCGCCAGCGTAATGGCCACCGACCTGCGCGCTTCGGCGAGCCTGGTCATCGCTGGCCTGCTGGCCGAGGGGATCACGGTGGTCGATCGCATCTACCATCTGGATCGCGGCTATGACCGCATGGAACGGCGCCTGACAGCCCTGGGCGCGCGCATCGAACGGATCAGTTAGCCCATGCTGACGCTGGCCCTGTCCAAGGGACGCATCTACGAGGAGACGCTGCCGCTGCTGGCGCGCGCCGGCATCGCGCCTGCGGAAGACCCGGAGCTTTCGCGCAAGCTCATCATCGGCACTTCGGAGCCCAACCTGCGCATCGTGATCGTGCGCGCCGCGGACGTGCCGACCTACGTGCAGTACGGCGCGGCCGAACTCGGCGTCACCGGCAAGGACGTGCTGATGGAACACGGGACGCAGGGGCTGGCGGTGCCGCTGGACCTTGCCATCGGCCGTTGCCGGCTGTGCGTTGCCGTGCCGGCCGGTTTCGACTACGCCAGCGTGGTGCGGCGCGGAGCGCGCCTGCGTGTGGCCACCAAGTACGTGCAGGCGGCGCGGGAACATTTTGCCTCCAAGGGCGTGCACGTCGACCTCATCAAGCTGTACGGTTCGATGGAACTGGCGCCGCTGGCGGGGCTGGCCGACGCCATCGTCGATCTGGTGTCCAGCGGCGGCACCCTGCGCGCCAACCGGCTGGTGGAGGTCGAGGAAGTTGCGCCGATCACCTCGCGCCTGATCGTCAACCAGGCTGCACTGAAGACCCGGCGCGAGGAACTGATGCCGCTCATCGATCGGCTGGAGCAGGCGGTGGCGCCATGAAGCTCCGCATCCTGGGCACCGCGCAGGCCGAATTCGAGGCGCAGTTTGCGCGACTGCTGGCGTTGGACACGGCGGTGGACAAGGATATCGAGCGGCGCGCCGATGCCATCGTCGACGACGTGCGCAGCCGCGGCGACGCGGCCCTGCTCGAGTACACCAACCGCTTCGACCGCATGAGCGCGCCGTCGGTGGCCGCGCTTGAGATTTCGCAGGCGCAGATGCAGGCGGCCTTCGACGGCCTGCCGCAGGCGCAGCGTGCCGCCCTGAACGCGGCCGCCGGGCGCGTTCGCGCCTTCCACCAGCGCCAGCATGCGCGCGTGCTGGCCGGCGACTGGACCGACACCGAGCCCGACGGCACCGTGACCGGGCAGCGCCTCACGCCGCTGGACCGCGTTGGCCTGTACGTGCCGGGCGGCAAGGCGGCCTACCCCTCGTCGGTGCTGATGAACGCGATTCCGGCCCATGTGGCCGGCGTGCCCGAACTCATCATGGTCGTACCCACGCCTGACGGCGCGCGCAATCCGCTGGTGCTGGCCGCGGCTCATCTGGCCGGCGTTTCACGCGCCTTCGCGGTCGGCGGCGCGCAGGCGGTGGCGGCGCTGGCCTATGGCACTGCCACCGTCCCGGCGGTCGACAAGATCGTCGGCCCCGGCAATGCCTACGTGGCAGCGGCCAAGCGGCGCGTGTACGGCACGGTGGGCATCGACATGATTGCCGGGCCGACCGAAATCTTCATCGTCAGCGACGGCCACGGCAATCCGGACTGGGTCGCCATGGATCTGTTCTCGCAGGCCGAGCACGACGAGCTGGCGCAGGCCGTGCTCGCCTGCCCCGACGCGGCCTTCGTGCAGGCGGTCGCGCAGGCCATCGAGCGCCTGCTGCCGTCACAGCCGCGCCGCGACATCATCGCGGCGAGCTTCGATCGGCGGGGTGCGCTGATCGTCACCCGCGATCTCGACGAGGCCTTCGCCCTGTGCAACCGCGTGGCGCCCGAGCACATGGAGATCCTGGCGGCCGATGCGCCGGCGCTGCTGTCGAGGGTGCGCCACGCCGGCGCCATCTTCCTCGGCCACTACTCCTCGGAGGCGCTGGGCGACTACTGCGCCGGACCGAACCACGTGCTGCCCACCGTGCGCACGGCGCGCTTTTCCTCGCCGCTGGGCGTGTACGACTTCATCAAGCGCACCAATGTCATCAACGTGTCGGCCGCCGGCGCGCGCGCGCTCGGGCCGATCGCCTCGGTCCTGGCGCGCGGCGAGCAACTCACGGCGCACGCGATGAGCGCCGAACTGCGGCTCGAATGAACCCGGCCGGTCCGCGCCAACCGGTGCAGGCGCTCGTCGCGGCGCTCATCCGCCCCGAGGTGCGGGCGCTGAGCGCGTATCACGTACCGCCAGCCGCCGGCCTGCTCAAGCTCGACGCGATGGAGAACCCCTATGGCCTGCCCGCCGATCTGTCGCGCGCGCTGGCCGCCCGGCTGGCGCAGGTGGCGCTCAACCGCTATCCGCCGGCCGATCCGCAGGCCTTCAAGCAGCAACTGGCGGCGGCGGTCGGGCTGCCCCCCGGCATGGCGCTGATGCTGGGCAACGGCTCCGACGAACTGATCCACCTGGTGATCCAGGCCTGCGCGCGGCCCGGCGCCACGGTGCTCAGTCCGTGGCCGAGCTTCGTCATGTACGACATGAGCGCGACCTTCGACGGCTGCCGCTTTTTCGGTGTGCCGCTGGCGGCCGACTTTTCCCTCGATCGGGCCGCCATGCTGGCCGCCATCGCCGAGCAGCGGCCGGCCGTCGTCTTCATCGCCTGGCCCAACAATCCCACCGGCAACCTGTTCGATCGTGCGACGGTCGAGGCGGTACTGGAGGCCGCGCCCGGCCTGGTGGTGCTCGACGAGGCCTATCTGCCCTTTGCGCAGGACACCTGGATGCCGCAACTGGCCGCGCGGCCCAACCTGCTGGTGCTGCGCACGCTGTCCAAGCTCGGGCTGGCCGGGATCCGACTGGGTTACCTGTGCGGCGATCCGGCGTGGATCGCCGAATTCGACAAGCTGCGGCCGCCGTACAACGTCAATGCGCTGACGCTGGCGGCAGCCGAGTTCATGCTGGGCCACCTGCCGCTGCTCGACCAGCAGGCGGCCACGCTGCGCGCCGAGCGCAGCCGGCTGCTGGCGGCGCTGCGTGCCCTGCCCGGGGTCACCGCTTTCGACAGCGCAGCCAACTTCGTGCTGCTGCGCGTGGCTGCCGCCGACGCGGTCTTTGCCGGACTCAAGGAGCGCGGCATACTCATCAAGAACGTGTCCAGGATGCATCCCCTGCTGGCCGGCTGCCTGCGCACCACCGTCGGCACCCCGCAGGAGAACGACGCGTTCGTGCAAGCCTTGTCGGCAAGTCTGCAGACCGGGTCCAGTTCATGAGCCTGCCGGGCCACCGCAAGGGCGACGCCGCAGGCGGGTAGCGCGAGGGAAGTTCAGTGAGCCGCATTGCCGAAGTCGTCCGCAATACCGCTGAAACGAAGATCCGAGTGGTCGTCAACCTCGACGGCAGCGGCCAGTCGAAGCTGGCTACCGGCATCGGTTTCTTCGACCATATGCTCGACCAGATTGCCCGCCACGGCGCGATCGACCTGACTGTCGAGGCCGAGGGCGACCTGCACATCGACGGCCACCACACGGTCGAGGATGTCGGCATCACGCTCGGGCAGGCGGTGGCCCGGGCCGTGGGCGACCGGAAGGGCATCCGCCGCTACGGCCAGGCCTATGTGCCGCTCGACGAGGCCTTGAGTCGCGTGGTGATCGACTTTTCCGGCCGGCCCGGGCTTATCTGGCAGGTGCCGTTCACCCGCGCCATGATCGGCGTATTCGACGTCGATCTCGTGCACGAGTTCTTCCAGGGCTTCGTCAACCACGCGCTGGTCACGCTTCACGTCGACAACCTGCGCGGCGAGAACGCACACCACCAGTGCGAGACCGTCTTCAAGGCGTTTGCGCGCGCGCTGCGCGTGGCCGCCGAAGCCGACCCGCGCGCCGCCGGCGTGGTCCCCTCCACCAAGGGCATCCTGTAGGTCGAGCATGGCTTCTCGTTGCAGTTTCCTCGGGGCCGCCGCCGGGCGGCCCGAGGAGCGCACTCCCACCACTCCGTTGTGCGTACACGAGCCCGCCGCCGGCTTGCGGGCATGCGCAACGGCCGGCCCATGATCGCCGTCGTCGACTTCGGCATGGGCAATCTGCGCTCGGTTGCCAAGGCAGTCGAGCACGTGGCCGGCAAGGCGAGCGTGGTCATCGCCACCACGGCAGCCCAGGTCGATGCGGCCGAGCGGGTGGTGTTCCCGGGCCAGGGCGCCATGCCCGACTGCATGCAGCACCTGCGCGACTGCGGCATGGAGGAGGCGGTGCGGCGGGCGGCGGCCCGCAAGCCGCTGCTGGCCGTGTGCATCGGCGAGCAGATGCTGTTCGATGCATCGGAAGAAACGCGGTTGCCCGGACGGCCGACCCCGGGGCTGGGGCTGTTCCGGGGCCAGGTGCTGCGCTTTCGCGACGCCGACCTGGCCCAGCCCGGCGGCCGCCGGCTCAAGGTGCCGCACATGGGGTGGAACCGGGTACGGCAGGTGCGGCGCCATCCCCTGTGGCACGGCGTTGATGATGGCAGCTGGTTCTACTTCGTACACAGCTACTACGTTGCGCCGCAGGACCCCGCGCTGACGGCCGGTACGGCCGATTACGGCCTCAGCTTTACCTGTGTGGTGGCGCGAGATAATATTTTCGCCACGCAGTTCCACCCCGAGAAGAGCGCAGCTGCCGGCCTGAGGATCTACGAGAACTTCGCACGCTGGAATCCTTGAATCGGCGTGGTCGTCCGCCCGCTGTTTCCTTCATCCCGTCCCTTTCCGCGCTTCATTCCGCCGCCGCCCTTCCGTGGGACGCCTGTGAGCCACCGATGCTCCTGATTCCGGCCATCGACCTGAAAGACGGCCGATGCGTGCGCCTGCGCCAGGGCGACATGAACGACGCCACCGTGTTCTCCGAAGACCCGGTGGCCATGGCGCGCCACTGGCTCGCCCTGGGTGCCCGCCGGCTGCACGTGGTCGATCTGAATGGCGCGCGCTCGGGCAAGCCGGTCAACGAGCCGATCATCAAGAAGATCGTCGCGGCGGTGGGCGACGAGATGCCCGTTCAACTGGGTGGCGGCCTGCGCGATCTGGACATCATCGAGCGCTACATCGACGACGGCGTGCGCTACGTGGTCATCGGCACGGCCGCGGTCAAGAATCCCGGCTTCCTGCAGGATGCCTGCAGCGCCTTTGGCGGCCACGTCATCGTCGCCCTCGATGCCAAGGGCGGCAAGGTCGCCACCGACGGCTGGAGCAAGCTGACCGGCCACGACGTGACGGACCTGGCCAGAAAGTTCGAGGACTACGGCGTGGACGCCGTCCTGTACACCGACATCGGCCGCGACGGCATGCTCACGGGGGTCAACCTCGAGGCCACGGTGGAGCTGGCGCGCGCGGTGAAGATCCCGGTGCTGGCCAGCGGCGGCATCCGCGACCTGACGGACATCGACAAGCTGTGCGCGGTGCAGGACGAAGGCGTCCAGGGGGCGGTGCTCGGCCGCTCGCTATATGAAGGCACGCTCGACTTCAAGGCCGCGCTGGCGCGCGCCGATGAATTGAGCGGCTGACGCGCCTACGCATCTACCCCGCATCGCCCCGCGTCTTGCGAACGGCGGTCTGGCCTGCGGCGTGCAACGTTGGCGGAGTCTGCGGGCGCGCTGCCGGCAGCGGTCGACTTCGTTTATCGGCACCGGTTTGTTCGGCCCGGATGGCCTGCGCGTTGTCAGGCCGCTATGCTCGGACCATGCTCGCCAAGCGCATCATCCCCTGCCTCGACGTGACCGCCGGCCGCGTGGTCAAGGGCGTCAATTTCGTTGAACTGCGCGATGCCGGCGACCCGGTGGAGATCGCACGCCGCTACGACGAGCAGGGCGCCGACGAGCTGACGTTCCTCGACATCACCGCCTCGTCCGACGAGCGCGACATCATCCTGCACGTGATCGAGGCCGTCGCCGAGCAGGTCTTCATTCCGCTCACCGTGGGCGGCGGCGTGCGGCAGGTGGACGACGTGCGCCGTCTGCTCAACGCCGGCGCCGACAAGGTCTCGATCAACAGCGCCGCCGTGCAAGACCCGACCCTGGTGATGGAGGCCACGGCCCGCTTCGGCTCCCAGTGCATCGTGGTGGCGATCGACGCACGTCGGCGCAGCGCCGGCGATCCGGCCCGGGGCTGGGACGTCTACACCCATGGCGGCCGCCGGCCGACTGGGCTGGACGCCATCGAGTGGGCGCGCCGGGTCAGCGAACTCGGCGCCGGCGAGATCCTGCTCACCAGCATGGATCGCGATGGCACGCGGGCCGGCTTCGATCTCGATCTCACGCGCGCGGTTGCCGACGCGGTGCCGGTGCCGGTGATCGCCTCGGGCGGGGTCGGTACGCTGCAGCATCTGGCCGACGGCATCAGCGCCGGCGGCGCCGACGCCGTGCTGGCCGCCAGCATCTTTCACTACGGAGAATTCACCGTGCGCCAGGCCAAGCAGTACCTCGCCGCGCAGGGCATCGCCATGAGGCTCGAATGAACCGACTGCTCCGACTGCTGCGCAATCACCTCGGGCTGCTGCTGTTTGTCTCTGGCATGTTGGTCTTCCGCTCGGCCTATGCCGATTGGCGTCACATTCCGAGCGGGTCGATGGAGCCGGCCATCCAGATCGGCGACCGGGTGGTCGTCGACAAGCATGCCTACGCGTGGCGCCTGCCTTTCACCCGAATCCGGCTTGCCGAGCGCGCCGCGCCGGCCGTCGGCGACGTGATCACCTTCGACTCTCCGGCCGACGAGGTCTTGCTCATCAAGCGCGTGGTCGCGGTGGCCGGCGACGAGATCGGCGCGCGCCGTGGCGTGCTGTACCGCAACGGTGTCGCAGCGGGCCGCGCCGGGCAGATCGAATTCGGCCCCCGCGTGGTACCAATCGGGCACGTATTCGCGATGGGCGACAACCGCGACAACAGTTTCGACTCACGTTTCTTTGGGCCGGTGGCTGTCGAGCGGATCACCGGGCGCGCCACACTGATCGCCTTCTCGCTCGACGGCCTTGTGCCGCGCTCCGACCGCTGGGGCTTTTCGATCGCAAGCACGCCATGAGCAAACCGGACCTGCCCGAGGACCAGCCCCCGGGCGCGGAGCGCCGGAGTCGCCCGGGGAGCGACTGGCTGGACCCGGTTCGCTTCGACGCGCACGGGCTGGTGGCGGCCATCGCGCAGGACGCCGACAGCGGACGCGTGCTGATGATCGCCTGGGTCAACGCCGAGGCGCTGCGCGAGACCGCGGCCAGCGGCTTTGCGGTGTACTGGTCGCGTTCGCGCGGGCGGCTGTGGCGCAAGGGCGAGGAATCGGGCCACCGGCAGCAGGTCGTCGAGCTGCGGCTCGATTGCGACGGCGACGCGGTTCTGTACCGTGTCAGGCAGGCGGGCGGCATCGCCTGCCACACCGGGCGCGAGAGCTGCTTCTACCGACAACTTGAGGGCGGCGACTGGAAGTCGGTCGATCCGGTACTCAAGGATCCCGAACTGATCTACAAGCGATGAGCGACGACATCCTGCACCGTCTGGCCCAGGTCATCGAGTCCCGCAAGGCGGGTGACGCCGACCAGTCCTACGTGGCGCGCCTGTTTGCCAAGGGCCCGGACGCCGTGTGCAAGAAGGTCGGCGAAGAGGCGACCGAAGCCGTGATGGCCGCCAAGGACGCCGAGCACGGCGGGCCGCGCGAGCCGCTGGTGGCGGAAGTCGCCGACCTGTGGTTTCACTGCATGATCCTGCTGGCGCAGTTCGGGCTCAAGCCGGCCGACGTACTGGCCGAGCTCGCACGCCGTGCCGGCACTTCCGGCATCGAAGAGAAGGCCCTGCGCAAGGCCAAGGAGCGCGAATGAGTCAAGCCAACCCGCCCGAGCCCGGCTGCATCTTCTGCAAGATCGTCGCCGGTCAGATCCCGGCCAAGGTCGTCTACCAGGACGACGAGATCGTCGTGTTCCCGGACATCAACCCGGCCGCACCGGTGCACCTGCTGATGGTCCCCAGGGAGCACGTGGAAAACCTGATGACCGCCCAGGCGCGTCACCAGGCGCTGTTGGGTAGAATGCTCGGGCTCGCACCCCGGCTGGCACGAGAACAAGGCGCCGCGGACGGTTTCCGCATCGTCATCAATAACGGCCCGGACGGCGGACAAGAGGTCTATCACTTGCACGTTCACGTGCTGGGCGGTCCGCGCCCGTGGAAGCGTTTGTAGACGATTCAGGAGTCTCGTTATGGGTTCATTCTCGATCTGGCATTGGCTGGTCGTCCTGCTGGTGATCGTCCTGGTCTTCGGGACCAGCAAACTGAAGAACATCGGCAAGGATCTCGGCGGCGCCATCAAGGGGTTCAAGGAAGGCATGACCGACGGCGGCCAGGCGGCCGGCGCCCAAGGCGGCGCCAAGGTCGAGCCGCCCAAGCCGGTGGCGGGTCAGACCATCGACGTGCAGGCCAAAGAGAAGTCCTGAGGCCTCGTCCAGCGTCCAGTGTCTGGCGTTTGACCGCCGGCGCCCGGGTGGTGCCCCGTCACGCTCGACGCTCGACCTTCGGCGCTCGACGCGATGCTTGATTTCAGCTTTGGTGAACTCGCCGTGATCGGCGCGGTGGCGCTCGTGGTCCTCGGGCCCGAGCGGTTGCCCAAGGTCGCCCGCACCGTGGGCGACTGGGTCGGCAAGGCCCAGCGCTACGTCAACCAGGTCAAGACCGACATCAACCGCGAAATGGAGCTGTCGGAGCTCAAGAAGTTGCAGGAGGAGGCGCGCAATGCGGCGCAAACCTTCCAGAGCAGCGTCGAGGGCGCGGTCGGAGCCGTCGAGGCGGACCTGAACAAGACGACCGCCGACCTGGGTACCGCCTACAGCGCGGGCACCGACTATTCGTGGGAAGGTTCCGGCGAGAGCTGGCAGCGTCAGGTGTTTCCCAAGCGCTACAAACCCGGCCCCTCGGTCGACGAGCTGGCCGAGGAGATCGCGCGCCTGAAGCGCCAGCTGGCCATGCCGGATGCACACGCCGCCAGCCGCCGCAAGTACGCCCCGCGCGCCCGCATCAATCGCGCCCGTATCCGGCGCTAGCGCCCCATGTCGACCTCGCCGGATAACGAGCAGACCAGCGCCGCGACCGGCGAGGAGCAGAGTTTCATCTCGCACCTGGTGGAACTGCGTCAGCGGCTGGTGCGCGCCGCGCTGGCGGTGCTGGCCGTGTTCCTTTGCCTCACGCCGTTCATGAAGCAGATCTTCGACCTGCTGTCGCGGCCGATGATGGTGGCGCTGCCCGAAGGAACCAAGCTGCTGGCCACCGGCGTCATCACGCCGTTCATGGTGCCGCTGAAGCTGACGATGTTCACGGCCTTCGTGATCGCACTGCCCTACGTGCTGTACCAGACCTGGGCTTTTGTCGCCCCGGGCCTGTACAAGCACGAGAAGCGCCTGGCCGCGCCGATCATCGTCTCGAGCGTCGGCATGTTCCTGCTGGGCATGGCCTACTGCTACTTCATCGTCTTCGGCTTCGTGTTCAAGTTCATCGCCGGTTTTGCGCCGGCCAGCGTCGCCGTGGCGCCGGACATCGAGGCCTACTTCAGTTTCGTGCTCGGGATGTTCCTGGCGTTCGGCCTTGCCTTCGAGATGCCGGTCGTGGTGGTGTTGCTGGCGCGCTTCGGCATCGCCAGCCTCGATGCGCTCAAGAAGGCCCGCCCCTATGTCATCGTCGGCGCGTTCATCGTCGCGGCGATCTTCACGCCGCCCGACGTGCTGAGCCAGCTGCTGCTGGCGATTCCGCTGTGCCTGCTCTACGAGCTCGGGTTGCAGATTGCCCGGTTCCTGGTCAGGCCGGCGCCGGCCGCCGGCGCGGACGAAGCCGCTTAGTCGTAGCGATGCGGCGGATGGCCGGTTCGGTGTACCTGCCGCCAAATCTGCCCCTGCGCCTGCCTTTGCGCGGCCTGCCGCGGCTGTTGCGGGCCGGCTTGCTGGCAGTCGTGCCGGCGGCCGGTGCCGCCGTTGCAGCCGCCAGCCGGCTGCAGGTTGTTCCCGATGGCGACCCCGACCTTGCGCTCGGCGTGGCCGCCTACGAAGCGCGCGATACGTCCGCCGCGCTCGATCACTTCCGCAAGGCAGCCGCGCGCAACCAGCGCACCGCCCAGTTCAACCTCGCGGTGCTGCTGCTGTTCGGCGACGGAGTGCCGGCCGATCCGCCGACCGGCCTGCAGTGGCTGCGCAGGTCTGCCGACAACGGCATGCCGCGCGCCCAAGTATGCATTGGGACTGCTGTACGACCGCGGTGAGTTCGTGCCCAGGTCGGTGACCGAGGCCACACACTGGTACCGCAAGGCGGCCGAGCAGGGCTGGCGGGATGCGCAGCTCGATCTGGCGACCCAGTACTTCCTCGGCCGCGGCGCGCCGCGCGACGATCGCGAGGCGGCCCGCTGGTACGAGAAGGCGGCCGAGCAGGGCGACGCCGGAGCGGCCTACATCCTGGCCAGCCTGTACGAGCACGGCTACGGGGTGGAGGTCAGCCTGCTGCAGGCGTTCTACTGGTACTCGCAGGCGGCCTCGCGCGGCGATCCGACGGCGGCCATCAAGGCGCGCGCGGTGGCCGACCAAATGCGCCCGGCGCAGTGAGCTGGCCTCAGCGCCGCTCGGGGGCAGGCCGCTCGCCCACCGTCACCGTCAGCGGCACTTCCCTGGCGCTGCGCATCACCACCACGCGCGCCGCGCTCCCCGGGACGAGCTTGGCGATCTGGGTGAGGACGCCCGGCGTGTTCTCCACGCGGATGTTGTTGATCGAAACGATGATGTCCCCCGGTTCCATGCCGGCGCGCGCGGCCGGGCCGTCGCGCACCACGCCGCGCACGTGCACGCCGTCGGCCGCCGGCAGCTTCAACGCCTCGGCGACCTCGGGCGAGATGTCCTCCGGCTCGATGCCGAAGTAGCCGCGCACCACCCGGCCCTGCTTGATCAGCTGGTCCAGCACGTCGGTGATGATGGTGGTCGGGATGGCGAAGCCGATGCCGATCGAGCCGCCGGTACGGGAGTAAATGGCCGTGTTGACGCCGACCAGGTTGCCGTGAACGTCGATCAGCGCGCCACCCGAGTTGCCCTGGTTGATCGCCGCATCGGTCTGGATGAAGTTTTCGTAGCGGTTGATGCCGAGGTTGTTGCGGCCGAGCGCCGACACGATGCCCAGCGTGACGGTCTGGCCGACGTCGAACGGGTTGCCGATGGCCAGCACGACGTCGCCGACGTTGAGCGACTCGGCGCGGCCGAAAGTGATGGCGGGCAGGTTGGGCGCCTTCACGCGCAGCACCGCCAGATCGGTGTCCGGGTCGGCGCCGACCAGTTGCGCGGGCAGGCGGCGGCCGTCGGACAGCGCGACCGCAATTTCGTCGGCGGCCTGCACCACGTGATTGTTGGTCAGCACGTAGCCGTCCGCGGTGGCGATCACGCCCGAGCCGAGGCTGGCAATGCGGTCAGTCGAGCCGCGCGGACCCTGGCCGAAGAAGCGTTCGAACAGCGGATCGTCCACCACCGGCGGGCGCCGAATCTCCTTGGTGGTGTAGATGCTGACCACCGCCGGGGCGGCCCGCCGCGCCGCCTCGGCGTAGGAGCCGGCTGGCTCGGCGCGCCCCGAGGCCGGGCTGGCGGCGACCTGCTGGATCGACACGCTGCCCGACACCGGCGTGGACAGCGCCATCGGCGCGCGGCGCAGCCACTCGGGCCGCAGCGTGGCGACGATGAACAACAGCGCCAGGCCAACGGTGGTGGCTTGGGCAAAGACGAGCCATAGTCGGCGCAACATGCGCCGATTCTAGGCGCGCGCCAACGCGGCCAGCAGGCGGCGCGCCCATCCGCGGGCGCGCCCTGCGCGACTACTTCTTCAGCGCGTCGCGGATCTCGCGCAGCAGGACGATGTCCTCGGCCGGTGCCGGCGGTGGTGTCGGCGCGGCCGCCTGCTCGGCCGCGGCGGCCGCCTTGACCCGGTTCACCGCCTTGACCATCCAGAAGATGATGAAGGCCAGGATGACGAAGTTCAGCAGGATCGTGATGAACTGGCCGTAGGCGAACAGCGGCACGCCGGCCTTGGTGAGTGCATCGTAGGTCATTGGCCCGCTGTAACTGGCGGGCTTGGACAGGACCACGAAGAACTCCTTGAAATCCACGCTACCGAAGCTGCCGATAATCGGCATGATCAGGTCCTTGACGGCCGAATCGACTATCTTTCCAAAGGCTGCTCCGATGATGACGCCGACCGCGAGGTCGATAACGTTGCCCTTGACCGCAAAGTCTCGGAACTCCTTCAACATGCCCATGTGGACCTCCTTCGTGCCGCAGCGTCAGTTATGGAGTGGTACTACCTGTCGATTGTGCCCGAGCGCAAAGGGGTTTCTTGCATCGCGTTGGACCGCGACCGGCGGCGCTGCTTGACCGGACGACCCGGCGAGGGTCGCGCCGGGCGGGCCAGGCGCTTGAAGTAAAATCGGGTGGATGGTTTCGCCCGGAAAGCGACGCTTGGTTCTTGCCCGTCGCATTTGGTCAATTTCCTGCCTCACTGGATCTACATGTCCTCCAACCCTACCGCCAACGGCCCGGCCGACGGTGAGCGCCGCGCGGCCCTGGTGACAGCCGGTGCAGTCGGCGCCGCTGGCGCCTGCGCGCTGGCTGTGCCGTTCGTTTCCTCGTTCGCGCCCTCCGAACGCGCCCGCGCCGCCGGCGCACCCGTCGAGTTCGACCTTTCGGGCGTGCCCCCCGGCGAGATGCGCACCGTCGAGTGGCGCGGCAAGCCAGTGTGGATTCTGCGCCGCACGCCCGAGATGATCGAGGCGGTCAAGCGCGCCGACGGTGCGGTGGCCGACCCCAACTCACAGCGCACGGCCTACCCGACGCCGCAGTACGCGCGCAACGCGCTGCGCTCGATCAAGCCGGAGTTCTTCATCGCGGTCGGCATCTGCTCGCACCTGGGCTGCTCGCCGGTGGGTCCCCTTGCCGCCAACACCAACGCGGTGCTGGGCGCCGATGCGGGATTCCTGTGCCCCTGCCACGGCTCGACCTTCGACCTGGCCGGGCGGGTGTTCCGCGCCAAGCCGGCGCCGGACAACCTGGAAGTGCCGCCGCACAAGTACCTGTCGGACACGACGGTCCTGATCGGCGAGGACGGCACCGCCTGACGGCCGGGCGGCGCTGCGGCGCGCCGCCTTTTGCGCACCTGAACCGTCGCCCGCCACGGGCTGCAAGATTGAGGGCTTGACCATGGCATTGCACGAGACCGAGTACAAGGGGCTGCTGGGCTGGGTGGACCAGCGCATGCCGACCCTGATGTCGGAGTACAAGAAGCACCTGTCCGAGTACTACGCGCCGAAGAATTTCAACGTCTGGTACATCTTCGGCGGACTGGCGATCACGGTGCTGGCGATCCAGATCGTCACCGGGATTTTCCTGACGATGCACTACAAGCCCGACGCGCGCTACGCGTTCGAGTCGGTCGAGTACATCATGCGCGAAGTGCCGGGCGGCTGGTTCATCCGCTACATGCACTCGACCGGCGCGTCGTTCTTCTTCATCGTCGTCTACCTGCACATGTTCCGCGCGCTGATGTACGGCAGCTACCGCAAGCCGCGCGAACTGATCTGGATCTTCGGCTGCCTGATCTTCCTGTGCCTGATGGCCGAGGCCTTCATGGGCTACCTGCTGCCCTGGGGCCAGATGAGCTACTGGGGCGCGCAGGTGATCGTCAACCTGTTTGCGGCGATCCCGCTGATCGGTCCCGATCTGGCGGTGTTCATCCGCGGCGACTACGTGGTGTCCGATGCCACGCTGAACCGCTTCTTCGCGCTGCACGTGATCGCCATCCCGCTGGTGCTGATCGGCCTGGTGGTGGCGCACATCCTGGCCCTGCACGATGTCGGCTCCAACAATCCCGACGGCATCGAGATCAAGGACAAGAAGGACGAAAAGGGCCGTCCGCTCGACGGTATTCCGTTCCACCCGTACTACACGGTGCACGACATCTTCTGGCTGGGCCTGTTCCTGATCGCGTTCTTCTCCGTCGTCTTCTTCCTGCCCGAGGCAGGCGGCTACTTCCTGGAGTGGACCAACTTCAACCCGGCCAACCCGCTGTCGACGCCGGCGCACATCGCCCCGGTCTGGTACTTCACGCCGTACTACTCGGTGTTGCGCGCGGTCACCACGCCGTTCATGTGGGCGCTGGGGCTGGGCGTGATCGGCTACGGAATCCTGCTGTACTTCACCTTCCGCGGCACGCTGCGGTTCGTCAGCCTCGGCGCCGCACTGGTGCTGGCAGTGCTCATGCTGCCGCTGTCGCCGCTGGCGCTGGACCCGAAGTTCTGGGGCGTCGTGGCGATGGGCGCGGCGGTGATGATCTTCTTCGGCCTGCCCTGGCTCGACCATTCGCCGGTACGTTCGATGCGCTACCGGCCGCAGTGGCACTTCGGGCTGCTGATGGCCTTCGTGCTGGTGTTCCTGGTGCTCGGTTACTTCGGCCTGCAGCCGCCGTCGCCGGCCAACGAGATCATCGCCCCGGTGGGCACGCTGCTGTACTTCGCGTTCTTCCTGCTGATGCCGTGGTGGAGCCGGATGGGCGAATTCAAGACACCCCCTGAGCGGGTGACCTTCCATCCGCACTAGGGCGACGCCATGAACCGCATCAAGAACCTGATCTTCACGCTGGCGGCGGTGCTGGTGGGCGGACTGGCCGCCGGCGCCCAGGCGGCTGGCGGCGTCACCGTGCCGATGGACGTCTTTCCCGCGGCGCGCACCAAGGACCTGGCGGCGCTGCAGAACGGCGCGCGGATCTTCGCCAATCACTGCCTGAACTGCCACAGCGCCACGCTGATGCGCTGGAACCGCCTCCAGGACATCGGTCTGGACGAGCGGCAGATCCGCGACTTCCTGATTTTCGACCCGAACCGCAAGGTCGGCGAGACGATGCAGATCTCGATGAAGCCGTCCGATGCCAAGTCCTGGTTCGGCAAGGTGCCACCCGACCTGTCGGTGATCGTGCGTGCCCGCACCACCTTCGACTACCGCGGCACCGATTACCTGTTCACTCTGCTGCGCGGCTACTACCGCGACGCCGATAGCGCGACCGGATGGAACAACGTCGTCTACCCCAACATCGCCATGCCGCACGTCCTGTGGTACCAGCACGGGCCGCGCGAGGCGACGATCACCCGCGTGGTTCACGGCGACAAGGGCAGCGAGCGTGTGGTGTCGGTGTATGACGTCGACGGCAAGGTCACCGTCACCCGCACCCCGCTGCCGGGCCATCCGCCCGAGAGCATCGAGGCGCGCTTCAAGCCGGTCGATGCCGAGCAGGCGCGCCGCTTCGACGAGGATATGGCCGATCTGGTGGCCTACTTGGCGTTCATGACCGATCCAAGCGCGGTCGATCGGAAGCGTATCGGCGTGTGGGTGCTGGTGTTCCTGCTGCTGTTCACCGGGGCAGCCTGGTGGCTCAACCGCACGTTCTGGCGCGACATCAAGTAGCGCGCCCGACGGCGCAACAAAAACAAAGGGGGCGGCCGCTGCCGCCCCTTGTCAATGACAGGGAAGGCAAGCGATGGTGCTCTACTCCGGAACGACCTGTCCCTTTTCGCAGCGCTGCCGCTTCGTGCTGTTCGAGAAGGGCATGGACTTCGAGATCAAGGACGTGGACCTGTTCAACAAGCCCGAGGACATCAATGTGATGAACCCCTACGGGCAGGTGCCGATCCTGGTCGAGCGCGATCTCGTGCTGTACGAGTCGAACATCATCAACGAGTACATAGACGAGCGCTTCCCGCATCCGCAGCTGATGCCGGCCGACCCGGTGATGCGGGCACGCACGCGGCTGTTCCTGTTCAACTTCGAGCGCGAATTGTTCGTGCACGTGCAGACGATCGAGAACAGCAACAACCAGAAGGCCATCGACAAGGCCAAGCTGCTGATCCGCGACCGCCTGACTCAGCTGGCTCCGATGCTCATGCAGAGCAAGTACATGCTCGGCGATGACTTTTCGATGCTCGACGTGGCCATCGCGCCGCTGATGTGGCGCCTCGATCACTACGGCATCGACCTGCCGAAGAGTGCGGCGCCGATCCAGAAGTACGCCGAGCGCATCTTCAGCCGTCCCGCCTACATCGAGGCGCTGACCCCGAGCGAGAAGGTGATGCGCCGCTGAGGGCCCTGCCCGACTGCGCCGCCGGCCCCATGTCCGAGCCCACGCCCACCGTCAGCACCAAGCCCTACCTGATCCGGGCCATCTACGACTGGTGCACGGATGCCGGCTTCACGCCCTACGTGGCGGTGGCGGTGGATGAGACGGTGCGGGTGCCGATGGAATTCGTGAAGAACGGCGAGATCGTGCTCAACGTGTCCGCTCTTGCCACCAACCGCCTGCAGATCGCCAACGACTCGATCAGCTTCCAGGCGCGTTTCAGCGGGGTGGCACGCGAGGTCTTCGTGCCGATCGAGCGGGTGGTGGCCGTGTACGCGCGCGAAAACGGGCAGGGTATGGCGTTCGACGTGCCGCGCACGGCACCGGCCGGCGCGGAGCCGGCGCCGGCCGAGGCGGGTCCGCGCACCGCGCCGCCCGGGCTGCGGCCCGTGGAGGCGCCGCGCGAGCGCACTGCGCTGGTGCCGGTGGCCACCGCCAGCCCATCGCCGTCCAACGACGTACCGCCCGATCCGGATCGCCCCGCCAAGCCCGCGGGCGACCGTCCCAAGCTCACGCGGATCAAGTAATCGATCCGACGGGCGCGGGTCGCAGCAGACGGGCCAGTCCCTGCTTCCTGATTGGTGATGCTTGACTCCCGATTCTGCGACCCCGAGTCCCACCCAGCCGGCATAGCTCAGTTGGTAGAGCAGCGGTTTTGTAAACCGAAGGTCGGGGGTTCGAGTCCCTCTGCCGGCACCATCGATGGCGGCAGTCCATACGGGCCGCGCCGCCGCGCTGCCCCCTTGCGCTACGCGTCATGACGACCGCCGCCGCTGCTGATCCCGCTCCGGTCATGCCACCGGTGCCGCGCCTGGCGCGCTGGCTCTGGCTGGCGATTGCCGCGGTGGCCTGGGGCAGCGTGGTGGTCGCCGTGGGCCTTCAGCACCTGGCGGCTCTCGACCCCTGCCCGATGTGCATCCTGCAGCGCTATGCGCACCTGGCCGTGGGCGCGTTGGCGCTGGCCGCCGCGCTGACCGCCGGTCCGTGGCGCCGGCTTGCCGGAGTCGCCGCCCTGGCGGCGGCCTTCGGCGGGGTGGCCGTGGGCAGCCAGCATGTCTGGATGCAGCAGAACCCGCTGCTGGCCAACTGCAGCCGCCGGCTATTTCAGTTCGTCAACGAATCCCTGCCGGCGCAGTGGCTGCCGTCCGTCTTCCGCGGCGCCGGCGACTGCCTGGCCACCGACTGGACGCTGCTGGGCCTGACGATGCCCGCGTGGTCGCTGGTGCTGTGCTGCGCCTACCTGGTGGCTGCCTGGCCGGCGCTCGTGATGCCGCTGCCTGCCGAACGCAGGTAGCCCGCAGCAGCCGCGCCGGCTGCCGGCTGCGCCTGCGGCTACATCCCCTCCCAGCGCGGCGCCAGTTCGTTCTTCAGCTCGATCAGATCGAGCACCCGCGCCAGCGTGTGGTCGACCATCTGCTCGATGCTCTGCGGCCGCTGGTAGAACGCCGGTACCGGCGGGAAGACGATGCCGCCCATCAGCGTCACCGTCTCCATGTTGCGAATGTGCGCGAGGTTCAGCGGCGCCTCGCGCACCAGCAGCACCACCCGGCGACGCTCCTTGAAGCAGACATCCGCAGCTCGGGCAATCAGGTTGTCGGCCAGGCCCGCGGCGCAGGCGGCCAGCGTCTTCATCGAGCATGGTGCAATCACCATTCCGTGGTGCTCGAACGAACCCGAGGCCACCGCCGCACCGATGTCGTTGACGTTATGCACCACGTCGGCCAGCGCCTCGATGTCGCTGCGCTTGATGCCGAGTTCCTGGTGCGCGTTGAGCACACCGGCATTGGACAACAGCAGGTGCGACTGCACGCCCTGCAAGGCGCGCAGGTGCTGCAGCAGGCGCACGCCATAAACGGCGCCCGAGGCGCCGGTGATGGCGACGAGGATGCGCTTCACGATCGCCGCCGCCGGCTGCGGGCGATGCGCCGCGCGCCTACTCGGTCACCTCGGCCTTCTTCAGCAGCGACTGCAGCTCGCCGGTCTCGAACATCTCGGTCATGATGTCCGAGCCTCCCACGAACTCGCCCCTGACATACAACTGCGGGACGGTGGGCCAGTTGGCGTACTCCTTCACGCCCTGGCGGACTTCCTCGTCCTCCAGCACGTTGACGGTGACGAGGTTCTTCACGCCGCACTGCTTGAGGAGCTGCACCGCGCGGCCGGAAAAGCCGCACTGCGGAAACTGTGCGCTGCCCTTCATGAAGAGGACCACCGGGTGGTCGGTCACGGTCTTCTGGATGAATTCCTTAACGTCCATGGTGTCGATCCTGCGGGTTCGGGTCTGGGCGCGAGTGTAGGAGGCGCGGCGGCCACCGCGCAAACAGGTAATCCCTGCAGATCGGCGGGGCTTCAGGGCGCCGGCGCGCCCGCCGCAGCCCACCGGCCGCAGGTCACCCGCTCGATCCCCTGCAGGTCGCGCTCGCTGCGCACCGCCTCCAAGCCCGCCTGTCGCAGCAGGGCCTGCACGGCACCGGCCTGGTCATGGCCGTGCTCCACCGCGAGCCAGCCGCCGGACCGCAGGTGCGCCGGCGCGCCGGCGCTGATGCACCGCAGGTCCTGGAGGCCATCGGCGCCGCCCACCAGCGCTTCGGTCGGCTCGTGGGCCAGCGCCGCCAGATGCGGATCGCCGGCGGCCACGTAGGGCGGGTTGGCGACGATCAGGTCGTACCCGACCGCCGCGCCCTCGTACCAGTCGCCGGCGCGCAGGTCGACCGCGGCGGCCAGGCGCGTTGCATTCAGCGCGGCCAGCGCGCGCGCCGGTGGCGAGCGCTCCACCGCATGCACCTGCGCATCCGGCCGCTCCAACGCCAGCGTGATCGCGATGCAGCCGGAACCCGTGCCCAGATCGAGCACCCGCGGCGCGCGCCGCTGCGCGATGACATGGAGCCCCAGTTGCACCAGCAGCTCGGTCTCGGGCCGCGGCACCAGGACCGCCGGCCCGACGACGAACTCGCGGCCGAAGAACTCGCGCGTGCCGGTCAGGTAGGCGAGCGGTTCGCCGGCGCGACGCCGCGCAGCGAGTACCTCGAACCGCGCCTGCGCCGCGGCCGGCACTGCAGCCTCCGGATGCGCGACCAGGCGCTCGCGCGGACAGTCCAGCACCCCGGCCAGCAGCGCGCGCGCCTCCAGCGCCGGCAGGCCGCTGTCGCGCAGCAGCGCGCCTACGCTGGCACCGTTCACGGGCGCGGCCCCAGCATGGCGCGCGGCTGCACCCAGCGGTCGAAGTCGGCCGCGCTCACCTGCCCGGAGGCCAGCGCCGCCTCGCGCAGGGTGAGGCCGCGGGCGTGCGCATCCTTGGCGATTGCCGCCGCCTTGTCGTAGCCGATCTGCGGCGCCAGCGCCGTCACCAGCATCAGCGAGCGCTGCAGCAGTTCGGCGATGCGCTCGGGACATGCCTCGATGCCGCGCACGCAGTGTGCGTCGAAGCTCGCCATGCCGTCGGCCAGCAGGCGCAGGCTCTGCAGCACGTTGTGCGCGATCAGCGGCTTGAACACATTCAGCTCGAAGTGCCCGGAGGCGCCGCCGATGTTCACCGCCACGTCGTTGCCCAGCACCTGCGCGGCCACCATGGTGAGCATCTCGCACTGCGTTGGATTCACCTTGCCCGGCATGATCGATGAGCCGGGTTCGTTTTCAGGGATGCTGATCTCGCCCAGACCGGCGCGTGGCCCGCTCGCCAGCCAGCGCACGTCGTTGGCGATCTTGTTCAGCGCCGCAGCCAGCGTCTTGAGCCCGCCATGCAGCGCGACCAGCGGCTCGTGGCCGGCCAGTGCGGCAAAGCGGTTGGCCGCGCAGATGAAGGGCAGACCGGTGTCGTCGGCCAGCCGCGCAGCCACGCGTTCGCCCAGTTGCGGATGCGCATTCAGCCCCGTGCCGACGGCCGTGCCGCCGATGGCCAGCTCGAGCAGCGCCGGCTCGCTCGCCGAAAGCGCCTGCTCCGCCAGGTCCAGCTGCGCCACGTAGCCGGAGAACTCCTGTCCCAGCGTGAGTGGCGTGGCGTCCTGCAGGTGGGTACGGCCAATCTTGACGATGCCTGCAAAGCCGTCGACCTTCGCCTCCAGAGTACGGCGCAGCGCCACCAGCGCCGGGCGCAGCCGCTGGGCGAGCCCAAGCGCCGCAGCCACGTGCATGGCCGTCGGAAACACGTCGTTGGAAGACTGGCCGAGGTTCACCTCGTCGTTCGGGTGGACGAGCCGGGTGTTGCCGCGCAGGCCGCCCAGCAGTTCCGAGGCACGGTTGGCCAGCACCTCGTTGACGTTCATGTGGGTCTGCGTGCCGGAGCCCGTTTGCCAAACCGTCAGCGGGAACTCCGCGGGGTGCTGTCCGCCGAGTACCTCTTCGGCCGCCGCCGCAATGGCGCGCGCCTTGGCCGTATCGAGCAGCCGCAGTTCGGCGTTGGCGAGCGCGGCGGCGCGCTTGACGCGCACCAGCGCGTGGACGAGCTCGCACGGCATCGTCTCGGTGGACACCGCAAAGTGCTCGAGCGAGCGCTGTGTCTGCGCACCCCACAGGCGCGCAGCCGGCACCTCGATCGGCCCGAAGCTGTCGCGCTCGGTACGCGTGCCGCCGCCGTCGGCGCGCGCCGGCGTGTTCATCAGGCGGTCTCGCCCAGGGCCGCCAGCTGCTCGGCCTGGAACTCGGCGGTCAGTGCCGCCGACAACTCGGAGATGTCACCGTCCATGATCTGGTCGATCTTGTACAGCGTCAGATTGATGCGGTGGTCGGTGACCCGGCCCTGCGGAAAGTTGTAGGTGCGGATCCGCTCGCTGCGGTCGCCCGAGCCGATCAGGCTCTTGCGCTGCGAGGCCTCCTTCTTCTGCTGCTCCTGCACCTGCTTGTCCTTGATGCGCGCCGCCAGGATCTTCATGGCGCGCTCCTTGTTCTTGTGCTGGCTGCGGTCGTCCTGGCACTCGACTACCAGGCCCGTGGGCAGGTGCGTGATGCGCACCGCGCTCTCGGTCTTGTTGACGTGCTGGCCGCCGGCGCCGCTGGCGCGATACACGTCGATGCGGATCTGCGTCGGATCGATCTTCACGTCGTCGATCTCGTCGGCCTCGGCGAGCACCGCCACCGTGCAGGCGCTGGTATGGATGCGCCCCTGCGCCTCGGTCGCGGGCACGCGCTGCACGCGGTGGCCGCCGGACTCGAACTTCAGCTTCGAGTAGGCCCCCTGGCCCTCGATGCGCACGATCACCTCCTTGTAGCCGCCCAGGTCCGAGGCGCTCTCGGAGATCATCTCGGTCTTCCAGCGGTTGCGCTCGGCAAAGCGCAGGTACATGCGCAACAGGTCGCCGGCAAACAGGGCCGACTCGTCGCCGCCGGTGCCGGCGCGGATCTCGAGAAAGACGTTGCGCTCGTCGTTGGGGTCGCGCGGCAGCAGCAGGCGCTGCAGGTCGTCCTCCAGCGTAACCATGCGCGCGCGTGCGGCGTGCAGCTCCTCCTCGGCGAGCGCCTTCATGTCGGGATCCGACAGCAACTCCTGCGCGGCCTGCTCGTCGGCCAGCGCACGCGCGTACTGGCCGTAGCGGCCCACCACCGGCTCGATCTCGGCACGCTCCTGGCCCAGTGCGCGGTAGCGGTTCATGTCGCGCGTGGCGTCCTCGGCCGACAGCAGCCGGTCGATTTCCTGCAGCCGCGTGGACAGCTGCTGCAGTTTCGAGGTCATGGAAGGTTTCATGGGCAATGGCGATGCCCCGCCCGCCGGGCGCACCCGCGGGCACGCACCGGCCGGCGCGGCCGGCGCAGCTAGTGATCGGAGGAGGAGTGCGAGTAGAAGCGCGCCAGCGTGGCCATCAGCCGCGCGCGGGCCGCCTCGTCGTCGCCGGCGGCCTCGTGCAGGGCCGACAGCGGGGCGTGCAGGAACTTGTTGGTGAGCGAATGGGCCAGCTGCTCGAGCACGGCCTCGGCGTCGTCGCCCGCGGCCAGCCGCCGGCGCGCGCGCTCCAGCTCGTGGCTGCGCAGGTCATCGGCGCGCGTACGCAGGCCCTGGATCACCGGCACCGCATCGCGGCCGCGCAGCCAGGTCTCGAAGTCGCGCACCCGGGTCTCGATGATCGCCTCGGCCTGCGCCACCGCGGCCTGGCGCGCCTCGGTGCCGCTCTGCACGATGCGGCCGAGGTCGTCGACCGTGTACACGTAGACGTCGCCCAAGCGCGCCACCTCGGGCTCGACGTCGCGCGGCACCGCCAGGTCGACGATGAACATCGGCCGGTGGCGGCGCGCCTTGATGGCGCGCTCGACCATGCCAAGGCCGATGATCGGCAGCGTGCTCGCCGTGCAGGACACGACGATGTCGTACTTGTGCATGCTGCTCGGCAGCTCGGACAGGCCGATCGCATGGCCGTGCAGCCGGCCGGCCAGCGCGTGCGCGCGGTCCTCGGTGCGATTGGCCACGGTGATCGACTTGGGCTGGCGCGCCGCGAAGTGCGCCGCGCACAGCTCGATCATCTCGCCCGCTCCCACGAACAGGATGTGGCTGTCCGCGAGCGAGCCGAAGATGCGCTCGGCCACGCGCACGGAGGCGGCCGCCATCGACACCGACTGCGCGCCGATCTCGGTGGTGCTGCGCACCTCCTTGGCCACGGCAAAGGTGCGCTGGAACAGGTGGTTCAGCAGCAGCCCCATGCCGCCGGCATCGCGCGCCAGCCGCTCGGCCTGCTTCATCTGGCCGAGGATCTGTGGCTCACCCAGCACCATCGAGTCGAGCCCGCTGGCCACGCGGAAGGCATGACGCACGGCGTTGCCCTGCGGCAGGACGTAGGAGACCTTGCGCAGCTCGCCCGCGTCGACCTGCTTGGTCGTGGCGATGAACTGCGCCAGCGCGTCGCCTGCGGCCTCTGGCTTCTCGGCGGCAACGTAAAGTTCGGTGCGGTTGCAGGTGGAGACGATCGCCGCCTCGGTCACGTGCCCGGCGTCGCGATCGCTCAGGCGGTCGCGCAGGCGGGCGATCACGCTGGAGACCTCATCAGGCACGAAAGCCACCCGCTCTCGCAGCGCCAGCGGAGCGGTCTGGTGATTGATTCCGAGGGTCAGCAGCTGCATGGGCGGTGCCGCTTGCGGCATATCCTCCGGCGCGTGTGCCGGTGCGGTTCCGTGGGTCCGGGTGAATCAGGTCCCGGCGCGTAAACCCTTGACGGTCAAGATTATATTGGTGCCATCCCGAGGCATGGGGACATCTGGACGGCTGCGGCAGAGTAACGCAGCCCGTGACACCCGGACAATGACCTAGATCAGACCCGCCCAGCCGCCGCAACCGATTCAGTCCAGCGCAGACCATGGGGCCGTTCCCGTTTCGCCGCAAGGCCAGTCCCGTGCGCCACCTGCTGGCGCGGCTGCCCGAGCATCATCGCGATGTGGACGCCATCGCCCGCCAGTGCCGTCGCCTCGTGACGCAGCGCGCCATGGTGTCGGCCACCGCCGCGGTGGTGCCGCTGCCCGGCCTGGAGGTACTGGTCGATGTCGGCGTGCTCGCGCGCATGCTGGAAGAGATCAACGGGGCCTTTGGCCTGACGCCGATGCAGATCGAGCAATTGGAGGCCGGGCGCCGCATCAGCGTGTACCGGGTGCTCAAGAGCCTGGGCGACTCTGCGGTCGGCCGCGCCGTCACGCGCGACGTGCTGGCGCTGGTGGTCAAGCACGTGGCCACGCGCCTGGCGACGCGGGCTACAGTGCGCTACGTGCCCCTGGCTGGCCAGGCGATGGCCGCCACGCTGTCGTTCGCTGCCATCAAGTACCTGGGCGAGCGGCATATCCGGGACTGCATGACCGTGGCCAACCGGGTCATCGATCTGAACTGAGCGTGCGCGGAAGCGATGGCCCGCGCCGCGGCGAGCGGCGCGGGATGCATCGGATATACTTTTCTCCCCATGCTTGTCGTCCGTCCGGTCGGGCAAGCCAGATCGGCCAAGTAGCTCAGTCGGTAGAGCAGAGGATTGAAAATCCTTGTGTCGGCGGTTCAATTCCGTCCTTGGCCACCACACTCCCTCTTGAGCGACCCGGCCGCCTGGGTTGCTTCACCCCGTAATGGGCGCTGACTCTGCCGGTCCCCAGGTCGCTGTCGTCGGCACCGGCGTGGCCGGTCTGGCCGCCGCGCTCGGGCTGGCACAACTGGGTTTGCGCGTGGCCCTGATCGGGCCGGCACCGCGTTCGAGCCCACCCACTCCCGCTTTCGATGCCCGCATCTATGCCCTGTCGGCCGGCTCGGTGCGCCTGCTTGAGCAACTGCGGGTGTGGGCGCAGGTCGATGCGCAGCGCATGCAGCCGGTCGAGCGCATGCGCGTGGTGGGCGACACCGGCCGCGAGCTGGACTTCAGCGCCTATTCGGTGGCGGCCGAGCGGCTGGCCACCATCGCCGAGGAGCGCGAACTGCTGCGCGTGCTCGCGCTCGGCGTGCAGATGGCCGCCGGCATCTCGCGCCGCGAGGCGGCGCTGACGGCGCTGCAGTCGTCGTTCGATGGCGTGCGGCTGCAACTGGCCGACGGCCAGGCGCTGCAGGTGCCGCTGGTCATTGGCGCCGACGGTGCGCAGTCGCCAGTGCGCGCGGCCGCCGGCATCCACGCCGAGGTGCTGCCCTACGGCCAGACCGCGGTCGTGGCCAATTTCGCCTGCGAGCAGCCGCACGACGGCACCGCCTGGCAGTGGTTCACCGACGACGGCGTGATCGCGCTGCTGCCGCTGCCGGGCCGCGCGGTCTCGCTGGTGTGGTCTGCACCCGAGGCGCTGGCCGACTCGCTGCAGGCGCTGGCCCCGGTGCAACTGGCCGAGCGGCTGACGGCCTACCTGGGTGCGGTCACGCAGGACGCGGCGGGCCCGCTGGGCCGCCTGCAGCCGCTGGGTACGGCGGCCGAACCGGGCCGCACGCATTCCTTTCGTCTGCGCCGGCTGCGCGTCGATCGGCTCACGGTGCATGGCATCGCGCTGGTGGGCGATGCTGCGCACGTGGTCCACCCGCTGGCTGGCCAGGGACTGAACCTCGGTCTGCAGGACGTGTCCACGCTGCTGGCGGTACTGCGCGAGCGTGAGTCCTGGCGCGCGCACGGTGACCCGGTGCTGCTGCGGCGCTATGCGCGCCGGCGCGCCGAGGCGATCGACCTCATGCGCTGGACCACCGACGGTCTGGCGCGCCTGTTCGCGTGGGATGATCCGCGGGTGCGCCAGATGCGCAACACCGGTCTCGCGCTGGTCAACGCCGCCGGTCCGCTCAAGCGGGCGCTGGTGCGGCACGCGCTGGGCTGAAGTCACGGATGCAACCGGGCGGCATGGCCGCTCCTCGGGAGAACTGAATGAAGCGAGTCCTGGCTGCCGCGGCGGCTGCGTTGGTCCTGATGTCGGCAGCCGTGTCGGCGCTGGCGCAGACCAAGGCGGGCGAGTCCAAGGCGGGCGAGTCCAAGGGCGGCAGCAGCCGCACTGCACCGACCGCGGCCACACCCAGCGCTGCCGAGGAGCAGGCCATCCGCGCGCGGCTGGAGTCTGCCTACAACCTCAAGCCGACCAGCATCGCGCGTACGCCGTTCGGCTGGTTCGAGGTCGTGGTCAACGGCGATCTGGTCTATCTGGACCCGACGACCAACTTCCTGTTCACCGGCGAGGTGATCGACACGCGTACGCGCGAGAGCCTGACCCGCGCGCGGCGCGAGGACCTGCAGCGGGTCGACTTTGCCAAGCTGCCTCTCAACCAGGCGGTGCGCCTGCGTTTCGGCAACGGCTCAAGGCAGATGGTGACTTTCGAGGACCCCAACTGCCCGTACTGCCGCAAGCTGCACCAGGATCTGCGCAGCCTGAAGGACGCCACGGTCTACGTGTTCCTCTACCCGATCCTCTCGCCCGACTCCACCGACAAGGCCAGGGCGATCTGGTGTGCCAAGGACCGCGCCGACGCCTGGAACGACCTGATGCTGGAGAACAAGAACCCGCCGCCGGCGCCGGCCAACTGCAATCATCCGACCGACCGGGTGGTGGAACTGGGCCGCAGCCTCGGCGTCACCGGCACGCCGACCCTGATCTTTCAGGATGGCAGTCGCCTGCCCGGCGCGGTGCCGATCGAGCAGATCGAGCAAAAACTCGCCAGCGCCCGGCCGCCCGCGCCAGCGGCCAAGAAGTAGCGCGCTCCGCCCGCCGCAACCGGGCCGGCGCCAAGGTCAGCGCAGCAGCGCTTCCGGCCGCACACCGCGCGGCGCCAGCACGAACGCCTGTGCGTCGTGCCGCTGTCGACCGGCGTGCTCGGCGGCCGCGCGGCCGAAGCCCCAGAAGAAGTCGAAGCGGATGGGCCCGCGGATTGCGCCGCCGGTGTCCTGCACCAGCATCAGCCGCGCCAGCGGCGCGCCGCTGCTCGGGTGCTGCGTGTCGAGCACCACCGGCGCACCGAGCGGAACGAACTGCGGATCGGCCGCCACCGAGTAGCCGGGGGTGAGCGCGAGGTTCATCGCGCCCACCGGCCCGGCGGCCGGATCGCCCAGCGGCAGTTCGCGGAAGAAGACGTAGCTCGGGTTCTGGTTGAGTAGTTCTTCGAGGCGTGCCGGATTGGCGCGCGCCCACGCCTGGATGCCCTGCATGCTGGCCTGCTCGAAGCTCAGCTCGCCGCGGTCGATGAGCACGCGGCCGATGGAGCGATACGGGTGCCCGTTGGTGTCGGCGTAGCCGACGCGGATTACGCTGCCGTCGGGCAACTGCACGCGGCCCGAGCCCTGGATCTGCAGGAAGAATGCCTCGATCGCGTCGTCGACCCACACCAGTTCTCCGCCGGCCAGGCGTCCGGGCATCAGCTCGGCGCGGCTGAAGTAGGGCAGCACGCGGCGGCCTTGCGGCGTGTCGACCAGCCGGCCGCGCAGGCGCCGGCCGGCCAGCTCGGGCACCAGGTTCGCCAGGTCGATCGTCAAGAGGTCGTCCGGGACGCGGTGCAGCGGTACGGCAAAGCGCGCGCTGGGCGTGCGGCTGCCCGCGAGCAGCGGCTCGTAGTAGCCGGTGATGCGGCCGCGGTCGGTCACCGTGATCGGGCGGCCCGGCCCGCCCGAACCGGGCGGCGGTTCCTCGCGCGTCTCGTGCAACACGCGCCAGGCCTCGAAGCGGGCGGCAAAGAAGCTGCGGATGGCGGCGGCGCTGCGCGCGTCGACCGCGGCGCTGTCGGCACAGACCGCGCGCCAGGCCTCGCGCTGCCGCAGGACCGTGCAGGAACTGCGCCACGCCGGCCAGGCATTGACGAGATCGGCGTCGGCCAGCGCGGGCAGCCCCTCGAAGGCCACCGGCTCGTAGCGCGCGGTGACCGTGGCCTTGATGGTCGGCGCGGCAGGCGCCGGGGCGGGGGTCGGCGGCGCCGGCGGCCGGGTCTGGCAGGCGGTCAGCGCCGCGATGGCCGTGCCAAGCCAGGCAGCCGCCAGCGCTTTCCTACAATGCGCGACGATCGACTGTCGGACGCTGGACGTGTGGCTCATCCTGCTCGAAGCGCTGCTCGCGCTGGCGCTGTTCGTATTCATCATCTGGTGGACGATGTTCCACGGCCGCGGCAAGAAGAAGTAGGCGGCGGCGCGGCTGCCCGCGGGTCAGTGCAGCACCCCGGGCATGGCGAGCGTGAACAGCGGAATGCGCGCATCGAAGCGCGTGCCGTCTTCAGCCACGCACTGGTAGCTGCCCTGCATCGAGCCCACCGGGGTGGTCAGCGGGCAGCCGCTGGTGTACTGGAAGCCCTCGCCCGGTCGCAGCACCGGCTGCTCGCCGACCACGCCCTCGCCCCGCACTTCCTCCACGTCGCCGTCGGCGTCGGTGATGATCCAGTGGCGCGACACCAGTTTGGCCGTCACCTCGCCGGTGTTGCGCACTGTCACCGTGTAGGCGAACAGGTACTCGTCCTCGTCGGGATTGGACTGCTCGGCCAGAAACTGCGGCACCACCGACACCGTGAATTCGTAGCGTGCCATCGTCGGTCCTTTCTCGCTGCTCGCCGGGCGGCCGCGAGGGCCACCCTACAATCCGCTTCCTCAGCGTGATCATTGCGGGAACCAGAGGCCATGGATTGTCGCATCGCCCCCAGCATCCTGTCGGCCGACTTCGCCCGGCTGGGCGAGGAGGTGCGCGACGTGGTCGCCGCCGGCGCCGACTGGATCCACTTCGACGTGATGGACAACCATTACGTTCCCAACCTCAGCATCGGCCCCCTGGTGTGCGAGGCGATCCGGCCGCACGTGAACGTGCCGGTCGATGTCCACCTGATGGTCGAGCCGGTCGACGCGCTGGTGCCGATGTTCGCCAAGGCCGGCGCCAACATCATCAGCTTCCACCCCGAGGCCTCGCGCCACGTGGACCGCACGCTGGCGCTGATCCGCGACCACGGCTGCCAGGCGGGTCTGGTCTTCAATCCGGCCACCCCGCTCGGCTGGCTGGATCACCTGATGGACAAGCTGGACCTCGTGCTGCTGATGTCGGTCAACCCGGGCTTCGGCGGGCAGACTTTCATCCAGGGCACGCTCGACAAGCTTGCACAGGCGCGCGCCCGCATCGATGCCTGGGCGCAGGCCAGCGGCAAGCGCATCTATCTGGAGGTCGACGGCGGCGTCAAGGCCGACAACATCCGCCAGATCGCCGCCGCCGGCGCCGACACCTTCGTGGCCGGCAGCGCGGTGTTCGGCGCCAGGAACCGAGCGGGCTACCAGCGCGTGATTGAGGCCATGCGCGCCGAGATCGCGCGTGCCGGCGAGGATCTGCGCCAGCTGCGGGCCGAGGTGGACCGCGAGCTCAAGGCCGGCGCGTGATCGACAGCCGCCTGCGCGGCGTGCTGATCGATCTGGACGGCACGCTGATGGACACGGCACCCGATCTGGCCGAGGCCGCCAACCGCATGCGCGGTGACCTGGGCCTGGCGCCGCTGCCGGTGGCGCGCATTGCGGCGTTCGTCGGCAAGGGCGCCGATGTGCTGGTGCACCGCGCCCTGACGGATGCGATGGACGGCCGCGCCGACGACGTCGGCTTTGCCCGCGGCCGCGCCGCGTTCTTCCGCCACTACCACGCCGTCAACGGTGCACGCTCGGTCGTGTTCGACGCCGTACCGCAGGCGCTCGACCAGCTGCGCCAGTGCGGTCTGGCGCTTGCCTGCGTGACCAACAAGCCGCGCGAGTTCACGCTGCCGCTGCTGGAGCGCGTCCAGCTGGCCGCGCACTTTTCCGCGGTGGTGGCCGGCGACGACGTGCGCGAGAAAAAGCCGCATCCGGCGCTGCTGCTCGAAGCCTGCCGCCGGCTGGCGTTGACGCCGGCTCAGGTGCTCATGGTGGGCGACTCGGTCAACGACGCCCTGGCCGCCCGTGCCGCCGGCTGCCCGGTGGTGCTGGTGGAGACCGGTTACAACGAGGGCGAGAGCGTGCATGAGCTTGGCCGTCGCGATGAGCGCGCGCGGGCCGATGCTATAGTCCCTGCGCTCATCGATGCTGCCCGTCTCGTGATGGCGGCGCTCACATCGGGCTCCAGACCATGAGTCCCCGCAACCACTTCCTCACCACGACCCGCCGCAGTGGCGTGCCGTGCCGGCACGCCGGCTGGCAGGCCCAGGGGGCCTGGTTCTGGCGTCGCTGATCCTGCTGCCCTGAGGATGGCGCGGCCGCAGCCGCTGCCCTGTTGCAATCCCCCCCCGCAACCGAGGTGTTGCGCACGGGGCGGGTGAATCGAGCGGGTGATGCATGACCGAACTGGAATTCAAGGCGCTGGCCGCTGCCGGCTACAACCGGATCCCCCTGATTGCCGAGACCTTTGCGGACCTCGACACGCCGCTGTCCCTGTACCTGAAGCTCGCGCGCAGCGAGCGCAATGGTGCCAACTCCTTCCTGCTCGAATCCGTGGTCGGCGGCGAGCGCTTCGGGCGCTACAGCTTCATCGGCCTGCCGGCGCGCACCGTGCTGCGCGCGCGCATCGGCGATGCCACGCGTGGGCAAGCGCACCGCACCGAGGTCATCACCGACGGCCAGGTGGTACGCACCGAGGAGGGCGACCCGCTTGCCTTCATCGAGCAGTATCTGGCGCAGTTCAAGGCCGCGCTGCGGCCCGGCCTGCCGCGCTTCTGCGGCGGGCTGGCCGGCTACTTCGGCTACGACACGGTACGCCTGATCGAGAAGAAGCTGGCGCGCCCCAAGCCCGACGACCTGGGACTGCCCGACATCCAGCTCTTGCTCACCGAGGAGCTGGCGGTCATCGACAACCTGTCCGGCCGCGCCTATCTGATCGTCTACGCCGACGCCTCCCAGCCCGAGGGCTTTGCGCGGGCGCGCGAGCGGCTGCGCGAGCTGCGCGCGCGGCTGGGCCGGCATGTTGAGCCGCCGCACACACGCGCCAGCCTGCGCCGGCCCGAGACGCGCGAGTTCAGCCACGAGGCCTATCTGGCGGCGGTGGCGCGCTGCAAGGAGTACATCACCGCCGGCGACGTGATGCAGGTGCAGATCGGCCAGCGCATTCGCAAGCAGTTTGCCGATGCGCCGCTGTCGCTGTACCGCGCGCTGCGCACGCTCAACCCGTCGCCCTACATGTACTACTACGACTTCGGCGACGCGCAGGTGGTGGGCGCCTCGCCCGAGATCCTGGTGCGCAGCGAAGAGCGGCTGGAAGGGGACAAGCGCGGCCGCACGGTGGCGATCCGTCCGATTGCCGGCACCCGGCCGCGCGGTGGCACGCCGGAGCGCGACGCGGCGCTGGCCGCGGAGCTGCAGGCCGACCCCAAGGAGCGCGCCGAGCACCTGATGCTGATCGATCTGGCGCGCAACGACATCGGCCGCATTGCCGAGACCGGCAGCGTGACCGTGCCCGAGCAGTACGTGATCGAGCGGTACTCGCACGTGATGCACCTGGTGAGCCACGTCGAAGGCCGGCTGAAGCCTGGCATGACCAACCTCGACGTGCTGCGCGCCACCTTCCCGGCGGGCACGCTGTCGGGCGCGCCCAAGGTTCGCGCCATGGAGATCATCGACGAGCTGGAGCCCACCAAGCGCGGCATCTACGGCGGCGCGGTGGGCTACCTGAGCTTTGCCGGCGACATGGATCTCGCCATCGCCATCCGCACCGGCGTCATCAAGGACAACGTGCTGTACGTGCAGGCCGCCGCCGGCGTGGTCGCCGACTCGGTGGCCGAGTCCGAGTACCGCGAGACCGAGGCCAAGGCGCGCGCCGTGCTGCGCGCGGCCGAACAGGTGGAGGACGGTTTCGATGTCGAGTGAGCCGATCGACCTGCGCAGCGACACCGTCACGCGCCCGACCGCGGCGATGCGCGCCGCGATGGCGGCCGCCGCGGTTGGCGACGACGTGTTCGGCGACGACCCGACCGTCAACCGCCTGCAGTCGGTGCTGGCCGAGCGGCTCGGCTTCGAGGCCGGGCTGTTCCTGCCCACCGCCACCCAGAGCAACCTGACGGCGCTGATGACGCACTGTGGCCGCGGCGACGAGTACATCGCCGGACAGAACGCGCACTGCTACAAGTACGAGGGCGGCGGCGGTGCGGTGCTGGGCTCGATCCAGCCGCAGCCGATCGAGCACGCGCCCGACGGCTCGCTGCCGCTGGCCAAGGTGGCCGCCGCCATCAAGCTGGACGATCCGCACTACGCGCGTACCCGCCTGCTGTGTCTGGAGAACACCATCGGCGGCCGCATCGTGCCGCTGGCGGTGTGCCGGGAGCTGGCGGATTTCGCGCACGGCCAGGGGCTCGCCACGCATCTGGATGGCGCGCGCCTGTTCAACGCCGCCGTGGGCCTGGGTGTGGCGCCGGCGGACGTTGCGCGCGGCTTCGACTCCGTGACGATTTGCCTGAGCAAGGGGCTCGGCTGCCCGGCGGGCGCGGTGCTGCTCGGAAGCCGCGACTTCATCGAGCGGGCCCGGCGGCCGCGCAAGATGCTCGGCGGCGGCATGCGTCAGGCCGGCGTGCTGGCGGCTGCCGGCCTGCACGCGCTCCACCATCACGTCGAGCGGTTGGCCGAAGACCATGCCCAGGCGCAGCGCCTGGCCGCCGGCCTGCGCGCGATCGACGGACTCGCCGTGGACGGTCCGCACACCAACATGGTGTTCGTCGACCTGCCGGGCGAGCGCTGGCGCGCCCTCGAGGCGTTCATGCAGGCGCGCAGCATCCTCGTCATGAGTTACCAGCCGCGGCTGCGGCTGGTGACGCACCTGGACGTCGATGCCGCCGGCATCGAGCGCAGCATCGCCGCCTTCGGCCAGTTCATGGCGCAGCGCTGAGGACAGTACCCATGCTGCTGATGATCGACAACTACGACAGCTTCACCTACAACCTGGTGCAGTACTTCGGCGAACTGGGCGAGGACGTGCGGGTGGTGCGCAACGACGAGGTCACGCTCGACGAGATCGAGCGGCTTGCGCCCGGCCGCATCTGCATCTCGCCGGGTCCCTGTTCGCCGACCGAGGCGGGCATTTCGCTGGCGGCGATCGAGCGCTTTGCCGGACGCGTGCCCATCCTGGGTGTGTGCCTCGGGCACCAGGCCATCGGCCAGGCCTTCGGCGGCCGGGTGGTGCGGGCGCGGCAGCTCATGCACGGCAAGACCGATGCGGTGGCGCACACGCAGCAGGGCGTCTTCGCGCAACTGCCCAGCCCCTTCACTGCCGCGCGCTACCACTCGCTGGCGGTGGAGCGCGAGTCATTGCCCGATTGCCTCGAGGTGACGGCCTGGACCCCAGACGGCGAGATCATGGGCCTGCGCCACCGCAGCCTGCCGGTCGAGGGCGTGCAGTTCCACCCCGAGTCGATCGCCACCGAGCATGGCCATGCCATGCTGCGCAACTTCTTGCACGCGAGACTGGCATGAAGGGACGTCGCCACGGGCGGGCGGGAGCGCCTGCGCCCGGCCATCCCACGATGGCGGCGGCACCTGGCCCGGCGCGCGGCCTGGCGGCCGGTCTGGCGCACGGCGTGGCACTGGGCGCGGCAAGTGTCGCCGCACAGGGCCTGGCGGTGCTGCTGCTGGCCGCCCCGCCCGCGGTGCGCGCGGGCGCCCTGGACGAGTGCAGTCGGCGCGTGGCGTCGCAACGGGAGGTCGCCCCCTGCCTGGAGGCGGCGCGGCGGGCGGCCACTGACGCGATGCTGGAGTCGTACATCGCCGTCGGCCGCGAGATGGCGGCGCTGGAGCGGGTCACCGGCCGCTCCGGTCCGATCGCGGCGCTGCGCGACAACCAGCGTGATTTCGAGCGCTACCTGCGCAGCCATTGCGAGCTGGTGCGCCAATCCTATGGCAGCGGCAACGGCGCGGGCCAGGCACAGCTCGCCTGCGAAGTCGATCAGTTGCGCGCCCGCGAACGACTGCTGTCCGAACTGGCGCCCGAGCGCCCCGCGGCGCCCGCCGACAAAGCCGCGCCGCGGCCGCCTGCAAAACCCTGACCCTGCGGAGAGTCCGATGCCCATCACCCCGTCCGAAGCCCTGGTCCGCTGCATCGAGCACCGCGAGATCTTCGAGGACGAGATGCTGTCGCTCTGGCGCAAGCTGATGAGCGGCGAGCTGTCGCCGGTACAGATCGCTGCGCTCACCATGGGACTGCGGGTGAAGAAGGAGACCATCGGCGAGATCGCCGCGGCCGCGCAGATCATGCGCGAGTTCGCCACGCCGGTCGAAGTGGCCGACAAGACGCATCTGGTGGACCTGTGCGGCACGGGTGGCGACGCCGCGCACACCTTCAACATCTCCACCGCCGCGATGTTCGTGGCCGCGGCCGCCGGCGCGCGCGTGGCCAAGCACGGCGGGCGCGGCGTGTCGTCCGGCTCCGGCAGCGCCGACGTGCTGGAGGCGCTCGGCGCGCACATCAACCTGCCGCCGGTCCAGGTGGCCGCTTGCCTGGCCGAGACCGGGATCGGCTTCATGTTCGCGCCCAATCATCATGCCGCCATGAAGCACGCCGCGCCGGTGCGCAAGGAGCTTGGCGTACGCACCATTTTCAACATCCTCGGACCGCTGACCAACCCCGCCGGCGCGCCGCACCAGGTGATGGGCGTGTTCCACCCCGACCTCGTCGGCATCCAGGTGCGCGTGCTCAAGGAACTGGGCAGCCAGCACGTGCTCGTGGTGCACGGCAAGGACGGCATGGACGAGGTGTCGCTCGGCGCCGCCACGCTGGTGGGCGAGCTGAAGGACGGTGTGGTGCGCGAGTACGAAATCCACCCGGAGGACTTCGGGCTGGCGATGATCTCCAACCGCGGCCTCCGGGTGAGCAACGCCGCCGAGAGCAAGGCGATGGTGCTGGAGGCGCTCGCCAACACGCCGGGCACGCCGCGCGAGATCGTCATTTTCAACGCCGGCGTGGCGCTGTATGCGGCCGACGTCGCCGCCTCGATTGCCGAGGGCATCGAGCGGGCGCGTGCGGCCATCGCCAGCGGCGCGGCCCAGGCCACGCTCGAGCGTTTCGTGGACACGACCCGCAGGCTTTCGGCGTGAAGCGCCGGCACGGTTCCCCGCGGCCTGGACAGCGCGCACGGCTTCGGTTCGGGCCTCTGCGCCACCGCGACGTCGCGCAGTTGGTCGCCATGGACGCGCTGGCCGTGCGGACCGAGCACGCCCTGCTGCCGGACCTCGCCAATGCGCGCATCGACCGGCGCGCCGCGCGGCGCCACTGGAGCCGGCAGGTCTTCGCACCCGACGCCCGCGTATTCGTGGCGCGCCATGGCCGTCGGGCCGTCGGCATGATCGGCGCCGACCTGAAGATCGCGCGCCACCGGTATGCCGTGCTCAGGCGGCACACTTATTTGCATTCGCTGTTCGTGCTGCCGGCCTACCGCGGCAGCGGCGTGGCGCGCCGGCTCGTCGGCCTGGCGCTGGCCTGGTCGCGCCGGCGCGGTGCCACGCTGGCCGCGCTGGAGATGGCGGTGCCCAACAGGGCCGCGCGCCGGCTCTACGGCACGTTCGGTTTCGTGCCGCGCGAGACGCGTTTCACGCGGCGGCTGGGAGGCAGGCCGGCATGAGCGACATCCTCGAACGCATCCTTGCCGTCAAGCGCGACGAGGTGGCGCGCGCCCGCGCACAGGAGCCGCTGGCAGCCCTGCGCGCCCGCGCGGCGGCCCAACCGGCCCCGGCCGACTTTGCCGGCGCGCTGCAACGCCGTGTGGCAGCCGGCCGGCCCGCGGTGATCGCCGAGGTGAAGAAGGCTTCCCCGTCCAAGGGCGTGCTGCGCGAACACTTCGACCCGGTGGCGATCGGCCGCAGCTATGCCGCGCACGGGGCAGCCTGCCTGTCGGTTCTCACCGATGAGCAGTTCTTCCAGGGCGCACCCGAGTACCTCGGGCAGGCGCGCACGGCCAGCGGCCTGCCGGTTCTGCGCAAGGACTTTATCGTCGACGAGTACCAGGTGGCGCAGGCGCGCGCCTGGGGTGCCGACTGCATCCTGCTGATCGTTGCGGCGCTCGACCTGCCGCAGTTGCGCGACCTGGAGGCCGTGGCGCAGGCCAGCGGCATGGCGGTACTGGTCGAGGTGCACGACGCCGCCGAGCTGGATCTCGCGCTGCAGCTTTCCACGCCGCTGCTGGGCATCAACAACCGCAACCTGCGGACCTTCGAGGTCGCGCTGCGCACCACGCTCGATCTGCTGCCGCGCATCCCGCGCGACAAGCGGGTGATCACCGAGAGCGGCATCCTGGCGCCGGCCGACGTGGCGACGATGCGCCAGGCCGGCGTGCACGCCTTTCTCGTCGGCGAGGCGTTCATGCGGGCACCCGATCCGGGCGTGGCGCTGGCCGAGCTGTTCGGCTGAACGCGACGCGGGCGTGGACCTGGACCGCTCCCGCGTGGCGCCCGGCTGGGTGCCGCTGCTCGACCGCTTCTTCGTTAGCGAGACCGGCGTGGCGCTTCAGCGCTTTCTCGGGCAGCGGGCCGCGGCCGGCGCGGCGATTTACCCGCCCACGCCGTTCACCGCGCTGGAGTTGACGGCGCCCGAGGCGGTGCGCGTGGTGATCCTCGGGCAGGACCCGTACCACGGCGCCGGCCAGGCGCACGGGCTGGCGTTCTCGGTGCCGGCCGGCGTCCGCCTGCCGCCGAGCCTGCGCAACATCTGCGCCGAGTTGCTGGGCGACTGCGGCTGCGCGCCGCCGAGCGGCGATCTGAGCGGCTGGGCGCGCCAGGGCGTGCTGTTGCTGAATGCCGTGCTGACGGTCGAGGACGGGCAGCCCGCCGCCCATGCACGGTGCGGCTGGGAAGTGCTGACGCGGTCGCTCGTGCAGGCGGTGGCGCAGGACACCGCACCCAAGGTGTTCCTGCTGTGGGGCGCCCACGCGCAGGCGCAACGCCCAGCCATCGAGGCGGCGGGGGTGCATTGCATCCTGGCGGCCAACCACCCCTCGCCGCTGTCGGCACGGCGGCCGCCGGTGCCCTTTATCGGCTGCCGCGCGTTCTCGCAGGCCAACCGGTTTCTGGCCGCCCACGGGCGCGGCAGCATCCGCTGGTGCGACTGATGCGCAGCGGCAGCCTGCGTTCTGCATGCCTGCGGCTGTGCAGAAGGCTGCGGTCCTGCCGTGCTGCGGTGCTGCGCCGGTCGGCGGGTATGCGCGCCTGCCGAGAAGCTTGCTGCGCCACTCGGCCCGGCGCCTGCGCTACCCGGCGAAGCACGCTGTACGCCTGCGCGGCGCGGTGCCATCGCGGGGCGCCCGCGACGACTTCTGCCGCAGCCGTCAGCCGCCCAGCCAGCGCCGCCGCAGCGCCTGGGCACGCCGGCCGGCCCTGGGGTTGGCCCGCAGCGTGATCTTGGGCGGCGGCTGCGTGCCGAGCTTGATCGAGAACGTCATCAATTCGTCGCGGCGGAACGCGTGCAGTTCGACCGTATCGCCGGGCTGGTAGCGCGCCAGCAGCGTATCGATGGTGCCGGCCGTGACGCGCAGGCCGTCCAGCGCGAGCAGCACGTCGCCGGCCGAAAGGCCGCCGGCCTGCGCCGGCAGTCCGTCGAACACGTTCTCGATCTTCGCCTCGCCGCTGCCGGGCAGCTTGCAGCCGAGCAGTGCGAAGTGCGGCTTGTCCAGCGCCGGCCGGCGCTCTACGTCGATGCCAAACGGTGCCAGCAATTGCGCAAAGTCGGGGTCGCGCGTGCCCTCGGTCCACTCGCGCACGGCCCGCGCAAGCTGCAGGCCCGTTGCCTCCTCGACCGCGGCAAGCACGCCGTCCTCCGCCACGCCGGCATACTCGGCCCCCGCGGCCTTGTACTGCCGCCACAGCAGCCGCATCGCATCGTCGAGCGACTTGCGGCCGCCGGTGGCGGCGCGGATGCTCAGGTCGAGCGCCAGCGCCACCAGCGCGCCCTTCTGGTAGTAGCTGACGATGCTGTTGGGCGCGTTCTCGTCCTGCCGGTAGTACTTGATCCAGGCGTCGAACGAACTGTCGGCGACACTCTGCTTGAGCCGGCCCGGGCGCTGCATCACCGTGGTCATCGTGGTGGCCAGCGTCTCGAGGTACTGCACCTCGGTCAGCAGGCCCGCGCGCGCCAGCGTGAGGTCGTCGTAGTAGCTGGTGAAGCCCTCGAAGGCCCACAGCAGTCGCGTGTAGTTCTCCTGCGTCAGGTCGTAGGGCACGAAGGCGGAGGGCCGGATGCGTTTGACGTTCCAGCTGTGGAAGTACTCGTGGCTCGCCAGCCCGAGGAAGGTGCGGTAGCCGGCGGTGCTGTCGCGCAGGCCCAGGTGCGGCAAGTCGTCGCGCTTGCAGATGAGCGCCGTGGAGTTGCGATGCTCCAGCCCGCCGTAGCCCTCGCCCACCGCCATGGTGAGGAAGCTGTAGCGCTCGAACGGCGGCCTGCGCGTGCGCGGCTCGAACAGCCGGACCTGCACCTCGCACACGCGCGCCAGGTCGGCGGTCAGCCGCGCCATGTCCAGCCGCGGCACCCGGCCGGTGACCGCGATCTCGTGCGGCACGCCCAGCACGTCGAAGCGCCCGAGTGTGAACGTGCCCATCTCGACCGGGCAGTCGATCAGCTCGTCGTAGTCGCGCGCCGTGTAGGCGCCGAAGCTGCCGCGCCGCGTGCCGCGCGCCGGCGTGAGCCCGGTGATCACGCGCCAGTCGGCATAGGCCGGTCCCTCGGGCGGCAGGATGTCGACCGTGCAGCGCGCGCCCTCGTGGCCGATCGGCAGCAGGAACACGCTGCTGCCGTTGAAGAAGCCGTGCGTCGGGTCCAGGTGCGCCGCGCGCACCGACAGGTCCCAGGCGTAGACCTCGTAGGCCAGCGTCAGCGGCCCGTCCGTCGGCGCGCAGCGCCAGGTGTGCTTGTCGAGCTTTTCGACCCGCACGCGCCGCCCCGCGCCCGCCTGGCCGGCCTGCAGCGCAGTCAGGCGCACGATGTGGCGCGCAAACTCTCGCACCATGTAGCTGCCCGGTATCCACGCGGGCAGCATGAACAGCTGGCCCTGAGAATCGGGCTCCTCGACCGTGACGGTGACGTGGAAAAGGTGCGCGCCGGGGTTGGCCGGGCGGATGGCGTAGGCGATGGTCATCAAGGGCAGCGTGCAGGGGACCGAGCGCAACCGGCATCCGGCGGCAGCAGCGCCGGTGCCCGGGTACGTGAGCCCAGTGTAGCGACGGCGGGAGACCCTCAGCGCCGCGTTGCAGCCGGCGCGGCGAGCGCAGCGAAGTCCGCCGGGGTGTCCAGGTCCAGCAGGCAGCCGGCGTCGTCGACCTCGATCGACAGCGGCCTGGCCTGAGCCAGCAGCGCGCGCGCGCCCTGGTCGCCGTCGAGTGCGGCCAGCGCCTCACGCCAGCGCGCAGCGAAGCCGACCGGGTGACCACGCCGGCCCTGGTGCAGGGGCACTGCCGACGTGGCGCCGGCGCGCAGCGCGGCGGCCACACGCTGCATGGTCTGCGGTGCGACGGCCGGCATGTCCGCGAGGGCGATGACCCAGCCTGCAGCATCGGCGCTGGCCCGAACGCCGCAGGCGATCGATGTGCCCATGCCGTCGTCGGCGCGGTCATTGCGCACGACCCCGCAGTCCATAGCCTCGAACTGCGCCGCAAGCGCGGCCTCGTCCGCACGTACCACCGCGACGACACGGTCGACCGCAGCGCGCAGGTTCAGTGCCGCGGCTAGCGCGATGCTGCGCCCGCGATGCGGGCCGGTCGGCATTGCCTGCAGCAGCTTGCGCTGTACGCCGCTGGCATCGAACCGCCGGCCGCGCCCGGCCGCCAGCAGCACGCCGACGATCGGACGGGTGGCTGGCGTGTCAGTCATCGGTCAGCCGCAGCACGCGGTCATCGCCGCGCGCCGGCACCGCCTCGTGCAGCAGGTCGGCGACGTGGGTGGCGACCTCGTCGGCGCCGATCTGCGCGGGCACCACGAGCTGCACCGGCACGCGCTTGCCGTCCCCGGACAACCTGGTGAGCGTCCAGACGCCTGCTTTATCCGGCCGCGTGGCCTCCCAGCGCGCACCGAAGACGAGCAGCCGCACCCGCTCCAAGGTCAGCCCTTGCGCAGCCGCGCCGCGATCCACACCACCACGCCAGCGGCCATGACATAAAGCGCGATCTGGATCGCCTTGTTCTGCAGCGTGAATTCCAGGCTCTTGTAGAGCAGGAAGCCGCAGGTGCAGATGAAGGCGAGCGGCAGGATCGGGTACAGCGGCACCTTGAACGGACGGGGCAAGTGCGCATAGCGCAAGCGCAGGACGAACAGCGCGATACCGGTCAGCAGGAAGAAGAACCAGAACACCGGCGCGGTGAAGTCGACCATGAACTTGATGCCGCTCTTGTTGACGGCGGCGATCAGGACCAGCGCAAGCGACAACGCGCCGGTGACGATCAGGCCGATGGTTGGCACGTCGCGGTCGCTGTTCCAGCGGCTCATGAACCCGAATAGCGGCCAGTCGTTGCCGAGCGAATAGTTGGTGCGCGCGGCTACCAACATGGTGGCGTTGATCGAGGTGAGAGCGGCCAGCGCGACGATTGCGCCGATGACCTTCTCGCCGGCCGGGCCAAAAGCCTTGACCACCACGTCGGCCGCGACCTGCTTGCTCGCCTTCAGGCCATCGAAGCCCAGGCCCGTCAGCAACGCGAAGACGAACAGCAGGTACACGGCAGTCACGAGCAGCAGTGCGTACAGCAGCGCCTTGACGATCGCCTTGTCGCCGCCCTTGACCTCGGCCGACACGTAGGCGGCCTCGTTCCAGCCGCCGAAGGTAAACAGCACGAACAGCAGCGCGGTGCCGAACAGGACCGGCCAGCCGCCAGTGCCGACGGCTGCGGCGGGCGCGCTCGCGGCCGGCGCCGGGTTGGTCAGCCCCGCGAACACGACCATGAGCAGCCCGAGCACCAGCAGCCCCGACATGACATTCTGGGTGCGGGCCGACTCCTTGAGGCCGGCCAGATTCACGGCGGTCAGCGCCAGCACGACCAGCAGCGCGTAGATCGCGGCGCTGTGCGTGCCGAGCGAGAACACGCGCGTCATGTAGTCGCCGAAGACGAACGCCAGCAGCGCGATGGAGCCGGTGGTGATGACGGTGATGCGCGCCCAGGCGAAGAAGAAGCTGACGTCCTTGCCGTAGGCGCGCGTGAGGAAGTGATAGTCGCCGCCGGCGTTGGGAAAGGTCGTGGCGAGCTCCGCATAGCAAAGGGCGCCGATGAAGGCGAGTGCCGCACCGAGCAGCCAGGCGCCGAACATCCATTCCACCGAGCCGGTCATGCCGGCGACCAAGGGCGGAAACGAGAAGATGCCGCCGCCGATGATGATGCCGACGATGATCATGACCGCATCGAAGGTCGACAGGGCAGGGCGCGGAGTGTCCGGCTTCGGGTTGCTCATGGCTCTGATCTTTCTGTGCTCGGAGGGACGAATCGGCGGGTTGGCACCAATGCCCGGACGAAACAAAGCCCCGCGGAGCGGGGCTTTCCGGGAGGCGGGCTACGCGGCGCTCGGGTCTGCCGCGCGCGCCATCACCGGCCGTAGAAGCGGCTGCACTGGCTCAGCATGTTGGCCCACTCGCCCACACGCGGCTGGCCTTGCAGACTGCCGTTGACGGTGGTCTCGCCGCCGCCAGCGGCACGCAACGTGCCGGTGAGCTGGTTGCCATTGATGCGGCCGGTGAAGGTACGGGTCACGCCCTTGTCGTCGTTGAAGGCAAAGCGCAGCTCGTCGCCGCGCAGCGTGGCACCCACCAGCGGCTGGCGCGCGCCGCCGACCGTGGCCTCGCCGCCGATCTTCTGGAAGGTCTGATTCAGGTTGACGCCGAAGGACAGGCCGGCGCTGTCGCGTAGCGACCAGTTGCCGCCGACCCGCGCCGGCACGATCCACAGGTAGGCGGTGCGGAACTCGATCTCGGCGGTCTCGTCGGCCTCCCAGTCGCCCATGGTGAACTGGTGCGAGGTCACGCGCGTGCCGGGGCGCATCGCCAGCACGCGGTGGCGCACGCACAGGTTCAGCTCCGGCAGCAGGTACATCGTCACTACGGTGGCGCGCGAGAAGTCTTCCTTGAAGATGTCGCCCTGGACGATCTTGGTGCGGCTCGCTGCGCCCTCGACGTTAACCATGCAGTTGGCGAGCTTCACCATGTCGGGGTTGTATTCGATGCCGAGCGAGTTGGCGCCGAAGGGCGCCTTGGCCGCCGCAATGGCGATCTTGCCGTCGCCGGCGCCCAGGTCGATCACGAAGTCCTGCGGGGTCACGCGCGCCATGGTGAGCATGCGGCGCACCAGCTCGTCGGGCGTGGGTACCCAGACCACGTCCTTGCCCGACTGTCCGACCGAGGGCTTGTAGGCGCGTTCGCAGTCGGCGCGGCTGGACTGAGCCGAGGCGGCGGTTGCGAAGGCCAATGCGGCCATGGCGGCGGTGAGGCGGGCCGCGGTCACGGCCAATCTCGAAAGACTCATGTCGGGTTCTCCTTGCGCGTGAGGGGTCGTGTGGAGCCGATGCCTGTTGGGCGGGGGCAGGAATTGTGCATCAAGCCGCGGCGGGCACGGCCGGCAGCGGCCGCACCGCGGAGCGTCGCCGGCACACCGGCGCTGCGCTGCAGTCGCGCCCGGCCGCGCGCCCGCTCAGGCGGCTGCCAGGTCGAACGGCAGCTTGCGCAGGCGCTTGCCGGTCAGCGCGAACACGGCGTTGGCCACCGCCGGCGCAATGGGCGGCGTGCCGGGCTCGCCCACACCGGTCGGGGCGGCGCTGCTGGGCACGATGTGCACGCTGGTGTCCGGCATCTCGGGCAGGCGCAGCACCGGGTAATCGTTGAAGTTGCTCTGCTCCACCCGGCCGTCCTTGAGCGTGATGCGGCCATGCAGCGCCGCACTGAGGCCATAGACCATCGCCGACTGCACCTGGGCCTCCACGGTCAGCGGATTGACGGCCGTGCCGCAGTCGATGGCCGAGGTGACCTTGTGGACGCGGATCTCGTTGCCCTGCACCGAGACCTCCACCACATGGCCACAGACCGAGCCGAAGCTCTCGTGTACCGCAACACCGCGCGCGCGCCCCTTGGCCGGCGGCGCGGCCCAGCCCGAGCGCTCGCGCAGGAGGTTGAGCACTGCGCGGTGGCGCGTGTGCTGGGCGTCCAGCAGGCCCAGACGGAAGGCGATCGGATCCTGGCGGGCCGCGGCGGCGAGCTCGTCGATCAGCGTTTCCATGACGTAGGCAGTGTGGGTGTGCCCCACCGCGCGCCACCACAGCACCGGCACGTTGGCCTCGGGATGGTGCACCGAGACCTGCAGGTTGGGCAGCCGGTAGGGCGTGTCGACCACGCCTTCGGTGATGGTGGCGTCCACGCCGTCCTTGACCATGAATTTCTCGAAGGCCGTGCCGCGCAAGATGCTCTGGCCCACCAGGACGTGCTGCCAGCCCACGGGCGCGCCCTTGGCATCCAGGCCCACGGTCACGCGGTGCACGTGCGCCGGGCGGTAGTAGCCGCCCTGCATGTCGTCCTCGCGGGTCCAGATCACCTTGACCGGCGCATCGATCCCGGCGGTCTTCATGGCGCGCGCCACCCGCACCGCCTCGACCAGGTAGTCCGAACTCGGATTGGCGCGCCGGCCGAAGCCGCCGCCCGCGTAGGTGGTCACCAGGTCCACCTGCTCGGGTTTCAGCTCGGCCGCCTGCGCCGCAAGCACCTGGTCGATGGTCTGGAACTGCGAGCCGCAGATGACCGTCATGCGGTCGGATTTCAAATCCACCAGCGCCGACAGCGGTTCCATCGACGCGTGCGCCAGATACGGAAACTCGAACTCGGCATCGATGGTGCGCGCCGCGGTCTTGATGGCCTCGGGGCTGCCGTCGCTGCGCGCCGGGCGGCCCGGCTGGGCGGCGAGCGCCCGGTACTGGGCCATCTGGGTGGGCGTGCTGACACCGGGCGGCAGGGTCCAGTCGATGGCGAGCGCATCGCGGCCCTGCTTGGCCGGCCAGTAGCCATCGGCGATCACCGCCACACCGCTGCCGCCGCGGTCGGTGGCCACCGTCAGCACGGCCTGCACGCCCTTGATGGCGCGCGCCCTGGCATCGTCCACCTTGGCCACGCGCCCGCCGAACACCGGCGGCCGCGCGACCAGCGCCACGCGCATATTGGGCAGGCCCTGATCGATGCTGAAACGGGCCCGGCCGTTGACCTTGTCGCGCGCATCGAGGCGGCGGGTGGGCTTGCCGATCAGCTTGAAGTCCTTGCGGTCGGCCTTCACGCCCACGCGCTCCGGCACCGGCAGTCTGGCGGCGGCCTCGGCAAAGCGGCCGTAGGGGGCGCGCCGCTTGCCGCCGCCGATCTCGATGATCACGCCGTCGCGCGTGTCCAGGCGCTCGAGCGGCGTCTTCCACTCGGTCGCCGCAGCCTGCAACAGCATCAGCCGCGCGCTGGCGCCGATGGTGCGGAACTGGGTGTAGCTCGAGGCGATCGAGGTCGAGCCGCCGGTCATCTGGATGCCGAAGCCCGGGTGCGCGTACACCTGCGCGGCCGGCGCATGCTCGGCGCGCACCTTGTTCCAGTCGCAGTCCAGTTCCTCGGCGATCAGCATCGGCATGGCGGTCATCACGCCCTGGCCGAACTCCAGCTTGTTGATGAGCACGGTCACGCTGTCGTCGGGCGCAATGCGTACGAACGCCGCCGGCGGGTAAACCATGCGCTGCTGCTGGGCCTGCGCGAAGCGGTGGCCGGCCGGCAGCGCGATGCCGAGCAGCAGGCCGCCGCCCGCAATGCCGGTGGCACGGAAGAACTCGCGGCGCCCGAGCTTGCGCGGCGCGGCGGTCGACAACTGCGCGAGCACCTCGGCCGCGCCCGGGTTCTGCTGAATCAGCTTGTCCATGGCGTGCTCCTCAGCCCAGGCTCTTGGCGGCGTCCTTGACCGCTGCGCGGATGCGCTGGTACGTGCCGCAGCGGCACAGGATGCCGCCCATGGCTTCGTCGATGTCGCGGTCGGTCGGGTTGCGGCGGGTCTTCAGCAGGGCCGTGGCGGCCATCACCTGTCCGCTCTGGCAGTAGCCGCACTGCACGACGTCGTTGCGTACCCAGGCGTCCTGCACCGCACGGCCGACGCGGTCGCTATCGATGGCCTCGATGGTCGTGACCTGCGCGCCGGCCAGCGCCGAGATGGGGGTGACGCAGGCGCGCGTCGGTGCGCCGTTCACGTGCACCGTGCAGGCGCCGCAGGCGGCGATGCCGCAGCCGAACTTGGTGCCGGTCAGTTGCAGTTGGTCGCGCAGCGCCCACAGAAGCGGCGTGCTGGGGTCGGCGTCGACGGTGACAGTCCGCCCATTGATACTCAACGTAGTCATGGTGATCCGTGGCAGGAGACAAAGGGGGTTGGTTACGGCCCGCGGCGCCCGCCGCTGCAAGGCGAAGGCTAGCCCAAGCGCAGCCGCGGCCGCAGACGTGCCCGGGGGACGCCGGCGGTCGGCGCCGCGACTCAGGCGTTGACGTTGACCACCACGCGGCCGCGCACCTGGCCGGCCAGGATCTCGCGCGCCACCTCGAGTGCGCCGGCCAGCGGTACCTCGCGCGTCATGGCGTCGAGCTTGCGGCGATCCAGTTCGGCGGCCAGCCGCTGCCAGGCCTGCTGCCGGCGCGGCTGCGGGCACATCACCGAGTCCACGCCCGCCAGCGTCACGCCGCGCAGGATGAACGGCGCCACCGAGGCGGTCAGATCCATGCCCTGAGCCAGACCGCAAGCCGCCACCGTGCCGCCGTAGCGGGTCTGCGCGCAGGCGTTGGCCAGCGTGTGCGAGCCGACCGAGTCGACCACCCCGGCCCAGCGCTCCTTCTGCAGCGGCTTGCCGGGCGCCGACAACTCGGCCCGGTCGATGACGCTGGCGGCTCCCAGCCTGCGCAGGTAATCAGCCTCCGTCGCCTTGCCGGTGGAGGCCACGACGCTGTAACCGAGCTGCGACAGCAGGGCCACCGCAACCGAACCCACCCCGCCGGTGGCGCCGGTGACCAGCACCTCGCCGGCGCCAGGGACCACACCGTGGTCCTGCAGCGCCATCACGCACAGCATGGCCGTGTAGCCGGCGGTGCCGACGGCCATCGCCTGGCGCGCCGTGATGCTGGCCGGCAGGCGAACCAGCCAGTCACCCTTGAAGATCGCCTGCTGGGCCAGGCCGCCCCAGTGCGTCTCGCCCACGCCCCAGCCGTTGAGCACCACGGCATCGCCCGGCTGGTAGCGCGGGTCGCCGCTCGCGACCACCGTTCCGGCCGCGTCGATGCCCGGCACCATCGGCCACTTGCGCACCACCGGGCTCTTGTTGGTGATCGCAAGGCCGTCCTTGTAGTTGACGGTGGAATAGTCCACCGCCACCGTGACGTTGGCTGGCGCGGTGGCGGCGGCCAGCTCGTCGGCGCCAATCTCGCGCAGTTGCGCGCTGAACTGCTCGTTGTCCTTGCTCAGATAGATGGCTCGCATCGATTCACCTCGCAGTTGAACGCTCACAAGTGAGCGATGAGCGCGATGCCCAGCGCCAGCACGACCCCGGCGGTCAGGCGCGTGCGCAGGGCCAGATAGCCGGGGCTGGAATCGGGAAACAGGCGCATCAAGGCGCTGTCCATCAGGCGGCAGACGATGAAGTCGCCGATCAGGAAAAGCAGGACGAGCCACGGTGCCAGCCCGCCCACCGCCAGCAGCAGCGCCATCCAACCGAGCAGCGACGGCGTTACCCCCCAGCCGAGGGCATTCCACAGGCTGGCCTTATCCAGTTGCGGGCTCAGCAACGCGAGCCCCCAGTGGACCGCGCCGAGAAACGACAGGATGACGGCCGCGTAGCCCACCAGCGCAAGCAGCACGGTGCGAGCGGCCGCGTCGCCAAGCGGCAGCCAACTCGCCACGGCCAGGCCGAAGAACGGCAGCAGTCCAAGGTTGCCCAGCAAGCCGGCAATGCGCTGAGAGACGATACGCGACATCGACGCAACACTCGTTGTTGTCAGTGACAAGCCGTTCCAGTGTAGCGAGTGGGGGTAGTGCCCCGGTGGCACAATGTCTTTGCAGGGCAGGCGTCGGTCGCGGTCCAGTCGGGCCGTATGACGCGTGCCGCAGACGATGCTCCCGTGACATCGACCGTCATCTCCTTGCGGCAACCCGCGGTCGAGCCGTCGTTCAGGCAGGCGGCCTTCGATCAACTGCCCGTCGCCGCGCTCTGGCTCAACGCTGGCGGCCAGGTGCTGGTCGCCAACGCCGCGGCGAACCGCCTTTTCTGCGCGGGCGAATTGCCCGGGCAGCATCTGGCGGCCTTTCTCGGCTTTGCCGCCGCGCGCCATGTGGGCCGGCGCTGGGCGCGACTCTGGACGCGGTTGCAGCGCGCTGCCTCCGGCGCTGCGCTGCACGTCATGGCGCAGGTGCCGTTGGCCGATGGCCGGCGGCTGGTGCTCGCGCTGGATGCGACTCTGCTGCGCGTTGGTTCGGTGTCGGTTGCCGCGCTGGTGCTGCGGGACGTCTCCGCCGAGCGAGACTGCGCCCGCTCCCGGGCGGCGCAGCAGGCGCGCCTCCAGGCCGTGATCGGCGCCGCCGAGGGCCTGGCGCTGCTGATCGGTGCCGATCGGCGCGTCAAGGCCGTGTATGGATTCTCGGCGCTGCCGCAGGATTTGACCCTGGCAGACGTGCTGGGCGTGCCGTTTGACTTGTTGCTCGACGAGCCTTCGTCCGCCGAGTTCATCGAGGCTCTCAGGCAGTCCGAGGCCGGAGAACTGCCGCGTTCGACCCATCTGTGGCGCCTGCGCCCGCGCGAGCGCCAGGGGCCGGCGCGCTGGCTGGCCGTTACTTTGCTGGATCGCCGCAGGCACCCGTCGATTCGTGCGCTGGTTCTGCACGTATGCGATGCCAACGCGCTGCGCCCGGCGCAGGAGCCCTTTGCCCGGCTGGAGCGGCGTGCGCAGGTGTTTGCCGACTGCAGCGCCGACGTGCTGATGCTGGTCGACACCGGCGGCGTCGTGCGCGACCAGTCGCCGGCGATCAACCGCACCCTCGACCTCGCGCCTGGGCAGAGCCTTGGTCGCCCTGCGGCCGAGTTGTGGCTGGCTGCAGACCATGGCCGTTGGGTGACGACCGTGCAGGCCGCCGCCGCCGACACCTCGCCGCGCGCGCATCACTGCCTGGTGCGCGCTCCTGCCCGCGGCGTCACGCTGCGGTTGTGGCTGGCCGTGCATAACTACAGCAACGAGCCCGCCATCGGCGGCCTGCTGGTCAGCGGGCGCGACATTACGCAGGCGCTGCAGGACGCAGCGGCCGCAACAGCCACGCACGAACGGCGGCTCGCGTTTCGCGACCGGCTGCTGGAGCTTGCGATGCAGACGCGTGGCCCGCTCCCACAGGTGCAGGCCGGGGTGTTGCGGACGGTCGGGCAGGCCCTGCAGGCGGCCAGCGCCAGCTTCTGGCGCGTTGCCGGGTCCGCGTGGACGCTGCAGTGCGAGGCCTGGTACGACGTCGGGAGCGACCGCTTCAGCCGCGACTGGGTCGGCGTGGAGCAGGCCGTTGGCGACCAGGCGGATCTGCTGCAGGTGCTCGCCCGCCATCCCGTGTACGCCGAAGACACTGCGGCGCCCGTGCTGGCACGCCGCTTCGGTGATGACGGGCGCTGGGCTGGCGCCAGAGCGGCGCTCGAACTGCCCGTCATGCTGGGCGGCGATGTTGACGGCGTGTTGGTGGTGCTGCACGGCACGCCGCGGCGCTGGGACGACGACGAGATCGACTTTGCCTCGACCGCGTCGCGGATGGTCGCGCTTGCCATCGAGGCCGCCCAGCGTCACGAGGCCGATGGACGCATCGAGCAGCTTGCGTGGTACGACTCGCTCACGGGCCTGCCCAACCGCAACCTGCTGCGCGAGACCATGCGCGACATGATCATGTCGTCGTCCAACCGGCGCCGGCGCATCGCAGTCATGCTGATCGACCTGGACCGCTTCAAGGACGTCAACGACACGCTGGGCCACGTGGTGGGCGACGCGCTGATCAAGTCGGCCGCGCAGGTCGTGAACGAGACGGTCGGCGGCGGGGGCATCGTCGCGCGCCTGGGGGGCGATGAGTTCGTCGTGCTGCTCAATGCGTTTGAGCACCGCCAGGAGGTGGCGCTGGTGGCCGCACGCATGGTCGAGTCGCTGCACCGGACCGATCTTGTACCCAAGATCGACACCCAGGCCTCGGCCTCGATCGGCGTGGCGCTGTTTCCCGAGCACGGCCGCGACATGAGCACCTTGCTGAAGAACGCCGACGCCGCGATGTACCGGGCCAAGCGCGACGGGGGTAACCGGTTCAGTTTCTTCAACCCGATCCGCCACGAACGCGCTGTGCGTGAGGCGCAATTGGGCATCCAGCTGCTCAAGGCGGTGCAGACCGGGAGCGTGCAGTTCGTCGTGGAGTACCAGCCGCAGGTGGCGATGAGCAACGGCAAAGTCGTGGGGCTGGAGGCACTGATCCGCTGGCAGCACCCGACCTTTGGCCTGCTGACACCCGATCGCTTCATCGGCGTGGCCGAGGTCAGCGGCCTGTCCGAACGAATCACTCGCTGGGTCGTCGATGAGGTGTGCGGGCAGATCGCGCGCTGGCGCAGCGTGCTGCCGACCTTCGACATCCCGGTGGCTGTCAACGTCGCTGGCCGCGAAATGGGAGATTCGGCGCTGCCGACGCTGGTGCGCGCCTGCCTGGCCAAGCACGGCATCGAGGCGCGCATGCTGATTCTCGAGATCACGGAGCGCACGCTGGTGCGCGAGAACGAGATCAACAACGACGTGATGACCGAACTGGCCACACTCGGCGTTGGCGTCGTCCTGGACGATTTCGGTACCGGCTACTCGATGCTCGGGTACCTGAAGCGCATGCCCATCGTGGCCTTGAAGATCGACCAGTCATTCATCAAGGGGGTTCCCTCGGATCCGGACAGTTGCGCCATCGTGCATGCCATGCTGGCAGTGGCACGGCACTTCCGGCTCAAGGTCGTCGCCGAGGGCATCGAGAACGTCGAGCAGGCCCAGTACCTGCGTTCGGTCGGCTGCGAGTGTGCGCAGGGCTACTACTACGCGCGACCGCTGCCGGCGCAGGCCATTGTCGAGCGTGTCGCTGGCGAAGTGCAGGTCTCGTAGCCCCGATGCTGCATCGGGCCGCGGCCGCGGAGTGCCGCCGCGGGGTGCTGTCCTCGTCCTGCAGGCGGACGCAGGCGCAGCCTTGGGGCCGCAGCCGTAGGCGGCGGGTCGGGGTAGTTCGGGCATGCAGCCGGCGCTGCGCCGACCCCGGCTCGACGGCCGAGGCGTTGGCCGTCGCCTGCGCCGGCCGGCTGCGCCGCCCTCGCGCCGGCGGGCTCGCGCGGGCATCCGCGCAAGCGCGGCGTTCCCGCCCAAGCAGCCGGGTCAGCGGGCTCGGCTTGCGCGCCCACGCATCAGCGCAATGGTCTGGCCCGCTTCGTCTTCGACCGCGATGTCATACAGCCCGGGCGCGACCCGGCTGGCGCTGGCGCGCAGGCGCGCCCCGGCGCGCGCAGGGCGCAGGAACTCGATGGCCGCATGCGCTGCCCAGCGTGCCTCGCCTTCGTTGTTGGCGGCAATCGCGAAGGCGCTGTCGGCCAGCGTGAAGAGGACGCCGCCATGGACCACGCCAGTCGCGTTCAGGTGCGCGGGCTGCACCTGCAGTTCCACGGCGGCGTGGCCGGCCTCGCTCTCGAGAAGCCGCAGGCCGAGTGCCTGCATGACGGGATCCCGGGCCAGCAGAGCAGCGCCGGCAGCGGCGGGGCAGGACGGCAATATCATCGGATCGTTTCCCAAGGAGGCAGACGATGAGCGAAGCAATTCAATACACCTGCATTCTGGTCGACCAGCGCGACCGTGTCGGCTGGATCACGCTGAACCGTCCGAAGGCGCTCAATGCACTGAACGACGTGCTGATGGATGAACTGGGCCGGGCCCTGCTGGCCTTCGACGCCGACGAAGGCATAGGCGCCATTGTGATCACCGGTTCCGAGAAGGCCTTTGCTGCCGGTGCTGACATCGCCGCGATGAAGGACTGGACCTACATGGACGTGTTCAAGGGCGAGTTCATCACCCGCAACTGGGACACCATCAAGCGGGTGCGCAAGCCGATCATCGCCGCCGTCTCCGGGTACGCGCTCGGCGGTGGCTGCGAACTGGCGATGATGTGCGACTTCATCATCGCCGCCGATAACGCCCGCTTCGGCCAGCCCGAGATCAAGCTCGGGATCATTCCCGGCGCGGGCGGCACGCAACGGCTACCGCGCGCGGTTGGCAAGGCCAAGGCCATGGACCTCGTCCTGACGGGGCGGCTCATGGACGCAGCCGAGGCCGAGCGCTGTGGCCTGGTGGCGCGGGTGGTTCCGGGCGACAAGTTGCTCGCGGAGTCGGCCGAGGCGGCGGCGGCCATCGCCGGTTTCTCGGGACCGGCGGTCATGATCGCCAAGGAGGCCGTCAACCGTGCTTTGGAGAGCCCCTTGAACGAGGGGCTGCTGTTCGAGCGTCGGCTGTTTCATTCGCTGTTCGCCACGGCAGACCAGAAAGAGGGGATGAACGCATTTCTGGAGAAGCGCCCGGCGCGGTTTGCCAACGAGTAGGCCGGAACGAACCCACCCGCGCAGCTCCTCCCGTGCTGTCGCTGCGGGCGAGGGCGCCCTGAGGTCCCCGCGCCTGCGCCGATGGGCGCCGCTCCCGCGCGGTTCTTGTACATCGGCCGCCGGTCAGGGCCCCGGCGCGAGGTTGGAGGGGGCTCGTCGTCGGGGGAGGCTGCTCCGCTCTCTCGTTTGACAGTCCGATTTTTTGTCCTCATAATCTCGTTTCTCTGCTGCTTGTGAACACGGCGCGACGAAAAAATCGTAGCGACGTGAGTCGGCTTCTAGCCACCGCGGCCCGGGATTCAGTCCTGGGCAATTTCAAAGCAGCCTGCTCTTTAAAAACGAAACAGCCGATAAGTGTGGGCGCTTGATAAGGCGCAACCGCGACATCGCGTCTCACGACGCGCTGCCCGCGGCAAGCTCAAACCATCAAACGCTTCACACGGATTGAGAGTCTTCGGACTCAATTAATCAATTCCGCAAGTGAGAGCGACGTCGATGCGTCCTTGGGCGCATCGTCAAACAGTGATTGAACTGAAGAGTTTGATCCTGGCTCAGATTGAACGCTGGCGGCATGCCTTACACATGCAAGTCGAACGGCAGCACGGGGGCAACCCTGGTGGCGAGTGGCGAACGGGTGAGTAACGCATCGGAACGTGCCCAGTAGTGGGGGATAACCAGTCGAAAGATTGGCTAATACCGCATACGACCTACGGGTGAAAGCGGGGGATCGCAAGACCTCGCGCTACTGGAGCGGCCGATGTCTGATTAGCTAGTTGGTGGGGTAAAGGCTCACCAAGGCGACGATCAGTAGCTGGTCTGAGAGGACGACCAGCCACACTGGGACTGAGACACGGCCCAGACTCCTACGGGAGGCAGCAGTGGGGAATTTTGGACAATGGGCGCAAGCCTGATCCAGCCATGCCGCGTGCGGGAAGAAGGCCTTCGGGTTGTAAACCGCTTTTGGCAGGAACGAAACGGCGCTGACTAACACTCGGCGTTAATGACGGTACCTGCAGAATAAGCACCGGCTAACTACGTGCCAGCAGCCGCGGTAATACGTAGGGTGCAAGCGTTAATCGGAATTACTGGGCGTAAAGCGTGCGCAGGCGGCTATGCAAGACAGGTGTGAAATCCCCGGGCTCAACCTGGGAACTGCACTTGTGACTGCATGGCTAGAGTTTGTCAGAGGGGGGTGGAATTCCACGTGTAGCAGTGAAATGCGTAGAGATGTGGAGGAACACCGATGGCGAAGGCAGCCCCCTGGGACCTGACTGACGCTCATGCACGAAAGCGTGGGGAGCAAACAGGATTAGATACCCTGGTAGTCCACGCCCTAAACGATGTCGACTAGTTGTCGGGGATTCACTTCTTCGGTAACGCAGCTAACGCGTGAAGTCGACCGCCTGGGGAGTACGGTCGCAAGATTAAAACTCAAAGGAATTGACGGGGACCCGCACAAGCGGTGGATGATGTGGATTAATTCGATGCAACGCGAAAAACCTTACCTACCCTTGACATGCCAGGAACCTCGCAGAGATGTGAGGGTGCTCGGAAGAGAGCCTGGACACAGGTGCTGCATGGCTGTCGTCAGCTCGTGTCGTGAGATGTTGGGTTAAGTCCCGCAACGAGCGCAACCCTTGTCACTAGTTGCTACGAAAGGGCACTCTAGTGAGACTGCCGGTGACAAACCGGAGGAAGGTGGGGATGACGTCAAGTCCTCATGGCCCTTATGGGTAGGGCTTCACACGTCATACAATGGCCGGTACAGAGGGTTGCCAACCCGCGAGGGGGAGCCAATCCCAGAAAACCGGTCGTAGTCCGGATTGCAGTCTGCAACTCGACTGCATGAAGTCGGAATCGCTAGTAATCGCGGATCAGCATGTCGCGGTGAATACGTTCCCGGGTCTTGTACACACCGCCCGTCACACCATGGGAGTGGGTTTCACCAGAAGCCGTTTGCCTAACCGCAAGGAGGGCGGCGACCACGGTGAGATTCATGACTGGGGTGAAGTCGTAACAAGGTAGCCGTATCGGAAGGTGCGGCTGGATCACCTCCTTTCTGGAGCGTGCGTTCGATTCAGGCGTCCACACTTATCGGTTCGTTTCTCGCGGCAGCGAGTGGCAGGGTGCGCGCGGGCTACGGCTTCGCGGCGCCAGACCCTGATTGCAATTAGGAGTGCTCATTTGCGGCTCATTTGCAGGTATGGGTCTGTAGCTCAGTCGGTTAGAGCACCGTCTTGATAAGGCGGGGGTCGTTGGTTCGAATCCAACCAGACCCACCAACGATTTTTCTCGGGGGTGTAGCTCAGTTGGGAGAGCGCCTGCTTTGCAAGCAGGAGGTCATCGGTTCGATCCCGTTCACCTCCACCAAGTTACCCGGAAGGTAAACGCAAGCACGTCGTCGGGCGTGTTTGCGCTTGGCTTCTCGCCAAAGCTGTTTCGATCTTTAACAATTCGGAAGAAGCAAAGCGCATCAGCTCGTCATGAGAAGAGCTGATGCCGGGTTGTGATTGCATTCAAAACTCTCAGCAAACTTGAGAACGGCAACGCGGTCGCTTTGTAACGATCCGTCTCGTAAGAGGCGGCACCGTTATGGAATCAAGCGACTAAGTGCATGTGGTGGATGCCTTGGCGATTACAGGCGATGAAGGACGTGGCAGCCTGCGAAAAGCTCCGGGGAGTCGGCAAACAGACATTGATCCGGAGATGTCCGAATGGGGAAACCCACCCGCAAGGGTAGCCCGCGCTGAATACATAGGCGCGCGGCGGCGAACCTGGTGAACTGAAACATCTAAGTAGCCAGAGGAACAGAAATCAACCGAGATTCCGAAAGTAGTGGCGAGCGAAATCGGACCAGCCTGTGCGTTTTAGCCTTTGATCTAGTGGAACTGTCTGGAAAGTCAGGCCATAGTGGGTGATAGCCCCGTACGCGAAAGATCAGAGGTGGAACTAGGCGCACGTTAAGTAGGGCGGGACACGTGAAATCCTGTCTGAAGATGGGGGGACCATCCTCCAAGGCTAAATACTCGTAATCGACCGATAGTGAACCAGTACCGTGAGGGAAAGGCGAAAAGAACCCCGGGAGGGGAGTGAAATAGATCCT
>JADCGS010000012.1 GCA_020248865.1 Burkholderiales bacterium | reverse complement strand
GTTTGCGCGGCGCCCGCGCGGCCACATTTCGCTCAAGTGCTCGCCGATGCCTACGGGCATCGGCTGCGCCCCTCTCGCGCAATCTGGCTCACGCGGGCATCCACGCAAATCCCGCGTCCCTGATGAAACATCCGGGCTAGCGCGCCGGTTTGCCGCGCGCGGCGGCCCCGACCGGGCCGGCAGCGTCACTTGATCCGCCAGTCGCCGCGCCAGGCCAGCACGCGGATGCCGACGATCAGCACCGCCGCGCCCCAAAGGGCGAAGGACCCCGGGACGCCGGCCTCCAGCATGGCGAGATAGGTGCCGCAGCCGATGAAAGCAGCCAGCGCGTAGGGGCGGCCGTCGCGCAGCACCAGCGGCACTTCGTTGAGGATCACGTCGCGCAGCACGCCGCCGAACACCCCGGTGACCACGCCGAGCAGGATGGCGATGATCCACGGCATGTCCGCCTGCAGTGCCAGTGCGGTGCCGGCGATCGAGAAGAAGCCGAGGCCGACGGCGTCGGCCGTCACGAAAGCCCACTGCGGTACCAGCCGGTGCGCCACGCGCATCAGGGGTGTCACGAGCAGCGTCAGCACCAGGATCACGATCACGTACTCGTAGTGCTCAACCCAGTAGAAAGGGCGCCGGTCCAGCAGCAGGTCGCGCAGCGTGCCGCCGCCGAAGGCGGTGACGAAGGCGACGGTGAACACGCCGACCACGTCCATTTTCTTCTTGCGGGCCTCGGCAAAACCGGAGAAGGCGGCTGCCAGCACCGCCACCAGCTCGAGCGCGGGCAGCAGGGCGTCGGGCGACTCGATGACCGGCAGCGACGGCATGTCGGGCTCCCCTTTATGAGGCCGCCCGGGGCTGGCCCGGACGCAACAGCACCACCAGCGCGCCGCTGCCGCCGTCGATCGGCCGCGCCTGGCAGAAGGCGATCACTTCCTCGCGCTGCACCAGCCAGTTGCGCACCTTGCCCTTGAGCACGGGCTGACGGTCGCGCGAGCCCAGGCCCTTGCCGTGCACCACGCGCACGCAGCGCAGGCCGGCTCGGACCGCCTGCCGCAGGAACTGGCCCAGCGCGTGACGCGCCTCATCGACGCGGTGACCGTGCAGGTCGATGTGGGCCTGGATCGACCACTCGCCGCGCCGCAGCCGCCGCAGCACGTCGGGGCCGATGCCCGGCGCGGCGAAGCTGAGTGCATCGTCGGTGTCCAGCAGGCTGAGCGCGTCGATCTCGTCGGACAGCGAATCGGCCAGCACTTCCTGTTCGTCGCGCAGGCGCTGCGCGGGGCGCGGCGGATGGGGCTGCGGCACGTGCACGGCGCGGCCGTGCGGCTGCAGCGGTTGCACGTCGCCCACCGCGTGGCGGAACTCGTTGGCAGCGCGCTCCTCGCGGGCGCGCTGCTCGGCGGCCTCGCGCGCCGCCCGGGCGCGCTGCCGCTCGCGCTCGGCGAGCGAGTCGCGCAGGCCAGTCAACTGGCCGAGGCCCTTGATGCGTTGCGGACGAGGTGGGGGCATGGCAGGCCCGGGACCAGCATTGGCCGGCCCCGGTGCGGCGGGAGCGCGGCGCGGGGTGTGCCGAATGGGCGCGGGCGCGGGCGGCGCGCGGCCCTCAGGCCGCCAGCCGCGCCGCGGTGGCCGCCGCCGCGCCCTGGTCGGCCTGCGCTTCGAGCCAGCGTTGCGCGTCCAGCGCGGCCATGCAACCGGTACCGGCGCTGGTGACCGCCTGCCGGTACACGTGGTCCTGCACGTCGCCGGCGGCGAACACGCCAGGGACACTGGTCATCGTCGCCAGGCCGGCCTGGCCGCTCCGGGTGACGATGTAGCCGTCCTTCATGTCGAGCTGGCCCTGGAAGATGTCGGTGTTCGGCTGGTGGCCGATGGCGATGAAGCAGCCCTGCAGGGCGAGGTCCTGTGTGGCGCCGCTGCGGTTGTCGCGGATGCGCACGCCGTTCACCCCGCTGTCGTCGCCCAGCACCTCGTCCAGTTCGTGGAACAGGTGCAGCACCACCTTGCCCTCGGCCGCCCTGGCCTTCAGCTTGTCCACCATGATCGCCTCGGCGCGGAACTTGTCGCGGCGGTGGATCACGTGCACGGTCCGGGCGATGTTGGCCAGATACAGCGCTTCCTCGACGGCCGTGTTGCCGCCGCCCACCACGCACACGTCCTGCCCGCGGTAGAAAAAGCCGTCGCAGGTGGCGCAGCCCGATACCCCCTTGCCCATGAATGCCTGCTCGCTCGGCAGGCCGAGGTACTTGGCGCTGGCGCCGGTGGCGATGATCAGCGCGTCGGCCGTGTACTCACTGGCGTCGCCCACCAGCCGAAAGGGCCGCTGCGCCAGCTGCACGGTATGGATGTGGTCGAACACGACCTCGGTATCGAAGCGCTGCGCGTGCTTGAGGAATCGCTCCATCAGCTCGGGGCCCTGCACGCCGTCGGCATCCGCAGGCCAGTTGTCGACATCGGTGGTGGTCATCAGCTGGCCGCCCTGCGCCATTCCGGTGACGAGCATCGGCTTCAGGTTGGCGCGCGCCGCATAGACGGCGGCGGTGTAGCCGGCCGGGCCGGATCCGAGGATCAGGACTTGGGCATGCTTGACGGTCATCATGGACTCCGGGGTGCGTGCGGTGAGGGCGACGCTGCCTTGCGATTATAGGTAGGCGCGTCCAGCCGAATCCGGGGCGCCGCCGTCGGTGCGCTCCTATAATTGGCGCCCATGGTCAGTCGCTCTGCTGCGCGCGCCGAAGGCGCCGACCTCACGCCGGCCGGCGGCATCTGGCGGCCAGCGCGCACCGCAGCCACGGCGGCCGGGCCGCCACCGCGCGCCCTGCGCCTGGTGCGCGAGGCGCTGCTGGTGCTGGCGGCCCTGGCGGTACTGGCGCTCGCCGCCTTTCTTCTGACCTACACGCGCACCGATCCCGGCTTCTCGCACGCGGCTGCGGCGGTGTCGATCGGCAATGCGGGCGGTCGCGTCGGCGCGTGGATCGCCGATCTGCTCTACCTCGTCTTTGGCGTGTCGGCCTGGTGGTGGGTCGCCGCTGCGGTCGCCTGGGTGGTGCGCAGTTTCCGCCGTTTGCACGCGCCCTACGCAGACGAGGGCCTGCCCGACTGGCTGCAGGCGCTGGGACTCGTGGTGCTGGTGTTGGCCAGCACCGTGCTCGAAGCGTTGCGCCTGCAGGGGCTCGGCATGGCGCTTCCGGGCGCGGCGGGCGGCATCGTCGGCAGCCTGCTGGGTCCGCCGGTGGTGGCCGCCATCGGGATCACGGCGGCCACCGTGCTGTCGCTGGTGCTGATCTCGCTGGCGGCCAGCCTGTTCTTCGACTTCTCCTGGCTCGGCGTGGCCGAGCGCGTGGGCGCGCTGTTCGAGCAGGTGGTGGCGCGGCTGCGCCAGGCCCGTGAGGCCAAGGAAGACCGTGCCATCGGCGAGGCGGCGCGCGAGGAGCGCGCCGCCGTGGTGGAGCAGGAGATCGGGCGCATCGAGGAGGCGCCGCCGGTGCACATCGAGCGGCCCGCCGCGCGCGTGGCTGCCTCCGAGCGCAAGCAGAAGGAAAAGCAGGTGCCCCTGTTTGCCGAGATGGTCGATGCGCGCCTGCCGCCGCTCGACCTGCTCGACGAGCCGCCGCCGGCCGTCGAGGCCATTTCCACCGACACGCTCGAGTTCACCTCGCGCCTGATCGAAAAGAAGCTCAAGGACTTCGGCGTCGACGTGACGGTGGTGGCCGCGTATCCGGGCCCGGTCATCACGCGCTACGAAATCGAGCCCGCCACCGGCGTCAAGGGCAGCCAGATCGTCAATCTCGCCAGGGATCTGGCGCGGGCGCTGAGCCTGGTGTCGATTCGCGTGGTGGAGACCATTCCCGGCAAGAACCTGATGGGGCTGGAGCTGCCCAACCCGAAGCGGCAGACGGTGAAGCTCTCGGAAATTCTGGGCTCGACCGTCTACAACGACAGCCACTCGCTCGTCACGCTTGGCCTGGGCAAGGACATCGGCGGCAAGCCGGTGGTGGTGGATCTGGCACGCATGCCGCACCTGCTGGTGGCCGGCACTACCGGGTCGGGCAAATCGGTCGGCATCAACGCGATGATTCTGTCGGTGCTCTACAAGGCCGACCCGTCGCAGGTGCGGATGATCCTGATCGACCCCAAGATGCTCGAGCTGTCGGTCTACGAGGGCATTCCGCACCTGCTGGCGCCCGTGGTGACCGACATGCGCGAGGCCGGCCACGCGCTCAACTGGTGCGTGCACGAGATGGACCGGCGCTACAAGCTGATGTCCAAGCTCGGCGTGCGCTCGCTGTCTGGCTACAACCAGAAGATCGCCGAGGCCGCTGCGCGCGAGCAGAAGGTGCCCAATCCGTTCTCGCTCACGCCGGACGACCCCGAGCCGCTCGGCCCGCTGCCGATGATCGTGGTGGTGATCGACGAGCTGGCCGACCTGATGATGGTCACCGGCAAGAAGGTCGAGGAACTGATCGCGCGCATCGCGCAGAAGGCGCGCGCCGCCGGCATGCACCTCGTCCTCGCCACGCAGCGGCCGAGCGTCGACGTGATCACCGGCCTCATCAAGGCCAACATCCCGGCGCGCATCAGTTTCCAGGTATCGAGCCGAGTGGACTCGCGCACCATCCTCGACCAGCAGGGCGCCGAGGCACTGCTGGGGCAGGGCGACATGCTTTATCTTGCGGCCGGCACCGGCCTGCCGGTGCGGGTGCATGGCGCCTTCGTCTCCGACAGCGAGGTGCACCGCGTAGTGGAGGCTCTGAAGGCCAAGGGGGCGCCGCAGTACGTCGAGGGCATCCTCGATGCGCCCGACGCGGCGCTGCCGGGCGCCGAAGGCGGCGGCGCGGCTGCGGGCGGCGAAGCCGATCCGCTGTACGACCAGGCCGTAGAAGTGGTCATCAAGAACAAGCGCGCCAGCATCTCGCTGGTGCAGCGGCACCTGCGCATCGGCTACAACCGGGCCGCGCGCCTGCTGGAAGACATGGAGAAGGCCGGGCTCGTGACGCCGATGCTCAGCAACGGCAACCGCGAGATCATCCAGCCCAACCGCGAATGATCATCCTGCATCGACGCCAGGCCCTGGTTTTCATTTTCGCTGCCGCCCTGGGCCTGGGGGCCGGTGTGGCGCAGGCCAGCGTGGAGCAGCTGCGCCAGTTCCTGTCGCAGACGCAGGCGGCGCGCGGGGAGTTTACTCAGCGCGTCATCGCGCGCGCCGGCGCTGCCGCGCAGGTGTCCAGCGGCAGTTTCGCCTTCCAGCGGCCCGGGCGGTTCCGCTGGGTTTACGCCAAACCGTACGTGCAGGTGATCGTCGGTGACGGCGAGCGCCTTTACCTGTACGACAAGGACCTGAACCAGGTCACCGTGAGGAAGCTGGCGGGCGCGCTGCCCGCCAGCCCGGCCTCGATCCTGTTCGGCAGCAACGACTTCGAGCGCGACTTCGCCGTCAAGACGGCGGGCGAGCGCGAGGGGCTGTCCTGGATCGAGGCCACGCCGCGCGCCACCGACTCGCCGTTCGCGCGCATCGAGATCGGCTTTCGCGACGGCCTGCCGGGGGCGATGCGCCTGACCGACAGCTTCGGCCAGGTGTCGCAACTCGTCTTCAGCAAGGTCGAGCGCAATCCGAAGGTCTCGCCCGAGACCTTCCGCTTCACGCCGCCGGCGGGGGCGGACGTGTTGCAGGAAAACTGAGTCGCTGAGTCGACACGCTGCGCTCTATGGCGGATTCGGCTGTGGTCGATGCGCAGCAGGCCCTCACCCGCTCGCTTCGCGAGCACCCTCTCCCACTGACGTGGGAGAGGGTTTGCTCCGCTCGCCGCGCTGCAGATTGACCAGCAGCACCTGGCGCGCCACTCCCACTGATCTGGGAGAGGGTTTGCTCCCCTCGCCCGCATCGGCGGGACAGGGGCGGGGGTAAGGGTCGGTCGCATGGCTTGTCGCGCCAGCATCGCCACGCGGCAAGACCTTCAAGTCCGTCGTGGTCGGATCACTTGTTCGCGCCGGCCACGATCCCCAGCAGCTCCACCTCGAAGTGCAGCACCGCATTGGGCGGAATCACGCCGCCGGCGCCGCGCTCGCCGTAGGCGATGGCTGGCGGGCAGGTTAGCTTGGCCTTGCCGCCCGGCTTCATCAGGCCCACGCCCTCGGTCCAGCACTTGATCACGCGGTTCAGCGGGAACTCCGCGGGCGCGCCGCGCTTGTGGCTGGAGTCGAACTCCTTGCCGTCGGGGAAGTAGCCCTTGTAGTGCACGCGCACCGTGTCGGTGGGCTGCGGCGGGTTGCCCTTGCCCTCGCGCTGCGACAGGAAGACGAGCCCGCTGGCGGTCTTGACCGCGCCCTTTTCCTTCTCTGCCTTCTGCAGCGCATCGGGCTGCGCGAGGGCCGCGCCGGCCAACAGGCCCAGGGCGGCGGCGGCGATCCAGTGCTTCATTCGTTTCTCCGAGCTTGACGATGCGCGAATGCTAGCCTGACCGCTCTGCGAGCGATCCTGCATGGCTGACCTGTTCTCACCCGCGCCCCCGGCCGGCTTGCCCGCGCCGGCCGACCCGACTGTCGTACCGCTGGCCGAGCGCCTGCGTCCGCGGCGCCTGGACGAGGTGATCGGCCAGCGGCACCTGCTCGGTGCCGGCAAGCCGCTGCGGGCGGCCTTCGGGTCGGGCCGGCCGCACTCGATGATCCTGTGGGGGCCGCCGGGTGTCGGCAAGACCACGCTGGCCCGACTGATGGCCGATGCCTTCGGGCTGCCCTTCATCGCCATCTCGGCGGTGCTGGGCGGGGTCAAGGACATCCGCGAGGCGGTGGAGCGCGCGCAGGCCACGCTGGCGGCCAGCGGGCGGGCCACGGTGGTGTTCGTCGATGAAGTGCACCGCTTCAACAAGGCGCAGCAGGACGCCTTCCTGCCGCACGTGGAAGCGGGTCTGTTCGTGTTCATCGGCGCCACCACCGAGAACCCGTCGTTCGAGGTGGTGGGTGCGCTGCTCTCGCGCGCCGCGGTGTACGTGCTCGAACCGCTGGACGAGGCCGACCTGCAATCGCTCATCGACCGTGCGCTGGCGCTGCTGGCGCAGGAGGGCGGCGCGCCGGCGCTCGAGCCGGCGGCGCGGCGCATGCTCGTCGATCTGGCCGATGGCGACGCCCGCCGGCTGCTCAACGCGGTGCAGATCGTCGCCAGCCTCGCGTCGGGGCGGGCGGCAGCGGTGGACGAATCGTTCCTGCGCGAGGCGCTGCCGGCCACGCTGCGCCGCTTCGACAAGGGCGGCGAGAACTTCTACGACCAGATCTCGGCGCTGCACAAGAGCGTGCGCGGTTCCGATCCCGACGCGGCGCTGTACTGGATGGTGCGCATGCTCGACGGCGGCACCGACCCGCGCTACGTCGCGCGGCGCGTGGTGCGCATGGCGGTGGAGGACATCGGCCTGGCCGACCCGCGCGCGCTGCAACTGGCGCTGCAGGCGGCCGAGACCTACGAGCGACTCGGCTCACCCGAGGGCGAGCTGGCGCTGGCGCAGGCGGTGGTCTATCTGGCGGCGGCAGCCAAGTCGAACGCTGTTTACCGCGCCTACAACGCGGTGCGCGCCTTCGTGCAGCAGGACGGCTCGCGGCCGGTACCGCTGCGGCTGCGCAACGCGCCCACGCGGCTGATGCAGCAGCTCGACTACGGCAAGGGCTACCGCTACGCGCACGACGAGGCGGGCGGATTCGCAGCTGGCGAGAGCTATCTGCCCGACGGCATGCGGCCGCAGCACTGGTACGTGCCGACCGAGCGTGGCCTGGAAGGCCGGATCGGCGAGCGGTTGGCGGAACTGCGGCGGCTCAACGCCGCCGCGCGCGCGGCGCAGCGGCGGCAGCCGCGGGCGGCCGGCGTTGCCGGCGCCGGCGACGACGCACCGAGCGATGCGCCGCGCTGCGAGGTGTCGTTCGGGTCGGCTGCGGCCGGGGGTCCCGCGGCGCCCGCCGCAACCGCCGCAACCGATGCAGCCGACGCAGCCGACGCAGCCGACGCAGCCGACGCAGCCGACGCAGCCGACGCAGCCGGCGCAGCCGACGCAGCCGACCCGAGCGGCGCCACCGGCGCCGGGTCCTGACCCGACGCAACCGACCGCACCCGAGCGGCTTGCCGCCCGCTGCGGCCGGCTGCCACAATCGAGCCATGCCTCGCCTTTGTCCCCGCCGCCTGCCCGCCCGAAGTCCGCGCGCCTGATCGTCGCCCGCGGCCGGCGCGCCCGCGCCGTCGCTCACGCCCCTTTCCCAGTCATCACGCCGGGCCTGGCCCGGCCGCCCGAGGATTCGCCATGCTGGACATTGCCGACCTGCGCAGGGACATCGAGGCCATAGCAGGCCGTCTGCGCACCCGATCCTACGAACTGAACGTCGCCGTCTTTGCGGCCCTGGAGGCCGAGCGTAAGGACGTGCAGGTCGCCACCGAAGACCTGCAGGCACGCCGCAACTCCTTGTCGCGGCAGGTGGGCCAGCTCAAGAGCCGGGGTGAGGATGCCGCCGCCGTGATGGCGGAGGTGGCGCAGATTCCGGTCGAGCTCAAGGCGCTGGAGGCGCGTCTGGCCGACGTGCAGGCGCGCCTGCAGCAGCTCATGCTCGACGTGCCTAACTTGCCGCATGCCTCGGTGCCCCAGGGGGCTTCGGCCGACGACAACCGCGAGGTGCGCCGCTGGGGCGAGCCGCGGCGCTTCGACTTTGCGGTGCGCGACCATGTCGACCTCGGTGCCCCGCTCGGGCTGGACTTCGACGCAGGCGCCCGCCTGGCCGGCGCCCGCTTTGCGGTGATGAAGGGCCCGGTGGCCCGCCTGCATCGGGCGCTGGCGCAGTTCATGCTCGACCTGCAGACCGGCGAGCACGGCTACACCGAGTGCTACACGCCGTACATCGTCAACCGCGAGACGCTGGTGGGAACGGGGCAGTTGCCGAAGTTCGAGCAGGACCTGTTCGCCGCCCGCAAGGGCGGGCAGGAAGGCGAGGGCGAGACGCTGTACCTGATCCCGACCTCCGAGGTCTCGCTGACCAACACCGTGCGCGGCGATCTGCTCAAGGAGGCCGACCTGCCGCTGCGCCTGACCGCCCACACGCCCTGCTTCCGCTCGGAAGCCGGCAGCTACGGCAAGGACACGCGCGGCATGATCCGCCAGCACCAGTTCGACAAGGTCGAGATGGTGCAGATCGCGCATCCCGAGCGCTCGTACGAGGCGCTCGAGGAGATGGTCGGCCACGCCGAGAACGTGCTGCGCAAGCTGGGCCTGCCCTACCGCGTGGTCCTGCTGTGCACCGGCGACATGGGCTTTACCGCCGCCAAGACCTACGACCTGGAGGTGTGGCTGCCGGCGCAGGACACCTACCGCGAGATCTCGTCCTGCTCCAACTGCGAGGCGTTCCAGGCGCGGCGCATGGGCACGCGCTTCAAGAACGCCCAGGGCAGGACCGAGTTCGTGCACACGCTCAACGGCTCGGGGCTGGCGGTCGGACGCACGCTGGTGGCGGTGCTGGAGAACTACCAGCAGGCCGACGGCTCGATCGTCGTGCCCGAGGCGCTGCGACCGTATCTCGGCGGCCGCGAGCTGCTGCGGCCCTGAGATAGAATCCGCGTCCTTCGCGCCGGAGGGCCACCCGTGCGCCGTCAGTCAGCACACCCGGAGAGGTGGCAGAGTGGTCGAATGCGCCGGATTCGAAATCCGGTGTACGGTTCTACCGTACCGTGGGTTCGAATCCCACCCTCTCCGCCAACGCCAAGGGCCCCGCATGGGGCCCTTCGTACTTGAACCGTGTGGGGCTTTACTGAGCCCAAACCTTCCAGGTGCCGGGCAGAGACACCCACGGCTCTCGCTGGCCGTCGGTGACCGAGTAGGTCGGCTCCGGCAGAGCCTCGCCGGCGAAGCACCCGCCCGCAATGCCGATCAGGTCTGGCAGCGCCGAGACGAACCAGAACAGCGTCGTGCCGCAGCGGGCGCAAAAGTGACGCGCCTGGTCGTGGTCTTGTGCGGCGTGGTGGAAGGCATACACGTGGGTCTGGCCCACCTGGCGGACCACCGCGTCCCTGGCGAAGTAGGCCGAGATCCCGAAGGCGCTTCAGGTGCGTCGCTTGCAGTTGGTGCAATGGCATACGCCGAGCATCCGCGGGTGGGCATTCGCCGTGATGGATGAGTCGCCGCAGGCGCAGGTCGCCGTCATCAAGGTTCTCCCCGAAAGGGCGGCGCGGTCGCGGTCGGTTCGACCCCCAGCGCCTCGCCCACACGTTGGATGGTGTCGAAACCGCACCGTACACCGTACCTCCCCGGGTCTTCCCTAATCCTGCGCTTCGCTGCGCCGCTCCGGCACCGTTCCGCTCGCGGACGAGCGTGCCTGATGTTGCATAGCACCGGGCTGTGAGGTTCCCACGTAAGGATGGCGTAAGGGGCTCTTCCTAGCTTCCGCAGGTTTGGCGCAGAAAAACACAACAGTTCGAGGGTTTGCCGATGTCGAACATCGAGTCCGTCCTGCACGAAAGCCGCGTCTTTTCACCGTCCGAGGCGGTCGTCAGTCAGGCTGCCATTTCGGGCATGGAGGCCTACCGGGCGCTGTGCGCCGAGGCCGAGCGCGACTTCAACGGCTTCTGGGCGCGCCTGGCGCGCGAGAACCTGTCCTGGAACAAGCCGTTCTCGCAGGTGCTTGATGAGTCCAATGCGCCGTTCTACAAGTGGTTTGCCGACGGGCATCTGAACGCCTCGTACAACTGCCTCGACGTCCAGATCGACAGGGGCCATGGCGACAAGGTCGCCATCGTCTTCGAGGCCGACGACGGCAAGGTCACCCGCATTACGTATCGCGAGCTGCATGCCAGGGTTTGCCAGCTCGCCAACGGCATCAAGGCGCTCGGCCACAAGAAGGGCGAGCGCGCGATCATCTACATGCCCATGTCGATCGAGGCGGTGGTCGCCATGCAGGCCTGCGCGCGCCTGGGCATCACGCACTCGGTGGTGTTTGGCGGCTTTTCGGCCAAGAGCGTGCAGGAGCGCGTGGTCGATGCCGGCGCCACGCTGGTGATTGCCGCCGACGAGCAGATGCGCGGCGGCAAGGCGATCGCGCTGAAGCCGGCCATCGACGAGGCCTTCGCGATGGGCGGCTGCGAGGCGGTGAAGAAGGTCATCGTCTACCGGCGCACCGGCGGCAACATCAACTGGGTCGCCGGTCGCGACGTCTGGATGCACGAGGTCATGGCCAATCAGCCGGCGACCTGCGAGCCCGAGTGGGTCGATGCCGAGCACCCGCTGTTCATCCTCTACACCTCCGGGTCCACCGGCAAACCCAAGGGCGTGCAGCACTCGACCGGCGGCTACCTGCTGTGGGCCGCGCTGACGATGAAATGGACGTTCGACATCAAGCCGTCGGACGTCTTCTGGTGCACGGCCGACGTGGGCTGGGTCACCGGCCACACCTACGTCTGCTACGGCCCCACCGTCACCGGCGCCACGCAGGTGATTTTCGAGGGCGTGCCCACCTATCCGGACGCCGGCCGCTTCTGGAAGATGTGCCAGGACCACGGCGTCACGATCTTTTACACCGCGCCCACGGCCATCCGCTCGCTGATCAAGGCCAACGAGGCCAACCCGGCCACGCACCCGTCGCGCTACGACCTCGGCAAGCTGCGCATCCTGGGCTCGGTCGGCGAGCCGATCAATCCGGAAGCCTGGATGTGGTACTACAAGAACGTCGGTGCGAGCCGCTGCCCGATCGTCGACACCTTCTGGCAGACGGAGACCGGCGGCCACATGATCACGCCGCTGCCCGGCGCCACGCCGCTGGTGCCGGGTTCGTGCACGCTGCCGCTGCCCGGCATCATGGCCGCGATCGTCGACGAAACCGGACTCGACGTGCCCAACGGCCAGGGCGGCCTGCTGGTGGTCAAGCGCCCCTGGCCGTCGATGATCCGCACCATCTGGGGCGATCCCGAGCGGTTCAAGAAGAGCTACTACCCGGCCGAGCTCGGCGGCAACTTGTACCTGGCCGGCGATGGCTCGGTCCGCGACAAGGACACCGGCTACTTCACCATCATCGGCCGTATCGATGACGTGCTGAACGTCTCCGGCCACCGCATGGGCACGATGGAGATCGAGTCGGCACTGGTCTCCAATCCGCTGGTGGCGGAGGCCGCGGTCGTCGGCCGCCCCGACGACATGACCGGTGAGGCGATCTGCGCCTTCGTGGTTCTTAAGCAGGCGCGCCCGGCCGGCGATGCCGCCACCAAGATCGCCAAGGAGCTGCGCGACTGGGTCGGCAAGGAGATCGGCCCGATCGCCAAGCCCAAGGACATCCGCTTCGGCGACAACCTGCCCAAGACGCGCAGCGGCAAGATCATGCGGCGCCTGCTGCGCGCCATTGCCAAGGGTGAGCAGATCACGCAGGACGTCTCGACGCTGGAGAACCCGGCCATCCTGGACCAGCTCAAGGTCAGCCAGTAGTGCGGGCGGGGAGGCGGCGGCGGATGTGCGTCGGGCCGGGCAGAAGCATGAGGAGTTGAGGCAGCAATCAGGGAGTCATGTGCGAGAGGGCGGACGACGAGCCGCCTCCGCCGTGCAGCAACAAGGAGACGCGCGGTGCAGCCCGATGGCTGCCCCGCGCGGCGCAAGACAGAAGGGGAAGGTCGGCAATGGCCTTGCTGTGGGTCATCCTGCAGTCGTTGATCCTGGTCGCGGCGCTGGCGCTGTTCGGCCAGTTCATCGTCGGCATCTTCAACTGGGGCCGGCGGCACGACAACTTCGTCTACCAGTTGTTCGGCATCCTCACCCGCCCGGTCGTGCGGCTGGTGCGGGTCGTCACGCCGCGGGTGATCATCGACGGTCACGTTCCGGCGGTCGCCTTTCTCATCCTGTTCATTGCCTACTTTGCCGTCGGCTTCGCGCACCGCGAAGCCTGCATGGCTGACATCGACCAGGCGGGCTGTGCCCGCTGGCAGCAGCTTTGGGGAAGCCAGAGATGAATTCGCTCCTGCGCTGGTATCTGGGCGTGCTCGCGGCGGTCGCCGTGACGGTGGGCATGAAGAAGCGCGCGCTCGAGCTGTATCGGGAGATCGTGCGCCTCGACCCGGCCGATGCGAAGGCCGGCGCCACCCTCGGTGCGCTTCTAATGGAGCAGGGCGAGTCGGCCGAGGCCACCGCGGTGTTCGAGCGCGTGCTCGAGCACAACCCCGATTACGCCGACGGCTGGTTCAACCTCGGTTTCATCCACGAGCAGCGCGAGCAGGGCGCCGAGGCCGAGCGCTGCTTCCGCCGCGCGCTGAAACTCAACGAGCACCATGACCGCGCCTGGTACGGCCTGGCGTTGGTCCTGATTCGCGCCGACCGCCTGCCCGAGGCGGTCGAGGCGCTCAAGAGCAACGTCAAGCTGCAGCCGTTTTCTCCCTACGGTTATTACCAGCTCAGTATGACCTACCACCACCTGGGCGAGTCCGGCGAGGCCTGGCGAACCTACGAGCAGTTGAAGACCTTCGAGCCCAAGTACGCGGCCACGCTCAAGCGCGACCTCGAGTCCACGCGGGCGCGCCACAAGGCTGCCGCAGCGGCGACTAGTGGCGCCAGTCACGAATCCCCCGATTTCTCACGCAAGGAGGCCCTGCACCCCATCACCTAGACAGAAGCGAAGCACCCAAGGAGATTTCACTGGAGAAATCGATGCAACTCACACAAGCACACCAAGAGTATTGGCGACGCAACCTGAATCTCACGCTGGTCCTGCTGGCGATCTGGTTCGTGTCGACCTTCGTCATGGGCTTTTTCGCGCGCGAACTGGCGACGATCAACTTCTTCGGTTGGCCGCTGTCGTTCTACATGGCCGCGCAGGGCTCGATGGTCATCTATCTCGTCATCATCTGGTACTACGCCCGCGCCATGAAGCGGCTTGACGAGGAATACGGCGTAGCCGAGGGAGAAGACTGATGAGCGCCCAGGTCAGCTCGAATCGAGCGTTTTTCAACCAACTCAAGAAGTACTACTCGTACTACACGGGCGGCTTCCTGGTGTTCCTGGTCGTTCTGGCGATCCTGGAACAGCTCGGGCTGCCGCGCGTGTGGATCGGGTACGTGTTCCTGTTTGCCACCATCGCGCTTTATGCCGGCATCGGCATCATGAGCCGGACGGCAGACGTCGCCGAGTACTACGTGGCGGGGCGACGTGTGCCGGCCGTCTTCAACGGCATGGCGACCGGCTCGGACTGGATGTCGGCCGCCTCGTTCATCGGCATGGCTGGTGGTCTTTACCTGCAGGGCTTTGACGGTCTGGCCTTCATTCTCGGCTGGACCGGCGGCTACTGCCTGGTGGCCTTCCTGCTGGCGCCGTACCTGCGCAAGTTCGGCCAGTTCACGATCCCGGACTTCCTCGGGGCGCGCTATGGCGGCAACGCTGCGCGCTTCATCGGCATCCTGGTCGCGATCCTGGTGTCGTTCGTCTACGTGGTGGCGCAGATCTACGGCGTGGGCCTGATCACCTCGCGCTTCACCGGCGTGGAGTTCACGGTCGGCGTGTTCCTGGGTCTGGCGGGCATTCTGGTCTGCTCGTTCCTGGGCGGCATGCGTGCGGTGACCTGGACGCAGGTGGCGCAGTACATCATCCTCATCATTGCCTACCTGATCCCGGTAGTCTGGCTGTCGATCAAGCACACCGGCATTCCGCTGCCGCAGTTGGTCTACGGCTCGGTGCTGCAGAAGGTCACCGAGCGCGAGAAGCAGCTCACCGCGGACCCCAAGGAAAAGGAAGTTCGGGACATCTTCCGCCAGCGTGCGGCCGATGCCAAGGCCCGCGTCGACGGGCTGCCGGGCACCTGGACCGCGGGCCGTGAGGCGGCGGAGAAGCGCGTGGCGGATCTGAAGGCCGCCAATGCGCCGATGGCCGAGCAGAAGGCCGCCGAGAAGGCGCTCGCCGACTATCCGAAGACGGAGGCCGACGCACGTCGCATCTGGAGCGGTCAGATCGGCAGCAACAATGCGCGCGCGGCGCCGCCGCTGCCGCATGGGGAGCCGTTCTTCTCGGCCAACCCCGACCCGGCCAAGGCCGAGGCCGAGCGTGACCGCAAGCGCAAGAACTTCCTCGCGCTGGTGCTTTGCCTGATGGTCGGCACGGCTGCGCTGCCGCACATCCTGATGCGCTACTACACCACGCCATCGGTGCAGGAGGCGCGCCGCTCGGTGTTCTGGTCGCTGTTCTGCATCTTCCTGCTGTACTTCTCGGCGCCGGCCCTGGCGGTGCTCGTGAAGTTCGACATCTTCACCCTGGTCGTCGGCAAGAACTTCGCCGACCTGCCGGGATGGGTGGCGTCGTGGCAGAAGGTCGATCCGCGGCTGCTCAACATCACCGACGTCAACAAGGACGGCATCGTGCAGTTGGCCGAGATCACGCTGGGGCAGGACATCATCGTCCTGGCCACGCCCGAGATCGCCGGTCTGCCATACGTCATCTCGGGCCTGGTGGCCGCCGGCGGCCTGGCCGCTGCGCTGTCCACCGCCGACGGCCTGCTGCTGACGATCGCCAACGCGCTGTCGCACGACCTGTACTACAAGATGATCAACCCGAACGCCTCCACCCAGAAGCGGATCACGATCTCCAAGATCCTGCTGCTGGTGGTCGCGGTGCTGGCGGCCTACACGGCGGCAGCCGCGCCGGCCGACATCTTGTTCCTGGTGGCTGCGGCGTTCTCGCTGGCGGCGGCGGGCTTCTTCGTGCCGCTGGCGGCGGGTGTGTTCTGGAAGCGGGCCAACAAGTACGGCGCAATCGCCTCGATGATCGTCGGCGTGACCATCACGTTCTACTACATGGCCACCACCCAGGTCTGGCTGCGCAGCGTGTTCGGCGTGACCAGCTCGGTCGCCGACAACACGTGGTGGGATATCGCGCCGATCTCGGCCGGTATCTTCGGCATGCCGGCGGCGCTGATCACGATGGTGGTCGTGTCGCTGCTGACTCCGGCGCCTGACCAACAGACGCAGGACCTGGTCGAGCACGTGCGCTATCCGAGCCTCAAGGGCGACACCATGAACACGGCCGCGCAGGCCGGTGGCGTGGGTCACTAAGACGGCAAGGCAGTCCTGAAAGCCCGCGGCAGCCGCCGCGGGCTTTTTTTTTGCTTGCGCAAGTTGTGCAGGTGCGCGCGCTGCGCAGCGCGAGATGCGCGCTTTGGCCGAGGAGCCGCCGCCGGCCTGTCCTGGTCGGCGGCAATCCTGGGCAGCATCGCAACCTGGCCGGGGGCATCAGCGAACTCAAGCTCGACGTCGGTCCAGCTTACAGGTGTACGGCATGCAGCGCGGAACGTGCCTCCTGCCGCTTCTGGCCCGATGCGACAAGTCAAGTCAGGCAGCGGATTTCGAGTTGGCCACTCCGTTGGCCCGCAGCTTTCAGGAGTGCAGAGCCATGGCCCGCGTGTCCAGCAAGTTTTCCAAGACGCGAACCACTCCGTACGATGTCGCCGAGCACCTGCGCACGCCGGAAGAGATGGCAGCGTACCTCGACGCCTGGCTCGAGGAAGAGCCGTATGATGTGCCCGGTTTCGCCAAGGCGCTGGGTGATATCGCATGAGCCAAGGGAATGACTCAAGTCGCCCAGGATGCCGGCCTGAGCCGCGAGAGCTTGTACCGGGCCCTCAGCGCAGACGGCAGTCCGAGCTTCGCGACGGTGCTGAAGGTCGCTCGCGCGCTGGGCGTCAGGTTCCACGCCGAGCCGGCTTGATCGTGGAGCAACACCAGTCAACCCGCGGCCACCGTCTCCGAGTCGGCGCATGGAGGGCCTTGACTGCCCTCACCGCCACGGCCGCGATCATGTTGTCCAGTGGCTGCTCGCGGTCCACGTTCATACAAAACCCCTACCAGGCGATCCCGAGATCAACCCCGAATCAGATCGCGCAGGTTCACCCGCCTGAGGCACTGCAAGCCGACCTGGAAGCAATCGTCGCGCTGCACGAGCGGACCAGCCCGAATCCCTATCTTCGCGTCTCTAAGGAGTCGATCCGTGCGCTCGCCGACAAGCTGAAGGCGTCAATCGACCGGCCGATGACGCGGCGCGAGTTCCTTCCGGTCGTGATGGAACTGCAAGCCGGATACCGATCCGACCACTACGGCCAGGGAGTTCCCCACGAGGATCTCGAAGCCGCCCTTGCGCGCGGCGAGCGGCTGCTCCCGTTTCGTGCGGAGCCCAGGGACGACCAACTGATCGTCGTCGCCGTCGCAGAGGGCGAGCGGGCGATCGAGCCCGGCGACACCATCGCGCGAATCGGGGGTGTCTCTGCGGCCGATCATCTCGCTCGGCTGCGTGCGCTTGTGCCCGATGAAACCGCCCGTTACCGGGACACGCAGGTTCGCGAGCGGTACCGCACGCTCGCCTGGGCCGCGGGAGTCACCTTGCCGACGCAAGTCGAGGTCATCCGCGCCGACGGATCGCGGCGCACGGTGACGGTCGAGGGCGTGGGCGATGGCGCGCGTAAGTCTGAGCGGACCGCTGCAACCGGCGGCTCGGTGAACACGCACGGCGAGCCACCGCACGAAGTGCTCGTCAACAGCCCGCCGTTTCGGGCTCTGCTGCTCCCGGGCAAGCCTCCTGCGGCAGCGCCCGTCGCACTGATCGAGTTTCCGACCATGAGCGGCTCGCTCGGCAGCCAGTGGGACAAGTTCCTCGACCGGGCGATCGCCGCCATCAACGAGCGCGGCGCCGCAGGACTGATTGTCGATATCCGCGAAAACGGAGGCGGCAACAGCGCGCTGGGCGATGCGCTTCTCGCGCGGATCAACGACCGGCCCTACCGCATGGCGTCGCGCATCGTCTGGCGCAAGAGTGCCGATTCCGACGAGCTGTTTCGTATGAGTACAAAGCCGACGTGGCGATGGCTCATGTTTGCGCTGCCGCTGTTCGTGCCCGATTACTCCGCGCTCAAGCAGGGTGAGGACTTGACCCTCGAGACCCGCGTCGCGAGCCGGCCTCGAGTCGAACCGCGTTTCGAAGGGCCGACCTCTCTGCTGATCGGAGAGCGCACCTCCTCGAGCGCCATGTTGTTGGCAGACGCCGCGCGTACGTACGACCTCATGCTCACCGTCGGGCAGCCGACCGGAGGGGTGCCGAACGCGCTTGGCGACATCGGCCCGTTCAAGCTGCCGAATTCGCGGATCGTCGTCGCCTTCAGCCAGAAAATGTTCATCCGCGCGAGCGGCGACGCGTCCGACCTCGGGCCCGTGCGGCCTCACATCGAGGTCGCGCCGGTCGCGGGCAAAGACGCCACGCTTGAGCGCGCGGTCATCGAGATCCGGCGGATGGCGGCGCAGCGAAAACAGTGAACACCATCGGCTGGCCACTCCGTCCCTGGTCAGTTGTTCGACTGCTTCGCCGGCGAGTTGTCGACGATCGCTCACGAACTCGGCGGCCAGCCTTTGAGGGCCGCTCGGCAGGTTCGAAGGTCTCGTACTGGCGGGGCAAGAGCAGGATTCGAACCAGCCGGCTGATCCTTGGCCCTCTGGGCCAATCGGCAAAGAGCCCGCTTGCGCGGGCTTTGTTTTTCATTGGCGGAGAGAGTGGGATTCGAACCCACGATAGGCTATTCACCTATACACGCGTTCCAGGCGTGCGCCTTCAACCGCTCGGCCATCTCTCCTGACCCGCCCGGCTGCTTGCCCGAGCGAGGGCCATAATTATAGGCAGACGCGCCCTGCGGTCCTCAGCGAACGACCGCGACCGGCGCCGGAGGACGACCATCGGCGGGGAAGGTCACCACGTGGTCGGCGTCGAGACGGATGCCGATGCGCTCGCCGATGGCGTGATCGTGGTGCGACGGCACCAGCGCCAGCACCTCGCGGCCGCTGTCCAGCCGCAGCGTGTAGACGAAGTCGCCGCCGCGGAAGATCTTGCGCGCCACGGTGGCGGTGAGCGGGCTGGCGTCGTCGTGCACGATGTCGTCCGGGCGCAGCAGCACCTCGACGTGGCAGCCCTTGCCGCAACTGGCGCAACCACCCTGGCAGGGCAGCGGGATCTCGCCGGACAACTCGCCCAGTTCGATGGCCACGCGGCGCGCGTTCAGCACCGTCGCCGGGACGAACACGCCTTCGCCGATGAAGTCGGCCACGTAGCGCGTGGCCGGACGGTGATACAGCTCGTAGGGCCGGTCCCACTGTTCCAGCCGACCCCGGTGCATGACGCCGACCCGGTCGGCGATCGCAAAGGCCTCCTGCTGGTCGTGCGTGACCAAGATGGCGCTGGTGCCGCTGGCCTTCAGGATTTGGCGCACCTCCGCGCCCAGCCGCGCGCGCAGCTCCACGTCGAGATTGGAGAAGGGCTCGTCCATCAGCAGCAGCTTGGGCGCCGGCGCCAGCGCGCGGGCCAGCGCCACGCGCTGCTGCTGGCCGCCCGACAGTTCGTGCGGATAGCGCCGCGCCTGCGCCGAAAGGCCCACCAGCTCGAGCATCGTGTCCACGCGCTGGCGGCGCGCCGCGGCGTCGGCGTGGCGCAGGCCGAAGGCGATGTTCTCGTCCACGCGCAGGTGCGGAAACAGCGCATAGTCCTGGAACACGAGGCCGATGCCGCGCTGCTCCGGCGGCACGCTGCGCTCGGCGCTCGCCACCGTCTGGCCGTCGATCTCGATACTGCCGGCATCGACGGCGATGAAGCCGGCAACGGCCCGCAGCAGCGTGGTCTTGCCGCAGCCTGAACTGCCCACCACGCAGCCGATGTCGCCCTGGGCCAGGGTGAGGTCGAGCCCGTCGGCCACGCACTGCGCCTTGCCATAGCGCACGCGCAGGCCGTGAATGTGGAGGACGGGTGGGGCGGACATGGATTCCTTGGGCATTCGACCGGGAGCCGGCGGTGCGCCGCGGCGGTGCGCCGCAGTGCGCAGCGCAGTATCGGGTGGGCGGATCATAGCGTAGATGCATATAATTCTCATTTGCATCTGATCAACATCCGGTTCCGGATCTCCGGTTCTGCCGAGCCGCCCGAATTTCATCTCCATGCCTGCTGCAGTGCTGTTTGCCGGCCCCACGGCTCGCCCACTCCCTTCGCCCCCCCCGCCCGGCGGCTCACGCAGTGGCCTCGCGGTCCGACCGTAACCCCGGCGCCCGCGCCGGCTGGAGCGCGCAGCGCCGCGACCTGCGACCGGTGGTGGTGGCCCTGGCGCTGCTGGCGGCCGCGCTGGTGGCCCTGCCCATCGCCGGGGTGTTCGGCAGCGTGGTCTACGCGCCCGGCTCCCTGGACACGCTGCTGCACCTCGGCGGCACGGTCATCCCGCGTGCGGCGCTGGAGACGGGCGCGCTGGTGCTGCTGGTCATGGCCGGCGTCATCGTGCTGGGCACGACCTCGGCCTGGCTGGTGGCCGCGCACGACTTTCCGGGGCGGCGCGTCTTCGAGTGGGCGCTGCTGCTCCCGCTGGCCATGCCCGGCTACATCGTGGCCTATGCCTACACCGATTTCCTGCAGTTCTCCGGGCCGGTGCAGGGTGCGCTGCGCGATGCCTTCGGGTGGCAGCGCGGCGACTACTGGTTTCCGGAGATCCGCTCGCTGCCAGGCGCGGCTTTCGTGTTCGCGGTGGTGCTTTATCCGTACGTGTACCTGCTGGCTCGCACGGCGTTCCTGAGCCGCACGGCCTCGATGATCGACGCGGCGCGCAGCCTCGGCCTGTCGCCCTGGCGCACCTGGCTGCACGTGAACCTGCCGCTGGCGCGCCCGGCAGTGGCCGCTGGCGCGCTGCTGGCGCTGATGGAGACGCTGGCCGACTACGGCGCGGCGGCCTACTTCGGCTTGCAGACCTTCACGACGGCCATTTATCGCGCCTGGTTCGCACTCGGCGACCGTCTGGCCGCAAGCCAGCTGGCTGGGGTGCTGCTGCTGCTGGTGCTGCTGGTGATGGCCACCGAGCGTCATCTGCGCGGCCGCGCGCGCTACTTTGCCGCGCCCAATTCGGCGCGGCCGGCGCCGCGCACGCCGCTCACCGGGGCGGTCGGCATCCTGGCGGCGCTCGCTTGCCTGCTGCCGCTGCTGGCGGGCTTCCTGCTGCCGACCGGCATCCTGGTGCATCTTCTCGTGCCCACGCTGGACGAGGTGCCGTGGACGCGCTACTGGGGCTGGCTGGCCAATACGCTGACCCTGGCGCTGGCGGCTGCGTTGATCACGCTGGCCGCGGTGCTGGTGCTGTCGTACCTGCTGCGGCTGCAGCCGGACGGACGCAGCGGGACACTGGTACGGCTGGCGGCGCGTCTGATGGGGCTCGGCTACGCGGTGCCGGGCGCGGTGATCGCCGTGGGCGTGCTGGTGCCGCTGGCCGCGTTCGACAACGCGCTCGACGCCTGGCTGCGCGCAACCCTCGGGTTGAGCAGCGGCCTGTTGCTGACCGGCACCGTGGTGGCGCTGCTGTACGCCTACCTGGTGCGCTACTTCGCGGTGGCCCAGCAGCCGGTCGAGGCCGGGCTGGCCCGCATCACGCCGGCCATGGACGCCAGCGCGCGCTCGCTGGGCGCCGGGCCAATCGAAGTGTTCCGGCGCGTGCACCTGCCGCTGCTGTCGCCGTCGCTGCTGGCTGCCGGACTGCTCGTATTCGTCGATGTGATGAAGGAATTGCCGGCCACGCTGGTGCTGCGGCCGTTCAACTTCGACACTCTGGCGGTGATGGCGTACCAGATGGCCGCCGACGAGCGGCTCGGCGAGGCGGCGCTGCCGTCGCTCACCATCGTGCTGGTGGGGCTGCTGCCGGTGGTCTGGCTGTCGCGCGCCATCGGCCGCGCCAGCGGGCCGCAGGGGCAGTGAGACAGCCAGAGGCGATCGGTCATGCCCGCCCTGACTGCCCCCGGCGCGCTGCATCCCGTGGCGGGCGTTTGCCGCAGCCCGGGCGACGGCGGAGCCGTGCGTCCGGATCGGTTCGCTCCGGGCCGCAGCCCCGGCCCCGCCGCTCGGCTTCTCGCCGTCTGAGCGCCGCCGATGCCGCTGCTGTCGCTCGAGGATGAAGGGAACTGGCCGCTGCAGGACGGCGAGACGGTGCTGGACGGCCTGCGGCGTCACGGCGTGCGGCTGCCCTCGTCCTGCGAGGTCGGGCAGTGCGGCACCTGCAAGGTGCAACTGATGGAGGGCACGGTCGAAGAACTCGACTACGACGAGCTGGCGCTCGACGGCGAACTGCGCGAGCGGGGCATCGTGCTCGCCTGCCGCAGTCAGGTGTGGAGCGACGTCAGGCTGCGGCGGCTGCCGCAGTTTGCGCCGGTGCACGTGCTTGGCGCGGTGGTCCTCGCCGTGCGGCCGGGCGCGCAGTCCACCGAGCTGGAAGTCGAGGTGCAGGCGGGCGATGCCGCACTCGCGGCGCTGCATGCGGACGGCTGCCGGCTCGAGTCGGCCGGCGGCCTGCAGTGGCCGGTCGAAGCGGTGCAGTGCGCGGGCAACGAGGCCCGGCTGCGCCTGGCATTGGCCGACGGGCCCGGCTGGTCGGTCGGCGAGGTGGTCATGCTGCATGTCCGCGCGGCGGCGGCCAGGCGCGCATGATGCGTATCTGCGCCCCGGCCGTGCGCCGGGGTGCCATCAACGAAGCAGGAGCACAGTCCGATGGGTTACGTCTTCGCGGCGCCGCCGCAGCCCGTGGTGCCGGTGGTTGGCACCACCGACCTCTTTCCGGTGCATCGCATCTACTGCGTGGGCCGCAACTACGTCGAGCACGCCAGGGAAATGGGCTTCTCGGGGCGCGAGGCGCCGTTCTTCTTCGCCAAGCCGGCCGATGCGCTGCTGCCGGTGCCCGAGGGCACGACCGGTGAGCTGCCGTATCCGACCGAGACGGCCGACCTGCATCACGAGATCGAACTGGTGGTGGCCATCGGCCGGCGGGGCCGCCACATCGCCGCGGCCGATGCGCCCGGCCATGTCTGGGGCTATGCCGTCGGCCTCGACATGACGCGGCGCGACCTGCAGGGCGAGGCCAAGAAGCTGGGGCGGCCGTGGGAAACCGGCAAGGGCTTTGACTGGTCGGCGCCGATCTCGCCGATCCGGCCCGTGGCGCGCAGCGGCGAGGTGACCGCTGGCCGCATCTGGCTGAAGGCCAACGGCGCGATCCGCCAGGACAGCGACGTGTCGAAGCTGATCTGGAACGTGGCCGAGACCATCGAGCACCTGTCGCGCTACTTCGAGCTGGTGCCGGGGGACCTCGTTTTCACCGGCACGCCCGAAGGGGTGGCCGCCGTGCAGCGGGGTGACCTGATGGAAGGCGGGGTCGATGGCGTGGGGACGCTGAAGCTGCGCGTGGCCTGACCGGCGCACCCCGCCATCGGCGCACCGCTCGGGGACATCCCGAGGGCGCGGCGACGTGGTGCTGCGTTATTGTCCTTGTGGCGCGCTGCAGTGCCGCTTGCGATCGAGCTTGCCGGCGCCCGGCGCCACCCGACCCCCAGGAGTTTTCCCATGTTTCGAGTCCTTGCCGGTGCCGCGCTGGCGCTGCTGCTGCTTCTGGCCGGTGCCGTGCCGCCGCGGGCGGCGGCTCAGGAGGTCACGCTCAAGGTCGCGCACTTCCTGCCGCCGGCCTCCACAGCGCATGCGAAGTTCATCGCGCCCTGGTGCGAGAAGATCGCGCGCGAATCGAACAACCGGCTGCGCTGCCAGATCTTCCCGGCGATGCAACTGGGCGGTACGCCGCCGCAACTGTTCGACCAGGTGCGCGACGGGGTCGCCGACATCGTCTGGACGCTGCCGGGCTACAACGCCGGCCGCTTTCCCATCATGGAGGTGTTCGAGCTGCCCTTCATGACCAACAACGCCGAGTCGGCCTCCAAGGCGGTGTGGGAGTTCTACGAGAAGAACGCAGTCAAGGAGTTCGACGCGGTCAAGCCGCTGGCCTTCCACGTACACGACAATGGCTACATCCACACGCGCGACCGGCCCATCCGCACGCTCGAGGACTTTCGCGGCATGAAGGTGCGCGCACCGACGCGCATGACCAACCGGATGCTGGCGGCCTTCGGCGCCACGCCGGTGTCCATGCCCGTGCCGGCGCTGGCCGACGCCTTGAGCAAGGGCGTGATCGACGGCGCCGTCATCCCCTGGGAGGTGGTGCCCTCGGTCAAGGTGCATGAGATGGTCCGGTTCCACGCCGAGACCGACCCGGCCATGCCGGCGCTGTACACGGCGGTGTTCCTGTTCGCGATGAACAAGGCGACCTACGAGCGGCTGCCCGCCGACCTCAGGAAGGTGATCGAAGCCAACAGCGGGCTGGCGTTGTCGGGCCAGATCGGCGCCATCTGGGACCAGTCGGCTCCGCCCGCGCGCAAGCTGGCGCTGGACCGCGGCAACCAGATCAACGTCATCCCGGCCACCGAGCTGGCGCGCTGGGACAAGGCAGCGCGCGGCCTGTATGCCCAGTGGATCTCCGACATGAACAACCGCGGTCTGAACGGCAACCAGTTGATGACCGACGCGCGCCAGCTGATCGCCAAGCACGGCAAGGCGGCCGCGCGGCCGGCCGCCGAAGCGGGCAGGGCGCCCGTCAAGGGCGAGCCCAAAAAGTAGGCCGAATTAGGCTAGATTCGCGCGCCCGGAGCCCGGGCACCGCGGCCGGCGCCCCGCTGCAAGCGGGGCGTTTTTCTTGATGGATTGCCGCGGCGCTGCCGCACCCACCGTCCCGGCCTGCCGCCCATGCTTCGAGTACTCGACTTCCTCAGCAAGCTCGCCGCGGTGCTCGGCGGACTGGTGCTGCTCGCCGCGGCGCTGCTGACCATTGCCTCGGTGCTCGGTCGCTGGCTGGCCAGCACGCCGATCCTCGGCGACGTCGAACTGATGCAGGTGGGCTGCGCGGTGGCCATCGCCCTGTTCCTGCCCTACTGCCAGGTGCGCAACGCGCACATCGTGGTCGACTTCTTCACCACCGGGGCGGCCGCGCGCACGCGCCGTCGGCTCGACGCGGCCGGCAGCCTGCTGCTGGCCGCCGTGATGCTGCTGCTGGCGTGGCGCGCCGGCGTCGGGGTGCTCGACATGAAGGCGTCCGGCGAGACCACGATGGTGATCGGTTTTCCGTTCTGGCTCACCTATTTGGTGATGGTGCCAGGTCTGGCGCTGTCCGGCGTGGTGGCGCTGCACACCGCGTGGCGGCACTGGAACGGGCAGGGCGTCGGGTGAGCTTGACCGCATGGCTGCCGTTTGCGCTGCTGGCGCTGATGCTGGCGCTGATGGCATTGCGCGTGCCGATCTGGGTGTCGATGTTCGTGCCCGGCGTGGTGGGCTACCTGCTGCTGTCGACGCCCACGGCGCTGCTGGCCTACCTGAAGGGCCTGGCCTTTGCGCGCTTCACGCTGTACGACCTCAGCGTGATTCCGCTGTTCATCCTGATGGGGCAGTTGGCCACGCAGGGTGGCCTGTCGGCGGCGCTGTTCCGCGCTGCCGCCGCCTTCGTTGGCCACTGGCGCGGCGGGCTGGCGCAGGCGAGCGTGCTGGCCTGCGCCGCCTTCGGCGCGGTGTGCGGCTCGTCGGTGGCCACCGCGGCCACCATCGCCAACGTGGCGCTGCCGCAGATGAAGCGCTACGGCTATGACGGCGGCCTGGCGACCGCCACGCTGGCCGCCGGCGGCACGCTCGGCATCCTGATCCCGCCATCGGTGGTGCTGGTGGTGTACGCCATCATCGCCGAGCAGAACATCGCCAAGCTGTTCGCCGCCGCGCTGCTGCCCGGGCTGCTCGCGGCGGCCGGTTACTGCATTGCCATCGCCGTCTTCTGCCGCTTGCGGCCCGCCGCCGGGCCGGCCGAGCCGCGCCAGTCCTGGGGTGAGCGGCTGCGCACCCTCGGGCGCGTCTGGCCGGTGGTGCTGATCTTCGGGCTGGTGTTCGGCGGCATCTACGGCGGCGTGTTCACGGCCACCGAGGCGGCCGCCGTCGGCGCGGTGCTGACGCTGCTGGTCGGTCTGCTGTCGGGCGAACTGAAGTGGCCGGGCATCCAGCGCGCGCTGCTGGCCACTGCCGAGACGACGGCGATGATCTTCATGATCTTCGTCGGCGCCGACATGCTGAACTCGGCCCTGGCGCTGTCGCAGATGCCGGCGCGCGTGGCCGACTTTGTCGGGCACCTGGACCTGCCGCCGCTGCTGGTGCTGGCAGCGATCCTCGTCTTCTACATCATCCTCGGCGGCGTGATGGACGAGCTGTCGATGCTGCTGCTGACGCTGCCGGTAATCTTCCCGACCGTCATGGCGCTCGACCTGTACGGCCTGCCGCCGGAGTCCAAGGCGATCTGGTTCGGCATCCTCGTGCTGTGCGTGGTCAACATCGGCCTGATCGCGCCGCCGGTGGGGCTCAACGTCTACGTAGTCAACGGCCTGGCGCGCGACGTGCCGATGGCGCGCACGTATCGTTTCGTGTTCATCTTCCTGGCCTCGGACGCGGTGCGCACCACGCTGCTGCTGCTGTTTCCGATGCTGTCGCTGTGGCTGGTCCAGTTCGTGGGGTGATTGCCATGATGAGATTGCACAACGCTGCCCGGTCGTCCGCGTCTTATCGCGTGCGCATCGCGCTGGCGCTCAAGGGGCTCGACTATGAGTACGTGCCGCTGTCGCTGGTCAAGGGCGAGCAGTTCGACCTGGCGTTTCGCGCGCTCAACCCGGCGGAGCTGGTGCCGGTGCTGGAGCACGAGGGCCGGCGGCTCACGCAGTCGCTGGCGATCATCGAGTATCTCGAAGAGACCTTTCCGGCGCCGCCGCTGCTGCCGCACGAGCCCGAGGCCCGGGCCTACGTGCGTGCGATGGCGCTGTCGGTGGCCTGCGAGATCCATCCGCTGAACAACCTGCGCGTGCTGCGCTACCTGAAGCAGGACCTGGGCCTGAGCGAGGAGCAGAAGGACGGCTGGTACCGCCACTGGGTCGAGCAGGGGCTGGCGCAGCTCGAGGCGCAACTGGCGGCCTTTGGCCGCAGCGGCCGCTTCGTGCTCGGTGACGAAGTCACGCTGGCCGACGTGCTGCTGGTGCCGCAGATTTTCAACGCACGGCGCTTTTCCTGCCGGCTCGACCACGTGCCCCAGGTCATGCGCATCTTCGACGCCTGCATGCAGGTACCGTCCTTCGAGTCGGCGCGGCCGGAAAGGCAGCCTGACTTCGCCTAGCCCGTATGGTTCACGAGGTCACCCCCGAGCATCCACCATCTGCCTGCGTAAGCTGCGGCGGCAGCCTGCACCTGGCCCAGGCCACTCTGGACGGCCGGGGCTACGCGGGTTTGTGCGGCGCCCGCGCGGCCATATCGCTCGAGCGTTCGCCGATGCCTACGGGCATCGGCTGCGTCCCCGTCGCGTAGTCCGGCTCGCGGGGCATCCGCGCAAGTCCCGCGGCCCTGATGAAACATCCGGGCTAGCCGGCACGGATATAGTCGTCGCCGCGGCGGCGGCGAGGCCGAAGGCTTCGGGCCGCCGCGCCGTTCCAACACAACAACAGGAGACCCCGATGAGATCATCGCTGCAGCGCCGCGTCCTGCTCCAGGCCGGCGCCCTGGCCGGCCTTGCCGCCACCGCCCCCGCCCTGCTCGCCCAGGCGCTCGAGCGCCGCAAGATCACGATTGCGGTGGGCGGCAAGAACCTCCTGTACTACCTGCCGCTGTCGATCGCCGAGCAGATGAAGTACTTCCAGGCCGAGGGCCTGGACGTGGACATCGTCGACTTTGCGGGCGGGGCGCGCGCCCTGCAGGCGGTGGTCGGCGGCAGCGCCGACGTGGTGAGCGGCGCCTTCGAGCACACGCTCAACATGCAGGCCAAGGGCCAGCCGATGCGCGCCTTCGTGCTGCAGGGCCGGGCGCCGCAGATTGTGCTGGCGGTGTCGACCCGGACGATGCCCAGCTTCAAGACGGTGGCCGACCTCAAGGGCAAGAAGATCGGCGTCACGGCGCCGGGATCGTCGACCAACATCATGCTGAACTACGTGCTCGCCAAGGCCGGCCTGAAGCCCACCGAGGTCTCGGTGATCGGCGTGGGCGCCGCGCAGGGCGCCGTGGCTGCGCTGCGTGCCGGCCAGATCGACGCCATTTCCAATCTCGACCCGGTGATCACGATCCTGCAGCGCGCCGGCGACATCCGGGTCGTGTCCGACACGCGTGACCTCGCAGAGGCCGAGCGCGTGTTCGGCGGGCCGATGCCGGCCGGCTGCCTGTATGCGCCCGAGCCATTCCTGCAGAAGAACCCCAACGTTGCGCAGGCCCTGACCAACGCCATCGTGCGCGCCAACAAGTGGATCCAGCAGGCCGGCCCCGGCGACATCCTCAAGGTGGTGCCCGAGTCCTATCTGCTGGGCGACCGCGCCATCTACATCGACGCCTTCCTAAAGGCCAAGGGGGCGCTGTCGCCCGACGGGCTGTTCCCGGAGGCCGGATCGGTCACCGCGCTGCGCGCGCTGGCCAGCGTCGACGAGTCGATGCAGAAGGCCAAGCTGGATCTGAAGGCTAATTTCACCAACGAGTTTGCGCGCCGGGCCAACGCCCGGTATCCGAAGGGCTGAGCGGCGCGACTGCCGCGCGCACCGCCACGGCCGCCCTGTTTCAAACGGACGGCCGTGGTCTGCGCGGCACGGCCGCCGTCTGCCGGTGCCCGTGCAGCCGCTATGCTCGCGACCCATGACAGCGGCTCTTTCCTTGCGGGGCATCACCTGCACGTTCGTTTCGCGTGACGACCGCAGCCAGCGCTACACCGCGGTGCGCGATGTGTCGCTCGACATCGCCGCGGGCGAATTCGTCAGCGTGGTCGGTCCCACGGGTTGCGGCAAGAGCACGCTGCTGAACGTGGCCGCCGGGCTGTTGGAGCCTTCGGCCGGCAGCGTTCAGGTGTTCGGCCAGCCGCTGACCGGCATCAATGCCCGTGCCGGCTACATGTTCCAGACCGAGGCGCTGATGCCCTGGCGCACGGCGCTGCAGAACGTCACCGCCGGGCTGGAGTTCCGCGGCATGCCGGCCGGGCAGGCGCAGCGCTGCGGTGAGGACTGGCTCAAGCGGGTGGGACTGGGCGGCTTCGGCGATCGCTACCCGCACCAGTTGTCGGGCGGCATGCGCAAGCGCACCGCGCTGGCGCAGACGCTGGTGCTCGACCCCGACATCATTCTGATGGACGAGCCGTTTTCGGCCCTGGACATCCAGACGCGCCAGCTGATGGAGAACGAGGTGCTCGAGCTGTGGGCCGCCAAGCGCAAGGCGGTGCTGTTCATCACGCATGACCTGGACGAGGCGATCGCGATGAGCGATCGGGTGGTGGTGCTGTCGGCCGGCCCGGCGGCGCGGCCGATCGGCGAGTTCGCCATCGATCTGGTCCGGCCGCGCGACGTGGCCGAGGTGCGCGTGACGCCGCGCTTCATCGACCTGCACAAGGCCATCTGGGACGTCCTGCGCGAGGAAGTGCTCAAGGGCTACGAGCAGCAGAAGCGGGCGGCCTAGGCGGGGGCGAAACATGTGGTCGGCAATCAGGCCCAACGCGCGCAACATCCGGTTCTGGCAGGTGGGCGTCCTGCTGGCCGTTTTTGCGTTCTGGCACGTGATGACCAAGCCGGGGCTCATCCCGCCGATGTTCTTCGACAACGACCGGCAGGCTGCCTTCTTCTTCGGCGAGCCGGTCCAGATCCTGGCGCGCATCTGGGAGTGGTTCATCACCGACCGCGACATCTACGGCCATCTGTGGGTGACGCTGGTGGAGACCGTGCTGGCGTTCGTGATCGGCACGGTGGCCGGCCTGGCGGTCGGCATGTGGCTGGCGCTGTCGCCGGTGGCCGCGGCCATCCTCGACCCTTACATCAAGGCGGCCAACTCGATGCCGCGGGTGATCCTGGCGCCCATTTTTGCCGTCTGGTTCGGGCTCGGCATCGCCTCCAAGGTGGCGCTGGGCTTCACGCTGGTGTTCTTCATCGTCTTCTTCAACGTCTACCAGGGTGTCAAGGAGGTCAGTCCGACGGTGCTGGCCAACGCGCGCATGCTGGGTGCCAGCCAGCGGCAACTGCTGCGCTACGTGTACCTGCCAAGCGCGATGAGCTGGGTGTTCTCCTCGCTCCACACGTCGGTAGGCCTGGCGTTCGTCGGTGCGGTGGTGGGGGAGTATCTCGGTTCGGCGCGGGGCGTCGGCTACCTGATTCTTCAGGCCGAGGGCATGTTCGACATCAACACCGTGATGGCCGGCATCCTGGTGCTTACGGCCTTCGCCCTGGCGCTGGACTGGGCCGTGGGACGGGCCGAGCGCCGCCTCATGAAGTGGCAGCCGAGGAGCGGCGAGACGGAGAAGCTTTAGATGGCGCGGCAGCCGGGCAGCCCGCTGCGCCAGTGCGACGCCCTGCGGCTTGATTCGGGTGCTTTTCGTCATTGAAGACTGCAATGCCCCGATTACGATCTGAAACAGTCTCTGATCACTGAGTGTGTCCCCGTGACCGAATGGTCGGCTGGCTCCCCGGTCACGCCCTTCTGGCAGCGCATGCCGCGCATCTTTGCGTTGCCATTGAGGCGATCGGTGCTCGCTCGTATCGGCGCGCTTTGCGCGCTGGCGCTGATGTCGCCCTTGGCGCTCGCTCTGGGCTTCGGCGGGTTCTTGCTGATGATTGCCATCCTGCTGGGCGTGTTTATCTACGGCTTGCAGTACGGCTTCACCATCATCGATCGCTCGTCGCTGGGTTTCCTCGACCCCGACAGCTATCCGCGGCTCCAGGAGGGCAACGACATCGCCCGGCCCATCAAGTACGTGGCGATCAACGGGCTGTTCGTGTTGGTAATGGTCGGGGTGGCGATGATCACCGGCGGCAGCGAGTTCATGGTGGGTGTCACGTGGGCGCTGCTGTTTGGCTTGGCGATGCCGGCGGCGGTGATGCGACTCGTCATGACCGGCGGACTGCGCCAGTCGGTCAGCCCAGGCGGCCTGATCACGACGATGAGCCGCATCGGCAGGGCGTACCTCGTGTTATGCGTCTTCGTGTTCTTCGCCGATCTTTGCCGCAGCTACGGCGTGCTGGCGGTGGGAGCCGCCGGCGGCCTGAGCGGCGCGCTACTGGCGGCGCCGGCCGGACAGATAGCCAAGATCGGCGCCGGCGTGTTCGCGCTGCTGTTCTTCATGGCGGCGGCCTTCTGGTACTTCAGCTACGTCATCTGCGCGTTGATCGGCTACGCGATGTACCAGTACGCTGATTCGCTGGAGATCACGGTGGTCGGCCCGGGTGAGACGCGCGCCACGTCGTTGCGCAAGGTGGACGTGAAGGCACGGGCGCGCGACGCGCTGATTGCCCGCATGGTGTCCTCGGGCGAGGTCAAGGAGGCCATTGATGTGCTCGCCGAGGACCTGCGCGAACGGCCGCAGGACCTGTCCCTGCACGCGCGCCTGCACAAGCTGCTGCTGGCCGAGAACTACCTGCCGAGGATAGAGGACCACACCAACAAGTACCTCGACCTCTTGATGAAGACCGGCAACGAGCGCGAGTCGATTGCCCTAGCCGAGGAGGCCCTGGCACGCAGCGTCGACTGGCGACCGCGCACGGTGGAGCACATCGTGCCGCTGGCGCGGGCGGCGCTGGCCGCCGGCCGCGCGCCGCTGGCCACGCAGCTCATCAAGGGCTTCGACAAGCGCTTTCGCGGCCATCCGGACGTGCCGCGGGCCTACCTCATCGGCGCCCAACTGATGCTGCAAGCGGGTGGCGCGGCGGTGCCGCAGGCGCGCCGCATCCTCCAGCACCTAGTAGAACAGCACCCGACACACGTCGCTGCAGCCGAAGCGCAGCGGATGCTCGGCCGGCTGGACCAGTTGGCGCGCTGATCGCCCCGCCGGCGCCGCACAGCTTGCGCTACTGGTTGATGCGGGTGCGGGTGTCGGAAAGATCGATGTGGAGCGTGTCCGTCCCGCGCAGCTTGCTGCTGCGTCCGAGCGTGGTCGTGCCGCGCAAGGTTGATGGTGTGCCGCCAAGGTGGGCGCCCCGAATGGTCGCAGGCGGGACGCTGCTGGGGGCGATGCCGCCGATTTCGTTGGCCGAGGGGAAGTAGGTCTTCAGGCGGGACCGCACCGCATCGGCCTGTTGGCGCAGCCCGTGCCGGCTGTAGGTGGTGTACAAGGCCAGTAAGCAGTCGGCGATCTGGCGTGCGTACAGGGTACGCAGGTTGGCATCTCCCAGAATGCCGTCCAGCACGCGCAGCGAAGCGCTGTCCTCGCGCGCGCGCACCAGCCGGCGCGACAGGCGCAGTTGCTCGTCCACCGGCAGCAGGCTCAGCAGGCGCGGCTGCGCGATCTGCAGGAACGCCTTGCGCAAGGCCTCGCTGATGCGCTTGCCGCGAAACCAGAGCACCCGCAGCGCCGCATCGGACAGCAACTCGCCGTCGGGCGACAGCAGCGCCGTGTTGAGGTAGGCAATCAGGTACTCGGGATTGTCGGGATGCTGATCGGCCAATTCGCCATAGAGGCGCGCGGCGCGGCGTGTGTCCAGTCGGGCTGCCGCTTCTTGTGCCTGTCGCAGCAGGTTGGATCGACGCTCGGTGCGGTCGTCTTCAGCAAACTCCGCGGCCACCAGACGATCGATCCTGGCGCGGTCGCGCGGCTGAAGCAGCCATGCGAGCAGGGCGCCAGCCACGATACCGCCCAGGTGCGCCGAGTAAGCCACCTGCGATTTGCCGCCGCTGATTGCCCACTGGACCAGTTCGTTGAGCATCCAGACCGGCAGCAACGCCAGAGCTGGCACCTTGGCCGTGTCGAAATAGACGAACAGCCAGTAGAAAACCCGAACGCGTCGCGTACCGTACAGCACCGCCACCATCGCCATCGCGCCGGCTATCGCGGCCGAGGCTCCTACCAGAAGGCTCGGTGAGAGCATCACGTGGGCGAAACCCCCGGCCACGCCGGCCGCCAAGTAGGCGCCAAGAAAGCGCGCCCGGCCCAGCGCGGCCTCGGCAAACGGGCCAGCCAGCAGCAGCACCAGCATGTTGCCGACGAGGTGCCCGAGCGAGCCGTGCAGGAACTGGTAGCTGAGGTAGCGCAGCCAGCCGCCGTCGGCGACGAGTCCAAAGCTCCGCGTGAATGAGCGGTCGAGCTCGCTATCGACGCGCCGCCTGGCTTCCCGCCAACCGGCGTACTGCGGGTCGCCGGGCACGATCACGCGACCGGCGCGGAGCGCACGGGCGAACTCTGCGTCCGATTCGATCAGCAGCAGCAGCTGCCCTGGCTGCTTCTGCAACGCCGCAAGGCGCGCCAGCCCTGCACGATCGTCGCGCTGGCGCAGCCACTCCTGGTAGCGCGGCGCCTCTATGGTCGCGAGGCTGGCCGCAGCGTACAGCTTGCCGGCGCTTTCGAAGTGGCGCTGGTCGCCGGATTGCAAGACCAGGTAGACGAGCGCATTGAGCAACACGAGCGTCAGCGTGACCAGCGGCAGGTTGCGCGCGTTCAGGCGGGTCTGGTAGGGCAGCACCAACACGGCAGTGCGCTCCCGCCTAAAGGGTGCGGGCCAATCGAGCCCGCGCGACGGTGCTGCCGTCGGGCGCGCCCCGATCCAGGCACCCGGCGCCGCCCTTGCCCGGGCCGCAGCCGGCGCCGGCAACGCCGCAGGGGATCTCTTGGGCAGCCATGGCTGGCATATCGGTTTGCCGGTCGCCGCCTCAGGCGTGAGCGCGCGCGAGCAGCGCGTCGAGCTTGCGTGCGTCGGCGATGAAGACGCGAATGCCCTCGGCGAGCTTCTCGCTGGCCATGACATCGTCGTTGAGCAATTGGCGGAACTCCGGTTCAGCCAGCCGCCGGCGCGGCGCCAGCGCACTCGGTGCCGTCAGCATCCGCGGCACCGGGCCGCTGGCTGCGGCCAACTCGTCCAGCAGTTCCGGGCTAATGGTGAGCAGGTCGCAACCCGCCAGCGCGAGAACTTGTCCCGTATTGCGAAAGCTGGCGCCCATGATCTCGGTGCGGTACCCGCCGCTCTTGAGCCGGTCAAAGATGGCGCGTACCGAGCGCACCCCCGGATCGTTGGCGCCGGCGTTGGCGGCCTCGTCCCAATGGGAGCCGGCCTGTTTGCGGAACCAGTCGTAGATGCGGCCGACGAAGGGCGAGATCAGGGTCACGCCGGCATCCGCGCAGGCCTGCGCCTGGGGCAGCGAAAACAGCAGCGTGAGATTGCAGTGGATGCCTTCGCGTTCGAGTGCTTCGGCCGCGCGGATGCCCTCCCAGGTGGCGGCGATCTTGATCAGCACGCGCTCGCGGTCGACGCCGGCCGCCTCGTACAGCGCGATCAGACGGCGCGCCCTGCCCAAGGTCGCGCGCACGTCGAACGACAACTGCGCGTCGACCTCGGTCGAGACCCGGCCGTCGATGCGGCGCAAGATCTCGGTGCCGAAGCCCACCAGGACGTGGTCCCCCGCCAGATCGGGCGGCTCGTCCCCGGCCCGCGCCAGGCTTGCCTCGATCAGTGCGCGGTACTCCGCCTTCTGGGCGGCCTTCAGGATGAGCGACGGATTGGTCGTGGCGTCGCGCGGGCGCAGACGGGAGATGGCAGCAAGATCGCCCGTATCCGCGACGACTACGGTGTGTTGCTGCAGCAATAGCAGCGAGTTGGTCATGCTAGGGGAGACCCGGCCATTGTTTGAAAAGCTATACTCGACCAGTCTAACTAGTGCGTCCCCGCGCCCGGCGATTTATCCCGACCAGTGGTCGGAACGCCGGGGTGTGAGGTCTGCCGCTCCCGCGTACTCAACGGTACGAATCGGCTCGTCCCGGCCCATGGTCGGTCGCGCCAAACTTGGGAGCCGAACCGGGCGGGTCCCGGGGATCGCACCCTCGTCGGAGCATTCGTCTTGTCGTCGCTGATTGCCGATGCCCGTCCCCACGCGCTGCTCGCGCTGGCCGACGGGACGATTTTTCGCGGCCGTTCGATCGGTGCCGCAGGCCATGCGGTCGGTGAAGTGGTCTTCAACACCGCCATCACCGGCTACCAGGAGATCCTGACCGACCCGAGTTACCGCGGCCAGATCGTCACGCTGACTTACCCGCACATCGGCAACACCGGGGCCAATGCCGAGGACGTCGAATCCGGCCGCGTGCACGCCGCCGGTCTGGTGATCCGCGATCTGCCGCTGGTGCACTCCAGTTTTCGCGCCCAGTGGCCGCTGTCGGAGTACCTGCGGCGGGAGAACGTGGTGGCGATCGCCGATGTCGACACGCGCAAGCTCACGCGCATCCTGCGCGATGGCGGCGCGCAGGCAGGCGCCATCGTGGTCGGCCACGACGAGGCGCACGCGGTGGCGCTGGCGCGCAGTTTCCCGGGCATGGCGGGGCTCGACCTGGCCAAGGTGGTCAGCACGGCCGAGCCGTATGAATGGACCGAGACCGAGTGGGAACTGGGGCGGGGCTACGGCACCCGGTCGTCATTCAGGTTCCACGTGGTTGCCTACGACTTCGGCGTCAAGCGCAACATCCTGCGCATGCTGGCCGCGCGGGGCTGCCGCATCACGGTGGTGCCGGCGCAGACGCCGGCGGCCGAGGCCCTCAGGCTCCAGCCCGACGGGCTGTTCCTCGCCAACGGACCGGGCGATCCGGAGCCCTGCGACTACGCGATCGAGGCGGCGCGCGCACTGATCGAACAGAGCCTGCCGACCTTCGGCATCTGCCTGGGCCACCAGATCATGGGCCTGGCGGCCGGCGGCCGGACGCTCAAGATGAAGTTCGGCCATCACGGCGCCAACCATCCGGTGCAGGACCTGGAGGATGGCCGGGTACTGATCACCTCGCAGAATCACGGCTTCGCGGTCGACCCGGCCACGCTGCCGGCGCGCTGCAAGGCGACGCACGTGTCGCTGTTCGACGGCTCGCTGCAGGGCTTCCGCTACACCGACCGCCCCGCGTTCTGCTTTCAGGGCCACCCGGAGGCCAGCCCCGGCCCGCACGACGTGGCGTATCTGTTCGACCGTTTCATCAAGCACATGCAGGAGCGCAGGTGAGCCCGGTGGTGCGCGCGACGCTCGAGCAGGCGCGTGCGGCGCTCGATGCGCTGCTGGCCGATCAGGCGGCTCTGGGTGCGATCGAGCGGGCGGGCGCGCTGCTGGCTGCCACGTTCCAGGCCGGCGGCAGGGTCTTTTCGTGCGGCAACGGCGGCTCGATGTGCGACGCCATGCACTTTGCCGAGGAGCTGACCGGCCGCTTCCGCGACGACCGGCCCGGCTACGCGGCCACCGCCATCAGCGACGCCGGTCACCTGTCCTGCGTTGCCAACGACTACGGCTACGAGCAGGTCTTCGCGCGCTACGTGCAGGCGCATGGCCGCGCCGGCGATGTGCTGCTGGCCATCAGCACCAGCGGCACCAGCCGCAACGTAGTGGCGGCCGCGCAGACCGCCCGCCGGATCGGCATGAAGGTGATCGCGCTGACCGGTCGGCCGGACACGCCGATCACCGAGCAGGCCGACATCGCCATCGTGACCCCTGGTGGTCAGTACGCGGACCGGGTGCAGGAACTGCACATCAAGGTCATCCACATCCTCATCGAACTGGTCGAGCGCAGGCTCGCCCCGCAGAACTACACCTAGGCAGCCCGCGATGCCCAAGCGCTCCGATATCCAGAGCATTCTCATCATCGGCGCCGGTCCGATCGTCATCGGCCAGGCCTGCGAGTTCGACTACTCCGGCGCGCAGGCCTGCAAGGCGCTCAAGCAGGAGGGCTTTCGCGTCATTCTGGTCAACAGCAACCCGGCGACCATCATGACCGACCCGGAGACGGCCGATGTCACCTACATCGAGCCCATCACATGGCAGGTGGTCGAGCGCGTGATCGCCAAGGAAAAGCCGGATGCCATCCTACCCACCATGGGCGGGCAGACGGCGCTGAACTGCGCCATGGACCTGAACCGGCACGGCGTGCTCGCCAAGTACGGCGTCAGGCTGATCGGCGCCTCGCCCGAGGCGATCGAGATGGCCGAGGACCGGCTGAAGTTCAAGGAGGCGATGACGCGCATCGGGCTGGGCTCGGCGCGCTCGGGCATTGCGCACACGCTGGCCGAGGCGCTGGCGGTGCAGGAGCAGCTCGGTTTCCCGGCCGTGATCCGCCCGAGCTTCACCCTCGGCGGCACCGGCGGCGGCATCGCCTACAACATGGAGGAGTTCGTCGGCATCTGCACGCGCGGGCTGGACCTGTCGCCCACGCGCGAGCTCCTGATCGAGGAGTCGCTGATCGGCTGGAAGGAGTACGAGATGGAGGTGGTCCGCGACAAGGCGGACAACGCCATCATCATCTGCTCGATCGAGAACTTCGACCCGATGGGCATCCACACGGGCGACTCGATCACCGTGGCGCCGGCGCAGACGCTGACGGACAAGGAATACCAGATCATGCGCAACGCGAGCATCGCGATCCTGCGCGAGATCGGCGTGGAGACCGGCGGCTCGAACGTGCAGTTTGCGATCAACCCGCGCGACGGCCGGATGATCGTGATCGAGATGAACCCGCGGGTGTCGCGCTCATCGGCGCTGGCCTCCAAGGCGACCGGCTTTCCGATCGCCAAGGTGGCCGCCAAGCTGGCGGTCGGCTACACCCTCGACGAGCTGCGCAACGAGATCACCGGCGGCAGGACGCCAGCCAGCTTCGAGCCCAGCATCGACTACGTGGTCACGAAGGTGCCACGTTTCGCCTTCGAAAAGTTCAAGCAGGCGGACAATCATCTGACCACGCAGATGAAGAGCGTGGGCGAGGTGATGGCCATCGGCCGCACCTTCCAGGAGTCGCTCCAGAAAGCGCTGCGCGGGCTGGAGGTCGGCGTCGACGGGTTCGATGAACGGACCACGGACCGCGACGAGATCGTCGAGGAGATCGGCGAGCCCGGACCGGACCGCATCTGGTTCGTGGCCGACGCCTTCCGCATCGGCATGACGGTGGGCGAGGTGCACGAGGAGACCGGCATCGATCCGTGGTTCCTGGCGCAGATCGAGGAGCTGATTCGCATCGAGGAGCGCGCCAGGGCGACCTCGCTCGCGGCGCTCGGGGCCGAGGAGCTGCGCTTGCTCAAGCGCAAGGGCTTCGCGGACCGGCGCCTGGCCCGGTTGTTCGGCGTCAAGCCGGAGGCCGTGCGCGCAGCGCGCCTGCAGCACGGCGTGCGGCCCGTGTACAAGCGCGTCGATACCTGTGCGGCCGAGTTCGCCACCACCACCGCCTACATGTACTCCACCTATGAAGAGGAGTGCGAGGCGCAGCCGACTGGCCGCAAGAAGGTGATCGTGCTCGGTGGCGGCCCCAACCGCATCGGCCAGGGCATCGAGTTCGACTATTGCTGCGTGCATGCCGCCTTTGCGCTGCGGGGTGAGGGCAACGAAGACGGATTCGAGACCATCATGGTCAACTGCAATCCGGAAACGGTGTCCACCGACTACGACACGAGCGATCGCCTGTATTTCGAGCCGCTCACGCTCGAGGACGTGCTGGAGATCGTCGACAAGGAGCGGCCGTTCGGCGTGATCGTCCAGTACGGCGGCCAGACGCCGTTGAAGCTGGCGCGCGACCTCGAGGCCCATGGTGTACCGATCATCGGCACCTCGCCGGACTCGATCGACATGGCCGAGGACCGCGAGCGCTTCCAGAAGCTGCTGTTCCGGCTGAACCTGAAGCAGCCGCCCAACCGCACTGCGCGCAGCGAGGGCGAAGCGCTTGAGTTGGCCGAGCAGATCGGCTACCCGCTGGTGGTGCGCCCGAGCTACGTGCTCGGCGGCCGCGCCATGGAAATCGTGCACGAGAGCCGCGATCTGGAGCGCTACATGCGCGAGGCGGTCAAGGTCTCCAACGATTCGCCGGTGCTGCTCGACCGCTTTCTCGACGACGCCATCGAGGTCGACGTCGACTGCCTGTCCGACGGCACCGAGGTGGCCATCGGCGGCGTGATGGAGCACATCGAGCAGGCCGGCGTGCACTCGGGCGACTCGGCCTGCTCTTTGCCGCCGTATTCCTTGTCGGTCGCGGTGGTCGACGAGCTGAAGCGGCAGACCGCGCAGATGGCACGCGCACTGAATGTCTGCGGCCTGATGAACGTGCAGTTTGCGATCAAGCAAGACGGCGGCCAGCCCGTGATCTACGTGCTCGAGGTCAACCCGCGCGCCTCGCGCACCGTGCCCTTCGTCTCCAAGGCCACCGGCGTGCCGCTGGCCAAGATTGCCGCCCGGTGCATGGCCGGCCGCAGCTTCCGCGATCAGGGGCTGCGCGTCGAGGACATCGAGGTGGTGCCGCCGTACTTCTCCGTGAAAGAGGCGGTGTTCCCGTTCGTCAAGTTCCCGGGGGTGGACCCGCTGCTCGGGCCGGAAATGCGCTCAACCGGCGAGGTGATGGGCGTGGGCCGCACCTTCGGCGAGGCCCTGTTCAAGTCGCAACTGGGCGCGGGTGCCTCGCTGCCGCCCAGCGGAACCGTGTTCCTCAGCGTCAAGGACGCCGACAAGCCCAAGGTGATCGAGATCGCGCGTTTGCTGCACGACATGGGCTACAGCCTGGTCGGCACGCGCGGCACGGCCAGCGCGGTGGAGGAGGCCGGCATCCCGATCAGGCCGGTGAACAAGGTCAAGGACGGCCGCCCGCACGTCGTCGACCTGCTGAAGAACGGCGACATCGACCTCGTCATCACTACGGTGGCCGAGAACCGCGCGCAGATTGCCGACTCGCGCTCCATCCGCACCACGGCGCTGGCGCAGCGGGTCACCTACTACACCACCGTAGCCGGTGGCCGCGCGGCCATCGAGGGCATGAAGCACCTGGCCGCGCTCGAGGTCTACGACCTTCAGGGGCTGCATCGTCAGCTAGCCTGAGGCGCCGCTGCCCTGACCCGGGCCGGGGGCTTGCCTGCAGGTTGAATTGCCGGCAGCCGGCCGCTACAGTGTCACTGCGCCTCGGCCTTGGTCGGGGCGTTGTTTTTCCCCGAGCCGTATTCCGGCCTTCAACCCCAGGTTTTCCGTCATGCCCATCCCCATCACCGCGCGCGGCGCGGAGAAGCTCAAAGAGGAATTGCAGCGCCTGAAAAGCGCGGATCGCCCGGCGGTGATCCAGGCCATCAAGGAGGCACGCGAGAAGGGTGACCTTTCGGAGAACGCCGAGTACGACGCCGCGCGTGAGCGCCAGGGCTTCATCGAGGGTCGCATCCAGGAACTGGAAGGCAAGGTCGGCGCCCTGCAGATCATCGACCCGGCGGCGGTCGACGCCGGCGGCCGGATTGTCTTCGGCGCCACGGTCGCGCTGGAGGACATGGTGGCGGGCGTGCAGGTTAAGTACCAGATCGTCGGTGATGACGAAGCCGACATCAAGGCGGGCCTGATCTCGATCTCGAGTCCGATCGCGCGCGCGCTGATCGGCAAGAGCGAAGGCGACCTGGTCGAGGTCGCCGCGCCCGGCGGCATCCGCGAATACGAGGTGCTCGAGGTCCACTACGCCTGATCGAGCAGCCCCGGCGTGGCGGGTCGGGCGCCTCAGCGGCCGACGGCCTTGCGCCGGGGCGCGGCGGGTCGCCCGGCGCGGATCTCGCCGCGGCCCGGCTTGCCCCGCTGCGCGGTCGTGGCCCCGCCCGTAGCGCGGGAGGGCGGGCGCGCCGGCGCCTTGGGCGAGCGGGTCGACGGAACCGCAAGTGCATCGGGCTGCGGCCGGTACAGCACCAGGATCTTGCCGATGGTCTGCACCCGTGCCGCCGACAGCCGCTCGGCCAGTTGCACGAAGATGTCTTCCCGTGCCGCGCGCTCGTCGCCCGGCACCTTGATCTTGATGAGCCCGTGCGTGTTGAGTGCGCGATCCACTTCCTTGAACACCGCCTCCGTGAGCCCCCCGGCCCCCAGCAGCACGACCGGATTGAGCCGGTGCGCCCGGCCCTTGAGCTCCTGGCGCTCGTGCGGTGTCAGAGTCAGTTGTGTCATTTGAGCCCTCCCGTCATCTCGTGGCCAAGGTCAAGTCCAGCAGCGGCAAGAAGCACCGTTCCAATCCGGAGTGGCTGCGCCGTCACGTCACCGATCCGTATGTCAAGCAGGCCGCTGCCCAAGGTTACAGGTCGCGGGCCGCCTTCAAGCTGGCAGAGATCGATGACAGACTGAAGCTGCTCAGGCCGGGCGCCGTGGTGGTCGATCTGGGCAGCGCGCCCGGCAGCTGGACCCAGGTGGTACGCGAGCGGCTGACGAACCGGGGCGGTGCGGTCCAGGGCCGGATCATCGCGCTCGATCTGCTGCCCATGGACCCGCTGCCGGACGTGACCTTCATCCAGGGCGACTTCCGCGACGAGGCGGTGGAGGCGCAACTGGCCGAGGCGCTGGCCGGCGCCCCGGTCGACCTCGTGCTGTCGGACATGGCGCCCAACCTGTCGGGAATCGCAGCCGCCGATGCCGCCCGCAGCAGCCACCTGGCCGAGATCGCCATCGAGTTCGCGCGGCGGCACCTGCGCCCGTCCGGTGCGGTGTTACTCAAGGCATTCCAGGGCAGCGGGTTCAGTCAACTGGTCGAGCTACTGAAGCGCGAGTTCGTGACCGTCGGCGTGCGCAAGCCGGCGGCGTCCCGGGCCGAATCCGCGGAAACCTACCTGTTCGCCCGGGGTCTGAAGCTGCAGCCGCGGTGAAGTGGCGGCGGCCGCGGCGGCGGTCCGCCGGGTCCGGAGGCTTCCCCCAGCCATCACCGTGGTTGAAAAGCCAACCCGCCGGCCGCAATTGAAAGGGGTTTACCCGGTTGTCTTTGCGCCGTTTCCCCGTCCAAGCAGTCGAAACCGCCTAGAATGCTTCGTATCCCCCGGCCCGCCGACCTGCTCGACGCGGGCGACCTCAGGAGCCTGTCTTGAACAACAACATGCTCGCGAAAGCTGCCATCTGGCTGGTGATCGCGCTCGTTCTGTTCACCGTCTTCAAGCAGTTCGAGGGACGCCAGCGCCCCGGTGAAACCTACCTGCCTTACTCGGACTTCCTGGCCGAAGTCAGGTCGGGGCGGTTGAAGCAGGTCACCATCCAGGAGTCGGGCATGACGCCCGAGGTGGTCGCCGTCACGCAGGACGACCGGCGCATCCGCACCGTCGGCACGGCGCTCGACCGCGGCCTGATGGGCGACCTCATCGGCGCCGGCGTCAAGGTCGACGTCAAGCCGCGCGAGGAGCAGTCGCTGCTCACCTCGATCTTCGTGTCCTGGTTCCCGATGCTGCTGCTGATCGGCGTGTGGATCTTCTTCATGCGCCAGATGCAGGGCGGTGGGCGCGGCGGCGCCTTCAGCTTCGGCAAGAGCCGGGCGCGCATGCTCGACGAGAGTAACAACAGCATCACCTTCGTCGACGTGGCCGGCTGCGACGAGGCCAAGGAAGAGGTTCAGGAGCTGGTCGAGTTCCTGCGCGATCCGTCCAAGTTCCAGAAGCTGGGCGGCCGCATCCCGCGCGGCGTGCTGATGGTGGGCTCGCCGGGCACCGGCAAGACGCTGCTCGCCAAGGCGATCGCCGGCGAGGCCAAGGTGCCGTTCTTCTCGATCTCCGGCTCGGACTTCGTGGAGATGTTCGTCGGCGTGGGTGCGGCGCGCGTGCGCGACATGTTCGAGCAGGCCAAGAAGCACGCCCCCTGCATCATCTTCATCGACGAGATCGACGCCGTGGGCCGGCAGCGCGGCGCAGGCCTGGGCGGCGGCAACGACGAGCGCGAGCAGACACTCAACCAGATGCTGGTCGAGATGGACGGCTTCGAGACCGGCCAGGGCATCATCGTGATCGCCGCCACCAATCGGCCCGATGTGCTCGACCCTGCGCTGCTGCGCCCGGGCCGCTTCGATCGCCAGGTGGTGGTGCCGCTGCCGGACATCCGCGGCCGCGAGCAGATCCTCAACGTGCACATGCGCAAGGTGCCGATCGGCGCCGACGTCAAGGCCGACGTCATCGCCCGCGGCACGCCCGGCTTCTCTGGCGCCGACCTGGCCAATCTGGTCAACGAGGCAGCCCTGTTCGCCGCGCGCCGCAACGGCCGCGTGGTGGAAATGGAGGACTTCGAGCGCGCCAAGGACAAGATCATGATGGGCGCCGAGCGCAAGTCGATGGTCATGTCCGAAGAGGAGCGCAGGAACACCGCGTACCACGAGTCGGGCCATGCCATCGTCGCCAAGCTGCTGCCCAAGGCCGATCCGGTCCACAAGGTCACGATCATCCCGCGCGGCCGCGCCCTTGGCGTCACCATGCAGTTGCCCGAGCAGGACCGTTACGCCTACGACCGCGATTACCTTTTGAGCCGCATTGCCGTGCTCTTTGGCGGACGCATCGCCGAAGAGCTCTTCATGAACCAGATGACCACCGGCGCCAGCAACGACTTCGAGCGCGCCACGCAAATGGCGCGCGACATGGTCACCCGCTACGGCATGAGCGACGTGCTGGGCCCGATGGTGTACGCCGAGAACGAGGGCGAAGTCTTCCTCGGCCGCTCGATCACCAAGACCACGCACATGTCCGAGGCGACGATGCAGAAGGTGGACAGCGAAATCCGCCGCATCATCGACGAGCAGTACGCGCTGGCGCGGCGCCTGCTGGAAAGCAACCGCGACAAGGTCGAGGCGATGACCAAGGCGCTGCTCGAGTGGGAAACCATCGACGCCGACCAGATCGACGACATCACCCAGGGCAAGCCGCCGCGTCCGCCCAAGTCCACCACGTCCAGCGGCAAGCCGCCGGCGGGTGGCAAGGCCACGCCGGGTGGTGCCGAGGGCGCGCCGCAGCCCGCCTGATCGCTCGACACGCGCGCCGCAAAGCCGCCCGCGGGCGGCTTTGCTTTTTCGGCCTGCTGGCCGCTGCCGCTGCGGCCGTCTGGGCTTGGGTGCTGGAGTCGCGACACGCAATGGGCGCGAGTGCCTGCGTGAGCCCGGTTGCGCGAGTGGGGCACAGCCGATGCCCGCCGGCATCGGCGAACGCATGAGCAAAATTGCCGCCGTCCGCACCGCGCAAGCCCGCGCAGCCCCGGCCGATCACGATGGCTTGGGGCGATGGCAGGCTATCCCTGCGGCGTACTGCGGCAGATCGCGGCGGCAAGCGGCGACCTGGTGAGACATCCTGGCTGACCGCGTCAGACGGCGACTTCCGCCACAAACCCTTCCTCGTGGGCGAGCAGCTCGAAGTGACGCGCATAGCGCGGGTTCAGATTGTCCAGCGACAGCCAGATCAGGAAGTCGGCGGTGTTGAAGTCCGGATCCCAGGCTGGCTCACCGCACACCTGCGCGCCGATGCGCAGGTAACCCTTGATCAGGGGCGGCATCTCGCAGCGGGCGGCGCGCGCCAGCTTCTCGTGCGGGAAGGGCACGCGTGGGTACACGCGGTACTCGGCGTCGCACAGATGCTTTTGCAACTCGTCGCGCAGGCGCGCCGCCTGCATGCCGCCGTCGGCCAGTGATGCGCTGGCGCAACCCACCATGTGGCGATAGCCGAAGGCGCGCATGTACCGGGCGAGCCCGGCCCACAGCAGCAGGATCGTGCTGCCGTCGCGGTAGTCGCGATGCACGCAGGAGCGACCGACCTCGATCATGCTCGGCCGCAGGTGCAGCAGCCGCGCCAGGTCGAACTCGCTGTCCGAGTAGAGCCGGCCGACACGTTGCGCCGCATGCGGCGGGAGCACCCGGTAGGTTCCCACCACGCGCAGCGTGTCTTCGTCGCGCACCACGATGTGGTCGCAGTGCGCATCGAAACCGTCGATGTCCAGCCCGAGTGCTGCGCCGGAGCCGTCCAAACGCGCGTGCATTTCCTCGGCAAAGACCTTGTAACGCAGTCGCTGGGCGTCCTCGACCTCGGCCGCGCCGCGTGCCAGGCCCACGCTCAGGCGCGGACGGATCGCCGCTTCATTCTGGGTGGGCGACAGCCGCCCTACGTCACTCAGATCCATCGCGTTCCTCGATCGCAGTTGAACGGCGGCACGCTAGGAAGCTGCCTTGTCGTGGTGATGAACGGGCGATGACGCCGCGATGACTTGCGGCAAACGCGGCGGCTAGTTGGGCTGCCAGCCGCGCTGTTGCACCAGAGCGCCAGCCAGCGTCAGCGCGACCTCGCGCCACGAGCGTGCCCGCACGGCCGCCTGCACCGCCGCACGCGGCAGTTCCAGCGCGGTCAGGCAGGCGCGGCGCAGGTCCGTGTGCAGCACGCCGGTGAGACCGGGCTCGACCACGTCCAAAGGCCCGGTCACCGGAAAGGCGGCCACTGGAGTGCCGCAGGCCATTGCTTCGAGCATCACCAGGCCAAACGTGTCGGTGCGACTGGGAAAGACGAACACATCGGCCGCGGCGTAAAGCGGTCCAAGCGCTGCGTGGGGCCGTGCGCCGAGCCAGACGGCTTGCGGATGGCGCGCGCGCAGACAACCCAGCGACGGGCCGTCGCCTACCACCACGATGGTGCCGGGCAGGTCGAGATCCAGCAGCGCCGGCAGATTCTTTTCCGGCGCCACGCGCCCGACCGACAGGAAAATGGGCCGCGGCAGCACGCGGCCGGCGGCGCGGTCGAGCGCGTCGCGCGCAGCCGCATCGAGCGCTGGCTGGAACGTCTCGGTGTCGACGCCGCGGGGCCACAGCCGTACGCGCTCGAAGCCACGCTGCGTCAGCGTGCGCACCATGTGCGGCGTAGGCGCCAGAACGGCACTGGCGGCGGCGTGGAAGCGCTGCAGCGGCGGGTACAGCAGGTCGGCCGACAGGCCAAAGCGCCGCTCCAGGTATTCCGGAAAGCGCGTGTGGTACGAGGTGGTGAAGTCAAGCCCGTGCCGCAGTGCCCAGCGGCGCGCCGCCCAGCCGAGCGGCCCTTCGGTGGCGATATGCAGGGCAAAGTCATCGGCGCGGCCGGCGCGCTCGAGCGCCTCAAGAGCCTGGCGCACCTGCCGGCCGGGGCGCAGCGCCAGCCGCAGGCCCGGCTCGCCGGGCACCGGCAGGCTGGGTGACTGCGGCCCGATCACCGTAACCGCCATGCCGAGCGCGTCCAGCTCCCGGCGCATGTAGGTCCAGGTCTGCACCACGCCATTGACCTGCGGATGCCAGGCGTCGGTCACCAGCAGCAGGTGTGCCGGCCATGCTCCGTCAGCAGCGTTGGCGGGCGCTGCGCTCCGCACCGGCTCCGGCAGCGTATCGGTGGCTGCTCGGTCGTCGGGCGGGGTGCGCAGCAGACGTTGCACTCAGCGGGCCGCCGGCAGGGCGGCCACCGCAGGAGCTGTGGCAGGCGCACGGGGCGCCGGCCACTGGAGGGACAGGAATTGCTCGGTGCACGCGGCCCAGTTGTGCGCCTGGGCAAAGTCGCGGCAACGCTGACGGTCGATCTTCAGGGCGGCGAGCGCGGCACGCTGCAAGTCTTCATCGAGCACGCCCACCGGCGCCCGGCCGATCACGTCGAGCGGTCCCTGCACCGGGTAGGCCGCCACCGGCGTGCCGCAGGCGAGCGCTTCGAGCAGCACCAGACCGAAGGTGTCGGTGCGGCTGGGGAATACAAAGACGTCGCAGGCCGAGTACAGCCGGGCCAGCTCGGGCTGCGTCAGCACGCCAACGAAGCGCACCTCGGGAAAGCGCCGCTTGAGCAGATCCAGCGCCGGGCCGACGCCCGCCACCACCTTGCTGCCGGGCAGGTCCAGGCGCAGGAAAGCCTCGATGTTCTTCTCCACCGAAACGCGGCCTACGTAGAGAAAAACGGGCGTCGGCAGACCCAGTGCCAGCGGTTCTAGCGGCCGGAACAGTTCGGTGTCCACGCCGCGGGTCCAGCGCGCGATGCGGCCGAAGCGCTGCGCCGCCAGCTCCTCCTCTACCGTGGCGGTGGGGGTCATCACGACACGTGCCGCACTGTGGAAGCGCCGCAGGAAGCGGTAGGTCCAGGCCTCGGGCACGCCGAACATCGCCTTGAGGTACTGCGGAAAACGGGTGTGATAGGCGGTGGAGAACGGCACGCCTTGGCGCCGGCACCAGCGCCGCGCGGCCGCGCCGAGTGGCCCCTCGGTGGCGATGTGCACGGCCACCTCGTCGGTGTCGTCGAGCGCCCGCTTCAGCAGGCGCGCCAGCTTGCGGTAGGGCAGCAGAGACAGGCGGATATCGGCATAGCCGAGGCAGGGCAAGGTGACGAACTGCAGTGGCGAGATGACCACCGTGCGGTGTCCGCCGCGCTCCAGTTCGCGGTTGGTGGCTTCGATGGTGCGCACCACGCCGTTGACCTGCGGGTGCCAGGCGTCGGTGACGGTGACGATCTTCATGCGGCGGCCTCCTGCTGCGGCACCCTGGCGGGTGCTTCCCGTTCGCTATGCCCGTCGGGCTCGTCCCAGCGCGGCACGGGGTCGCCGGGCGCCAGCGGGGTCTTCCACTCGATGAGCTGCAACTGGCCCTCGTGCGTCTCCACCAGCGCGGTGAGACTTTCGACCCAGTCGCCGTCGTTGCAGTACAACAGGCCGTCGAGTTCGCGGATCTCGGCCCGGTGGATGTGTCCGCACACCACGCCATCGAAGCCGCGGCGGTACGCCTCGCGCACCAGCACGCGCTCGAAGTCGGTGATGAAGCTGACTGCGTTCTTGACCTTGTGCTTGAGGTACTGCGACAGCGACCAGTACGTGAGACCAAGCCGCGCGCGCAGTGCGTTGAAGTGGCGGTTCAGCCACAGCGCGAGGTCATACAGCGTGTCGCCCACGTGCGCCAGCCACTTGGCGTGCCGGATCACGCTGTCGGCGAAGTCGCCGTGCACGACCCACAGGCGGCGGCCGTCGGCCAGGCAGTGCACCGCCTCGTCGCGGATGCTGATGCCGCCGAAGTCCAGGCCGACGAACTGGCGGCCGAATTCGTCGTGATTGCCGGGCACGTAGACCACCTGCGTACCCTTGCGCGCCTTGCGCAGCACCTTCTGCACGACGTCGTTGTGCGCCTGCGGCCAGAACAGCCCCCTCTTCATCGCCCAGCCGTCGATGATGTCGCCCACCAGGTACAGCACGTCGGATTCGTGGTGGCGCAGGAAATCCAGCAGGTGCTCGGCCTTGCAGCCGCGCGTGCCCAGGTGCGTGTCGGAGATGAAGATCGCGCGGTAGTGGCGGTCGCGGGGAGCTGGGTTCGAGTCCGGTGTTGCCGGCGGTGCTGCGCGGGTCGGAGTTTCGGAGTTGCGGAGAAGGGCGCCCAGACCTTCGAGCGGCAGGTGGGAGGATGGAACGAATCCATGGGCGCTAGCGCGATCCATGAAGCTGAACCATACGCACGGCCAATGACTTGGGCGTGACTTCGATGGGACCTGGCAGGGCAAACCAGTGTGCTCCGCGCGAATGGCGCTGCCCATGACTTGATGATGAACGCCGCATGACAGAGCGCTAACTAACAAGGCCTTTGTTTGCCCGTAACGGTCTCGTCACATGGGGAAAAAAGAATGGCGGCTCCCTAACGGAGGAACGCCACATGCACAACGACGACCTTGAGACCAATTCTTCGAGGAATCCTCACATCAACGACATCATTGGCGAGCGCTCGGCCGACCTGAAGCGCCGTGGCCTGCTCAAGGGTGGTCTCGGCATGGCGAGCTTGTCGTTCATGGGCGCCGGCTCGGCGTTGACGGGCTGCGGCTCGAGCGATGGTCCTGCGACGGTTGCGCCGCCACAGGTGCCCGCGGTTCCGGCGCGCCCTACCGCCCTGAACTTCTCCGCAGTGGCCAAGTCAACCGCCGACAGCGTCGTGGTGCCGCAGGGTTTCACCGCGCGTGTGTTGTACCGCGTGGGCGACCCGCTGGCCGCCGGCGTGGCGTCTTATCGGAACGACGGCACCGACGATCCGGCCACTTACGACAAGCGCGTCGGCGACAACCATGACGGCATGAGCTACTTCGGCCTGTCGTCGACCAACGGCTGGGATCCCAACGGTTCGACGCGCGGCCTGCTGTGCGTGAACCACGAGTATCTGAACATCAATTTCCTGCACGCCAGCGGCCAGACCATCGTCAGCGGCGCGCGCACGGTGCCGGGCGAGGTGCTGCGCGAGATCTACGGCCACGGCGTCGGCATTGCCGAAGTGGCGCGCGACGCCGGCGGCGTGTGGAGCATCAACCAGGCTTCGACGCTGAACCGCCGCGTTCATGCCGGCACCGAGATGGAGATCTCCGGTCCGGCCGCCGGCAGCTTCATGGTCACGCGCTTCTCGCCCAACGGCACGCGCACGCGTGGCACCGTGAACAACTGCGCCAATGGCTACACGCCCTGGGGCACCTACCTCACCTGCGAGGAAAACTGGGCCGGCTATTTCCGCCGCGTGACCGCCACCGACAACCCCAACCGCAGCGCCAAGGAGCTGGCTTCGTTCGCTCGCTACGGCGTGGGCGGCAACGGCAACCACCTGTGGGCCACCACCACGCCCGACACGGCCGACCAGTTCTTTGGCCGCTGGAACACGATGCGCACGGGCACCTCGGCCGACGGCAGCGATGACTATCGCAACGTGGCCAATACCTTCGGCTGGAACGTCGAGATCGATCCGTTCAGCCCGGCCTCGCTGCCCAAGAAACGTACGACGATGGGCCGCTTTGCCCACGAGGGCGCCTGGCCGGCCAGACCGGTGGCCGGCAAGCCGTTGGTGTGGTACCAGGGCGATGATTCGCGCGGCGAGTACATCTACAAGTATGTGTCCAACGCGGTGTGGGACCCGGCCGACGCCAGCCGCACCGACAAACTGGCGGTCGGTGACAAGTACCTGAACGACGGCAAACTCTATGTCGCTCGCTTCAACGCCGACGGCACCGGCAACTGGATCGAGCTGAGCTTCGGCGTCAACAGCCTCACTGCGTCCAATGCGACCTACGCCTTCGCCAATCAGGCGGACGTGCTGATCAACACGCGCATCGCCGCCGACATCGTCGGCGCCACCAAGATGGATCGCCCGGAATGGGGTGCCGTCGACCCTGTGAACGGTGCCGTCTACATGACGCTGACCAATAACAGCGAATCGCTGCGCACCGTGGTGGCGCCGCCTGCCGGCGCCTCCGCGCGGGCTGCCCGCGTTGACGCCGCCAACCCGCGTCACTACAACGATCCGCGGGAGACCGGCCAGAACCAGCGCGGAAATCCGAATGGCCACATCATCCGCTGGCTTGAGCCGACCCCCGAGGCGCTGACCTTCAACTGGGACATCTTCCTGTTCGGCGCCCGCGCCGGCCGCGATGCCGCCAGCATCAACATTTCCGGTCTGTCGGCGGACAACGACTTTTCGAGCCCGGATGGTCTGTGGTTCAGCAAGGCGACCAACATCTGCTGGATCCAGACCGACGATGGCGCCTACACCGATGTCACCAACTGCATGCTGCTGGCCTCGCTGCCCGGCACGGTGGGCGATGGCGGCGTGCGCACCATCACCAGCACCGATTCGGCTGGCAACAGCGCCAGCATCCAGACCTTCGTCGGCGCGGCGCAGGGTGATGCTCGGCTGCGCCGCTTCCTGGTGGGGCCGAGGGACTGCGAGGTGACGGGTCTGGCCGAGACGCCGGATGGGCGCACGCTGTTCGTCGGCATCCAGCATCCGGGCGAGGACACGCCTCTGTCGGCGATTGCCACGCCGTCGGCCTACACCAGTACCTGGCCCGATGGCGGTACCGCCCGTCCGCGCTCGGCCCTGGTGGTGATCACCAAGAACGACGGCGGCCGCATCGGCGGTTGAGGCCGGAGAGCGCCGTCATTACGGGGGCCGCTTGCGGCCCCCGTTTCTTCATGAGGCTTCGATGAGGCTGTTCACTCTCTGCACGGCAGTGGTCGCCCTGCTTCCCGCCGCGCCCGTGGCGGCGCAGGACGCGCTGTCCGGCATGCGCCTGTATTTCGACGCCGGCCGCATTCGCGGTGCCGGCCAAAGCTGCGTGGGGTGCCACTTTGCCTTGCCGGGTACCTTCGGCATCAGCGCGGCCGCAAACGATCCGGGCCGAATCGAGCGCGCAGTGGCACGCATCCCGCAGATGGCCATTTTCCGTGACCGCCTGAGCGCCACCGACTACGCAGACCTGGCGGCCTACATCGGCCGGCCCGATGTGCCGAGCCCGAGCCTGATCATCAGCACCGGTGCAGGCGCAAATGACCGCATCGATTTCGGCACCGTTGCGGTGGGCGGCACCGCCTCCGGCCAGATGCGCCTGACCAACGCCGGGGTGCTGCCGCTGCGTCTGAGCTCCGCGCCACGGCTGGCCGGCGAGCATCCGCTCGACTTCGTCCTCGGCGCCAGCACGTGCAGCAACGGTCTTGAACTGGCGCCGCAGGCGGTTTGCACGATCGACGTGCGTTTTGCGCCGCCCCCCGGTGCCGACGGCGCGCGGCGGGCGGCGTTGCAGGTGGAGCACGACTGGATCGGCGGCCTGGCGGCGGTGGCCCTGCTGGGACAGGCGCAGCCACAGGGCAACCCCGTGGCACCGCCGCTGGGTGGCGCGGCCGGCAGCAGTGGAGGTGGTGGTGCGGTGTCGGGCCTGGCTGTGGCCGCCGCAGTTGTGCTGGGCTGGGCCCGCCGAAGGCGTCGTGTGCCCCACTGAGCCGGGCCGGCCGGCGGGGCACAAGCTCGCGGCCTCCTACAATCGGCCGCATGGAACAAAAGGAAGTCGGTCCCTCTGCCGGCAGCAGTGGCTTGCTTTGGCACTGCGGGCTGCAGCAAGTCGACCTGACGACCCCAAGGATCATGGGGATCGTCAACGTCACGCCCGACTCGTTTTCCGACGGAGGACGCCACTTCGACCGCAGGGTGGCCATCGACCACGGCCTGGCGCTGATCGAAGAAGGCGCCGACGTGATCGACATCGGTGGCGAATCGACCCGCCCCGGCGCAGCCGATGTGCCGCTCGCCGAGGAACTGGCGCGCGTGCTGCCGGTCATCGAGGCGTTGGCGCCGCGCGGCGTGCCGTTGTCGATCGACACCAGCAAGCCGGAGGTCATGCGCGCCTCGCTCGCCGCCGGCGCGGTCATCGTCAACGACGTGCGCGCCCTGCAGGAGCCCGGCGCGCTGGACGCGGTGGCCGACGCCGACTGCGGCGTGGTGCTGATGCACATGCAGGGCACCCCGCGCACCATGCAGGCGGCGCCGCACTACGACGACCTCGTCGGCGAGGTCCGCACCTTCCTGCGTGCACGCCATGCCGCGCTGTTGTCGGCTGGCGTGGCGGCCCACCGCATCGTGCTCGATCCCGGCTTCGGCTTCGGCAAGAGCGCCGAGCACAACCTCAGGCTGCTGGCGCGCCTGGACGAACTCGACCTGCCGGCGCCGCTGCTGGCCGGCCTGTCGCGCAAGGCCACGCTCGGCGCCGTGACCGGGCGCAGCCTCACCGAGCGCGTGCATGCCTCGGTGGCGGCGGCGCTGATCGCCGTGCAGCGTGGCGCGCGCATCGTGCGGGTGCACGATGTCGCCGCCACCCGCGATGCGCTGCGGGTCTTGCAGGCAGTGGAACAACATCGACGAGGAGACGGGCGATGAGCCGCAAGTACTTCGGCACCGACGGCGTGCGCGGCACGGTGGGCCAGGAGCCGATCACGCCGGACTTCGTGCTCAAGCTGGGCCAGGCGGCCGGCCGCGTGCTCGGGCGCGCGGCACGCCCCGGCAGCCGGCCGACCGTACTGATCGGCAAGGACACGCGCGTGTCGGGCTACATGCTGGAGGCCGCGCTGGAGGCGGGCTTTTCCAGTGCCGGCGTGGACGTCGTGCTGTGCGGCCCGCTGCCGACGCCCGCGGTGGCCTACCTGACGCGCGCGCAGCGGCTGTCGGCCGGCGTGGTGATCAGTGCTTCGCACAACCCGTACCAGGACAACGGCATCAAGTTCTTCTCGGGCGAGGGCAAGAAGCTGCCCGACGAGGTCGAGGTGCGCATCGAGGCCGAGCTCGACGCGCCGTTTTCCTGCGTCGAGTCGCGCCTGCTGGGCAAGGCGCGCCGGCTCGACGACGCCGCCGGACGCTACGTCGAGTTCTGCAAGAGCACGTTTCCGTCCCAGTTCGACCTGAAGGGCCTGAAGCTGGTGGTCGACTGCGCGCACGGCGCTGCCTATCACGTGGCCCCCGAGGTCTTTCACGAACTGGGGGCCGAGGTGGTCGCGGTGGGCGCTGCGCCCAACGGCTTCAACATCAACGACGGCGTGGGCGCGGTACACGCCGACCATCTGGCGCATGCCGTGCAGCAGGCCGGGGCCGACCTCGGCATCGCCCTCGACGGCGATGCGGACCGCGTGGTGATCGCCGACGCCGACGGCGCGAGCTACAACGGCGACCAGCTCCTGTACGTCATCGTGCGCGACCGCATCGCGACGCGGCGCTTCGACGCCGCCAGCGATGGCGCGGTCGGCACGCTGATGACCAACTACGCGCTGGAACGGCGCTTTGCCGAACTGAAGGTGCCGTTCGCCCGCGCCAAGGTGGGCGACCGCTACGTGCTCGAACTGCTCGAAGCCAAGGGCTGGCAGTGGGGCGGCGAAGGCTCCGGCCACCTGCTGTGCCTGGACCGTCACACCACCGGCGACGGCATCGTCAGCGCCCTGCAGGTGCTGGCGGCCATGCGCCGCTCGGGCAAGACGCTGGCCGAGCTGACCGCCGATCTGCCGCTGCTGCCGCAGTCGCTGGTCAACGTGCGCACGGCCTCCGGCTTCGACTGGACGTCGCACGGGCCGCTGACCGCGGCCAGCCGCGCCGTGGAGCAGGAGCTCGCCGGCCGCGGCCGCGTTCTGATTCGCGCTTCGGGCACCGAGCCTGTGCTGCGCGTGATGGTCGAGGCCGAGGAGTCGGACCTCGCCCAGGCGCTGGCCCGTCGCCTCGCCGACTGCGTGCCGGCCGGCTAGCGCCCCCGGCTGGCGGCGCCGATCCCTTAGCGCGGCGGGCCCGCGTAAGGACCCTGGCCGCCAGCGGAGTCTCCGCAAGGCTTGTCCCGGCTTGCAGCGGCTGTGCCGCGGCCCTCTCGTGCCTGCCGGACGGGGAGTCCGGCCGACGATGCCCTTGCCTCGGTTCCAGGTGGTGGGCCTGCGCAGGGAGCGGCGGGCTCGACCGCGGATCCGGGCGCACCGCCGCCATTGCCGCGGTGCCCCGGCCTTGTGGCAGGTCACTGTCGTGCAATCTTGCCGTCACGCGAAGCTCCCATAGTCATGAGCTTCCGACGTTTTGGACGGTTTCGAAAATGAAGCTGATGAAGACCCTCGCAGCCGTCATGTGCGCCGCGCTGCTGCTCACCTCGCTCGCCGCCTGTGGCGGCAGCGACGATGGCCGCCCGCTCGACCTCACCATCCTGCACGTCAACGACCATCACTCGCGCCTGGATGCCGAGACGGTCAACCTGTCGGTGCGCACCGCCGCCGGCAACCGCGAAAACGTGACCTTTCCGCTCGGCGGCTTTGCCCGCGTTGCGCAGGCGATGGACGAGCTGTCCGCCGGCAGCGCCAACGTGCTCAAGCTGCACGCCGGCGACGCCATCACCGGCGACCTGTACTACACCATCACCAACGGCCGCGCCGATGCCGACCTGATGAACACGGTCTGCTTCGATGCCTTCACGCTCGGCAATCACGAGTTCGACTCGGGTGACGCGGGCCTCAAGACCTTCCTCGACTTCCTGCGCGCGGGCGACTGCCGTACGCCGGTGCTGTCTGCCAACACCAACCTGACGCTGAACGTCTCGCCCCTGGCGCAGGGCAGTATCTCCGCTTATGTGCAGCCGGCCACCATCGTTGTCCGCGACGGCCAACAGATCGGCATCATCGGCATCACCGTGGCCGGCAAGACGAAGAACTCGTCGCGGCCGGATGCCTCGACGACATTCGCCAACGAAACTCAGACCGCGCAGGCGCAGATTGACGGCTTGCGCGCCGGCGGCGTCAACAAGATCATTCTGCTCACGCACCAGGGCTATGCCGAGGATGTCGCCATGGCGCGCGCCTTGAGTGGCGTCGACGTGATCGTCGGCGGCGACTCCCACACGCTCCTGGGGCCGACGCAGCTGACCACCTTTGCCGTGACGGCGCCGGCCGGTGCGTATCCGACGCAGGTGGTCAACCGCGACGGCAAGCTGGTGTGCGTGGCGCAGGCCTGGCAATACGGCTGGGCGGTGGGCAACCTGAAGGTGCGCTTCGACCAGGCGGGCGATGTCACCAGTTGCGGCGGCTCGCCGCAGATCTTGCTCGGCAACCCGACCCGGCGCGCCACCGGCACCGTGGCTCTGACCGATGCCGACCGCACCGCCATCGCGGCTGATCTTGCCACCCAGCCCGCGCTGCGGGTCACGGCCGAGGCCGCGCGGGCCGTCACCACGCTGGCGCCATTCCAGCAGCAGCGAACCGCCTTCGGGGCCAACGTGGTCGGCGCCGCCGCCACCAACCTGTGCCTGCGCCGCGTGCCCGGCACCAAGCGTGACATCACGCGCTCCAAGTTCTCCGATTGCAACACCGGTACCTTCACCAGCACCCATGGCGGCGACATGCAGCAGATCGTCGCCCAGGCCTTTCTGGAGCAGGGCCGCAGCTTCGGGGGCGTCGACATCGCCCTGCAGAACGCCGGTGGGGTGCGGGTGGATCTGGATGCCGGCAACGTCACGGTCGGCAACGTCTATACCGTGCTGCCGTTCCGCAACGTGCTGGTGCGCCTGACCATGACCGGCGCCGAGGTCAAGCAGACGCTGGAAGATGCGATCACTTTCCTGCTCGCCGGCGCCGGCAACACCGGCACCTATCCGTATGCCGCCAGCCTGCGCTTCCGCGTCGACCTCAACCAGCCGGCCAACAACCGGGTTAGCAACCTCGAGGTGAAGAACGCGCAGGACGCCTGGGTGGCGCTCAACCCAGCCGCCACCTACCGGGTGATCACCAATGACTTCGTGGCCGACGGCGGCGACGGCTGGGTCACGCTGCGATCGGTCACCGGCGCGCGGCGGGAAAACACCTTTCTCGACTACGCCGACTCGTTCCTGCGCTACACGCAGCGGGCGGGCACCCTGCGGCGCCTGCCGGCCAGTGAGTTCAGCACCCAGCAGTTGATCGACACGCCGTGACGGGTCCGTGAGCCGTGTGGGTGGCGTCGCGACCCGCCGCGCCTTGGCTTGTCATCAAATCCGGGGAGGGTCCGTGTCAACATGTCACGGTGCTGTTGACAACGTTCCTGTCATGAATGCCATCAAGAAGGTGCGCCAGTACCTGCTGAACAACCCCGACAGTCCGTCCTCGAAGGTCCTGGGGCGTCTGGTGGTCACACTGGGTGAGGAGGGCGAGTTCCCGCTCGGAGAGCTCTACGCCATCGATCTTGAGGCGTTCGATTTGGCGCTGGATCTGCTGCGCGACTGGCGCCTGGACCGCCACTACGCGGCCCGCATCAAGCTGTTCGACGTGGTGCTGGCCGGTGTGCCCGGCACGCCCTACGCGGACCGGGAGCCCAGTGCCTAGCGGGCGGGCCGGCACCGCGCTGCGCGCGCCCGTCGACCGGCGGCGCGCGGCACAGCCGCGCAAACAGCCAGCCCCTTCCCGCCGGTAGCCAGCCGCCGCCCTCGCGCTCGCCCTCTACTTCCTGACGGCGGGGTGGTTTGCGGCGGCGGCGCTCGTGTGCGGCCTTCATCGCTGCACATTCGGCTCCGGTTGTCGGGACGGCGTGGCGATCCTTCTGCCCGAGTCTCAGTTCCTCGTCGCCGCCGTCCTCTGGCTCCTGCTCGACAGGGGTGCGCGAGCGGCCCCCGCGGGCGCGCGGTCAAAGCGCGGGCGATCAGGATGGCCGCCGTGTTGCGAGGTTGCCACGTGTCGTCGGCCGCCATCGCGGTCGCGCCGGCCTGTCATCGATCGGTCACTGCGGCGTCCCACACTCGCGCCCGTTGTCCTCGATCTCCCGCTGTTTCGCCACAGGAACCCCACGATGAGAACTCAAGCATGGATGGCGGCTGCTGCCGCTGCGCTACTTGCCGGTTGTGCAACCGTGACGCCCCCGGCCGGCATGGTGCCGGGCAAGTTCGTCGCCTTCGACTGCCCGGGTGGGCAGGACTTCCAGGCACGCTTCAATCCCGATGGCAACACCGTGCGGGTCCGCTCGCACAGCGGCGCGGCCGAACTGATCGCCCAGGGCGACAACTACGCCGGCGAGGGCTTCACCCTGACGCTCAAGGGCGCCGACGGCATCTCCCTGGCTTTCGGGGGCAAGACGCTGGGCCGGAACTGCAAGCGGCAGTAACCGGGCATTTTGTGACATGTCACATTGCCGTCATGTCCCCTTCTTAGAGTCGGTCTCATCGCGCGGTCTGCAACTGCGGCCGCGACAACACATTTCCGGAGGTTTCATGCAGGTTCAGAACATTCGCCGCGCCGTGCTGGGCGCTCTTGCGGTGGTCGCAGCGGGCCTCGGCGGCACGTCGGTGGCCCAGGCCCAGACCGTGCGGGTCGACGGTTCGAGCACGGTGTTTCCGATCACCGAGGCGGTGGCCGAGGAGTTCCAGAAGTCCAAGCGCAACGCGGTCAAGGTGACGGTTGGCATTTCGGGCACGGGCGGCGGCTTTCGCAAGTTCTGCCGCGGCGAGACCGATGTGCAGAATGCCTCGCGCCCGATCACCCGTCGCGAGATCGACGAGTGCGCCAAGGCCGGCGTGCGCTTCATCGAGATGCCGGTGGCCTATGACGCGTTGTCGGTGGTGGTGAACCCGCGCAACACCTGGCTGAAGGAAATCTCGATCGACGAACTGCGCCGCATGTGGGAGCCGTCGGCTCAGGGTAAGGTGATGCGCTGGAATCAGGTCAACCCGGCCTGGCCCGACCGGCCGATCAAGCTGTTCGGCGCGGGTACGGATTCGGGCACGTTCGACTACTTCACCGAGGCGGTCAATGGCAAGTCCAAGGCCAGCCGTGGCGACTTCACCGCCTCTGAAGACGACAACGTGCTGGTGCAAGGCATCTCGCGCGATGTCGATGCAATCGGCTTCTTCGGGTATGCGTACTACGCGGAGAACCGCGACAAGCTGCGCTCGCTGCCGATCGTGTGGAAGGGTGGCCGCGCGGTGCAGCCGAACGAGCAGACTGTCATCAACGGTACCTACCAGCCGCTGTCGCGTCCCATTTTCATCTACGTGAACGCGGCCTCGGCGCAGCGCCCCGAGGTGCGGGAGTTCGTGCAGTTTTACAACCAGAACGCGACCAAGTTGGTCAAGGAAGTCAAGTACGTGCCGCTGCCGGCCGTGGCCTACACCTACAACACTGACGCGCTCGCCAAGGGCCGAGTGGGCACCAAGTTCGGTGGCGAGAACCTGGTGGGTGTGACGATCGAGCAGTTGATGAAGCTGGAAGCGAAGTAACCTACGCGCGCTTGAGAGCGGGGGTAACGGCGCCTGCCGTTACCCTCCCGTTTCCTTACCGGCGCATGGGCGGTGCCGGTCCGCGACCCGATCAACAGCCCGGGAAGTCGTACGCCTATGCCGTCTATTGACGCGCCGGGTCGGACCGCCACTGCGGGGTCTGGCCTCCCGATATCCCTCGGACACAAACGCAGCCGTCGTATCAAGGAGCAGTTGATCGAGTTCGTGCTGCTGTGCGCGGGCCTGGTGGCGGTCTTCACCACGGCGGCGATTACTGTCATTCTGGTCTATGAGTCGCTCGGCTTCTTCGAGTTCGTCTCGCTGTGGGACTTCCTGACCGGCACCGTCTGGACGCCGCTGTTCGCAAACCCGTCCTACGGCATCCTGCCGCTCATATCCGGCACGCTGACGGTGACTCTCATCGCGCTGCTGGTCGCGGTGCCGATGGGCACCATCATCGCCATCTACCTGTCGGAGTTCGCCGGCCACCGGGTGCGCGAGGCGGTCAAGCCGGCGCTGGAGATGATCGCTGCTGTGCCGACGATCGTCTTCGGTTACTTCGCGCTGCTGTTCGTGACCCCGCTGCTGCAGGACACAATCCTGCCCAACCTGCCAGGCTTCAACATGCTGGCGCCGGGTCTGGTGGTCGGCGTGGCTACCATCCCGACCATCGCCTCGCTCGCCGAGGATGCGATGCGCGCGGTGCCGATGAACATGCGCGAGGGCGCCTATGCGCTGGGCAGCAACAAGATGCAGGTGGCGCTCAGCGTCGTGATGCCGGCGGCCGTCTCGGGGGTGGTCGCGGCGTACGTGCTGGCGGCCGCGCGCGCGATCGGCGAGACCATGGTGGTGGCGATCGCCGCCGGGCAGAACGCCAACTTCACCTTCAACCCGATGGAGGCGGCTGCCACGCTGACCGCCTACATCGCTCAGGTCAGCCTGGGCGACCTCGAACATGGTTCGGTCGCCTACCGCAGCATCTTCGCCGCCGGCCTGGTACTGCTGGCCATGACCCTAGTGCTCAACGTGGCAGGCCACTTCCTGCGGCGCCGCTATAGGAAGGCCTACTGATGACCGCCGTGATGCAGCCGGCCGTCGAGCGGCCCGATGTGCAGGAAATGCGCCGGCTCGTGGCTGCCGGCAAGCGCAATCAGCTGATCTTCGCGATGACCGGCCTGGCCTGCACCATCTTTGCGGTGCTGGTTCTGCTGGCCGCCTTTCTGGACCTGTTGTTCGACGGCCTGCCGCGGCTGAGCTGGGAGTTCATGACCAACTTCCCGTCGCGCCGCGCCACCGAGGCGGGAATCCTCTCGGCCTGGGTCGGCAGCGCGATGGTGATGCTGGTGACTATGCTGGCGGCCGTTCCGATCGGCGTCGGCGCCGCGGTCTACCTGGAGGAGTACGCCAAGAAGAACTGGGTCACCGACCTCATCGAGATCAACGTGACTAATCTGGCCGGCGTGCCCTCGATCGTCTACGGGCTGCTGGCCCTCGGCCTGTTCGTCTACCAGTTCGGGTTCGGCGAGAGCGTGCTCACGGCCGGCCTGACGTTGGCCCTTCTGATCCTGCCGATCGTGATCGTTTCCTCGCGCGAGGCGTTGCGCGCCGTGCCGGGCCACATCCGCGAGGCGGCCTACGCGATGGGTGCCACCCGCTGGCAGATGATCTCCGATCACCTGCTGCCATATTCGCGCGGCGGCATCCTGACCGGCATCATCCTCGGCATGGCCGAGGCGATCGGCCAGACCGCGCCCATCATTACCATCGGCGCGCTGACCTTCATTGCGTTCCTGCCGCCGGCGCCGATCATGGGCGAGGCGCCCTTCGTCAACTTCGCCTGGCTGTGGTCCGAGTTCACGGTGCTGCCGATCCAGATGTACAACTGGGTTTCGCGGCCCGACAAGGCCTTCCAGCTCAATGCAGCCGCCGCCGGCGTGATCCTGCTGGCGATGACGCTGGTGATGAACGGGTTGGCTATCTACCTGCGCTATCAGGTGAGGAAGAAGATCAAATGGTGAGCATCGACCTGGCCGTGGGCGGCGGCGCTACCGCCGGCGCCGAGGCGCCGCGTCCGCCGCTGAAGGCCGAGGCGCGCGGCCTCGACTTCATGTACGGCGACTTCAAGGCCCTCAAGGCCATCGACATGCCGATCCACCAGAACAAGGTGACCGCGCTGATCGGGCCCTCGGGCTGCGGCAAGTCGACCTTCCTGCGCTGCTTCAACCGGATGCACGACCTGTATCCGAACACGCGCTACTCCGGCGAGATCCGGCTGCTGCCCGATGACGTCAATATTCTCGCCAAGTCGGTCGATCCGATCGAGGTGCGGATGCGCATCGGCATGGTGTTCCAGAAGCCCAACCCCTTCCCCAAGTCGATCTACGAGAACGTCGCCTACGGCCTGCGCGTGCGGGGCGTCCGGTCCAAGGCGGTGCTCGACGAGAAGGTGGAGGAGGCGCTGCGCGGCGCGGCGCTGTGGAACGAGGCCAAGGACCGCCTGAACGACCTGGCCTTCGAGATGTCGGGCGGGCAGCAGCAGCGGCTGTGCATCGCCCGTGCGCTGGCCACCGATCCGGAGTTGCTGCTGTTCGACGAGCCGACCTCGGCGCTCGACCCGATCGCAACGGCTTCGATCGAGGAGCTGATGACCGAGCTGTCGGCGCGGGTCACCATCCTGGTGGTGACGCACAACATGCAGCAGGCGGCGCGGGTGTCCGACTACACCGCCTACATGTACCTGGGCGAGCTGATCGAGTTCGGCGAAACCGACCAGATCTTCATCAAGCCCAAGCGCAAGGAAACCGAGGACTACATCACCGGCCGCTTCGGCTGAGGACGGACCCACCATGGCAACAGGCGAACACTCCTCCCGCGTCTACGACCAGGAGCTCGAATCGATCCGCTCGCGCGTCCTGCAGATGGGCGGGCTGGTTGAGTCGCAGGTCCGCATGGCGATCGACTGCTTCGAGGCGGGCGACCTTGCCGCCGCCGACCGCGTCATCCAGTCCGACCGTCGCGTCAACGAGCTGGAGGTCGAGCTGGACCGCGCCGTCAACAACGTGATCGCGCGCCGCCAGCCGACGGCCGGCGACCTGCGCATGATCATGGGGGTGACCAAGATCATTACCGATCTGGAGCGCTCGGGCGACGAATCCACCAAGATCGCGCGTGCGGCAAAATGGGTCCACGAGAAGCAGATCTCGATGCGCCTGCCGCGCATTCCGGACATCCGCATCTCGGGCGACATCGCCAGCGGGATGCTGCGCCGCTCGCTCGATTCGTTCGCGCGGCTCGACGTGGCGGCGGCGGCCCCCATCATCCGCGACGATGCTGGCGTGGACGAGCGGTTTCGCGCCATCCTGCGCCAGCTCATCACTTTCATGATGGAGGACCCGCGCACGATCTCGGCGTCGATCGATCTCATCTGGGTCGCCAAGGCGATCGAGCGCATCGGCGACCACGCCAAGAACATCGCCGAGCACGTGATCTTCATCTCGGCCGGCATGGACGTGCGCCATGCCACGCCCGACGAGGTGGACCGCGTGACTGCGCAGGCCTGAGGACCTCATGTCCGCGTCGATCCTCGTGGTGGAGGACGAGCCGGCCATCCAGGAGCTGGTCTCCTATACCTGCACGACCCATGGCTACCAGGTGCGGCGCGCCGATTCGGTCGCGGCGGCGCAGGATGCCATCCGCTCCGAGTTGCCCGACCTGGTGATCCTGGACTGGATGTTGCCGGACCGCGGCGGCATCGATCTGCTGCGCGACCTGCGGGCGCAGGAGCGCACGCGCACCCTGCCGGTGATCATGCTGACCGCCAAGAGCACCGAGACCGACCGCGTGGTCGGGCTCGACGCCGGTGCCGACGACTACGTGGTCAAGCCTTTCTCGCCGCGCGAGCTGGTGTCGCGCATGCGCGCCGTGTTCCGTCGCCGCGCCCCGCAGCACAGCGGCGAGGCGATCGCGTATGGTCCGCTGACCATCGACCCGGCCCGCCACGAGGTGGCGGTGGACGGCAAGCCGGTCAAAATCGGACTGGCGGAGTTCAAGCTGCTCAAGTTCCTGGCGGGCCACCCGGATCGCGTTTTCTCGCGTAGCCAGCTCCTCGACAGTGTCTGGGGCGATCATGTTTTCATCGAGGAGCGCACGGTCGACGTCCACGTGCTGCGGCTGCGCAAGGCGCTGGCACCGGCCGGCGCCCAACATCTCGTGCAGACGGTGCGCGGGCTCGGCTACCGGCTCTCGATCCGCAGCGACAGCTGACGGCGGGCCGCGCGGCGCCGGTACACTCGGCGGCCATGGCCGGGAAGCCAAACCTGCGCGTGTCGTTGTTGCTGCCGGCGCTGCTGCGCATTTGCGCCCTCGGCGTCGTCGCCGTGCTGCTCGGCGTGTTCTTCGACACCACGGTGGGGCTGGTCTTCGCGGTGCTTGCGCTGGCGGTGCTGCTCGCGTTCCATCTGGTCTACCTCAGCCTGCTGGCCGACTGGCTCGAGCGCCCGGCCATCGAGACCGTGCCCGAAGGTGTCGGCGCCTGGTCCGAAGTGTTCAGCCGGCTGTATCGCGCCCACCGCTCCAGCCAGTTGTCGGAGCGCCGGCTGGCCGAGAACGAGGAACGCTTCCGCCGCACCATCAGCGCGCTCCCCGAGGGCATCGTGCTGGTCGACGCCGCGCTGCAGATCGAATGGTGCAATCCGGTGGCTGAGCGGCACCTCGGCCTGTCGCTGAGGAACGATGGCGGCCTGCGCCTGACCAACCTGGTGCGCGACCCGGCCTTCGTCGCCTTCATGACCTCGGGCAGCTTCGAGCAGCCGCTGGTGTTCCGGCCGCTGAACTCGCCGGCGCTCGCGCTCTCGGTCACCGTGATCGAGTTCGAGCCGGCGCGCTCGATCGTGCTGACCTACGACGTGACGCAGACCGAGCGAGTCGACGCCATGCGGCGCGACTTCGTGGCCAACGTCTCGCACGAACTGCGCACGCCGCTCACGGTGGTCAACGGTTTCCTCGAGATGCTGCTCGATGCGCCCGATGCCGCAGGCGACCCGGTGCGGCGTCACCACCTGCAGCTGATGCATGAGCAGGCCAGCCGGATGCATCGGCTCGTCGAGGATCTGCTGATGCTGTCGCGCCTGGAGTCGCAGGAGTCGGCCGTCGTCGAGGAGGACGTCGACATGGCCGCGCTGGTGCGCGAGCTCACCGACGAGGCGCGTGCCCTGTCCGGCGGCCGGCACAGCCTCGGCTACGAGGCCGACGAGACGCATGTGCGCGGCAGCCGGGACGAACTGCGCAGCGCTCTTGGCAACCTGGTGTCCAACGCGATTCGCTACACGCCGGCGGGCGGCTCGATCCAGTTGCGCTGGACGGTGGACCAGCGCGGCGGCGCTTTCAGCGTGGAGGACACGGGCATCGGGATCGCGCCCGAGCACCTGCCGCGCCTGACTGAGCGCTTCTACCGGGTCGACAAGAGCCGGTCGCGCGAGACCGGCGGCACCGGGCTCGGCCTGGCGATCGTCAAGCACGTGCTGCTGCGCCATCAGGCCCGCCTGACCATCGAGTCGCAGGCGGGACAGGGCAGCACCTTCACGGCCTGGCTGCCGGACAGCCGGCTGATCCAGCCCGAGATCACCCGGGCTGCCTGAGCAGGCGGCCGTGCCGGCGGCGTACAGTTGTCGTCGACGATCCAACCCGAGGAGGCCCCGGATGAACGCACCCCAAAGCGCGCAGCAGCTCGAGCCGCTGCTGATCGAGGAGCGCAGCGCCGGCGGCGTGGTACGCCTGACGCTCAACCGCCCTGCCCAGTTCAACTCGCTGTCCGAGGAAATGCTGGCGGCGCTGCAGGACGCGCTCGACCGCATTGCCGCCGACGAATCGGCGCGCGTCGTGGTGCTGGCAGGCGCCGGCAGGGCCTTCTGCGCCGGTCACGACCTCAAGCAGATGAAGGCGCGGCACGAGGCCGAGTACTACCGCACGCTGTTTGCCACCTGCACGCGGCTGATGCTCAAGATCCAGCGCATGCCGCAGCCGGTGATTGCCCGGGTGCATGGCATCGCGACCGCCGCCGGCTGCCAGCTGGTGGGCATGTGCGACCTGGCGGTGGCCGCCGACGTGGCGCGGTTTGCCGTGTCGGGCATCAACGTGGGGCTGTTCTGTTCAACGCCGGCGGTGGCGCTGTCGCGCAACCTGGGCCGCAAGAGGGCCTTCGAGATGCTGGTCACCGGCGAGTTCATCGATGCGGCCACCGCGTGCGAGCGCGGACTCGTTAACCGCGTGGTGCCGCTGGCCGAGCTGGACGCCGAGGTCGAGCGCCTGGCCGCCAGCATCGTTGCCAAGCCGCGCCTGGCGATCGCCATGGGCAAGCAGGCCTTCTACAAGCAGCTCGAACTGGGCATCGAGGCGGCCTACCAGTTGGCCGGCCAGACCATGGCCTGCAACATGGCCGACGAGGTGGCGCAGGAAGGCGTGCTGGCTTTCATGGAGAAGCGGGCGCCGAAGTGGTGAGGACTTCGCTCGTCGGGGCCGTGGCCGAGTTCCATGGGTGGCCGGGCGCTGCGCACCCGCCGCAGCCCCTCACTTGCAGGGCGCGCGCCGGCTTGCATGCCGGCGCCGTTCAGCGGGCGGGACGCGCGCCTCCCGCAACCCCCCGCTTCGCCCCACTCGCTTCGCGAGCGCCCCTCCCACTGATGTGGGAGAGGGTTCGCTCCCCTCGCCCGGGTCAGCGGGACAGGGGCGGGGTTGAGGGCCAGGTGCCAACCACGGAGTGCGGCGCCGGCGGGTGATGTGGGGAGCCTCGCGCAGGGTGGCAGTGCGGCGGGCGCACGCGAGTTCGAACTTGCTGGCGGGCAGCTTGCCAGCGCCAACCTCCCCGTCAGCGCAGTCAATACGCAAGCACTGACCACGCAGGCCGGCCATGGACCGGCCTGCGGTACCTACCGCCCGCCGCCAGCCAGCCCGGAGTCGAGGCGCCCCGCAGCGCCCGCCGGCGCAAGCTGCGTCGTAGAGCAAGCTGCGGAGCCTGCCGGCGCAGGGCGCTGCGAAGCGCGGCCGCTCAAGCCGCGCGTCGCAACTCGCTCAGGTCTTCCTCGACGAACACCTCACGCTGCGGCAGCGCCTGCGTGCTGCGGTCCAGGCGCAGCGTCAGGCAATAGGCGGCGCCGCCCGAGCGGTTGAAGCTGTCCAAAGGCACCACGTGCACGTCGTAGCCGCGCTCTGTCAGTTGCGTGCGCAGCGCGGCACTGGCGTGGCAGAAAACGGCGTCGCGACCGAGGCAGACGGAGTTGACGGCCAGATGCATCGCGTCTTCATCGCCGGCCTCGATTAGGCGGTCCTTGCCGACCAGGTCTTCGAGCAGCCCAAGCGCGCAGCGCGAAAATGCCGGGCGGTAGTACAGCACCTCGCCACCGTCCAGAACACAAAGGCAGGTGTCGAGGTGATAGAAGCGCGGGTTCACCAGCTCCAACGCCACCACCGGCACGCCGTAGGTGGCAGCCAGGAAGTGCTGCATGCCGGCGGTGGAGCGCTGTCCGTGGCCGCTCCACAGCAGGCCGCGGCCGGCGTCCCAGATCGCATCGCCGGCGCCCTCGAAGAACTCGCCGGCCGGGCAGTCGACGATTTCGTCGACGACACCGCGCGCACGCATGGCCTCGAAGAAGGCGCGGTTGTGCGGTTCCTCTCCCTGCCGCTCCGGGCACAAGAAGTGCGCCAGCACCACCTTACGGTCGAGCACCACGGCCGCATTGGCGGTGAACACCAGGTCGGGTAGCCCGCGCACGGCCGGTTGCACCTCGACCACGGCGCCGAGCCGCTCGTAGGTCTGCTTGAGCTGCGACCAGCCGCGCTGTGCGTCCTGCGCCAGTCGTTCGGCGCTGACTCGCCACTGCGCCGGGTCCATCCACGGGTTGATCCGGTAGCTCACTTCGAAGTGGTCGGGTGCGCTCATCATCAGGCGCGCACGCGGCTGGGTGATCGGGTTGGCGGCGGGCCGTACTCGGTTCATCGGGGTCCTCGTGGCGGAGCGGGATGCAAGCACGGTGACGCGACCGGCCTCGCGGTCTGGCGCGGGCAGGAACTCGTCGAGGACGGCGGCAAACACGTCGATGCCCCAGTCGAGCGCTGCACGGCTGATGGTCAGCGGCGGAGCAAAGCGGATCACCGTTTCGTGCGTGTCCTTGGTCAGCACGCCGCGTCGGGCCAGCCGCTCGACGACGGCACGCGCGCTGACGTGCTGCGGGTCGAGGTCGACGCCGACCCACAGTCCGCGGCCGCGCACCGCGCGAATCAGCGGCACGGTCTGTTCCTCCTGCAGGCGACGCAGGCGCGCCAGCAAATGGGCGCCCAGCGCGGCACTGCGGGCGATCAGCTGCTCGTCTTCGATTACGCGTAGCGCCTCCAGGCCGACCGCGGCGGCCAGCGGGTTGCCGCCGAAGGTGGAGCCATGGCTGCCGGGCTCGAACAAGTCCATTACCTCGGCGGTGCCGATGAAGCAGCTCACGGGGAGCAAGCCGCCGCCGAGCGCCTTGCCGAGGATGAGTCCGTCGGGCCGCACGCCTTCGTGCTGGAACGCGAACCAGCGCCCGGTGCGGCCGAGGCCGGACTGGACTTCGTCCAGGATCAGCAGCACGCGCCGCTCGTCGCACAGGCGGCGGGCGGCGGCCAGGAAGCCTGGTGCCGGCACCACGATCCCGGCCTCGCCCTGGATCGGCTCGAGCAGCACGGCGGCCGTGCGGTCGGTGATCGCTGCCGCCAGCGAGTCGATGTCGCCGAAGTCGAAGTGGCCGAACCCGGGTGCGAAAGGGCCGAAGTCCGCGCGGTAGGCAGGCTCGGTCGAGAAGCCCACGATCGTGGTCGAGCGGCCGTGGAAGTTGCCACGCGCAGTCACGATCTCGGCGCAGTCGGGCGCGATGCCCTTGACGCGGTAGCCCCAGCGGCGCGCCGCCTTGATCGCGGTTTCCACCGATTCGGCGCCGCCGCTGGCCGGTAGCGCGCGGCTGCCGGCGCCCAGTCCGGCCAAATCGACCAGCTTCTCCAGGAACGGTCCGAGCGGTGCCGCATGGTACGCGCGCGAGGTCACGGCGACCCGCTGCGCCTGGTCGATCAGTGCCTGCACCAGCCGCGGGTGCGCGTGGCCGTGACTCACGGCCGAGTAGGCGCTCATGAAATCGAGGTAGCGGTGGCCGTCGACATCGGTCAGCCACTCGCCGCAACCCGCGGCCAGCACCACCGGCAACGGCGCGTAGTTGGCGGCGATGACGGCGCTTTCGCGGGCGATGGCAGCAGCCGACAGGGGGGCGGTGGCGGGGATCATGGCGGCCTTGTCGAAGTCGCACCCGGGGCAGTTCGCCTGGGGTCGCAGGGGTCGGTGACTGGCACCAGTCTAGGAACGCGCTGCGGTAGCAGCGGCGGTTTGGGCCGCCTTGCCGCCGCCGATTCGGCGGCCGCGATGGCGGCGCGGGCGCGCTTACGGCAGAGTAGAGACAACGCCGCTCGAGGAGGCCGCCTGTCTGACGGCGCCGGCCTGCCCGCAGCGTGGATCACCGGCGCTGCCGATTCGGCGGCTGGCCCGGCGCTGCTGCGCCAGCCGGCGGCCGCCGTACAGCGCCGCTGCGCAGCAGCGGTCTATGCGATGGATCGCGCGAGGATCGCCTCGGCCAGCTCCGCCACCGCCACGCCATAGAAGTAGCTGCGGTTGTAGTGGAGCAGGGCGCTCATGTTGACGGTGCCGAGCCGGTACTCGGTTGCCTCCTCGCCGTTCGGTGTGACCAGCGGCAGGTCCAGCAGCAGCACGCGCGCGTCGTCGTCCAGCCGGGCCGACGGCGGAATCGAAACGCCCAGGGCAGCCACATCGGCCCAGCGGTACTGGGCGCGGATGCCGCGGCCCAGCGTCTCGACCACGCTGCGATCGGCGCGGGCGGCAAACTGCACCGGGTGCTCGCGCTGCCAGCCGTGACCGGCGAGGAAGCTGCCCACCGAGCCGATGGCGTCGGTGCTGCGGGTGAGGTCCACGCGTCCGTCGCCGTCGAAGTCGACGGCGTAGCGGCGCACCGACCCCGGCATGAACTGCGGCATGCCCATGGCGCCGGCAAACGAGCCGCGCACGCTGGCCGGGTCCAGCCCCATCTCGCGGCACATGAGGAGGAAGTGCGCCAGTTCATCGCGGTACAGCGCGGCGCGCCGCGGGTAGTCGAAGGCCAGCGTCAGCAGCACGTCGATGGTGCGGAAATGGCCCATCACACGGCCGAACACGGTCTCGATGCCGATGATCGAAACAGCGATCGCTTCGGGCACGCCGTACTGCGCCGACATGCGCGCCAGCGTGTCGCGATGCTGGCGGAAGAAAGCCACACCGTCGCGGATGCGCCGCTCGTCCACGTTGCGCGCGCGGTAGTCGAGCCAGTTGCGTGCCGCAGGCGGCGCCAGGGCGGGTGTGGTCAGGCGCTCGGCCGGCTCCGAGTAGCGGCCCTGGGCCAGCACGCGCTCCAGCCAGCCGCGTTCCAGTCCATGAGATTGCACCAGACCGTCGATGAACTCCTGCACTTCGGCCCGCTGGGGGTACGGCAGGCCGCGCGGGCCGCGCACCGGCGCGGCATTCAGTGGGTCCGGCTGCGCGACCGCGCGTGGCGCCAGCGGCAGCAGCGGCAGGCTGGCGGCGCTGGCGAGCAGGAGGCGACGACGCATGGGAAGTTCTCAGCGCGCCATTGGGACAGTCGGTCAGGCGGCGCGCGGGCGAAAGCGGCGCACCGCGCGTTTCAGTTCCCGCCATTGTGCCGGGCCGGCGCGCTGGCCGGCGCGCGCATAGCGCAGCGTCTCGATGCGGGCCAGCAACTCGCATGCGGTGGCATAGCTGGCCGGATCGAGTTGCAGCTTCAGGGCGGGCAGCATGCCGCGCAGTCCCAGGTGCGACGGCGGCGCGATGCCGGCCCGCAGCAGTCGCTCCTTCAGCAGCACCACGATCTCCCCCAGGGGGTCGCGCGGCACGCGGTGGCGCAACGAGAACCACGCCAGCACGGCGAGCAGGAAGCTGATGGCGACGGCGAACAACACGATGAGCGTCCGCATGTCCGGCGCCAGACCGAGGGCGCGCAGCAGCGCGCGCTGGCGCTCAGGCGAGTACGACAGAACCCATTGGTTCCAAGCGTTCTCGATTGCCTCGGCGTTCAGGCGCAGGGCGCGCCATAGATCGAACACGGCCGGCGCCACGGCGCCAGCGCCGGCTCCAGCACGCTCTCGATCTGGCCGGCCGCGCGTCCGTTCGATTCGTTCGGGCGCCACGGCGGCGGTCGGATCGACCCGCACCCATCCGCGGCCGGCGAGCCAGACCTCGGCCCAGGCATGCGCATCGGCCTGGCGTACGGTCAGGTAGTCGTCGATCGGGTTGTATTCGCCTCCCTGGTAGCCGGTGACCACGCGCGCCGGGACGTCGAGCGCGCGCATGAGCGTCACGAAAGCGCTTGCGTAGTGCTCGCAGAAGCCCGCCTTGGTCTCGAACAGGAACTCGTCGACGGTGTGACGGCCGAGCACCGGCGGCTCCAGCGTGTAGCGGTAGCCCTCGCGGCGAAAGCGAGTGAGCACGGCGCCGACCAGAGCCGCATCGGCGTCGCGTGAGATCAAGGCGCCGGGTACTTGCTGCCGCAGTTGCGCCGCGTACTCGAGCGTGCGCGGATTGAAGCCAGATGGCAGCTGCGTCCAGGTGCGCAAGGACAGCGGCGTCTCGTTCATGCCGAGCGAGAAGCGGGTGGCCGAGCGCAGTGTGTAGCGCATCCGCTCGGCCACCAGTCCGTTGGCAAGCAGTTGGCCGTCCCGCGACAAGCGGCTGCTGCCGTCACCCACGCGTCCGGTGGCAGGCAGCTCGGTCGGCCACTCGAGCGCGAACAGCCAGTCGCGGCGGTGCGGCTCGAGCGTCACCGTGTACTCGATTACCGATTGCGCGTCGCTGCGCACTTCGGTTGGCACGGCGTCGGGGCGGTCAGCCTCGGCCAGCGCCAGCCAGCTGCGCCCCGTGAACAGGCCCAGCACCGGGCCGCGCCAGTACAACTGGTCGGCCATTGGTGGCTGCTCCCCGGCAAAGCGCACGCGGAAGGCGATCGCCTCCGACTGCAGCAACTGGCCGATGGCGCCGGGCGTCATCGTGGACGACAGTCCGGTGCGCGAGGTGCTCGCATCGCTGGCAATACCCCAAAGCGGACCCGGCAGTCGCGGAAAGAGCAGGAACAGGGCAGCCGCAAGCGGCAACGCTTTCAGCAAGACGACGCCCACCAGCCTGGCCTTGTGCGCCGCTGACAGGTCGTTCTCGGCCAGGTTGACGCTGATCAGCGAGAAGAACAGCAGCAACACCGCGCCGAGCGACAACAGCGCCACGACGATGCCCTGGCCGAACAGGAACTGCGTCAGCAGGATGAAAAAAGCCAGGAAGATGACGACGAAGACGTCCCGCCGGGCGCGCATTTCCAGCAGCTTCAGCGCCAGCAGCATTAGCAGGAAGGTGACGCCGGCGTCGCGTCCGAGCAGCGTGCGGTGTTCGGCCCAGACCGCCAGCGTGGCGGCCGCCAGCAGCGGCAGCATGGCTAAGCGTGGCGGCAGTGGGCGCTGGGTCAGGGCCAGCCAGAATCGCCAAGTCCAGAGCACCGCCAGCACCATGCTGGCCCACCAGGCCGTGTGCTGCAGGTGCGGCAGGACCACGAAAGCCAGCGCCAGCAGCAGCACCAGCGTGTCGCGTCGCTCACGTGCCGCGCTGGATACCTGCGGCGCAAGAAGCGTCAATAAGAAGCGCCGCAGCTGCTGCCACGGGCCGAGTCGCGTGCCATTGCTCGCGGCGTTGATCGCTTGCTCCGTCAAGCCCGCCTCAAAGCCGGTGCAGTGCCAGGGCCACCAGGCAACGCTCGCGGTGATCGGCGCCGTGGCCCAGCGGCAGATCCTTGCCGGGCAGGCGCAGGCCGTAGCGTACCTGGGCTGCATCGGCCGCCAGCACCCAGGCGGTCAGCCGCGACAGGCGACCTTCAGCGTCGAGCGCACCGGGCAACAGGTCGAAGTCGAACAACAATTCACCGCCTCCCGGTGCATCGAAGAGCTTTACCGATAGCTCCTCCGAGCGCGCTGCCAGTCGCCAGGCCACACGCTTGAGTGGATCGCCGAGCTGGTATGGCCGCACGCCGGCAAAGTCATCGCCAGACGAAACCACCCCGCTGCCGCTGGCGTTGCCACCGCGGGTCGCCGGCAGCGGCGGCGGATCGGCCTCGGGCGCCGGAAACACCACCGCCGAGAGCGCCGGCTGGAAGTAAGCCCACGCCTGGAACAGGCCGAAGGGAAACCGCGTTTCGATGCGCAGCCGCGGGCAGACGTGGTGGCCGCGGCGGCGCGTCGGCAGGCCGATTCGAGCTGTCTGCAGGCCGTTGGCGGGCAGGTCGGCCCAGACGGCCGGCGCGCCATGGCCGGCCTGCTCATCGGTGCGCCGGCGCAAGGGCAGCAGCAACGACAGCTGAAGCGCATAGCGCGGCTCCGCGGTTGGATTGGTGAGCGTGATCTCGAAGCTGACCACATCGCCGGCAAAAACGTTCTCGGCCGATTGCCCGCGCAGGACGATCCGGGCAAGGTTGCGGTGCGTGTGGTGCATACCGACCAGCGCCATGGCGACGACAGTGAAGGTCAGCATGTAGCCCAGCTGCAGGCCGTAGTTGATGGATCCGACCAACAGCACCAGCATGGCCGCTGCGAACACCATGCCCGGGCGCGTCGGCAGGATGTAGACACGCTTGCGGTCAAGCAGGACCGGGCCGTGCTCGGGCCGGCGGCGCCCTCCGATCCAATCGGCGATACGAAGGCTCAGGGGGGAGGCGGTAAAGGACATTTTCGAATGATCGAGCATCGCGCGGGTCGGGTCGGCAGACACGGCGTTGTCGTGCAACCCCACGGCTTCGGTCGTCCGCCGTCAGACGGGAACGGCCTGGATCAGTTGCGCCACCAGTTCGCGTCCGTGCAGCACCCGGCCGCCCTCGCGCTGCACTGCATGCAGACGATGACCGGCCACCGCGGGCAGCACGTTCTGGATGTCTTCCGGGATCACGTGGTCGCGGCCGTCGAACCAGGCCCAGGCGCGCGCCGCCTGCAGCAGCGCCAGGCCGGCCCGAGGGCTCAGCCCCTCGGCAAACCGGCCCGAGGCGCGGGTGTGGGCCAGCAGCGCCTGCACGTAGTCGAGCAGCGCGCCCGAGGCGAACACCGCCTTGACGGCCAGTTGCGCGGACACCAGATCAGCCGGCTTGGCCACCGGGCGCAGCGTCTTGAGCATGTCGCGCCGCGACTCGCCGGCCAGCAGCGCCCGCTCGGCGGCGCGGTCGGGGTAGCCGAGGCTGATGCACATGAGAAAGCGGTCGAGCTGCGACTCCGGCAAGGGAAACGTGCCGACCTGGTGCAGCGGGTTCTGGGTGGCGATCACGAAGAACGGCTGCGGCAGCGGCCGCGCCATGCCGTCGACCGAGACCTGATTTTCCTCCATGGCCTCGAGCAGCGCGCTCTGCGTCTTGGGGCTGGCGCGGTTGATCTCGTCGGCCAGCAGGACCTCGGAGAAGATCGGTCCGGGGTGGAACACGAACTGGTTGGCGCTGCGGTCGTACACCGACACGCCGATCACGTCCGAGGGCAGCAGGTCGCTCGTGAACTGCAGCCGCCGGAACGGCAGGCCGAGGCTTAGCGCGACTGCGTGCGCGAGCGTCGTCTTGCCGACCCCGGGTGCATCCTCGATCAGCAGATGGCCGCCGGCCATCAGGCAGGTCAGGCTCTGGCGGATCTGCAGTTCCTTGCCGACGATCACGGCGCCGATCTGGGCGGCACAGCTGCGCAGCTTGTCGAGCATTTAGACTCGTCGGTAGGAAGGGGGTAGACGGTCCGCAGCGTATTGCATCCGCCACGATCCGACGATCACGGGAACACAGACATGCACACCGGCTTCATCACGCACAGCGCGTGTCTGGCGCACGAGATGGGATCCTGGCACCCGGAGGCGCCGGCGCGCCTGACGGCGATCCAGGACCATCTGATCTCGGTAGGGCTGCTGCACCACCTGGTGCACATCGAGGCGCCGCTGGCCGGACCCGAGGCGCTGGCGCGGGCCCACGACCGCGGTTACGTCGCGCATCTCGAATCCAGGATACCAAAGCACGGCTACGTCTCCGTCGATCCCGACACGGCGATGAACCCATCGACCTGGCACGCCGCGCTGCGCTCGGCCGGTGCGGTGCTCGAGGCGGTCGACCAGGTGATGAGCGGGGCGCTCCGAAACGCGTTCTGCGCGGTGCGCCCGCCCGGTCACCATGCGCGGCCGGCCCACGCGATGGGTTTCTGCTTCCTCAACAACGTGGCAGTGGGTACGCGCCATGCGCTCGAAGCGCACGGTCTCGCGCGGGTCGCGGTGATCGACTTCGACGTGCACCACGGCAACGGCACCGAGGAGATCCTGGCCCACGATGAGCGCACCCTGATGTGCAGCTTCTTCCAGCATCCCTTCTACCCCTACACCGGTGCCGACCATCCGGCGAAAAACATGGTCAACGTGCCGCTGCCGGCGGGTACCCGGGGCGACGTGGTCCGCCAGGTGGTGGACGAGCGCTGGGTGCCGGCGCTCGATGCCTTCCGACCCGAGCTGATCCTGATTTCAGCCGGTTTCGACGCCCACCGCGAGGACGACCTCGGGCAGATGGGCCTGGTGGAGGCCGACTTCGCGCACATCACCCGCCGCCTGATGGAGGTGGCCGATCGCCATGCCCGGGGCCGGATCGTCAGCACGCTGGAGGGCGGCTACAACCTGAGCGCGCTGGCACGCAGCGTGGCGGCGCACGTCAGGACGCTGGCGCAGTTGTAGGCAGCGGGGCTTGTAGATCCGCCGCGGCACGGCGCCCTTGGCGGCAAGGCAATCGGTCAGGCGCTGCGGCCCCTGCGGCCGCGCCGGCGGCGCACCGTTCAACGAGACCGCGGGTCGCGCCCGCGGCTTCCAATCCAGGGAGTCAGGCTTGCCATCGACCATCTACGACCACGGACTGGATCGCAATCCGGCCAACTTCGCCGCGCTGTCGCCGCTGGGGTTTCTCGAGCGTGCCGCGAGCGTGTACCCGACGCTGACGGCGGTGCTGCATGGCACCGGCGGGCGCATCGTGCGCCGCAACTGGGCCGACCTGTATGCGCGCTGCCGGCGGCTGGCTGCGGCGCTGGCGCAGCGCGGGCTCGGACGCGGCGACACGGTGGCGGTGCTGCTGCCCAACACACCTCCGATGGTCGAAGCCCACTTTGGCGTGCCGATGGCCGGCTGCGTGCTCAATGCCATCAACACCCGCCTGGACGCCGAGTCGATCGCCTTCATGCTCGGCCATGGCGAGGCCCGGTTGCTCATCGTCGACCGCGAGTTTGCGGCCGTGGCGCGGGCGGCGGTGGCGCGCAGCGGGCTTGCGCTGCCGGTGATCGATGTCGACGACCCGCTGTACGACGGGCCGGGCGAGTGTTTCGGCCAGATGGACTACGAAGCCTTCCTCGCCGGCGGCGACGAGCACTTTGCCTGGCAGCCGCCGGCCGATGAGTGGGATGCGATCGCACTGAACTACACCTCGGGCACCACCGGCAACCCGAAGGGGGTCGTGTACCACCACCGTGGCGCCTACCTGAACGCGGTATCCAACATCCTGGTCTGGGCCATGCCGCACCACCCCGTGTACCTTTGGACGCTGCCGATGTTCCACTGCAACGGCTGGTGCTTTCCGTGGACCATCGCGGCCATGGCCGGGACCCATGTGTGCCTGCGCAGGGTGGAGGCGGCGCCGATCTTCGACAACATCCGCGAGCATCGCGTCACGCACTACTGCGGGGCGCCGATCGTGCACTCGCTGCTGGTCAACGCGCCGCCGGCGCTGCGCGAAGGCATCACGCATCGGGTTCAGGCCATGGTGGCGGCGGCCGCACCGCCGGCGGCGATGATCGAAGGCATGGATCGCATGGGCTTCGACCTCACGCACGTCTACGGATTGACCGAGGTCTACGGCCCCGCCACGGTCTGCGCACGGCAGCCCGACTGGGCCGGGTTATCGCTGGGCGAGCGCGCCAGCCGCAACGGCCGTCAGGGTGTGCGCTACCCGATGGCCGAGGCGGTCAAGGTGCTCGACCCGCAGACCCTGGCCGAGGTGCCGCACGACGGCCAGACGATGGGCGAGGTCATGTTCCGCGGCAACATCACGATGCGCGGCTACCTGAAGAACGAGGCGGCCACGCGCGAGGCCTTTGCCGGCGGCTGGTTCCACTCCGGCGACCTTGCCGTGGTGCAGCCCGACGGCTACCTGCGGATCAAGGACCGCAGCAAGGACATCATCATCTCGGGTGGCGAGAACATCTCGTCGATCGAGGTGGAGGACGTGCTGTACCGGCACCCGGCCGTGATGGCGGCCGCGGTGGTGGCGCAGCCCGACCCACGCTGGGGAGAGGCGCCCTGCGCCTTCGTCGAACTGAAGGACGGCGCGCAGGTCACGGCGGAGGAACTGGTCGCGCACTGCCGGGCCCATCTGGCCGGATTCAAGACCCCCAAGCGGATCGTGTTCGGTGCGCTGCCCAAGACCAGTACTGGCAAGATCCAGAAGTTCGTGCTGCGGCAGCAGGCGCGGTCGAGCGCGGCGATCGACGTTTAGGCCGAGTATCTCAACGGGCCGCGCCCCCGGGGTCGGCGTACTCGCCCGTTGAGGGCGCGCCCGAGCCGGCGCATGGCGGCAGCCAGTCGCTTGGTTGGTGCGACTCGGGTGCGAGGTTTGTGCGGCGCCGGCGTCGTGGGCATCGTCGCTGACTGGAATCCCTTCGCGCTGCGCCTTCGGGGATTCGCCCCCGGGGCGGCCCGACGGTTCAGCGCAGCGCCGCGCGCCCGGCGATGTCGTCGAGCGCGAACAGCGCCCACTCGCGGCCCGGGCCGGCGCGGCACATGCCGAACCGGAACGGCACGCTGGTGCGCCCGGGGAAGCCGAAGCGCAGATCGCGGTACCAGACGCAGGTCTCGGCGTTGGCGCCGGCGCCGTTGGTTTCCACCCGGTACACCAGCGGGTACATCGCAAACCAGCGGAAGAACCCGAACTGCGGGTGCTCCCACACCTCGCGCGCCAGCGCCGGTGCGTCGACGCCGAATTTCTCGTAACTCTCCCAGTGCGCCAGCGACAGCGGCTGGTACGGTGCCGAGAAGCGGCGCACGAAGTGGTCGTCCGGCGTGACCAGCAGGGGCGCGCTGCGGCGGGTATTGACATGCGCGACGTGGTAGCGCGTGCCGTCGAACACGAACACCGACCAGTTGAACGGCGAGGCCGGCCGCGGCGCAGCATCGATGATCCGCGCCTGGATTCCCTGGCGCGCGGCGTAGTCGTGCGCGAAGGCGAGCGCCTCGCTCCTGCCCACCACGGTCAGGCCGACCCAGCAGGGCAGCAGCGCCAGCGCCGCCATGGCCGGCACGCGCGAGCGCCGGACGGCGGCAGATGCCAGCAGTCCGGCGACGATGATGCCGCTGAAGACCAGGTCGATGATGAATACGCTGCCCAGACCGAAGCGCGCGTCCGAAAGCGGCGCCAGCAGCATGGTTCCGAACTGCGTGATCCAGTCGCCCGCGATGTGGATCGCGATGGCGGCGGCAGCCAGCAGCACGTAGCGCCGCAGCGCGTCGCGGCGCCCGAACGCCAGGCTCGCCAGCCAGCCGAGCAGGAGTGCCCAGAACGGCAGCATCACGAGCGAGTGGGTGACGCCGCGGTGGCCGCGCAGATAGGCCAGATCGGACACGAAGCGCAGCACGAAGTCGCTGTCCGGGAAAGCGGCAGCCGCGAAGCCGAGTGTCACGCCCTGCCAGACCGGGACCGACGGGCCGAACCAGCGCTGCAGGCGCGCCGAAGTGGCCGGGCGCGATGGCGTCAGGGCGCGGCCCAGCAGGGCGCCGGACAGGGCGTGCGTGAGGGTGTCCAAGCGGAATCGGGAGCGAGCAGTGAACAGGAGGGTCGGCCCGGCCGCAGCGGGCGCACAACATCGACCACTACAATCCGCCGCCGCGTTGAAGTCAATCGGGAGTAACTGGGGGTGAAGCGCCTGTCCGCCTGCTTGCTTGGACTGCTGATGGCAGTCTGGAGTTGCCTTGCGCCGGCGGCAGCCTCGCCGATCCGGCTCGGGATGATCGAGGGCTTTTCCGGGCCCTTTGCCAACGCCGGCGAGGCGGTGGCGCGCAATCTGCATTTTGCGGTGGCGCGCGTGAATGCGCGTGGCGGCGTCCGGCTGCCGGGCGGTGCACGGCCGCTGGCGCTGATGACTTTCGACTCCAAAGGCCAGGTCGAGGAGGCGCTGCTGCAGTTGAAGCGTGCCGGCGACGACGGCGTGCGTTTCATTCTCCAGGGCAACAGTTCAGCGGTGGCCGGCGCGCTGATCGAGGCGATTGGCCGCCACAACGAACGGGCGCCGGGCGCGCGCCAGTTGCTGCTCAACTATTCGGCGGTAGATCCTGCACTGACCAACGAGCGCTGCAGCTTCTGGCATTTTCGGTTCGATGCCCACGCCGAGATGCGCATGGCGGCGCTGATGCAGGTGATCGCAGCCGACCCGCGTGTGCGACGGGTCTACCTGATCAACCAGGATTACAGCTTCGGCCGGGAGGTGGCGCGTAGCGCCCGCGAACTGCTGGCCGCGCGCCGGCCCGAGGTGCAGATCGTCGGCGACGAGCTGCATCCGCTGGGGCGCATACGGGACTTCGCGCCGTATGCGGCCAAGATTCGGCAGGTGGGCGCCGACACGGTCATCACCGGCAACTGGGGCAATGACCTCACGTTTCTGGTGCGCGCAGCGCGCGATGCCGGGCTGGAGGCGTCGTTCTACACGTTTTACGGCAATGGCCTGGGCGCGCCGGCCGCCATCGGCGAGGCCGGGGTGGGGCGCGTGCGCGCCGTGGCCGAGTGGCACTACAACGCGGGGCTGCCGGCGATGGATGCGGTGTACGCCGACTTCCGCAAGCGTTATCCCGAGCCACGCGATGACTATTTCCAGGCGCGGATGACGGTGCTCATCGAGATGCTGGTGCGCGCCATCGAGGCGGCGGGCAGCACCGAAGCGGCCGCCGTGGCGCAGCGGCTGGCCGGCATGCGCTACTCCGCCGCCCAGGGCAATCCGCTGGGCGAGGTCTGGATGCGGCCGGAGGATCATCAACTGCAGGCGCCGCTGTATGTCTCGGTGATGGACCGGGCGGGCAGCCGCGGCGTGGTCCGCGACGTCGAGGGCTCGGGCTTCGGCTTCCGTACCGAGCGGCGGCTGGAGGCGGCTGAAACGAGCCGGCCGTCGGCCTGCAGGATGGTCCGGCCAGGCTGACGGGGTCGGGGGTAAGCCGTCATGCCCGCGGTGACGGTCCAGGACGCCCGATGCGTCGTCGCGGATGCCGCTGTTGCGGCGGCTTGCCGCGGCCCGCACGACGGCTGCGCTTTGCGCCGGTCAGGGACTGCTCTGGGCAGCCTCCTCGGGCATGCCGGATCGTGGCTCGCCCTCGGACCGGTTGCCCGTCGGCGGGCGGGCCACCCCGCCTCCCGGGCGGCCCTGCTGGGCTACAATCCTTCCAAGCTGCAACTCCTGCGGCTTTTTTCTTTGCACGATAGTCCTGCAGTAATCCACGGCGCGGCCTTCCTTCCGCGACCGCTTGTCTCTTGAAAGGGAAACCATGTCCGTTGCCGACATCAAGAAGGGCGACATCGTCGCCAAGTATCAGCGCAGCCAGGGCGATACCGGCTCGCCGGAAGTGCAGGTGGCACTCCTGACGGCCCGCATCAACGAGCTGACCGAGCACTTCAAGGCCCACGTGAAGGATCACCACTCGCGCCGGGGCCTGCTGAAGATGGTCAGCCGTCGCCGCAAGCTGCTCGACTACCTGAAGGGCAAGAATCCCGAGGCCTACAAGGGGCTGATCGACAGCCTCGGCCTGCGCAAGTAGTCGTGCCGCATTCCATCCGAGCAAGCCAGCCTGCGGGGTCCCGTACCTGCCGCGGGCCTGCCTGCCGGGCGGACTGGCCTGCGCGTCGCAGTTGCACAGAGAAATTGGGGTCCGGTCCCGCCGCCGGACCGGTTGCTGGCGCTCGCCGCTAGCGCCTGAATCGGGATCTGACCCCAATTTCTCTTTCGCGGCGTGCCCCCCCAAGCTGTCGGCTCACCTAGAGAGGAAAGCCAAGTGTTCGAAAAAGTCACCAAGTCGTTTCAGTACGGCGCCCATACGGTCACGCTCGAGACCGGCGAGATCGCCCGGCAGTCCTCCGGCGCCGTGCTCGTGTCGATGGACGACACGGTGGTGCTGGCCACCGTCGTGGCGCGCAAGCAGGCCAAGGCCGGCCAGGATTTCTTCCCGCTGACCGTCGACTACGTCGAGAAGACCTATGCCGCCGGCAAGATCCCGGGCGGCTTCTTCAAGCGCGAGGGGCGTCCCAGCGAGAAGGAAACGCTGACCAGCCGCCTGATCGACCGCCCGATCCGCCCGCTTTTCCCGGACGGCTTCTACAACGAGGTGCAGGTCGTCATCCACGTGCTGTCGGTCAACCCGGAGATCGACCCCGACATCCCGGCCATGATCGGCGCCTCGGCTGCGCTGTCGGTCTCGGGCATCCCGTTCAAGGGCCCGATCGGCGCGGCGCGGGTGGGCTACCTGGACGGCCAGTTCGTCCTGAACCCGAGCGCCACGCAGTTGAAGACTTCGCAACTGGACCTGGTGGTGGCCGGCACCGCGCGCGCCGTGCTGATGGTCGAGTCCGAGGCCGACCAACTGCCCGAGGACGTGATGCTCGGCGCGGTGGTCTTCGGCCACGAGCAGATGCAGGCGGCCATCAACTGCATCCATGACCTGGTGCGCGAGGCCGGCAAGCCCGCGTGGGACTGGCAGCCGGCGCCGAAGAACGAGGCGCTGATCGGCAAGATCCTCGGCTGGGCCGAGCCCGGCATGAAGGCGGCCTACGAGACGCGCAGCAAGCAGGCGCGCAGCGACAAGATCAACGCCGTCTACGCCCAGGTGTGGGAGAACATCAAGGCCGACGTGGCCGCTGGCGGCCCGGAGTCAACGAGGCCCGACGACAACATGGTCGACTCGATCCTGTTCGACCTGCAGGCGCGCATCGTGCGCGGCCAGATTCTCGAAGGCGAGCCGCGCATCGACGGACGCGACACCCGCACCGTGCGGCCGATCGAGATCCGGCTGGGCGTGCTGCCGCGCACCCACGGCTCGGCGCTGTTCACCCGCGGCGAGACGCAGGCGCTGGTGATCGCCACCCTCGGCACCAAGCAGGACGAGCAGATCATCGACGCGCTGATGGGCGAGTACCGCGACCGCTTCATGCTCCACTACAACATGCCGCCGTTTGCCACCGGCGAGACCGGCCGGGTGGGCGCGCCCAAGCGCCGCGAGATCGGCCACGGCCGCTTGGCCAAGCGCGCGCTGCTGGCGGTGCTGCCGTCCGAACAGGAGTTCGGCTACTCGATGCGCGTGGTCTCCGAGATCACCGAGTCCAACGGCTCGTCCTCGATGGCGTCGGTGTGCGGCGGCTGCCTGGCGCTGATGGACGCCGGCGTGCCGGTCAAGGCGCACGTGGCCGGCGTGGCGATGGGCCTGATCAAGGAGGGCCAGAAGTTCGCGGTGCTGACCGACATCCTCGGCGACGAGGACCACCTGGGCGACATGGACTTCAAGGTGGCGGGCACGGCCGCCGGCGTGACCGCGCTGCAGATGGACATCAAGATCGAGGGCATCACCAAGGAAATCATGCAGGTCGCCCTGGCGCAGGCCAGGGAAGGGCGCATGCACATCCTGGGCCGGATGCAGGACGCGATGGGCACGCCGCGCACCGAGCTGTCCGCGCACGCGCCGCGGATGATCAAGATGAAGATCAATCCGGAGAAGATCCGCGACGTGATCGGCAAGGGCGGCGCGGTGATCCGCGCGCTGACCGAGGAGACCGGCACCCAGATCGACATCGAGGACGACGGCTCGATCACCATCGCCAGCGTGGACCTGGACAAGGGCCGCGAGGCCGAGCGCCGCATCCGCGAGCTGACGGCCGAGGTCGAGGTGGGCAAGATCTACGAGGGCCCGGTCCTGCGCCTGCTGGACTTCGGCGCCATCGTGCAACTGCTGCCCGGCAAGGACGGCCTGCTGCACATCAGCCAGATCGCCAACGAGCGCGTCAACGCCGTTACCGACTACCTGAAAGAAGGGCAGATGGTGAAGGTCAAGGTGATCGAGGCCGACGAGAAAGGCCGGGTGCGCCTGTCGATGAAGGCGGCCGCCGCCGATGCTGCGGCGGGCAACGCGCAGCCGCAGTAGCGCAGCCGGTTCGCCACAGCAGGACGTGCGCCAGTGCAGGCCATTGAAATCGCCCATCCGGGCGGACCGGAAGTGCTGCGGCTGGTTGAACGGCCGCGGCCTGCGCCTGCGCGCGGCGAATTGCTGATCCGCGTGGTGGCGGCCGGTGTGAACCGGCCGGACGTCCTGCAGCGGCGCGGCGCCTATGCGCCGCCGCCCGGAGCCTCCGACCTTCCCGGCCTGGAGGTCGCCGGCGTGGTCGAAGACGGCGACCTCGACGGCAGCGGCCTGGCGAAAGGCGACGCCGTGACCGCGCTGGTGGCCGGCGGTGGCTACGCCGAGTACTGCGTGGCCCCGGTGGGCCAGACCCTGCCGCTGCCGCGCGGCCTGTCCTTCGCCGAGGGCGCGGCGCTGCCCGAGACCTACTTCACGGTGTGGAGCAACGTGTTCGACCGCGGCCAGTTTGCGCCGGGCGAATCGCTCCTGGTTCAGGGCGGCAGCAGCGGCATCGGCGTGGCGGCGATCCAGCTTGCCGCCGCGCTGGGCCACCGCGTGTTTGCCACCGCGGGCAGCGCCGACAAGTGCCGCGCCTGCGAGGCGCTGGGCGCGCAGCGGGGCATCGACTACCGGACCGAGGACTTCGTTGCGGTGGTCAAGCAGGCCACGGGTGGTCGCGGCGTGGACGTGGTGCTCGACATGGTGGCCGGCGACTACGTGGCGCGCGAGATCGATTGCCTGGCCGACGATGGCCGGCTGCTGATCATCGCCACCCTCGGCGGCAGCAAGGCGCAGGTCGATGTGGGCCAGGTGCTGCGCCGGCGTCTCACGGTGACCGGCTCCACGCTGCGGCCGCGCAGCGTGGAGTTCAAGGCGGCGATCGCGCGCCGCCTGCAGGCGGTGGTGTGGCCGCTGGTCGAGGCCGGCCGCATCAAGCCGATGGTTTACCGGCGCTTTGCGCTGGGCGATGCCGCGGCGGCGCACGGCCTGATGGAGTCGAGCACGCACATCGGCAAGATCGTGCTCGACGTGGCGCCCGCCTGACCACCGCCGCCGCTGATCGGATCGCCATGCGACGCAAGCTGATTGCCGCCAACTGGAAGATGAACGGCAGCCGGACCGCCAATGCGGCCTGGCTGGCGTCCTTCGACGGCAGCCGGGCGCCGTGCGACGTGGTGGTGTGCGCGCCCTTCGTGTACCTGCCGCAGGTGCTGGCCGGCCTGCGCGCGGCCGAGGCGGGCGCGCAGAATCTCAGCGCCGAGGCGCCGGGCGCGCACACCGGCGAGGTGGCGGGTGAGATGCTGCTGGATCTGGGCGTGCGCTGGGTCATCGTCGGGCACTCGGAGCGGCGGATGCTGTACGGCGAGAGCAGCCAGGTGGTGGCCGCCAAGGCTGCGCGCGCGCTGGCGCTGGGACTGCGGCCGATCGTGTGCGTCGGCGAGACGCTGGCCGAGCGCGAGGCCGGGCGCACGCTCGAGGTGATCGGCGCGCAGCTCGAGGCCGTGCTGGCGCGCTGTGCGCCGGCGCAACTGCTGGCCGGCGCGCTGGCCTACGAACCAGTGTGGGCGATCGGCACTGGCCGCACCGCCAGTCCGGTGCAGGCGCAGGAGGTCCACGCCGCCATCCGGGCGCAGGTGGCCCATGCGGATGCGGCGGCCGCCTCGCAGTTGCGGCTGCTGTACGGCGGGAGCATGAAGCCGGCCAATGCGGCTGAACTGCTGGCGCAGCCGGACGTCGACGGCGGCCTGATCGGTGGTGCGTCCTTGCAGGCGGCGGAGTTTGCCGCCATCTGCGGCGCGGCCGGGTGAAGTCGAGACCGGCGTGGCGCCGTCCTTCGAGGCGGCACCGCGGCGGATGCATGAACATCGAGGAAATCGGAGCTGGGAGCAAGACATGGCTTGGTTGACGACGCTTCTCATCACGGTACTCGCCATCTCGGCGATTGCAGTGATCGTTCTGGTGCTGCTTCAGCACGGCAAGGGCGCGGATATGGGCGCTGCCTTCGGCGGCGGCGCGTCGGGCTCGCTGTTCGGTGCTACCGGTTCGGCCAACTTCCTGTCGCGCAGCACGGCGGTGGCTGCCACGGTGTTCTTCGTGGCCACGCTCGGGCTTGCCTTCACGGGCACCAGCCAGCGCACCCCGGGCCAGGCGCCGGGCGGCCTGATGCAGGGCGTGGGCCAGGAGGCGCCGGCGCCGGGCAAGGCCGAGACTCCGGCCACTGCGCCGATTCCGGGCGCAGCCCCCGGTCCCGCGGCACCGACCGGTGTGATCCCGACCGCGCCGCAGAGTGCGCCGCCGCCCGCCCAGGGCAAGGCGGGCGAGATCCCGACCAAGTGATCCGCGTTGATGCGGCGCGTCGCAGACGCGCTGCAGCACCGCGTTACGGGCGCGGATTTGCCCGCCAACTCCGCGCATGATGCGCCGCGGGATCGAGTTGCGATTCAAGTAAACTTCCGGCGCTTTGCCCACGTGGTGGAATTGGTAGACACACCATCTTGAGGGGGTGGCGGCGCAAGCCGTGTGAGTTCGAGTCTCACCGTGGGCACCACGTCAGGTCCTTGATCCGACTGCCGCGGTCGCGGGGCGCGCAAGCCCCTCGACGGAGCGGGCGCCCGGCCACAAGATTCGGGCGCGCTCGGGTTGCGGGCCGGCACAACGAGATGCTGCGTCGTGAACCTCGAGAGCTACCTGCCGGTACTGCTGTTCATCCTCGTCGGCCTTGCGGTCGGCGCCGGTCCGCTTTTGATCGGCAGGCTGCTCGGTCCCAACCGGCCCGATCCCGAGAAGCTGTCGCCCTACGAGTGCGGGTTCGAGGCTTTCGAGGACGCGCGCATGAAGTTCGACGTGCGCTATTACCTCGTGGCGATCCTGTTCATCCTGTTCGACCTGGAGATCGCCTTTCTCTTTCCCTGGGCCGTCGTCCTCGGCGACCTGCCGGCGTGGGGCGTGGGCTTCTGGTCGATGATGGTGTTCCTCGGCATCCTGACGGTGGGCTTCGTTTACGAGTGGAAGAAGGGAGCGCTGGACTGGGAGTAGGCGCGGGCGCCGCGCGCGCGGCAGGGCAGCAGCAACAGCGGGGCGGGAGAGGCCCCGACGACCAACAGGCATCGAGCCAATGAGCATCGAAGGCGTACTGAACGAGGGCTTCGTCACCACCAGCGTCGACAAGCTCATCAACTGGAGCAAGACCGGGTCGCTGTGGCCGATGACTTTCGGCCTGGCCTGCTGCGCCGTGGAGATGATGCACGCCGGCGCGGCGCGTTACGACCTCGACCGCTTCGGCATCTTCTTCCGCCCCAGCCCGCGCCAGAGCGACGTAATGATCGTGGCCGGCACGCTGTGCAACAAGATGGCGCCGGCCCTGCGCAAGGTCTATGACCAGATGGCCGAGCCGCGCTGGGTCATCAGCATGGGCTCCTGCGCCAACGGCGGCGGCTACTACCACTACAGCTACTCGGTGGTGCGCGGCTGCGACCGGATCGTGCCGGTGGATGTCTACGTGCCCGGCTGCCCGCCGACGGCCGAGGCGCTGATCTACGGGATCATCCAGCTGCAGAACAAGATCAAGCGCACCAACACCATCGCGCGGTGATGCCGATGACGCGTCTGGATCAGCTTCAGCAATCACTGCGCGCTGCGCTGGGCGAGCGCCTGCTGAGCGTGGTCGCGGCGCTCAACGAGGTGACCGTCGTGCTGCGCGCGGCTGACCACCTGGAAGGCCATCGCATCCTGCGCGACGATGCTGCGCTGTCCTTCGAGCAATGCGTCGACCTGGCCGGCATGGACTACCAGGGCTACGGCGACGGCGCCTGGGAGGGCGCGCGCTTCGCGGTGGTCACGCACCTGCTGTCGGTCAAGCACAACTGGCGCGTGCGCGTGCGCACCTTCTGCCCCGATGACCAGCTGCCGCTGCTGCCGTCGCTGATCGACGTGTGGCCGGCGGTCAACTGGTACGAGCGCGAGGCCTTCGACCTGTACGGCATCGTGTTCGAGGGGCACCCGGACCTGCGCCGCCTCCTCACCGACTACGGCTTCGTCGGCCACCCGTTCCGCAAGGACTTCCCGGTGTCCGGCCACGTCGAGATGCGTTACGACCCCGAGCAGCGGCGCGTGATCTACCAGCCCGTGACCATCGAGCCGCGCGAGATCATCCCCCGCGTGATCCGCGAGGACGACTACGGGCGGGGGCGCTGATGGCCGAGATCAAGAACTACACGCTGAACTTCGGCCCGCAGCACCCGGCCGCCCATGGCGTGCTGCGGCTGGTGCTGGAGCTCGACGGCGAGGTGATTCAGCGCGCCGACCCGCACATCGGCCTGCTGCACCGGGCCACCGAGAAGCTGGCGGAGACGCGCACCTTCATCCAGTCCGTGCCCTACATGGACCGCCTCGACTACGTGTCGATGATGTGCAACGAGCATGGCTACGTGATGGCCATCGAGAAGCTGCTCGGCGTGGAGGTGCCGCTGCGGGCGCAGTACATCCGCGTCATGTTCGACGAGATCACCCGCCTGCTCAATCACCTGCTGTGGATCGGAGCGCATGGGCTCGACGTCGGCGCGATGGCGGTGTTCCTGTACGCCTTCCGCGAGCGCGAAGACCTGATGGACATGTACGAGGCGGTCAGCGGCGCGCGCATGCACGCGGCCTACTACCGTCCGGGCGGCGTCTACCGCGACCTGCCCGAGCAGATGCCGCAGTACCGGCCCTCGAAGTACCGCAACGCGCGCGACGTGGCCCGGCTCAACGAGAACCGGCAGGGCTCGCTGCTCGACTTCGTCGAGGACTTCACCAAGCGCTTCCCCAAGTACGTCGACGAGTACGAGACGCTGCTCACCGACAACCGCATCTGGAAGCAGCGGCTCGTGGGCATTGGCGTCGTCTCGCCGGAGCGCGCGCTGGCGCTGGGCTTCACCGGTCCGATGCTGCGCGGTTCCGGCGTGGAGTGGGACCTGCGCAAGAAGCAGCCGTACGAGGTGTACGACCGGCTGGATTTCGACATTCCGATCGGCAAGAGCGGCGATTGCTACGACCGTTATCTGGTGCGGGTCGAGGAAATGCGCCAGTCCAATCGCATCATCAAGCAGTGCATCGACTGGCTGCGCGCCAACCCCGGCCCCGTGATGATCGACGACCACAAGATCGCGCCGCCGTCGCGCATCGAGATGAAGTCGAACATGGAAGAGCTGATCCACCACTTCAAGCTGTTCACCGAGGGCTTCCACGTGCCGCCCGGCGAGGCCTATGCGGCGGTCGAGCATCCGAAGGGCGAGTTCGGCATCTATCTCGTGTCCGACGGCGCCAACAAGCCGTTCCGCCTGAAGATCCGCGCCCCCGGCTTTGCGCACCTGCAATCGCTCGACGAGATGGCCCGCGGCCACATGATTGCCGATGCGGTGACGATCATCGGCACGCAGGACATCGTGTTCGGGGAGATCGATCGATGAAGATCGCGACGGGTTGGTTGTTTTCGTTTCTTGCGCTGGCGGTGCTCGCGGCCGCGTCTCACGCATCGGCGCAAGCCGGCGACGAGGAGGGGCGCGCCGCCGCCGCCGCGCAGGCGTGGGTTCTTCTGATGGACTCCGGGCGCTTTGCCGAGACCTGGGACGGCGCCAGCGCCGGGTTCCGCGGCGCGGTCGGCCGGGACGCCTGGGCCAAGCAGGCAGCTGCGGTGCGCGGCCCGCTGGGCAAGGTCAACGCACGCAAGGCCGTCGAGGTCACGACCCAGAAAAATCCTCCGGGCGCGCCCCCCGGCGACTACGTGATCGTCGCGTTCGAAACCGACTTCGCCGACTCTGCGCTGCGCCGCAGGGAGACCGTTTCGACGATCAGGGAGCCCGACGGCAACTGGCGCGTCATCGGGTACTTCATCCGTTGAGAAGCACATCATGAGTGCAGTCCTGAAGCCCGGCTCGCTGCTGTCCGAAGCGGCGCTGCGCCAGATCGACCGAGAGGTCGCCAAGTACCCGGCGGACCAGAAGCAATCGGCGGTCATGGCGGCGCTGCGGATCGCCCAGTCCGAGCGCGGCTGGCTCAGCAAGGAGCTGATGCAGGAGATCGCCGACGTCCTGCAGATGCCGGCGATCGCGGTGTACGAGGTCGCGAGCTTCTACACGATGTACAACCTGGCGCCTACCGGCCGCCACAAGATCACTCTTTGCACCAACCTGCCGTGCGCGCTGTCGGGCGCGAACCGCGCCGCCAGGCACCTGCAGGACAAGCTCGGGGTGGGCTTCAACGAGACCACCGCCGACGGCGCCTTCACCCTGAAGGAAGGCGAGTGCCTGGGCGCCTGCGGCGACGCGCCGGTGCTGCTGGTCGACAACCACCGCATGTGCAGTTTCATGAGCAACGACAAGCTCGACGCGCTGATCGACGAACTCAGGCCGGCGGGGTCGTCATGAGCGCCCAGACCTGCTTCCACGGCCGCCACTTGAGCCCGGTGATCCTCGCCGGCCTGGACGGCGCCAACTGGCGGCTGAAGGACTACGAGGCGCGCGGCGGCTACAGCGCGCTGCGCAAAATCCTGAGCGAGAAGATCCCGCAGGACGTGGTGATCGCCGAGGTCAAGAAGTCGGCGCTGCGCGGCCGCGGCGGCGCCGGCTTTCCGACCGGCCTGAAGTGGAGCTTCATGCCGCGCCAGTTTCCGGGGCAGAAGTACCTGGTCTGCAATTCGGACGAGGGCGAGCCCGGAACGTTCAAGGACCGCGACATCCTGCGCTACAACCCGCACATCGTGATCGAGGGCATGGCGATTGCCGCCTACGCGATGGGCATTTCCGCCGGCTACAACTACATCCACGGCGAGATCTGGGCCGAGTACGAGCGCTTCCAGGAGGCGCTCGACGAGGCCTTCGCCGCCGGCTACCTGGGCAAGAACATCATGGGGTCGGACTTCACGTTTAGCCTCTACGCCGCGCATGGCTACGGCGCCTACATCTGCGGCGAGGAGACGGCGCTGCTGGAGTCGCTGGAGGGCAAGAAGGGCCAGCCGCGCTTCAAGCCGCCGTTTCCGGCCAGCTATGGCCTGTACGGCAAGCCGACCACGATCAACAACACCGAGACTTTTGCCGCCGTGCCGTGGATCATCAACCACGGTGGCGAGGCCTTCCTCGCGCTGGGGCGGCCCAACAACGGCGGCACCAAGATCTTCTCGGTCTCGGGCGACGTCGAGCGGCCCGGCAACTTCGAGGTGCCGCTGGGCACGCCGTTCGCCAAGCTGCTGGAGCTCGCCGGCGGCATGCGCGGGGGCAGGAAGATCAAGGCCGTGATTCCCGGCGGCTCGTCGATGCCGGTGCTGCCGGGCGACCTGATGATGGCCACCGACATGGACTACGACTCGATCGCCAAAGCCGGCTCCATGCTGGGCTCCGGTGCCGTGATCGTGATGGACGAGACGCGCTGCATGGTCAAGTGCCTGGAGCGCCTGTCCTACTTCTATTACGAGGAAAGCTGCGGGCAGTGCACGCCGTGCCGTGAAGGCACCGGCTGGCTTTATCGCGTGGTGCACCGGATCGAGACCGGCAAGGGCAAGCCCGAGGACATCGATCTGCTGAACTCGGTGGCCGATAACATCCAGGGCCGCACCATCTGCGCGCTCGGCGATGCCGCCGCCATGCCGGTGCGCGCCTTCGTCAAGCACTTCCGCAAGGAATTCGAACACCACATCGAGCACGGGCGCTGCCTGGTGCCGGAGTACGTCTAGATGGTCGAAGTAGAAATCGACGGCAGGAAGGTGGAGGTGCTGGAGGGCAGCATGGTGATGGATGCTGCCGCCAAGCTCGACATCTACGTGCCGCACTTCTGCTACCACAAGAAACTGAGCATCGCGGCCAACTGCCGCATGTGCCTGGTGGAAGTGGAGAAGGCGCCCAAGCCGCTGCCCGCCTGCGCCACGCCGGTGACGCAGGGGATGATCGTGCGCACCGCCTCGGCCCGCGCCAAGCAGGCGCAGAAGTCGGTGATGGAGTTCCTTCTCATCAACCACCCGCTCGATTGCCCGATCTGCGATCAGGGCGGCGAGTGCCAGTTGCAGGACCTTGCCGTGGGCTACGGCGGCTCCAGCAGCCGCTACGACCTGCCCAAGCGCGTCGTCTTTCACAAGAGCCTGGGCCCGCTGATCTCGGCCGAGGAGATGACTCGCTGCATCCACTGCACGCGCTGCGTGCGCTTTGGCCAGGAGATCGCCGGCCAGATGGAACTGGGCATGGCCGGGCGCGGCGAGCACTCGCAGATCCTGTCGTTCGTCGACAAGACGGTCGACCACGAGTTGAGCGGCAACATGATCGACCTGTGCCCGGTCGGCGCGCTCACGAGCAAGCCGTTCCGCTACGAGGCGCGTACCTGGGAGCTGTCGCGCCGCAAGAGCGTGAGCCCGCACGACTCGCTCGGCAGCAATCTCATCGTGCAGGTGAAGAACCACCGGGTGCTGCGCGTGCTGCCGCTGGAGAACGAAGAGCTCAACGAGTGCTGGCTGTCGGACCGCGACCGGTTCGGCTACGAGGGCCTGTACGCGCCGGACCGCCTCACCCGGCCGATGCTCAAGCAGGGCGGCGTGTGGAAGGAAGTCGACTGGAGCGATGCCCTCGACTACGTGGTCCACGCGCTCGGCAGCATCCGGCGCGACAGCGGCGCTGCCGCGATCGGCGCGCTCGCTTCGGCGGGCAGCCCGCTCGAGGAACTGCACCTGCTCGCGCGCCTGCTGCGCGGCCTGGGCAGCGACAACATCGATCACCGCCTGCGGCACAGCGACTTTTCCGCCGACGGCAAGCGGCAAGGTGCGCCCTGGCTGGGGATGAAGGTTGCCGAAATCAACCAGCTCGACCGGCTGCTCGTGATCGGCTCGTTCCTGCGCAAGGACCATCCGCTGGTGGCTGCGCGCGTTCGTGCGGCGGCCAAGCGCGGCTGCCAGGTCAGCGTGGTGCAGGGCGCGGGCGACCCGCTGCTGATGCCGCTGGCGGCCGAACTGCTGGCCGCCCCCGATGCCTGGCCGCAGGCGTTGGCGCAGATCGCAACGGCGATCGCGACCGCCCGCGGCCTGGCGGCACCGGTGTTGGGGGTGGCGGCCAGCTCGGCGGCGCAGGCCGTTGCGAGCAGCCTGCTGTCGGGACAGCGCAAGGCCGTGTGGCTGGGCAACGCCGCGGTGCAGGCGCCGCAGGCCTCGCAGGTTCACGCGCTGGCGCAGTGGATCGCGCAGGCCACCGGGGCGGTGCTGGGTGTGCTGGGCGAGGCGGCCAACAGTGTGGGCGCCCATCTGGTCGATGCGCTGCCGGTTCAGGGCGGACTGAATGCCCGCGCCATGCTCGATTCGCCGCGCCAGGCAATGCTGCTCTGGAACCTCGAGCCGGAGTACGACACGGCCGATCCGGCGGCCACCATGAAGGCGCTGGCGGCGGCGCAGACCGTCATCGCGTTCTCGCCGTATCGCAATGGCGCGATGGAGTACGCCGACGCCATCCTGCCGATCGCGCCGTCGCTGGAGACTTCCGGCACCTTCGTCAATTGCGAAGGCCGGGTGCAGACCTTCAATGGCGCCGTGCGGCCGCTTGGCGAGGCCCGCCCGGGCTGGAAGGTCCTGCGGGTGCTCGGCTCGCAGCTCGATCTCGCCGGCTTCGACTACGAGACTCCGGAGGCGGTACGCGCCGAGCTGCCGGCCGCGGCGGGGCGGCTGGACAACGGCACCGCAGTCGAAATCGCCGCGCCGCGCGCCCCCGAGGGGATACAGCGGCTGGCCGACGTGCCGGTCTACTTCAGCGACGCGGTGGTACGCCGTTCGGCGCCCCTGCAGCAGACCGTGGACGCGCGCGCGCCGGCGGCCAGCGCCAATGCGCGCACGCTGGCGCAGTTCGGCGTCAACCCCGGCGACAAGGTGCGCGCCCTGCAGGCCGGTGGCAGCGCGCTGCTGGAGGCCGCGCTCGACGACCGCCTGCCCGATGGCGTGGTGCGCGTGCCCGCCGGGCACGCCGCCACCAGCACGCTGGGTGCGATGTTCGGCGCCATCCGCCTGGAGCGCGCCTGATGGAGGCCCTGACGCTCGCCTACTGGCAGCAGGCGCTGGGGCCGGCGTACCCGGTGGTGGCCGCACTCGTGGGCATTGTGGCCATCACGCTGCCGATCCTGCTCAGCGTGGCCTATCTGACCTACTGGGAACGCAAGATGATCGGCTGGATGCATATCCGCGTCGGTCCGAACCGGGTGGGGCCTTTCGGCCTGCTGCAGCCGATCGCCGATGCGGTCAAACTCATCTTCAAGGAAGTGATCACGCCGTCGCAGGCGGACAAGGCGCTGTTCTTCCTCGCGCCCGTGGTCATCATGATGCCGGCGCTGGCCGCCTGGGCGGTGATGCCCTTCGGCCCCGGCATCGTCCTGGCGGACATCAACGCCGGCCTGCTGTTCGTGCTGGCCATCACCTCGGTCGGTGTCTACGGCGTGATCATCGCCGGCTGGGCGTCGAACTCGAAGTATTCCTTCCTCGGCGCCATGCGCGCCTCGGCGCAGATGGTCAGTTACGAGCTGGCGGTCGGCTTCGTGCTGGTGACCGTGCTGCTGGTGGCTGGCACGCTCAACATGACCGGCATCGTCGAAGGCCAGATGCGCGGGTGGTTTGCCGACCGCGGCTGGAACATGTTCTCGTGGAACTGGCTGCCGCTGCTGCCCTTGTTCGTGATCTACGTGATCAGCTCGGTAGCCGAGACCAACCGCCATCCGTTCGACGTGGTCGAAGGCGAGAGCGAGATCGTGGCCGGCCACATGGTCGAGTACTCGGGCATGAGCTTCGCCATCTTCTTTCTCGCCGAGTACGCCAACATGATCCTGCTGTCGGCGCTGGCGGTGGTGCTGTTTCTCGGCGGCTGGCAGGCGCCGCTCAACCTGGAGCTGCTGCTTGGGGTGGACTTCCCCGGCTGGATCGACAGCGCCTCCAACTGGTTCTGGCTGGTCTTCAAGACCTTCATCGTCGTCTCTCTGTTCATCTGGTTCCGCGCCAGCTTTCCGCGCTATCGCTACGACCAGATCATGCGGCTCGGCTGGAAGGTCTTCATCCCGATCACGCTCGTGTGGCTGGTCGTGGTGGCGGTTTGGATGCAGACGCCGTGGAACATCTGGAAATCGTCGAGCGTCGAGCGTCAGGCGTCGGGTGCGACCCCGGCTGGCCCGACGGTGAACGCTGGACGCTAGACGCAGGACGCTGGACGAAAAATGGGTGCGATCAACGAGTTCTTCGGCTCGCTGCTGCTGAAGGAGCTGGTGAAGGGGATGGCCCTGACGGGCCGCTATTTCTTCGCCCGCAAGATCACGGTGCAGTACCCGGAGGAGAAGACGCCTCTTTCGCCGCGCTTCCGCGGGCTGCACGCCCTGCGCCGCTACGACAACGGCGAGGAACGCTGCATTGCCTGCAAGCTGTGCGAGGCGGTCTGCCCGGCGCTGGCCATCACCATCGAGAGCACGGTGCGCGAAGACGGCACGCGCCGCACCTCGCGCTACGACATCGACCTGACCAAGTGCATCTACTGCGGCTTCTGCGAGGAGAGCTGCCCGGTGGACTCGATCGTCGAGACCGGGATCCTGGAGTACCACGGCGAAAAGCGCGGCGACCTGTATTTCACCAAGGACATGCTGCTGGCGGTCGGTGACCGCTACGAGAAAGAGATCGCGGTCGCACGCACGGCCGATGCGAAGTACCGGTAGGGCCGGATCAGGCATCCGGGAGATGGTGAACCCCGGCGGCGCAGCCGCCGAACGATTGGAAACAACCGAGGGACGGCGAGGACAGTGGGTTCGGCAGGGGCGGATCGAGCGCTGCCCGCAGACCTGAATCCCGCGCCGCGGACCTGCTAAGCAAATGGACGCCAAGACCCTACTGTTCTTCGCCTTCTCCTCGGTGCTGCTGTTTGCGGCCGTGCGGGTGATCACGGCGCGCAACCCGGTGCACGCGGTGCTCTATCTCGTGCTGGCCTTCTTTACCGCTGCCTGCCTTTGGATGCTGCTGAAGGCGGAGTTTCTCGCCATCGCGCTGGTGCTGGTGTACGTGGGCGCGGTGATGGTGCTGTTCCTGTTCGTGGTGATGATGCTCGACATCAACGTCGACCGCCTGCGGCAGGGATTCTGGAAGAGCCTGCCGCTGGCCGTCATCGTCGCGGCGGTGATCGTGCTGCAACTGTGGCTGGTGCTGTCGCAGGGCGAGTGGCAGGCCATGCGCGAACCGGGCCCGGGCATCGCCCAGCACAACAACATCGAGCAACTGGGCCTGCTGACCTTCAGCGAGTACGTTTACCCGCTGCAGATCGCGGGCTGCCTGCTGCTGGTGGCCATCGTCAGCGCCATCGCGCTGACCCTGCGCCAGCGCAAGGACAGTAAGTACCAGAGCCCGTCCAAGCAGGTGCAGGTGCGGCGCGAGGACCGGGTGCGCCTGGTCAGCATGGCGGCCGAGGCCGACGCGCGCCAGGACCGGGGCGGCGTGGCGCCGGCTCCGGAAAGTGACGCAGGGAGTGGGACGAAGTGATTCCGCTGTCGTGGTACCTGGGTGTAGGCGCGCTGCTCTTTGCGATCAGCGTGATCGGCATCTTCCTGAACCGCCGCAACCTGATCGTGCTGCTGATGGCCATCGAACTGATGCTGCTGGCGGTCAACATCAACTTCATCGCCTTTTCGCACTACCTGGGCGACTACCACGGACAGGTCTTCGTGTTCTTCATCCTGACGGTGGCGGCGGCGGAGGCGGCAATCGGCCTGGCCATCCTGGTGGTGCTGTTCCGCAACCTGTCGACGATCAATGTCGACGAGCTCGATGCGCTGAAGGGGTAGTGGCGTGACCGCGATGCAGAAGATCTACCTGCTGGTTCCGCTGGCCCCGCTGGTCGGCGCGATCCTCGCCGGCCTGTTCGGCAAGCTGCTCGGCCGTGCCGGGGCGCACACCGTGACCATTTTCGGCGTGCTGGTGTCGACCATTGCCTCGGCGGTGGTGTGGCAGGACGTGATGGCCGGCAACACCTTCAACGGCAACGTATACACCTGGGCCACGGTCGGCGACATGACGCTGGCGGTCGGTTTCCTGATCGACTCGCTGACCGCCACCATGATGCTGGTGGTGACCTTCGTCTCGCTGATGGTGCACGTCTACACCATCGGCTACATGAAGGACGATCCGGGCTACCAGCGGTTCTTCGCCTACATCTCGCTGTTCACCTTCAGCATGCTGATGCTGGTGATGAGCAACAACTTCCTGCAGCTGTTCTTCGGCTGGGAAGCGGTGGGCCTGGTGTCGTACCTGCTGATCGGCTTCTGGTACAAGCGGCCGACGGCCATTTACGCCAACCTGAAGGCCTTCCTGGTCAACCGGGTGGGCGACTTCGGCTTCATCCTCGGCATCGGCCTGGTCTACGCCTACGTCGGCTCGCTCGACTACGCCACCGTGTTCAAGGCGGCGCAGCAACTGGCCGCGCAGACGCTGCCCGGCACCGACTGGCTGCTGATCACCGTCATCTGCATCTGCCTGTTCATCGGCGCCATGGGCAAGAGCGCGCAGTTCCCGCTGCACGTCTGGCTGCCGGACTCGATGGAGGGGCCCACGCCGATCTCGGCGCTGATTCATGCGGCCACGATGGTGACGGCCGGGATCTTCATGGTCGCACGCATGTCGCCGCTGTTCGAGCTGTCGACGGCGGCGCTCGGGTTCGTGATCGTGGTGGGGGCGATCACCGCGCTGTTCATGGGCTTTCTGGGCATCATCCAGAACGACATCAAGCGCGTGGTGGCTTACTCCACGCTGTCGCAACTGGGCTACATGACGGTGGCGCTGGGCGCCTCGGCCTACTCGGTGGCGATCTTCCACCTGATGACGCACGCTTTCTTCAAGGCGCTGCTGTTCCTGGCCGCAGGCTCGGTCATCATGGGCATGCACCACGACCAGGACATCCGCAACATGGGGGGGCTGCGCAAGTACATGCCGGTCACCTGGATTACCTCGCTCGTCGGTTCGCTGGCGCTGATCGGCACGCCGTTCCTGTCGGGCTTCTACTCGAAGGACAGCATCATCATCGCCACCGCGGCGGCCAACGTGCCGGGTGCGGGCTTCGCCTACGTCGCGGTGCTGCTGGGCGTGTTCGTCACCGCGTTTTACTCGTTCCGCATGTACTTCCTGGTGTTCCATGGAGCGCAGCGCTGGGGGCGCGAGCAGCCGCACCACGACGCCCATGCGGACGATGACCACGGGCACGACGGGCACCATCACGGTCTGGGGCGGGGTGAGAGGCCGCACGAGTCCCCCGCGGTGGTCACGATCCCGCTGGTCCTGCTGGCGATTCCGTCGCTGGTGATCGGCTTCGTGGCGATCGACGCGATGCTGTTCGGCAAGTACTTCGAGAACGTCATCTTCGTGGACGCCGCCGCGCACCCGGCGATGGCCCACCTGCGCGAGTTCTTCCACGGGCCGGTGGCCATGGGGCTGCACGGCGTCGTCAGTGCACCGTTCCTGCTGATGCTCGCCGGAGTCGGGCTGGCGTGGTTCTTCTACATGCGGCGGCCCGACATCCCTGCGGCCATCAAGAGCCGTTTTGGCGGGCTGTATCGCCTGCTCGACAACAAGTACTACATGGACCGCATCAACGAGGTGGTGTTCGCCGGCGGCGCGCGCAAGATCGGCTGGGGCCTGTGGAGGGGCGGCGACCAGGCGCTGATCGACGGCCTGGCCGTCAACGGGTCGGCGCGGCTGGTGGGCTGGATTGCCGGCGTATCGCGCCTGATCCAGTCCGGCTACATCTATCACTACGCATTTGCCATGCTCGCCGGCGTTGCGGTCGTGCTGTTCTTCTTCCTGACCCTGCCCTACGTGTGGCCAACCCTGACGCGCTGAACGACGCCGCGGGCAGACAAAGATAATGAACGCAACACCCTGGCTCAGTCTGGCGATCTGGATTCCAATTGCCACCGGCGCCCTGATCCTCGCGGTCGGCCGCGACCGCAGCGCCGACGTCGTACGCACCGTGGCCCTGGCCGGCAGCCTGCTTGGCCTGCTCGTCACTCTGCCGCTGTACACCGGCTTCGATCCGGGCACCGCCGATCTGCAGTTCGTCGAGAAGGCGGTCTGGATCGAGCGCCTGAACGCCCACTATCACCTCGGCGTGGACGGCATTTCGGTGTGGTTCGTGCTGCTGACCGCATTCATCACGGTCATCGTGGTGATTGCCGGCTGGCAGGTGATCACCGACAAGGTGGCGCAGTACATGGCCGCCTTCCTGATCCTGTCGGGGCTGATGATCGGCGTGTTCTCGGCTGCCGACGCGCTGCTTTTCTACGTTTTCTTCGAGGCCACCCTGATCCCGATGTACGTGATCATCGGCGTCTGGGGCGGTCCGAACCGGGTCTACGCGGCGTTCAAGTTTTTCCTGTACACGCTGGCCGGCTCGCTGCTGATGCTGATTGCGCTCATCTACCTGTACTACGTGAGCGGCGGCAGCTTCGACCTGTTTGCCTGGCACCACGTGAAGATCGGGCTCACGGCGCAGGTGCTGCTTTTCCTCGCCTTCTTTGCCGCCTTTGCGGTCAAGGTGCCGATGTGGCCGGTCCACACCTGGCTGCCGGACGCGCACGTCGAGGCGCCCACCGGCGGCTCGATCGTGCTGGCGGCGATCATGCTGAAACTCGGCGCCTACGGCTTCCTGCGCTTCTCCCTGCCGATCACGCCCGACGCGGCGCAGGAGCTGGCCTGGTTCATCATCGCCCTGTCGCTGATTGCGGTGGTCTACATCGGCTTCGTGGCGCTGGTGCAGACCGACATGAAGAAGCTGGTGGCCTACAGTTCGATCGCCCACATGGGCTTCGTCACGCTCGGTTTCTTCATCTTCAACCAGATCGGCGTCGAGGGCGCGATCGTGCAGATGGTGAGCCACGGCTTCATCTCGGGCGCCATGTTCCTGTGCATCGGCGTGATGTACGACCGCATGCACAGCCGCGACATCGCCGACTACGGCGGCGTGGTCAACACGATGCCGAAGTTCGCCGCCTTCATGATGCTGTTCGCAATGGCCAACTGCGGTCTGCCGGCCACCAGCGGCTTCGTCGGCGAGTTCTACGTCATCCTCGGCGCGGTCAAGTACAACTTCTGGATCGGCGCCATCGCCGCCACCACCCTGATTCTCGGGGCGGCCTATTCGCTGTGGATGTACAAGCGCGTGATCTTCGGCGACATCGCCAACGAGCGGGTGCGCGAGCTCACCGACATCAACGGCCGCGAGGCGCTGGCGCTCTGCCTGCTGGCGGCCTGCGTGCTGGCCATGGGGCTGTATCCGAAGCCCTTCACCGACCTGATGCACGTGTCGGTGGCCGAGCTGCTGCAGCACGTGGCGCAATCCAAGCTGCCGGCCGCGGTCGCAGCGCAGCAGTGAAGTCGAGGCCGGGACGCCCATGGAATCGCTTAACCTCTTTGCCGCCGCGCCCGAGATTGCGCTGCTGGCCTGCGCCTGCTTCATCCTGCTGGCGGATCTTTTCATCCCTGACGAGCGGCGCAACCTGACCTACGGCCTGACCCTGGCCGCGCTGGTGCTGGTGGCGGCCATCTGCTGGTTCTTCTTTGCCAACGATCTCGTGCAGTACGCCTTTGGCGGCATGTACGTCACCGATCCGATGGCCAGCGTGCTGAAGATCTTCAGCGCACTGTGCGTGGCCACCATGCTGGTCTACGCGCAGGGCTACGCACGCGACCGTGGCATCTGGAAGGGCGAATTGTTCGCGCTGGCGCTGTTCTGCCTGCTCGGCATCTTCGTCATGATCTCCGCCAACAATCTGCTCGTCATCTACCTCGGGCTGGAGCTGCAGGCGCTGTCGTTGTACTCGCTGATCGCGTTACGGCGCGACGACGCGCGCGCCACCGAGGCGGCGATGAAGTACTTTGTCCTCGGCGCGCTCGCCTCGGGTTTCCTGCTGTACGGCATGTCGATGCTCTACGGGGCCACCGGCACGCTCGACATCAACGAGCTGGCGCGCAACATCGCCAGCGGGCAGGTGGCCAGCCGCGCCGCGCTGGTTCTGGGCACGGTGTTCGTGGTCGCCGGCCTGGCCTTCAAGCTCGGCGTGGTGCCGTTCCACATGTGGGTGCCGGACGTCTATCACGGCGCGCCGACGCCGGTAACGCTGTTCATCGGCTCCGCCCCCAAGCTGGCGGCCTTTGCGATCGCCTTCCGTCTGTTGGTCGAGGGCCTGCTCAACATCGCGGTCGACTGGCAGAAGATGCTGATCGTGCTGGCGGTGGGCTCGCTGGTGATCGGCAACCTGACCGCGGTGGCGCAGACCAACCTGAAGCGCATGCTCGCGTACTCGACCATCGCGCAGATGGGCTTCATGCTGCTGGCCATGCTCTCCGGCGTGGTCGGGGGCAGCACCATGAGCACGGTCAATGCCTACAGCGCGGCCATGTTCTACGTGATCACCTATGCGCTGACCACGCTCGGCACCTTCGGCATCATCCTGCTGCTGGCGCGGCAGGGCTTCGAGGCCGAGCAGATCGCCGACCTGCGCGGCCTGAACAAGCGCAGCCCGTGGTTTGCCTTCGTCATGCTGCTGATGATGTTTTCGCTGGCGGGCATACCGCCCACCATGGGCTTCTATGCCAAGCTGGTCGTGCTGCAGGCGCTGCTCGGCAACGGCATCACCACCGGGATGCTGTGGCTGGCGATCATCGCGATCGGGTTCTCGCTGATCGGCGCGTACTACTACCTGCGGGTGGTCAAGACGATGTACTTCGAGGAACCGTCGGACCTGCGTCCGCTGGTGGCCGCCCCCGACATGCGGATCGCGCTGTCGGCCAACGGCCTGGCCGTGATCGTGCTGGGCATCGTGCCGCAGTACCTGCTGGCGCTGTGCGCCAATGCGATGATCAAGACGCTCGGCGGCTAGGGCGGTCGCGTGGGCCTGCCGTCCGCTCCCGACCCCGACCCGCTCGCGGAGCAGACACTCGACGCGCGGCGTGCCTGGCAGGGCAGCTTCCTTCACGTGTATCAGGATCGCGTGCGCTGTCCGGACGGGCACGAAGCGACGCGCGAGTACCTGCGCCACCCCGGCGCGGTGATGATGGTGCCGCTGCTCGACGACGGCGCCGTGGTGATCGAGCGCCAGTACCGCTACCCGCTACGGCGCAGCTTCATCGAGTTGCCGGCGGGCAAGATCGATCCGGGCGAGGGCTTGCTCGCCTGCGCGCAGCGCGAGCTGCTCGAGGAAACCGGCTACGTGGCGAGCGACTGGGCCTATCTCGGCGGCTTTCACAACGCCATCGGCTACTGCGACGAGAAGATCGAGGTGTTCGTGGCGCGCGGCCTGAGCCAGCAAGGCGCGCGCACCGATGCGGGCGAGGTGATCGAGGTGTTCAGCGCCAGCGTGCCCGACCTGCTGGCGGCCATCGTCGATGGCCGCATTACCGATGTGAAGACCATCGTTGGCATTCACTGGCTGCAGCTTCACCTGGCAGGACAGTGGCCGGCGCGGTTGCCGCCGCGCTGACCGGGCACTCCGAATCCGCGCCGCAGCGCGGGGCAGCTCGACTCCGCGGGGCTCGGCGGCGATCGTCCCGGCAGGCCGCCCGCCTTGCGGGCCTGCAGTTTCGATCGGGGCCGACGGTTCGGTGGAGGAAGCGCCGCTCGGCGCGGCGTCCCTGGCCCGCCAGCCGATCAAGGTGCGGGACCGCCGCCAAGAGCACCGCTGCGCGAGCCGCCCCACGCTGCGTCGCTCGCGCCGCATGCGCTGCGCCGGCCCGACCGGGCGGTGGGACTCGCTTCGATCACGAGTGCCCGCCGCCGGTGAGAGCGGAGTCGAGGTAAGCCGCAGCGCGGCTGCGGTGCGGGTGCAAAGGCCGTACGGAGCGTAAAGGCGTCCGTCGTCCGCAACGCGGCAAGGGCCGTTGCAGTTGGGCAGAGGCGAAATGAGGGGCGCTGCGCGCCGCTGAGGTCGCCGCCGGCGCGGCTGAGGATCCCCCCCTGCGCGGGGCTGACGCGTTCGGTCCCAGTCGCTGCGAGGCTGCGCCTCTTGCTCTTTGACGACCGCGTCACTTGGTCAACTGGCGCATGCCGCGCGTCAGCCCATCCAGCGTCAGCGGGAACATGCGCCCGCCGAGGATCTGCTGGATCACGCCGATCGACTGGCGGTACTGCCACAGTCCTTCGGGCTCGGGGTTGATCCAGACGTGCCTGGGGAAGTGCTGCGCGAAGCGCTGCAGCCAGATGGCGCCGGCCTCGGCGTTGTTGTGTTCCACACTGCCGCCCGGCTGCAGGATCTCGTAGGGGCTCATGGTGGCGTCGCCGACGAAGATCAGCCGCCAGTCGGCGTTGTACTTGCGCAGCACGTCCCAGCTGTCGAACTTCTCCGCGTGGCGGCGCCGGTTGTTGCGCCACAGCCGCTCGTACAGGCAGTTGTGGAAGTAGTAGAACTCCAGGTGCTTGAACTCGCTCTTGGCAGCCGAGAACAGTTCCTCCACGCGCTGGATGTGCTCGTCCATCGTGCCGCCGACGTCCAGCAGCATCAGCACCTTCACGGTGTTGTGCCGCTGCGGCACCATCTTGATGTCGAGCCAGCCGGCATTGCGGGCGGTGCTTTCGATCGTGTCGGGCAGGTCGAGCTCGAGCTCGGCGCCTTCGCGCGCAAAGCGGCGCAGGCGGCGCAGGGCGACCTTGATGTTGCGCGTGCCCAGTTCCACCTCGTCGTCGTAGTCGCGGTAGGCGCGCGCCTCCCACACCTTGATGGCGCTCTTGCCGCCGGCCGACTCCCCGCCGACGCGAATGCCTTCCGGATGACGGCCGCCGGCGCCGAAGGGCGAGGTGCCGCCCGTGCCGATCCACTTGTTGCCGCCGTGGTGGGCGCCGTCCTGCTCCTGCAGGCGCTTGCGGAACTCCTCCATCAGCCGGTCGAAGCCGAGCTTCTCCAGCCGGGCCAGTTCCGCGGCGCTGAACTCGCGCTCCAGCGCCTTGCGGAACCACTCGTCCGGAATGTCCTTGAACAGACCGGTCGTCGGTGGCAGCCCCTTGAAGAACTCGCCAAAGGCGCGGTCGAACTTGTCGAACTGCGTCTCGTCCTTGATCAGGGTGGTGCGCGCCAGGAAGTAGAACTCGTCGAGCGAAGGCGCGATCACGTCCTGCTTGAGCGCCTCGAGCAGCGTGAGCAGCTCCTTGATGCTGACGGGCAGCCGGGCCGCGCGCAGGTGGAAAAAGAAGCCGATCAGCACCGGGGCCGCTCGAGCTGCCACTGCAGCTGCGCCTTCACCTCGGGCCACTCGCCGGCCACGATGCTGTACATCACCGTGTCGCGCACGGTGCCGTCGCGGCGGCGGGCGTTGTGGCGGACCACGCCGTCCTTGCGGGCACCCAGGCGCTCGATGGCGCGCTGGCTGGCGAAGTTGAAGTTGTCGGTGCGCAGACCCACCACCGCGCAGCCCAGCGCCTCGAAGGCGTGGGTCATGAGCAGCAGCTTGCACTCGGTGTTGACGGCGGTGCGCTGCAGGCTCTGTGCGTACCACGTGTAGCCGATCTCCACGCGGTCCACGTCCGGCAGGATGTCGTGATACCGGGTGCTGCCGATCAGCTTGCCGGTCGAAGTCAGCCGCACCACGAAGGGCAGCATGATGCCGTCCTGCTGGCCCATCAGGGCGTTGGCGATATACATGGCGGTCTGTTCCGGCTCGGGCACCGAGGTGACGCGCAACCGCCAAAGTTCGCCGTCGGCGGCCGCCTCCTGCAGTCCGGGCTCGTGGTCGGCGTGCATCGGCTCCAGCCGCACCTGACGGCCAAACAGGGTGACGGGCTCGGGCGTTCGCATGGGTTCGTCGCAGGCGGGGGGAGCGGAGCGGGGCGGTCGGCGGAGTGCCGTGGAGCGGGTGGTCGCGGTTCGCCCTAACGGTTGTGCCGCGCCATGAACACCAGCCGCTCGAACAGGTGCATGTCCTGCTCGTTCTTCAGCAGCGCGCCGGCCAGCGGCGGGACGAACAGCTTGTCGTCCCCGGACTGCAGGGCTGCCGCCGGGATCTGCTCGGCCACCAGCAGCTTGAGCCAGTCGAGCAGCTCCGAGGTGGACGGCTTCTTTTTCAGGCCCGGCAGCTCGCGTACCTGGAAGAACACCGCCATCGCGTGGGCCAGCAGCTCCTTGCGCAGCCCCGGAAAGTGCACGTCGACGATGGCCTGCATCGTCTCTTTGTCCGGAAAGCGGATGTAGTGGAAGAAGCAGCGGCGCAGGAAGGCGTCAGGCAGCTCCTTCTCGTTGTTGCTGGTGATGACCACCAACGGCTTGTGACGCGCGCGGATGGTTTGGCGCGTCTCGTAGACGTAGAACTCCATGCGGTCGAGTTCGCGCAGCAGGTCGTTGGGAAACTCGATGTCGGCCTTGTCGATCTCGTCGATCAGCAGCACCGTGGGCGAGTCGCTGGTGAATGCCTGCCACAGCACGCCCTGGACGATGTAGTTGTGGATGTCCCTGACGCGCTCGTCGCCCAACTGCGAGTCGCGCAGCCGGCTGACCGCGTCGTACTCGTACAGCCCCTGCTGGGCTTTGGTGGTGCTCTTGACGTGCCAGGCCAGCAGCGGCAGGTTCAGCGCCCGCGCGACCTCCTCGGCCAGCATGGTCTTTCCGGTGCCCGGCTCGCCCTTGATGAGCAGGGGACGTTGCAGGGTCAGCGCCGCGTTGACAGCGAGTTTGAGGTCGTCGGTGGCGACGTAGGACTCGGAGCCGGCAAAGCGCATGGCGGGCCGCAGGGAAGATCGTCAAGCCAGTATATAAGGGCGGCGATCGGTCGCAGCGGCGCGCTGTCGGATGCCCGTGGATGCGCAGGCGCCCTGCCGGCGCCAAGGCTTTTCCCGCATGGTGGCCGAGCGCGCCTGAGATAGAATCCGCTTCAATCGTGCGATGCCGGGAACACACTTCGGCCCCCGGTGAGTGAGGGCCCCCGCTGCAGCCGGCGCCGCGCAACGCAGTTCGCTCCTTCCCCTGGAATCTCGATGAAGCGTCTTGGGCTCACCTCGGCTGCAGTGTTGCTGGCGCTGCCGCTGGCCGCGCTGGCACAGCCGGCCTCTCCCGCGCCGGACCGTTCGGTCAGGGACAACATCTCCACGTGCACCGGCTGCCACGGCATCCCCGGCTACCAGGCCTCCTTCCCGCGCGTCTACCGCGTCCCGATGATCTCCGGCCAGAGCGCCAAGTACATCGAGGCTGCGTTGCAGGCCTACAAGAAAGGTGAGCGCAGTCATCCGACCATGCGCGCAATCGCTGGCGGCCTGTCCGACAAGGAGATCGCCGAGGTCGCCGCCTACTACGCCGCCCGCGGCGCTGGCGCCACCGTGGCGGCCAAGTGAGGATGACGATGCGCAAATCCCTGCTGCAGCCCCTGCCGAAGTTCACAGCCGCCATCGGCCTGGCGCTGGCCGCCGTCAACGTGCAGGCGGCCGACCGCGACGCCGGCGCCAAGATCTACTCCGCCCAGTGCGCATCCTGTCACGGTGCCGACGCCAAGTCGCCCACCGACCCGAGCTATCCGATCCTCGCCGGCCAGTACGCCGACTACCTCGCCATCGCGCTGGTCAAGTACCAGTCCGGCGAGCGCAGAAACGCGATCATGGCCGCGCTGGCCAAGCCGCTGTCGCGGCGTGACATCCAGAATATCTCGGCCTACCTGCAGTCCCTGGACGGCCCGCTGTCGCATCGTCGCTAGGCGGCACGCTGCACGCGGCAAGATCGGGGCGCCGCGGCGCCCCGTTTTGCTGGCAAGCGCGGCGGCCTGCCTTCCCCTCACGCCTGGCGCAGGCCCTTGCTGGCCGAGCGGCGCGTACGGTCGTAGTACTGCGGGTGCTTCTTGCGCACCCAGGCCACGAAGCGGGCGATCTCCTCGTCGACCAGGATCGCCTCGATGCTGCTGTAGCGCTCGGCCAGTTCCCTTTCGGTCCAGCGGCTGTGCAGCTTGGCGTGGCAGATGCGGTGCAGGTGGGTGGTTTCCTTGCCGCCGCGGCTTCTGGGCACCAGATGGTGCTCGTTGACCGAGGCACCGTCGTCGATCATCTCGCGCCCGCACATCGGGCAGGGGCCGAGCGAGCGCGGTTCACGGCGATGCTTGCTCATCGAACGACTCCCGCCCGGCGTTCGCCGGGCATCGCGGTGCGGACTGCGCGCAGGGGATCACGCGGATCGGGCGAGCCCGAGCTGCCGCTGCAGGCAGCCCAGGTAGGCGTCGTTGATGCTCCCTGCGTCGGCGGGCAGGGTGCCGCGCTGCGTCTCCCACAGCACCCGACCCAGGCATTCCATGGTCTGGTGCTGGGCCGCGTGCTCGTCGGCCTGCGCGGCCAGCTGCTGGAACAGGGCGCGGATGCCCGGCGGCTGGTCGATGGCGAGCTGCTCTTCGATCGCCAGGTGCATGGACAGGTGCAGGAAGGGGTTGCTCTGGCCGCGGTCGATGGCAAAGTCGGCACCGATGGCGGCCTCCGGATCGCCGAGCAGGGCGTGGTACTCGGGGTGGCGATCGACCCACTTGAGCGCCTGGCCTTCCAGCGGCGTGACGACCTCGCCCGCCCGGCGCTTGCGCCAGGCTTCGCAGAAGAAGCGGCGCACGTCGTCGCGGCTCGGGTTGAACATCAGACGAGCGCTTGCTGCCGCTTGGCCGCGCGCGACCCGGGCGACCTGGTCTTGGGCCGGTACTCGCACCAGGGCGCAATCGTGCAGCGCCAGCATTCGGGCGTGCGTGCCTTGCAGACGTAGCGTCCGTGCAGGATCAGCCAGTGGTGTGCGTCCTGGCGGAACTCCTCGGGGACGAACTTCATGAGCTTGTGCTCCACCGCGTCGACGTCCTTGCCGGGGGCGATCTTGGTGCGGTTGGAGACGCGGAAGATGTGGGTGTCGACGGCAATCGTCGGCTCACCGAAGGCGGTGTTCAGCACCACATTGGCGGTCTTGCGGCCGACGCCGGGCAGCGCCTCGAGTGCCTCTCGATCCTGCGGCACCCGGCCGCCGTGCCGTTCGACGAGGAGCTGGCACAGCCGGGCCACGTTCCTGGCCTTGGTGCGGAACAGGCCGATGGTCTGGATATATGGAATCAACCCATCCTCGCCGAGCGCGGCGACGGCCGCCGGCGTATTGGCGTGGGCAAACAGCTTGCGCGTGGCCAGGTTCACGCTCTTGTCGGTGGCCTGCGCAGACAGCACGACGGCAACCAGCAACTCGAAGGGCGTGCGGTACTCGAGCTCGGTCGTGGGCTCGGGATTGGCGGCGCGCAAGGTCTCGAAGATGGCGCGGCGTTTGGCGGGGTTCATGCGTCGGAGCTCATTGGGGTTGTCCTCCTTGGGCGGCCGCCTGGCGCCGCGCCCGCGCCCGCTCGATGGCCGCCCGCACCGCGGACTTCTTGCGCTCGATCTCCTGCTGCGCCCGATCGTCGCGCGACTCGATCTCGTCGAGCTTGGCGAGCGCCCGGGCCTCCAGCCGCTCGTCGCGCTCGCGGGCGGCGCACGCCAGGCGCCGCCGGCGCGCCTCGAAGCGCGCGCGCGCGGCATCCGCGTCGGCGGGGGTCCAGCTGCGCTCCGGCTGCACCGGCACCATCGCGATGCAGTCCATCGGGCAGGGGGCCGCGCACAGGTCGCAACCGGTGCAGTGGGCCGACAGCACGGTGTGCATCCGTTTGGCGGCGCCGACGATGGCATCGACCGGGCAGGCCTGGATGCACAAGGTGCAGCCGATGCACAACGACTCGTCGATCACTGCCACCGTGAGGGCCTTCTCGGTGCCGTGGGCGGGGTTCAGCGGCAGCACGTCGCAGCCCAGTAAATCGGCCAGCCGCACGATGCCGGCCGCGCCGCCGGGCGGGCACTGGTTGATCGCGGCCGCGCCGGCCGCGATGGCCTCGGCGTAGGGGCGGCAGCCGGCAAACCCGCACTGGGTGCACTGGGTCTGGGGCAGCAGGGCGTCGATGCGGTCGGCCAGAGAACCGGCCGGGGGCGGGGCAGGGGCAGTCACGGCGGCGATTATCGCGGGCCGCGCGCAGATCGCGGGCAGATCGCGGGCCGCTCCGGGCGCACCGGCGCTGCCCGCAACGCCCGGGCGTAAGCCGGTGACGAGCAGAGCGATACGGCGATCGGGGTTGCCACGCGGCGGTCGGCCGCGTGAAGTCGAGCCAGATCCGGACGCCTACGCGTGCGCGCGGATGAACTCGCGGATCTGCGGGTAGATCATCTCGCGCCAGCGGCGACCGGAGAAGATTCCATAGTGGCCCACCCCGATGGCCGTCAGGTGCTTCTGCTTGGCCGGCGGGACGTTGACGCACAGGTCGTGCGCCGCCTGCGTCTGGCCGCTGCCCGAGATGTCGTCCAGTTCGCCTTCGATGGTAAACAGGGCGACCGAGCGGATGTCCTCCGGCGCCACCCGGGTGCCCTTGACCACCCAGGTACCGTTGGGCAGACGGTGCTCCTGGAACACGATGCGGATGGTGTCCAGGTAGTAATCCGCCGGCAGGTCCAGCACCGCGTTGTACTCGTCGTAGAAGCGGCGGTGCGCATCGACGTCGTCCTGGTCGCCCTTGACGAGGTCGAGGTAGTAGTCCCAGTGCGAATTCATGTGGCGGTCGGGATTCATGGCCACGAAGCCGGCGTGCTGCAGGAAGCCCGGGTAGACGCTGCGCAGGTAGCCCGGGTACTGCGAGGGCACCTTGAAGATCACGTTGTTCTCGAACCAGGCGAAGTCCTTGCGCTGGGCCAGCGCGTTGACCTGCGTGGGATTGCGCCGGCTGTCGATCGGCCCGCCCATCATGGTCATGCTGCGCGGCAGGCACGGGTCGGCGTGCGTAGCCATCAGCGAGATCGCGGCCAGCACCGGCACGGTGGGCTGGCACACGGAGATCACGTGCACGTCGGGCCCGAGCAACTGGATGAACTCGGTCACGTAGGCAACGTAGTCGTCGAGGTGGAACGGCCCATGCGACAGCGGCACCAGCCGGGCATCGACCCAGTCGGAGATGTACACGTCGTGGTCGGGCAGCATGGCGCGCACGGTGTCGCGCAGCAGGGTCGCGTGGTGGCCCGACAGCGGCGCCACGATCAGCACCCGGGGGTCCTTGCCGTGCGCCGCCAGCCCCGCGGGCAGCATGCGCTTGAAGTGCAGCAGCTTGCAGAATGGTTTGTCCAGGACCACTTCCTCGATCACCGCCACCTCGCGCGTGCCGACGGTGGTGGTGTCCAGGCCGAAGGCCGGCTTGTCGTACTCCTTGCCGAGCCGGTGCAGCAGGTCGTAGCCGGCCGCCAGACGGCGCGAGAACGGGGTGTACGACAGCGGGCTGTACGGCGACGAGAACAGCTCGGACGTGGCGTTGGCCCAGACGGAAAGCGGATTCAGGAACTTCCGCTGCCATTCGTGCAGGTGGTAGAGCACTCGGTCCTCTCCGGCGCCGGTCGCCCGTGATGATCAAGGCGGCGCGTTCCGCCGCCGAGAGTGTATCTTGACCCGCCGCGCACGGTGGCCTTACGAAAATAAACCGTGCCTTTGGGGTGGCGGCGGACCGCTTCGGGCCGGCTACCAGTAGTTCTCCACCGCCATGTGGCCGGGCCGGCCGCGCCGGGACATCGCGAAACCCATGGCCGTCAGGCGCTTGCGCGTGTCGTCGACCATGTCCGGGTTGCCGCAGATCATGATCCGGGAGCGGTCGTGATCCAGCCCGATGCCGGCGGCGCGTTCCAGCGCGCCGGACTCGATCAGAGCCGGGATGCGGCCTTGCAGGGCCCCCGGCCACGCTGCCCGAGTCACCACCGGCAGGTAGTGCAGCTTGTGGCCCATGGCCACGAAGTGCTCGTGGCGGCGGAACGCGGCGATGGTGTCGGCATAGGCGAGCTCGTTGGGCCAGCGGACGCTGTGCACGACAAGCAGGTTTTCGTAGCTGTCCCAGACGCGCGGGTCCCAGAGGATCGAGAGGAAGGGCGCCAGTCCCGTGCCGGTGGACAGCAGCCACAGGTCGCGGCCGCACTCGAAGCGGTCGGTGGTGAGGAAGCCGTAGCTCGTCTTCTCGCAGTACACCGTGTCGCCAACCTTCAGGCGCGCCAGCTCCGAGGTGAACTCGCCGCCGGGCACCACGATGGAATAGAACTCGAGGTGCTCGTCGTAGTCGGCCGAGGCCACCGAGTAGGCGCGCCAGACGATGCGCTCGCCCGTCGGGTTCTTCGGGTTGTCGGGGTCCGGCTTGGCCACGCCCAGGCGCGCGAACTGTCCCGGCAGGAAGCGAAAGCCCGCGTGGCGGGAGATGCGGAAGGAAAAGAGGTTGGGCGCCCAGGGGTGGATCCAGAGGATCCGTTCGGCGGTGAACTTGTCGGTCATTGTGTTGTGGGCGTCACGCGATCGGTGGCATGCGTGCACACCGCTCTCGCGTAGCGCCGAAGTCGCAACCTGACCTGCGGACCGGCGGCCGCGGCGCCGGGGCGGGGCACGCGGCGCGTGGCGCGCAGCCCGGCGGCAGCCCTAACGCTCCAGGTACTGCAGCTTGTCGCGCACGTCCTTCCACTCGTCCGCATCGGTTGGGTGCGGCTTCATGCGTGTGATGGAAGGCCAGCCCCTGGCGAGCTCCACGTTCAGCGGAATGAACCGGCGCTGGTCTTCGGGCACGTCTTCCTCGGCGTATATGGCATTGACCGGGCACTCGGGAATGCACACGGCGCAGTCGATGCACTCGTCGGGGTCGATCGCCAGCATGTTGGGCCCCTCGCGAAAGCAGTCGACCGGACAGACATCGACGCAGTCGGTGTACTTGCACTTGATGCACGACTCGGTGACGACATGGGTCATGGTCGGAGGTCGCAGAGCCCGCAAGGCCCGGCGAAAGGCAGGTGATCGACAACCGGTATTCTATCGCGGTGCGTCACGCCATCCTGCGTGCAGCCGCACCGCCAGCGAGGACATGATGAGCGTATCGCCGCGTCGCCGACACCTGGCCGTCGCCACTGCCGCCGCGGGTGCCGCCGCGCTGCTGCCCGGTGCGGCGCGCCCGCAGGCCGGCAAGCCGAGCGGCCGGCCGATTCGCATCGGCGAGATCAACAGCTACTCGACGATCCCGCAGTTCCTGGTGCCCTACCGCAAGGCCTGGGAGCTGGCGACCGAGCAGATCAACGAAGCCGGCGGCCTGCTCGGCCGGCCGGTGGAGGTGGTGGCGCGCGACGACGCGGGCCGCCCCGACGACGCGATCCGTCATGCCACCGAGCTGGTGACCAGCGAGAAGGTGGATCTGCTGGCCGGCACCTTCCTGTCCAACGTGGGGCTGGCGGTGGCCGACTATGCGCTGCGCAGCAAGGTGCTGTTCCTGGCGAGCGAGCCCCTGAGCGACGCACTGGTCTGGGACAAGGGCAACCGCTACACCTTCCGCCTGCGCGCCAGCACCTACATGCAGAGCGCGATGCTGGTGGAGGAGGCGGCCAGGCTGCCGGCCAAGCGCTGGGTCACGATCGCGCCCAACTACGAGTATGGCCAAAGCGCTGTGGCGAGCTTCAAGGCGCTGCTGCAGGCGGCGCGGCCGGACGTGCAGTTCGTGGCCGAGCAGTGGCCAGCGCTGAATCGGCTCGAGGCCGCCAGCACGCTGCAGGCCGTCCTGGCGGCGCGACCCGAGGCCATTTTCAACGTCACCTTCGGTGCCGATCTGGCGCGGCTGGTGCGCGAGGGCAACCTGCGCGGGGTGTTCCCGCGCGTGCCGGTAGTAAGCCTGCTGTCGGGCGAACCGGAGTACCTCGACGTGCTGCGCGAGGAGACGCCCCGCGGCTGGATCGTCACCGGCTATCCGTGGGACCAGATCAAGACGCCGGAGCACGCGCAGTTCTTCAATGCCTACTTCAAGAAGAACAACGATTACCCGCGGCTCGGCTCGGTGGTCGGCTACGCGATGATGCAGGCGCTCGCGGCCGCCATCACGCGCGCCAGGTCGGTGGAGACCGAGAGGCTGATCGGCACGCTGCGCGGGCTCAGTTTCTCGACGCCGTTCGGCCCGGCGGTGTTCCGCGCGGTCGATCACCAGTCCACCATGGGCGCCTACGTCGGCAAGCTCGACCTGCGCGACGGCCGGGGCACCATGGTGCAGTGGCGCTATGCCGACGGCGCCCGGTACCTGCCAACGGACGCCGAGGTGCGCAAGCGCCGGCCGCCGGAGGCGATGAGCTGAGCGGCGATGGCGCCGACCCTGCGGCGTTGGCGCGGCCATGGCGCCGCAGTGCCCACGCCACGGTAGCGACCGTGGATGGGCGCACCAGGTGGGGTGGGACCATCCCCGAGGTACGGGCCGCGCGCACTGAAGCGCGGCTTCAGGCGCGGGCTGAACGTGGCTGGACTGCGGCAAACCGCGGCCTCGGCCGCGACTGAGCTGCGAGGCGCGGCCTGGGCGGCGTCTGAACCGCGTCCGAACCACGGCAAGAAGGCAGCCTGAACCGCGGCCTGCAACGTGTGTCGCCGCCCCCGCTTCTGCCCGTCCCGCCGGCTCGGCATCGCGTCGCACAGGCCCGCCCGGGCCGCGCCAGCGCGCGCTACCGCCGGCCGCCCCGGTCCGGGCCTGATAGTGTTGACTCGATGTTCGAGATCGTCCTTGCGCAACTGCTGACCGGCCTGGCCTACGCCTCGACCCTCTTTCTGGTCGCTGCGGGGCTGACCATCATCTTCGGCGTCACGCGGGTGGTGAACTTCGCGCACGGTTCACTGTTCATGCTGGGCGCCTATCTCGCCTACTCCATCACCAGCGAGTTGCCTCGCACGCCGGCGGCCTTCTTCGGCGGGCTGCTGCTGGCGGCGCTGGTGGTGGCGCTGATCGGGGTGCTGATCGAGGTGCTGGTGTTGCGGCGAATCTACGCCGCGCCCGAGATCTTCCAGCTGCTGGCCACGTTCGGGGTGGTGCTGGTGGTGCAGGACCTCGCCCTGTGGATCTGGGGGCCGGAGGAGCTGTTTGCGCCGCGCGCGCCCGGACTGGGCGGGGCGGTGGAGCTGGCCGGCGCCTTCGTGCCGCAGTGGTCGCTGGTGGTGCTGGCGGCCGGGCCGCTGGTGTACGGCGTGCTGTGGTGGGTGTTCAACCGCACCCGCTGGGGACTGAACGTGCGCGCCGCCACGCAGGACGGCGACATGGCCGCCGCGCTCGGCGTGAACCGGCGGCTTCTGTTCACGGCGGTGTTCGCGCTGGGCAGCTTCCTCGCCGGGCTGGCGGGCGCGCTGCAGATCCCGCGCGAGTCGGTCAACCTGCAGATGGATCTGGCGGTGATCGTCGAAGCCTTTGTCGTGGTGGTGGTGGGCGGCCTGGGTTCGATCAGCGGCGCCGCCCTGGCGGCGGTACTGATCGGCCTGCTGCACGCCTTCGGCATCTGGCTGCTGCCGCAGTCGTCGCTGGTGCTGGCCTTCGTGGCGATGGCGCTGGTGCTGATTGCGCGGCCGCACGGCCTGCTCGGACGGCCGGAGGTGGCGCAGCCCGCGCGCAGCCAGGCGCACGCGCCGTTCATCGCGGCCGACGCCCGGCTGAAGGCGGTTGCCGCCATCGCCCTGGCCGCGGCGGCCTGCGCGCCCCTGTGGGCCAGCGACTACTGGCTCGTCATCCTGACCGAGATCGCGATCCTGGCGGTGTTCGCGGCGAGCCTGCACTTCTTCATGGGGCTGGGCGGCATCACCTCCTTCGGCCACGCTGCCTACTTCGGCCTGGGGGCCTACGGGGCTGCGCTCGGGGTGAAGTATCTGGAGACGCCCCTGCTGGCCAACCTGGTTCTGGGGCCGCTTCTGGCGCTGGCCGGCGCCATCGTGTCGGGCTGGTTCGTGCTGCGCGCCAGCGGCGTGTACGCGGCCATGCTGACGCTCGCCTTCGCGCAGATCCTGTGGTCGGCCGCGACCCAGTGGATCGAGTTCACCGGCGGCGACAACGGCATCCTCGGCATCTGGGACACCGCCATGCCCGCCTGGCTGGCCACCCGCGAGGCCTACTTCCTGCTCACCCTGGGTCTGGCCACGCTCAGCCTGGCGCTGCTGCGGCGGGCGGCGATGGCCCCGTTCGGCTATGCGCTGCGCGCGCTGCGCGATGCGCCGGCGCGCGCCGAGGCCAGCGGGATCGGCGCCATGCGCGTGCAGTGGACCGCCTTTGCTGCCGGCGGCCTGTTCGCCGGGCTGGCCGGTGTGCTCAACGCGCACCACAAGGGCTCGGTGTTCCCCAACTCCCTTTCGATCGCGCAATCGCTCGATGCGCTGGTGATGGTGCTGCTGGGTGGCCTGCAGACGCTGGCCGGACCGGTGGTCGGCGCGGTGGCCTACCACACGCTCGCCGTGGAGCTCACCCGCGCGAGCGACCACTGGCGGCTGGTGCTCGGGCTGACCATCGTACTGTTGGTGCTGCTGTTTCCGCAGGGCATCACCGGCTTCCTGCGCACCCGGCTGGAACGCAGGAGGGCGGCATGAGCCCGCCGGGCCGCCCCAAGGGCGAATCCCCGAGCGCGGCGCGCGAAGCCGGTTCCTCGCGCCTGCTGGAAGTGGCCGACGTGGTGAAGACTTTTGGCGGCGTGCGCGCCGTCGATCACGTGAGCTTCAGTCTCGAAGCCGGGCGCATGACCGCGCTGATCGGCCCCAACGGGGCCGGCAAGACCACCTTGTTCGGCGTCATTGCCGGGCAGCATGCGGCCGATGCCGGCGCCGTGCGGTTCGAGGACCGCGACCTCGCCCGCGTGCCGGTGGCGCGCCGGGCCTCGATCGGCATTGCACGCACCTTTCAGACCGCGCAGGCGTTTGCAACCCTTACGGTGCGCGAGAACGTGCAACTGGCGCTGGCGGCTCACGGCGGGCGCGAGCTCGACCCCTGGCGGCCGCTGCCGTCGTTCGATGCCGCGCCGGCCGACGCGCTGCTGGCGCGCGTGGGCCTGGCCGAGCAGGCGCGTCGCGCCGCGGCCGATCTGCCTTACGCCGACCTCAAGCGACTGGAGTTGGCCATCGCGCTGGCCGGCGCACCGCGCCTGCTGCTGATGGACGAGCCGACGGCCGGCATGGCCGCGGCGGAGCGCTTTGCGCTGATGGACCTGGTGCGCGGCCAGGTCGAGCAGCTCGGTCTCACGGTGCTGTTCACCGAGCACAGCATGGACGTGGTGTTCGGCTACGCGCAGCGCCTGCTGGTGCTGTCGCGCGGACGGCTGATCGCCGACGGCACGCCGGACGAGGTGCGCGCCGACCCCGCCGCACAGGCCGCCTACTTCGGCGCCGACGCGGCGGCTGCACCATGAGTTCCGTGGCCAGCACGCAGGACGCCGGGCCGGCGCTGCGCGTGGGTGCGCTCGATGCGTGGTACGGCCGCGCGCAGGCGCTCTTTGCCGTCTCGCTGGCGCTCGCCCCGGGCGAGGTCCTGGCATTGGTCGGCCGCAATGGCGCCGGCAAGTCGACCACGCTGGCCGCGCTGATGGGCCTGGTGCGCGCGCAGGGCGCGGTTGAACTGGCGGGCCAGTCGCTGGCCGGTCTACCGACCCACCAGCGGGCGCGTCTGGGGCTGGGCTACGTGCCGCAGGAGCGGCGCATCTTCACCGACCTGACGGTGCAGCAGAATCTCACGGTTGGCGCGCAGGGCCGACCATACGACCTCGACGGACTGCTCGAGCTCTTCCCCAATCTGGCCGACCTGCTCGACCGGCCGGCTGCGCAGATGAGCGGCGGCGAGCAGCAGATGCTGGCGGTGGCGCGCACCCTGGCGGCCGGACCGCGGGTGGTGCTGCTGGACGAGCCGTCGGAGGGGATCGCGCCCCTGGTGGTGGCGCGGCTGGCGCTCGCGGTGCAGGCGCTGAAGGCGCAGGGCGTGGCGGTGCTGCTGTCGGAGCAGAACGCGCGCTTCGTGGCGCAGACGGCCGACCGGGCGCTGCTCATCGAGCGCGGGGAAGTGGTGGGCGAGGCGGCACCGCGCGACCTGCTGCACCCGACCGCCGCGGTGCGGTCGGTGCTGGGGCTCTGACCGATAGCTGGTTAGGATTCGGCCAACGGGTTTCAGGAGCCAGGGTCGAGGCGCCCGGCTCCCTGAATCCCGGCGCCCGAAATCTGAAGCCGATTCATGATCATCACCAGCCTGCTCGATACCGACCTGTACAAGTTCACGATGATGCAGGTGGTGCTGCATCACTTTCCTGGGGCGCAGGTCGAGTACCGGTTCAAGTGCCGCAACGCCGGCGTCGATCTGACGCCGCACGTCGACGAGATCCGCGCGCAGATCGATCGGCTGTGCACGCTGCGCTTCGGCGAGCGCGAGCTGGACTACCTGCGCGGGCTGCGCTTCATAAAGAGCGACTTCGTCGACTTTCTCGGCCTGTTCCAGCTCAACACCAAGTACATCACGGTTGAGCCGGCCTGCGGTCGCCCCGGCGAGATCGAGATCGTGATCCGCGGGCCCTGGCTGCACACCATCCTGTTCGAGGTGCCGGTGCTGGCCATCGTCAACGAGGTTTTTTTCCGCAACACCCAGCGGGCCCCCGATCTGGCCGAGGGCCGACGTCGTCTGGCCGCCAAGATCGCGTTGATCCGCAGCGATCCGCAGCTGTCGCTGGCGCGCGACGGCGTGGAGGCGCTGAAGATCGCCGACTACGGCACGCGGCGGCGTTTCTCGTGCCAGTGGCACGACGAAGTGGTCCAGGTGCTCAAGGAGCATCTGGGCGACAACCTCGCCGGCACCAGCAACGTGATGTTCGCCATGAGGCATGGCCTGATTCCGCTGGGCACCATGGCGCACGAGTACCTGCAGGCCTGCCAGGCCCTGGGACCGCGGCTGCGCGATTCGCAGGTGTTCGGCTTCGAGACCTGGGCGCGTGAGTACCGCGGCGACCTCGGCATCGCGCTGTCCGACGTGTATGGGCTCGAGGCCTTTCTGCGCGACTTCGACATGTACTTTTGCAAGCTGTTCGACGGCGCGCGGCACGACTCGGGCGACCCCATCGAATGGGGCGAGCGGCTGATTGCGCACTACGAGAAGAACCGCGTGGACCCGCGCACCAAGACGCTGGTATGGTCGGACGCGCTGACCTTTCCGCGCGTGATCGAGCTCTACGCGCGCTTCCGCGGCCGGGCCCGGCTGGCGTTCGGTGTTGGCACCAACCTCACCAATGACCTGGGTTACACGCCGCTGCAGATCGTCATCAAGATGGTCCGCTGTAACGGGCAGCCGGTGGCCAAGCTGTCGGACTCTCCGGATAAGAACATGTGCGACGACGTGGCCTACCTGGCATATCTTCGCCAGGTCTTCGAACTAAAACACTGAGGTCGGGCCCCCCATGGTGACGAGCGCCGACGAAGCGCGCCAGCGCGCCGCCAAGGCAGCCGCACTGCTGCGGCTGGTCAACGAGGCCCCGGCCGCGCCGCTGGTCAAGGCGAGCGATGCCGGTGAGACGTCGGCGCGCATCGACTTCGAGCCGATCCAGGTGCCGGCCCGCGGTGCGGCGCGCGGCCGGCTGTACGACCAGGCGCTGGTGGACCTTCTCGAAGCGGAGAAGTTCGACGTTCTGGCGCAGGGCTGCCGCCGCTTCATGGCACTGGGCTTTTCCGTCAGCTCGGTGTTGCAGGACGAAAGCGCGGGCCGAACCGATAACCTCTATTCCAACTCCCCCTACGTGATCCTGTCGCACCTGGTGCTCGACTACTCGCGCGCCGCGGCGCCGGCCACGCGCGAGCTGGGGTCCGCCACCATCCAGGCCAATGGAGTCGCACTACCCGCGGCGCACCATTGGCGCGCCCGCGCCGAGAGCGCGCACGCCATCAAGCAGCACGAGGCGCGCGCGCTGGCGCGCATCGCCGAGCATGCCGAGCAGGGCGCCAGTCGTTGCCTGGTGTCGTGGAAGGAGCTGACGCGCGACGACCCCATGGCGCCGGAGAAGATGGTGCGCCTGGCCGACATGCTTCGCACGCGCGGCTTCGGGGTCGAGATCAGCGAGTCGACGCTGCGCGTGCGCTGGTAGGCGCGGCACCGGGCTCGGGTCGGCCGACTAGAATCCAGGGTGTTTCCCGCGCAGCACGCCGAAAGGCCTGTCCATGCTTGCCCTGTCCCGCCGCGCCGCCAGCCTCGGCACCGAGAATGCCTTCGTCGTGCTGGCGGAGGTCAACGCCCTGCTGCGGGCCGGTCGCGACATCGTTTCGTTCTGCATCGGCCAGCCCGACTTTCCCACGCCCACGCTCATCCAGGACGCCGCGGTGGCGGCCGTGCGCGGCGGCAAGCACGGCTACACGCCCTCGGCCGGCATCGACGAGCTGCGTGCCGCGGCGGCGGCATCCATGAGCCGGCTGCGCGGCATCCCCATCGGCCCCGACGAGGTGGTGGTGGGGGCGGGCGCCAAGCCGTTCATCGCCTACGCCATCGCCTCCGTCACCGACCACGGCGCCGGCGACGAGGTCATCTTCCCGGTGCCGGGCTTTCCGATCTACGAGTCGCAGTGCATGGCGCTCGGTGCCGTCCCGGTGGGCCTGCCGCTGCGCGAGAGCCGGCGGTTTGCCTTCGATCCCGACGAACTGGCCGCGCGCATCTCGCCCAAGACCCGGCTGCTCATCCTCAACACCCCGCACAACCCCACCGGCGGGCTGCTGACGCGGGCGGACCTGGAGGCCATCGCCCAGGTGCTGCGGCGGCATCCGCAGGTCTGGGTCTACGCCGACGAGATCTACAGCCGGCTGGTCTACGACGGCCAGTTCACGTCGATCGCGGCGCTGCCGGACATGCAGGAGCGCACCATCATCGCCGACGGCGTCTCAAAGACCTACGCGATGACCGGCTGGCGCATCGGCTTTGCCGCCAACCGGACGCTGGCACCGGTTTTCACGCGCTGGATCACCAACACGGAGAGCTGTGCCGCCCAGGTCAGCCAGTGGGCAGCGGTGCAGGCGCTCGACGGCCCGCAGGACGAGGCCGAGGCAATGCGCGCGCGCTTTGCTGCGAGGCGCGACCTCATCGCGCGGCTGCTCAACCAGGTGCCGGGGTTTTCCTGCGCCAGCCCCGGCGGCGCCTTCTACGCCTGGCCTAACGTGACCGAAGCCTGCGCGCTGATCGGCGCGGCCGACTCGGAGGAGCTGCGCCGCCGACTGCTGCACGAGGCCGGCGTGGCGGTGCTGGCCGACATCCACTTCGGCCCGCGCGTGGCCGGGGACGGCCAGCACATCCGCTTCTCGTACGCCACCGACGAGGGTTCCATCGAGCAGGGCGTGGCGCGCATCGCCGAGTTCATGCGCAACAACACGCGCCCGCCGCGCCAGTGAGGATCACGATGGAAACCCGCCGCGCCCGCACCGCCATATTCGAGCGTATCCGCCAGCACCAGAAGCGCGGGCCCGGTCCCACGCCCGACGAGCAGTCGGCCGTGCAGCGCTACCTCGCCGAGCACCCTCGCGGCCCCCAACCCGACATCGGCGGCGACCTCAGGATCCGCTTCCGCGCCGCCGCCGAGCGCATGTCGAGCACCGTCGACGAGGTGGCGCACCGCGCCGATGCGCCGGCGGCTCTGGCGCGTTACCTCGCCGACAAGGGGCTTGCGCGCGAGGCGGTCGTCTGGCCCGCCCTGGCCGACCTCGACTGGGCCGGTGCCGGCATCCGCGCCGAGGCGCGGCGGCCACGGCGCGACGAGTCGCAGGGCGCCGACCCGGTGGGCATCACCGGCTGCTTCTGCGCGCTGGCCGAGACTGGCACTCTGGTGCTGCTGTCCGGCCCGCAGGAACACGCCTCCACGCACCTGCTGCCCGATACCCACGTCGCCCTGGTGCCGGCCTCACGCATCGTGGCCACCATGGAAGACGCGTTTGCGCTGATGCGGACCGAACGCGGCGGCGTCGAGGCCATGATGCCGCGCGCCGTGAACATGGTCTCCGGACCCTCGCGCACCGGCGACATCGAGCAGACCATCGTGCTGGGGGCGCACGGGCCGTTCCGCGTACACCTGATCGTCCTCGGCGACGAGTAACCGCGCGCCGCCGATCCTCCGCAGCGTCACCGCTCCGGCGCGCCGCCGTCAGCCGGCCGTCAACCACGCCCAGTAGAACCGCGCGGTCGCGCCATTCAGGGCGGGGAGGGAACATGAAGGCATCACGACGGGCGTCACGGTGGCGTCAATCGGCGCTCGCGGCGTCCGCAGGCCTGGCCAGCGGCGAGGTGCTGGCGGCCGGGTTCGACGCCACGGCGCTCGGCCTCGTCTGGGCGCTGCCGTTCGCGGCAATCCTGCTGGCCATCGCGCTGTGCCCGCTGCTGACGCCGGGTTTCTGGCACCACCACTTCGGCAAAGTGTCGGCGGCCTGTGCGCTGGCGTTCCTGCTGCCCTTCGCGGCGCTGTACGGGCCGACGCAGGCGCTGTCGGTGGTGCTGCACACCCTGATTGCCGAGTACCTGCCGTTCATCATCCTGCTGACGGCCTTGTTCACCGTCACCGGCGGCATCCACATTCGGGGCAACCTGCACGGCACGCCGCTGGTGAACACCGGCATCCTGGCGGCGGGGACCGGCCTGGCCAGCGTGATGGGCACCACCGGCGCCTCGATGCTGCTGATCCGCCCGCTGCTGCGCGCCAACGACGCGCGCCGGCACAAGGTCCACGTCGTGGTGTTCTTCATCTTCCTGGTGGCCAACATCGGCGGCTCGCTGACGCCGCTGGGAGACCCGCCGCTGTTTCTCGGCTTTCTGAAGGGCGTGGACTTCTTCTGGACCACGCGCCACATGCTGGCGCCGATGCTGCTGTCGAGCCTCGTCCTGCTGCTGCTGTTCTTCCTCATCGACTCGTGGTACTTCCGGCGCAAGGAAGAGCGGCTCGCCTACGACCCCACGCCCGACTCGCCGCTGCGCATCGAGGGCTGGATCAACCTGCTCGTGTTCGGGCCGCTGATCCTGCTGGCGGTACTGGTGTCGGGTGCCTGGAAGCCCGGCATCGAGTTCAACCTGCTCGGCACCGCGGTGGGCCTGCAGAGCCTGCTGCGCGATGCCGCGCTGGTGCTGCTGATCGTGCTGTCGCTGGGCCTGACGCCGCGCCCCATCCGCGCCGCCAACCATTTCGACTGGGGGCCGATGAAGGAGGTGGCCAAGCTGTTTGCCGGCATCTTCGTGACCATCGTGCCGGTGCTGGCGATCCTGAACGCCGGCAGCCAGGGCGCGCTGGCGCCCCTGGTCGCGCTGGTCAGCGATGACGCCGGCCGGCCGGACAACGTGATGTACTTCTGGCTGACCGGCGCGCTCTCGAGTTTCCTCGACAACGCGCCTACCTACCTCGTGTTCTTCAACCTGGCCGGCGGTGATGCCCAGCTGTTGATGCATTCGCTGACCACCACCCTGGTGGCGGTGTCGGCAGGCGCGGTGTTCATGGGGGCCAACACCTACATCGGCAACGCGCCCAACTTCATGGTCAAGGCGGTGGCCGAATCGCGCGGTGTGCAGATGCCCAGTTTCTTCGGCTACATGCTGTGGTCCGGAGGCATCCTGCTGCCGCTGTTCGTGCTGCTGACCTTCGTGTTTTTCCGGTAGCGGCGGGGCGCGCAAGCCGGGTTTTCACCGCCCGGGCCGCAGCCCGCGGGCCTTGCGGCTTCGCGGTATCTTCGCGGTCATGAACCTGCTGCTCTTTCTTGCCGGCCTGACGGCCCTCGTCGCCGGTGCTTCCCTGCTGGTGCGCGGGGCCTCGGCGCTGGCGCTGTCCTTCGGCGTCTCGCCGCTGGTGGTGGGCCTGACCATCGTGGCCTTCGGCACGTCCTCGCCCGAGGTGGCGGTCTCGGTGGGCGCGGCCCTTGAAGGCCAGACCGACATCGCCGTGGGCAACGTGGTCGGCAGCAACATCTTCAACGTGCTGTTCATTCTCGGCGCCAGCGCGCTGATCGTGCCGCTGGTGGTGCATGTGCAACTGATCCGGCAGGAGGTGCCGATCATGATCGGCGCCTCGCTGCTGCTGATCGCGCTCGGCTTCGATGGCCGGCTGACGCGCCTGGACGCAGCCCTGCTGTTCGGCCTGCTGGTCGTCTACACCGTGTTCCTCATCGTGCAGTCGCGCCGCCAGACCCAGGAGGCGGTGGCCGAGCTGACCGCCGAACTGCCGCGGTCGGCCGCCTGGGACCGCCACTGGGCCGTGCAGGTGGCGCTGGTGGTCGCCGGCCTGGTGCTGCTGGTGCTGGGCTCCGACTGGCTGGTTACCGCCGCCGTCACCTTCGCCAAGGCGCTTGGCGTCAGCGACCTGGTGATCGGCCTGACCATCGTGGCCGCCGGCACCTCGATGCCCGAGGTCGCCACCTCGATCACCGCCGCCATCAAGGGCGAGCGCGACATCGCGGTCGGCAACGTGGTCGGCAGCAATACCTTCAACATCCTCGGCTGCCTGGGGCTGGCGGGTCTGGTGGCACCCGCCGGCCTGCCGCTGGCGCCGTCGGTGCTGACCTTCGACCTCTGGGTCATGCTGGCGGTGGCGGTCGCCTGCCTGCCGGTGTTCTTCACCGGCCGCGAGATCGCGCGCTGGGAGGGAGCGGTGTTCCTGGGCTACTACGCGGCCTACGTCGCCTACCTGATCCTGGCGGCGCAACAGCACGATGCCCTGCCGGCGTTCTCCAACGTCATGCTGGTGTTCGTGATCCCGCTGACGCTGGCGACGCTCATTGCCGTCCTGGTGCGCAAGAGGGGTTGAGCCGGTTGCGGCTTGTACGGGGGCCGCGGGCGATTAAGCTTCGACGCCCGCCGCGTGCAGCGCTTCGGCTGCGCCGCGCCGGCAGGGCGGGGCGAGTGCCGGAGCGGATGTTCGAGAGGCGCGCTCTGCCCCGATGTTTGCTTCGATGCTTGCCTGGATGCTTGCCTCTACGCCTGCCGCAGTACTCGCCGCATCACCCGCCTGCCGCCTGCCTTCGCCGTGAACTTCCCGCCCGCCCTGACCGCCGTCCTCGCTCTGCTGCCCTTTGCCGGTGCGCTGCTGATGGCTGTCGTCCCGCCGCAGGCGCGCCGCGCCAGCGCGGCGCTGGCGGGCGCGGTGGCGCTGGCGGGGCTGGCGCTGGCGCTGGCCGCCGCACCGGCGGTTTTCGCCGGCGAGGTGCTGCGGTGGCGAGTGGACTGGGTGCCGGCGCTCAACCTGGCCTTCGGTTTCCGCATGGACGGGCTGGCCTGGCTGTTTGCCACGCTGATCACCGGCATCGGCGCGCTGATCGTGCTGTACGCGGCCTACTACCTGCACCACGAGGACCCGGCGCGCCGCTTCTTCCTGTACCTGCTGCTGTTCATGGGCGCGATGCTGGGCATCGTGCTGGCGGACAACCTGATCCTGCTGGTGGTGTTCTGGGAACTGACCAGCCTCGCCTCGTTCCTGCTGATCGGCTACTGGCGCAGCGAGCGCGAGGCGCGCGAGGGCGCGCGCATGGCGCTGGCCATCACCGGCGGCGGCGGCCTGGCCCTGCTCGCCGGCGTGCTGCTGCTCGGGCAGATCGTCGGCAGTTACGACCTCGACGTGGTGCTGGCCTCCGGCGACCTGATCCGCGCCGATCCGCGCTATCCGCTGGCCCTGGTGCTGGTGCTGGCCGGCTGCTTCACCAAGAGCGCGCAGTTCCCGTTCCACTTCTGGCTGCCGCACGCGATGGCCGCACCGACACCGGTGTCGGCCTACCTGCACTCGGCCACCATGGTGAAGGCGGGCGTGTTCCTGCTGGCCCGGCTGTACCCGGCGCTCGGCTCGTCCGACCTGTGGTTCTGGATCGTCGCGCCGACGGGGCTCGCGACGCTCCTGATCGGCGCCTACATCGCGATCTTCAAGCATGACCTGAAGGGCCTGCTGGCCTACTCCACCATCAGTCACCTGGGCCTGATCACGCTGCTGTTCGGCCTCGATGCGCCCCTGGCGGTGGTGGCGGGCGTGTTCCACATCATCAACCACGCCACCTTCAAGGCTTCGCTGTTCATGGCCGCCGGCATCATCGACCACGAGACCGGCAGCCGCGACATGCGGCAGTTGAATGGCCTGTGGAAGTTCATGCCCTGGACGGCCACCCTGGCCTTGGTGGCGGCCGCGGCCATGGCCGGCGTGCCGCTGGCCAACGGCTTCCTGTCGAAAGAGATGTTCTTCGCCGAAGCGGTGGCTCTGCAGGGGCGCGGGCCGATGGAATATCTGCTGCCGCTGGGGGCGGTGCTGGCGGCCATCTTCTCGGTGGCCTACAGCGTGCGCTTCATTCACGACGTGTTCTTCAACGGCGAGCCGCGCGGCCTGACCAAGACGCCGCACGAGCCGCCGGCGTTCATGCGCGTGCCGGTGGAGGTGCTGGTGGCCGTTTGCCTACTGGTCGGCCTGCTGCCGGGCCTGGTGGTGGGGCCGACGCTGGCGGTGGCGGCGCAGGGCGCGCTGTTCGGCGGGCTGGGCGGCACACTGCCCGAGTACAAGCTGGCCATCTGGCACGGGCTGAACCTGCCGCTGGCCATGTCGGCGGTCGCGCTGGTGGCCGGCGTGCTGCTTTACTTCGGGCTGCAGCGCTTCATCAACCTGCACACCCTGGTGCGCCTGCCGCTGTGGATCGAGCGCGGCGGGCGCGATTTCTTCCTGGCCGGGCTTGCGCGCTTGCAGGCTGGTGCCGTGGCGCTGACCCGGGCGCTGCAGAACGGGCGGCTGCAGCGCTACCTCGCCCTGCTGCTGCTGATGGCGCTGGCTGCCGGTGTCCTGCCGTTCCTGCGCGGGGTTCCCCTGGAATGGCACATGGCCGACGTTGCGCTGCCCGCCCTGCCGGTGGTGGCCGTGGCGCTGATCGGCGTGGCGGCTGCCTTCGGTACGGTGGTCGCGCATCGGCAGCGACTGCTCGCCTTGATCCTGCTCGGCGCGGCCGGCCTGGTGGTGAGTCTCTTGTTCGTCTACCTGTCGGCACCGGATCTGGCCCTGACCCAGTTGCTGGTCGAGGTGGTGAGCATCATCCTGATGATGCTGGCGCTCAAGTGGCTGCCGCAGCAGGGTGCGGTCGAAGGGGCACCTTTCCTGCGCAACCCGCGCAAGCTGCGCGATGCGGCGCTCGCCGCAGCGGCGGGCCTCGGCACGGCCGCGCTGGCCTACCTGGTGCTCACGCGGCCGTTCGATTCGATCTCGCCGTACTTCCTCGAAACAACTGTGCCCGAGGGCGGCGGGTCGAACGCGGTCAACGTCATCATCGTCGACTACCGCGGCTTCGACACGCTGGGCGAGATCACGGTGCTCGGCGTGGCCGGCATCATCGTCTATGCGCTGCTGGCGGGCTTCGGGCCGGTGCGTGGCGCGGCGGCTGCGGCCGCGCTGCCGCCCGGCGGCGAGTCGGATCGCCATCCGCTGCTGCTGGCGCTGGTGTCGCGCCTGCTGCTGCCACTGGCGGCGCTGGTGTCGATCTACCTGTTCCTGCGCGGCCACAACCAGCCGGGCGGCGGCTTCATCGCCGGCCTGGTGCTGGCGACCGCGCTCATCATGCTGTTCGTGGCCAATGGCCGTCGCTGGGTGGAGCAGCGCATGGGCACCGACTTCCGCGGCTGGGTCGGCTGGGGCCTGCTGGTGGCCGGCCTGACCGGCGTGGGCAGTTGGTTCCTGGGCAGCCCTTTCCTCACCAGCACCTACGACTATCCCGACATCTGGCCGTTCGGTCCGGTGCCGCTGGCCAGTGCGTCGTTGTTCGACCTGGGCGTGTATCTGACCGTGGTCGGCGCCACCGTCATCGCGCTGGCCGAGCTCGGGCGCATCAGCCGCGCCGGGCCGGCGCGCGCCGACGCGCCCGGCACGTCGCCGGCGCCCGGCGCCGACGGGGAGAAGACCTGATGGCGCTGCTGCTGGCCCTGCTGGTGGGCGTGCTGATGGGCACCGGCGTCTATCTGATGCTGCGTCCGCGCAGCTTCGACGTCATCCTCGGGCTGACGCTGGTCTCCTACGCGGTCAACGTGTTCATCTTCCTGATGGGCCGCATCGCCATCGGCAAGCCGCCGATCATCGACCCGGCGCTGGCGCCGACGCTGGCCAACTACGCGGACCCGCTGCCGCAGGCGCTGGTGCTCACCGCCATCGTCATCAGCTTTGCGATGACCGCCCTCATGCTGGTGATCGCGCTGCGCACCCACGCCGAGACGGGCTCCGATCACGTTGACGGCGCCGAGCCGGCGAGTACGCCGGCCCCGCCCGCTGCAGTGGCCACCCCGGCGCCGGCCGCGACCTGCGCCGATGCGCAGTCACCCGCCACCGAGGCATCGCGATGATGTCCTGGCCGCACTGGATCATCGTGCCGATCGTGCTGCCGCTGCTGGCCGGCGGCCTGCTGCTGTTGATCGAGCAGCGCTCGCTGGCGCTGGCGCGAGCGGTCTCGCTGCTGAGCACGCTGGCGCTGCTGGCGGTGGCCGCGGGTCTGATGGCGCATGCGGCCGGCGGTCGCATCGAGGCCTATCTGCTCGGCAACTGGCAGGCGCCGTTCGGCATCGCGCTGGCGCTGGACCGGCTGAGCGCGCTGATGCTGGTGCTCACGGCCCTGGTGGCGCTGGCGGCGCTGCTGTACGCCCGCGGCGGCACCGATGCGCGCGGCCCGCACTTCCATGCGCTGTTCCAGATCCAGCTCATGGGCCTGAACGGCGCTTTTCTGACCGCCGACCTGTTCAACCTGTTCGTCTTCTTCGAGGTGCTGCTGATCGCCTCGTACGGGCTGTTGCTGCACGGCGCGGGTGCTGCGCGGCTGCGTGCCTCGGTGCACTATGTGACCTTCAACCTGACGGGCTCAGCGCTGTTCCTGATCGCCGTGGCGCTGCTGTACGGCGTGACGGGCACGCTGAACATGGCCGACCTGGCCGAGCGCATCGAATGGGCCGGCCCGCAGAGCGCGGCGCTGATCCAGGCCGCTGGCCTGCTGCTGCTGGTGGTGTTCTGCGTCAAGGCGGCGCTGCTGCCGCTGTACTTCTGGCTGCCCGACACCTACGCGGCGGCCACGGCGCCGGTGGCGGCGCTGTTTGCCATCATGACCAAGGTCGGCGTGTATGCCATTGCGCGCATCTACACGCTGATCTTCGGCGACAGCGGCGGCGTGGCCGCCGACCTCGCGCAGCCCTGGCTGCCCTGGCTGGCGCTGGGCACGCTGCTGCTGGCGGCCATCGGTGTGCTGGCCGCCGTGCAGTTGCGCGGGCTGATCGCCTACCTCGTGGTGGCCTCGGCCGGCACGCTGCTGCTGGCGCTCGGCCTGGGCACCGAGCAGACCCTCGCCGCGGCGCTGTTCTACATGGTGCCGAGCACGCTGATGGCTGCCGCCCTGTTCCTGCTCGGGCATCTGGTGCATCTGCGGCGCAACGACGCCGGCGACAGCCTGCTCGGCGGCCAGTGGCACGGCCCGCGTGAGCGGCTCGGCGTCCTGTTCTTCATCTGCGCGGTCAGCGCCGCCGGCATGCCGCCATTAGCCGGCTTTCTCGGCAAGGCCCAGTTGCTGCAGGGTGCGGCGCAGAGCGCCATGCCGGTAGCCACCTTCACCGTGGTGCTGCTGTCGAGCCTGGCCCTGGTGCTGGCCCTGGCGCGCGCCGGCAGCTCCCTGTTCTGGCGCACCGAAGTCGGGGCGCAGACGGCCGCTGCCGTGCCGCGCACGCAGACCGCTGCCGTGGCCCTGCTGGCGGCCGGCCTGGTCGCCCTGCCGGTGGTCGCCGGGCCGCTGGCCACCTACACCAGCGATGCGGCTGCGCAACTGCTGGAGCGGCGCCAGTATCTGGACGCCGTGCTGCACAAGGCGCCGGCTGCGCCGGCCTGGAACGTGCGGGAAGGGATGGTCAAGGAATGAGTCTTCCGGCACGCCTGCTCCCGGCCCCGCTGCTGTCGGCCGTGCTGTTTGCGGTCTGGCTGCTGCTCAACCAGTCGGTTTCGCTGGGCCACATCGCGCTGGCGGCGCTGCTGGCCGTGGTGCTGCCCTGGTTCACCGAGCCGCTGCGCCCGGAGCGCCCGCGCCTGCGGCGTCCCGGCCTGATCCTGCGCCTCGGCCTGGTCGTTTTGTGGGACATCGTCAAGTCCAACGTCGAGGTGGCGCGCCGCATCCTCGGCCCCGAGGCGGCCATCAAGCCGCGCTTCGTCTGGGTGCCGCTGACGATTGCCGACCCGCATGGCATCGCTGCGCTCGCCGGCATCATCACCATGACGCCGGGCACGCTGTCGGCCGACCTCACCGACGACCGGCGCCATCTGCTCGTGCATGCCTTCAACGTCGACGACGAGCCGGCGCTGGTAGCCGACATCAAGGCGCGCTACGAGGCGCCGCTGCTGGAGATCTTCGGCGCACCGGCCGATGCCCGGGCCGATGCCCCAGCCGATACCCCAGCCGACGCGGCGGCCGCACCGGCGTACCGGCCCGCGCCCGGCGCCAACCCGGAGGACCCGCGATGATCCTTGCGACCCTGCTGCCCTGGCTGATCGGCGCGTTCGCCGTCTCGCTGCTGCTGACCGCCTGGCGCCTGCTGCGCGGCCCAGACCTGCCCGACCGCATCCTCGCGCTGGACACGCTCTACATCAACGCCTGCGCGCTGCTGGTGCTGGTGGGCATCCGTTTCGGCACGCCGGTGTTTTTCGAGGCGGCGCTGCTGATCGGCATGCTGGGCTTCGTCGGCACCGTGGTGATGTCCAAGTTCATCCTGCGCGGCGACATCGTGGAGTAGGGGGCGGCGATGAACGAGAGCTTGCTCGCACTGCCCCTGTGGCTCGACCTGACCCTCAGCGCCCTGGTGCTGGTGGGGGCCGGATTCACGCTGGTGGGCTCCTGGGGCCTGGCCAAGCTGTCGGACTTCCTCAAGCGGCTGCATGGGCCGACCAAGGCCACCACCCTGGGCGTGGGCTGCGTGCTGATCGCCTCCAGCCTGTTCTTCAGCGTGCAGGACGGCGCGCCGAGCCTGCACGAGTTCCTGATCAGCGTGTTCCTGTTCCTGACTGCGCCGGTCTCGGCGCACCTGCTGGTGAAGGCCTTGCTCAAGGGCAGTCCGGCGCTGCGGCCGCCGCTGCCGCAGGCGCCCGCCGCGGCCGCGGCCGCGGCGGCGCGCGGCGAGCAGGACCCGCCCGCATGAAGCGCGTGGCCGTCACACAGCGCATCTTCCCCGAGCTGATCGAGGAACTGGCGCGCCGCTACACCCTGGTGGACAACCAGGCCGATCATGGCCTCGGCGCAGCCGAACTGGCCGCGCGGCTGCGCGACTGCGACGCCGCGCTCATCACGGCCGGCGAACAGGTGGACGACGCGCTGCTGGCCGCCTGCCCGCGGCTGCAGGTGGTGAGCAACATCGCCGTTGGCTACAACAACCTGGACCTGGCCGCCTGCACGCGCCACGGCGTGGCCGCCACCAACACCCCGGACGTGCTCAACGAGGCCACCGCCGACCACGCCTGGGCACTGCTGCTGGCGGCCGCCCGCCGCGTGACCGAGAGCGACCGATTCGTGCGCGCGGGGCGCTGGCAGCGCTGGGAGTTCGAGATGCTGATGGGGGCGGAGCTGCACGGCAGCACGCTGGGCATCGTCGGCATGGGCCGTATCGGCCGCGCCATCGCGCGGCGTGCCCGCGGCTTCGGCATGCGCGTGGTCTATCACAACCGCTCGCGCCTGCCGGCTGTACAGGAAGACGGCGCGATCTGGATGGCCACCGAGGAGGTGCTGCGCAGCGCCGACCACGTGGTGCTGGTGGTGCCGTACACGCAGGCCACGCATCACCTGATCGGCGCGGCGCAACTGGCCTTGCTCAAGCCCACCGCGGTGCTGGTCAACATCGCTCGCGGCGGCGTGGTCGACGATGCGGCGCTGATCGAGGCCCTGCAGCAGGGCCGACTGGCCGCCGCCGGCCTCGACGTGTTCGAGAACGAGCCGCGCCTGGACCCCCGCTTCCTGACGCTGGACAACGTCGTGCTGACCCCGCACATCGCCTCCAGCACCCGCGCCACGCGCAGAGCCATGGCACGGCTGGCGATCGACAATCTGGCCGACGTGCTGGCGGGCAAGCGACCGTCGGCGCTGCTCAATCCCGATGTCTGGGACTGCCGCCGCAGGTAGAGCAGGGTGACAGGGGGACGCGCCGCACGGTGCCGCGGTGCCTCCCGCAACCGGTCCGACCGAAACCCGCCCCCACAAGAACGAGGAGACCCGATGGCCGACATCAAGTACGTCCGTGCCCACAGCCTGCCGCTCGACCAGGCCCGGCAGATCGCGCAGCAGACCGCCGACGACCTGGCCGAGGAGTACAACCTCGTCAGCGAGTGGGACGGCGACACGCTGCACTTTCACCGCAGCGGCGTCGAAGGCCAGATGCAGGTCACGAGCCGGCAGATTGCGCTGGAGGTGAAGCTCGGCTTCCTGCTCAGGCCGTTCAAGTCCGCCTTCGAGATGCATATCGAGAACCATCTCGAGCAGCGGCTCGGTAGCGCGGCGGCAGCCGCCGATACGGCGAAGACGGCGGCCAAGTCGGCTGCCAAGTCGGCTGCCAAGTCGGTCGCCAAGACGGCAGCCAAGACGGCGGCCAAGAAAGCGGTGAAGCGCAAGGGCTGAGTTCTGCGGTGGTCGCTGCGGGGTCGCCTGCGTCCCGGCCGCGCTGCGCGGCGCCTCGACTCCGCTGCGCTCGGCGGCCGACCGTTTCAGCGTCCAACCGGAGTCGTGCCGGCGTGGGGTGCGTGGTTCCTTGCGTCCCGGCCGCGCTGCGGGGTTTCTCGACTCCGCTCAGCTCGGCGGCGGGCGCTCCTGGTCCGCGAGGGTTCCCTGCGGGCCCGGCGTTCTATTGCAGGATGACCGGTCTGCGCGCGGCTCGCCCCGATTGCACGCTTTCCCGGCCCGCCGTCCTTCGGACCGACACGCCCGCCGCCTGAGGTCGCTGCGCGAGGCACCCCACAGCACGGCCGGGACGCCGTCCTGCGTGGCGAGCGCTGGATCGGGCGCGACCTCGCAAGACCCCCTGTCTTGCCGGCGGCCACGCGGCACGGTACGCGGCGGCGTACGGGTTGGTTCGCGCAGCGGGGCTCCTGGCGGGGGTCCGGCAACGCGGTGGCAGGGCGGGCCTGCTGGCAGCCCTGCGGGTCGCGTTGTCCGCCGCGTAGCCTCGCGGAGTCGAGCCGCCCCGCACTGCGCCGTTCGCGCGGCAACATGCCGCACGGCGCCCACGCGATGTCGTTGCCGCCGACCTCTGCAGTACGGTGTCAACCCACGCTCGGGCGCAAGAGCGGCACTGTGGAGCAAGGGATCCGCGCATCGGCGCTTGCGTTGCGCCGAGCCGAGCGGGGCCGCGCCGCATTGGGCGCTGCATCGGCGCAGTCAGGCCTACGCTTACGCCCCCGGGAACGACAAGGGCGCCCGCAGGCGCCCTCGGGATCGACCCCTGCTAACCCTTCAGGTCCTCGATCAGCGCGATGTACTGCTTCATCGCATCGTCGGCGTCGGTACCTTTCAGCTCGTTCCAGGCATCCCACTTGGCACGGCCCACCATGTCGGTGAAGCCGGGGCGCTTGCCTTCCACGTCGCCGGCGCTGGCCTGCTTGTACAGGGCATAGAGCTTGAGCAGCGTCTGGTTGTCGGGGCGCTCGCTCAGCGTCTTGGATTCGGCCACGGCCTTCTCGAACTGGGCCTTCAGGTCGCTCATCGCAGGTCTCCGTTGGGTTCTTGTCGAGCAGCCTTGCTGCCGCGCGCGCAAAGCTATCATAGGTCGCACAGCGCGCCGCGGACCGAGCACGAGGAACGCGCCCCCAGGATCACGCCGATCCTCGTCGAGGAAGACAACATGGCCCGAACCGCCGCCGCCGTGCGCAAGCTCAAGTCACTGCTGCCTGCCCGCGTGCGGCTTTCGCCCGTGGACACCGCCTGGCTGCGCATGGACGCGCCCGGCAACCTGATGATGATCGTCGGCGTCGACCTGTTGGAGGGTCCGTGCGACGCGCCGCGCCTGAAGCGCCTGCTCGAGAACACGCTGCTGGCTTACCCGCAGTTTCGCAGCCGGGTGGTCATGGACCCCAGCGGCGCGTGGTGGGAGGAGGATGCCGACTTCGACCTCGACCATCATCTGGTGCGCATTGGCCTGCCCGGCAAGGGCGGCAAGGCCGAACTGCAGAAGCTGGTCGCCACGCTCGCCGGCCAGGCGCTCGACCCGATGCGGCCGCTGTGGCAGTTCCATCTGGTGGAGAACTTCGACGGCGGCCACGCGCTGATCGTGCGCATTCACCATTGCATTGCCGACGGCATTGCACTGATCGGCGTGTTGCTGTCGATGACCACCGACCGGCCCGACGCGCCCGACCCCGACCTGGCGCGGCCGGCGCGGCACGAGGCCGGGGAGGGCGACTGGTGGGACCCTTGGCTCAAGCCCTTTACCCAGGGCACGGTCAAGGCACTCGATGCCACCGGCGACATCGCCAGCAAGGTGCTGCAGGCCTATGGTGCGGTCCTGAGCGACCCCAATCTCGCCGGCGAGGCCGCCACCGAGTACGCCAGGGTCGCCACCCAGGTCAGCAAGGACATCATCGGCCTGGCGCTGATGCAGACCGACACCGCCACCAGCCTCAAGGGCCGGCCCGGCGGCGCCAAGGTGGTGGCCTGGAACGAGCCGCTGCCGCTGCCCGACGTCAAGGCGGTCGGCAAGGCGCTCGGCTGCTCGGTCAACGACGTGCTGCTCGCCTGCGCTGCCGGCGCCATCCGCGGCTACCTGCTGGCGCGCGGTGACGATCTCGAAGGCGCCGAGCTGCGCGCCATGGTGCCGGTCAACCTGCGCGGGCCCGGCAAGCCCAAGTCGCTCGGCAACAAGTTCGGCCTGGTGCCGCTGCTGCTGCCCGTCGGCATCGAGCATCCGGTCGAACGCGTGCTCGAAGTGCACCGGCGCATGCATGAGCTCAAGGAGGGCTACATGCCGGTGATCGCGATGGCGATCCTCGGCATGACCGGGCTGGCGCCGCGCATGGTGCAGAAGCAGGTGCTCGACCTGTTGGCGAGCAAGGCCACCGCCGTCATGACCAACGTGCCGGGGCCGCAGCAGGCGCTGTACATGGCCGGCAGCCGCATGAAGCAGATGATGTTCTGGGTGCCGCAGTCGGGCGACATCGGCATGGGCGTGTCGATCCTGAGCTACGGCGGCGCGGTGCAGTTCGGTCTCATCACCGACAAGAAGCTGTGCCGCGATCCGCAGGCCATCATCGACCGCTTTGCGCCCGAGTTCGAGAACCTGGTGCATGCCGTGCTGCTGATGCCGTGGGACGAGTCCGCGCAACCGCAGATGGCCGAGCGTGCGCTGCAGGCCACCGAGGCGCTGGCCAGCGCGGCCGGGAACCTGGCGCGTCCGGCTGCCGCGGGCGAGACCGGCGCGGCCGAAACGCCGCTGCCGGCCGCGGAGGCGGCGCCTGCCGCGCGGCGCAAGCCGGGCCGCGGCTCGGCCGGCAAGGCCAGCGTGCGGCGCGTTGCAGCCCGGGCGCAGGCCGCCGACGCAGACGTTGCGGCAGATGTTGCGGCAGCGTCCAGCGCCCGCCTCGACAGCCCGCCCGAGCGGCCCGCCGGGCTGCGCAAGCGGCGCAGTGCCTTTGCCGCGGCGCGCGGCCGCTGAGCGGGTCGCCCCGATGACGACACTCGCACTGCATCGCACCGACCCCTACCTGCGCGCCTGCAGCGCGGTGGTGACGGCCGTGCACGACGACGGCGTGGAATTCGACCGCACCGTGTTCTATCCGCTGGGCGGCGGTCAGGCCGGCGACACGGGCGCGCTGCGCCTGGCCGACGGCAGCGTGGTCGCCGTGCTCGACACCCGCAAGAGCAAGCGCGACGGCGCCACGCCCGACGACAGCCTGCACCTGCTCGACCCGGCCAGCGGCTGGCGCGAGCGGCTGGCGCTCGGCACGGTAGTGCAGGCCGAGATCGACTGGTCGCGCCGCCACCGCCACATGCGGCTGCACACCGCCACCCACCTGCTGTGCGCGGTGGTGCGCGAGCGGGTGGACGGCTGCAGCATCACCGCCGACTACGCACGCCTGGACTTTGCGATGACCGCCCCGCTGGAGCGCGATGCGGTGCAGGCGGGCCTCGATGCGCTGATCGCCGCCGCCCAGCCCGTGACGCGCGAGTGGATCACCGACGGGGAGCTGCTGGCGCAGCCGCAGCTGGTGAAGTCGATGAGCGTGAGCCCGCCGATCGGCTTCGGCCACGTCCGGCTGGTACGCGTGGCCGATACCGACCTGCAGCCCTGCGGTGGCACGCACGTGGCCAACACCGGCGAGATCGGCGCGCTGCGGGTGGCGAAGATCGAGAAAAAGAGCGCCCGCACGCGGCGCGTGGTGCTGGAGTTCGCAGTAGCGCCGACCTGAGGCGGGCGCGGTCGCGACCAGCCGGCATGCGTCGTCCCGATCCTTCGATCCGGTTTCGCGCGGCCCGGCAAGACGAAGCCGATGCCCTCACGGAAATCGTCATGTCCGCCAAGGCATCGTGGGGTTACGCACCAGAACAACTGGAGGCGTGGCGCCCATCGCTGGCCGTCACCAGGAGCCAGATACAACGGCAGCCGGTGTTCGTCGCGGAAGTCGCGCGGCGGATTGTCGGCTTCTACAGCCTGCGCGTGACCGCCGACGGGTGTGAGTTGGACAACTGCTGGATCGTGCCCGGGCAGATGCGGCGTGGCTACGGGCGAGCGCTGCTCGCGCATGCAATCGACAGCGCGCGAGCGCGCGGGGCTGCCGCGATCCGGATCGATGCCGATCCGAATGCAGAACCGTTCTATCTGGCCTGTGGTGCCGTCACTGTCGGCCGCCTACACGCACCGATTCCGGGACTGCCGTCGCGTTGCCGCCCGCAGATGCGGCTGCCACTCTGAGACTTGCGAAGTGGATTCTTGGCGCTGCGCTTGCGGAAGAAAGACTTCCGCCGGTTTCGCCCGGGCCGGCACGACGAAGCCGATACCCTTGCACTGAAATCGCGATGCCTGTCAAATCCAGTCGGCAGATCCCGCGGCTTCAGTTCTTCCTGTTGGCGGCAGCGATCCGGTCTTCGTAGTGCCCGGGTTCGATCCGGCTCGCCCTTGCTCGCGCAGAGAAGGTTCAGTTCCTCGAAGACGTAGCGGTCCGGCTTGCCTGCGAGGTCGGCCTCACGTTCCAGTCGAAGCTGGTTCTGCAGCGCCTCGTCGACCCGTCCCATCCCATCACCCGCAGGGTACGGGCGACCATCCAGTGCGCCGTGTGCGTGGCTCGCGCATTCGTTTCCCGCTCCCGGATCGCAGCGGCTTGCCGCAACTGCACGAGCGCTTCTTCGTAACGCCCGAGCGGATACAGCACACCAAGGCCGCTCACGAACACTGCTGCACCCGGCTTCACCGCCGCATCTGGGGGCATCAAGGGACGCGGCGGGCCAGGCGTGCCAGTCTGGCCGCGCCGCCCGTCGCGCACCAAGGGCAAGGCGCCGCTATTCATCGTCGGCGTCGTTGCTGGCAAGGACGCGCTCCTCGCCCGCCCGAAGCCCGCCGAGCCCGGACCCGGCGCGCTGCACTTCCCTGTTGCATGCGACGCCGAGTTCTTCCGCCAGCTCAGCGCCGGGTGCGTCGTCACCGGCTTGCAGCGCGGACGCCCGATCCGCCTCTGGCAGCCGCGCCGCGAGGGGCGAACGCAACGAGGCGCTCGACACCACCATCGATGCCATGGCGGCGCCCCATGGGCTGATCGCCATGGGCCTGCGCCTCAACGCCGAGGCCGACGCCACTGGCGCGGCAGCGCCCAAGCGCCTGCCAACACGGGCGACACCCGCCGAGCTGCCGCAGGTGATTCGGTCGCGGTGGATGCGGTGAAATCTTGGCAACTGTTGCCAAAGTCGGCTAGGCTCCCCGGCGAATGAGGAGGCGCGCCATGCCCACCCGCAACGTCAGTCTCACGCCCGAACAGGACGCCTTCATCGACGAGGTTCTCGACAAGGGCGAATACCGCAACGCAAGCGAGGCGATGCGCGACGCGATCCGCGCTTTGCAGCAGCGGCGCAAGATCGATACGCTGAAGCTGGAGCGGCTTCGCAAGAGCATCGACGAGGGCATCGCCGATTTCGAGCGCGGCAATTACGAGGAGGTCGACGACGAGGCGCTGGAAGGCTGGCTGGCGCGCGTCGGCGATCAGGTCCGGCCCTGACCGTCCGTGGCGCGCTACCGGCTCACGAGATCGGCGCAGGCTGATATCGGCTCGCTCCTTCGAACCAGCGCGGCGATGCATGGCCGCGACGCGCGGACCCGCTACGAAGCGCTGCTTGTGGCGGCATTGCGCCGGGTCGCGGGAGACCCGGACGGTCTATCGACCGTCGATCGCGAATACCTCAGGCCCGGCGTCCGCAGCTTCCACATCCGGCACAGCCGTTCCGAGAGCCGCGAAGCGCCGGTCGGTGATCCGGTGCATGTCATCTTCTACCGCGCCGTAGCACCGGGCCTCGTCGAGGTCGTGCGCGTGCTGCATGAGCGGATGGAGCCGAGCCGGCATGTCGGCGAATGAAACAGAGCGCTCGCACGCGGCGCGTGCTGCTGGAGTTCGCAGTAGCGCCGACCTGAGGCGGGCGTGGTGGCGACCGGTTTGCAACAGCGGCCTCGATCCTTCGATCCGGTTTCGTGCGGCCCGGTACGACGAAGCCGACCCCCGCGCTGAAATCGCGATGTCTGCCCCCGCCGGTCGGCATCTGCTGCGGCTTCAGTTCTGCCTGGTGGCGGCGGCGATCCGCTCTTCGTAGTGCCTGGCTCGATCCAGCTCGCCCTTGCTCGCGTAGAGAAGGTTCAGCTCCTCGAAGACGAAGCGGTCCGGCGCGCCGGCCAGGTCGGCCTCCCGCTCCAGGCGCAGCTGTATCTGCAGCGCCTCGTCGACCCGTCCCATCACCCGCAGGGTGCGGGCGACCATCCAGTGCGCCGTGCGCGTGGCTGCCGCGTTCGTTCCCTGCTGCCGGATCGCAACGGCCTGGCGCAACTGCACGAGCGCTTCTTCGTATCGCCCCAGCTGATGCAAGGCATGTCCGAGGTTGTTGCGGATCGACGCCTCCCAGCGCCTGGCCGCCGGCTGCGTCGAGGACTCGACGATCCGTAGCGCCTCTCCCGCCCACTTGAGTTGATCTGCCGCGTCCGTGTCCACAAAGGCCATCATGTGAATCGCATCGATGGCCAGCCCGTCCCGCGACGCGGCGCGCGCCCGCTCGATGGCCTGGCGGTAGGCCGACCGGGCCAGTTCGCGGGCTTGCGGGGTTTGCAGTTCGGCCGGATGCGCAGCCGAGGCGTAAGTGCGTCCGAGCTCCAGGAAGTACCGTGTGCGCGCCTCGGCCCCGGCGCGGTCCAGCTCCTTGGCCACCGCTCGCAGTTCTTCGCGCGCCCGCTCGAAGTCGCGTCGCAGACCGAGGCTTCTCGCGATCTGGGTTCGCAGGATCAGTGCGTCGTCCCCGTTGGCCGCCCGCAGCGCCGCACGGAAACGCTGCTCGCTCACGTCCGGTCGACTGAAGTCCCACAAGGACGACAGGTCAACCGCCTGTGCCGACAGGGCGAGGCCTGCGCAGGCGAGAAAGAGCGCGAGGCTTCTTGCTCGCGCCCGCTTCGGGCGAGGCCCGTGGTGGGTCGACGTCAAGACGCGCGATCGGCTGTCGTCACGGCATCGGCCGAGGATTTCCGAAGCGCGGCGCGGCTCGATGAGTTCTGGCCGCCCGCTGCCCGGTCGCTAGTCCTCCAGCTCCGCTTTGGCCAACTCCACGTCGAGCCGCTCCATCGCATCGAGCGGCTCGCACTCGGCGGCCTCGGCGTACAGCTTCTCGGCCCTGGCCAGCGCCTTCTTGCCTTCCAGCATCACCAGACCGTTGGCGTACTCCACGCGCGCGATCGCCGAATCGGGGTTCAGCTTCAGCGCGGTCTCGTAGTGCTTGAGCCCCAGGTCCTTCTTGGCGCCGTAGGTGAGCCCGCCGATCATGGCGCCGACCTTGTCGATGACCTCGGCGTGGTAGCTGCCCAGGGCGATGTTGACGTCGGCGTGCTTCGGCGCGAGCTTCACCGCCGTGTCGAGCGCGGTCTTGACCTTGGTGCCGATGCCCTGCGACAGCGCCTTGGCGATGCTGATGCCCTGCGCGTAGCGGCCCAGCGCATAGGCCTGCCAGTAGTAGGCGTTGGCGTTCTTCGGCTCGGCGTCCTGCTGCGCCTCGGCGCGGGCGGCCACCTCCTGAAAGTGCTTCAGCTTGGCGCTGTCGCTGTCTTCGAGGTAGTTGGCATGGATCGCCTCCGCCTTGTTGGCCACCGTGACGCCGGCGCCCCCGGCCTTCAGGCCCAGGTCATGCGCCTTTTGGAACTCGCCGGCGTGGAAGGCGATCCAGGCCTCGACCACGGCCTCGTCCTTGGGAAAAGGCTCGGCGTCGCCCTTGTGCAGCCGGTCCCAGGCCTTCTTGAGCGTGGCTGCCGTGTAAACGTACTGCTTTTCCGCATAAGGGAACTTTGCCCAGCCCTTTGCCATGGTCGTCTCCTGATGTTTCCGGCTTGTCTGTGACTTGTCCGTGAATTGCCTGTGATTTGCGCTTGCCGTGCTCGTGCCTTGCTCGTGCCTTGCTGGAGCCTTACCCTCCGCCTGCCTTCGACCCTGCGCGCTCTGCGCTCAAGCCCCCAGGTACTCGCCGGCCAGGCGCTCGAACAGCGCGCGCGCATCGCCCTCCAGGTAGGGCGCGGTCAGCGCCATCACCTGGTAGCAGCCGCGCGAGACCGCCTGATTGACGAATTCAGGCTCGCCAAAGTGACGCGGGTTCTGTACGTACTGGTAGCTGAGCCAGTAGGTCGCCACCACCACCATGTTGGTGGCGAGCGCGTCGATCTCGGCGCGGCTGGCCTTGAGCTGGCCGTTGCGCGCCATGCCCTCGCACAGCCAGCGCGCCATCTCCACCTTGTCGGCCAGCAGCTTCTTGAAGCGCAGTTCCAGCACGCGGCTGTTGATCAGCAGGTTCGACAGGTCGCGGTAGAAGAAGCGGTACTTCCACACCAGCTCGAACAGCACATGGAGGAACAGCCACACGTCCTCGACATCGGGCATGCGCAGGTCGCGGGCGGTGGCCGGCGGCGGCACCGTGATCAGCTTGTCGATCTCGCGCTCGAACTGCTGGAAGATGCTCTGGACGATGTCGTCCTTGTTCTTGAAGTGGTAGTACAGGTTGCCGGGGGAGATCTTCATCTCGTCGGCGATGATGGTGGTGTTGACGTTGGGCTCGCCAAAGTCGTTGAACAGGCGCAGCGACAACTCGAGGATGCGCTCGCGCGTGCGGCGCGGAGGTTTGCGTTCCATGCGATGGCCGTCGCGGGCGGCCCGGTGTCGTCCTGGCCCCGATGTTACGTGGCGCGGACGGCTCAGGCTACTGCGCGCAGGTAGCGCTCCAGGTCATCGAGCGTGTGGGCCAGCTCGCGCGTGGCGCTGGCGCTGTCGAGGTCCAGCCAGGCGGCGCGCTTGCGGCGAATGCTCTTCACCAGCGTGAGCGAGCTGTCGCGCAGCACCGTCGTGTCGATGGTGATGCCGTGCCGCGCCAGGCGCGGACCCAGCTCGTGGCGCCGCTCCCACAGCTCCTGGCGCGTCTTCTGGTAGGCGTGTTCGCACAGGCGCCGCCGGCTGGCGTAGGAGAACAGGTTGGTGAAGAACATGTCGGCGTCCGAGCGGTTGGGCTGGAACAGCACGATGTCGGCGTCCGGGTAGGCGACCTTGTAGCGCTCCATGCCGGTGTCCAGCCGCGACTGGATGATCGAGCGGAAGGTCTGCGCCAGCACCACCGGCAGGCCGCCCTCGACCAGTTTGCCGAGCCGGTGCTCGCGGTCGCGCGCGCGGTGCGTGGGCCGCGAGTCGTACGGCACGAGCGGATTCAGGCAGATCATCAGGTCGATGCCGTGCTCGAGCGCGACCGAGGCATGCAGCGTCTTGCGCAGCGCGCCGTCGACAAAGTAGCGGCCGTCGATCTCGACCGGCGGAAACAGCCCCGGCAGCGCCGCCGAGGCCTGCACGGCGCGGGAGATCGGCACGTGGCGGGTGGGCTCGTCGCCGAATGAGACGGACTCGCCGGTGTCCAGGTCGGTGGCGACCAGGTACAGCTTGTGGCGCAGCTGGCGAAAGTCGTTGGTGCGGCCCGGCTGGCCGAAGATGCGGGTGAGGTAGCGCTCGACTTCGGCGCCGCTGAAGATGCCGGTGGGAATGGCGCGACCCAGTCGCTCCAGCGAGGCCATGGCGCCGCCCGGCCCCGTGAGGTAGTTCCAGAGCGCGTGCAGGGCCAGCGGCGGCAGCGAGGCGATGCGTCGCCAGTATTCGTCGAGCGCCGGCCTCAGCAGGATCGCCGGGTCGAAGCGGTCGGACGAGCGCTGGCCTTCGATGAACAGCCGCGACATCTGGTGTGGCGTGAAGCCATTGACCAGTCCCGCGGCGATGAAGCCGCCGGCGCTGACACCGACATAGACGTCGGCGTCGTTGAGGTCGATGCCGCGCAGGGACTCGCTCAGGGCGGCGAGCGCGCCGATCTCGTAGATCGCTCCCAGCGGACCGCCGCCGGCCAGGGCAAGGCCGATCCGCGGACGGCCGGCGGTGCCGCTGCGGCGGCGTGCCGTGGAGCGGCGGGCGGTGCTCCGTTCGTTCATCGCCTCAGTCCGGCAAGCACTGACCCCAAGGACGCGACCGCGCCGGGCGCAATCGCATGGGCAGCCTGCGCCGCCGCGTCAGGCTGCGCTGCAGCCCGGACCTCAGGCGCCTGCGCGGGCCGAGGTCTTGGTGCTGCGCTTGCGCGCCACCGGCCGGCTCGCTGCGGGACGGCTGCCGGAGAGCTTCTGCACGCTGGCGGTCAGCGCCTCCACGCGGCGGGTCAGCTCGGCGATCTCCGTATGGGTCGGCACACCCAGACGCTGGAGCGCCCGTTCCACGCGCTGCTCGAACACCGTCTCGAGCTTGTCCCAGGTGCCGTTGGCCTGCTTCTGCAGTCCACCGGCGAGCTTGGTCATCTTGCTGGTGACTTCGTTCACGCGATCCTCGGTCAGCTGCATGGTGCGCTTCTGCAGGGAGCTGCCCTCCTTGATGAGAGCCTTGTAGACCTTGCCGCCTTCTTCCTGCGCCTTGGAAAACGCGCCCAGGCCGGCCAGCCAGATCTGCTGGGCGGAGTCCTTGACGGCCGCGGCCAGTTGGGAGTCGGCCAGCGTGCCGTTCTTTTCGGCAGCGAGCGCCTTGAGCTTCTTGACCATGCTTATCTCCTGTCGGATCAATGGACGAGCCCGCACTTGGCGAGCGGTTAGCAAAAGTGTAGGGACAGCCCCTGCGGCCCTCCAGCAATATGCTAGAGGCGCGGCTCTATGCGAGGCCGTCTCTAAGCGAGGCCGTCATAGAATCTTTTGCCCCGGCGCGTCGGCGCCGCGAGAACAACCACACCATCTCGACCCGAGAGCGAGGAGACCCATGGAGTACTTCGTCACCGGAGCCACCGGCTTCATCGGCAAACGTCTGGTCAGGAAGCTGCTCGCCCGCCGCGGCAGCACCGTGCATTTCCTGGTGCGCGAGGAAAGCCGCGACAAGGTGGCGGACCTGCTGGCTTCCTGGGGCGTGTCCGAGGCCCGCGCCAAGCCGGTGTACGGCGATCTGGGCAAGCCGATGCTGGGCCTCGGCAAGGCGGCGCTCAAGGAGCTCACGGGCCGGGTCGATCACTTCTTCCACCTGGCGGCGGTGTACGACCTGAAGGCCGACGCCGACAGCCAGATCGTCGCCAACATCGAGGGCACCCGCAATGCGGTGGCGCTGGCCAACGCGATCAAGGCCGGCATCTTCCAGCACTGCTCGAGCATTGCCGCCGCCGGGCTGTACGAAGGGGTATTCCGCGAAGACATGTTCGAGGAGGCCGAGAACCTCGAGCACCCTTACTTTGCCACCAAGCACGACAGCGAGAAGATCGTCCGCCAGGAAGTCAAGGGCGCCTGGCGCGTGTACCGCCCGGCCCTGGTGGTGGGCGACAGCAGGACCGGCGAGATGGACAAGATCGACGGCCCGTACTACTTCTTCAAGCTGATCCAGCGCCTGCGCGGCATGCTGCCGCCCTGGATGCCGACCGTTGGCATCGAGGGTGGGCGCATCAACATCGTGCCGGTGGACTTCGTGGTCGACGCGATGGACCACATCGCCCATGCCAAGGACCAGGACGGCAAGGCCTTTCACCTGGTCGACCCGACGCCGTACCGCGTGGGCGACGTGCTCAACATCTTTGCCAAGGCGGCGCACGCACCGCAGATGTCGCTGCGCGTGAACGCCGCGCTGCTGGGCTTCATTCCCAACAGCGTCAAGAAGGGCATGCTGGCGCTCACGCCGGTGCGGCGCATCAAGAACGCGGTGATGAAGGACCTGGGGCTGCCCGACGACATGCTCCAGTTCGTCAACTACCCCACGCGCTTCGACTGCCGCGACACCACCGCCCTGCTCAAGGGCACCGGCATCGAGTGCCCACGCCTGGAGGACTACGCCTACCGCCTGTGGGACTACTGGGAGCGCAATCTCGACCCCGATCTGTTCATCGACCGCACGCTCAAGGGCCAGGTGCAGGGCAGGGTGGTGCTGGTGACCGGCGGCTCCTCGGGCATCGGCCTGGCGGCTGCGCACAAGCTCGCCGCCGCCGGCGCGATCACCGTGATCGTCGGCCGTGAGCAGGACAAGCTCGACGCCGCCCGCGCCGAGATCGAGGCAGCGCTCAAGGAGGCGGCCGCCGGCAAGAAGAAGGACGCCGACAACGGCGGCACGGTGGTCACGCTGTCGGCCGATCTGGCCGACATGGCCAGCTGCGACCGGCTGGTGGCCGAACTGGTCGAGCGCTTCGGCGGCGTGGACGTGCTGATCAACAACGCCGGCCGCTCGATCCGCCGCGGCATCGAGTCGAGCTACGACCGCTTCCACGACTTCGAGCGGACCATGCAGCTCAATTACTTTGGCTGCCTGCGCACCACCATGGGCCTGCTGCCGCACATGGCGGCCAAGCGCCGCGGCCATGTGGTCAACATCAGCTCGATCGGCGTGCTGACCAACGCGCCGCGCTTTTCGGCCTACGTGGCGAGCAAGGCGGCACTCGACGCCTGGACCCGCTGTGCCGCCAGCGAATTCATCGACGTGGGCGTCACCTTCACGACCATCAACATGCCGCTGGTGCGCACGCCGATGATCGCGCCCACCAAGATCTACCAGAACGTGCCCACGCTGTCGCCCGACGAGGCGGCCGATCTGATCGTGCAGGCCATCGTCTACAAGCCGGTGCGCATCGCCACCCGCCTGGGCATCTTCGGCCAGGTGCTGCACGCGCTGGCGCCGCGCGTGGCCCAGATCGTGATGAACACGACGTTCCGCATGTTCCCGGATTCCGACGCCGCCAAGGCCCCCAGAGAGGGCGAAAAGCCCAAGGCCACGGCGGACCAGATCGCGTTCGCCAACCTGATGCGCGGCATCCATTTCTGAGCCGGTCGCTGGCCGCAGCCTGCGCGGGCCGTCTTTGGACGGCCCGTTCTTCTTCTGTCACCGACCGTCACACACGAACCACGAGAACGCCAACGACGGCAGCGGTCGCGCTGTCCAGAATGCCTCCATCGACCGCGGCCACGCCGACCCGGGCAGCGCGGGTCCGACCAACCCAGGAGGCACTCATGCAGGCAGTCCACACCCCGCACCACGAACTCCCAACACCATCACGGCGCGGCGCACTGGCGCGCGTGCTCGGCCTGGCGCTGGCCGGCGCGATCGCGCTGTCGGCCTGCGGCGGCGGTTCCGACGCCCCGCCGCCGCCAGCCGTGGCCCCCACGCTGCAGATCGCGCTGGCCGGCGACGGCACCATCGGCGGCGACACGCCGGTCAGCTTCAAGTTCAGTGCCCCGGTGAACGGCTTCGAGGCGAGCCGCGTGTTGGTCCAGGGTGGCACCCTGAAGTCCGGAAGCTTCGTTCGCATCAGCGATGCGGAATTCACTGCGACCGTGGCGCCGCGCGGCAACGACCGCGGCGTGCTCACCCTGACGGTGCCGCCCAACGGTTTCTTCGATGCGACCTTCACGGCTGGCAACCGCGAAACCTACACGGTCTCGCGTCCATTCGACACCGTGCGTCCGCCGACCGAGCCGTTCGTCTCGTTTGAGGACAACGCGCCGAGCGGCTTCGTCACCGGGCCAATCCGCGTGACCATCCGGTTCAGCCTCAGCGTGGGCGACAGCTTCGGCGTGAACCGGATGCTGCTGACCAATGCCGTCATCAGCGACTTCGTGCGCCTGTCCGACACCGAGTACACGATGATCGTCAGCCCGCTGACCTTCGGTCTCATGGTGATCGACATTCCTGCCGGTTCGGTCACTGCGGCCGTTCCCGGCGGCACCACCAACAGCCGCGGCTGGCAGTGGGGCAAGGTCTTCCTGCGCTGAGCGAGCCCGGCCGGGCTCGACGGGTGGCCCGGTGCGTGATTCGCCGTGGCGGCACGCTGCAGCGTCCCACGGCAGCGCCCGGGTGCAGCGCCGGCAGCAGCGCTCGGATACCATAGCGGTGCCCGGCAGCCGGCGGCAACGTGCGGCGCGGCAGCAACCTGCGGCAGCCGTTGGCTGCCGTCGTTTCACCGAGGAGCCCCGCGACGTGTCGACCTATCCCCATCCCCTGCTGGCGCGCGAAGGCTGGCCGTTCATCGGCGGCTCGCTGCTCGCCGCGGTCGTGGTCTGGGTACTGGCCGGGTTCTGGTGGTCGGCTCCGCTGTGGATCGTCGCCGTGTTCTGCATCCAGTTCTTCCGCGATCCGCCGCGCGCGGTGCCGGCGCAGGCCAACGCGGTGCTGGCGCCGGCCGACGGCCGCATCGTCAAGGTGGAGCGGGTCGGTGACCCCTACACCGAGCGCGACACGCTGCTGGTGTCGGTGTTCATGAACGTGTTTAACGTTCACTCCAACCGCTCGCCGGTGGATGGCACGGTGGAGCAGGTCGACTACCGGCCCGGCAAGTTCATCAATGCCGACCTCGACAAGGCCTCCACCGAGAACGAGCGCAACGCCATGGTCATCTCGCTGGGCAGCGAGCGGATCACGGTGGTGCAGGTCGCGGGCCTGATCGCGCGCCGCATCCTGTGCTACGTCAAGCCTGGCGACGTGCTCCAGCGCGGCCAGCGCTACGGCTTCATCCGCTTCGGCTCGCGGGTGGACGTGTACCTGCCGCTGTCGGCGCGGCCCAAGGTGGCGGTGGGCGACGTGGTGTACGCCACGCGCACCGTGATCGCCGAGCTCTAGGCCGGCTCGCGCCGATGCGCTTTCGCCGCCGCAAGCCGCGCCCGCTCGGCCTCATCGCCCCCGGCAAGCCCGGCGATGAGCTGCCGCTGCCGGTCCTGACGCGCCGCCGCCGCGGCATCTACCTGCTGCCCAACCTGTTCACGCTGGCGGCGCTGTTCGCCGGGTTCTTTGCCATCGTCCAGGCAATGAACCAGCGCTTCGAGCTGGCTGCCATCGCCATCTTTGCCGCCATGGTGCTCGACGGCATGGACGGCCGCGTGGCGCGGCTGACCAACACCCAGAGCGCCTTCGGCGAGCAGTTCGACTCGCTGAGCGACATGACGAGCTTTGGCGTCGCGCCGGCGCTGATCATGTACGAATGGCTGCTGCACGAGCTGGGCCGCTGGGGCTGGGCTGCCGCCTTCGTCTACTGCGCCGGGGCGGCGCTGCGTCTGGCGCGCTTCAACGCCAACCTCGGCGTGATCGACAAGCGCTTCTTCCAGGGCCTGCCGAGTCCGGCGGCGGCGGCGCTGATCGCGGGCTTCGTCTGGCTGGCCATCGACAACAAGTTCCACATCCAGGACGCCATCATGCCGTGGGTGGCCTTTGCCATCACCGTGTATGCCGGGCTGTCGATGGTGTCGAGTGCGCCGTTCTACAGCGGCAAGAAGTTCCAGATCGGCAGCAGCGTGCCGTTTTGGGTACTGATCGTGGCGGTGATTGCCATTTTCGTCGTCTCCAGCGACCCGCCGATCGCGCTGTTCACCATCGGCTGCTGCTACGCGCTGTCGGGCTACGTCTACTGGATCTGGCGGTGGTTCAAGGGCGAGCCCAATCCGGCCAAGCCGTTGCCGGCGGTCAAGGCCGATGCGCCGCTGCCTTGAACCTCCTCAGCCCAATCGCCGCCGGCGAATGGAAGCCTCAGCGCCGCCGCCAACGGGCGTTTGCATGCGGCGCGCGTTTGCGCCTATAGTGTTCGCCATGACTCGCGCATCCTCGATCGCGCTCACTCCTGCGGCGCCGGCCTTCGCCGGACTGCCGCTGCTACTGCTGCGCCCCGCGCGCAGCTGACTCCCCCTCCCACAATCCGTGCACCACCTCCCGCTTGCATGGGGCAGGCAGGGAAGACCGCACCTTCACGCCAGGGCATGACCATGGAACGCCTGATCATCTTCGACACCACCTTGCGCGACGGCGAGCAAAGCCCCGGCGCCTCGATGACCCGGGAAGAAAAGCTGCGCATCGCCAAGCAGCTCGAGCGGCTGCGCGTGGACGTGATCGAGGCCGGCTTCGCGGCCAGCAGCAACGGCGACTTCGAGGCCGTGCGTGCCATTGCCAACGCCATCAAGGACTCCACGGTCTGCTCGCTGGCACGCGCCAACGACCGCGACATCGGCCGTGCGGCCGAGGCGCTGGCCGGCAGCGACAACAAGCGCATCCACACCTTCATCGCCACCAGCCCGCTGCACATGGAAAAGAAGCTGCGGATGAGCCCGGAGCAGGTGTTCGAGCAGGCCAAGCTGGCGGTGCGCTTTGCGCGCCAGTTCACCGACAACGTCGAGTTCTCGCCCGAGGACGGCTATCGCTCCGAAGCCGACTTCCTGTGCCGGGTGCTCGAAGCGGTGATCAAGGAGGGGGCGACCACCATCAACATCCCGGACACGGTGGGCTACGCGGTGCCCGAGCTGTATGGCGAGTTCATCCGCAGCCTGCGCGAGCGCATCCCCAACTCGGACCAGGCCGTCTGGAGCGTGCACTGCCACAACGACCTCGGCATGGCGGTAGCCAACTCGCTGGCGGGTGTCAAGATCGGCGGTGCGCGGCAGGTCGAGTGCACCGTCAACGGCCTGGGCGAGCGCGCCGGCAATACCTCGCTCGAAGAGGTGGTGATGGCGGTCAAGACGCGGCGCGACTACTTTGGCCTGGAAGTGGGCATCGAGACGCAGCAGATCATCCCCGCCTCCAAGCTCGTCTCCGGCATCACCGGCTTCGTGGTGCAGCCGAACAAGGCGGTGGTCGGCGCCAACGCCTTCGCGCACGCCTCGGGCATCCATCAGGATGGCGTGCTCAAGGCGCGCGAGACCTACGAGATCATGCGCGCCGAGGACGTGGGCTGGCACGCCAACAAGATCGTGCTGGGCAAGCTGTCGGGCCGCAATGCCTTCAAGCAGCGCGTGCAGGAACTCGGCATCCCGGTGGACAGCGAGAGCGAGATGAACGCGGCGTTTGCCAAGTTCAAGGACCTGGCCGACCGCAAGGCCGAGATCTTCGACGAGGACATTCAGGCGCTGTTTTCCGACGAGTCGGTCACGCCGCACGACGAGCACTTCAAGCTGCTGTCGCTGTCGCAGCACTCGGAAACCGGCGAGCGGCCGCACGCCAAGGTGGTGTTGTCGATCGGCAACCAGGAGGTTGCGGCCGAGAGCGACGGCAACGGCCCGGTGGATGCGTCCCTCAAGGCCATCGAGAGCCGGGTCGGCAGCGGTTCGGAGCTGCTTCTATACAGCGTCAATGCCATCACCAGCGGCACCGAGTCGCAAGGCGAGGTGACGGTGCGGCTGGCGCGGGCCGGGCGCATCGTCAACGGCGTAGGCGCCGATCCGGACATCGTGGCGGCCAGCGCCAAGGCGTATCTGAGCGCGCTCAACAAGCTGTACAGCGATGTGGAGCGGCTGAACCCGCAGACCTCGCTGGCGCCCTGAGAGCCTGTGAAGAAATCGTCGCGAGCGGCCCGAGGTCGCGCCGAGCAGCGGACCCGTACAGAGCGGTACGGCGAGCAGCGCAGGCGCGAGATCGGACCGCGCAGTAGATTTCTTCACAGGCTCTGAGCCGGCGATGACCGGCGCCGGGCCGCCGGTCAGTGGAAGTCCCGGCTCGGCAGGCTGAGCCCGCCCAGCAGCGGCGAGTGATCGACCAGCCGCTTGGCAATCAGATGGACCACCGCCGCGTCCCGGGTCTGCACGCGCTCCACGTGGCCGTAGACGGTAAGCAGGGTGGAGCCGAGCAGCTCGCGCCGGTACTGCTCGGCCACGCTCGACCACACCACCACGTTGATCACGCCGGTCTCGTCCTCCAGCGTCACGAAGGTCACCCCACTGGCGGTGCCCGGCCGCTGGCGGCAGGTCACGATGCCGGTGGTGCGGATGGTCTGGCGCGGGCGCGCGGCGAGCACGTCGCGCGCCGGCTGCAGCCGCATGGCGTTGAAACGCTCGCGCAGCAGCGCCAGCGGATGGCGCCGCAGCGTGAGCGCGGTGTGCGCGTAGTCGGCGACGATGTCCTGGCCCTCGGTCGGTGCAACGAGCTCGACCGCGGCCTCGGCCCCGGGCGCCTCGGCCGTCAGCGGCACGGCGCGCGGCGCGCTGGCGTCGATGCCCAGCGTGTCCCACAGCGCGCGGCGCCGGTGCCCCGACAGCGTGGCCAGCGCATCGGCGGCGGCCAGCGCGTCCAGCTCGCCGCGGTTCAGGCGCGCGCGGCGGGCGAGGTCGGCCACGCTCGCAAACGGCCGGTCGCGCCGCGCGCACTCGATGCGCAGGCCCGCTTCCTCGCTCATGCCGTTGACGAGTTGAAGCCCCAGGCGCACCGCCGGCTGCGTGGCGTCGGCCGTCGAGGGATCGAGCCGGCAGGTCCAGTCGCTCGCGGTGACGTCGATCGGCTGGATCTCCACACCATGCCCCAGCGCATCGCGCACGATCTGCGCCGGCGCGTAGAAGCCCAGCGGCTGCGAGTCCAGCAGCGCGGCGCAGAAGGCCGCAGGTTCATGGCACTTGAGCCAGGACGAGACGTAGACCAGCAGGCCGAAGCTTGCCGCATGACTCTCCGGAAAGCCGTACTCGCCGAAGCCCTGGATCTGCCGGTAGATCTGCTCGGCGTACTCGGCGGTGTAGCCGCGCGCCAGCATGCCGTCGATGAGCTGCTCGCGAAACGGCCCGATGCCGCCCTTGCGCCGCCACGCCGCCATCGCGCGGCGCAGCTTGTCGGCCTCGCCCGGCGTGAAGCCGGCCGCCACCACCGCCAGTTGCATCACCTGTTCCTGGAAGATCGACACCCCGAGCGTGCGCTCCAGCACGCCCCGCACCGCCTCCGACGGGTAGGTGACCGGCTCCAGCCCCTGCCGCCGCCGCAGGTACGGATGCACCATGCCGCCCTGGATCGGGCCGGGGCGCACGATGGCCGTCTCGATCACCAGGTCATAGAAGGTGCGCGGGCGCAGCCGCGGCAGCATGTTCATCTGCGCCCGGCTCTCGATCTGGAACACGCCGAGCGAGTCGCCCTTGCACAGCATGTCGTACACGCGCGGGCACTCGGCCGGCAGGTGCTGCATCTGGACCGTGCGCGGTGCGCCGGCCGGCGGCAGCGGCACTGCCGCGCCCGGCGGCGCCTTGCCCGCCACGTGCCCGACCGGGTCGGGGTAGAAGCGATTGACATGCTCCAGCGCCCGCCGCACGCAGGAGAGCATGCCGAGCGCCAGCACGTCGATCTTCAGCAGGCCCAGTGCGTCGAGGTCGTCCTTGTCCCACTGGATCACGGTGCGGTCGGCCATCGCCGCGTTCTCGATGGGCACCAGCCGGTCGAGCCGCTCGCGTGCGATGACAAAGCCGCCCGAGTGCTGCGACAGGTGCCGCGGAAAGCCGACGAGCTGCTGCGCCAGTTCCACCACCTGTGCGATCAGCGGGTTGTCGGGATCGAAGCCGGCCTCCTGCAAGCGCTCCGGCCTGATGCGGCGGCCATCCCACCACGCCATGGTCTTGGCGAGCTTGTCCACCTGGTCGAGCGACAGGCCGAGCGCCTTGCCGACGTCACGCAGCGCGCCGCGCGGGCGGTAGGTGTGCAGCGCGGCCGTGAGCGCCGCGCGGTGACGGCCGTACTTGGCGTAGATGTACTGCATCACCTCCTCGCGCCGCTGGTGCTCGAAGTCCACGTCGATGTCCGGCGGCTCGTTGCGCTCCTTGCTGATGAAGCGCTCGAACAGCACGCTCATGCGCGCCGGGTCGACCTCGGTGATGCCCAGGCAGTAGCACACCGCCGAGTTGGCCGCCGAGCCGCGCCCCTGGCACAGGATGCCCTGCGAGCGTGCAAAGCGCACGATGTCGTATACGGTGAGAAAGTACGGCTCGTACTTCAGCTGCGCGATCAGCGCCAGCTCGTGCTCGACGATCCGGCGCACGCGCTCCGGCATGCCCTGCGGGTAGCGCCGCTGCGCCTCCAGGTAGGTGGCCTTGCGCAGCCAGGTGGCCGGTGTCTCGCCCGGCGGCACGATCTCCTCGGGGTATTCGTAGCGCAGTTCGTCGAGCGAGAACGTGCAGCGCTGCGCCACCGCGAGCGTTTGGGCCAGCAGCTCCGGCGGGTAGATGCGCTCCAGCCGGTAGCGCGGCCGCAGGTAGCGCTCCGCATTGGGCAGCAGTTGCCGGCCCGCCTGCGCCAGCGGCAGCTTGAGCCGCACGGCCGTCAGCACATCCTGCAGCCGCTTGCGCGCGCGCGAATGCATGTGCACGTCGCCGCAAGCCAGCAGCGGCACGCCGTGCGCCCGCGCCAGCGCCTCGCAGCGCGCCAGGTGCGCCGCGTCGTCCGGGCCACGCAGCAGTTCCACCGCAACCCAGCAGCGCTGCGGCCACAGCGCCTGCACCCACCCCAGGAAATTGGGGTCAGACCCCGATTTTTCGGACGCCGACGTCGAGCTGCGCGGGTGCTTTGGCTGCCTGGACCCCGGAGAATCGGGGTCTGACCCCGATTTTCGGGCGGTTGGGATCAGCAGCGCGAGCGTGTCGGCAAGCCACTGCGGATGCGCCTCGATGTCGGCGCGCGTGAGCCGGTAGCCGCCCTTGGGCGCCTGGCGACGCGCCAGCGTGACGAGCTGGCTCAGATTGCCGTAGCCGGCGCGCGTCTGCGCCAGCAGCACCAGCCGGGGCCCGTCGGACAGTTGAATCTCGGTGCCGTGCACCAGCCTGAAGTCGCGCGCCGCGGCGTCGTCCGCGCGCAGTTCTGCCAGCGCCAGGTGCGCGCGCACGCTGCCGGCAAACGAGCACTCGTCGGTAATGGCCAGCGCCGCGTACTCCAGCGCCAGCGCGCGCTCCACCAGTTCTTCAGGGTGCGAGGCGCCGCGCAGGAAGCTGAAGTTGCTGGCGCAATGCAGCTCGGCGTAGGCGGACATGCGGCATGGGCCGGTGGGGGCTGGCAGGGGCCGGGAGGGTCAGGCCGCCAGCGGGGGCAGAGCGGTGGCGCCGGCGGGTGCGGGCGGCAGGCGATCGAGCGGGCTGGGCAGGCCGGCTGCGCTGGAAGACAGCACGTGCGTGTAGATCATGGTGGTGGACACGTCGCTGTGGCCGAGCAGTTCCTGCACGCGGCGGATATCGACTCCGCTTTCGAGCAGATGCGTGGCGAAGGAGTGGCGCAGCGTGTGCGCGGTGACCTTCTTGGCGATGCCGGCGCGAGCCACGGCACGCGCCAGTGCGCGGCCAACGGTCTGCTCGAACAGGTGGTGACGCCGGCGGATGCCCGAGCGGGGATCAACAGCCAACGCGGGCGCTGGCCAGACCCAGTGCCACGCCCAACTCTCGCCTGCCCGCGGGAACTTGCGCGCCAGCGCTTCCGGCAACCACACGCCGGCCACCCGTTGCGAACGATCCAACTGCCAGAGCCGGCGCGAGTCGGCCAGTTGCGCGAGCAGATCGTCGCGCAGCGACTGCGGCAGCATGACCACGCGATCCTTGCCACCCTTGCCCTCGCGCACCACGATCAAGCCGCGATCGAAGTCGAGATCCTTCACGCGCAGGCGCAGGCACTCCAGCAGCCGCAGGCCGGAGCCGTAGAGCAAGCGAGCGATGAGGGCATGGTGGCCTTCCAGCGCCGCAAGAAGGCGGGCCGTCTCGTCACGCGACAGCACGACCGGAATGCGCACGCGCACTGCCGGACGGCCGATCTCCTGCATCCAGGGCAGATCAACGCCGAGAACCTGCTTGTACAGGAACAGCACCGCGCACAGTGCCTGCTTGTGCGTCGAGGGCGCGACGCGACCCTCGTTGGCCAGATGGCTGAGAAACCGAGAGACGTCAGCGCCGCCGAGGTCACGCGGGTGGCGCATCCCGTGGAAGCGGATGAAACGCCGTACCCACTGGACGTAGCACTGCTCCGTTCGTAAGCTGTAATGACGGTAGCGGATCTGCTGCCGAAGCTGATCCAGCAGGCGAGGGGCACGCGGGGGGTCGGGCATGGCGGGTTTGGGCGGGCGGTTAGTACTGTATAAATATACAGTCCTTGCGAAAAACGTCAAGGAGAACAGTGCCTTGGCGTTATCGCCGCCAACCGCAAGACGTTCGCCCGCCCGGTTATCCGCCTCGGTTAGCCGCTCCTACGCGTTCACGAAATCAAGTTAGGCCACGAGTCCATACACGGCAGCGCTCAGCCAGTCGTGCGCCATCTGCACGACTTCGGCCTGCGCTTCGTCGCGCGTCGTTGCCTTCAGCGCTTTGTTCTCAAACAGCGGGAACGCATG
>JADCGS010000011.1 GCA_020248865.1 Burkholderiales bacterium | reverse complement strand
CGGGTACTCAGGACTACCTGCGCGCTGCGCGCTCAGGGATTCGCCCTTGGGGCGGCCCGGCGGGTACTCAGGACTACCTGCGCGCTGCGCGCTCAGGGATTCGCCCTTGGGGCGGCCCGGCGGGTACTCAGGACTACCTGCGCGCTGCGCGCTCAGGGATTCGCCCTTGGGGCGGCCCGGCGGGCTCATGCCGAATCTCCCGGGCGCGGGTTGTTCGGGTCGTTCGGGTCATTGGGGCTGCCCGGGTCGAGCGAGCCGTCGGCCGCGCGGCCCGTGGCGCGCCGGAGTGCGTCGCGGTCGCGCATCAGCTCCTGCAGCGTCTCGTGCAGCAGCGGCGGCGCGGTGGCGACCTCGTGCATCAGCCGCCGCACCACCCAGATCCCGGCGCTGACATAGACGATGGCCGGCAGCAGCAGCGCGCCCCAGCCCAGCACGGGCCACAGCAGCAGCGTCACCAGCGCGGTCAGCGACAGCAGACCGAGCAGCCCGAGCAGCAGCGCGAGCAGGGCGAGCAGCAGCCAGCGCATGAGCTGCGCGCGCGCCAGTGCCAGTTCCACCGACGCAAACTCGGCCCGTGCCACCAGCAGCGCACCCCCGGCGCGCACCAAGCGGCGCAGCGCGCCGTGCGGCTGGGGCGACCCGCCAGCAGGGCGCTGTCGGTTCAGGGCGGGGTCATCCATGGGGGGAGCGGCACCTCAGGTGGGCACCGTTGGAGCGAGCGGCGAGCGGCGAGCGGATCGGCCGCAGGCTGCGACTGCGGCCGGCCGTGCGCCGCGCCGGCCCCTGCACCGCACTGCGCACCGCACTGCGCGGCACCGGGCTGCCGGTCGGCTGCAACTTCAGCGGCGCGAAATCAGCAGGCCGAGCAGGAAGGCCACGCCGGCCGCGATGCCCACCGCCGGCCACGGATTGGCGTGCACCCAGCCATCGGTTTCGCGCAGCGTCTTGCGGGTCTGCTCGCTCAGCGTGGCCTGCGCCTCGCCGATGCGCAGCTTGGCCCGATGCAGGGCTTCGGCCGCCTGCTCGCGCAACTGCTCGGCCCGCTGACCGGTGGCGCTGGCCGCTTCCTTGAGCAGGGCGTCGACGTCGTCGAGCACGACCTTGGCGTCGGCAAAGAGCTTGTCGCGGTTGATTGAGGGGGTCGGGGTCTGGTCCATGGTTGCGCTCCATCGCTGAGTGGGAAGATGGTAGTCCTGCACATGAGGCCGTGGCTTGATCTGAACAAGACCTGGATCAATACCGAGCCGATGGCCGGCGGCGGCACCCGCGGCGGCGCGGGGGGCCGGGCGCCGCCGCCCTACCTGAGCCGTTGCGGCGCCAGCTCCACCGTCTGTGCGGCAGAGGCCAGCCACACCTGCCCGTCCTGCAGCGTGCAGGTGAGCGTCATTGCCCGCGCCGCCAGCCGTTGCAGCGCGGCCGTCTCGTCGCCGGTGAGCGTGAACACGCCGAGGTTGGCGTGCCGCGCCAGCGCCGCCGTGTTGTCCTGCCACCAGGCATCCACCTTGCGCGCCCCGTAGGCCAGCACCACCACCTGCCGCGCGCGGCCGCAGGCTTTGCGCACCGCCTTCTCATCGGGCAAGCCGACGTCGATCCAGAGATCAATGGTGCCGGTGGCGTCGCGCCGGATGAGATCAGGCTCGTCCTCGCTGGACAGCCCCGGCCCGAAGACGAGCGCCGAGTCGGCGTGCAGCGCAAAGGCCAGCAGCCGCACCATCATCCGCTCCTCGGTCTCCGACGGATGCCGCGCCAACGTGAGCGCGTGCTGGCCGTAGACGTGGCGGTCGAGGTCGGAGACGGTGAGGTCGCAGCGGTAGATGGTGGCGCGCAGGGCCATGCGGCAGTGTAGGCGGGGCGGGGTGGGCCGCATCGGTCCGAGCGAGGATGCAGCGGCAGGCGCACACCAAGGAGACCCGCCATGCGTCCACACCGCCCGAGCATCGCCGCCGTCATCGAGCAGCGCCGCAGCTTCCGCCGGCTGCACGAACGCGGCTGCTTCGTGCTTCCCAACCCCTGGGACCCGGGCAGCGCGCGCACCCTGCAAAGCCTGGGCTTCAAGGCCGTGGCCACGACCAGCGCCGGCTTTGCGTGGTCGCAGGCGCGGCCGGACAACGGCGTGACCGTGGACCAGGTGATCGAGCACCTGCGCGCGATGGTGGCGGCGGTGGACGTGCCCGTGAACGCCGACTCCGAGGCCGGCTTCGCGACGGACGCCGCAGGCGTGGAGCACAACGTGCGCCGCGCGGTCGAGGCCGGCGTGGCGGGCCTGTCGACCGAGGATTCCACCGGCGACCCCGCGCAGCCGCTCTACCCGCGCGAGCCGGCCATCGAGCGCCTGCGCGCCGCGCGCCAGGCGCTTGATGCCGCCGGCGGCCCCGACGAACGTGTGTTGCTGGTGGGCCGCTCCGACGGCTTCAGCGTCGGCCGGCCGGATCTGGCCGAGACCATCGGGCGGCTGCAGGCTTACTCCGAAACCGGCGCCGACCTCACTCGCTCACCAGGAGTCGATCAACGGCGCCTTTCTCCATTGCCGCCAGCATGCTTGCGTGAGCCCTCAACAGCGCTGCGATCGTGCTTGTGGAGCAATTGCCGCGACGTATCCACACGATCTTGGGAGGTGCGCCGTACAGGATGCTGAGGTCGGCGAAGTCGCTGTCCTTGGAGACGATGACAAAGCCGTGTGTCTTTGCGAAGGCCCAGACGGCAGCATCGCCGGCCGAGCCGAGGCGCGACCTCATGCACGTGCGCTGAACCCGGAAACTCCGACGCCAAGTCCGCCACCAAACCCGGCGAGAGGTTCTCGTCGAAGAGCAGCTTCACGACGCCGCAACAAGCTTGGCCTGTTCACGCTCGGCAGCAAAGGCCAGGCAGGCGCAAATGTCGTCGCGGGTCGGATCAGGGAAGTCCTTGAGGATGTCGTCCTCGCTCATGCCCGAGGCGACGTAGCTGAGCACGTCGTACACGGTGATGCGCAGGCCGCGGATGCACGGCTTGCCGCTGCGCTTGCCGGGCTCGATGGTGATGATCTGGCGGTAGTCCATCTGGGGCTCCGTTGCTGACGCTGGTCTGGCTTACTCCCGCGACTAGCGCAGGCAGACTGCATCAAAGAACGAGGCCCTCACCCCGGCCCTGTCCCGCCGAGGCGGCAGAGGGAGAAGGGCAGACGGGGCTACATGTTGCGGCGATACTGCCCGCCCACCTCGAACAGCGCATTCGTGATCTGCCCCAGCGAGCAGACACGCACGGCCTCCATCAGCACCTCGAACACGTTGCCGTTGTCGATCACGGTGCGCTTGAGTTTCGCCAGCATCTCGGGGGATTGGCGCTGGTTGCGCGCGTGGAAGTCGGCCAGGCGTTTGAGCTGGCTCTGCTTCTCTTCCTCTGTGGAGCGCGCCAGCTCGATGTGCTCGGGTACCGGGTCGCCGTGCGGGTTGCGGAAGGTGTTCACACCGATGATCGGGTACTCGCCGGTGTGCTTCAGGTGCTCGTAGTGCAGCGACTCTTCCTGGATCTTGCCGCGCTGGTAGCCCAGCTCCATCGCGCCCAGCACGCCGCCGCGCTCGCTCAACGCCTCGAACTCCTTGAGCACGGCCTCCTCGACCAGCTCGGTCAGCTCGTCGATGATGAAGCTGCCCTGGTTGGGGTTCTCGTTCTTTGCCAGGCCCCACTCGCGGTTGATGATGAGCTGAATGGCCATCGCGCGGCGCACGCTCTCCTCGGTGGGCGTGGTGATCGCCTCGTCGAACGCGTTGGTGTGCAGGCTGTTGGCGTTGTCGTAGGTGGCGATCAGCGCCTGCAACGTGGTGCGGATGTCGTTGAACTGGATCTCCTGCGCGTGCAGGCTGCGGCCGCTGGTCTGGCAGTGGTACTTGAGCTTCTGGCTGCGCTCGTTGGCGCCGTACTTGTCGCGCATCGCCACCGCCCAGATGCGGCGCGCCACGCGGCCCATCACGGTGTACTCCGGGTCCATGCCGTTGCTGAAGAAAAAGCTCAGGTTGGGCGCAAAGTCGTCGATGTGCATGCCGCGTGCCAGATACGCCTCCACGAACGTGAAGCCGTTGCTCAGCGTGAAGGCGAGCTGGCTGATCGGGTTGGCCCCCGCCTCGGCGATGTGATAGCCGCTGATGCTCACCGAGTAGAAGTTGCGCACGTTGTGGTGGACGAAGTACTCCTGGATGTCGCCCATCACCTTGAGGCTGAACTCGGTGGAGAAGATGCAGGTGTTCTGGCCCTGGTCTTCCTTGAGGATGTCGGCCTGCACGGTGCCGCGCACGTTCTCCAGCACCCAGGCGCGGATCTTGGCGGCCTCGTCATCGGTGGGCTCGCGCCGGTTCTCGGCGCGGAACTTGTCGAGCGCCTGGTCGATCGCGGTGTTCATGAACATCGCGAGGATCGTGGGCGCCGGGCCGTTGATCGTCATGCTGACCGAGGTGTTGGGGGCGGTCAGGTCGAAGCCGCCGTACAGCACCTTCATGTCGTCCAGGGTGGCGATGGACACCCCGCTGTTGCCGACCTTTCCGTAGATGTCGGGGCGCAGGTCGGGGTCGTTGCCGTACAGCGTCACGCTGTCGAAGGCGGTGGACAGCCGCTTGGCCGGCATGCCTTCGCTCAGGAGCTTGAAGCGGCGGTTGGTGCGGAACGGGTCGCCCTCGCCGGCAAACATGCGGGTGGGATCCTCATTCTCCCGCTTGAAGGCGAACACGCCGGCGGTGTAGGGGAAGCTGCCGGGAACGTTTTCCAGCAGCAGCCACTTCAGCAGCTCGCCGTGGTCTTCGTATCTCGGCAGCGCCACCTTGCGGATCTTCGAGCCGGAGAGGCTCGTGTGCGTGAGCTGGGTGCGAATCTCCCTGTCGCGGATCTTGACCACGTACTCGTCGCCGCCATAGGCCTGCTGCATCTGCGGCCACATGTCCAGGAGTTTCTTGCTGCGGGGGTCGAGTCGGCTGCCGCGCTCGTGGGCCAGGTCGGCGAGTTGGGTCAGTGCGGGCGGGTGGGGGGGCAGTGCGCCCTCAACCGTCGCGCTAAGCGCGCCACCCTCACCCGTCGCGCTGCGCGCGCCACCCTCTCCCGCTGATGCGGGAGAGGGAAAGATGGCCGCTTCTGATCCCGATGCGGGCGCCACAGCCGAGAGCGCTTTGCTTCCCTCTCCCACCTCAGTGGGAGAGGGACTTAGGGTGAGGGCCAGCATGCGGCGCGCTTCGAGCAACTGCTGCCGCTCCCGCGCAATGCGCGCCTGTTCCATCGCCCGCTTCTTGTACCCGCGCACGGTGTCCGCGATCTCCGCCAGGTAACGGGTGCGCGGCGGCGGCACGATGGGGGTCTGGTTGGTGGAGTGGCGCGTGAAAACATGCGGCAGGTGGCTCTCGCCGACCTTGAGCCCCAGCTCCCTGAGCCGCGGCAGGATGGCGTGGTACAGCGCGGTCACGCCGTCGTCGTTGAAGCGCGCGGCCATGGTGCCGAACACGGACATCTCGTCGGGCTTGCGGGCAAAGTCGCCCTTGTTGCGCTGAACCTGCTTGCTCACGTCGCGCAGCGCGTCGGCAGCGCCCTTGCGGTCGAACTTGTTGATCGCCACGAAGTCGGCAAAGTCCAGCATGTCGATCTTCTCGAGCTGGCTGGCCGCACCGTACTCGGGCGTCATGACGTACAGCGTGGCGTCCACGTGCGGCACGATCGCGGCGTCGCCCTGGCCGATGCCGCTGGTCTCCACCAGAATGAGATCGAAGCCGGCGCACTTGCAGGCAGCAATCGCGTCGGGCAGCGCCTGGCTGATCTCGGAGCCGGCCTCGCGCGTGGCAAGGCTGCGCATGTAGACACGAGGGACCCCCACGCTTGCCGCTGGCGCGGCGGGGCTGCCCGCCGGGGGGCCTGACTGCCCTTGGGGCGCGGCGGGCCGTCGCGGCCCCGTGCTCCACGGGGTGATGGCGTTCATGCGGATGCGGTCGCCCAGCAGCGCGCCACCGCTCTTGCGGCGCGACGGGTCGATGCTGATGACCGCAATGCTCAGGGCATCGTCCTGGTCGATCCGGAAGCGGCGCACCAGCTCGTCAGTCAGCGAGCTCTTGCCCGCACCCCCGGTGCCGGTGATTCCGAGCGTGGGCACCTTGGCGGTGTTGGCCTGCTTGTGGATCGACTCGCGCAACTTGGCCTCCGCGCTGCCCACCTCGAGCGCGGTGATGAGCTGCGCCAGTGCGCGCCAGCGCTGCGTCACATCGGCGACCTTCAAGACATCGAGCGACTTCGGCGACTGCCTGGACAGGTCTTCGTCGCAGGCGGCGACCATCGCGCCGATCATTCCCTGCAGGCCGAGCCTCTGGCCGTCCTCGGGCGAGAAGATGCGCGCCACGCCGTAGTCGTGCAGCTCCTTGATCTCGCTGGGCACGATCACGCCGCCGCCGCCGCCATACACCTTGATGTTCTGGCCGCCCCTGCTCCTCAGCAGGTCGATCATGTACTTGAAGAACTCGACGTGCCCGCCCTGGTAGCTGCTGACGGCGATGCCCTGCACGTCCTCCTGCAGCGCGGCGGTGACGATCTCTTCCACCGAGCGGTTGTGCCCCAGGTGGATCACCTCCGCGCCCATGCCCTGCAGGATGCGCCGCATGATGTTGATGCTGGCGTCGTGCCCGTCGAACAGGCTGGCGGCGGTGACGAAGCGCACCTTGTGCGCGGGCTTGTAGCTGGCGAGTTTTCTCGCTTCGGACAGGTCAGTCATCGGGAGGTCTCCGCAACGGGGCGGGGCGTGCAGACGGCAACCCGGGCGAGCTTAGCCCGCTTGACCCGTGCGTCAACTCGCGCCACCGACACTCGCGCCGCCGCCCGGCATCGGGCGCCGGCCGCCGGTGCGCCGCGACGCCACGCACGCGGCGGCGACCCGCCGCGCCGCCCCGAAAGAGCCGAACCCATTCCGCCGCGCTCCTGCACAATCGACAGCCTGCAGGCCCGCACGCCGGATTGCGCTCACCCATGTCCATCAGCACACCCAGGCCGCTCACTGCGCACCCGACGTCGGGCCGGCGCGCGCGGGTCGTCGTGCGCGACCGGCGGCTGCCGGCGGGGCGGGCTTCGGCCCCATGACGGCCGCCCTTCCCCCGGGCTACCGCGCGCTCGTCATCGGGGCGGGGGGCGCCATCGGTTCGGCCTTCATGCAGCAGCTGCGCGCCGAGCCGGGCTGCGCGGCGGTCCATGCGCTGGGTCGTCAGACCGACCCGCCGATCGACTACGCGCGACCGCAAACCGTGGCGGCGGCCGCGGCGGCCCTGCGCGCGCACGCCCCGCTGCAGGTGGCGATCGTGGCCACCGGCGTGCTGCACACGCCGCGCGCACGACCCGAAAAGCGCCTGGCGGACCTCGACCTGGTTGCGATGGAGGACGTGTTCCGCCTCAACACCCTCGGGCCGGCACTCGTGCTGCGCCACTTCACGCCGCTGCTGGACCCGCAATGCGGCCTGATGGCCCTACTGTCGGCCAAGGTGGGCAGCATCGGCGACAACCGCCTGGGCGGCTGGGCCAGCTACCGGGCCTCGAAGGCGGCGCTGAACATGCTGGTGAAGACGGCCTCGATCGAGCTGCACCGCACCCATCCGGGGGCCGCCATCGTCGCGCTGCACCCGGGTACGGTGAAGTCGGCGCTGTCGCGGCCTTTCCGCGGCGACGAGATCGGGCGCGACCCCGGCCAGGCGGTCGCGCAGATGTGGCGCACGCTGCAGGGGCTGGGGCCGGAGGACAGCGGCAGCTTCGTCAGCTACGACGGGCAGCGCCTGCCCTGGTGACGGGCGGGGACGGCGCGGCCGACGGGCGGAGCAAGGCAAACGCATGCAGTGGGACCTGTTCTGCCGCGTCATCGACAACTTCGGCGACATCGGCGTGTGCTGGCGGCTGGCGGCCGATCTGGCGGGCCGGGGCGAGGCGGTGCGGCTGTGGACCGACGACGCGGGCGCGCTGGCGTGGATGGCGCCGCAGGGTGCGCCGGGCGTGCAGGTGTGCGCGTGGCCGGCGGACGGGGCCGCCGTGGCCGAGCCGGGCGAGGTGGTCATCGAGGCCTTTGGCTGCGCGCTGCCGCCGCCGTTCGTGGCGGCGATGGCGGCGAGGGCGGCGAGGGCGCGCCCGCCCGTGTGGATCAACCTCGAGTACCTGAGCGCCGAAGACTACGTCGAACGCAACCACGGCCTGCCGTCGCCGCAGGCGAGCGGACCGGGGCGCGGGCTGGCCAAGTGGTTCTTCTACCCGGGCTTCACCGAGCGCTCCGGCGGGCTGCTGCGCGAGCCCGGCCTGGCGCAGCGCCAGCGCGACTTTGCGGCGCAGGGCAGGCGCGCGTGGCTGACAGCGCAGGGCCTCGCGCCCGCCGCCGGCGAGCGCTGCGTGAGCCTGTTCTGCTACCACAACGCCGCGCTGGCGGCGCTGCTCGATGACCTGGCGCAGGCGCCCACCCTGCTGCTGGCCACACCCGGCCCTGCCGCGCGGCAGCTGCGTGCGCTGCTCGGCCCGCAGGCCCGCCGCGGCGCGCTGCGCGCGCGGGAGCTGCCGGCCCTGACGCAGCGCGACTTCGACCTGCTTCTGTGGAGCTGCGACCTGAACCTGGTGCGCGGCGAGGACTCGTTCGTGCGCGCGCAGTGGGCCGGCCAGCCGTTCCTGTGGCAGGCCTACCCGCAGGAAGACGGCGCCCACGCGGGCAAGCTGGCGGCATTCCAGCAGCGCTTCCTGGCCGGGGCCGCACCTGCGCTGGCGGCTGCCGTCACGCGGGCCGGCCTCGCCTGGAACGGCCTGCTGCCCGCACCGGCGCAGGGGCTGCTGCCCGCGCCGCCGCTGTGGCCGGCCTGGCGCGCGCACTGCGCGGTCTGGCGCGACCGTCTGCTGGCGCAGCCGGACCTGGCCGGCCGGCTGCGGGCATTCGTCGCGGAACGTCGGTAATATTGCGGGTTTCGCACGCGGGCTTACGGCCTCCGCCGTACCCGGTGGCCGGAGCCTGCCGTCGCGGACCCTGCGCCCGCCCGCGCGGCGACGCAACCCACCCAGCAGCCCCATCGTTCCGCGCAAGCCGCGCCCACGCCGGCCGCCGGACTCACGCACGAAGAGAGTCGTCCATGAAGATCGCCCAGGAAATCCGCGCCGGTAACGTCATCATGCATGGCAAGGACCCGATGGTGGTGCAGCGCGCCGAGTACTCGCGCGGCGGCCGCAACTCGGCCACCGTGCGCATGAAGCTCAGAAGCCTGCTCAACGCCGGCGGCACCGAGGTCGTGTTCAAGGCCGACGACAAGGTCGACCAGGTGATCCTCGACAAGAAGGACTGCACCTACTCGTACTTTGCCGATCCGATGTACGTCTTCATGGACAGCGACTACAACCAGTTCGAGGTCGAGGCCGACAACATGGGCGACGCGATCAGCTATCTCGAGGACAACATGCCCGTGTCCGTGGTGTTCTACGAAGGCCGCGCCATTTCGGTCGAGCTGCCCACCACCGTCGTGCGCGAGATCACGCAGACCGAGCCCGCCGTGAAGGGCGACACCTCGGGCAAGGTGCTCAAGAGCGCCAAGATCGCAACCGGCTTCGAGATCATGGTGCCGCTGTTCGTGCAGACCGGCGACAGGGTCGAGATCGACACCCGCGAGCACGAGTACCGCAAGCGGGTCTAGCCTGGAGGTTTCACCAGGTCGCCCCCGTGCATCCACGATCGGCCTCCGTAAGCTGCGGCGGTACCCAGCACTTGGCCCAAGCCAATTTGGACGGCCGGGGCACCGCGGGTTTGCGCGGCGCCCGCGCGGCCACATTTCGCTCAAGTGCTCGCCGATGCCTACGGGCAGCGGCTGCGCCCCTGTCGCGCAATCCGGCTCGCGCGGGCATCCGCGCAAATCCCGCGTCCCTGGTGAAACATCCGGGCCAGGCCGGGGTAGCTGGCACGGACAGGGGGCGCCGCGGGCGCCCCTTCTTGTTGCCGCGCTCGGCCGTGCTGCAGGCCGATGCAGCGGCCCCGGCCGACTGAGGCGCCGCCCGCCTACAGGGAGTCGAGCCGCTTGATGGCCGCCGCGATGTCGATACGGCCGTAGCCGTAGCGCGGGTCCCAGCCCTGCCGGCCCATCGGCCGCGCGGTGTCGATCAGCAGCTGGCGCAACTGCTCGATGGTGAGCCGCTTGCCCTTGCGGCGGGCCGCCGCAAAGACGAGCGCAATGCCGCCGGCCACCGCCGGCGCGGCCATGCTGGTGCCGCTCATGCGGGTGCGGCCGTCGCCGGTCTGCGAGTCGGCCGCCAGTACGGCGTGGCCCGGCGCCGAGAGCTCCGGCTTGCGGCGGCCGTCGCGCGTCGGCCCGCTGCTGCTGAACCACGAGATGCGCTTGGCCGGCGAGCGCTCGCTGTAGGAGGCCACCACGATCGACAGCCGGCCGCAGGAAAACGTGCCCAGCGTGTGCGAGTTGTCGTGCGGCGCGCCGAAGCTCGACTGGCCGGCATCGTCGCGCTCGATCCATGCGTGGTACGGCGTGTCCCGGCGCGGCTCGCCGTGCAGGCGCACGGTCCAGCGGCCGCCGGGGCAGCGGTCGGACTGCCACACGTTGATCACGTTGTCGCCATTGCCCGAGTCGCCCGCGCGATGCACCGCGTACAGCACCACGCTGCGGTCGGCGGTCACGCGCATCGTCTCGCCCGGCGCCAGCACGCCGAGCGAGCGGCCATCGGGCGCCACGATCTCGGCCGCCAGCGCGTGGGCGCCGGGGTACCAGACCTCCAGCTCGTTCTCGCTGCGGTCGGCGCGGCCCACCTCCCAGGCGAGCGTGGCGCTCTGCCCCGCCGGCACGGTGCCCGCGGCGTGGATGCCGTCGGCATACGAGTTGGCCGCGGCGATCACCACCGCACGCTCCGGCCGCTCCAGCAGCAGGCGGTCGAGGCCCTGCTCCACCAGCGTGCTGCCGTCGTGCGGGCCGCCGTTCATGCCGAGCGACAGGTTGACCACGCAAGGCCGGTTGCCGGCCGCATCGAACAGCATCTTGGTGGCCTCCAGCACCAGCACCGAGTCGCCGAAGGTGGCGCCGACCGACTTCAGGCCGCGGTCGGGCACGTCGGTCAGGCCCAGCTCCACGAAGGCAAGGCTCGCGCGCGGCGCTACGCCGGGGGCGCGGCCGCTGCCGCCGGCGATGTCGAGAACGTGCGTGCCGTGCGCCGGCTCGCGGTTGTCGAAGACGTAGCGCAGCGTGCGCTCGGGCGTGTCGGTGGCGAGCGCCGCGTCGATCGCCTCGGCACCGATCAGCCGGCCGTAGCCGAAGGCGCCTTCTTCCGCCGCCACGCGGGCGTTCTGGTCCCACAGCGCCTCCAGGCGCGTGCGGCCATCGGGGTGGCGCAAGTGCTCGTGGCCGATGGCGCAGCCGCAGTCGATCACGCCCAGCAGCACGCCGGCGCCGCCATCCGCCCCGGCTGCAGCCGGCAGCGACGCCGCATCGGCGCGGATACCCGGCACCGTGGCCGTGAGCTGCTTGCGCACGCGTTGGGCCGCCTTGAGCGCCTTCACGAATGGCTGCTCGCGCACCGCGCGGATCTCGCGCAGCTCGACGCGGGCGGTGACGATCCAGCTGCCATCGGCAGCGTCCTGTGCACCGATGGTGGCGATGTGGCGCACACCGCGCAGGTTCTGCCACTCCGCCAGGTCATCGATCTTGGCGATCACCGCCACCTCCTCAGGCGTGGTCGATGCGGTGCGCGCGCGCCTGCTCTTGCCCACGCCGCGCGACTCGTACTGCGCCAGGGCGCGTTGCAGCCGCGGATCCATCTGCCGCGCCGGGCGCGTGATCTGCGGCCGCAGCTGGTGCGGACGCGTCTTCAGTCGTGTGACCATGCCGCGACCCTCCCTGTTCTTGCTGGCGTGGACCGCAGGGCGAACGCTGCCAGCGCGCGCGGCCTGACGCAAGGCGCAGAAGCGGGGAGGCGCAGGGGCTCGTGAGCGCCTGCAAGAGGCTCGTGCCCCTCACCCCAGCCCTCTCCCCCGGATGGGGAGAGGGAGAAGAACGAGCCAGCGCCCCCCGCCCGCTCACGTGACGGCGAAGCCATCCCTCGCCCGCTCGTGCGACGGCGATGCCAACCCGACGTGACGCCGATGCCAACCCTCGCCCGCATCAGCGGGAGAGGGTGGCCGCGCAGCGGCCGGGTGAGGGCCGGCGGCGCCCCAAGCACGCCGTGCGACGCCAAGCGATCCGCCCGCCAACCGCGTGAATCCTCCGCAGCCGAATTCACGGCGCAGCATGCATAAAGCGACGCTTGCGTCACGCCCCCCTGTCTAGAGTCGGTTCACTGCTGGAGGTTTGCCATGTCACGCTATTTCGCCGGCCCCATCTCTTGCGCTCGCACGGCCGCCGTCGTCGCAGCGCTGGCCGCCACCCTGCCCGCAGCCGCCCAGACCAAGGCGCCGCAGCAGGTCGTCAAGCCGCCGGTGGCGCAGCTGTGGATGGACGTGGCCACCGCCACCATGCCCGGCGTGCCGGAGATGCCGGCCATGCCCAGCATCGGGGGTGTGTTCGGCGGCGGCGCCGCGCAGGGCAACAACGCCTTCGGCAACACGCGCGGCATGGCGCCTGGCCGGCATGTGGACATCGCCTTCGTCACGCAGCGCAAGCCTGGCGGCGCCGAGGCCACGCAGGCGGTGCCGGCCGGCACGGGCCTGGCGCCGAGCGTGCCGTTGCTGCCGGTGAAGGTGGAGCCGCGCAGCCCGGGCAGCGGCACCGTCACGCCGCGCGAGCCCGATGACTTCGAGCAGCCCAGGGGCCGCATCCTCTTCTACTGGGGCTGCAGCGAGACGGTGCGCCCCGGCCAGCCGCGTGTGCTCGACTTCTCCAAGGGCCCGTCGGCCGAGTGGGGCAACTTCATGCAGGGCCGGGCGCCGCGCGAGCGCGGCGCGGTGGCCCGCCCCGGCCACAGCATCTGGCCCAACGAGAAGGACCGGCGCAGTTTCGCCAGCACGGCATCGCTCGCCGGCGACCATGCGCTCGCCGGCGAGGGCGTGCCGGCCGAGCTGCGCTTTGCGCTGGGCGCCGCACACGACTTCATGGCGCCCATCGCCCTGCAGCAGGCCGGCACGCTCACCGATGCACTGCGGCTGTCGTGGGCGGCGGTGCCCAATGCGCGCGCCTACTTTCTCAATGCCATGAGCGGCGGCGAGCAGGGCGGCGTGACCGAGATGGTGTTCTGGAGCTCGGCCGAGGTGCCGGACTTCGGCATGGGCCTGATGGACTACGCCTCACCCGCCAACGTCGAGCAGTGGCTGCGCGAGAAGGTGCTGCTCGCGCCCGCGGTCACGCAGTGCGCGATTCCGCAGGGCATCTTCGCCAAGGGCCAGGGCGGGATGCTGCGCATGATCGCTTATGGTCCTGAGCTGAACCTCGCGCATCCGCCCCGCCCGACCGACGTGAAGATCGCCTGGGAGCCCGAGTGGGCGGTGCGCGTGCGCACCAAGAGCACGGCGATGGCCATGCTCGGCGTGAACATGGATGCGGGCCGCATGGGCGCGGCGCCGGGCGGAGCGGTCACCGGTGCCGCCGCCCGCGGCAGTGCGCCCGCGCAGGCCGCCGCCAGCGCCCCGGCACGGCCCGACTGCCCGCCGCCGCAGCAGGCAACCGGCAACGACGCCGCACGCACCGGTGCGGAGGTCGGCGGCGCCATTCTCGGCGGCGGCTGGGGCCGCAGCATCGGCAGCGCCGTCGGCGGCGCGCTGGGTGCGCTGGGCGGCGCCAAGAAGCAGGAGCCGGCCAACGTGCCGGCCGACTGCCCGCGTTGATGATCGCATCGGACTCCGGGGAATCTGCCATGGATCGACTGTTACGACCCGCCTTGCTGCTGCCGCTGGCACTGGCTTCGCTGTTGACCGCCGCGCCCGCTGCGCATGGGATGCGCGGCTGCGTCGGCGGTTATCGCGCCTACACGCCCGCCGAGGTGGAGTTCATGCAGCGCGCGCACGCCGCGCTGGTGGCCGGCCTGCCCGAGGCCGTGCGTCCGATCGAGCGGCGCGTGCCGAACCGACCCGAGCCGGCGCTGCGCGTCGGGCGCCCCGGCGGCGACGTGTGTCGCGATGTGCAGATCGGCAGCTTCAGCGTCAGCACGGTCGACGGCTTCCTGTACCGCTATTCGCCCGAAGAGGCCAGCGCGCGCAGCCAGCAGCGGGCTGCTCTGCTGCGGCAGGTGGAGGAACTGGAGAAGCTGCCACCCGACAAGGAGGCACGGCGCAGGGAACTGGAGACCCAGATGCGCGCCGCCTACGCCAGCGCCCCGCGGCGCAACCGCAGCGACCCGCCGTTGACGCCCGAGCAGCAGGCGCAGGCGGACCGCGCGAGCGCCGAGGGCCGGCGCCTGGAGGACGCGATGCGCCGCGTGGAGTCCGAGCACCGCGCCAGCGTCAAGCCGCAAACCGATCCGCTGAACGCGCGCGCCGACACCCTGCAGCAGGGCCCGCAACTGTTCTCGGTCGGCCTTGGCATGAACGTCCGCAGCTTTGGCGACCCGCTGCCGCCCGAACGCGGACTGCGCATCACCTTCGGTGTGCCGAGCCCCAAGCAGAGCGCCAGCCTGCAGCCGATCAACATCGTGGTGAACGTGGAGGGGCCGGCCGGTCCGGCGCGCGACGCGCTGGTGAGCCTGATCGACCGCGACTATCTGGCCGGGCTGATCGGCAAGCCGCTGCCCGACGTGCCGACATCGCAGAAGCGCATCGACAGCAACATCGCGCGCGCCGCCGCCGCGCCGCCTCTGGCGGTGGCTTCCAGCGTGCCGCTCGGTGCGGCCGGTCCGGCCGCTGCGCCGGCTGGATCGCTGGCTGCATCGCCGGCTGCATCGCCGACCCCCCAGGCGGCAACCGCCGCAGTGCCCGCGCCAGCAGCGGGAAGCGACAGCACCGCCGCGGTAGCCGGTGCTGGCGCAGCGGTAACCGCCGGCGCGACCACGACCCGCGCCGCCACCCCCGCCGCGAGCCCGACCAATCCCTGTCCGCCGCCCAGCCGTGCGGCCAGTGCCGGTAACGAGGCGCAGCGCAGCGGCAGCCAGGTCGGCGCCGAGGTCGGCGGCGCAGTGCTCGGCGGCGGCTGGGGCCGCAGCATTGGCAGCGCGGTGGGCGGTGCGCTCGGCGCGCTGGGTGGCAGCAAGCCGCAGCCGGCGCCGCCCCAGCAGCAACCGGCCGACTGCCCACGCTAGCTTTGCAGCGTCAAGGCGCCCTGATACGACGTCAACAGCTCGCTTGACTCGTGCGCGGTGTCGAGCCACTGCGCGTAGCGCTCGACCGGTACCACCACCGGCATGCGGTCGTGGATCGGCGCCAGTTGCGCATTCGCAGCAGTGGTGACGATGGTGTAGGTCTCCACGCCTGGTGCGTCCTTGTGCTGCGGATCGCGCCACCACTCCCACAGGCCCGCCAGCGCGAACAGCGGCTCGTCGGGCACGCTGATGCGCCACTTCACTTTGTGGCCCTTCTCACCGGTCCATTCGTAGAACGCAGTCACGGGCACCAGGCAGCGGCGCGCCTTGTACGCGGCCCTGAAGGCGGGCGCGGTGGCCGCGATCTCGGCACGCGCGTTGAAGCAGCGGTTGCCGAACTTCAGCTCCTTGGCCCAGAACGGCACCAGCCCCCAACGCGCCAGCACGCATTCGCGCTCGCCGCCCTTGCTCAGACGCACGATGGGCGCCCGGTCGGTGGGGCGCAGGTCCGGATTCATCGGGAAGTCCGGCACCGCCGGCACGCTGAACCGGGCGCGGATGGCGGCGGGACTGGCGGACAGGTCGTAACGGCCGCACATCGCCGGGCATTCAACGCCGCTGCAACTGCTGCAGCTCGGTCTGCAGCGCGCGCTCGCGGCTTTCGAGCCGCTGCTGCTCGCTGCGCACGAGGTCGGCCTCGCGGGAGGCCGGATCGCGCACCGACGCCTCCAGCCGCGCACGCTCGGCGCGCAGGCGGGCCAGTTCGTCGTTCAGGCGTTCGCTGCGTTCGATACGCTCGCGCGCCTGCCGCTCGGCCGGCGTGGTCTGCGCCGGCCGCACCGTGCGCGGGGGCGGCGCCGGGGTCCACGGCGAAGTGCTCGGCGGCAGCGGCGCACCGGGCGAAGACGGCGACTGCGCGGCCGCCGACATGGCAGCCGCCGTCAGCGCCAGCAGCAGCGCCCCGCGCAGCCGCCCGGCGCGGCTGCAGCGGGCGCCGCCGACGCCGCCCGCGCGCACGCCGCGGCTACTGCGCGCGGTCCCACACCAGCTTGGCGAGCGCCACATCCTCGAGCCCGATCCCGACCGACTTGTAGACCACCACATCATGCGCGCGCCGCTGGTAAGGGTGGCCGCCCACCAGCAGCTTGCCGAGTTCCACCACGCGCTCGGGGTCGATGACGCCGACGGCGGCGCGCACGAACTCGCCGGCCTCGGCCTGCGCGGCGGGCAGCCACTCCACGGCAATGAGATCGGCGCGCGCCAGCAGCGCGTCATCGAGCTCGCGCGCCTGCGGCTTGCTGGAGCCGACCGCCGCGACAAAGGCGCCGGGCTTGACGATGGTGCCGTCGAACAGCGGCTCGACGGCGCGGGTGCAGGTGACCAGCACGTCGGCCTCGCGCGCGGCGGTGGCGGCATCGACCGCTTGCGCCGGCACGCCGAAGCCGGCGGTCACCCAGTCGGCAAACGCCGGCGCGCCGGCGCGCCCGGCCACCAGCACGCGCTCGAAGGGCCGCGTCAGCAGAAAGGCCTCGGCATGCGCGTGCGCCTGCACGCCGGTGCCGAAAATTGCCAGCGCGCCGGCCGCGCGCGCAGCCAGCGCGCGCAGCGCCACGGCACTGGCCGCAGCCGTGCGAAAGCGCGTGATCTCGTTGGCCTCGATGGCCGCCAGCGGCGCTCCGGTGACCGAGGAGAACAGCACGATCACGAAGCTGAACTGCCCCTTGACGGTGCTGTAGACCTTGGCGCCGACCACGCCGGCGGCCGGCAGCGCCGCACCCATCGCGGCTATGGCGGCCCCCTGGCCGTGGTGCTCGGCGGCGCCGCGCACGCGCGGGGCGAGGGCGACGGCGCCGTTGCCCATCTGCTCGAAGGCGGCAGTCATGGCCGCGATGGCCTCGCGCATCGTGACGAGGCTGGCGACTTCGGCATCGGTGATCAGGCGCATGGCGGGGCTCGTGGCTGCGGGGGACTACGGCGAGCTTACTGCCGACCCCGGCGCTGCGCCGGGACCGCGGGGAGCCGGCGGCAGCGGGGGCAGCGCCTGCGCCGCGCGGCCGCGCAATTCCGAAAACTCCGAAAACCCCGAAAACTCCGGTTTGCCCGCGGCACCGCTTGCGCCAAACTTCCGCCTTCCGCGTCTGCCCGTGCCCATCCCACCATGCCCAAGTCGCCGCTGCGCCACGCCGCCCTGTTCGGTGCCGCTTCCCTGCTCCTGCTGCTCGGCGCCTGCGGCGGCGGGGGCGGCGGCAGCACCCCACCTGCAGCGCCGCCGGCCCCGCCGGCCGGCGCCTGCGACGGCGCCAGCGTGTTCGTGGTGGCCGACGCCAGCTTGCCGGCCGGCAAGACGGCCGGGGCAGCGATTGGCGGTTGCAGCGCGCCCCTGGCCAACCTGCAGTGGACGCAGACGGCCGGGCCGGCGGTCACGCTGCTGGCGGACAAGACCCAGACCATCAGTTTCGACCCGCCGCAGGCCGGCACCTACAGCTTCACGGTGCGCTACAGCGAGGGCAACGGCCCGCTGCAGACGCGCAACGTGACCATCACCGCCACCGCCACGCCGACCACCAGCCGCGTCAGCGTGCGCACCGACCAGGCGGTGCGCGCCGGCGGCAGCGTGTCGCTGCGCGCCTGGGAGACCTACGCCGCGGGCGACTCGCTCGCCGCCAACGGCATCAGTTGGCAGCAGGTCGAGGGACCGACGGTCTCGCTCGACACCACCGATGCGCGGCGGCCGCTGTTCACCGCGCCGGCGGTCGCACGCGACACGCTGCTGCGCTTCCGCGTGACGTTGCGCACCGCGCAGGGCACCACCGACACCGACGAGGCCCTGGTGCTGGTGGAGAACTACGCGCAGGCGCCCAGCGGCAGCAACGCCTTCGCCTTCCGCGGCCTGCACGTTTCGCGCACCTATGCCTACCGGCCCGGCGGCCCGTTTGCCGCCAACCTCGTGCCCTGCACCTACGACGCGGCCCTGCAGTACACCAGTGCAGCCAACAACACGCTGTGCCCGCTGTCGGCGCTGCCGTTCCTGCACCAGACCACCGGCGGTGCGGTACCCACCACGGCGCAGATCATGGACCGCCTGGTGGTGTCGCACGACTGGATGGGTCAGGTGTTCGAGCAGTTCCTGAACTCGGGCCTGGCGAGCGACGACATGAAGCGGATGTTCAACGGCGTCACCGCCGTCGTCATCGGCGCGGCGGTGCGGCCGAGCTTCTATTACGCGCTGACCGGCGCGATCTACCTGGACGCCAGCAACTTCTGGATCACACCCGCGCAGCGCGACGTGATCAACGAGCGACCCGACTTCCGCTCCGACTTCGACCGCGACCTGCAGTACTCGGGGCTGTGGCGCTACACACAGAACAACCAGAGCATTTTCCTCGCCTTTCCGCCCAACCTGCGCACCGAGCGGCCGCTGGACTACCTGCTGCGCGAGGCCGGCTGGCTCATTTATCACGAGCTGGGGCACGCGGCCGACTTCCTGCCGCCGGCGGTGCGCGGCGGCCTGAACAACAGCCTCACGGCGTGGGACAACATCGCACCGCGCTTCTCGGCGCGCCAGCTGCCCTCGGACCTGCTCGACGCGCAGCTCGGCCTCACCAGCAGCCCGATGCGCGCGCTGGCGCAGGTCAAGTTCCAGCTCGGGCCGCAGAGCAACCCCAACACCGTCATTGGCGGCTTCACCTACCAGCAGCTCACCGCCATCACGCCGCAGCAGGCCGCCGGCTTCTTCAGCGGCGACCGCGCCAGCGACGAGTACAGCTACTCGACGACCTACGAGGACATCGCGATGCTGATCGAGGAGTTCCTCATGCAGCGCAACCACGCGTTCCGTCGCGACGTGGCGATCACCGACAAGATCACCGCCGGCAGCACCGGCAACAACCTCATCGTGCGCTGGGGCCAGCGCGGCCGCATCGGCGAGACCGCGGTGCGGCCGCGCGTGCAGCAGGTGGTGCAGCAGCTCACGCCCTGGGTGCTCGCGGCCGACCCCAACGCCATCGCCGCGATCCCGGCGCCGCTGGCCATGCGCCCCGGCGAAAGCTGGAACGCCAACCTCGTCCTGCCCGCGCCGCCGCCCGGCCCGATGGGTGCGGCCAGTGCCCGCCTGCCGGCGCTGAGCTTCGAGGAGGACCGCATGCTGCTGGCGCGCGCGCTCGGCGGGCCGCCCGGCGGCCTGCTCGCCCTCGACGCGCCGGCCGGCAGCACGGGCTACCGGCCGTTTGGGCACTGGACGCCAAATGACCGGTGGCTGGAGGGGCTGCGCCGGCGGTAGCCGCTGCGGCGGCAGGCGCCGCCGTTCGTACCGCGGCCGCCGCGCTTGATGCCGCGGCGGCACACTTTCGGCCCAGCGGTTGTGCGCGGCCCGTGGCCGGCCGGCACAATCGGCGCATGCAGTCGAGTTTCCCTCCGAACCACGGCGCCACCGCCGGTGTGCCGGCCCGCGTGCGCTGGCTCGGCTACCTGCTGTTCTGTCGCCTGCCGCTGCCCGAGGAGGTGAATGAGCTGCAGGCCGCGCTGGCATCGCTGCGGCGGCGCTGGCCGTGGCTGGCGGCAGGCTACGTCGTGCTGCTCGCGCTGCTGGTCGTGCCCGGCCTGCTGCGCGAGCGCGACGGCTGGTACATGGCGATGTCGATCCTCGTGCCGCATTTCCTTCTGTACCTGGGCGCCACCGTCGTGGCCTACAGCTGGTTTGGCTATCGCATCAACGCGACCAACCTCCTGCGGTTCGACGCCAGCCAGCCGCACTCGAACCGGAGGAAGAGGCAGGTGCTCCTCATGTGGGCTGCGGGGTTCGCCCTGGGTGCGGTCGTCGCCGTACTGGGATTCGAAGGGCAGGTACTGGACCACATCAAGCAGGCGTTCGTTGCCTGGAACCGCGACACCTTCACGAACGGCGTGCTGCTGGTCATGTTCGCCCTGATGGTTATCGGCGTGCCCGAGCTGGTGGCCCAGTTGCGGCTCAAGGAGCGCACGCTGGCGCGCCAGCTGCTCGAGGCCGAGGCGACGCGCGAGCGCATGGCGCGCTTCACCGCCGCGAGCGAGCTGCGCCTGCTGCAGGCACAGGTCGAGCCGCACTTTCTCTACAACACGCTGGCCAACCTGCGCTACTTGGTGCAGTCGGGCAGCACGGACGCGCTGAAGATGACCGACGCGCTGATCGAGTACCTGCGCACCTCCGTGCCGGACATGCGCAGCCAGCAGGTCACGCTCGGACGCGAAGTCGATCACGCGCACCACTACCTGCAGATCATGACGATCCGCATGGGGGGACGGCTGCGCCATACGATCGAGGTCGATGAGGCGCTGCGCGCGGTGCCGCTGCCGCCGCTGGTGGTGCTGACGCTGGTGGAAAACGCGATCAAGCACGGCATTGCTCCGCGGCTGCAAGGCGGCACGGTCGCACTGCGGGCGCGCCGGTCCGGCGAGTTCGCGCAGGTCGACATCGAAGACGACGGCGCGGGCTTCGGCGCGAACAGCGGCCAGGGCGCGGCGGGCCGCAACGATCTGCCATCGGCCGGTACCGGGCTGGCCAACATCCGCAAGCGGCTCGGGATCGCGTACGGCGACGCGGCCAGTCTGGAGCTGCTGCCGCTGAACAGCGACGGCAGCGGCACGCGCGCACGTCTGCGGGTGCCGCTGACGATGGCGCAGGACCCGACCAGCCGCCCGCAGGTCGTGGTGCTCAGTCGCGCAGAAGGCCAGCGGGTGCTGGCGCAGCTGCAGGCCGCGCCCGCTCCGGATGCGCCGCGCCCGCAGCACACCGGGTCTGCGCCTGCGCCATGAACAGCCCAGGCCCCCCGACCGCGGTGCTCGCCGACGACGAGCCGCTGCTGCGCGCGCAACTGCGCGCCACTCTGGCGACCCTGTGGCCGGAACTGCGGATCGTGGGCGAAGCCGCGCACGGCGAAGACGCGGTCGCGCAGGTGGCGCAACACCGTCCGCAGTTCGTGTTCCTGGACATCGAGATGCCGGGCATGAACGGTCTGCAGGCGGCCGCACAGATCCAGGGGCTCGCGCATCTGGTCTTCATCACCGCCTACAACCAGTATGCGGTCGATGCCTTCGAGCGCGGCGCCATCGACTACGTGCTCAAGCCCGCCTCGGAAGCGCGGCTGGCGCAGACCGTCGGGCGGCTGCGCCAGCGCGTCGCGCCGGCCGCGCCCGATGCCGCCCTGGTCAGCGCGGCGCTGGCGCAGGTGGCCGCCGCGCTCGGCAAGTCGATACCGCAGCGGCTCAAATGGATTCAGGCCTCGGTCGGCAGCCAGATCCGGCTGGTGCCCGTCGAGGAGGTGCTGTTTTTCCAGTCCGACGCCAAGTACACGCGCGTGGTCACGCGCGACGGCGAGTCGCTGATCCGCAAGCCGCTCAAGGAGCTGGTGGAGGAGGTCGACCCCGAGCAGTTCTGGCAGATCCATCGCGGCACCGTGGTCAACTCGCGCCTCATCAGCCATGCCGTGCGCCAGGACGACCGCCTGCTGGTCGTGCTCAAGGATCATGGGCAGCGGCTCGAGGTCAGCCGCAGCTACGCGCACCTGTTTCGCAGCATGTAGCGGCGCGCAGGCTCGCCCGGCAGCGGCCGCCTTCTGCCGGTCTGGGCCGCGGCGATGGCCCGCCCGCCGGACCACCGGCAGGACAGGCGGAGGGGGCCGATGCACCAAAGCGCCGCGGGGCAACATCCGCAACATCCGGGCTAATGTGTCGCGCCATGCCCGATTTCACCAACCGCAACCCCGCCGAGCCGGCCTTCTGGGACGAGCGCTTCGGCGCCGGCTTCACGCCGTGGGACGAGGCGCGCACGCCGCCGGCGCTGACGCGCTTTGTTTCGGTGCACGGCCCCGCGCTGGGCCGGCGCGTGCTGGTGCCTGGCTGCGGCAGCGGCCACGAGATCGCGGCACTGGCAGCGGCCGGCTTCGAGGTGCTCGCGCTCGACTTCTCCGCCGCCGCGGTGGCGCAGGCGCGCGCCCATCTGCCGGCGCCGCTGGCTGCGCGCAGCCTGCGGCAGGCCGACTACTTCACCTTCGAGGCCGCGCTGGCGGAGCCTGCGGCGCAGCCGCCCTTCGACTGGATCTACGAGCGCGCCTTCATGCCGGCGCTGCCGCCGGCGCGCTTTGCCGACTGGGCGGCGCGCACCGCGGCGCTGGTGCGGCCGGGCGGGCTGCTGGCGGGCCTGTTCATCGTCGGCACCACGGTGCCGCAGCCGCGCAGCGGACCGCCGTTTACGACCACGCGCACGGAGCTGGACACGCTGCTGGGCGCCGCGTTCGAGTGCATCGACGCGCAGGCGTTGCCGCCCGCCGAAATGCTGCCGGTCTTCCAGGGCCGCCTGACCTGGCTCGCCTGGCGGCGGCGCTGAGCGGTCCAGGGACCATCCGGCACGCGCGAAGGGGGAGGGCGTCGTCGCCGCGGGCACGACGGCCGGCTGTGCGCGCCGCCAGTTCGGGACAACCCTTGGGGCGGCCTGGCCGCGGCCCCGCGGCGGGGCGCGCCGCAGAGTTGGGTGGCGGTGCAGGGTCGCAGGGCCTGGTGTTTGGTGTTTGGTGTTATTGCCGGGCTGGCAGGCCTCGTGCTTGCGCTAGAGTCGCCCCCGCACCGACCCGGCGCGCCTGCGCGCGCCGTCACCTCCGCGCACCGTGCTGCGCCCGAACCGCTGCCGCCGCCATGACGCTGATCGCCTTCGTCGTACTGTACCTCCTGATTACCGTGGCCATCGGCCTGTACGCGGCCGCGCGCGTGAAGAACACGGCCGACTTCGCGGTGGCGGGCCGCTCGCTGCCGCTGATCATGGTGATCACCACCACCTTCGCCACCTGGTTCGGCTCCGAGACGGTGCTCGGGGTGCCGGCCAAGTTCATCGAGGGCGGGCTGCAGAAGACGGTGGAAGACCCGTTCGGCGCGGCGTTCTGTCTGATATTCGTCGGCATGTTCTTCGCCGCCAAGCTGTACCGGCTCAAGCTCATCACCATCGGCAGCTTCTACCGCGAGCGCTACGGCAAGGGGGTGGAGATCTTCAGCTCGGCCGTCATCATGGTGAGCTATCTCGGCTGGGTGGCCGCACAGATCACTGCGCTCGGGCTGGTGTTCACGCTGCTGTCGGGCGGGGCGATCACGACGGTGCAGGGCATGATCATCGGCACCGCGGTGGTGCTCACCTACACCGTGTTCGGCGGCATGTGGTCGGTGGCGCTGACCGACTTCTTCCAGATGCTCATCATCATCGCCGGCCTGGCGCTGATCGCCTGGTTCGCGGCCGGGCTGGCGGGCGGCGCAGACAAGGTGGTGGCCTACGCGGCGAGCAAGGACATGTTCCAGTTCTTCCCGGAGCTGTCGCTGCACGCCTGGCTGTTCTGGATCAGTGCCGCCATCACCATCATGATCGGCAGCATTCCGCAGCAGGACGTGTTCCAGCGCGTGATGAGCGCCAAGAACGTGCAGACGGCCGTGCGCGGCCCGATCATCGGCGGCCTGTCCTACCTCGCCTTCTCCTTCGTGCCGATGTTCATCGGCGTGGCGGCCTTCCTCGTCATGCCGGAGATCGCCCAGGGGCTGCTCGCGGAAGACTCGCAGCGAATTCTGCCGACGCTGGTGATGGAGAAGATGCCGGTCTGGCTGCAGGTGCTGTTCTTCGGCGCGCTGCTGTCGGCCATCATGTCCACCGCCAGCGCGACGCTGCTGGCGCCCTCGACCACCTTCGTCGAGAACATCCTGAAGAACTTCACGCCGCTGTCGGACCGCAAGGAACTCAAGGCGATGCGGGTGACGCTGGTGTTGTTCTCGCTTGCCGTGCTCGGCTACTCGATCATCATGGAAGGCACGCCCATTTACGAGCTGGTGGCCATGGCCTACCAGTTCCCGGTGGTGGGCGCGTTCTGGCCGCTGGTGTGCGGTCTGTACTGGAAGCGCTCGACCACGCAGGGCGCGGTGTGGTCGATCGTGCTGGGGATGACCTCCTGGCTGCTGCTCAGTTACACGCCGCTGGGCGAGGTGTTCCCGAGCGTGCTGGGCGGCTTCATCATGGCCGGCGTCGGGATGCTGGTGGGCTCCCTGCTGCCCACCCAGGGCAACCGCGCCCACCACGCGGCCGGCCACCACGCCCGCGTGCACGGGCACGCGCACTGAGCGGCGCGCTGAAGGCGCGCGCACCGCGACAGGTACCGCCGCAGGCACCACGGCACGCCCCCAAGCGCGCGGCCGGCGCGCCGCGCGCTCAGCGCCAGGCGTCGGCGTGCTCGCGGGCAAAGTCCGCAAAGCGGCGCGGCGCGTGGCCGGTGAGCCGGCGAACATCGTCGGTCAGCCCCGCCGCCCAGCCCTGCTTGATCACGTGGTTCAGGCTCATCAGCCAGTCGATCAGCTGCGGCGGCATGCCCATCTGCGTCATGGCGTCGACGGCGGCCTGCTCGGGCACATCGACATACGCGACCTCGCGGCCGATGGCCCGACCGATGTCGGCCGCCATCTGCGCATCCGTCAAGGCCTCGCCGCCGGTCAGCGTGTAGGCGGCGCCGGCGTGCGCGGCAGGCGCGGCCAGCACGGCCGCGGCGGCCTCGGCGATGTCGCGCACGTCGATCACGCTCACGGCGCCGTTGCCGTGCGGCGCGTAGATGGCACCGGCGCCCTTGATCGACCCGGCGGAGAAGTTGATGGCGTTCTGCATAAAGCTGGTGGGGCGCAGAAGGGTATAGGCGATGCCGCTGCCGGCGATGAGGTCGTCGATCTGACCGTGCACCCGGGCGATGGAGGCCGGGCTGTCGGCATCGGCGCCGGCGCCCGACGAGCGCACGATGTGCCGCACACCGGCCGCCTGCGCCGCCGCCACGGCATTGCGCGCCATGTCGAGGATGCCCGGCACCAGCGGAAACAGCAGGAACAGGGTGTCGGTGCCGGCGAACGCCGCCGCCAGGCTGGCCGGCTGCGTGAAGTCGCCGTGCACTGCGCGCACGCCGGCCGGGGCCCGGCCGGGCTGGGTCGTCATGACGGCGAAGTCGGCGCCGCGCGCCTGCAGTTGCTTGACCAGTTCGCGGCCGATGTTGCCGGTGGAGCCGGTGACCAGGATGTGGTTCGTCATGTCTGCTTTCCTCTGGAGTGGGGTTGCGATGGAGCGCAATGTAGGCCAGCATGGTCCCAACTAGAAGACATAGAATGTCGGATCATTTTCAACTTCGCGTTGAATGACTAATGTTTCTGCGCTGGTGTCGTTCACCGAGTCGGCAGCGGCCGGCAGCTTCACGGCCGCCGCCGCCAAGCTCGATCTGACGCCGGCCGCCGTCAGCAAGAACGTCGCGCGGCTGGAACAGCAGCTCGGCGTGCGCCTGTTCAACCGCTCGACCCGCCAGCTGCGGCTGACCGCCGAGGGCGAGGCGTTCCGGGGGCGCGCCGCCGCCGCCCTGCGCGCGCTGGACGAGGCGGTGGCCGAGATCGGCCATGCGCGCGGCGCTGCGGTCGGGCGGGTACGCATCTCGGTCGGCGTGTCGTTCGGCCGCCGCTACCTGCTGCCGCTGCTGCCGGCGCTTGCCGCGCGCCACCCCGAGCTGCAGGTCGAAGTGAGCCTGGACAATCGCGCGGTCGACCTGCTGGCGGAGGGCTACGACATCGGGGTGCGCGGCGGCGTCATCGAGGAGTCGAGCCTGGTGGCGCGCCGGATCGCGCGGCTGCCGCTGGTGCTGGTGGCCTCGCCCGGCTACCTGCGCGCGCACGGCGCGCCCCGGCAGGTGGCCGACCTGGCGCAGCACGACCTGCTGGGCGTGCGGCTGCCCGGCGGCGGCGACATCCCGTGGCGCTTTCGCCGCGCCAGCGGGCGCGGCGCCACGGTGCTGTCGGTACCGGCCCGCCTGTGGCTGTCGGACCCCGAGGCGCTGATCGACCTGTCGCTGGAGCACGCCGGCATCGCGCAGGTGGGGCTGCATCACGCGATGCCGTTGCTGCGCACGGGGCGGCTGAAGGCCGTGCTGACCGACTGGCACGACGCCGGCAACCGCGAGATCGTGCTGCACTACCCGCACCGGCAGTATCTGGCGCCGCGCGTGCGCGTCACGGTCGATGCGCTGCTGGCCGGCCTGGCAAACAACCAGGACCTGCACGCCACCCGCGCGGCGCTGCCCGAGGCGTGGCGGGCCTGAGCGGGAGGCAGGCCGTGCGGGGGCCAGTGCGAGGGCCGGCGCGGCTAGGCGCGGCTAGCCGCGGCCGCCGCTGCCGGCAGCCAGCGTGCTGAAGTCCTGCGCGTAGCCGCGCAGCTTGCGCGCCAGCGCGGCCTTCTGCGCGGGGCTGGCGCCGTTGATCAGTTGCGCGATGAGCTGCGCGTTGCCGCGCCGGCTCTCCAGCACGCGGGCGCGGCGCTGGGCATCGTCCGGTTGCGCGATCTGCGCAAAATAGTCGCGCAGCCATTGCGCCGCGATCGGCTCGGTCGGCCGCTCGTCGACGATCCGGCGCAGCAGCGTCACCAGGTCGCGCTGGCGGCGCTCGCGCTCCTCCATCCACAGCTGCTGGCCGGAGGGGCGCTCGGCCAGCGAGGTGCGCACCAGCTCCAGCTGCTCGCGGCTGAGCGGGCCGAACCAGCTCTCGGCGCGCTCGGCATAGGCCTTCACACGGTCGTCCAGCGTTTCGCGGCCGGCCGTCTTCACGAACTCGCGCCGCGCCTTGGCGTTGTCGCGCGCCAGCTTGCCGGCAAAGCGGTCGACCTGGGCCGGCTGCAGCGTCAGGGCCAGGCGCGCCAGCTCGGGGGCGGCCTGCTCGCCCACACGCATCAGCTTGTCGTTCATCGCCTGCTGGAACGCCAGTACCTCGTCGGCGGTCACGCGGCCGTTGCCGACCAGGCGCTCGCCGTCGTCGAGCAGGCGCGCGTAGGCGCGCAGCTGGGTGCTGCGGTGCCAGCCCAGCAGCTCGCGCACGCGCTCGCGCACGAGCTTCTCCTGCGTCTCGTCCAGGTCGAGGTAGCTGTCGAGCGAGTAGACCAGCAGCGTATCGGCGTTGTTGTAGCCGAGCTTGATCGACGAGCAGCTCGCCAGCAGCAGCACCAGGCCGAGGGCCAGCACGCGCTGCGCGCGCCGCGCCAGCGTGCCCGGCGCGGCGGGCCGGCAGGCAGGCGCCGCAGGCGGGCGGCGCACGGCGCCGGGGGCAGTAGCATCCGAGTGCAAGCTCATCGGGTGGTCCTTATGGCTGAAAGCCGCGCATGAACGTGCCCCTGAACGTCGTCATCCTGGCCGCCGGTCAGGGCAAGCGCATGAAGTCGGCAAGGCCCAAGGTGCTGCACGAAGTCGCCGGGCGGCCGATGCTAGCCCACGTCATCGACACCGCCGTCGCACTCGGACGGGCGGCCGGGGCGGCGGCGCGGGTGATCGTGGTGGTGGGACACGGCGCCGACGCGGTGCGCTCCGCCTTCTCCGACCGTGCCGGCCTGCAGTTCGTGGTGCAGTCGCCGCAGCTCGGGACGGGCCATGCGGTGCAGCAGGCGGCCGCGCTGCTGGACGAGGCCGCGCCCACACTGGTGCTCTATGGCGACGTGCCGCTGATCACCGCCGCCACGCTGCAGCGGCTGCTGGCGGCGGCGCGCGACGGCGGCTCCAGCGGGCTGGGCCTGCTGACCGTCACCCTGCCCGACCCGACCGGCTACGGCCGCATCGTGCGCGACTGGCACGGCAAGGTGCTCAAGATCGTCGAGCAAAAGGACGCCCACGGCGACGAGCTGGCGATCGCCGAGGTCAACACCGGCATCCTGGTGGCGCCGACCGCGCCGCTGAAGCGCTGGCTCGGCGCGCTGTCCAACGACAACGCCCAGCACGAGTACTACCTGACCGACGTAGTGGCCGCGGCGGTGCGCGAGCACTGCACGGTGACGGCGGTGCCCGCGGCGGATGCGGCGGAGGTGGCCGGCGTCAACAGCCCGGCGCAACGGGCGGCCGCCGAGCGGGTGGCGCAGGGGCGCATCGCGCAGGCGCTGCTGGAGGAGGGCGCAACCCTGGCCGACCCGGCGCGCATCGATGTGCGCGGCACGCTGGCGGTGGGGCGCGACGTGTTCATCGACGTGGGCTGCGTGTTCGAGGGCCAGGTCACGCTCGGCGACGGGGTGCGCGTGGGGCCGCACTGCGTGCTGCGCAACGCGACCGTGGGCGCCGGCACCGAGATCGCCGCGTTCTGCCTGCTCGAGGAGGCGGAGGTTGGCGCGCAGGCCCGCATCGGCCCGTACGCGCGCCTGCGGCCGGGCACGCAACTGGCCGACGAGGTGCACATCGGCAATTTCGTCGAGGTGAAGAACTCGACCCTGGGCCGGGCGAGCAAAGCCAATCACCTGGCCTACGTGGGCGACGCCACCGTGGGCGCGCGCGTCAACATCGGCGCCGGCACCATCGTGGCCAACTACGACGGCGCCAACAAGCACCGCACCGAGATCGGCGACGATGCGCAGACCGGCTCCAACTCGGTGCTGGTGGCGCCGATCGCGGTGGGCGCCGGGGCCACCATCGGCGCGGGGTCCACGGTCGCCGGGGATGTGCCGGCCGGCAGGCTCACGGTCGCGCGGGCGCGGCAGGTGGTGGTCGAAGGCTGGACGCGGCCGGTGAAGAAGAAGTGACATGAGCCGCCTGCGCCCCGCCACGCCGGCCGATGCGGGGGCGCTCGCTGCGCTGCACGTGCAGTCGCGCGCGGTGCACTGGGCCTTCCTGCCGCCGCCACCGCAACACGCGGTCGAGCAGTGGCTGCGCGAGGACCTGCTGCCGCATGGTGGCACATGGATCCTGCACGACACCGACGGCGTACTCGGCTTCGTCTCGCTGCAGTCGCACGACGACGGCGCGCTCTGGATCGGCAACCTCTATGTGGCGGCCGATCGCGTCCGCCGCGGCCACGGCAGCGCGCTGCTGTCCTTTGCGCTGTCGCCCACGCAGCGGCAGGACCGCACCGTGCGCCTGTGGACGCTCCAGGGCAACGCGATGGGGCGCCGCTTCTACGAGAAGCACGGCTTCCGGGCCGTGCGGTCGACCGACGGGCGCGCCAACATGGAGCGCCTTCCCGACGTGTTGTACGAGCTGCGGCCGGACCAACTCCCGGCCTGAGACCGCAAACGGCCAACGAGGATCGGCGGCGACGGCCGGCGGCGCTGGGCAACAGGCCTGCGCGCAACGCCCCCTTGCCCTTGAGCTGGGTCAGGCGCCGGGCGACTGCCCGGCCGGACCGTCCGATCCATCGCGCGCGGTGCGCCACGCGCTACGCGCCCAGCCCTTCGCGTTCGCCGCGAACGCCGCTACACCGGGATCGCGGGCGCGAACTTGCTGCGCCGGACGGCGAAGAACGCGCGCACGTTGCGCACGTTGGCCTCGGCGGTCAGGCAGCGCTGCACGAAGGCGTGGTAGGCCGGCATGTCGGCCACGTACGCGATGAGCACGAAGTCCGGGCCGGCGGCCACGCGGTAGCACTGCTGCACGGCGGCCTCGGCGGCCACGTGCGCCTCGAACGCCTCGAAGCGCGCGGCGTCCTGCCGGTCGAGCGTGACTTCCAGCACGGCGGTCATGCCGGCGCCCAGGGCATCGGGCGACACGATGGCCATGCGCCGCTCGATCACGCCGGCCTCCACCAGCCGCCGCACCCGCCGCAGACAGGTGGCAGGCGAGATGTGCGCGCGCTCGGCCAGCGCCTGGTTGGTCAGGCCGGCATCGGCCTGCAGCAGGGCAAGCAGACGGCGGTCCGTTGGATCGAGGCTGAAGGCCATGGACTCGAAATCTACTGCACTTGCAATTTTCTTTCACGCGCAAGCCGAATCGCCTGTTTGTTTCGATCTGATAGCAGTTTTCGCATGCCTCTTTCACCCGACTGCGCCTAGCATCCGCCCCCGACTCACGAGGAGGTTGGCATGTGCGGCATTGTCGGTGCAGTGGCGTCGCGCAACATCGTTCCGGTCCTGATCGAGGGCCTGCGGCGCCTGGAGTACCGCGGCTACGACTCCTGCGGCGTGGCGGTGCATGCCGATGGCGAAGTTCAGCGCGCGCGCAGCGTGAGCCGGGTTGCCGAGCTGGAGTCGCAGGCCCGCGATCTGTCCGGCTTCACCGGCATCGCGCACACGCGCTGGGCCACCCACGGCGCACCGACTCCGCGCAACGCGCATCCGCATGTATCGGCCGGCCCGGCCCGGGGCGGCGCGGCGCGCCCGCGCATTGCCCTCGTGCACAACGGGATCATCGAGAACCACGACGAACTGCGCGCCGAACTGGAGCAGCACGGCTACGTGTTCGACAGCCAGACCGACACCGAGGTGATCGCGCACCTGGTGGATCACCTGTATGCGGGCGACCTCTTCGAGGCGGTGCAGCGGGCAGTCCGGCGACTGCGCGGCGCCTACGCAATTGCGGTGTTCGCGCGCGACGAGCCGCACCGCGTGGTCGGCGCGCGCCACGGCTCGCCGCTGGTGGTGGGTGTGGGCCGCGGCGAGACGTTCCTCGCGTCCGACGCGATGGCGCTGGCCGGCACCACCGACCAGATCATCTACCTCGACGAGGGCGACGTGGTCGACCTGCAACTGGGGCGGGTGTGGATCGTCGACGCGCAGGGCCGCGAGCCGACCGCCGCACAGCGGCCGGTGCGCACGGTGGCGGCGTACTCGACCGCCGTGGAGCTCGGTCCCTACCGCCACTACATGCAGAAGGAGATCTTCGAGCAGCCCAAGGCGGTGGCCGACACGCTCGACCCGCTGAGCGAGGCGCCGCACATCGACCCGGCGCTGTTCGGCGCCGGGGCGGCCGAGGTGTTGCGGAGCATCGACCGCGTGCTGGTGCTGGCCTGCGGCACCAGCTACTACGCCGGCTGCGTGGCGCGCTACTGGATCGAGGAGCTGGCCGGCGTGCCGGTGTCGGTGGAGATCGCCAGCGAGTACCGCTACCGCACCAGCGTGCCGCACCCCGACACGCTGGTGGTGGCGATCTCGCAGTCGGGCGAGACCGCCGACACGCTGGCGGCGCTCAAGCACGCCCGGGAACAGGGCATGAACCGCACGCTGGGCATCTGCAACGTGCCCACCAGCGCCATGGTGCGCGAGACCCACCTGCAGTTCCTCACCCGCGCGGGCGTGGAGATCGGCGTGGCCTCCACCAAGGCCTTCACCACCCAGCTCGTGGCGCTGTACCTGCTCGCCACCACGCTGGCCAAGCTGCGCGGCCGGCTGTCGCCCGAGCGCGAGGCGCTCGCGGTCCGGCGGCTGCGCCACCTGCCGGTGGCGCTGCAGAGCGTGCTGGCGCTGGAACCGGCCATCATCGCCTGGAGCCAGACCTTCACGCGCAAGGACAACGCGCTGTTCCTCGGCCGCGGGCGGCACTATCCGATCGCGCTCGAGGGCGCGCTCAAGCTCAAGGAGATCAGCTACATCCACGCCGAGGCCTACCCGGCCGGTGAGCTCAAGCACGGCCCGCTGGCGCTGGTGACCGAGGCGATGCCGGTGGTGACGGTGGCGCCCAACGACGCGCTGCTCGAAAAGCTCAAGAGCAACCTGCAGGAAGTGCGCGCCCGCGGCGGCCAGTTGTACGTCTTTGCCGACGCCGACACCCGCATCGAGACGAGCGAAGGCGTGCACGTGATCCGCCTGCCCGAGCACTACGGCGACCTGTCGCCGATCCTGCATGTGGTGCCGCTGCAGTTGCTCGCGTATCACGCGGCGGTCGGCCGCGGCACCGACGTGGACAAGCCGCGCAACCTCGCCAAGAGCGTGACGGTGGAGTAGGCAGCGGGGCTACTGCCGCTGCAGCCAGTCGAACCGCGCCCGCGCACGCTCGGTGAACCACCAGCAGCTTGCCGCAAACAGCGGATAGCCCAGCGGCCACGGCAGCGTCAGCGCGAGGATCCAGACGAACAGCACCGCCGCCTGGTCGAGGTTGCGGCCGCGCTCGAACCGGGCGATCAACTCCTCCGCACGCCGACCCGCACCCGCGCCGGCGAGCATCGAGCGCAGCAGCTCACTCGTCACCATCGGTACGCGCACGAACACATACGCCACCGGCAGCGCCAGCAGCAGCCAGCCGAGCGGCTCGCCGAACAGCGGATCCATCAAGCGCCTCCTGAATCAATGCGCCCGGCGGGCGATCGGGTCGGTAACCAGCAAGGACTGCTTCAAGCATCGGCCGAACCGCGGCGGCCTTGAAGATGCATAAGCGCCGATTAGCCGGGTCATCCCCCGCGATCGCGGCCCGTTCGACGGGTGGCGCGATGGCAGCCCCGATCGCCACGAACGTCGGCGCTGCGCGCGCAACCGCGCCACTCCGGCGGCGCTGCCGCCTCACGAGTTTGCCCCGGCCCACGCGATGACTCGCGCCGGTTCCGCTTGCCGCAAGCCGCGCGGCTGCCACGCCCGCCCGGGTAGGAAGTGAGCGCACCCCGCGCCACATCCAGAACCACCGCCCAGCAAGCATCGGCCACATCCCGAGCGCCGAGGCATCGGGATCACCTGTCGGGTGTGAACCCGAGGGCTTGCATGAAGAAGTCCACGCCCCCGAAGTTGCCCGACTTCAGCACCAGACCGACCGGCGATGTGCCGAGCAGCACGGTCTGCGGCACGCCGGGGGCGACCTCCGGTCCGATCCGCAACACCTGACCGCCGGTGCAGGCAGTGACCGCTTCCACCACCGCACCGGAGGTCTCGCCGCCGGCGACGATGAAGCGGCGTACCCCCTGCTCGAGCAGGCGAGAGGCGAGCTGGCGAAACCCCGCCTCGACCGCTGCCGCGGCCTCCCTTGCACCATGGCGCGCCTGCACGCGGCGCAGGTCCGCGGGCGGCAGCGAGGCCGCCACCAGCACCGCCGCCGCGGCCGGCTGCGCCGACACCCACGCGGCCAGTCGCGCCACCTCGGCCTCGGCGTCGGCGATGAGGGCGTCGGCATCCAGCGTGGCGCAGGGCCAGCGCCCGCGCACGGCATCGATCTGCCGGCGCGTGGCCTCCGAGCAGCTGCCGGCCAGCACCACGGCACGCCCGCCCACGGCCGGCAGTGCCGGCGCCGGCCCGCCGGACTGCGGTGCCAGCGCCACTGCCCAGGCGTGACCCAGCCCGGCGCCACCGGCCGCCAGCGGCGCATCGCGCAGCGCGCGGCCGATGTCGAGCAGCTGCGCTTCAGTCACAGCATCGAGCAGCGCATGGCCGGCGCCTTCGGCGGCCAGGGCCGCCAGTGCCGCTGCGATCGCCGCCGGACCCTGCGCCACCGTGTCGTGCGGCACCCGCCCGACGCGCCGCGCCGTCTGCGCCTGCAACACGCGCACCAGGTTGGCGTCGGTCATCGGCGTCAGTGGATGCTCGCGCATGCCGGTGTCCGACAGCAGCGAATCGCCCACGAACAGGTGCCCGCGATAGACGGTGCGCTGGTTGCGCGGATAGGCGGGTGTGGTCGGCACCAGCGGCAGCGGGTCCGGCGCCGCCTCGCGCCCGACGGCGAGCGCCGCCGCGAGCGCATCGCTCACCGGCCCGATGTTGCCGGCCGGCGTCGAGTCGAACGTCGAGCAGTACTTGAAAAAGCAGCGGGCCGCGCCCCGCGCCCGCAACCAGGCCAGCGCAGCCAGCGACTGGGCGCAGGCAGCCGGTGCGGCGATGGTGCGCGACTTCAGCGCCACCACCACCGCATCGACCGGCGGCAGTTCCAGCGCAGGCGCGGGCACGCCGTTGACCTGCACCACCGAAAGGCCGCCGCGCTGCAGGTTGACCGCCAGGTCGGTCGCGCCGGTCAGGTCGTCGGCGATGCAGCCGAGCAGCATGGCGTTGTCTCCCTTCGATGCAGGCACGCGGCGGCGCATGCTACGCGCCTGCCGCCGTCCGCGGACTGCGGGCCAAGGCGTGTGCCGGCCTGGTGTGCCGGCTTGCGCTGCGCGCCTGCCGACCGCCGGTTGCCAGTGGCCGGCTGCCGACCGCCGACCGCCCGTGGCCGGTGGCCGGTGGCCGGTGGCCGATCGCCAGTAGCCGGTCGCCGGGGCCGGTCGCCCGGCGTCCGTTGTCCCGCCGCCCCGGGCGCCGGTTCCCGCCGCGCCGTTGGCCGCCCGGCGCGCGGCGCAGCCCTGGCGCCTGGGGTGGTCGACCCGAGCAGCGCCCGGCACGCATCGCCCCTTTGCTTAGACTGCACCGATGCACGTGATCGTCATCGGCGCCGGCGTGGCCGGGCTCACCACCGCCTGGCTGCTGCAGCAGGAAGGGCTGCGCGTCACGGTGCTCGATCGCGCCGGCGCGGCGGGCCAGGGCGCCAGCCGCGGCAACGGCGCGCAACTGTCCTACTCCTACGTCGCGCCGCTGGCCGAGCCGGCGGTCGTCGGCAAGCTGCCGACCCTGCTGGCCGACGAGGACTCGCCGCTGAAGTTCCACTTCCAGTTCGATCCGCTGCAGTGGCGCTGGGGGCTGGCTTTCCTGCGCGCCTGCCGTTTCGAGCAAGCGCAGGCCACCACGCGCGCGCTGCTGGCGCTGGCGGCCCTGTCGCGGCGCGTGACCGAGCAGGTGATCGGCGAGGCCCGGATCGACTGCGCCTTTGCGCACAGCGGCAAGCTGGTGCTGTACCCGGACGCGGCTGCGCTCGCCACCGCGCAGGCGCAGTTGCATTTCCAGGCCGGCCTCGGTTGCGAGCAGCATCTGCTCGACCGCGCCGCGTGCATCGCGCGCGAACCGGCGCTGGCCGGCTACGCGGAGCAGATCGCCGGCGGGGTGTGGACGCCCTCGGAGGCCGCGGCCGACTGCGGCGCCTACTGCGATGCGCTGGCCGCGCGGCTGCAGGAGCGCGGGGCCGCGCTTCGGTTCGGCACCGCAGTCACCGGCATCGCGGCCGACAAGGGCGGCGTGCGACTGCAAACGGCGCGCGGGCCTCTGCACGCCGACCACGCGGTGCTGGCCAACGGCAGCCACGCGGCGCAACTGGGCGCGCGCGCGGGGCTGCGCCTGCTCGTGTATCCGCTGAAGGGCTACTCGATCACCGTGCCGGTGCCGGCGGGCGCGCCGCTGCCGCAGGTGTCGATCACCGACACGCGGCGCAAGGTGGTGTTCGCCCCGCTGGTCGCCGGTGCGCGGCGCCTGCTGCGGGTGGCGGGCTTCGTCGAACTGGCCGGGCACGACGAGCGGGTGCTGCCCGCGCGCATCGAGGCGCTGGCGCAGGCCACCCGCGAGGTCATCGGGCTGCAGCCCGCTGGCGATCTGGCGCCGTGGTGCGGTTTCCGCCCCGCCACGCCGACCGGCCTGCCGCTGCTGGGTGCCACACCGCGCAAGACGCTGTGGCTGAACGTCGGCCAGGGCGCGCTCGGCTGGACGCTGGCCGGCGGCAGCGCCCGCCTCGTGGTCGACGCGCTGCTGGGCCGCGCCAGCGCGGTCGATGCGCGGCCTTTCGCCTACCGATAGCGCACCCGCCCTGCCCTACACCAACGCGTGCGCCAGCGCAGCGTCGGCCAGTTGCCAGCGGTCGAGCAGCCGCTGCAGCACCGCCATTTCGGCCGCGCCGAGGCGGCCATCGGCCGGCAGCACCTCCACCACCAGCCGATAGGCCAGCTGGCGCAGCGCCGGCTCGGTGACGGCATCGAGCGCCTGGTCGAGCGCGGCATCGTCGAGCAGGCGCGCACGGTCGTGCCGCCGCATCGACTGCATCTGCTCCTCGAAGGCCCGGCTGGCCACGGCCAGGAACTGGGGGCGCGACAGCCCCATGTCGCGCCAGGCCTGCACGCGCTCGAGCGCATCGACTTCGCACGGGTGGAAGCTGGCGTCGGCCATCATGGCCAGCGCGACAACGCGCGCCACGGCGGCCGGACTGTCGCAGGCGATCGGTTGCATCGGCATGATGTCTCCTCGAATTGCGGCTCAGGCAGTGCGCTGCGCGGCGGCATCGCCGGCCGGCAGTGCGGCCGGGGCGGGGCCGCCGCTGCGCGTCTTGTAAAGCGAGTAAAGGATGCCGGCGGCCAGCAGTCCGAAGGTCACCGACAGCGAGATCCAAGCGTCCATCTTCCCGTACAGCTGGTTGTAGAAGATCTTGCAGCCGATGAAGATCAGCACCACCGCCAGCGCGTACTTCAGGTAGGTAAAGCGGTGGATCACCGCAGCCAGCGCGAAATACAGCGCGCGCAGGCCGAGGATGGCGAAGATGTTGGAGGTGTAGACGATGAACGGGTCCTGCGTGATCGCGAAGATCGCCGGCACCGAGTCCACCGCGAAAATGAGGTCCGCGAACTCCACCAGCACCAGCGCGAAGAACAGCGGGGTGGCCCACAGCGCCGCCCGGCCGCTCACCGGGTGCGGCTGGGTGACGAAGAAGCGGTGGCCGTGCAGCTCGTTGGTCACGCGCAGGTGCTTCTTCATGAAGCGCAGCAGCGGGTTGGACGCGATGTCCGGCATGTTGTCGATCATCCAGAGCATCTTGACGCCGGTGGCCAGCAGGAAGGCGCCGAAGATCCACAGCACCCAGCTCCACTGCGAGACGATCGCCGCGCCCACGCCGATCATGATCGCGCGCAGCACGATCACGCCCAGGATGCCCCAGAACAGGACGCGGTGCTGATACTGCGGCGGAATCGCGAAGTACGAGAAGATCAGCGCGATCACGAACACATTGTCGAGCGCGAGCGACTTCTCGATCAGGAAGCCGGTGTAGTACTCCATGCCGCTGCGCGCGCCCAGGTACCACCAGACCCAGGCGCCGAAGACCAGGGCCAGCGAGATGTACAGCGCCGACAGCCACAGGCTCTCGCGCACCCCGATCACGTGGTTGGGGTCGCGGTGCAGCACGCCGAGGTCGAACACCAGCAGCGCGATCACGATGGCGATGAACATCAGCCACAGCCAGACGGCGTGGCCAAGGAAGTCGGCAAGCAGGAAAGAAGACAGCGCGTCCATGGGGCCCCGTCAGGCGCGGCCCGCCCTGCTGGGCAGGTCGCCGGGGCCGCGCCGATGTCGTTGTGGAGAATGAGCGCTGCGGCAACGACATCACCGTGGTGGCGACACGGTCAGAGGGGCCCGCCGCCGCAGACCCGCCTTTGAGAAGCGCCCCGGAGCGCGGTTCCTCGTGGTTTACCCGCCGGGTGAAACCCCGCAGCGCCGGCCGCGGGCTCGACGCGCCGCCGGCGCCGCACCCGCGCGGCCAATGCGCACGGGTTGGCCTTCCGCCGCACGGCGCGGCTCGGGCGCGCCGGCTACCGGCCGGGCAGCGGCATGCCGATGAAGGCCCAGGCGACCATCAGCACGAAACCGCCGAGCAGCGTCACCGCCAGCAGCGTCAGGCGCGAGCGCCGCTCGCCTTCCAGGCGCAGGCGCAGCACTTCGCGCGCCAGCGCCTCGGTCTGGCGCGGGCCATCGACCAGCGCCTGGTGCGCCAGCCGCGGCAGTTGCGGGACGAGTGCGGCCCAGTGCGGCGCCTCGCGCACGACTCGCGCCTGCAGCGCGCGCAGGCCGACCTGCTCGTCCATCCAGCGCTCGAGCAGCGGCTTGGCAGTGCGCCACAGATCCAGGTCCGGGTCGATCATCCGCCCCAGGCCCTCGATGTTGAGCAGGGTCTTCTGCAGCAGCACCAGCTGCGGCTGCACTTCCATGTGAAAGCGGCGCGAGATCTGGAACAGCCGCAGCAGCACGAAGCCGAAGGAAATCTCCTTCAGCGGCCGGTCGAAGATCGGCTCGCAGACCGTGCGCACCGCCGCCTCCAGCTCGGCCACACGGGTGGTGGGCGGTACCCAGCCCGACTCGACGTGCAGCTCGGCCACGCGCTTGTAGTCGCGGCGGAAGAAGGCGAGCAGGTTGCGCGCCAGGTAATTCTTGTCCTCGTCGGCCAGCGTGCCGACGATGCCGAAGTCCAGCGCGATCCAGCGGCCGAAGTCGGCCGGCCGCTGCGGATCGATGCCGACGAAGATGTTGCCGGGGTGCATGTCGGCGTGGAAGAAGCCGTCGCGCAGCGACTGGGTGAAGAAGATCTCCACCGCGCTGGACGACAGCCGCTTGATGTCCACGCCGGCGGCGCGGATCTTGTCGATCTGGCTCACCGGCACCCCGTACACCCGCTCCATGACGAGCACCGTCTGACAGCAGAAATCCCAGGCCATCTCCGGCACGTGCAGCATGCTGCGCGGGCCGCTGCGCTCGGAGAAGTTGCGGCGCAGTTGCGAGGCGTTGGCCGCCTCGCGCATGAGATCGAGCTCGTCGTGCAGGATGAGGTCGAACTCGGCCACCACCTCGCGCGGCCGCAGCCGCTTGCCGTCGCGCCACAGCCGCTCGATCAGCGCGGCCACCGCCTCCATCAGCGCCAGGTCGTTGTCGATGACCGGCAGCATGTTCGGCCGCAGCACCTTGACCGCCACCGCGCGGCCGGCCCACTCGCCGAACGCGGCCTCGTTCTTCATGACCGCGAAGTGCACCTGCGCAATCGAGGCGCTGGCCACCGGCTCGCGCTCGAAGTGCGAGAACATCTCCTCGATGCGGCGGCCGAGGCCCTGCTCGATCTGGGCGCGCGCCAGGTCGGGGTCGAACGGCGGCACGCTGTCCTGCAGCAACGCCAGCTCGTCGGCCAGGTCGGTGGGCACGAGGTCGCGCCGCGTCGACAGCAACTGGCCGAACTTGACGAAGATCGGGCCGAGCGCCTCGAGCGCGCGGCGCAGGCGCACGCCGCGCGGCTCGCTGAGGCTGCGCCCCACGGTGCCGATCTTCACCAGCCGCCGGACCCAGCGGCTCTTCAGGCTCGAAAAGGCGATCTCGTCCAGCCCGAAACGGTAGACGATCACCAGAATGCGCAGCAGCCGCAGCAGGCGCATGAGATCAGGCCGGCCTGACGGGCGCGATCACGCCGGGCGCCGCCCCTGCAACACGGCCAGCCGCTTGTCCAGCCGCTCCACCGCGTCGCGCAGCGCGTGCACCTCGCGCGCAAAGCGCTCGACCTCGGAGCCGCGCGCCAGGATGGCGTTCTCGGCCACGAGGTAGTTGGCCGCATGGCCCGCCAGGCGCGCGCCGCCTTCGCGCGCCTGCGCCAGCGCGCTGCGCAGGAAGCCGACGATGCGCACCGCGGCCGCATCACCCACCACCCGCGCCAGCTCCTCTTCGGGCTCGGGCCGCAGCCGCTGCAGCACCTGCGACAGCGCCTGCGCAAACTCCGCGTCGCCGGACAGGCGCACGTTGCGCATCATGGCCTGCGGGTCGAGCAGGGCAGCCGGCAGGCGCGCCGCGTCGATGGCGATGGTCACGTCCGGCGCGCCGCTGCCGGTGGCAAAGCGGCCGTCGCCGTCGATGGCCAGCGTGAGCGCGAAGGGTGCGGCTTCGAGTTGCGCGCTGCGCCCGGCAAACGGGCGCAGGGTGGCCTGCGCCCAGGTCTCGCGGTCAGCCAGCCGGTTGAGCAGACGCACGACCGCGCCGAGAGCCAGATCGGGCAGGAAGGACGGCAAGGGCGGGAGAGGCGCTGGCACGGCTCAAAAGGATTCGGGGCACCGAAGTGCCCCGATTCTGGCAGACCGCAGCGGCGCGGGACGCCGCGCCGCGCGGAAAACTCAGCCGAGCTGCTGAATGCCGGCCAGCAGCCAGCCCGACTTGCCGGCCGCATCCTTGGACAGGTTCCACACCTCGTCGAAGGCCTCGCTCTCGCCGTTGATGACGAGGCGTCCGGTAAAGCGAACGCTGGCCACGTGCTCGGTGGGCAGCGACTCGATGCCGAGCAGGCGGGCGTCGAGCTCGGCGACCTCGGTCCGGGTGGCGCCGGCCTTGCCACGCAGCTCGTGCGTGAGCGCGATGAACATCTCGTGGGTGGTGAACTCCTGCAGCTCGTCGAGGTTGCCGCTGTCCCAGGCCCCCTGCAGCCGGCCGAAGTAGGACTTGGCATGACTCAGGAAGCCCTCGGTGTCGAAGCCGGCCGGCACGCCCCAGGGCGTGGCCGGGTTGACGGCGCCGCCGCGCAGGAACTCGTCCATCGCCGAGCCCGGACGGATGCCGGTCGTGGCTTCCGGCGCGGTGGCGGTGCGCTGCAGCGGCGCGGGACGGGCCGGCTCGGGCCGCAGCGGCTCGGGCTGCGGCGCGTAGCTGCCGCCGCCGGCGCTGCCGTAGGCCGGCCGCGGCGCGGCCGCCGAGCGGCGCAGGAAGTAGCCGATCACCATCAGCGCGACCAGGCCGAGCAGGGCAAACAGCAGGAAGGTGGCGAAGGCCTCGCCGAAGCCGAGCCACGAGGCCAGTGCCATCAGGCCGAGGCCGGCGGCCGCGCCGATCAGCAGGTTGCGCATCGGGCTGGCCTGGCGCGCGGCGGTGGCCGCGGTGGCACCGGCAGCGGCGGCGGGAGCAGCGGCCGTGGCCGGCTGCTGGGCCGGTGCCGCCTGCTGCGCCGGCGGCGTCTGCTGCTGCGGCGGGGTGGCCTGGCGCTGCTGTACCTGGGGGGCCTGCTTGCCGATGTTCTTGCCGCCGCCGATGCGACGCTGGGCTTCCACGTCGGCGGCGAAGGTGGCGGCCATCAAGCCGATCACCGCGCCCGCCAGCCACTTCGAAACGTTCATCTGGGTCTCCGTAGTTTCAATGCCGATGACCGACATGCAGGGCGCACACGCCCGCCGTCAGGTTGAACCATTGGACGCGCTCGAGGCCCGACCGTTCCAACAGGCGCGCCAGCTCGTCCTGCGGCGGGTGCATGCGGATCGACTCGGCGAGGTAGCGGTAACTGTCGCCGTCGCCCGCGAAACTCCTGCCAAGCCAGGGCAGCACGTTGAAAGAGTAGGCATCGTAGAGGGGGGACAGCGGCGCCCATACCCGGGAAAACTCTAGGACGAGCAGCCGCCCGCCGGGCCGCAGCACGCGCGCCATCTCGGCCAGCGCCTGGTCCTTGTGCGTCATGTTGCGCAGGCCTAAGGCCACGGTCACCACGTCGAAGTGCGCATCGGCAAACGGCAGGCGCTCGGCGTCGCACTGCGCCACCGGCAGCAGCACGCCGGCATCGAGCATGCGGTCACGCCCCTGCGCCAGCATCGAGCCGTTGATGTCGGTCAGCCAGACCTCGCCCTGCGGGCCCGCCTGGCGCGCAAACCGCAGTGCCAGGTCGCCGGTGCCGCCGGCCACGTCGAGCACCTTCATGCCGGGCCGCACCTGGGCCTGACGGATGGTGAACGCCTTCCACCAGCGGTGCAGGCCGGCGGACATCAGGTCGTTCATCAGGTCGTAGTTGCGCGCCACCGAGTGGAACACGCCGGCCACGTGCTCCGACTTCTCCTGCTCCGGCACCTGGCGGTAGCCGAAGTCGGTGGTGCCGGCGCCGCCGGGGGCGCCATCGCGGGCGTGCTCGGGGGCGTACTGGTCGGCGCTGCGGGCCGCTCCGGCGGGCTCGCGGGAGGTGGGGTCGATCATGGTCAGCCCACTATAAACGCTGCTGCCGTGCGGGCGAGGCGCCCGAGGCTCTTGCGCGCAGCACCGGGGTCAGTGGCTGCCGCACCCGGGCCCGGTGGCCGGCGCATGGGCCGCGTTGCGCGGGTCGGCCGGGTCACGTGAGGCGCCGGCCGCATCGAGCTGCGCCAGGTACTCGGCCCACAGCCGCTCCTGCTCGCGGCCCAGTTCGTACAGGTAGGTCCAGGAGAAGATGCCGCTGGCGTGCCCGTCGGAAAACACCGGCTGCACGGCGTAGTAGCCCACCGGGTCGAGCCGCGTGATGGTCACGTCGCGCTGACCCACCTGCAGCGTTTCCTGCCCGGGGCCATGGCCTCGCACCTCGGCCGACGGCGAGTACACGCGCAGGAACTCGAAGGGCAGGCGGAACGTCTGGCCGTCGTCGTAGGCGATCTCGAGCACGCGCGAGGCCGCGTGCAGGGTGATGTCGGTGGGCTGGGGCGGGGTGGGCGTCGTCATGGGTCGGTGCCTGCCGCGCGCCGCAAGACGTCGCCCAGGGCGGCGAAGAACAAGCCGGCTGGCCCGCAGGACCGGCCCAAAGGCCCTGCATCCCGGCGCAGAGCACCGCCGGCTTGCGCGCGCGACTCGACCCGAGCCCTGGCAACCACAGGCGCGCAGTGCCGAGGCGTCCGGGACAGCCGATCGCAGCCGGCGCGAGCGACGGTCCCTGACTGCCTCAGCGGTTCCAGCATTCGTTGAAAAGGAGCGTGTTGTTGACCAAACCCCGCTCGCCGGTCTGGGTGAGCGTGAAATCGCCGCACTCGTCATTGGCCTGCGCGCCCTGACGGATCGCGGTGATCAGGAACGTCGGGTCACCGGTCGGGTTTTCCACCTTCAGGGTGTACCGGGGTGCAGCGGGTGGCACGGGCGAATTACGCAGGCCGGGCGGCAGTTGGGCATCCGTGGCGTACTTTTGGTTTTGCCCACGGAACAGCTCCTGCCACTGCGCCGCCTGCATCACGAGCGCCTTGGCGTCGCTGCGGTAACCCCGCTGCAGGTACTGCACATAGCTGGGTATCGCGATGGCCGCCAGGATCGCCCCGATGGCGACCACGATCATCACCTCCAGCAGCGTGAACCCGGCCGGCCGGCGCGGCTTGAACGCCAGCCGCGCTCCACCGTCCGGCACCGTCCCGCAGACGGCGTTCATCGCGGCCCCCTGGGCAGCTCGCGCCAGGATCGAAGTGGCGGCGCCAGGCAAGTGACGCCGACCGGTGTCAGGCCCACCGTGGCCGTGACCGTGCTGAAGGTGCCCGGCGGGCAGTTGCCGCTGCCGGCGCCAGGCGGCGCCGCGATCGCCGCGGCCAGTTGTTGATTAGTCAGATCGCGCGTGGAAACCGCGGAGACGGGCGCGGCCTTGGAGATCATGCGAACCTCGGTGGTCGGAAGGATGGGCACGCCAATGACGGCCGCCGATCGCGGCGCGTTAAACGCCTGCGACAGGTTGCTGGCGACCGCCAGGCGGTAGAAGTAGGACGAACCATTGCCCTCGCACGGACTGGCGTTGTTGACCGGAGCGAAGGTGCCGAACTGCACGAAGCCGCCCACGTCCGAGGGCGAGGAAATCAGCCGCTCACCCGGCACCCCGGCGGTGGTAGCGAGGTCGAAGTACCAGCCGACGTGCGTGGACCAGTTGATGTTCTCCTCTCCGTCGACTGCGCGGTCAAAGCGCGTGCCGGACGGCGGCGGGACGTCGCTCAGCGTCAGCTCCAGCATGCTGGGAACGGCGCGGTCCGAGGCGATCTGATCGTTGCTGCCCGGTTTCTCCCACAATGCATAGACCGACTGCACGCTCGTGTCGGTCTTGTCGGCGACGTCGTACAGCTTGCCGGTACCGAACACGATGAAGTTGCCGCCGGCCGGGTGCTGGGTGAGGCGCGGCGCAGCGGTGATCGCCTGGCGCCGGTCGTCGCTGTTGATCGCCACGAACAGGGGCAGGCCGCCGGTCGTGGCGACCTTCCAGTTGGAGGTGCTGGTTGAACTGAGGTCGAACTTCCAGAGCCGGCCGAGGCGGTCGCCGCCGTAGACGGCCACCACGTTGCGCTGAGCGTCGTACACCGGCGTGACGCCGCCCAGGCCATTGGTCCGGTCGAGGAAGGCGGTGCGGGTGGGTGCTGCGCTGTTGGGGCCGCCCGCCGCGTCGGTCGCAATCGACAGCACCGCGCCGGTCTTCAGGTTGATCGCCAGCAGCGTGGCCTTGTCGTTTTGGCTTTCCCAGCCGTTGCCGACGAAGTAGTACCAGTTGCCGTCCTTGCCGCTGGCGATGAAGCCCGGCTCCGTGATGTTGCCGATGTCCGGGTGGTCAGCGCCCGTCAGGTCCCACAGCACGTTGCTCGCCCCGAACGCCGGACGGCCGTTCTCGGCCACCGGCGCCGGGTTGGTGACGTCGAGCGCGAAAATCGACTTCGGACCGTTGCCCGAGGTGCCGACGACGACGCTGCGCCAGGCCGAGTCCAAATACACGTCGCCCTGCACGACCGGACCGTCGACGAAGTACTTGTGGGCGTAGTCGACGAAGGTCAGTTGGGGCAGTTGCGCCAGCGTGGCGCGCGGCACGTAGGCAAACAGTTCCTGTCCGGTGGCGGCATCGAACGCGTGGAGCTTGCCGGCGTTGGCACCGACGTAGACCGCAGCGCGCCGGCCGCTCTTGTTGCTGGTGACAAAGGCCGGGTAGCTGGCGCCGTTGCCGCTGGCCGCCGCCGGCGAGCGTGCAGCATCGAACCCGAAGTCGTTGGCCTTGGAGTAGATGGGGTCCGAGTTGACGATGTCGCCGAGCAAGCGGCCACTGCGATTGCGGAACCCCGTGGGCGGCGACTCGAGCGCCTGATTGCCGCGGACGTAATCGACCACGTTGGATGAGCCGACCGCGGTCTTCTGCGCCGGGGTCAGGCTGCCGTAGAGGAACGGCACGCCCGCCCCAACGGAGCCCGTGGACGTGAAGATGGCGCGCGTGTCCCACGCCGGGAAGGAGGCGTTCCACTGCGGCGTCGTTGACAGCTCACCCGACGTGGTCAGCTCGTTGACGTAGGTGACCGCGTCATACGACTTCAGCTCGCCGAACCAGTCGTTGGTCTTGAACGTTGCGACGAACACACGGTCGCCGGCCTCCACGCGCGAGCGGGTGGCCGCCGGCGCGGCACCCGCAGCCGAAATCGCGTCGAACTTGGACAGCGCATCGGCCACCTTGCGGGCCAGTTCCTCGACGTTGCTGGCCGCCAGGAAGTCCCCCCGGCCGGCCAGCGCGGCCCGCATGGTGTCGTCGACCCGGCCGCATCCCGACGGGTTGGTTGTGGTGTTGAAGCCGCAGTTGACCGGTGTGGTGTCGCGATCAGTGATGACGCCGGCCGTGGTGTTGACTGCGGGCCAGACGGGTGACGGCGCCGTCTTGGCGGCCACGGCGTTCCGGGTGGCGGCGTTGTCGCGGCTGGCCGTGATGCCGAAGCCGACGATGTAGGTCGTCATGCTTTGCCAGAACGCCTCATTGGTGCTGGTGGCCGGGAGGGTGTTGTCGAGGTCCGGCCGCAGGTCGCGCGACCAGTAGTACAGGGCCGCATCGGTCAGCGTTCCCGTGGGGTTGCCGGTCACCGTCCACTGCGGCTCACTGGCCAGCTTGTACTGGTAGGTCTGCCCGCCAGGCCCGGTGTGGATCGGCCCGTCCTGACTGCGCGCGTTGAAGATGGTCGCGGCCGACTGCGACGCCAGCGGCGGGTTGGCGCGCACCGGCGAGGGCATGTCTTCGAGCCGCGGCTGCGACTGCGCAGTGGGTACGACATTGACGCTGTTGGTCCACTCGCCGTCGGTGATGAGCAGCGTGAAGTTGCGCCGGCAGGGGATGTGCGCGGCCTGCGGGCGGCCTCCGCCTGCGCCCGGATTGTCGGCCCAGGGCCCCAGCTGGTCCGTGCGCGTGTAGTAGCGGCCGACCGAGTCGAGCACCTCGCGGTTGGGCGTGGCGCCGATAGCGCGCAGGCTGAACAGCCAGTTGAAGGCCTGTTGGCGTTCCGGGGTGCCTTCGAGGAACTCCCGCACGCCGCGCACCAGGATGCCGGCGTTGTCCTCCGCACCGGCCGTTGGGTCGACGGTGAGCGTGTTGGGCAGGCGGGTCTGGTTCGGATTAGGCGCGTAGGGGTCGGGCGCGGTGGGGAAGTAATTGAGCGAGCCGTAGGCAAGGCGCAGCCGGTCGCGTGCATTGTTGCCCGCAGTCACCTTGGCCAGCGCAGCCGCCGACACGCCGATCGCAGCAAACAGGCGCGACCGATAGTACGTGTACCAGTTGGCGAAGTTCTGCGCCTCCTCCTGCCAGGAGCAGACGGACCCGTCGAACGGTGCCTGCGACAGACAGTGATTGGGCAGGGCGGTTTCGCCGGCAGCCGGCGCGCGCCGGGCAGGACGGCCGTCGGCATCGACCACCGGAAACACCCGGGTTGGCACGTCCCGGTCGATCTCGACCAGGCGATAGTTTCGGCAGTCGGTGAAGCCGGGGCCGGTGCAGGACTTGTTGGACTGGCGGAGCGCGTCGCTGCCGGCCGGCAAGGTGAATTCATAACGGTAATAGCGCGCCAGAACCAGGTCGTTCGGGGCCGTGTACCAGGTGTTGGCCAGCGGGCAGGTCTGGCCGGAAGGGCAGCCACCGATACCCGTTGCCGCCGTAGCGGTGCAGGGGCACGCCAGAGGCCCCGTCGTGCCGGAGCAGGGCGTCGGGGTTGTGACGGCCGGAGTAATCACAAAGGACGGGACGAAGCTCGCGTTCGGGCAGCAGCGGGGCTCGGCACCGCCCATGTCGGTGGTGCCACCAGGGCAGGCCGGCCCGGGCGTGTTGGACTGAGTCCAGGCAGCGCGGGATCCGCCTTCATTGGCCGCAGGGCACCCGCGACTGGCCGGAGGCGTGCCGCCGAACGGGCCCCAGGGGCCCCAGGTCTCGGTGCAGCCGATTTCCTCTCGCCACTGCGTGCCGGGGCTTGGAGTGCGGTTGACGTTCCCGGACTCATCCTGCAGCGACGGCGGGCCGAGGCCTGGAGTGCGGTTGACGCGGTTAACCGAACACGACGCCGGCGCCGTCACTGCTGGAGTTGTGACAACGTTGTGCACGAAGGAAAAGTTCCAGGCGACGCAGCTCGTCGTGGTGAAGGTCTTGGCCATCGGCTTGCTGAACAGGTCGATGTTCTGACCGCCGTCACTGACGCCAACAAACGACGGCGACTGGACAGCGCCGGTCGTGGTGAACGTCTGTGCGTTGGCACCCACCGCGGTGTTCAGCGCCATCAGGTTGGGAGAAGATGTGTAGTTGGGACCGCGGAAGCGCATGTCATGCCGCGTCTGGCCCGGGCGGAAGCCGTCGGCCCGCGGGGTCATGGCGAACGATGCCTGCGGCATCGGCGTGCCGTTGTTGTTCCAGGGCGAGTACGTGATCGCCGGGTTGTAGTACTGAGGGTTGAGCGAGGGCGCGCGATACAGCAGGTCTTGCGCCTGGACACTCCCGGTGGGCTCGCCCGAGCGCCAGCCCAGCAGGCCGCCGGTCGCCGGCTCTCGCATGACCGTCACGTTGCCGCTGGTCGCGGGCGAGGTGATCCCGGGCGGCATGGGCAGCCGGCCGCTGGCCATCGACAGCGAGTCATCGAGGATGAACGATGCGTTGGCCGGCACGATGTTGTCGACGAACAGAGGCGCCTGCGCCAGCAGCGAGGGGGTCGGGGCGGCATAGGCGAGCGGCTGCACCGTAAGCATCGCGGTGATCAGCGGAAACAGCACTCGCGCGATGCGCTGCATCGGCGTGCGGCGGGAGGGGTTCGGTTGTTTCATGGGGGCCTCGGACACTTCAGTTCAGGCTGATGCGCAATTCGCTCTGGGCACGGGCAACACCCACACCCTGCACCTCGGCCGTGATGCGGTACTTCTGCCAGTTGGGGGGTACGTCGGTGGCGTTGTTCGCCACGTTGGGCGTGGTGTTGAGAACAACCAGCTCGTTGGTGGCGTCCTCGAAGAGACACTCGGCGCGCTGCACCTCAAGGCCCAGCAGGTCGGGGGCGAGCACGACGGTCGCGTGCAACGGATTGGGCAGACCCACCGGCGTGACGTTCCAGTTGGCCCACTGGCGCCAGGCCGGCGGCCCGTTGCTCGGCGGTGCCGCGACCACGTTCGGGGGGTCCGGCAGGCCCGGTAGCGCGGCGCGACCCGGCGGCGACACCGTGAGCATGATCTCGCAGTAGCGCAGCGCGTAGGTCGCGGCCGTCTCCATGGTGACGAATTGCCGCACGTTGGTCGCCAGCCGCTCGTCGACCGCGCCGCGCCGGATGTTGAACAGCACGACAGTGGTCATCACGACCAGCACGACGAGCACCACCGGCAGCACGAAGCCGCGGGAAGCCGGGCGGGGGGACAGCGGCGACATGGAAGCCCTCAGGACGGCGACTGCGAGGCGCGCGAGCGGATGGTGAACACCTGGGTGTAGGCGCGGCGGAACGCGCCGTCGGCCGGCAACGCCACCGGCGCGATCAGCGCGGGGTTCCTGGCCTGCGCGGCATCGGCCGGGCAGGGAATGAAGGTGTTGCCGAGCGAGGTGCCCGGGTCCTGCGTGCGCACCAGCACGCACACCTGCACCGATACGACGAAGTCCCAACCGGTCAGCAGACCGACCGGCGGCAGGGCGTTGACGTCGGCCGCCGTGAGCAGGGACGAGGCCGACGGCGGCGCGCCGGTGCCACCGGCAAGCTGGAACGCGGCGCGATCAAAACCGTAGAAGACGCGGAAGTCCTCGACCCCGTTCAGCACGGGCTGCGGCTGGCCGGGGTTGCCATTGCCCGCGCACATCAGGTTGCCGGTGAGATCAGCCGGTCCGCGCTCCACGAAGTAGACGTTCTGAACGACCGGAACCACCCCGCCAGGCGCGGCACCGGCAAAAGCCGCAGGCGCCGGACGGTTGGGCGGGTTGTTGCCAATGCAGTCCACGGTGGCTGCCTGGGCGGCGGCCAGCACGGCGTCCGCCTGGAAAGCAACCGCCAGCGTGTCGCCCACGCGGTTGGGAACCGCCCCGCCCGTGCACACGAAGTCCGCATTGACCGGATTGGCTGCCGCGGCGTTGACGAAGTCGCGCTCGTCGCTGCAGCCGCGCACGTGGGGCCCGTCAAACAGCAGATTGAAACGCGCGGTACTGTTGGTGCCGGCAATTTCGGCATAGCCCGCGCGCCGCACCGCGTTGCCCATCAACGACAGCGCGATTTGCCCGCCTTCCTCGACCGCGGCCACATTGCCGGCCACCCGCCCGCTCCGACTGGCGCCAAAGTACAGCGAAGCCACACCGGCCAGGACCAACAGCCCCAGCGCGATTGCGACCAGCAGTTCGATCAGCGTGCGACCCGACTGGCGGCCGTGCCGAGGCATGCGGCGAATGTTCATGCAACTGCTTGTGCTCATGGGTAAGCCCTGGCGATGTAGCAGCGGTAGCGATCGTCGGCCACGACGCCCGCGCACAGGGGATCCACCCCGACGGGGCCGGTGTTCAGCAACGGATCAGTGCGAGCCGGGTCGATCCAGCCCACGACCACATCCACTCTGGTCGAGGCGGCGCCGACGCCGCCTGCGGCTACCGAGACGACGGCCGCAACGCCGGCGGGCAGGCGCGCGTTCACGTTGCGCTGCAGGTTGTACCAGTCCCAGGCGACGATCTCCGCCTGGGTGCAGATCTGCGCGTTGACACACGCCGGCGGCGCCGGCGGGGGCAATGTGTCGACATAGAGCAGACCGTTGTAGAGCCCGGCGCGAAAGCCGGCAAAGTTACCGGTGGCGCGCTCCAGAAAGTCGGAGGCGATGAGTGCGGCATTGCGGCGGTCGATCGAATCCTTTTGGAAAGTCTGGGATCGCAGTTGAAGACCCAGCAGACCCAGCATCGTGACTGCCACGAGCAAGAGAGACACCAGCACTTCGATCAGCGTGGCGCCGCGCTGGCGGCCGGTGGCGCGCTTGAGGGTGAACGGAATCATGATGCGGGACACTGCATCTGGACGATGGTCATCTGCCCGGTGAAGTTGACCTGCAGGCAGCGCGGCGACAAACCCGGAGGCGCCTCGGCCTGCGTGCGGTAGCCGACCTCAAAACGAAACGGCGGCTGCGGATCACCGGGCAGCGGCAGCCGCAGACCATTGGGCTGATAAGTGAGGGCGCCCACAAACGACACCTGAGGATTGACCGAGGGCCCGATGCGGCTGGCGCGCCCGTCGGCAGCGTCCAGCGCCTGCTGGCGAAACAGAATCTCGGTATCGCCCGCGTCACGCACACCCTGCGGCGCCACGTCATCGATGAAGATGACCCAGCCCGCGGCCCAATCACCCGCTCCGGCGCAGTCGGGCAGCGCGGCAAGAACGTTGTTCGACCGACAGACGGTCACGTTGGACCCCGTGCGCACGGCTTCGGAGCGCGCCAGGTCAATGGCCGCAATCAGCGTGTTGGCCGCCTCGGCATTCCGCGTACTGGCAAAGATGTTCTGAAAACCGGGCACGGCAAACGCCAGCAGGATCGCCGCAATCGCCATGACTACAAGCGTCTCGATCAGCGTGAAGCCGGAGCAGACAGAGCAACGAAGAGCGGCAGACGTCATGGTGCGATGGCTCGAAAGGTGACGGAATTGTCGTCGTGACTTCGTTCGACATGACAAACGAAGCGAAGGCCGGCCGGCCGGTGCCGACGAACGGCACGCGGATCACCCGGGCACTCATCCGGCCGGATGAGCGCCGCGATGTCCGAGGTGGGCCAGCGGCGCGCGAATATTCCGGGGCCAGGACCGGCAAATGCCGCTGCCTAAGCAGGCCTCCGCCGCGCAGCATGGTGCCCTGTCACTTCCGACGGAGCCTGCCATGTCAACCCTGCGCTGCCAGCGCGGCTTCAGCCTGATTGAGACGATGACCGTGATGGCCGTGTCCGCCGTACTGGGATTGACGGCCGCTCCGTCGATGAGCGACTTTCTGTCACGCCAGCGATTGACCGCCGCCACCCAGGAGCTGCGGCTGGCGATGGAACTGGCGCGCTCCGAAGCGGTGGCGCGCGGGCACCGCGTGGCCATCGGCCCGGTCGACGGTCGCGACTGGCGCAGCGGGTGGGAGGTATACGGCGATCTTGACGACGATGGCGAGCGCGACGCCGGCGATCCCGTGCTGCGGGTGTTCGTCGCGCCTGAGCGCGGCGTGCAGATCGAGACGCGCGGGTTGCCGCGCACCGTGCTGAGCTTCGACGACACCGGCTACATCCGCTGGTCGGGCTCCAACGGACTAGTACTCGGGCGCATGGTGATGCGCTACCGGGGCGCTGCAAGCACGGTGTGCATTGCCGCTGCCCGCATCCGCACGGTGCAGGGAGACAGTTGCGCCTGACGCGGAGGCCGGCGGGAGTGGCGCGCCCGGCAGGAATCGAACCTGCGACCCTTGGCTTCGGAGGCCAATACTCTATCCCCTGAGCTACGGGCGCCAAGACGGGGTCGCGTGGCCAAACGGGGCCGCAGTGACCACCTGCGCTGCCGGACGAGCGTCACGCGAGTTGTGAGGATACCGGCTGGCTCACCCCCAGTCCAACCGAGAGGACAACCGAGGACATCGGCGGGCTGCCGCTTCGGCCGGGCCCGACGCAACGCCGCACTCACACGGGAGCCGGAGCAGCGGCACAGGGGCCGCATATAATCGTGCGCTCAGGTCGTCGAGCCTGAGTGCCGCCAAGCCTCCAGGTCCGATCGCCACCCATCCTGCCCCCGCCATGTCCGATCAGCACGCCTCGCTCATCAAGACCCCGCAGCAGCTCATCGCAATCATCGTGCTGTCGTTCGTCGTGCCGGTGGCGGTGATCGTCCTGCTCGCCACCTACGTGGCCGGGGCCAAGCGCGCCAGCGCCGGTTCGGGCTCACTCACGCCCGAGGCCGTAGCCGACCGGCTCAAGCCCGTAGGCACCGTGGTGCTGGCCGCCGCTGCCGGGGCGCGCACGCTGCAGTCGGGCGAGGCGGTCTACAAGCTGGCCTGCGCGGCCTGCCATACGCCGGGGGTCGCCGGCGCGCCGAAGACCGGCGATGCAGCCGCCTGGGCGCCGCGGATCCGGCAGGGCTACGAGACGCTGGTCAAGCACGCGGTCGAGGGTTTCAAGAGCATGCCCGCCAAGGGCGGTAATCCCGACCTCGACCCAATCGAGGTGGCGCGCGCCACCGCCTACATGGCCAACCTTTCCGGCGCCAAGTTCACCGAGCCGGCCGCACCTGCGCCGGCGCAGGCGGCCAAGCCAGAAGCGCCCGCGGCCGCGGCCGCGCCGGTGGTCACCATTCCGCCGCCGGTCGCAGCGGCTGCCCCGGTCGCGGTCAAGGCCGGCGCCGGCGAAGCGCTGTACAAGCAGGCCTGCACCGCCTGTCATGTGGCTGGCGTGGCGGGGGCGCCGAAGTCGGGCGACAAGGCCGCCTGGGCGCCGCGCATCAAGCTGGGCATCGATGCGCTGACCGCCAGCGTCATCAAGGGCAAGGGCGCGATGCCGGCCCGGGGCACGGCCGCCGCGGCGAGCGACGCGGAGATCCGCGCTGCCGTCGAGTACATGGTGTCGCAGGCGCGCTGAGGCGCCAATCCCCCCGGATCGGGTACACGCAAGGCCGCCGGCAGGCGGCCTTGCCGTTTCAGGGGTTGAGCTGCCGATACACGAGCTCCGCCACGCGGGCGAGCTCCACCCGCTCGACCGCACCCGCCAGGGCATAGCCGAACGGCCCGTCGATCCAGTAGAAGACCCCGGTCGAACCCTCGCGCGAAAACTGAAAGGCGGTCTCGCGGCTGTCCTGCGCGCGCCGCACCAGCAGGCTCAGGCGCTGCCCGGCGGCGTTCTCGTAGAGCAGCAAGGCCACCGGCGCATCGCCGAGCTGGTTCGCCGCCGGCAGCAGCCGGCCGCCGAGCAGCCGGTAGCCCGCATCGCCGAGGAACGGCGCCTTCAGCGGCGCATCGAGCCGCTTCGACAGCCAGGCCACCAGGTGCGCCTCCTCGGCGGCGCCAACCTCCACCGGGTGTCGTACTTCGGGCACGTAGGCCGCGTGCGCCAGCGCCGCCTGCCGGGCTATCGAAAGCACGGCCGACGGCGCCCGCGCCGATAGCGCCGCGTGGGAGCCATAGCCTATCGCTACACCGAGCACGAGCGCTGCCGCCCAGGCCAGTGCCGGACCACGCGCGGCTGCGGGCGCCGTTGCGGGAGCATGGCCCGGCAATCGCAGGTCGTACGGCTCGTCGAGGACCGGGTCGTACAGCGCGTGCAGCGCGGCGTTGTACGTGCGGTACTGCTGTAGTCGCTGCTCGACCTGCGGATGCCGCTCGAGCCAGTCGCTCACCAGCGCCCGTTGCGGCGGCGCCAGGCGATCATCAACGTAGGCCTGCAGGACCGCCTCGTCGGGCGGCACCGGCGGGGGCAAAGTCGGTTCGGGCGCAGGCGGGTCGGTCTTCATCGCAGGGGCTTCATTTACTTGACTCGACGCATCGGCATGACCGGCTCCTCGGGGTCGAGCAGCCGGCGCAGCCGCTCGCGGGCGCGCGACAGCCGCGACATCACGGTGCCGATCGGAACGCCGAGTACGGCAGCAGCCTCGTCGTAGGCCAGGCCTTCGAGCGCCACCAGCAGCAGGACGGCGCGCTGCTCGGGCGCCAGGCGGTCCAGCGCACGCTCGAGGTCGCGCAGCGCCAGGGGCGTCTCGACGCTCGCAGCACTCGCCGCTTCGGGCTGGTCGGCCGGCTCGACGACGCGGTCGAGCGCCTCGAAACGGCCCTCGCGGCGCAGGCCGTTGATGAACACGCTGTGCATCACGGCAAACAGCCAGGCACCGAGGCTGCGGGCGCCCAGCGCGGGGTCGGCGCGCCACAGGGCGCGCTTGTTCCAGGCGCGCTCGAGGGTGTCCTGGGTCAGGTCATCGGCCCGCTCGCGCGAGCCCGTTAAGGCACGGGCGTGGCGGCGCAGGCGCGGGATCTGCGCCTGCAACTCGGCCACGGTGAAGCTGCTCGCCACGCGCCGCTGCGTGCCCTCAGGGCGCCGCTTCCGCCGGCGTCAGGGCCGCGCCAGCCGCCATACGTTGTTGAAGCCGTCGCCGGTGCGGTCGCCGGGCTTGCTGTCCTTGGCCCAGCCGTACAGCGGCTTGCCCTTGTAGGCCCATTGGCGCTGGGCGTCGTCGCGCGTGATCACGCTCCAGTCGCCGCTGGCGCGGGCGTCGGCGGCGGCCAGCAGCGGCGGCCAGTTGACCGCGCACGGTCCGTTGCACACGCTCTTGCCGCTGCCGGCGGTGTCGCGGTCGAAGGTGTAGAGCGTCATGCCGGCAGCATTGACGAACACGCCATCGGCGACGCGGGCCGGCGACGGCGCGCCGCCGAAGCCGGCGCAGGCCGTCAGCACGACGACGGCGGCGGCAAACAGCGCCGCCCGGGCGCCCAGGACAAGCGGGCGGATCAGGCTCGGGTTCATGTGGTTCTCCTTGGGAGTGGGGACTGCAAGTGGTCAACACGCGCCGCACCCGCCTTATTCCAACCTCAGATCTGCTGTGGGTCGACCTCGATCTGCCAGCGGACCTGCGGCCGCCGGGCGCGCGCCAGCATGGCCACTGCCGGCAGCCAGTCCGACAGGAACGCCTGCAGGTCGGCACGGCGCGGCGCCTCCACCAGCAGCTGGGCGCGATACAGCCCGGCCAGCCGCTCGAGCGGCATCGGCACGGCGTCGTACAGCCGCACGCCACGACCAGCCGCGCCGGCTTCCTGCGCGGCGCTCAGCAAGGCCAGCGCCGGCGCCATGGCGCGCGCTTCGGCCGTCAGCAGCGCCTGATGCACGAAGGGGGGCAGCCGCGCCGCCTGCCGCTCGGCCAGTTGCCGGCGCGCAAAGCCGGCGTAGTCGGCCCGCGCGAGCGCCTGCAGCAGCGGGTGCGCCGGATAGCGCGTCTGGACCAGGACCCGGCTCGCGTGGCCGGCGCGGCCGGCGCGGCCGGCGACCTGCAGCAGCGTGGCGAACAGCCGTTCGGGCGCACGGAAGTCGGCCGCCACCAGCTGCGCGTCGGCGTTGAGCACCACCACCAGCGACACGCGCTGGAAGTCGTGGCCCTTGGCGATCATCTGCGTGCCTACCAGGACGTCCACCGCGCCGGCGTGCATGGCCTCGAGCGCGGCGCGCGCGGCATCCTTGCGCCGCGTGCTGTCGCGGTCCAGCCGGGCAATGCGCGCACCGGGCAGCAGCGTGCCCAGCGTCTCCTCGATGCGCTGCGTGCCCTGCCCGACCGCGCGCAGGTCGACGTTGCCGCAGGTAGGGCAGGCGCTGGGCACGCGCACCCGCCAGCCGCAGTGGTGACAGCGCAGGCTGCCATCGCCCTTGTGGAAGGCAGCGTAAGTCGAGCAGCGGCTGCATTGCGACAGCCAGCCGCAGGACTCGCAGGCGAGCACCGGCGCATAACCGCGGCGGTTGATGAACACGAGCGACTGCCCACCCGCCGCCAGTGTGTTGACGAGCGCGCTGCGCACGCTGGCCGTGAGCCCCTGCTCGGGCTTGTCGCTGCGCGTATCCACCATCCGCACCTGCACGTCGGCGGCGCGGCCGCCGCCGGCGCGGTGGCCGAGCGTGAGCAGCCGGTACTTGCCGCGCTGGGCGTGGGCCCAGGTCTCGATAGCCGGCGTCGCCGAACCCAGTACCACCGGCACGCCTGCGAGCTGGGCTCGCTTGACCGCCAGGTCGCGCGCCGAGCAACGCGGCCCGTCGCTCGCCTTGAAGGAGGCGTCGTGCTCCTCGTCGACCACCACCAGCGCCAGGTGCGGCAGCGAGGCGAAAACCGCCAGCCGCGTGCCCAGCACCAGTCGGGCCCGGCCTTCGTGCGCCGCCAGCCACTGGGCCGAGCGCTCGCCCGCCGCCAGACCGCTGTGAAGCACCGCCACCGGCAACTGCGGAAAGCGGGCGCGCAGCCGCGACTCGAGCTGCGGGGTGAGATTGATCTCGGGCACCAGCAGCAGCACCTGCGCCCGCGCATCGCGCGCCAGGCGCCGCGCCGCCGCCTCCAGATACACCTCGGTCTTGCCGCTGCCGGTCACGCCATGCAGCAGGTGCGGCACGAAGCCCTCCGCGGCATCGATCGCCGCGACGGCCGCCTGCTGCTCGTCGTTCAGTACCGGTGCAGGCAGCGGCGCCACGCCCTGGGTGAGCGTGGCCGCGCGCATGCGCTGAAGCACCGCTCCGAAGCGCGGTCCAGGCGGGGCGCGCAACGCTGGCGGCAACGCCGGCACCGCGACCTCGCCCCAGGCATGCTGGTAGTACTCGGCGGCAAAGCGCGTGAGCTGCAGCCAGTAGGCGCCGAGCGGCGCCAGTTCGTCGACCACGCGCTCCACACCACGCAGCCGCGCGGCATTCACGCTACCCTGCGCCGCCGTGCCGACGATCAGTCCGCTGACCCGGCGGCGACCGAGAGGCACGACGCAGCAACGGCCGATCAAGCCGGCCCCGTTGGCTCCGGCAGGTAGCGCGTATTCGAGCGCTGCGGGCAGCGGCGCATCGACGACCACCTGCACGATCATGTGTGTCCTCTCCCACCTGCCGACAGTGACGAGGCAACTCGGATTGCATCCGCTAAGTCGCTGATTCTTGAGGGTCTCCCCACCCTTCGCGACCCTGTGGATAGTTTTGTGGACAAAACGTCCATGCTGGCTGACACGCAACACGGTACGCCTGTGGCGCTGCGCCGTGCGCTCTGCAGCACAAGGGGCTTTTTGTTGTAAATCAACCAGTTGCGACGAAGTCTCGTGCTCTGCGAGCTCTTGACGTCTGCCAAGGCCCGTTGTGTCTCAATGGACGAAGTTTTGTGAATAAGTCAAGTGGCGCGCGCATTGCGCAACGCTTGCGCTGCCGCATTGCAGCAGCACCATGTTGGCGCGCTTTGCCGTTGCCTAGCCGCGCAGGCTGCGGCTATGGCGATGGACTTCATCGGCCAGGAATCCGACCGCCTCCGGGGGCGTGAACTGGGAAATGCCGTGACCCAGGTTGAACACGTGTCCGCCCCAGCGGCCGTCCTCGCGCTGCGGCCGGCCAAAGCCGTCAAGCACGACTCTGGCCTGCGCGCGCAGGGCTTCCTCGCCTGCGAACATGGTCATCGGATCGAGGTTGCCCTGCAGTGCGCAGCGGTCGTCGATGCGTCGCCGGGCTGCGCCCAGGTTGACGGTCCAGTCGAGGCCCACCGCGTCGGCGCCGATCGCAGCGATCTGCTCGAGCCACAGGCCGCCGCCCTTGGTGAAAACGATCACCGGCACGCGCTCGCCGTCGTGCTCGCGCCGCAACCCGTCGACGACCCGCTGCATGTAGGCCAGCGAAAACGCCTGGTAGGCGCCATCGGCGAGCGCGCCGCCCCAGGTGTCGAAGATCATCACGGCCTGGGCGCCGGCGCCGATCTGCGCATTGAGGTAGTCGGTCACCGCCTGCGCATTGATTGTCAGGATGCGATGCGCCATATCGGGACGCGCGTACAGCAGGGTCTTGATGTGGCGAAAGTCGTCGGAGCCACCGCCCTCGACCATGTAGCAGGCGAGCGTGAACGGACTGCCGGAGAAGCCGATCAGCGGAATGCGGTTGGCGAGCGCCTTGCGGATCTCGCGCACGCCGTCTAACACGTAGGTGAGTGACAACTCCGGGTCGGGCGCCGCGAGCCGGGCCACGTCCGCCTCGGTACGCACCGGCCGCTCGAACTTCGGTCCCTCGCCCTCGGCGAAGTACAGCCCCAGGCCCATGGCGTCGGGCACGGTGAGGATGTCGGAAAACAGGATCGCCGCGTCGAGGGGAAAGCGGTCGACCGGTTGCAACGTGACCTCGGTGGCATAGGCGGGCGACTTCGCCAGACCCATGAAGCTGCCGGCACGCTTGCGCGTGGCGCAGTACTCGGGGAGATAGCGGCCGGCCTGGCGCATGAGCCACAGCGGCGTGTACTCGGTGGGCTGGCGCAGCAGGGCGCGCAGCAGCGTGTCGTTGGCAGGTTTCACGCGCAAGACATGGGCAGTCGAAAGGCGGCGGGGATTGTGGCACGCGCCCTGGCTTGCTGCAGGAGGCAGAAGCGCGCGCGCGAACTCAGGCGGTGCGCAGCTTGGCGAACTGCCGCTGCCCGCAGCGCGGCGCGCTCGCCGGGGCGCCCAGAAATGCGAAGCGGGCCAGATGGCCCGCTTCAAGGAAAAGCAGAAAACGCCTGGATTACTTCTTGGCGTCTTTCTTCTCGTCCTTCTTGGCTTCGGTCTTCTTCTCGTCTTTCTTGGCCTCGGCCTTCTTCTCTTGGGCGATGGCGGCGCCAGCAATGGCGAACACGCCGGCGATCAGGGCAGCAAGCAGCTTCTTCATGGTTGTTCCTGGAACGGTTGGTTGATCAACATAGCACGGCCCACGCTCCGAGCTTCCGCTTGAAGGGCCAGAGTCGCAGGCTGTTACGGCTAACGCGTAGCCACTTTCAAGGTTGACACAAGTGACTCAGCCTGCGGAAGCGGCCGTCAGGCGAACCGACGCCTGCCGGCGACAGGTGATGCGTTTTCGCGACGCCGGCGGACACCGCGCCGGCCCCGGACCACCGTATAAGGCCCGCCCGCTCGGTTAGACCAAGCTTTGGCTCGGCCCTGAGTCCCCGGGGCGGAGAGGACAACGACCGCGCCACTGGGTGCACTGCCAAGCCGCTATCGATGCGCGCGGAAACCTCGCGCGATCCTCGTAGCGCATCCTGCGGGCGCGCCTTGCAGCGAGCGGTCCCGCGCGACCCGACTACTTGCCGCGCAGCTTCTTGATGGCCGCCAGCTGCGCCGCCAGCGCCGACATCTCGGCCTCGACCTTGGCGATCTCCAGCTCGCTGGTGGCGTTTTTCTTCTGCTCCTCGGCGGCGCGCAGCGCCTCGCTGGCCTTGGCCTCGTCGAGGTCCTTGGCGCGGATCGCGGTGTCGGCCAGCACGGTCACGACGTTCGGCTGCACTTCGAGGAGGCCGCCAGCAACGAAGACCTGATCCTCGTCCGCCTTGCCGCTCTGCTTGATGCGCACCACGCCGGGCCTGATGCGCGTGATCAGGGGCGTGTGCCGGGGAAAGATGCCGAGCTCGCCGGCCTCGCCAGGGAGTACGACAAACTCCGCCTCGCCGGCGAAGATGCTTTCCTCGGCGGATACGACGTCGACGTGGATGGTGGCCATGGTGCGTCCTGCGTCTGGCGTCCAGCGTCTGGCGCGACGGCCGCCGAGTCACGCTCGACGCCCGGCGCCTGACGCTCGACGGATTATTGGATCTTCTTGGCTTTCTCGAACACCTCGTCGATCGTGCCGACCATGTAGAACGCCTGCTCGGGCAGCGCGTCGCACTCGCCGTCGACGATCATCTTGAAGCCGCGGATCGTCTCCTTCAGCGGCACGTACTTGCCCGGCGCGCCGGTGAACACCTCGGCCACGTGGAACGGCTGCGACAGGAAGCGCTGGATCTTGCGCGCGCGGCTCACCGCCAGCTTGTCCTCGGGCGACAACTCGTCCATGCCGAGGATGGCAATGATGTCGCGCAGCTCCTTGTAGCGCTGCAGGGTGGCCTGCACGCGGCGGGTGGTGTTGTAGTGCTCCTCGCCGATCGTGTTGGGGTCGATCTGGCGCGAGGTCGAATCGAGCGGGTCGACCGCGGGGTAGATGCCCAGCGCGGCGATGTCGCGGCTGAGCACGACGGTGGCGTCGAGGTGGCCGAAGGTGGTCGCCGGACTGGGGTCGGTCAGGTCATCGGCCGGCACGTACACGGCCTGGATCGAGGTGATCGAGCCCACCTTGGTGGAGGTGATGCGTTCCTGCAGGCGGCCCATCTCCTCGGCCAGCGTGGGCTGGTAGCCCACCGCCGAGGGCATCCGGCCCAGCAGCGCCGAGACCTCCGTGCCCGCCAGCGTGTAGCGGTAGATGTTGTCGACGAAGAACAGGATGTCGCGGCCCTCGTCGCGGAAACGCTCGGCCATGGTCAGGCCGGTGAGCGCCACGCGCAGGCGGTTGCCGGGCGGCTCGTTCATCTGGCCGAACACCATCGCCACCTTCGACTGGCCCAGGTCCTCCTGCACGATGACCTTGGCGTCGGACATCTCGTGATAGAAGTCGTTGCCCTCGCGGGTGCGCTCGCCCACGCCGGCGAACACCGAAAGGCCCGAGTGCTCCTTAGCAATGTTGTTGATGAGCTCCAGCATGTTGACGGTCTTGCCGACGCCGGCGCCGCCGAACAGCCCGACCTTGCCGCCCTTGGCGAAAGGGCAGACCAGGTCGATCACCTTGATGCCGGTCTCCAGCAGCTCGACCGAAGGAGACAGCTCGTCGAACTTCGGCGCGGCCTGGTGGATCGAGCGGCGCTCTTCCGACTTGATCGGGCCCCTCTCGTCGATCGGCCGGCCGAGCACGTCCATCACGCGGCCCAGCACGCCGGGGCCTACCGGCACCTTGATGCTGTCGCCGGTGTTGCTGACCTTCATGCCGCGTTTCAGGCCGTCGGAAGATCCCATCGCGATGGTGCGCACGATGCCGTCGCCGAGCTGCTGCTCGACCTCGAAGGTCAGGCCCTGCTCGACCAGCTTGTTGCCGGCGTCCTGCTCGAGGACCAGCGCGTCATAGATGCGCGGCATCTGATCGCGCGGGAACTCGATGTCCACCACGGCGCCGATGCACTGAACGATGGTTCCGGTGCTCATTGTTGATTCCTTGACTCTGGGTTTTCGAATGCGTCAGGAGATCGCGGCGGCACCGCCGACGATCTCGGAAATCTCTTTGGTGATGCCGGCCTGGCGCGTCTTGTTGTAGATGAGCTGCAGCTCCTCGATCAGCTTCTTGGCGTTGTCGCTGGCTGCCTTCATCGCGACCATGCGCGCGCTCTGCTCGCTGGCCATGTTCTCGGCCACCGACTGATAGATGATGGCCTCGACGTAGCGCGTCATCAGCTCGTCGATCACGCGCTGCGGGTCGGGCTCGTACAGGTAGTCCCAGCCGTAGGCGCGCCTTTCCTCTTCGCTCTGCGCGAAGCGCTCGGCCGACAGCGGCAGCAGCTGCTCGATGACGGACTCCTGCTTCATGGTGTTGATGAAGCGCGAGTAGGCAATGTAGACGGCGTCGAGCCGGCCTTCAGCATAGGCGTCGAGCTGCAGCTTGATCGGGCCGATCAGCTTCTCCAGATGCGGCTTGTCGCCCAACTGCACCACGTGAGACACGATGTTGGCGTTCAGGCGCTGCAGGAAGCCGAAGCCCTTGTTGCCGATGGCGGTGGCCTGGAACTTCACGCCCTCGCCCTCCCACTGCTTGACCCGCTGCAGGGTGGCGCGCTGGATATTGGTGTTCAGACCGCCGCACAGTCCCTTGTCGGTAGACACCAGAATCAGGCCGACCGTGCGCAGCGCATCGCGCTTGACGACGAAGGGATGGCGGTACTCGGGGTTGGCGCTGGCCAGGTGGGCGACGATGTTGCGGATCTTGTCGCCGTAGGGACGGGCGTGGCGCATGCGGTCCTGCGCCTTGCGCATCTTGGACGCGGCCACCATTTCCATCGCCTTGGTGATCTTGCGCGTGTTCTGCACGCTCTTGATCTTGAGGCGAATTTCCTTCGTGCTTGGCATGACGCAGTGTCCTGCTTCGCGCCCTCGTCGCCCCGGCGCAGGCCGGGACCCAAGTTCGCATCAAATGGGGTTCCGGCGCGCGCCGGACGACGATCGGTCAGTACGCGCCGGTCTTCTTGAATTCGACGATCGCCGCCGTCAGCGCCGCCTCATCGTCCTTGGACAGGTCCTTGGTCGACTCGATGCGGTCCACCAGCGCCGCGTGCTTGTTCTTCAGGAAGTCGCGCAGGCCCTTCTCGGCGGCCAGCGCACGCTTGACCTCGATGTCGTCGAAGTGGCCGTTGTTCACCGCGAACAGCGTGACCGCCTGCTCCCACACCTGCAGCGGCTGATACTGCGGCTGCTTCATCAGCTCGGTGACCATGCGGCCGCGCTCGAGCTGCTTGCGGGTGGCGTCGTCGAGGTCGGAGGCGAATTGCGCGAACGCCGCCAGCTCGCGGTACTGCGCGAGCGCCAGACGCACGCCACCGCCGAGCTTCTTGATGACCTTGGTCTGCGCCGCACCGCCCACGCGCGACACCGAAATACCGGCGTTGATCGCGGGACGGATGCCCGCATTGAACAGATCCGTCTCCAGGAAGATCTGGCCGTCGGTGATGGAGATGACATTGGTCGGCACGAACGCGGTCACGTCACCCGCCTGCGTCTCGATGATCGGCAGCGCGGTCAGCGAGCCGGTCTTGCCCTTGACCGCGCCGTGGGTGAAGCGCTCGACCCACTCCTCGTTGACGCGGGCAGCGCGCTCGAGCAGGCGGCTGTGCAGGTAGAACACGTCGCCGGGATAGGCTTCGCGGCCCGGCGGCCGGCGCAGCAGCAGCGACACCTGGCGATAGGCCCAGGCCTGCTTGGTCAGGTCGTCATAGATGATCAGCGCATCCTGGCCGCGGTCGCGGAAGTACTCGCCCATGGTGCAGCCGGAGTAAGGCGCGATGTACTGCATCGCCGCCGACTCGGAGGCGGAGGCCGCCACGATGATCGTGTAGGCCATCGCACCGGTCTCTTCGAGCTTGCGCACCACGTTGGCGATGGTCGAGGCCTTCTGGCCGATCGCGACGTAGACGCAGATCAGATCCTTGCCCTTGGAGTTGATGATGGTGTCGACCGCCACCGCCGTCTTGCCGGTCTGGCGGTCGCCGATGATCAGCTCGCGCTGGCCGCGGCCGACCGGCACCATCGCGTCGATGGCCTTCAGACCCGTCTGCACCGGCTGCGACACCGACTTGCGCCACATCACGCCCGGCGCGACCTTCTCGATAACGTCGGTCGTCTTGGCGTTGATCGGGCCCTTGCCGTCGATCGGCTGGCCCAGCGAGTTCACCACGCGGCCGATCAGCTCGGGGCCGACCGGCACTTCGAGAATGCGGCCGGTCGCCTTGACCGTGTCGCCCTCCTTGATGTGCTCGTAGGCGCCCAGGACCACGGCGCCCACCGAGTCGCGCTCGAGGTTCAGCGCCAGGCCGAAGGTGTTGCCGGGAAACTCGAGCATCTCGCCCTGCATGGCGTCCGACAGGCCATGGATGCGGCAGATGCCGTCGGTCACGGACACCACGGTGCCCTGGGTGCGGATTTCAGCGGAAACGCCGAGGCCCTGGATGCGGCTCTTCAGCAGTTCGCTGATTTCGGAAGGATTGAGTTGCATCGTCGCAACCTTTCGATGGTTGAATCGGTTTAGGCGGCCGTCAGCGCCGCCTGCATCTGCGCCAGCCGCGTCTTGACCGAGGTGTCGAGCACGTGGTCGCCGACGGTCACGCGCACCCCGCCGATCAGCCCGGGATCGACGGTGACGGTCGGCTTGAGCGTGAGGCCGAACTTCCTGGACAGGGCCTGCACCAACCCGGCCACGTCGCCGTCGGTCATCGGGAAGGCGCTTTCGATCGTGCAGTCGGCCACCCCATCGGCTGCGTTCTTCAACCGGCGGTACTGGATGGCGACTTCGGGCAGGGCAGCCAGGCGGTCGTTGTCGATCAGCGTGGCAAGGAAGTTCCTGCCCTCGGCCGGCAGCGGCGCCTGCAGCAGGCCCGCCAGCAGCCGCACGACGGCATCGGCGCCGAGCTTGGGATCGGCAACCACCTGCGTGACCTGCGGATGGCGCATCAGCGCGCCCAGCTCCTCGAGCGGAGCGACCCAGGCGTCGAGCTGGCCGCTTGCCTTGGCGGCCTCGAACAGCGCCTCGGCGTAGGGGCGCGCGATGGTCGACAGTTCGGCCATTGTCTGCCCCTTACAGCTTGGCTTTGAGCTGGCCGAGCAGATCCGCGTGCACCTGCGCGTTGACTTCGCGCTTGAGGATCTGTTCGGCACCGGCGATCGCGAGCACGGCGACCTGGTCGCGCAAGGCGTTCTTTGCGCGCGCCATTTCCTGCTCGGCGTCGACCTTGGCCTGTGCCAGGATCCGCGCGCGCTCGGCCTCGGCGTCCTTCTTCGCGGCCTCGACGATCGCCGCGGCCTGCTTCTCGGCCTCGGCGGCACGGGCGGCACCCGAGGCGCGGGCGTCGGCCTCGAGCTTGGCGATGTGGCGCTGCGCCTCGTCGAGCGAGCGGTTGCCGCGCTCGGCGGCGGCCAACCCGTCGGCGATCTTCTTCTGCCGGTCTTCCAGCGACTTGATCAGCGGCGGCCAGATGTACTTCATCGTCACCCAGGCGCCGATGAAGAACACGACCAGCTGAACAAACAACGTGGCGTTGATGTTCATTGATGCGTGCGGCGCGGCTTGTCGCCGCGCCGCCCCATTCTGCGGTTCAGTGGAGTCGGAGACTGATTAACCAGCGAACGGGTTGGCGAACGCGAACATCATCGCGATGCCGACGCCGATAAGAAACGCGGCGTCGATCAGGCCGGCCAGCAGGAACATCTTGGTTTGCAGGGTGTTCATCAGCTCGGGCTGTCGGGCGGCGGCCTCGATGTACTTGCCGCCCATGATGCCGATGCCGATGCAGGCACCGATGGCGCCCAGGCCGATGATCAGACCGCAGGCCAGGGCGACGAATGCGACGTTGGTCATTTGCAGAACTCCTTGGAAGAGAAGGGAGATGAAGGGAAAGGGGGAATCAGTGGCCTTCGTGCGCCTGGCCGATGTAGACCATGGTCAGCATCATGAAGATGAAGGCCTGCAGGATCACGATCAGGATGTGGAACAGCCACCACGCGGTCCCGGCGATCACGTGGCCGATGGCCATGAGGATGCCGGTGCCGCTCAGCGCGGCAAAGCCGCCCAGCAGCGCGATCAGGAAGAACAGCAGCTCGCCCGCGTACATGTTGCCGAACAGCCGCATGCCTAGCGACACCATCTTCGCCAGGTACTCGATCAGGTTGAGGCCGAAGTTGAAGGGGTACAGAAACCACTTGTCGCCGAACGGCGCGGCGAAGAGTTCATGGACCCAGCCGCCGAACCCCTTGATCTTGATGCCGTAGTAGATCATCAGCAGCAGCACCCCGAGCGACATGCCGAGCGTGCCGTTGAGGTCGGCGGTCGGCAGCGGCCGCATGTAGTCCCACTCGGGCTTGCCGAGCAGGCCGACCACGATCAGCTGCCACAGCTTCGGGAACAGGTCCACCGGGATCAGGTCGATCGCGTTCATCAGCACGATCCACACGAACACCGTCAGCGCCAGCGGCGCGATAAAGCTGCGGTTGCCATGGACGATCGACTTGCTCTGCTCCTCGACCATCTCGACGATCATCTCGACGAAGGCCTGGAACTTGCCCGGCACATCCGCCGTGGCACGCCGCGCGGCAGCACGCAGGATGAGCAGCGTGCAGACCAGCATCAGCACCGAGAAAAAAATGGTGTCGACGTTGAACACCGAAAAGTCGACGATGACCTTCTGCTTGGCCGTCGACAGGTGCGTCAGGTGGTGGACGATGTACTCGGTGGCGGTCGGGGCTTCGGCGCTGGCCATCTTGCGGACTCGACGATTCGATTGTTCTTAGCGACTGCTGCGCCACCCTGCTCACCAGCGCAGCAGCAATGCAACCATGTAACTCTTCAGCGCGGCGATGATCGCAACCACGGCCGCCAGCCAAACCACGTCCTGGTAGGCCCAGGCCAACAGCGCCAGCAGCGCGATGGTCGAGCCCAGCTTGACGAACTCACCCACGAAAAACGTCGCCACGCTCGCACCCTGCGGTCGCCTGGCGGATGCCGCCAGACGCAGGGCGAACAGACCGTTCGGGACGAAGACCGCAGCACCGCCCGCCAAGGCCGACAGCGCGGCATGCACGGCATTCGCACCACCCAGCAGCCCGCAGGCCGCAGCAACGATCAGGGTGGCGAGGATTTGCAGGATGACGATCCGGAACATGACCACCATTCCGGGCGCCAGGACCCACCGGTGAGACGCAAGCCGGCTGGCTGGCGGGAACGTCCCGCACACGAACTTCGTTTTCCGTAAAGCGGGGAGAGTTTACTACGGCGGTGCGGCAAGGAGGCGGGAGCGCGGCCGGAGCCAGGGTGGTGAGTGCAGAAGCGCGCAGGTCACGGCCGGACTGTCCAGCGCAACGCCCCGCTGGGCGACAAGCCCGTCAGCCGGGTCGTCAGCGCAAGCGGCCGACGTAGCGCTCCTCGACCGCCGGCTTGTCCTCGCCCTGCACCGGCGGCAACTGGACTGGCTGGGAAGGCGGCGCCGCGACCTCGGGCGGCACCGGCGCGATCATCCGCAGCTTTTCCATCAACAGAAGAGCCAGCAGCACATCCTCCTCGGATGCACTGTCCGAGACCTTCTGCAGCACCGACCTGGCGTACGGCCGGTCGGCGGCGAAGCGCACCACGTCAACCGGCAGACCGGCGCGCGCCGCCGTGATCTTCAGGCGGGCAATCAGGCGCAGGGTCTCGTTGTCCATGGTCGTGCTCCCGCTGAGACCCACACCATACGTGCCGACTTGCCGTGGCGCCGCCGAAAAAACGACGCAGGCGCGCTGGAAGTTCGCCGGACGCGCGCTGCGCGCCGGCAGCGGCCCGGCGACACCCCGGCGGTGCCAACGGGAGGCGCTAACGGGAGGCGCTAACGGGAGGCGCTAACGCAGACGCTGCACGATGCCGTCGAGCTGGTCGAGGCTGGCGAACTCGATGACGAGCTTGCCGCGACCCTTGGCGTCGGCCGACAGCCGCACCACCGCGCCCAGCGCATCGGCCAGCTCTTCCTCGAGCCGCTCGACATCGCGGCTGCGCCGGGCCGCGCTCTTGCGGGCGCCCGGCGGCTGCTGCTGGCGCGCCACCAGCGCCTCGGCCTCGCGTACCGACAGGCCCTTGATGACGATCTGGTGGCCGAATTGCACCTGGGCGGCGCCGTCGAGCGCGAGCAGCGCCCGCGCGTGGCCCATGTCAAGCTGACCGCCCATCAGCATCTCCTGCACCGGCGGCGCCAGGTTGAGCAGCCGCAGCAGGTTGGAGGTGGCGCTGCGGGAGCGGCCGATGGCCTGCGCGGCCTGCTCGTGCGTGAAGTCGAACTCGCGGATCAGGCGCTGCACGCCCTGCGCCTCTTCGAGAGGATTAAGGTCCTCGCGCTGGATGTTTTCGATCAGCGCCATGGCGAGCGCCGCCTCGTCGGGCACGGCCTTCACCAGCACCGGCACCTCGTCCAGGCCCGCCATCTGCGAGGCACGGAAACGCCGCTCGCCGGCGATGATCTCGTACAGCCCGTCATCGACCGGCCGCACCAGGATTGGCTGCATCACGCCCTGCGCCTTGATCGACTCCGCAAGTTCCGCCAGCGACGTGCTGTTCATGCGCGTGCGCGGCTGATACTTGCCGGCGCGCAGCCTGGCCAGGGGCAGCGTTTGCGGACTGCCGGCCGGCGTGGCCACCGCCGCGTCGCTGCCCAGCAGCGCATCGAGCCCCCGGCCCAGGCCCTTCGGTCGCTTGATCAAGGCCGCGGCTCCTCTGTCATGGGTGCGCCTGCGGCGCGCGGCAGCGCGCGATCATCTCGGCGCCGAAGTGAATATAGGCTTGTGCGCCGCGCGCGCTCCGGTCGTAGGCCACCCCGGGCAGACCATAGCTCGGCGCCTCGGCCAGGCGCACGTTGCGTGGGATGATGGTCTCGAACACCTTGTCGCCGAACTTGTCGACCAGCTGCTGCGACACCTGCTGCTGCAGCGTCATGCGCGGGTCGAACATGACGCGCAGCAGGCCGATGATCTTCAGGTCCGGGTTCAGGTTGGCCGCCACGCGCTTGATGGTGTTCACGAGGTCAGCCAGCCCCTCGAGCGCGAAGTACTCGCACTGCATCGGGATGATGACCCCATGTGCCGCGCACAGCCCGTTGAGGGTCAGCAAGGACAGCGAAGGCGGGCAGTCGATCAGCACGAAGTCGTACTCGTCTGCCACGGCGGCGAGCGCGGCCTTCAGGCGCGATTCGCGGTCATCGAGGTCCACCAGCTCGACTTCGGCGCCGGCCAGTTCGCGGTTGGCCGGCAGCACGTCGTAGCCGCCGGCCTCGCTGCGCGCGCGCGCCGCGCCCACGCTCGCCATGCCGATCAGCACGTGATAGACGCTGCGCGCGAGCTGCCGCTTGTCGATCCCGCTGCCCATCGTGGCATTGCCCTGCGGATCGAGGTCCACCAGCAGCACCCGCTGCCCCTGCGCCGCCAAGCCGGCAGCCAGGTTCACGGTGGTGGTCGTCTTGCCGACGCCGCCCTTCTGGTTGGCCACGCAGAAGATGCTCGCCATCAGCTCTCCGTAGCCAGCCGCGCCCCGAAGCCGATCAGCGCCACGCCAGCCAGCCGCGACAGCCAGCGACCCAGGTCCGGCTGCGCACGCAGGCGGCGCGACGTCCACTGGCCCGCCACGATCAGCAGCGAGCAGTAGATCAGGGTGAGCGCCGAGATGGTGAGCCCCATGGCCAGCAGCGTGGTGGCGCCCTGATGGCGCGCCGGGTCGATGAACAGGGGAAAGAAGGCCATGTAGAACACGATGGCCTTGGGATTGATGACCGTGATGAGGAAGGCCTGCCGCAACCAGGTGCCGGCCCGCATGGGCAGCAACGTGGCCGCGCGGCCGTTGGCGCGCAGCAACTGCACGCCCACGTAGACCAGATACACCACGCCGAGGTACTGCACGGCCTTGAACAGCAGCGGATTCGCCACCAGCAGCGCAGCCACGCCGACCATTGCCGCCAGCATCAGCAGCCAGTCCCCGAGCATGATCCCGGCCAGGGCCGCGTAGCCGGCGCGCAGGCCGCCCCGCGCCGTGGCAGTCAGCAAGGCGAAGGTGCCCGGCCCCGGGATCGCCAGGAACACCAGCACCGCCACCGCAAAGGCCGGATAGTCCGACACGCCGAACACGCGCGCCCTCCCCTGACTGCTGCCGCGCTCCCGCGGCCGGTCGACCGCGGGGAAAGCGCGGGATTCTACGTTCGGCCGCGCCGCCGGCGCGGCCGTCTTGCGCAGGCGTCGGCGCTTCTTGCGCAACCCGGCACGCGCGGGCTGCCGAGCCCGTCCCGCGTCCCCGATGAAACGTCCGGGCTAGCGCGGCAGCGCCAGACCCGGCGACGGCACCAGCCGCGCGGGGTCGTAGCCCTGCGCGGCCAGCCGCTCGGTGATGCCGCGGAAGGTCTGCGCATCGAGTTGCGGCGTGCGCGCGAGGATCCACAGGTAGCGGCGCTGGGGCTCGCCGACCACCGCGTAGCGGTAGTCGGGCGCCAGGTCGATCACCCAGTAGTCGCCGCGGCCCACCGGCAGCCAGCGCAACCAGGCCGGCAGGAACGACACCTGCAGCCGCGCCTTGCTCTGCGTGTCGATCACCTGCGCCACGCCTTCGGCCGCAAACACGCTGCCGTCGGCCCGCAGGCAGCGGTTCAGGACGCCGATGGCGCCGTCTTCGCGCGCGCTGTAGATGGCGACGGTGTCGCGGGCGCACTGCTCCTGGATGCGAAACGGGTAGCGCGCGATCTCGTGCCAGGTGCCCAGGTAGCGCTCGAGATCGACCTGCTCGACGGTGCGCAGCGGCGCCGGCGCGGCGGGTGGCGACGGCTGCGCGGGCGCATCGGCGGCGGCCAGCAAAGCCAGGGTCAGCACCCATGGCCACGCAGGTGATGACTGCATCAGGACTCCTCGGCGGCACGCGGCCGCATGTGTACGACGTGGCGCGCCGCCGCCAGTCCGGGGACCGCCAGCGGCGCGATGGAAACGACCTCGATGTCCGCCGGCAACTGCGCCAGTTCGGCGTGCGGCCACTGGCCCTTCAGGGCCAGCCAGCAACCGCCCGGGGCCAGCAGGTGGCGCGTCAACACGACCAGCTCGGCCAGGCTGGAGAAGGCGCGCGCGACGATCACCGCGAAAGGCTGCGGCGGCTGCCAGGTCTGCACGCGCGCGCACACCGCCTCGAACGGGTGCAGTTGCAGCTCCAGCCGGGCCTGCGTGAGGAAGGCCACCTTCTTCTGCACCTTGTCGAGCACCGTCACCCGCAGCGCCGGGCAGGCGATGGCCAGCGGAATGCCCGGCAACCCACCGCCGGAGCCGACGTCGAGCACACGGGCGCCGTCCGGCGCCACCCGCAGCAGGTGCGGCACCAGCGCCAGCGAGTCGAGCAGATGGTGCGTGAGCACCGTCTCGTCGCGTTCGATGGCGGTCAGGTTGTGGGTGCGGTTCCACTTCAGCAGGAGCTGCGCGTGGTGCAGCAGCCGTGCGGCTTGGCCCTCGTCGAGCGCCACGCCCAGCAGGCGGGCTTGCGCGATCAGACGGGTGGAGTCGAGCGGCATGTCGCCATTCTAGGAAGTGCCGCGGCGGCGGTCCGGCGCGCCACCGCGCACACGAAAGAGACGGCTCGCCCTAGACTTGGTGCGCATGGATTCGAATAGCTCCCTCGCGCAGCGCCAGCTGATTACCCGCGTGCTCGCGCTGGTGGTGGTGGCCGCACTCATCCTCGGCGCGCTCGTCGTGCTGCGCCCCTTCTTTGCGGCAGGGCTGTTTGCCGTCGTCTTCGTGCTCGCCACCTGGCCGCTGTTCGAGCTGCTGCGGCGGCGCCTGAAGCTGTCCAACGGCTGGGCGGCGCTGCTGATCACGCTCGGCCTGCTGGTGCTCGTGGTTCTGCCGTTTGCCTGGCTGGTGCAGACCCTGCTCGAGCAAGGGCCCGGCTGGGTCGCGCAGGCGAAGGCGGCGTTCGCCGGTGGCGTACCGGCGCCGCCCGGCTGGGTTGCGCGGATCCCGGTGTTTGGCGGGACGCTGGACACTTACTGGCGCGAGGTGGCCGCCGACCCCGGTGCGCTGCGCGCGCTGGTCTTGCGCGCCGCGGACATCAGCCGCGAACCGCTGGTGGGAGCCGCGCGCGTGGTTGGCGAGGGCCTGCTGCAATTGCTGCTGGCGACCTTCCTCGCCTTCTTCCTGTACCGCGATGGCGAGGCGTTGGTCGCCAGCCTGCGGACCGGCCTGGCGCGCCTGGCGGGCTCCTTGTCGGACCAGATGCTCCGGATCTCGCACTCCACCATCCAGAGCGTGGTGCTGGGCCTGGTGGGGACAGCCATCGCGCAAGGGGCGGTTGCCGTCATCGGCTTCCTGATCGCCGGCGTGCCGAACGCCTTCCTGCTGGGCGGCCTGACCGCGCTGCTGTCGATCCTGCCGGGCGGCACGGTGTTGGTGTGGCTGGGCGCGACCATCTGGCTGCTCAGCGAGCAGCAGACCGGCTGGGCGATCTTCATGGCGGCCTGGGGCGTCGGCCTTATCAGCTCAGTGGACAACGTGCTGCGCCCGCTGCTGATGAGCCGCGGCAGCGACCTGCCCTTCGCGCTGGTGTTCGTCGGCGTGATCGGCGGGGCGATCGCCTTTGGTTTCGTCGGCGTCTTCCTGGGGCCGACGCTGCTGGCGCTGGCAATGGCGCTGTGGCGCGCGTGGACGGCGCCGCCGGCGGCCGCGGACGAAGCGCCCGCCGCACCGCCCGCCGAGCCCACAGCGACCGCAACCGGCGCCAGCGCCGACCAGACCGGCGTCTAGGCGGCGCTGCGCTCGGCGCCGCCGCCGGCGCGGTTCAGGCGCTTCACATGCACGATCAGCAGCGAGATCGCCGCCGGCGTGATGCCGGAGATGCGTGACGCCTGGCCGATGGTCTCGGGCCGCTGCCGCGCCAGTTTCTGCCGCACCTCATGGGACAGGCCGCGCACCTGCGCGTAATCGAGGTCGGCCGGGATGCGGGTGGTCTCGGCTGACTCGTGCCGCGCCACTTCGTCCTGCTGGCGCGCGATGTAGCCGGCGTACTTGACGCGGATCTCCACCTGCCCGGCGGCCTGGGGATCATCGGCACCGTCGGCCGGCGGCCCGCCGAGCGCCGCACCGTCTGGCGCCCGCAGCGTGAGCAGCTGGTCGTAGCTCACTTCGGGCCGCTTCAACAGGTCCAGGAGTGTGTACTCGCGCTCGATCGGCTTGCCGAAAACCCGCGCCGATTCGTCATCTCCGAGAATGCGAGGATTCACCCATATAGTCTTGAGGCGCTCCAGCTCGCGTGCAACGGCGTCGCGCTTGCGATTGAACGCATCCCAGCGCGTGTCGTCGACCAGGCCCAGCTCGCGTCCGGTCTCGGTCAATCGCTCGTCGGCGTTGTCTTCGCGCAGGCTGAGCCGGTACTCGGCGCGGCTCGTGAACATCCGGTAGGGCTCGGCCACCCCGCGCGTGACGAGGTCGTCCACCAGCACGCCCAGGTAGGCCTGGTCGCGGCGCGGACACCAGGCGGCGCGTCCCCGTACCCTCAGCGCCGCGTTGATGCCGGCCAGCAGGCCCTGCGCCGCCGCTTCCTCGTAGCCGGTCGTGCCGTTGATCTGACCGGCAAAGAACAGGTTCTCGATCCCCTTGGTCTCGAGCGAGGACTTCAGCTCGCGCGGGTCGAAGTAGTCGTACTCGATCGCATAGCCGGGCCGCAGGATGTGGGCCTGCTCCAGGCCCTTCATCGAGCGGACGATCTGCAACTGCACGTCGAATGGCAGACTGGTCGAGATCCCGTTCGGATAGACCTCGTGCGTCGTCAGTCCCTCGGGCTCCAGGAAAATCTGATGGCTCGCCTTGTCGGCAAAGCGGTGGATCTTGTCCTCGATCGACGGGCAATAGCGTGGCCCCACCCCTTCGATCGCCCCCGCGTACATCGGGCTGCGGTCGAGGTTGGCGCGGATGACGTCATGCGTGGCCGCATTGGTGTGGGTGATCCAGCACGGCACCTGCGGCGGGTGCTGGTCGGCTCGGCCCAGGAACGAGAAGACCGGCACCGGGTCGAGGTCGCCGGGCTGCTCCTCGCATTGGGAAAAATCGATGGTGCGGCCGTCGATGCGCGGCGGTGTACCGGTCTTGAGCCGCCCCTGCGGCAGCTTCAGCTCCTTGAGCCGCGCCGCCAGCGACACCGCCGGCGGATCGCCCGCCCGGCCAGCCGCATAGTTCTGCAAGCCGATGTGGATCAGGCCGTTGAGGAAGGTGCCGGCGGTCAGCACGACCGCATGTCCACGGAACTGGATGCCGGACTGCGTCACGGCGCCAACGACGCGGTTGCCCTCGACCAGCAGGTCGTCCACCGGTTGCTGGAACAGCAGCAGGTTGGACTGGTTCTCGAGGCGACTGCGGATGGCGCGGCGATAGAGCACGCGGTCGGCCTGCGCCCGCGTCGCCCGCACGGCAGGGCCCTTGGAACGGTTGAGGATCCGGAACTGGATCCCGGCCTCATCGGTGGCCGCCGCCATCGCGCCGCTCAGCGCATCAACTTCCTTGACCAAGTGCCCCTTGCCGATGCCGCCGATCGACGGGTTACACGACATCTGGCCCAGCGTTTCGAGGTTGTGCGTGAGTAGCAGCGTCCGCAACCCCATGCGCGCAGCCGCCAGACAGGCCTCGGTGCCGGCATGCCCACCACCGATCACGATGACGTCGAACTGGTTCGGGAAATGCATGGCCGGGGCGCGCTGTTGAGGGGCAGTGTCACTGGGCCGCGCAGTATAGGGAAGCCGGCAGTCACGCGAAGTGGCGCTCGCCGAGCCGACTCGGCGGTGTTTCACGTGGAACTGCGGGCCATCCACCGTTCCACGTGAAACACACCGCTGCGGAGTCACCGATCCAAACTAGGGGAGAAACTCGGGGGCGAGCACGTTGCCGCGGATGCGCAGACTGTAAGGCGCCACCACCCGTGTGGTCCCCAGATCGACACGAACCGCACCCTCGAGCGAAAGATCGTCGTTGGCGACCACTTCGCCGCGCGCAGCCATGGCGCCCGCACGACCCCTGATGTTGCTGAACACGATCCGATTACCACTCGCTGACATCACGGCGTTCAACTCGCCGAAGCGCGTCACCCCTCCACCCGCGCCGCCGGCGCCGGCGCCAAGGCCCTGAGTAGCCAGCAATCCCAGATTAATGCCGTTCAGCTGCGCGTACCGCACGTCTACCGGGCCGCCAAGGCTGGCCCTTGCAATCGCGTCGGACAGCGCGGACGCCCGACCCGAAAGCCGCAGATCCATGGTTGCCAGGCCAGTCATCGGCACACGCAGCGTGGAGCCCTCGTTGGATCCGGCTGGCGATGGCCCTCGCAGATGGCGAAAAACCGCCTCGAGGTCGATGTTGATGGCGCGGCCTGCGCCTGTGAGTGCCCACTCAAGGTCATAGCCCGCGGCCGCAGCACCTTGGACTACGCCATAGGGCCCCGAGCCCGTCAGGTTCTCAACCACGATATAGCGTGGACCGAGGTAGCCCGTCGCCGCCACGTCAGTCCAGGCAACGCTTGGCCCAACCGGTGCTTGCCAGTTCGCCGCGTCAAGCTGAAACCCGAGTTCGCTGTCCGGACGCGGTGTCAGGCGCATGCGCAGTCGACTATCACCAGCCTCGGCCTGAAGCTGGATCGGCCCGAAGCGACTGTCATCCTGACGCCTCAGGATGACTTCGTACCGACCTGGCAACAAGGGATACTCGGGAAACCCAACCGAAGCCAGACGCAACAACGACACCGACCGAGGCAGAGCTGCCGTCAGCCCAGGCAGCGCGTCCACCAACGCAAGCACCTGGTCATGTGTGAGATCCAGCGACGGCACCGTCGCCTCGCCCCAAGACCAGTTGGGACTGCGGATGGAGCGAGCCACCTCCAACGAACTGAAGCCGAGCCCGACCTCGTCGATCCGCAACACACCTGCCACGTCAACATTGCGCAGCACCAATCGCGGCGCGCGGGTGAATTCGACAGACGACTCGCCCACCATGACGCGCTGCCCCAGGCTGCGCGTCAGGCGCTCGGCGATGCGCGGCGCGGCGAGATCCTCATAGATCGGCTTGAACGCGCGGTAACCGAAGAAGACGAGCGCTCCTAGCGCAGTCAGCGCGAGCAAGCGGCGAAACCAAAGTCCCAAGGTATAGCGATCAATGCCAGAGGAACGCCGCGCGGGCCGAACGTCCTCGTCCTCACGCGCGCGCAGTTCCTGCACGTCAAGGCGATCAGGCACGTTGACCGTCGTCATGGCGAAGTCGGTCCGCGGCGCGGCCTCCCAACGAGGGTTGCGCCGAGCGTCATTGCCCTGCTTGCGGCCACGCTCGCCGAGTGCCATGCGTCGATCCCGCTTGCCGCAGCGCAGGCCGTGAATCGGCAAAGCGCGCGGCGCTCAATTGAACTTCGATCGCGTCGCTGAGACATGAGCAGCAGCGACAGTTGCAAAGTGTATCGGCCCTCAGATCAATCGGCAGCCCGACCAGTGCCTCGACGGGCTAACCGATTCAGTTGACCGGCCACGCCACACAGGCGCCCAACGAGCCCGCTGACTCCAGGCATCGTAGCCGAGCAAAACGTCGGCCGTCGCGCTACAGGGGCCGCTTCAGGGCATGGCCGATCTCGCCGACGATGCCGCGCCGGAACGCCAGCACACACACCACGAAGATCACGCCCTGCACCACGGTCACCCAGGCTCCGAGCTGCGCCAGATAGTTCTGCATCGTGATGATGACCGCCGCGCCGACGACCGGGCCGAAAATGGTGCCCAGGCCGCCCAGCAGCGTCATCAGCACCACCTCGCCCGACATGGTCCAGTGCACGTCGGTCAGCGAGGCGAGCTGGAACACGATGGCTTTGGTCGCGCCCGCCAGGCCGGCCAGCGTGGCGCTGAGCACAAACGCCAGCAGCTTGTAGCGGTCCACGTCGTAGCCGAGCGATACCGCGCGGCTCTCGTTCTCGCGGATCGCCTTGAGCACCTGGCCGAAGGGAGAGTGGACGATGCGGTAGATCAACAGGAAGCCGCCGAAGAACACCGCACAGACGAAGGCATACATCGCCCAGGTGCTCGACAGGTCGATCAGACCGAACAGGCGGCCACGCGGCACCGCCTGGATGCCGTCTTCGCCGCCGGTGAACGGCGCCTGCAGGCAGAAGAAGAACACCATCTGCGACAGTGCCAGCGTGATCATCGCGAAGTAGATGCCCTGGCGGCGAATCGCCAGCGCGCCCACCAGCATGCCGAGCGCGCCCGCGCTGGCGGTCCCGGCCAGCACGGCCAGCTCGGGCGTCAGGCCCCACACCTTGGCGCCGTGCGCCGCCACGTAGCTCGCCAGACCGAAGAACATGGCGTGGCCGAAGGACAGCAGGCCGACGTAACCGATCAGCAGGTTGAAGGCGCAGGCAAACAGCGCAAAGCACATCACCTTCATCAGGAACACCGGGTAGATCACCGTCGGCGCCACCAGGAAGAACGCGAGCATCGCCAGAAACACGAGGCGCTGGTGCACCAGCGGATCGGCGCTGCGCGTCGCCGCTGCAAGGGTCGGGGTACCGGCCGCCATGTCGGGCGCTCCTACTTCTGAGTGCCGAACAGGCCGGCCGGCCGGATCAGCAGCACGATGGCCATGATCACGAAGATCACGATGTTGGAGGCTTCCGGGTAGAACACCTTGGTCAGTCCCTCCACCAGACCGAGCGCGAAACCGGTGACGATCGAGCCCATGATCGAGCCCATGCCGCCGATCACCACCACGGCAAACACCACGATGATGAGATCCGCCCCCATCTGCGGACTCACCTGGTAGATGGGAGCCGCCATCACGCCGGCCAGCCCGGCCAGCGCCACGCCGAAGCCGTAGGTCAGCGTGATCATGCGCGGCACGTTGATGCCGAAGGCCTGAACCAGCGCCGGGTTCTCGGTGGCCGCGCGCAGGTAGCTGCCCAGCTTGGTGCGCTCGATCACATACCAGGTCGACAGGCAGACCACCAGCGAGGCGACGATCACCCAGGCGCGGTAGTTGGGCAGGAACATGAAGCCCAGGTTCTGGCCGCCGCGCAGCTCCTGCGGCATCGCGTACGGCAGTCCCGAAGAGCCGAACTCGTTGCGGAACAGGCCCTGGATGATCAGCGCCAGACCGAAGGTCAGCAGCAGGCCGTACAGGTGGTCGAGCTTGTACAGGCGCGACAGCATCGTGCGCTCGATCAGCACGCCGGTGGCCCCCACCAGCAGCGGCGCGATCGCGAGCGACCACCAGTAGCCCAGCCCCAGCCAGTGCAGCAGCAGATAGGCGCAGAACGCACCCATCATGTACTGCGCGCCGTGAGTGAAGTTGATGATGTTGAGCAAGCCGAAGATCACCGCCAGCCCGAGCGACAGCAGGGCGTAGAACGAGCCGTTGATGAGGCCGATCAGCAGCTGCCCGAACAGGGCCTGCGTGGGGATGCCGAAGATCTCCATGGCGTGCGTGCGGGTCGTGGACCGACCGTCGCTGCTGGCCGGCGCCCGGGCGCCGGGCTCAGGGGCGGCGCCAGGCGCGGCCCCCGAGCAACCCCACAGCGTCCCGGTTCAGCCCGCGAGCCTGCCTTTCACTTCTTGGCTTCGCTGGCGCCCACCAGCGGGCAGCCGCCGTCGGCCAGCGGGCGGAAGGCGCGCTCGGCCGGGATGGTGGCGCGCAGACGGTGGTAGTCCCACGCCCCCTTGCTCTCGGCGGGCCGCTTGACCTCCATCAGGTAGGCCGGGTGGATCTTGCGGCCGTCGGCGCGAACGCTGCCCTTGCCGAACAGCGGGTCGTCGGTCGGCATCGACTTCATCTGCGCGATGATCCGGGTGCCGTCGTCGGTCTTGGCCGCCTCGACCGCCTTCAGGTAGTGCAGCACCGAGGAGTACACGCCCGCGTGCACCATGGTCGGGTGGATGCCGCGGTTGGCCGCGGCGAAGCGCCGGGCAAAGGCGCGCGTCTGGTCGTTCATGTCCCAGTAGAAGGTCTCGGTCAGGATCAGCCCCTGCGCAGTCGGCAGGCCGAGAGCATGCACGTCGGTCAGGAACACCAGCAGGCCGGCCAGGTTCTGCCCGCCCTTGACAATGCCGAACTCGGCCGCCTGCTTGATCGAGTTGGTGGTGTCGCCGCCGGCGTTGGCCAGACCGATGATCTTGGCCCGCGAGGACTGCGCCTGCAGCAGGAACGAGGAGAAGTCCTGCGTGTTCAGCGGATGGCGTACCTTGCCCACCACGCGCCCGCCGTTGCGGGTGACCACCGCCTCGGTGTCGCGCTCGAGCGCGTGGCCGAAGGCGTAGTCGGCGGTCAGGAAGAACCAGCTGTCGCCGCCGGTCTTGACGATCGCCTCGCCGGTGCCGTTGGCCAGCATCCAGGTGTCGTAGGTCCAGTGGATGGTGTTGGGCGAGCAGGCCTTGCCGGTCAGGTCCGCCGAGGCGGCGCCCGACACCAGGAACGCCTTGCCCTTGTCGCGCGTGATCTGATTGACCGCCAGCGCCACACCGGAGTTGGGCACGTCGACGATCACGTCGACCTTGTCGACGTCGTACCACTGGCGCGCGATGTTGGAGCCGACGTCCGCCTTGTTCTGGTGATCGGCCGAGACGATCTCCACGCGCAGGCCCTTCTTCTGCGCGCCGAAGTCCTCCACCGCCATGCGCGCCGCCACCTCCGAGCCGCGGCCGGCCAGGTCGGTGTAAAGACTCGACATGTCGGTGAGCACGCCGATCCTGACCACGTTGTCCGAGACCTGCGACTGCGCGGCCGGCAGGCCGAGCGCGCAGGCCGCGGCCACCAGCGTCGAGAGCAAAGTGCGTTTCATGGTTGTTCTCCTCCGTGAGTGTTGTCGGACATGGCGGCGCCCTTCAGACGCCGAGATACTCATGCAGCAGCGCACGCTTGTCCTGCAGCTGTGCTGCGGCAAAGCCTTCGACAATGCGCCCGTGCTCCATGACATAGAAGCGGTCGGCCAGCGGCGCGGCGAAGCGGAAGTTCTGCTCGACCATTACGATGGTCAGCCCCTTGCTGCGCAGCGTGCGGATGGTGCGCGCCAGCGCCTGCACGATCACCGGTGCCAGGCCCTCGGAGATCTCGTCCAGCAGCAGCAGCCGCGCGCCGGTGCGCAGGATGCGCGCCACCGCCAGCATCTGCTGCTCGCCGCCGGACAGGCGCGTGCCCGGGCTGGACCGCCGCTCCCGCAGGTTGGGGAACATGGCGTAGATCTCCTCGAGCGTCATGCCGCCGCTGGCGACGGTCGGCGGCAGCAGCAGGTTCTCCTCGCAGCTCAGGCTGGCGAAGATGCCGCGCTCTTCCGGGCAGTAGCCCAGACCGAGCTGGGCGATCTTGTGCGGCGGCAGGTCGATCGCCTCCACCCCGTTGATCATGACCGACCCGGTGCGGCGGCCCACCAGCCCGAGGATCGCCTTCAGCGTGGTGGTACGGCCGGCGCCGTTGCGACCGAGCAGCGTGACCACCTCGCCGCGCCGCACCGAGAAGTCGACGCCGTGCAGGATGTGCGACTCGCCGTAGAACGCGTGCAGGTTGGACACACGCAGGAACTCGACGCCCGACTCGTCAAGGCCGGTGCCACCCTGGCTGACGGCGGGCTCAGCCATGGGCGCCCTGCAGTTCGACCTCGGCACTGCCCATGTAGGCCTCCAGCACCTGCGGGTTCTTCGACACCACCTCGTACGGCCCCTCGGCGATGATCTGGCCGCGCTGCAGGACGCTGATGGTGTCGGCGATCCTGGCCACCACGTTCATGTTGTGTTCGACCATCAGGATCGTGCGGTTGGCGCTGACCTTCTTGATGAGGTCGGTCACGCGCTCCACGTCCTCGTGCCCCATGCCCTGCGTGGGCTCGTCCAGCAGCATCAGCTCGGGCTCCATGGCCAGGGTGGTGGCGATCTCAAGCGCGCGCTTGCGGCCATAGGGCAGCTCCACCGTCACGTAGTCGGCCACGTCCGCCAGACCGACGGTGTCGAGCAGTTGCATGGCGCGTTCATTCAGGCCTTCGAGCGAGCGCTCGCTCTTCCAGAAGTGCAGCGAAGTACCCAGTTGCCGCTGCAGGCCGATGCGCACGTTCTGCAGCACCGTCAGGTGCGGGAAGGTGGCCGAGATCTGGAACGAGCGGATCACCCCGCGCCGGGCGATCTGCGCCGGCTTCTCGAAGGTGATGTCGTGGCCCTTGAACAGAATGTGACCGCTGGTCGGGATCAGAAACTTGGTCAGCAGGTTGAAGTAGGTGGTCTTGCCGGCGCCATTGGGGCCGATCAGCGCGTGAATGTGCCCGCGCTGCACCTTCATGTCCACCTGGCTCACCGCCACGAAGCCCTTGAACTCCTTGGTGAGCCGGCGGGTCTCGAGCAGGGTGTCGTCCGACGCTGCGGTCATGCCGATGCCTCCAGCAGCCGGTGGTAGTCCTCGCGCGTGGCCGGGCGCGGGTTGGTGGCGTGGCAATGGTCCTGCAGGGCGTTGTCGACCACCGCCGCGTCGGTGGCCGCACCGATGCCCATGGCGCGCAGGCCGGTCGGCAGGCCGATGCGCTCGTTCAGGCGCTGCACCGCCGCGGCCGCGCCGGCGCCGTCGCGCGCGCCCAGCACCTGCGCCACGGCGGCCACGCGCTGCGGCACGGCGGCCTCGTTGAAGCGCAGCACCGCGGGCAGCAGCACCGCATTGAGCGTGCCGTGGTGCGGGCTGACCGGCAGCCCGCCGAGGGCGTGCGACAGCGAATGCACCGCGCCCAGGCCCTTCTGGAACGCCAGCGCGCCCTGCATGCTGGCGCTCAGCATCTGCCAGCGCGCCGTGCGGTCGCCGCCGTCGGCCACCGCGCGCTCGATATGGCCGATGCCGCGGCGCAGGCCGTCGAGGGCGATGGCGTCGGCCGGCGGGTTCACCGCCTTCGACAGGTAGGTCTCGATGCAATGGGCCACTGCGTCCATGCCGGTGGCGGCGGTCAGGCGCGGCGGCAGGCCCAGCGTGAGCTCCGGGTCGCACAGCGCCACCTTCGGCACCAGGTGCCAGGAGTGGAAACCGAGCTTGCGGCCGTCGTCGAGGATGAGGATGGCGCCGCGCGCCACCTCGCTGCCGGTGCCGGCGGTGGTCGGGATGGCGATCAGCGGCGCCGCCGCCGCGGTGATCCGGGCGCTGCCGCCGAAAATGGTGGCGTAGTCGGCCAGCCGCCCGGGGTGCGTTGCCAGGATCGCCACGCCCTTGGCGAGGTCGATCGAGGAGCCGCCACCGAGAGCGATGAGGCCATCGGCCTGGTGCGCCTGCCAGGCGGCCACCGCCTGCATCACGGCGCGCTCGGTCGGGTTGGAGGGCGTGCCGTCGAACAGCGCGAATGGCAGGTCGCCCAGCGCCGCGGCCAGCCGCTCCGTCAGGCCGGCGGCGACGATGCCGGCGTCGGTGCATACCAGCGGCCGGCGGATTCCCAGGCGGTCGCATTCGCCGCGCACGAGCGCAGCCGCACCGAAGTCCAAGTGCACCTGCGTGATGTAGTGGATCGCCGCCAACTGGCGCCCCCTCCCCGCCGGGCGGCCACCGCCCCGCGCTTGTCGCCGCTGCCTGATGATGATTATGGTGTGGCGCGGATTAGGTACTTTACCCAAGTCCAGGCGTTATGTGCCACTGCCGTCAGGCAATAAGGGGGCGCCCGGGTCCCGCGCGCGCCACAGAGTTCCTGCGGCGGCGAACTGTTGCGGCGATCGGCTGCAGCTACCTGTTGCAGCTTCCTTGTCGGCCGTCGCCGGCACGGGTATGGTGCAGCGCCCTGTAACCGTCCCGCCGCCCCCGTGAGTGCCCTCGCCCGCCTGCTGAACCTGCCCGCCCTGTGGCGCCACCTGCGCGCGCACCGGGCCGACCGCTCGGTGTGGGACCCGGCCGATGACCTCGAGCTCACGCTGTACGGCGAGATGTTCGGCAACAACTTCCTGCACTACGGCTACTTTCACGACCCGGCGCGCGACCCGAAGACCATCGCCTTCGCCGACCTGCTGCAGGCGATGGACGACTACGCCAGCCTGCTGGTGCAGCGCGTGCCGCCCGGCGCGTGCGTGCTCGATGTCGGCTGCGGCATGGGCGGGCTGCTGGCGCGGCTCGATGCGGCCGGCGCCCGGCCCACCGGGGTCACCCCCAACCGGGCGCACGCCGCGCACATCGGCCGCACCTGGCCGCACATCCCGCTGCTGCAGTCCACCTTCGAGGCGCTGAGCGAGGCGCAGGCGCCGGCCGGCCGCTTCGACGCGGTCATCAACTCGGAGTCGTTCCAGTACATCGACCTCGATGCCGGAATGAGCCGGGTGCGGCGGCTGCTGGCGCCGGGGGGGCGCTGGATCAACATCGACTACTTCCGCCTGGTGCCGGCGGCCCGCAACAAGTCCGGCCACCTGCTGGCCGACTTCGAGCAGGCGCTGGCGCGGCACGGCTTTGCGGTGCGCGAGCGGCTCGACGTCACGGACAACGTGCTGCCGGCCTTGGGGTTTGCGCACCTGCTCGCCACGCGCATCGCGCTGCCGCTGGCGCGCTTCGGCACGCAGCGGTTCTTCCTCAAGCACCCGTTCTGGGGCTACCTGTTCGCCGACACGGCGCGCGCCCGGATCGACGGCATCCGTCTGCACACCATCGACCCCGAGCAGTTCCGCCGCGACAAGCGCTACATCCTGTTCGTGCTGGAGTAGCGCGGGCGCAGCGGCAAGAAACGGACAGGGCCGCCAGGGCCGGCCCTTCGCGCTCCCGCGACCTCGTCCTACCCGAGCCGGTCGGCCAGCGCCCGGCGGGTGGCCTCGAGCTGCGGCGGCAGGTTGTGGCTGAGCAGGGCGAACAGTTCGCCGTGCGACTCCAGTTCCTTGCGCCAGGCGGCGGCGTCCACCGAGGTGATGCGCTCGAACTCGCCCGCATCGAAGCGGATGCCGCTCCAGTTCAGATCGTCATGGCGCGGGCTCACGCCCAGCGCGTGCGTGGCCCCGCCGTCGCGGCCCTCGATGCGGTCGACCATCCACGCCAGCACCCGCATGTTTTCGGCAAAGCCCGGCCAGACGAAGCGGCCGTGGTCGTCGGTGCGGAACCAGTTGACGCAGAAGATCCGGGGCAGCGCGGCGCCGCTGGCCGCCAGTTTCTCGCCCAGCGCCAGCCAATGGCCGAAGTGCTCGGCCATGTTGTAGCCGCAGAACGGCAGCATCGCAAAGGGATCGCGCCGCAGCACGCCCTGTGCGCCGGCCTGCGCGGCGGTGGTCTCGCTGCCCATGGTGGCGGCCATGTAGACCCCCTCGGTCCAGTTGCGCGCCTCGGTCACCAGCGGCACCGTGGTCGAGCGGCGCCCGCCGAAGACGAAGGCGTCGATCGGCACGCCGGCCGGGTTCTCCCAGTCCGGGTCGATCGAAGGGCACTGGCTGGCGGCCACCGTGAAGCGCGCATTCGGATGCGCCGCCTTGCGGCCGGCCTTGCCATCCTCGGGCGTCCAGTCGCGGCCCTGCCAATCGGTCAGGTGCGCGGGCGCCGGTCCCATGCCCTCCCACCACACGTCGCCGTCGTCGGTCAGCGCGACGTTCGTGAAAATGACGTTCTCGCGCAGCATCGCCATGGCGTTGGCGTTGGTCTTCTCGCTGGTGCCCGGCGCCACGCCGAAGCAGCCCGCCTCGGGGTTGATCGCGTACAGCCGCCCGTCGTTGCCCGGCTTGATCCAGGCGATGTCCTCGCCGATGGTCGTCACCGTCCAGCCCGGCATGGCCGCCGGCGGAATCAGCATCGCGAAATTGGTCTTGCCGCAGGCCGACGGGAAGGCGGCGGCGACGTGGTACTTGCGGCCCGCCGGGCTGGTGACGCCGAGGATCAGCATGTGCTCGGCCAGCCAGCCCTGGTCGCGGCCCATGAAGCTGGCGATGCGCAGCGCCAGACACTTCTTGCCCAGCAGCGCGTTGCCGCCGTAGCCGGAGCCGAAGCTCCAGATCTCGCGCGTCTTCGGATAATGAACGATGTACTTGGTCGGATTGCACGGCCAGGGCACATCCTTCTCGCCGGCGGCCAGCGGTGTGCCCACCGAGTGCACGCAGGGCACAAATTCGCCGTTCTCGCCCAGCACCTCGTACACCGGCCGGCCCATGCGGGTCATCAGGCGCATGTTCACGACCACGTACGGGCTGTCCGACAGCTCGACGCCGATCTGGGCGATGTGCGAGCCCAGCGGCCCCATCGAGAACGGGATCACGTACATCGTGCGGCCGCGCATGCAGCCGGCAAAAAGGCCGTCGAGCCGGGCCCGCATCGCGGCCGGGTCCATCCAGTTGTTGGTGGGACCCGCCTCCTCGCGCGTGTCGGTGCAGATGAAGGTGCGGTCCTCGACGCGCGCCACGTCGGTCGGGTCGGACCAGGCCAGGAAGGAGTTGGGCCGCCGCGCCGGATTCAGCCGCCGGAAGGTACCGGCGCGCACCATTTCCTCGCACAGCCGGTCGTACTCCTCCTGCGAGCCGTCGACCCACACGATGCGCTCCGGCTGGGTCAGCGCCGCCACCTCGGCCACCCAGGCCAGCAGGCGGCGATGCCTGACGTACGAGGGTGCGATCAGCGGCTGCGGGCCGGACTGCGACAACACTGCGCTCATGAACGGGTCTCCTCGATGCGGCCTGCCTGGGGCATCGCTGCGTCGCCGTGCCGCCGGCCGCACGTTGCGGGACGGACCGCCGGGCAGCCCGACTGACCCGGTCCGTGCCGGTCGCAAGCGTCGGACGGGTGACGCGCGGGGGCGGCAGTGTACCCCTCGCACTCGGCGCACACGCAGCCGACCGCCGGCCCGGCGTGCTGCGCCGCAAAGCGCGGTACGCATCGCCGTCGCGGCGCCAGCCTCGGAGCGCCTCCGGAACGCCGAGTGAACCCGGCCGGCGGCCGCCACGGTCCGTCGGCGCCAGGCAAAGCTGCAGCAACTGCAAGTCAACAGTCACTCCGGGCCACCCGCTGCCCCTAGAATCGCGGAGCCCGCTGATTCATTCGCGTGCATCTACTTGGCTGTTCCGACCCGTGACCACCGCCTCCTCGCTGTCCCCCGAGCGCCCCGCCGGCACCGTGCGGTCGTTTCGCGACCGCCAGTTCCAGCTGCGCGAAGAGGCCATCCTCGACGCCGCCAACCAGCTGCTCGCGCAGCGCGGCTTCGAGTTGATGTCGATGGACGAGCTGGCCGCCGCCGTCGGCATCGCCAAGGGCAGCCTGTACAAGCATTTCGAGTCCAAGGAACAACTGGCTGCCGCGTCGATGACACGGCTGCTGCGGCGCATCGAATCGCGCCTGCTCACGCAGCCGGCGCAGGACTCGCCGCGGCGCCGGCTCGAGGCGCTGCTGCGCTGGACGCTGGCCGAGCGCGCGGCCGGCCGCATGCCGCTGCTGCCCTCCACCAACCCGGCCCTGCAGCAGGCGCTGATGGGCACGCGCGGCTACACCGAGGCGCTGGGCGCCGTCGGCGAGGCGCTGGCGCAGCTCGTGGAGCAAGGCATCGAGGCGGGCGAACTGCGCAGCGACCTGCCGGTGCCGGTCCTGCTGTTCACGGTCTACGCGCGCTCGTGCGACCCGAGCTTCGACTTCCTGCGCGCCAGTGGCGAGTTCAGCGACGAGCAGGTGATCGACTTCATGGTGGCCACCTGCTTCGACGGCATGGCGCGCCCGCGCACGGGCACGCCGGCGCAGTGACACACCGGCCGGCGCTGCCAGCCGCGGGTCAGGCGGCCAGGGGTCATCCGGTCTGGCCGCCGCGGCTGATCATGGCGCCCCAGTCTTGCTGCAAAGCGCAGCCGCGGGCTGCGGCGCGCACGTGCAACGACGAGTGGGCGTCCCGAGCAGTCACGGCGGGCCGGACAGACTGCCTTTCACCCTCTCAGTCGATCGGGCTGATCTCCACCGCCTGCGGGCCCTTCTGGCCCTGCTGCACCTGATACTCGACGCGCTGGTTCTCCTTCAGCGTGCGGAACCCCTTGGCCTTGATGCCGCTGTAGTGCGCGAACAGATCGGCGCCGCCGTCGTCCGGCTTGATGAACCCGAAGCCCTTGGTCTCGTTGAACCACTTCACCGTGCCAGTTGGCATTGCTGAACTCGTCGTGGAGAAGGACGCGGGATGCGCCCGCGCGCGCGCAAGCGATGGGTGCGGATCAGCCAGGGAGCGTGACGACGAAAGACTGCGGTGATGCGAGCACGGGCAATCGGGTCCAGAGGCGGGAACGACGCGACAAATCGCAACTGCGCGATCCAAACTACTCCTTCGCGGCGCGCTTGACCATCGGTTGCACTGCGCCCCCGAGGCGCTCGTACCGCAAAGGCGGGCCGCCGGCCGCCGCGCCGCCCCCCGGGCGACCGCGCGCCGGGGTCAGCCGGTCGTTGCCCACCTCTGCAGCAAGGCCGCCTCCCGCTCCGGCGCCAGGCCGATGCCCTGCAGTTGGGCGGCCACCGCCTGCCCGGCCGGCGTCAGCGCCCAGGCCAGCGTGTCGCGCACCGTCTCGGCCAGCGGCCGCGTGCGCAGGCCCGTCGCCCGCGCCCGCGCGTTGGGCACGCGCTCGCCGGCCTCGGCATCCGGCCCCATCCACAGCGGCAGTTCGGTCCAGGGCTCGACACCGGCGTCGATCAGCGCCGACGGCGCGATCCAGCGGATCTCGGACGCGCTGCCGGCCGCCTCCTGGCAGGCGGCCAGCAACGCGCTCCAGGTCATTTCCCGGCCGGCTGCCAGCACCGGCCCGACGAGGTTGAAGGCACCCGCCCGTCGTGCCAGAGCCGCCGCGAGCATCCAGTCCGCCAGGTCGCGCACGTCGATGAACTGCAACGGTGCGGCCGCCGGCGCCGGCGCCAGCACCACGCCGCCGCGCGCCAGGCGCAGCGGCCAGTAGGTAAAGCGCCCGGTCGGGTCCCAGGGCCCGACGATCAGGCCCGGCCGCACCACCAGCGCCCGCGCGCCGAAGCGCTGCCGCACCGCCGCCTCGCAGGCCGCCTTGAGCGCGCCGTAGTGCGCGGCGATGTCCTCGGTCAGCGGGTCGGTGAGCTCCGCCAGCGGCGCGTCCTCGTCGGGACCCAGCGCACCGGGCGCGCTCGGCGCCCCGAACTGCGCATAGGCGCTGACGCTGGAGACGAACACATAGCAGCCGACACGCTCCGCCAGCGCCGCGCAGGAAGCCTGCACCACCCGCGGCACATAGCCGCACACGTCGAACGCCACGTCCCAGCGGCGTGCGCCCAGCTGCGCCAGCCCGTCGCCGCGCTGCGGGTCGCGGTCACCGTGGATCTGCTCGAGCGCGGCAAACAGCGCCGGCGCGCTGCGCCCGCGGTTCAGCAGCGTCACCTCGTGGCCGGCCGCGCACAGCGCCGCCACCAGGTGGCGCCCCAGGAAACGCGTACCGCCGAGGACCAGCGCCTTCACCGTCGGCCCCGCTGCGCCAGTGCCCGCAACAGCCGGTACAGCGGCCCGATCAGCAGCACCACCAGCGCCATGCGCACGCTGTGGAACGCAGTGACGATCGGTGCGCCCAGCTTGAGCAGCTTGGCGGTCAGCGCCATCTCGCCGATCCCGCCCGGCGTGGTCGCCAGCAGCGCCGTGGCCACGGTCATGCCGGCCAGCATCGACAGGCCCCAGCCGAACAGCGCCGCCACCGCCAGGTAGCCGAGCGTCACCAGCGCCACCGCGGCCAGAAAGCGCGGCGCCGCACGGAAGAACTCGGGCGAAAAGCGCGTGCCCAGCGCAATGCCGATGAGAAGCTGCCCGCCGTTGAGCACCGGCGTGGGCAGCGACGACAGCGTGATGCCGCCACCGGTCAGCGCCGCCGCCACCAGCAGCGGGCCGATCATGAACACGTTGGGCGCGCCCAGGCGCAGCAGCACCGCCGCCCCGCCGCCGGTGACCGCCAGCAGCACCGCAAAGCCGGCCCCGTCGAACACCCGCGCCGCCGGCTCGTACGGATCGGCGCCCTGCACACCGGACCCCTGCAGCGCAAAGGGCACGATCAGCGCCACCAGCAGGATGCGCAGGCTGTGCGCCGCGGCCACGCGGTCCACCCGCGCGCCGTGGCGCTCGGCCTGCGCCGCCATCTCGCTGGCGCCGCCGATGGCCATCGCAAAGAAAGCGGTGGTGCCGGACTCGTGGGTCAGCGCGCGCAGCGCCCAGGCACCGGCCAGCCCCAGCAGCAGCATGAAGCCGGTGGCCGCCAGCACCCACGGCGCCAGATGCAGCACCTCGCGCAGTACCTCGGGCGTGAAGTACAGCCCGAGGGCGATGCCGATGATCCATTGCCCCGCGTCCCGCGCGAACGGCAGCGCCGGCAAGCGTGCGCCGGCGATGTTGACCGCCGCCAGCGCCAGCAGCGGCCCGGTGAACCACGGCAGCGGCAGGCGGACCCAGACGGCCAGCAGCGCACCGGCCAGGGCGGCCAGCACGGTCAGCAGCAGGCGCGGCAGCGACGCTGGCGCGGCGGCGGCGGGGGACTCGGGCGGCGGCTCGGACACGCTGCGAGGGTAGCTCAGCGCCGCCGCGCAGCAGCAGCCAAGGGCCGTTGCGGCTTGCCCGGCGGCCCGCCGCCGGACCGGGCACCGCGACTCAGCGGGTGGCGCAGCAGCCGGGCGTGGCCGAGGCTCGCCCCAGGGCGCGCCCACAAAGGCGCAACGCGCGGTCGCAGCGCCGGGCGACGGCGGGCACCTGCACCGACGAGCGCGGCGTCCAGGGCTGTCTCCTCCGGCATGCCGGACGGCGCGGCGCGCTCTCAGGCAGCGGCGGGCACGCGGCCGCGCCACCAGCGCAACGCCAGCGGCAGCAGCAGCACCAGCGCGGCGATGAACAGGATGGAGCCGGCGATCGGGTGGGTGAAGAACACCGTCCAGTCGCCCTGGCTGATCGACAGCGCGCGCCGCAGTTGCGTCTCGGCCAGCGGCCCGAGGATGAGGCCGATCACGCAGGGCGCCACCGGAAAACCGAAGCGCCGCATGCCGAAGCCGATCAGCCCGAACACGTACAGGATGACCAGGTCGGTCGCCGACTGGTGCAGGCTGTAGGCGCCCATGGTGGCAAACACCAGGATGCCGGCATACAGCTGCGGCTTGGGGATCGTCAGCACCTTCACCCACAGGCCGATCAGCGGCAGGTTGAGCACCAGCAGCAGCACGTTGCCGACGTACAGCGAGGCGATCAGCCCCCACACCAGCGCGGCCTGGGTCTGGAACAGCAGCGGGCCGGGCTGCACGCCGTAGTTCTGGAAGGCCGCCAGCAGGATCGCCGCGGTGGCCGAGGTCGGAATGCCGAGCGTCAGCAGCGGTACCAGCACGCCGGTGGCCGCCGCGTTGTTGGCCGCCTCCGGCCCCGCCACGCCTTCGATCGCACCCTTGCCGAACTCCTCCGGGTGCTTGGACAGCTTCTTCTCGGTGGCATAGGACAAGAAGGTCGGGATCTCCGCGCCGCCGGCCGGAATGGTGCCAAACGGAAAGCCGATGCCGGTGGCGCGCAGCCAAGCCGGCCACGAGCGGCGCCAGTCCGCGCGGCTCATCCACAGCGAGCCCTTGAGCGACTCCAGCTCGTCCTTGAACTTGCTGGCGTAGGCCACGACGTACAGCGCCTCGCCCACCGCAAAGAGGCCGACCGCCAGCACCACCACGTCGATGCCGTCGAGCAGCTCCGGCACGCCGAAGGCAAACCGCATCTGGCCGGTCTGCCCGTCGATGCCCACCACGCCCAGCAGCAGCCCGACGAACAGCGAAGCCAGCCCGCGCGAGGTCGAGGAGCCGAGCACCGCCGAGACGGTGACGAAGGCCAGCACCATCAGCGCAAAGTACTCGGCAGGGCCGAACTGCAGCGCGATCTCCACCACCACCGGCGCCAGCAGCGTCAGCAGCACCGTGGCGATGGTGCCGGCCACGAACGAGCCGATGGCGGCGGTGGCCAGCGCCGGCCCGGCGCGGCCGCGCTTGGCCATCTGGTTGCCCTCCAGCGCGGTGGCGATGCTGGCGCTCTCGCCCGGCGTGTTGAGCAGGATGGTGGCGGTGGAGCCGCCGTACATCGCCCCGTAGTAGATGCCGGCGAACATGATCAGCGCGCCGGTCGGGTCGAGCTTGCTGGTCAGCGGCAGCAGCATCGCCACCGTCAGCGCCGGGCCCACGCCGGGCAGCACGCCGATCAGCGTGCCCAGCGTCACGCCCACCGCACCCCACAGCAGGTTCATCGGCGCCAGCGCAACGCCGAAGCCGGTCAGCAGCGCGGCGAAGGTCTCGCCCATGGCGGGACTAGATCCCCGCCGCGCCGAGCACCGGCTTGAGCCAGCCTGCCGGCAGGTTGACGTTCAGCAGGTGGACGAAGAACACGAAGATCGCCAGCGCCACCGCCAAGCCGAGCAGCGCATCGCGCAGCGGCCGCCGGCTGCCGAAGCCGCGCGCCACGCCGGCGAACAGGGCGGTGGCCGCGATCACGAAGCCGGCCGTGCTGATGAGCAGCATCTGCGCCGCCAGAGCGGCGCTGACCCAGGCGAAGCCGGCGCCGTGAAACGCGTGCTCGCCGCGCGCGGTCGGCTCGGGCTCGGCCTGGCGCCAGCCGCCGGTCAGGCGCTCGCCGAGCAGCCACAGCCCCACCCCCACCAAGCCGACGCCGACAATGGTCGGCATCGCGCCGGGCCCCACGCCGGAGAACCCGCCGGTGGCCGGCATGCGCCCGGCCACCCCGAGCACGAAGGCGCCCAGCGCAAGCAGCGCCAGCGACAGCGCCAGCTCGACCAGCGCGACGCGCCGGCGCCGGCCCTCGGCCCCGGTGGTCACGGCGCGCTACTTCTTGACCAGCCCGAGCGACTCGAGAATGCCGCCGACGCGCTTGATGTCCTCGTCGATGAACGCCTTGTACTGATCGCCCGGCAGGAACCATCCCTGCCAGCCGTTTTTCTGCAGGCTTTCCTTCCAGGCCGGGGTCTCGGTGGCGGTGCGCACCAGGTTGACCAGCGCATCGCGCTGCGCCGGGGTGATGCCCGGCGCGCCGAACACGCCGCGCCAGTTGCCCAGCACCACGTTGATGCCCTGCTCGCGCAGCGTCGGCACGCCTTCCTCGCGGGCGTCGCCCGACACCGCCAGCGCGCGCATGCGGCCGCTCTTGATGTGCTCGGAGAACTCCGACAGGCCCGACACGCCGGCGGCCACGTGACCGCCGATGATCGCCGCCACCGCCTCGCCGCCGCCCTTGAAGGCGACATAGTTGACCTTGGTCGGATCGCCGCCGGTGGCGCGCGCCATCAGACCAATGAGGATGTGGTCCGAGCCGCCCGCCGAACCGCCGCCCCAGGACAACGCACCCGGGTTGGCCTTGAAGGCGTTCATCAGGTCGCCGACGGTCTTGTGCGGCGACTTGGCCGGCACCACCACCACCAGGTTCTCGGTGGTCAGGCGCGCGATCGGCGTGACCTGATCCAGACCGACCGGCGACTTGTTGAGGAGGATGCCGCCCACCATCACCATGCCGCCGATCATCAGCGCGTTCGGGTCGCCCTTGGCGGCGTTGATGAACTGCGCCAGGCCGATGGTGCCGGCCGCCCCGCCCTTGTTGTCGAACTGCACGTTGCTCACCACCTTGGCCGCCTGCATGGCCGCGGCCAGGGCACGGCCGGTGCTGTCCCAGCCGCCGCCGGGGTTGGCCGGGATCATCATCTTGATGGCGGGGGCCGCTTGCGCCCGGGCGATGCCGGGCAGGACCAGCGGGGCCGCCACGGCGGCCGCAGCGGCCGAGAAATCACGACGCTTCATTGCCTTGTCTCCTGCAGAAGGAATGCCCGCGCCGAGAGCGCGGCGGGGCGCTGTTCTTGTGGTCGGTGGACACCCGAAGGTCATGCTAACAGCGCGGTCGCGCCTTGTGATCACAGCGGGCGCGCGGCGGGGTTCATGGGGACTTCGAGCGGGCATCGAGCGGATGTCGAGCCGGCATCGAACCACCATCAAGCCGCCATCAAGCCGCCATCAAGCCGCCGCCGCGCCGCGTGCGATCAGCGCCTCGATGGCGGCGTCATCGAGGCCCGCCTCGACCAGCAGCGCGCGGGTGTGCTGGCCCACGCGCGGCGGGCTGGCGCGCAGCGGCAGGCGCGCGCCATCCCAGGCCAGCGGCAGCAGCGGCACCGCGCCGAGGCGCCCATCGGGCAGCGTCAGCGGCGCCAAGCCGCCCGATGCCCGCAGGTGCGGGTCGTCGAACAACTGTGCGGGCGAGGTGATCGGCGCCCACGGCAGCCCGGCGGCGGTGGCCAGGGCCACCAGCTCCGCGCTGCCGCGCTCGCCCAGCGTTGCCGCCACCTGCGGCAGCAGCCAGTCGCGCGCCGCCACCCGCAGCGGGTTGCTCGCCAGCCGCGCGTCGTCGCGCCAGTCGGGCCGCGCCAGCGCCTCGCAGAAGGCGCGCCACTGCGTGTCCGACACCACCGCCAGGAACAGCGCGGTGCCGTCGGCCGTCGTGAACACGTCGTAGATGCCCCAGGCCGGCAGCCGCGCCGGCATGGGCGCCGCCGGCTGGCCGGTCACGGCACACTGCATCATGTGCTGCGCCACCAGGAACACGCAGTTCTCAAAGAGGCCGCTGTCGATGCGGCGGCCGGCGCCCGTCTTGTCGCGCTGGACCAGCGCGGCCACCGCGCCGAGCGCGCCGAACAGGCCGCCCATGATGTCGTTGACGCTGGCGCCGGCGCGCAGCGGCCGGCCCGGCGGCCCGGTCATGTAGGCCAGCCCCGCCATCATCTGCACCACCTCGTCGAGCGCAGTGCGCTCCTCGTACGGACCGGCGAGGAAGCCCTTGTGCGAGACGTAGATCAGATCGGGCTTGTGCGCCTGCAGCGCCGCCGGGCCGAACCCCAGCTTGTCCATTGCACCCGGGCGGAAGTTCTCGCTGACGATGTCGGCGCGGGCGACGAGCGCGAGCACCGCAGCCCGCGCCTGCGGGTCCGCGAGATCCACCGCCAGGCTCTTCTTGTTGCGGTTGAAGGCGGCAAAGAAGCCGGCGCCCGAGCCCGCCAGCCGGCGCGTGTTGTCGCCCGCCACCGGCTCCACCTTGATGACCTCCGCACCCAGGTCCGCCAGCACCATGCCGCAGCTCGGGCCCATGACCATGTGCGCGAACTCGATGACGCGGATGCCGGCGAGCGGGAGGGGCATGACCACAGCATAGAAGCGAGCCGGGCTGCGGCACCAGCCCGCGCTGGCTGCCGGATCACCCGAAGGTCGGGGTCGCCGGACGCGCTGAAGCGCCATCGCCACAGTCGCCTTGCGTCGCAATCGGCCACTCGCACAAACCGAGCATGGCGCGTCGATCCCGCTGCGCCGCTGCCGATTTTCGCTTGCCAAAACCGCTCGCTTGGATAGATTCAGCGAGCGCGCCAGCCTCACTTCCCGGAGCTTCGGCACCTTCGCGCTTGCAGCGCGAAATGTATAGAAGCGGGCAGTAGCTGAAAGAAGCCTGCCGGATGTGAGCGAGCGTAGTGCGCCGAAGTTGAGCGAAGCACGCAAAAGCTGACGGGTGAACCGCTGGTGTACCGCGCGGTCCGCTTCATGACTGATCCCACGCCTCGATCGTCAGCACCTGCTCGGGCAGGACGGCATCAATGCGATCCGCGAAGCGCTCAAACTTCCCGCGCCAATTGGCCGGCAACACGTTGTCGTCGCCGATCATGGGTGGCCCCTCGTGGCTGGGTGGGCCGTTGACCAGCAGCGGCAGCAAGTCAGCGGCGCGCGCGGTGTAGCGGTTGGGATAGAGCGGGTGCAGCGGCGGGCGGGTGGTTCGATGCGGTGCTCATGGAAATAGGGTGAACGTGCAGGCTGGGCGGGTGCAGAGGGCCGGACGTCAGCGCGGCGGCGCCGCGGCGGTTCCCGGCCACAACCGGACGAAGTCAAACGAAAGCTGGCGGTGGTGCCGGATGGACAGCAGATAGACCGTCGCTTTGGCCTCCACGGCGGTGTACAGCAGCAGGTAGTCGCCATGCAGGTACTCCCGCAAAGCGGCCACCGCGCCGGCCGGCAGCGCCGCCAGTTGGGCCAGCGCCTCTGCAGAGCGTGGGAGGTTGTCCAGGTAGCGGCGGCCGATGCGGGGGAAGCGGGCCAGGTTGGGGACCACGGTGGCGCGCAGTTCGGCCAGCAGGTCATCGAAGGCGAAGGCGGCATCGGCATCGGCCAGGAAGGCCTCGATGGCATCCAGCCGCTCCAGGAAGCTGGCGGTCAGCTCGACGCGGTAGAGCGACTCAGCCACGCGGCTTGCCGGCTTTGCGGGCCGGCTTCTGCGGGATGTTTCGGGCCTGGGCTGCGCGGCGCTGCTGAAGTTTGGCGAGGGCGGCGTCCGCGCCCTGGGTGCGGCCCGCCTCGATGTCGGCTAGGCCGCGCTGCGCGTCGGCGATCAGCAGCAGGTGGATGCGCTCGCGTTCGAGCTGGTGGTAGTAATCCAGCCGCTCGGCGTCGATGAGGGCGACGTAGCTCTCGCCGTTCTTGGTGATGATCTTCTCGGCGCCGGCCTTGACCTGGTCGGCGAGTTCCGACAAATTGGCCCGCGCCTGGGTGAAAGGCACGACATCGCTCGCTGAAAAGCCCATGGCCACCTCGCTGGCTGAGTGAACAGAATTCTGTGCATTCTAGCCGTGGCGGCGCAGCGGCTAGCCCGTGCTGCCCGCACGAGGTCAAGGGCGCCGTGGCGGGTCTTCGGGCGCACGCGGGCTTGCGAGCGCCTCAGGCTCAAGCGGCTTGCGGGAGCCGTCAGGCGCCTGCTGCACAAGCTGCCCCTCGGCCATAAACCAGGTGCTGCGCCCGGCCGAGTGGTGCTGCGCCACTGCCCACGCCACGGCACGTTTGGCGAGTTGGTCCAACGCCTGGAAGCTGCGCGCGAGCACGGGCGGCGATGAGCGTTGCGGCATGAGGTGTCCTCGTGGCCTGCGCCTGGACTGGCATGTGAAGCGTAACCGGGGCGCCTTGTCATCCATGCGTCCCCGCGTTGTCCCTTGCATGCTGACGACGGGCGGATGATGGGCCTTTGTCCGCAAGGCGCGGGACACTGAGCGGTCAAAATGGAGCCAGCCGGGGGACAAGCGTCCGCATGATGCCGCCTTGCCGGCGCGATGCGGCCCGGCCGCGCCGTCTGCCGAATGGCTGCCGCCTCCACGGCGTTGTCTGCCACCGCAAAGCGTGGTCGCGGCAAGGAAATGCGCCGCTCTTGCCGACTCATGGCAGCCGCTTTACCGAACTTGCGAACTTCATCTGGTCATCGCCCGGGCGGGGCATGACGACAGCACAGTTGCGACGACAACCGCCGCACCAGCCAACCCCCCGTGCCGCGTCCGCTCAGTCCGCCCGCAGCGCATCGACGATCTTCATGCGCGCCGCCTTGATCGCCGGCAGGAAGCCGCCCACCAGGCCCATGATCAGCGCGAACGCCAGGCTCGCCAGCACCACGCGCGGGGTGAGCTGGAAGCTGAACGCCAGCTCGGAGAACGAGGTGAAATTGGTGGTGGAGATGGTGATCGCCTGCAGGAAGCTGGCCGCCGCCAGCCCGACCGCGCCGCCGGCCAGCGCCAGCAGGATCGACTCCAGCAGGAAGGCGCCCAGCACGGCGCGGCGCCGGAAGCCGAGCGCGCGCAGCGTGCCGATCTCGCCGGTGCGCGTGGCCACCGCCGCGTACATGGTGATGGCCGCGCCGATGATGGCGCCGAGCGAGAAGATCACCGACAGCGTGTTGCCGACGATGGAGATGAAGCTCGACAGGCCGCTGGCCTGGTCCTCGTAGAACTGCGGCTCGGGCTTGACGTCGACCTGCAGGCGCGGATCGGCGGCGATCGCCTGCTGCAGTTCCTCGAAACGGCCGGCGTCGGCCAGCCGCACGATGACCGAGGAAAACGCCGTGCGGCGGAATGCCTGCAGCATCTGCTCGGCGTCGCCCCAGATCTCGGAGGAAAACGCGCTCTGGCCGGCGTCGATCACGCCGACCACGGTCCACTCGCGCTGTGCGAAGCGCAGCCGCTCGCCGATGGCCACGCCGCGGAACTCGCGCGCCACGCTGGCGCCGACCACGATCTCGGTCGAGCCGGGCCGGAACAGACGCCCCTGCGCCACGCGCACCTGCGGCCGCAGCGCCAGCCCGCGCTCGGCCAGACCGCGGATCGGCACGTTGCTGCGCTTGCCGGTGCTGGCCTTGATCAGCGAGTTGAGCACCACCACTTCGCGCGAGGCCTGCGGGTCGCCGCGCGCATCGCGCGCCACCTGCGGCAGCGCCTCGATCAGCGCCGCCTGGTCGCGCGTCACGCCGCTTTGCACCTCGGTCACCGCCCCCTTGCGGATCACCACCACGTTGTCGGCCGCCCCCGTGCCGCCGAGCGAGGCGCGCAGCCCGGCGTCGAGCATCAGCACCGCCGCGAACACGAACACCACCAGCGCCATGCCGCCGGCGGTCAGCACCGTGGTCAGCTTGCGCACCCACAGGTTGCGGGCGACGTAGGACAGCGGCAGCGCCATCAGTTGTCCGTCCGGTCAGTCGATACCGCAGGCGAGCCAAGGCCCCCGGCAGACCCGTGGCACCGCCGCGCGCAGCGCGGCTCGCAGCCCTTGTCATTGGGCCGTACGCCCGGCCGCCCGAAGGCAGGCCCACTGATCAAGCGCGTGAGGTACAAGTGCGATTGCGAAGCCATCGCGTACACCGAAAGCGAACTACCCCACATGCCGCAACCCATCGACAATGCGCACGCGCGCCGAGCGGACCATCGGCACCAGCGCCGCCAGCACGCCCACCGCCAGCGCCGCGATCACCTGCTGCGCGTAGATCTCCGGCGTCACCACAAAGCGCGGGAAGTTGGTGAGCAGCGCATGCACGCCCTGGGCTGCCCAGGGCGTCAGCGCGATGCCCAGACCGCCGCCGAGCAGCGCCACCAGCATGCTCTCGGCGAAGATCAGCCGCGCCACGAAGGGCGGGCCGAAGCCCAGCGCCTTGAGCGTGGCGTACTCGGCCAGCCGCTCGCGCGCGGTCATCGCCATGGTGTTGGCCGCCACCGCCAGGATGATCACGATCACCACGTAGCTCACGCCCTGGATGATCAGCAGGATCGACTCCAGCATCGCCACGAAGGACATGCGGAAGGCCGCCTCGGTCTCGGTCAGCGTCTCGGCCAGCGAGTTGGCAAACTCGCGGTCGATCGCCAGCGCAATGTCGGCCGCGCGGCCCGGGTCGTCGATCTCGATCAAAAAGGTGGCGACGCGCTCGGCCAGCCGCGGGAAGCGCTGCTTCAGCCGCTCGGTGACCAGCTCCCAGTGAAAGAACATCTGGCGCGTGATGGTCGCCTCGTCGCGGCCCTCGTAGATGGCGCGCACCGTGAACTCCCAGGTGCCCGGATAGATCGTGCCCTTCAGCGGAATGCGGTCGCCCAGCTTGAAGCCGAACTCCTCGGCCAGCTGGCGGCCGATCGCCGCCCCGCTGCGGTCGCGCAGGAAGTCCTGGTACTGCTGCGGGTCGAACACGAGCTCCGGGTACATCGGGAAAAAGCTCGCCGCCTCGACCGCAAACTGGGCGAAGAAGCTGCGCTCGTCACGGTACTGGCCGCCGAACCAGTTCTGGATGGTGACCGCCTTGACGCCCTCGACGGCGCGGATGCGCTCGCGGTAGTACGCCGGCAGCGGAAACACCAGCGAGATCGCGTTGCGCGCGATCAGCCGCCGCTCGGAGGCCGTCTCCACCCCTGCGTACCAGGCGTGCACCAGCGTCTGCAGCAAACCGAAGGCCACCACCGCGATCACCAGCCCGAGCACCGTCAGCGCGGCCCGCAGGCGGGCGCGGAATGCGTTGCGCAGGACCAGCTTCAGGAAGAACATGGTGCCCGGCTGCGCCGCGCCATGCGGCGCGCTGGGTTGCGCGCTGGGTTGCGCATGAGGAGCCGGCGCGCGCCGACCGTGCCCGCGGTGCCCGCGCGCCGCGCCGCGCGCTGCGACCGATCAGAGGCCGCGCGGCGGCCAACGTCGGCGCCATCGTTCGTCATGCGCCGGCCCCCGCAAAGGGGCTGGTGTCCGTCAGTTGCCCCTTGTCCAGATAGATCAGGTGATGCGCCGCCTCGGCGGCGCGCGGGTCGTGCGTCACCATGACGATGGTCTTGCCCAGTTCGGTGTTCAGGCGGTCGAGCAGCCCGAGGATGTCGGCGGCGCTCAGGCGGTCCAGGTCGCCGGTGGGCTCGTCGGCGATCACCAGCAGGGGGTCGCTCACCAGCGCGCGCGCAATGGCCACGCGCTGCTGCTGCCCGCCCGACAGTTCGTTGGGCTTGTGGTCCATGCGGTCGGCCAGCCCCACCAGCGACAGCGTCATCGCCACCCGTGCGCGCCGCTCGCTGCGCGACAGCCCCGTCAGCAGCAGCGGCAGCTCCACGTTCTCGAAGGCGTTGAGCACCGGCATCAGGTTGTAGAACTGGAAAATGAAGCCGACGTTGGCAGCGCGCCAGCCGGCCAGCTCGCCCTCCGACAGTTGCGTGATGTCGGCGCCCGCCACGCGGATGGCGCCGCCGTCGGGCTTGTCGATGCCGGCCACCAGGTTCAGCAGCGTGCTCTTGCCCGAGCCCGAGGGGCCCATCAGCGCGACGAAGTCGCCTTGCCCGATGTCCAGGTTGATGTCGGTGAGCACCGGCACCACCTGATCGCCGCGCTGGTAGCTCTTGCTGACGTGGCGAATCTCGACCAGCGCGGCGGCGCCGCTGCCGGTGCTGCGTACCGCGGGCGCCGCGGCGTGGCTGCTGGCGACCGGATCGCTCACCGCCACTACTTCTTCTGCGCGCTGACGAGCTGGCCGTCGCCCAGCCGCTCGGGCGCATTGAGCACCACCCGCGTGCCGGGCGCCAGGTTCTCCACCCGCAGCAGGTCGCCGACCTTGGCGCCGAGCACGACCGGCGTCAGCACGGCGCGACCGGCCGGTTCACCCGCCTTGCCGTCCTTGCCGTCGGGCGACGTGGCAGCAGCAGTCGCGGCGGCCGCCGCCTTGGCCGGGCCGCGCGCCGCGTCGTTGCCGGCCGGCTCGCCCTTGCCCGCATCGGCCGGCAGCACCCTGGCGTCGGCCACCGGTGTGCCGTCCTTGCCGCCCGCCTGCACCACGTAGACGAAGTCCTTGCCGTCGCGCCGGACCACGGCCTCCGGCCGCAGCGCCGCCACCGGCTTGCGCTCGTCGGCCGACAGCGGCCGCGACAGGAAGGCGATGCGCGCGCTCATGTCGGGCAGCACGCGGGCGTCGGTCTCCTCGAAGCGCACCTTCACCAGCAGCGTCGCCTTGGCGCGATCCACCGTCGGCACGATCCGTGCCACGGTGCCCAGCAGGCGCAGGTCGGCAAAGGCATCGAGCTGCAGCTCGGTCGGCTGGCCGACCGCGATCCGGGCGATCGAGTTCTCCGACACGTCGGCCTCGACCTCGAGGGTGGCCATGTCGGCCATCGTCACCACCGCGCCGGTGGTGCCGCTGGCCGACGAGAAGGGCGTGATGATGTCGCCGACGTTGGCGCTCTTGGTCAGCACGATGCCGGTGAAGGGCGCGCGGATCAGGGTCTGGTCGAAGGCCACTTCGGTCACCCGCAGACTGGCCTGCGCCACCGCGATCTGCGCCGTCAGGGTCTGGATCGCGGCGCGCGCCTTGTTGAAGCGGGCCTCGGCGGAGTCGACCGCGCTGGCGGAGATGAAGTCCTTGCGCGCCAGTTCCTGCACCCGCCTGAGCGCCGCCCGCGCGTCCTCCAGTTCGGCCTGGCCCTGCGCGAGGTTGGCCTGCGCCGCCTGCACGTTGGCGGCCGCCTGGTCGCGCTGCGCGGCCACGTCGCGGTTCTCCAGCCGCGCGATCACCTCGCCCTGCTTGACGCGCTGGCCCTCCACCACGCCGAGCCACTCGAGCCGTCCGGTCGCCTTGCTGGAGACCGAGGCGCGGGTCTGCGCCGTCACGCGGCCGGTGGCGTTGAGCACCGCCACCGCCTGCGACGGATAGGCCGCCGTCACCCGGCCGATCTCCACCGGCAGGGGGCGGCCGCGCTGCATGAAGAACGCGGCCGCGCCGGCAGCCAGCAGCGCCAGCAGCAGCCAGAGCCACCAGCGCGTGTACAGCGGCCGGCGCCGGCGCAGGGTGGGCAGACTGCTGCGGTCGATGGACAGCTTGCTCAGATCCTCGCCGCTGCGGGCGGAGTTGCTCGACATGGGTATCCGTGCGGTGCGTGTTCCTGCAGCGCATCGTAGCGCCCGCGGTTCGCAGCCGCGCCGCGATCGGCGCCGCCGGGCGGTCGATTGGCGCAGGCGCTCGAAAAGAAAACGGGGCAGTGCCTGCGCACTGCCCCGTTGCCGTATGGCCCGCGCGCCGGCGCTATTCAGGAATGGTCAGCAGTCCGGCCGAGAAGGTGATGCGGTCGGCCGCCGGCGGCTCGGCCGCAAACGCCGGCACGTTGGCCGCGCTGATCGCCGGCGCCGCCCCCGGCGTGCCGCCGCGCGGCGTGGTGCGCACCACCTGCGACGGCGGCAGGGCGGCGCCCGTGCGCAGGTGGTTCCACATCGCGTCCATCGCCCGGTTGAAGTACAGGTGCAGCGGCACGTAGCGCGTGTCGTAGCCGGGGAACGGCAGGAAGGTGTCGAAGTGCTGCGCGTTGGTCACCTCGATGTAGCGCAGCCGGCTGGCCGCCCCCTCGACGATCTGGTTCTGCGCGAAGTACGGCCGCGACGAGAAGTTGACCGGCACCAGCGTGTCGTTGCGGCCGTGCACGATGATGGTCGGCTTGCCGCGCAGGTTGGCGCTGCGATAGACCTCGGCGATGCCCTGCTTGACGCGGGTGGCGTTGGCGTCGGTTCCGGTCCACAGCGCGCGCTGGCACAGCGCCCCGTCGATGTTGAAGTCGGCCAGCCCGGTGGAAGCCGATACCGAGGCCGGGCTGTTACGCGGACCGCCCACCGCGTTGTTGTTGATGACCTGCAGCGCGCCCGACGGCGGCACGCCGTTGCCGGTGGAGAACACGGTGGCGATGGCCGCCGCCGCCGCCGCCACCGGCGCGCCGGTGCCATCGACCGCGCCGAAGGAGTAGCCGCACAGGTTGTCGCGCACCGAGAAGCGGCCGTGGGTGTTGCTGTAGGTGACCGCGATGCCCAGTGTGGCGAAGCTGTAGTGCGAGGTCTGCAGGATGGCGGTCTCCGGCTCCCAGCCATAGGCCAGCAGTCGCGCCATTGCGTCGTCGGCCTGCGCCTGCGTGGTGGAGCCGCTCACCAGGCCGCGGGCAGCCAGCGCGGCACAGCGGTTGGTGGCCAGCGTGACCGACGCCCCGGCAAACGCGAACGGCGAGCCCGCCGCCGAGCTCGCCAGCGCCGCGCAAGGCTGCAGCAGGTTGGCGTAGCTGAAGTAGTCGTACAGCGGTTTGCTGCCCCCGGTGTAGGCCGGCAGGGTGCCGCGCCGGATGCTGAGCCCGGTCTGCGGCGCAAGCTGGATGTTGGGCTCGCTCACCGCCACGCCGTCGATCAGACCCTGGGTGTCCTGCTCGGCGGCTGCCAGCGCCGCGCCGGCGCCGTTGGAGACGCTGGAGGCGATCACGATGGTGTTGGCGGGGCCGAATAGGACCGGCTTGCTGCCGTCCGGGTTGGGCGCGGCAAAGCGGTCGTTGAGCACCCAGAGAGCAAACTGCACCGCGCGCAGCGTGTCGCGGCCCCAGTCCTTCTCGGGGTTCTGCTGCGAGTGCGCATGCTTGACCGCGAAGCGGTTGGGCGTGGCCGTGTTGAAGGCCGTGCGCTCGGCCTCGGTCATCGCCGCGGTGAAGATGGAGTTGCGGCCTGCGGCGGCGGCATCGGCCCGCACGCCGTTCTGCAGGTTGACCGTGTTGTTTTGCAGGTCATGCACGCCCAGCCCGGTGCCCTTGTCGCTGTAGGCCACCGCGCAGCCGCGCTTCAGGCCCCACTCGCCGGCCGTGCCGATGGCGCCGTAGACCCCGCGCGAGCCGCTCGAGGTCGCGGTCACGATGCAGGGCACCAACGGGCTAAAGCTGGCCGGAACCTGCACCATCAGCGTGACGTTCTGCGCGCCATTGGCGTCGTCGGCGTAGGCGATGTACTCGGTACCGGCAATCAGCCCCTCGCCCGTGGTCACGGTGCCGGCGGCTGTCACGTTCGGGCCGAACAGCGTGCCGAAGCCGCCGTTGTTGGTGAAGTCCACCAACGCACGGTAGTTGTTGTAGATCGCCAGCCGGCGCAACTGGGCGGCACTGGTGGGGTCGGTGACCGCCGGCGCCGCAGCCTGCAGGCCGCTGCGGCCAAGGCCGGCGGTCAGCAGGTCGTCACTGACGCCGTCGTAGCTGGTCTGCGTCACGGTGCCGAGCCAGCTCGGCCGCTGGTTGGTCGGCGTGGCCGCGCCACCGCTGCTGCTGCCGCAACCGGCCAGCACGAGGCTAAGCACGGCCACCGCAACCGCCGGCGCCACGCCTTGGGGTGTGTTTCTCATGACATCTCCTCAGAACGAGCCGCCGCACCTGCGGGGCGCCGCTGTTGTTGGTGGACTTGCGCCGCGCGAGGGCTCACGATGAGGGCTCACGCGAGGGCGCAGCATGGCGCAGGGCGGGGCGCGACGTCTACTCCCAGGGTCAACACGACGCTGCGGCATGCTGAAGCGAGACCTGCCGCCCGCCGGCGGCCCGCCAGGGCTGACGCTGTGGTCATCGCCGCGCCTGCGGCGCTGCGGCGCAGCAGACCCGTGGCATCGATGCAACGCGGCCCCGGAGCCCGGCCCGCACCCCGCGCGCGGCACGCGGCGGACTGCGGCCGCGTGATCCTGGCGGCGTTGCGGGCGCCGCGCATGGCGGCGGCAAATTCACCCTGCACGCCCGGTTTGTCCCAGAATGACGCGGCGCCGGCTGGTGCCGCGCCCCGCGCAGGTTGGCATGCGCCTTGCTGCACAGGCAGCCTCCGGCGCGGTGCGCCGGGTTTCGGAGTCGCACAAGGAGATGGATCCCATGACCGTTGGAGACCGCAAGACCCAGCGCCGCGGCGTTCTCGGACCGCTGTCCGCCGCCGCTCTGGTCGCCACCCTGGCCGCCGCCCTCTGGAGCGCGCCGGTGGCCGCGCAGGAGAAGGTGCTGCGCATCGCCATGACCGCCGCCGACATTCCGCGCACCCTCGGCCAGCCCGACCAGGGCTTCGAGGGCAACCGCTTCACCGGCATCCCGATGTACGACGCCCTCACGCACTGGGACCTGTCGCGGTCGGACGGGCCGAGCGTGCTGATTCCCGGCCTGGCCACCTCCTGGGCGGTCGATGCCAAGGACCGCACCAAATGGGTGTTCCGGCTGCGCTCCGGCGTGCGCTTCCACGACGGCTCGCCGTTCAACGCCGATGCCGTGGTCTGGAACGTGCGCAAGGTGCTCGACAAGGAGGCGCCGCACTTCGACGCCAGCCAGGTCGGCGTGACCGCCTCGCGCATGCCCACGCTGCGCAGCGCGCGCAAGATCGACGACCTGACGGTCGAGCTGACCACCAGCGAGCCCGACTCGTTCCTGCCGCTGAACCTGACCAACCTGTTCATGGCCAGCCCGGCGCACTGGCAGGCCAAGTTCGATGCCGCGCCCGGTGCCACCCCGGCCGACAAGGCGCGGGCGGCCTGGACGGCGTTCGCCGCCGACGCCTCCGGCACCGGCCCGTTCCGCATGACGCGCTTCGTGCCGCGCGAGCGGCTCGAAGTGGCCGCCAATCGCAACTACTGGGACCCGCGCCGGGTGCCGAAGATCGACCGCGTGGTCATGCTGCCGATGCCCGAGGCCAACGCCCGCACCGCGGCGCTGCTGTCGGGCCAGGTCGACTGGATCGAGGCGCCCGCGCCGGACGCAATGGCGCAGATCCGCAGCCGCGGCTTCACCATCTACTCCAACGCCCAGCCGCACGTGTGGCCGTGGCAGTTGTCGTTCGCCGAGGGCTCGCCCTGGCTGAACCGCGACGTGCGCCACGCCGCCAATCTGTGCGTCGACCGCGAGGGCCTGGTCAAGCTGCTGGGCGGCATGATGTCGATCCCCAAGGGCACCGTGCCGCCCGGTCATCCCTGGTGGGGCAACCCGAAGTTCGACATCCGCTACGACGTCAAGGCCGCGCAGGCGCTGATGCAGAAGGCGGGCTTCTCGGCGGCCAAGCCGCTGAAGGTCAAGGTGCAGATCTCGGCCTCGGGCTCCGGCCAGATGCAGCCGCTGCCGATGAACGAGTTCGTCCAGCAGTCGCTCAAGCAGTGCTTCTTCGACGTCGAGTTCGACGTGATCGAGTGGAACACGCTGTTCACCAACTGGCGCATCGGCGCGCGCGACCCGTCGGCGCGCGGCGCCCACGCGATCAACGTGAGCTTCGCGGCGATGGACCCGTTCTTCGCCATGGTGCGCTTCACCAGCACCAAGACCTTCCCGCCGGTGTCCAACAACTGGGGCTTCTTCGGCAATGCCGAGTTCGACAAGCTGATCGAGGAGGCGCGCACCAGCTTCGAGGACAAGGCGCGCGATGCCGCGCTGGCGCGGCTGCACGCGCGCATCGTCGAGGAGGCGCCGTTCATCTGGATCGCGCATGACGTCGGCCCGCGCGCCATGTCGGCGCGCGTGACCGGCGTGGTCCAGCCGCGCTCCTGGTTCATCGACATCGCCACGATGGACATGAAGTAAGCGGCCGATCCTCGCCGCCGCGCCCCGCCGCCCCGGCCGCGGTGCGCGGCGCGGCGGCGGCCCCTTTCCCATCCGCCGCGCCCGCCCCGGGGGCGCGTCGTCCCGACCCGCCCCGCCACCCGCGCGATGTTCGCCTACCTCGTCCGCCGCGTCGTCTACACCCTGCCGATCATGCTCGGCGTGGCGCTGGTGTGCTTCGCCCTCGTGCATCTGGCGCCCGGCGACCCGCTGGTATCGGTGCTGCCGCCCGATGCCTCGGCCGAAATGCAGCAGCAGTTGCGCTCGCTGTACGGCTTCGACCGGCCGCTGCCCGAGCAGTTTGTGAAATGGCTGGCGCGCGCCGCGCAGGGCGACCTGGGGGCCTCGATCGCCAGCGGCCGGCCGGTGGCCGCCGAAGTCGGGAAGGCGGTCGGCAACACCCTGCGGCTGGCGCTGGTGGCCACGCTGATCGGATTCTTCTTCGGCTGCCTGTTCGGCTTCGTCGCCGGCTACTTCCGCGACTCCTGGGTCGACAAGGGCGCCTCGTTCCTCTCGGTGGTGGGCGTGAGCGTGCCGCACTACTGGCTGGGCATGGTGCTGGTCATCGTCTTTGCCGCGCAGCTCAACTGGCTGCCGGCCACCGGCGCCGGCCCCGGCGGTTCCGACCAGTGGGCCTGGGACTGGGCCCACGTCCGCCACATGATCCTGCCGGCCGTCACGATGAGCGTGATCCCGATGGGGATCATCGCCCGCACCGTGCGCGCGCTGGTGGCCGAGACGCTGGCGCAGGAGTTCGTGGTCGGCCTGCGCGCCAAGGGCCTGACCGACCTGGGCGTGTTCCTGCACGTGGTGAAGAACGTGGCGCCGACCGCACTGGCGGTGATGGGCCTGCAACTGGGCTACCTGCTGGGCGGCTCGATCCTGATCGAGACCGTGTTCTCCTGGCCCGGCACCGGCTTCCTGCTCAACAGCGCCATTTTCCAGCGCGACCTGCCGCTGCTGCAGGGGACCATCCTCGTGCTGGCGCTGTTCTTCGTGCTGCTCAACCTGCTGGTGGACGTGGTGCAGACCACGCTCGACCCGCGCATCTCGCGCGCCTGACCGGCCCGATGAACATCGCCGTCGATCCGCGCAAGCTGCCGTCGCTCGCCTTCGAGCGCAGCCCCGGCTACTGGAGCACCGTGCTGCGCCGCTTCGCGCGCGACCCGGTGGCGATGACGGCCGCCGCGGTGGTGCTGGCGTTGATCCTGCTGGCGCTGTTCGGGCCGCATCTGACGCCGGCCGACCCCTACCAGTCGTCGATGCTCAACCGCCTGAAGCCAATCGGCACAGCCGGCTTTCCGCTGGGCACCGACGAGCTCGGCCGCGACCTGCTGTCGCGCCTGATGGTGGGCGCGCGGCTGTCGCTGTTCATGGGCATCACCCCGGTGCTGATCGCCTTCGTGATCGGCTCGGCCATCGGCCTGCTGGCCGGCTACGTCGGCGGCCGCGTCAACACGCTGATCATGCGCACGATCGACGTGTTCTACGCCTTCCCGTCGGTGCTGCTGGCCATCGCGCTCAGCGGCGCGCTCGGCGCCGGCATCTTCAATTCGCTGCTCAGCCTGACCATCGTGTTCATCCCGCCGATCGCACGGGTGGCCGAGAGCGTGACCACGCAACTGCGCGCGCGCGACTTCGTGGAGGCGGCGCGCGCCTCCGGCGCCGGCGCCTTCACCATCGTGCGCGTGCACGTGCTGGGCAATGCGCTCGGGCCGATCTTCGTCTACGCGACGAGCCTCATCGCGGTGGCGATGATCCTCGCCTCGGGGCTGAGCTTCCTCGGCCTGGGCGTCAAGCCGCCGGAGCCGGAGTGGGGCCTGATGCTCAACACGCTGCGCACCGCGATCTACACCCAGCCCTGGATCGCGGCGCTGCCCGGCGTGATGATCTTCATCACCTCGATCGCCTTCAACACGCTGTCCGACGGGTTGCGCTCGGCGATGGACGTCAAGCAATGAGCGCCGCCGCCCGCCCGGACGCTGCGACCGACGTCGGCGGCCCGGCCCAGCCGCTGCTCAGCGTGCGCGGGCTGACCCGGCACTTCCCGCTCAAGGGCGGCTGGATCGGACGGCCGGCCGGCGTGGTGCGGGCGGTCGACGGCATCGACTTTGCCGTCCACAAGGGCGAAACCCTGGGCGTGGTCGGCGAGTCCGGCTGCGGCAAGAGCACCACCGCGCGCCTGCTCATGCACCTGATCGCACCCGATGCCGGCGACATCGTGTTCGACGGCTGCGTGGTCGGCTCGCGCGACCTGCCGCTGCGGCAGTTCAGGCGCCAGGTGCAGATGGTGTTCCAGGACAGCTACTCGTCGCTCAACCCGCGCCTGACCATCGAGGACTCGATCGCCTTCGCGCCGCAGGTGCACGGCGTGCCCTACCGCGAGGCGGTGGAGCGCGCCCGCGACCTGCTGGCCCGCGTCGGCCTGGAGCCGCGCCGCTTTGCCGAGCGCTACCCGCACGAGCTGTCCGGCGGCCAGCGCCAGCGCGTCAACATCGCCCGTGCGCTGGCCCTGCAGCCGCGCCTGATCATCCTGGATGAGGCGGTCTCCGCGCTCGACAAGTCGGTCGAGGCGCAGGTGCTCAACCTGCTGCTCGACCTGAAGGACGCCTTCGGCCTGACCTACGTGTTCATCAGCCACGACCTGCACGTGGTGCGCTACGTGTCGGACCGCGTGATGGTCATGTACCTGGGCGAAGTGGCCGAGATCGGCCCGTCGGAGGCGATCTTCGCCGCGCCCCGCCATCCGTACACGCAGGCGCTGCTGGCCTCGATGCCGACGCTGGACCCCGACCGCCGCACCGAGCAGGCGCCGCTGGCCGGCGACCCGCCCAACCCGATCAACCCGCCGCCGGGCTGCCGTTTCCACACCCGCTGCGCCGCCGCCGAAGCCGTGTGCCGCGAGAAGGTGCCGGCGCGGCCGGCCAGCGAGCACGCGGTGGCCTGCCTGATGCACGAAGCCGGCTCCGGGCACAGCCGCTCGATTCCGATCCAAGCCGCCCGCTAGCCCGGATGTTTCACCAGGTCGCCCCCGTGCATCCACGATCTGCCTCCGTAAGCCGCGGCGGTAGCCTGCAATGGGCCCAGGCCACTTTGGACGGCCGGGGCTACGCGGGTTTGCGCGGCGCCCGCGCGGCCATACTGCGCTCAAGTGCTCGCCGATGCCTACGGGCATCGGCTGCGCCCCTCTCGCGCAATCTGGCTCGCGCGCGCATCCGCGCAAATCCCGCGTCCCTGATGAAACATCCGG
>JADCGS010000010.1 GCA_020248865.1 Burkholderiales bacterium | reverse complement strand
GCCACATTTCGCTCAAGTGCTCGCCGATGCCTGCGGGCATCGGCTGCGCCCCTCTCGCGCAATCTGGCTCACGCGGGCATCCACGCAAATCCCGCGTCCCTGATGAAACATCCGGGCTAGGGACCCGTTTGCCGAGCGCGCCTACCGCCCCGCCTGCGCAAACCGCCAGCCCAGCTCGGCCAGCGCCGTGACGTTGCGTCCGGTCTGCAATGCGTTGTCGCTCGAGGCCAGGCCCTCGGTGGCTCGCTTGTATACCCCCTGCAGAATGGCAGCGATGCGGAACAGGTTGTAGGCGAGGTAGAAGTTCCAGTGCTCGATGCCGCCGCGGCCGGTGCGCTCGCAGTAGCGCCGCAGGTACTCGGCCTCGGAGGGGATGCCGAGCGCGGCCAGATCGACGCCAGCGATGCCGCGGAAGCCGCCCGCCGGGATGTGCCAGATCATGCAGTGGTAGGAGAAGTCGGCCAGCGGATGGCCCAGCGTCGACAGCTCCCAGTCGAGAATGGCGATGATGCGCGGCTCGACCGGGTGGAAAATCAGGTTGTCGAGCCGGTAATCGCCGTGCACCACGGTGGTCTCCTCGCCCGGTGGCACGTGCTGCGGCAGCCACTCGATCAGGTGGTCCATCGGTGCGATCGTCTCGGTTGCGCTTGCCTGGTACTGCCTGCTCCAACGGCCAATCTGCCGCGCGAAGTAGTTGCCGGCCTTGCCGTAGTCGGCCAGCCCCGCCGCGCCCACGTCGACCCGCTGCAACTGCGCCAGCACGCGGTTCATCTCGTCATAAATGGCGGCGCGGTCGGCCGGCGCCATGCCGGGCAGGGTGGGCTCCCAGAAGATGCGGCCCGCCACGTGCGCCATCACGTAGAAGGCGCGGCCGATCACCGCCTCGTCCTCCACCAGCAGCAGCACCTCGGGCACGGGGATGCCCTGCGCCGCCAGCGCGCGCATCACGCGGAACTCGCGCTCGATGGCGTGCGCCGAGGGCAGCAGCTTGGCCACCGGCCCGGGCTTGCTGCGCATCACGTAGCTGCGCCCGGGCGTGCGCAGCAGGTAGGTGGGGTTGGACTGCCCGCCCTGGAACTGCCGCACGTCCAGCGGGCCGGCAAAGTCGGGCAGGTGAGCGGCCAGATGAGCACCGAGCGCCGCCTCGTCGAAGCGGTGGCGCTCGGTGACGGGTTGCAGGGGCTCAGTGGTCGGATCGCTCATCGCTTGGGTCCTGGTCGCCCCCGGCGTCCGGCCGGGTGCCGGCGGCGTGGCGCAATGCGCGCAGCTGCAGGTATTGATGCAGCAGGTGTTCCATGGTCGACAGCCGGGTGGTGGTCAGCAGCGGATCGAGCGCGCAGAAGTTGACCACGCGCACCACGCTTTTGGCCGGCGTGGGGCCGACATCGATCACGTTCAGGCACCCCGGGTCCTGCGCCAGGCCGCCGAGGAACACCTCCTCGCCGGTGAGGAACCACGACAGGATCGCGCGGTTCACGCCGCCATGCAGCACCAGCAGCAGGGTATCCCAGCCGTCGGCGGCGAGCAGTGCGCGCAGCGCCGGCAGCACGCGGTCGAGCAGGGCGCCGATCGTCTCGCCGCCCAGGAAGGGGATACGGCGCGGCACCGGACCTTCGAAAGCGCCGAGAAAGGCCGCGCGCAACTGCGCCGGTGGAATGTCGGCCAGCCGCCCAGGGCGGATCTCCTGCAGAGTCGGTTCCTCCTGCGGCTGCAGGCGGCTGCCCAGACCGGCCAGCACCTCCTGCGCGGTCACCCGGGTTCGCGTCAGGCCGCTGGTCACGACGCGGTCCACGCGCACGCCATGGGCAGCCAGCGCCTGGCCCATCGCACGCGCCTGCGCCACGCCGGCGGCGGTCAGCGGCACGGCGTCGGGCGGCACGGCCTGGCCCTGGGCGTCGAAGTACTCGACCGCGCCATGGCGCATCAGCAGCAGACGACGGCGCTCGATCACGGTGCCCCCACCACGCCCGCAGCGAGCAGCCGCTCGATCTCGGGCGCCGGCAGGCCGAGCTCGGCCAGCAGCGTGCGCGTGCTGGCGCCGGGCGCCTCGGTCGGCGCCACGGTGAAGTGGTACTGGCTCATCGCCGCCAGCGGCCCGACGTGGGTCACCCCGTCCACCCGATGCACCAGGCTGCGCGCGGCCACCTGCGGGTGCTCGATGGCCTCGGCCGGGGTCAGCACGGGCGCGGTGCAGGCGTCGGCCGCGGCCAGTTGCGCCAGCCAGTGGGCGCGCGGCTGCGCGGCCAGGTGCGCGGCCACGCGTGCGATCAGCGCCCGCGCGGCGGGCGTACCGGGCGCCTGCTCGGGCTGCTGCGACCAGTGCGTGCCGGCCAGCTCGTCCAGGCCGACCGCGGTGCAGAAGCTGCGCCAGAATTTCAGCTCCAGCGCACCGACCGCCAGATGCAGGCGGTCGGCACAGGCGTAGACGTGATAGCAGGCCACACCGCCGGTGAGCAGGGTGGCGCCGGGTACGGGCGCCTGGCCGGCGTCCAGGTCGCCGTGCGGAAAGACATGGTGGGCGAGCAGGGCATCGGTCATGGCGACATCCACGTGCCGGCCCTGGCCGCTGCGCTGCGCTCCCAGCAGCGCGATCAGCAGCGCGGACAGCGCGGCCAGCGTGCCGCCATGCACGTCGCCCAGTTGCAGGTTGGGAACGGCGGGCCGGCCGTCGGCGCGAATCTGGTCGAGCACGCCGGCCAGTGCGATGTAGTTCAGGTCATGACCGGCGGCCAGTCGCAGCGGCCCCTGCTGGCCGTACCCCGAGATCGAGCACAGCACCAGCCTCGGCGCGCGTGCATGCAGCACCTCCCAGCCGAGTCCGAGCTTGGCGAGCGTGCCGGGGCGAAAGCTCTCGACCAGCGCATCGGCGCCTTCGCACAGCCGCAGCAGCAGCTCGCGCCCTTCGGCCGCCTTCAGATTCAGGCGCAACGAACGCTTACCGCGATTCAGCGCCACCCAGGTCGGATTGATCGGCGCGCCGTGCGCATCGCGCACGAACGGCGGAAAGCTGCGCAGGTAGTCGCCTTCGCCCAGGTCTTCGATCTTGATGACCTCGGCACCGTAGTCGGCCAGGTGCAGGGTCGCCGCGGGCCCGGGCAGCAGGCGCGTCAGATCGAGGATGCGCAGGCCGGCCAGCGGAGCGGTGCTCATGCGATGGCCTCCAGCTCGGCCTGCAGGTGCAGCCACTGTTCCTCCAACTGCTCGACCTTCAGCGCGAGGTCGCTGCGGCGCTTGAGCACCGCTGCCACCTCGGCCGCGTCGCCCGCGTGATAGAAGGCCGGGTCGGCCAGCCGGCTGTCGAGCTCGCGCAGCTCGGCCGTCAATGGCGCAAGCTCGCGTTCCAGCTTCTGCACCCGGTTCTGCAGCGGCTTGCGGGCGCTGGCCTGGCGCTGGCGCGCCTCGGCCTCCTGTTTGCGCAGGTCGCGCCGCGTCGGCGCGGCGTCTTCGCGCTGCGTGCCGTCGTTGCGGTCGCGCCGGCTGGCCAGCACCAGGGCGGCATAGTCGTCGAGGTCGCCGTCGAAGTCGGCGAGCCGGCCATCGTGGACCAGCCACAGCCGATCGGTGGTCGCGCGCAGCAGATGCCGGTCGTGCGACACCAGCAGCAGCGCGCCCTCGAAGGACGACAGCGCCATGGTCAGCGCCTCGCGCGTCTCCATGTCCAGATGATTGGTCGGCTCGTCGAGCACCAGCAGGTTGGGGCGGCGCCAGGCGAGCAGGGCGAGCGCGCAGCGCGCCTTCTCGCCGCCGGACATCGGGCCAACCGGCTGGCTCGCCAGTTCGCCGGAGAAGCGGTAGGTGCCCAGGAAGTCGCGCAGCTCCTGCTCGCGCACGTTGGGGTTCAGATCGAGGGCCAGCCGGCGCAGGTGCTGCAGCGGGCTTTCGTCGGGCCGCAACTGGTCGAGCTGGTGCTGGGCAAAGTAGCCGATCTCCAGACCGGCGCCGCGGCGCAGCTCGCCGCCCTGCGGCGCCAGCTCCTGCGCGATCGCCTTGACCAGCGTCGACTTGCCTGCGCCGTTGACGCCGAGCACGCCGATGCGGTCGCCCGAGCGCACCAGGAACTGCACGTCGGCCAGCACGGTGCGCTCGCCATAGCCGAGCTTCAGGCCCTCGGCATCGATCAGCCGCTCGGGCAGCTTCAGGGGCTGGAGGAACTCGAAGCGCCAATCGCGCCGCGCCCGCGCCGGCTCCACGGCCTGCAGGCGCTCGAGCATCTTGATCCGGCTTTGGGCCTGCCGCGCCTTGGTGGCCTTGGCGCGGAAACGGTCGATGAAGCTCTGCAGGTGTGCCGCGGTGCGCTGATAGGCGCGCGCGGCGGCGTCCTGCTGCCGGCTGCGCTCCAGCCAGGCCAGCTCGAAGGCCGAGTAGTTGCCGGCGTAGCGGGTGATGCCGCCATCGGCCACATGCCAGGTGGTCTCGGTGCAGCGGTCGAGGAACTCGCGGTCGTGCGAGATGACGAGGACCGTGGCTTCCTGGCGCTTGAGCCAGGCCTCCAGCCAGACCACCGAGTCGAGGTCGAGGTGGTTGGTCGGCTCGTCGAGCAGCAGCAGGTCGGCCGGCCGCAGCAGCGCGCGGGCCAGCGCCAGCCGGTTGCGCCAGCCGCCGGAGAACTCGGCCACGCGCTTGCCCGTCTGTGCCTCGGCAAAACCGAGGCCGTGCATCACCGTCTTGGCCTGGGCGACGATTGCGCCCTCGTTCAGCTCCGCGATGCGCGCATGCGCGTGCGCCAGTCGCATGCCGTCGTGCCCGGCCTCGGCCGCCGCCAGCTCGGCGCGCGCCTGCGTGAGCGGCGCATGGCCGGCCAGCACGTAATCGAGCGCGGTCTCCCGCGCGGCCTCGATGTCCTGCGCAACGTGCGCAATGCGCTCCGGCGGCGGCCGCTCGAGGCTACCGGCTTCCAGGCCGAGTTCGCCCAGCAGGGCGGCAAACAGCGTCGACTTGCCGCAGCCATTGGCGCCGACCAGCCCGATCCGCTCGCCCGGCCGGGCGATCAGCGAGACGTGCGAATAGAGGGTACGGATGCCACGCGCGAGCGCGACGTCGATCAGGCGGACCATGGGGGCGGATCGTACAGAGCGCCCGGTGCGCGACTGGGGGCAGCAACGCCGGGCGTTCGGCACACCGGGCCTGTCCGGCGTCTTGCCGCATGCCGGGACCGCCCACCTGCGCCTAAGGCAGCTCGTCCTGACGACACAGGAACACCATGTCGTCGCCGGCGGTGGTGGTGAGCCAGGTCATCGGAATGGCGCCGAAGTGCTTCTCGACCGTGGCACGCTCGCCGCCGACCTCGACCACCAGCAGGCCGCCGCGCTTCAGGTGGCCGCGCGCCTCGCGCAGCAGGCGCTTGATGACCTTCATGCCGTCGCTGCCGCCGGCCAGGGCGAGATCCGGTTCGTGCTGGTACTCCTGGGGCAGCCTCTGCATCGAGGCGTCCGGCACGTAGGGCGGATTGCAGACGATGAGGTCGTAGCGCCGGGGGGCAACCGCGGCAAACAGATCGGACTGGACCAGCCGAACCCGGCCCTGCAACTGATAGTCCTCGACGTTCTTCTGCGCGACCGCCAGTGCGTCGGCCGACAGGTCCACCGCGTCGATCCGGGCGGCGGCGAAGACCTCGGCTGCCAGGACCGCCAGACAGCCGGAGCCGGTGCACAGGTCGAGCACGTCGAGCGCGCCATCGGGGTCGGCGATCCAGGGCTGCAGTTGGTCGCGCAGAAGCTCGCCGATGAAGGATCGTGGCACGATCACGCGCTCGTCGACGTAGAACTTCAGGCCTTGCAGCCAGGCCTCCTTGAGGATGTAGGCGGCTGGCAGCCGCTTCTTTACGCGCAGGTCGATTTGCTGCAGCAGCGTATTGATCTCGCCGTGCGTGAGGTAGGCGCCGAGGAACACGTCGAGCCGCTCGAGCGGCAGGCGCAGCGAACGCATGACGAGGAAGGCGGCTTCGTCGAAAGCGTCGGCCTGGCCGTGGCCGAAGAACACGCCCGCCTCGCTAAAGCGGGTCACCGCGAAGCGCAGCACGTCACGCAGCGTGCGCAGATTCGCCTGGGCGTCAATCGACACGGAACGCGGTCTCCCCCGAAACGGCGTCAGTGCTCGAGCAGCCGCTCGAGTGTGCGCCGGTAGACGTCTTTCAGCGGCTCCAGATCGGCGACCCGGATGCACTCGTCAATCTTGTGGATCGTTGCATTGGGCGGACCAAACTCCACCACCTGCGGACACATCGTGGCAATGAAGCGGCCGTCCGAGGTACCGCCGGTGGTCGACAGATCAGGCGCCCGACCGGTGACCTCGGCGATGGCACCGCTCAGTGCCTGCACCAGGGTGCCGGGGGGCGTGAGAAAGGGCTGCGCGCCGACGGTCCAGCGCAGGTCGAATTCGATACCGTGCCGGCGCAGGATGGCCTCGATGCGCTCCTGAAGCCGGCTGGCGGTCGACACCGGGGCGAACCGCAGGTTGAAGTCGACCTCGCAGATGCCCGGAATCACGTTGGACGCGCCGGTGCCGGCCTTGATATTCGACACCTGGAAGGTGGTCGGCGGGAAAAACTCGTTGCCCCGGTCCCATTCGGCAGCAGCCAGTTCGGCGAGCGCCGGGGCAAGCAGATGGACAGGGTTGCGTGCCAGCTGGGGATAGGCGACATGGCCCTGCACGCCCTTGACGACGAGCTTGCCCGACAGCGAGCCGCGACGGCCGTTCTTGATGGTGTCGCCGAGATGGTCCACCGATGTCGGCTCGCCGACGATGCAGCAGTCGATCGCCTCGCCGCGCCGGGCGAGTTCCTCCACCACCATCACCGTGCCGTCGGTGGCCGGGCCCTCCTCGTCCGACGTGATGAGCAGCGCGACCGAGCCGCCATGCTGCGGGTGGGCGGTGACGAACTCCTCGGCGGCGACCACGAAAGCCGCGATCGAAGACTTCATGTCGGAGGCGCCGCGTCCGTACAGCAGGCCGTCGCGGATGCTCGGCTCGAACGGATCGCTCGACCACTGCTCCAGTGGCCCGGTGGGCACCACGTCGGTGTGGCCGGCGAACACCACCGTCGGGCGCGCCTTGCCACGGCGCAGCCACAAGTTGGTCGTGCCGTTACGCGCCAGCGTGTGGGCCTTGAATCCGAACGGGGCCAAGCGAGCGACGAGCAGTTCCTGGCAGCCGGCATCGCGGGGCGTGACGGACGGACGGCGGATCAGTTCCTGGGCGAGGGCAAGGGTGGCGGACATGCAATGCGGCGGTCAGAGGGACAGTGAACGGGGGACTGAATGGCCGGCACTCAGCGGCCGGAGTATCGCAAACGAACCTGGACGCCGCTGCGCCGGGTGGCCTGCCCACGAAAAACTGGCGCAGAGCACGGCGACGCCGCGCCCCCCGGCAACTCACCCGGAGCGGGCGGTGTGAGCAACGCGTTGGTCTGCCCGACTGCCAGGTGCGAGCGGCGAAGCCCATGCACACACAGCGGGGCGCTAGATGTTCAGGTTGAACTCGGAAAAGTTGGCCGATGGCGCCGGCGTTTCCTTCTTGGCTACGTTGCCCTGAGGAGCGGCGGGCTTGCCGGCGTTATTGATGAGCCAGAGGAGGTTGTTCTTCGAGTCGGCAGCGGCAAGTGCATCCTCGCGAGTGATGGTGTCTTGTTGCAGTAGCCGGTAAAGGCTCTGCTCGAAGCTCTGGCTCTCCGGCGACAGACTCTGCTCCAGGGCTTCCTTGATGGACTGTACGTCACCGCGTTCAATCAGGTCGACGATGTGACCCTGGTTGACCAGGATCTCCACCGCCGGAACGCGGCCTCCCTTGCGGGACCGCACCAGGCGCTGCGACACGATGGCCTTGAGGGACGCCCCAAGATCCTGGAACAGTGCGTGACGGGTATCCGGCGGGTAGAAGTTGATCACGCGGTTCAGCGCGTGGGCGGCGTTGGTCGAGTGCAGGGTGGCCGTCACCAGGTGGCCGGACATCGCGTAGCCGATAGCGGCCGACATGGCTTCGCGGTCGCGGATTTCGCCAATGAAGATCACGTCCGGCGCCTGCCGCATCGCATTGCGCAGTGCCGTCTGCAGGTCGACGAGATCGGTGCCGATCTCACGCTGATTGATGATCGACTTCTTGTTGCGAAACAGGTACTCGATCGGATCCTCGAAGGTGAGGATGTGACCTGTCAGCAGTTCGTTGCGGTGGTCGAGCATCGAGGCGATGGTCGTGCTCTTGCCACAGCCTGCACCACCCACCAGCAGGATGAGGCCGCGCCGCTCCATGATCAAGCTCTTCAGCGCGTCGGGCAGCAGCAGGCTCTCCAGCCGCGGCACCTCGTGCGGGATGAAGCGAATCACCGCTGAAACCGAGCCGCGCTGCAGGAACGCCGACAGGCGGAAACTGCCGATGCCCTGCACGGGCAGACCGACGTTCAGTTCGCGCGTCTGCTCGAGTTCCCGAAACTGCGCATCGGAGAGGCGCTCGGCCAGCAGGCTGACGAGAGCCTGCGGCGCCAGCCGCTCCTGATTGATCGGCACACAGACGCCGTTCAGCTTGATGGTCACCGGAGAGCCGACCGAAAGGTACAGGTCCGAGGCGCCTTTCTCGGACATTAGTTGGAACAGGCGATCCAGATTCATCATGGCGTCCCTCGCGCTTCGTACGGTGCCCCGACCCCTTGCTTGGCCGACGACGCCCCTAGCATACGCAGCGCGGGGGCGTCCGGGTAGCCTCCAGAACGTCCGATACCGGAACCTGCGGCGACGGCCCTGGCGCCGCTCGCGCCGGGTTTGAGACCGCCGGGGTGCCCCGGCTTAGGCGCGCAGCAACTCGTTGATACTGGTCTTGGCGCGCGTCCTGGCGTCCACCTGCTTGACGATCACGGCGCAGTACAGGTTGCAGTGATTCGAAGGCAGCGAGCCCGCCACCACCACCGAGCCGGCCGGTACGCGCCCGTAGGTGACTTCGCCGGTCTCGCGGTTGAAGATCTTGGTGCTCTGGCCGATGAAGACGCCCATGCCGAGCACCGAGTTCTCCTCGACGATGACGCCTTCGACCACCTCCGACCGCGCGCCGATGAAGCAGTTGTCCTCGATGATGGTGGGGTTGGCCTGCAGCGGCTCCAGCACCCCGCCGATGCCGACACCGCCCGACAGGTGCACGTTCCTGCCGATCTGCGCGCACGAGCCCACGGTGGCCCAGGTGTCGACCATCGTGCCTTCGTCCACGTAGGCGCCGATGTTGACGTAGGAGGGCATCAGCACCGCGTTGCGGGCAATGAAGGCGCCGCGCCGGACCATCGCCGGCGGTACCACCCGAAAGCCGCCGGCCGCGAAATCGGCCTCCGAGTAGTTCATGAACTTGGGCGGTACCTTGTCGAAGAAGCGCGTGTAGCCGCCCGCTTCCATGAGCTGGTTGTCGTGCAGGCGGAACGACAGCAGCACCGCCTTCTTCACCCACTGGTGGACGATCCACTGGCCGCCTTCGCGGCTGGCGACGCGGATCGCGCCGGCGTCCAGCCGCGCGATGGTGTCGTTCACGGCCGCACGAACTTCGCCGAGTTCGGCGCCCGCGGCCAGGTTGGCGCGGTGTTCCCACGCGGCTTCGATGATTTTCTGAGCGTCCATCATGTCTCCATTCAAGGCCGGTTGCCGAGCATGGCGATTCGCTCGGCCGCCTGCATCACTTCCGCGACCTCGGCCACCAGTGCAATCCGCACGTAGCCGCGGCCGGGATTGAATCCATCCACTTCGCGCGACAGGTAGCTGCCGGGCAGCACGGTGACGTTGTACTGCGCGTAGAGACGGCGCGTGTAGTCCTCGTCGTCGCCGCCGGGCACCTGGGCCCACAGGTAGAAGCCAGCCTCGGGGCGCCGGGTGGCCAGCACGCGGCCGATCAGCGGGGTGGCCTGCGCGAACTTGGCCGCGTACTGGCGGCGGTTGTCGACCACGTGGGCCTCGTCGTTCCAGGCGGCGATGCTGGCTGCCTGCACCGGCGGGCTCATTGCGCTGCCGTGGTAGGTGCGGTAGAGCAGGTACTGCTTGAGCACGGCCGCGTCGCCGGCCACGTAGCCCGAGCGCAGCCCCGGCGCATTCGAGCGCTTGGACAGGCTCCCGAACACGACCAGACGCTCGAACCGGTGGCGGCCCAGCGTCTGCGCGGCCTCCAAGCCGCCCAGCGGAGGCCTTGACTCGTCGAAGTAGATTTCCGAATAGCACTCATCCGAGGCGATGATGAAGCCGAAGCGGTCTGCCAGGGTGAACAGCTCGCGCCAGTCGTCCAGCGTCATCACGCGCCCGGCCGGGTTGCCGGGTGTGCATACATAGACGAGCTGGACCTTTGCCCAGACCGCCGCGGCAACGGTGCCGAAGTCCATGCGAAAGCCGTTGTCGGGGGTAGTCGGCAGGAACAGCGGCCGCGCGCCGGCCAGCAGGGCCGCGCCCTCGTAGATCTGATAGAACGGATTGGGTGCGACGACGACCGCATCGCGCGAGCGATCGACCACCGCCTGTGCGAACGAGAACAGCGCCTCGCGCGAGCCGTTGACCGGTAGCACCTGGGTGGCGGCGTCCAGCGCGCCCAGGTCGTAGCGCCGTGTGAGCCATGCGGCAATCGCCGCCCGCAACGCGTCCGTGCCGGCTGTCAGCGGATAGTTGGCCAGGCCGCCGAGGTGGGCGACGAGCGCGTCTTTGATGAGCTGCGGGGTGGCGTGCTTGGGTTCGCCGATCGACAGGTTGATCGGCGCCAGATGCGCCGGTGGCGTGCACCCGGCCAGCAGCTGCCGCAGCCGCTCGAAGGGGTAGGGCTGCAGCCGAGCAAGGTCGGGGTTCATCGACGCCGGCTCGCTTCGGTCATCCGCGCATCGGGCCGCCCTCGACGCCGGGGCGACCGATCTCGATGAACGGGGCGGCCTTCCAGCCGCGCTTGCGGTGCTCGGCCACCACCGAGGTGAAGATGCCGCCGCGCACGTACCAGCGGGCGGTCAGGCGCGCAAAGCGCGGCGCGGTCGCCGCGACGATGTCGTCGAGGATCTTGTTGGTCACCGCCTCGTGGAACGCGCCTTGATCGCGGTATGACCACATGTACAGCTTGAGCGCCTTCAGCTCCAGGTTGCGCCGGTGCGGCACGTAGTCGAGGACCAGCGTGGCGAAGTCGGGCTGGCCGGTGAGCGGGCACAGGCAGGTGAACTCCGGCACCTCGATGTGCACGAGGTAATCGCGCCCGGGGCTGGGATTGGCGAAGGACTCGAGCGTCTGGCTTGGGCGGCTGGGCATGAAGGACTGAGCAGATGGGCTTCGTTATCATTCTACGGACAGTGACCGATCGACGTCCCGACCGACCTCGGTCGCCGTCATTTCGTTCCCCACTGCAACCCCTTGGGCGCAGGCGGCCTGCCCGTCGCGCCCGATTCTCCGGAACCTCATCCGTGCGCCTCAGGCAGATCAAGCTGGCCGGCTTCAAGTCGTTCGTCGACCCCACCCAGATCGAGGTGCCCGGCAGCCTGGTGGGCGTGGTCGGGCCCAACGGCTGCGGCAAGTCCAACGTCATCGACGCCGTGCGCTGGGTGCTGGGGGAGAGCAAGGCCGCCGAGTTGCGCGGTGAGTCGATGCAGGACGTCATTTTCAACGGCTCGGCCAACCGCAAACCGGCCGGCCGCTGCAGCGTGGAGCTGGCGTTCGAGAACAACGAGGGCGAGGGTTCTCGCCTGGGCGGCGAATGGGGCCGCTTCGCCGAGATCACGGTCAAGCGCGTGCTCACGCGTGACGGCACCTCGAGCTACTACATCAACAACCAGACGGTGCGCCGGCGCGACGTGCAGGACATGTTCCTCGGCACCGGCCTGGGCCCGCGCGCCTACGCCATCATCGGCCAGGGGATGATCTCGCGCATCATCGAGGCGCGCCCCGAGGAGCTGCGCGTGTTCCTTGAGGAAGCGGCCGGGGTGTCGAAGTACAAGGAGCGAAGGCGCGAGACCGAGAACCGCCTTTCCGATACGCGCGACAACCTGACGCGCGTGGAGGACATCCTGCGCGAGCTCGATGCGCAGATCGGCAAGCTTGAGCAGCAGGCCGAGGTGGCACAGCAGTATCGCGACCAGAAGCGCCGCCACGACGAGCAGCAGCAGTTGCTCTGGCTCACGCGCAAGCGCGAGGCGCAGGCCGAGCAGGACAAAGTCGCGCACGACATTGCGGCGCGCAGCGGCGCCCTGGAAGGCCACATCGCCGAGCTGCGCGCCGTCGAGGCCCGGCTCGAGGAGGCGCGCGTGGCGCAATATGCCGCGGGCGATGCCGTGCACGCGGCCCAGGGCGAGGTGTTTCGCGTCAACGCCGAGATCGGTCGGCTGGAGTCGGAGATCCGCGTGATCGTCGACGGCCGCGCCCGGCTGGACGCGCAGGTGGAGTCCCTGGCCGCCAATCGCGAGCGGCGCAAGCGCGAGCACGAGGACCTGGAGGCGCGCGCGGCTGAGCTGCAGCGCCAGGTCGAGTCCGGCGGGCAGCGGCGCGAGCGGGCCCGCGGCGAGGTGCAGGAGCACGAGGCCCGTCTACCGGCGCTGGAGGATGCCTACCGGCAGGCGCGCGAGCGCCTGACCGCGAGCCGTGCCGAGGCGGCTCTGACGGAGCAATCGATCGAAGCCGCAGGCAGCCAGCAGCGGGCGCTCGACCGCCAGCTCCAAGCCCTGCAGCAGCGGCGCGAGCGGCTCGACCAGGAACAGCGCCAACTTGGGGCGCCCGATGAAGCCCGCTTGGCGCAGCTGCGCGTCGAGATCGAGCGCATGGAGGGCGAACTGGAGGTGGCTCGCGCGCGGCTGGCGCAGACCGACGAGTCGATCCCCCGGTTGCAGGCCGAGCGCAGCGGGCAGCAGGAGGCACGCACCCGCGAGACCGACACGCTGGCACGCCTGCAGGCGCGGCTGGGCGCCTTGCGCGACCTGCAGGCCAATGTCGAGGCCGACGAGAAGCTCGACCCCTGGCTCAAGACGCAGGGCCTGGAGGCGTTGCCGCGGCTGTTCCGCAAGCTGCAGGTAGAAGGCGGCTGGGAGGTAGCGTTCGAGGCCGTGCTGCGCGAGCGCATCGAGGCACTGGAGGTGGGGCGGCTCGAAGTGCTCGGCGCGCTCGCCACCGACGCGCCGCCGGCGCGCGTGGCTTTCTTCAGTGCGGCGCAGGCGGTGGGCGCGGACGGCCCGCAACTGCCTGGCCACGCGCGGCTGTCCGAGCGCGTGCGCGGCCACGACGCGGCGCTGGCGGGCGTGCTCAGCGACTGGCTGACCCACGTCTACGTGGCCGACGACGTGCCCAGTGCGCTGGCCGCACGCGCGCAGCTGCCGGCCGGCGGGCAGTTCGTAACCCGGGCGGGCCACCTGGTCTCGCGCCACGGCGTGCGCTTTTACGCGCCCGATGATCGCAAGGCGGGCCTGCTGGCGCGCCGTCAGGAGATCGAAAACCTCGAGCGCGAGCTGCGGGCGCACAAGCTGCTCGTCGAGCAGGCGGAGGCTGCGCTGGTGCGGGCGGAGGCGGCGCTGCGCCAGGCGCAGGAGGCGCAGCAGCAGCAGCGCCAGGCGAGCGAGCGGCTGCGCGGCCAGTTGCATGGACTGCAGCTGGAGGCGGTACGCCTGACCGAGACCATCGAGCGCGTGAAGCACCGTGCCGGGCAGATCGGCACCGAGCTTGCCGAGGTGCGTCAGGCCGAGGAAGAGCTGCGGGCGCAGCGCAACGAAACCGACGGGCGCTTCGAGCAGCTGGATCAGGAGCTGGCTGCCAGGCAGGAGGCGGTGGAGGCCGCCCGCGTGGCCTACGAAGAGTCCGACGCCCGTCTGCGGGCGGCGCGCCAGACGCAGCAGCGGTTGGCCGGCGAGGCAAGCCGGATCGAGTTCGAGCTCGCCTCGGCGCGCGAGCGCATCGCCGACCTGCGGCAGGCGAGCCAGGTGGCCGCTGGCGATGCGGCCGGATTTGGCGAGCAGATTGAGCGCGCGCAGCTGGAGCGCGCCAAGCTTGACGACAGCGCCGCCCGCAGCGGGCTGGAGGAATGGCTGCGCCAGCGTTCGCACGCCGAGGCGGCGCTGGCGCAGGCGCGCAGCCGCCAGGATGAGCTGCTGCAGCGGCTGCGGGCCATCGACGAGCAGCGCGTGCTGCTCGAACGGGACGTGCAGCCCCGGCGGGACAAAATCGTGGAGTTGCAGCTCAAAGAGCAGGCGGCGCGCCTGGCGGCCGAGCAGTTTGCCCAGCAACTGGTGCAGGCGCAGGCCGACGAGGCGGCGCTGGCCGACCGGCTGGCAGCCGAACCGGTGCGCGCCAATGCGCTGCAGGCGGAGATCGCGCGGCTGGCGCAGGCCATCACCGACCTGGGCGCGGTCAACCTGGCCGCGCTCGACGAGCTCAACGGCGCCCGCGAACGCAAGGGCTTCCTCGACAGCCAGTCGGCCGACCTGAAGGCCGCCATCGACACGCTGGAGGATGCGATCCGCAAGATCGACCGCGAGACGCGCGAGCTGCTGGCCTCGACCTTCGAGCAGGTCAACGGCCACTTCGGCCAGCTCTTTCCCAAGCTGTTTGGCGGCGGGGAGGCCCGTCTGATGATGACCGGCGAGGAGATTCTCGACGCCGGCGTGCAGGTGATGGCGCAGCCGCCCGGCAAGCGCAACAGCACGATCCACCTGTTGTCCGGAGGGGAGAAGGCGCTGACGGCCACCGCGCTGGTGTTTGCCCTGTTCAAGCTCAATCCGGCACCGTTCTGCCTGCTCGACGAGGTGGATGCGCCGCTCGACGATGCCAACACCGAGCGCTTCTGCAACCTGGTCCGCTCGATGACCGCCTCCACGCAGTTCCTCTTCATCACCCACAACAAGATCGCCATGGAGTTGGCCGAGCAACTGGTGGGCGTGACCATGCAGGAGCAGGGGGTGTCGCGCATCGTGGCGGTGGACATCGACACTGCGCAGCGGCTCACCGCCGAGGCGGCCTGAACGGCCGGCCGGCTTGCGCATGGATTCGCTGCCGCTGTCGGACCTGCACCTGGCCTTGATCGGCCTGGCCGTCGTGCTGCTGGTCGCGCTCTACGCGGTCGACAAGGCCAAGGAGCGACGCGCGCTGCGCGAGCTCGATGCCCGGTTGCGCGGCAACGTGGCCGATGCACTGCTCGACACAGCGCCGGCCGGGCGCGCCGGCGCGGCGGCGCCCGGCCGGTCGGCCGAGCCCTCCACGCGCACGGCCGCGGTACCGGCGCAGCGCACCGAGCCGCGGCTGGAGCGCCTGCCCGAGCTGGCGGCGGACGCGGCGGCGGACGTGCCCGGGGCGCCCGGCGCTCGCATCGAGCCCGCCGTGGTCGAGCCGGCAAGCGCGGCCGGCGGCATCGGCGCGGGCAGCGGCGGCTGGGTCGAGGATCCGCTGCTGGACTGCGTTCTGGAGGTGCGCTGCGCCCACGCGGTCGATGGCGTGGCGGTATTCGACGCGGCCGCCTCGCTGGCGCAGTGGCAGGCTGCGTTGCCGGTGTTCCTGGTGGCCTGGGATGCGCGCCGGCAGCAGTGGGTGCAGCCCGACCGTTTCGGCTTCTACTCAGACCTGCTGGTGGCCGTGCAACTGGCGCATCGGCGCCAGTCGCTCGACGAGATCGTTGGCTCGAGCTTCCTCGCCGCCGTCCAGCAGATCGCGATGGCGCTCGATGCCGACTTCGATGCGCCCGACGTCAAGCGCCTGGTGGGGCAGGCGCTCGAACTCGACCGTTTGTGCGCGCGCTTCGACGTGCAGATCGGGATGACGCTGGAATCGGCCGGCGGCCCCTGGGACAGCGCGCAGGTCGGCGCAGCGGCGGCACAGGCCGGGCTGGCGGGCGATGGCCCGCTGCGCTGGGTCGGCTCCGATGCGGCCGGCGCGGCGCTGTTTGCGGTGACCGCTGCCGCACCGGCCTCCGACCGCCTGGCGTTCGAGCTGGACGTACCGCTGGCGCCGGTGCAGGCGCAGCCGCTGCAGGCGATGTTCGCGGCGGCCTCGCACATGGCGGGCACGCTGGGCGCGAGCCTGGTCGACGACAACCGGCGCCCGATCGGCGCCGGTTCGCTGGCGGCCATCGGCGAGCAGTTGCAGGGGCTGTACGTCGAAATGCGCAGTGCCGGCATCGAGCCCGGCGGCATGCGGGCGCAGCGCCTGTACGGCTGAGCGGCATGGACGTCCCGCCGACGGCGGCCGCGCGCGCGGCCGCGCTGCGCTGCGAAATCGCCGCCCACGACTACGCCTACTATGTGCTGGCCGCACCTACGGTGCCGGATGCCGAGTACGACCGTCTGTTTCGCGAACTGCAGGCGCTGGAGGCCGAGTACCCGGCGCTGCAGACGCCCGACTCGCCGACCCGGCGCGTGGGCGGGGCGCCGCGCAGCGACCTGCCGGCGGTGCGCCATGCGGTGCCGATGCTGTCCATCCGCACCGAGACCGATGCCGGTCCGGGCGGAGCGACGGCCTTCGACTTGCGAGTGCGGCGGGAACTGAAGCTCGCCGCGGATGATCCGCCGGTCGAATACAACGCCGAGCTGAAGTTCGACGGCATCGCCATGAGCCTGCGCTACGAAGCGGGTGTGCTGGCACGCGCGGCCACCCGCGGCGACGGTGAGGTGGGCGAGGACGTCACCCCCAACGTGCGCACCATCCGGGCGATCCCGCTGCGTCTGCTCGGCGCAGCGCCGGCGGTGCTGGAGGTGCGCGGCGAGGTCTTCATGCGGCGCGACGAATTCGAGCGCCTGAACGAGCGCCAGCGCGCCGAGGGCGGCAAGGTGTTCGTCAACCCGCGCAATGCAACGGCCGGTTTCGTGCGCCAGCTCGATCCGCGCGTGACCGCCATGCGACCGCTGTCGTTCTTTGCCTACGGCGTGGGCGAGGTGGCCGGCTGGGTGCTGCCGGGGTCGCAGTCGGAACTGCTCGATGCGCTGGCTGCCTGGGGCCTGCCGGTATCGGCCGAGCGCGCGGTGGTGCGGGGCGCCGACGGCCTGCTCGCCTTCCACGCGCGGGTTGCCGGGCGGCGCGATGCGCTGCCGTTCGACATCGACGGCGTGGTCTACAAGGTCGACTCCATCGCGCTGCAGGAGCGGCTCGGGTTCGTCACCCGCGAGCCGCGCTGGGCCTGCGCGCACAAATTCCCGGCGCAGGAGGAACTGACCACCGTGGAGGGCATCGAGGTACAGGTGGGACGCACCGGCAAGCTGACGCCGGTGGCCCGGCTGGCACCGGTATTCGTCGGCGGCGTGACGGTCAGCAACGCCACCCTGCACAACGAGGACTTCGTCCGCAGCCTGGACCTGCGGATCGGCGACCGCGTGACCGTGCGCCGCGCCGGCGATGTGATTCCGCAGATCGTCGCCGTGCAGTCGCATGCCCGGTCCGCCGACGTGACGCCCTTTGCCATGCCGCTGCACTGCCCGGCGTGCGGCTCCCGGGTTCTTCGCGACGAGGCCGAGAAGGACCACCGCTGCACCGGCGGGCTGTTCTGCCCGGCGCAACGCAAGCAGGCGCTGCTGCACTTCGCGGGGCGGCGCGCGATGGACATCGAGGGACTGGGCGACAAACTGGTCGACGCCCTGGTCGAGCAGAGCCTGGTACACACGCCGGCCGACCTGTTCAAGCTGGGCCTGGGCACGCTGGCCAACCTGCCGCGCATGGCGGGCAAGTCGGCCGCGAATCTGCTCGCTGCACTGGACAAGGCGCGCAGCACGACGCTGGCGCGCTTCATTTACGCGCTCGGTATCCGCCACGTTGGCGAGTCGACGGCGCGCGACCTCGCGCGCCACTTCGCCAGCCTCGATGCCCTGCTGGCTGCCGACGAGGCCGAGTTGCAGGCGGTGCCCGACGTCGGGCCCGTGGTGGCGCAGTCGGTGGCGCGCTTCTGCGCCGAGCCGCACAACCGCGAGGTGATCGCGCAGTTGCGCGCCGCCGGGGTAAGCTGGACTGAGGGCGAGGCCTTGCGGCCGACCGCTGCGGCGGGCCCGGCAGCCGGCAGGACTTTCGTCCTGACCGGTACCCTGCCGACGCTGACACGCGAGCGGGCGGCGGAGATGATCGTCGCCGCCGGCGGCAAGGTCAGCGCTGCGGTGTCGAAGAAGACGGACTACGTGGTGGCCGGCACGGAAGCCGGCGGCAAGCTCGACCGGGCGCAGGCGCTTGGGGTGGCGGTGATCGACGAGGCTGCCTTGCGGCGCCTGCTCGAAACGGCAACCAGCCCGGACAACTGAAGGACGAAGCAGGCATGTACGCAATCATCGGCGGCAGCGGTCTGGCCAGGCTCTCGGTGCTCACGCAGGTCCGGCGCGAAGTCATGCGTACGCCTTACGGCGAGCCCTCGGGTGCTCTGACCTTCGGCGCGCTCGCCGGGCGCGAGGTGGTGTTCCTGGCGCGGCACGGCTACGGCCACACGCTGCCGCCGCACGAAATCAACTACCGCGCCAACCTGTGGGCCCTGAAGGAGCTGCAGGTGCGCGGCGTGATCGCGGTGGCTTCGGTCGGCGGCATCCGTGCCGATCTCGGACCCGGCTCCCTGGTGGTGCCGGACCAGATCATCGACTACACGCATGGCCGCCGGCACACTTTCTTCTCCGGGGCCGATGCGCCGGTGGTGCATGTGGACTTCACCCAGCCGTACTCGGCGCGCATGCGCAAGCTGCTGCTGCAGGCGGCCCAGGCCTGCGGCGATGCCGCCGTCGATGGTGCCACCTATGCCTGCACGCAGGGCCCGCGGCTGGAGACGGCGGCCGAGATCGAGCGCATCGCCCGCGACGGGGGCGACGTCGTCGGCATGACCGGCATGCCCGAGGCGGCGCTGGCGCGCGAGGCCCAACTCGAGTACGCGGCGCTGTGCGTGGTGGTAAACCACGCGGCCGGCCGCGGCAGCAGCAAGGACGAGATCAAGCTCGCCGACCTCGACGAGGTGCTCAAGGCCACCATCGAGCGCGCGGTACGGATCGTCGAGGCCGCAGTCCGGGCCTCATCACAACCGGAACCCGCATGATCCACCCCATCCTGAAGATGGGCGACCCGCGCCTGCTGCGGGTGGCCGCACCAGTGCGGCAGTTCGGCACGCCCGAGCTGCGCGCGCTGATCGCGGACCTGTTCGAGACGATGCACGCGGCCGGCGGTGCCGGACTGGCGGCGCCGCAGATCGGCGTCGACCTGCGCGTGGTCATCTTCGGCTTCGACAGGCTGCAGCGCTATCCCGAGGCGCCGGCGGTGCCGCCGACCGTGCTCATCAACCCGATCCTGACCCCGCTGTCCGAGGAGCTGGAGGAAGGCTGGGAGGGTTGCCTGTCGGTGCCCGGCCTGCGCGGCGTGGTGCCGCGCTGGCGCGCTTTGCGCTACACGGGCTTCGATGCGGATGGCGCGCCGATCGATCGGACGGTGGACGGCTTTCACGCGCGCGTGGTGCAGCACGAGTGCGACCACCTCGACGGCGTGCTGTATCCGATGCGCGTACGGGACTTCACGCGCTTCGGCTTCACCGAGGTGCTGTTTCCGGCACTGGTCGGACCGGCGGAGGATTGAGCCTGGACGCCGGCTAGGTGGCCAGGGATTCGAGCAGGTCCTGCTCGAGCTGCAACTGTCCGCGCGCGGTCTCCAGCACCGCGCCGTCGATCAGGAAGACGTCCTCGACACGCTCGCCCAGGGTGTTGATCTTGGCGGTGTGGATGTTGATGCCATGGCGGGCCAGGACCCGGGTAGTCGCGTAAAGCAGGCCGATGCGGTCGGTGGCGGTGATCGTCAGCAGGTGTGCGCTGCCGCGTTCGTCGGGAGCCAGGTGCACCGTCGGCGAGATCGGAAAGTGGCGCGACTGGCGCGACAGCCGCCCCTTGACCGGCTCGGGCAGCGCACCAGCCGCGTCGATCCACTGCGACAGGTCCTTCTCGATCTGCGCCAGCAGGCTGCGGAAGTGTGCCGCGCGCCCCTGGTCAGTGACCAGGAAGGTGTCCAGCGCGTAGCCGTGCCTCGTGGTGTGAATCTTGGCATCCAGGATCGACAGCCCGGCGCTGTCGAAGTAGCCGCAAACGCGTGCGAAGAGCTCGCGCTGGTCCTTCACGTAGATGAGCACCTCCACGCCTTCGCCGGCAGCCGACAGGCGGCTGCGGACGATCGGCTGGCCGGTATGCACGTGGGCCAGCAGGGTGCGCGTGTGCCAGGCGATGTCATGGGCGGTGTGGCGCAGGAAGTAGACGACGTCGAGCTGTTTCCACAGTGGCTCGTGGGCGCTCGGTGACACGCCATACAGGCTGAGCAAGCGCAGCGCCTCGCGCTTGCGGCGCTCCAGCTCGGTAGTCGCGGGCACGGCCTCGCCGCCCAGCAGGCGCCGTGTCTGGCGGAACAGGTCCTCCAGCAGCCGGCCTTTCCAGGCGTTCCACACCTTGGGGCTGGTACCGCGGATGTCGGCCACCGTGAGCAGATACAGCGCCACCAGCCGCCGCTCGCTGGCCACCAGCTTGGCAAAACGGCTGACCACGGCCGGGTCGGCGATGTCCTGCTTCTGCGCGATCTGCGACATGGTCAGGTGATGCTCCACCAGGAAGCAGATGAGGTTGGTGTCTTCCTTGCCGATGTCGTGCGCCCGGCAGAACGCGCGCGCGTCGGCCATGCCCAGCTCGCTGTGGTCGCCGCCGCGGCCCTTGGCGATGTCGTGGAACAGCGCGGCAATCAGCAGCACCCACGGCCGCTCGAAGTCGGCCATCAACTGGCTGCACATGGGGTACTCGTGCGCGAACTGGGCCAGCGCAAAGCGGCGCAGGTTGCGCAGCACCATCAGGATGTGCATGTCGACCGTGTACACGTGGAACAGGTCGTGCTGCATCTGGCCCACGATGCGGCGAAACACCGGCAGGTAGCGGCCGAGGATCGACCACTGGTTCATGCGCCGCAGGTTGTGCGTCACGCCCACCGGCTGCTGCAGGATCGCCAGGAAGGTGGCGCGATTGCGCGGATCGCGGCGGAATCGCGCATCGATACGGTCGCGCTCGTGCCACAGCGCGCGCAAGAGTCGCGCCGACATGCCCTTGAGTTCGCGGTATTGCGCCAGGATCAGGAAGGCGCGCAGCAGGCCGTTGGGATCGCGCCGCAGGCCGTCGTCGGAGGCCAGATCGAGGACCTCGTTGCGCGCGACGAAGGTCTCGTCGATCGGCGTGGCGGCCTCGTCGCTGCGCGGAAACAGGGCCACCTCGATGTTCTGCAGCACGATGGTGTTCAGCTGGGTGATGCCCTTGGCCGCCAGGTAGTAGCGCTGCATCAGCATCTCGCTGGCCCGGCGGCTGGCGGTCGCCTCGAAGCCGGCCGACAGCGCCACCTGGTGCTGCACGTCGAACACCAGCCGGTCCTCGCGGCGCCCGGCTGCCAGGTGCACCCGCGCGCGGATTTCCTTGAGCACCCTCTCGTTGCGCTGGATCAGGCGACGCTCGTCGGCGGTCAGGATGCCGCGCCGCTCGAGCTCTCGCCACGACCCGCCGAGGCCGGCGGCGCGCGCTACCCACAGCAGCACCTGCAGGTCGCGCAGCCCACCCGGGCTCTCCTTGCAGTTGGGCTCGAGGCTGTAGGGCGAGTCCTGGAACTTGGTGTGCCGCTGCTGCTGCTCCAGCATCTTGGCGCGGAAGAACGCCTGGGGATCGAGGCAGGCGCGGATGCGGCGGCAGAACTCGCGATACAGAGGTCGCGGTCCGGTGAGCAGCCGCGCCTCCAACATCGACGTCAGCACGGTAACGTCGCGGCTGGCCTCCTGCTCGCACTCGTCCAGCGTGCGCACCGAATGACCGAGGTGCAGGCCAAGGTCCCACAGCACGCCCACCAGGGTCTCGACCGCCTGTTCATCGGCCGCAGCGAGCGCCTGGCACGGGATGATGAGGACGTCGACGTCCGAGTGCGGGAACAGCTCGCCGCGGCCGTAGCCGCCGACGGCCACCAGGAGAATCTTGTCGCGCAGATTGGCGTCCACCACGATGCGCCGCAGCAGCCGGTCCACGGTCCGCGCCAGTGCCCGCAGCAGGGGCGCCACGCGGCCATTGCGTTGGAACCCGGCAAACAGCGCTTCGCGCTCGGCGCGCAACTCGGTGCGAAGCGAGTAGCCGGCGTCGTTCATGGCGCGAGCCGATCCTGGACGCCGTGACGGACTGCCGCTGCGCAGCGTTCGGTCTAGGCCGGCGCCAGCGCCGGAGCGGGGCGGGACACGATGGCTGGCGGGGGCGGCGTGCCGGCCGACTGGGTCAGGATCTCGTAGCCGCGGGCGGTGACGAGCACGGTGTGCTCCCACTGCGCCGACAGGCTGTGGTCCTTGGTGACGATGGTCCAGCCGTCGGCCAGCTCCTTGATCTCGCGGCGGCCGGCGTTGATCATCGGCTCCACGGTGAAGGTCATGCCCTCGACCAGGCGGTCGAGCGTGCCGGGCCGGCCGTAGTGAAGCACCTGCGGCTCCTCGTGGAACTTGCGGCCGATCCCGTGCCCGCAGAACTCCCGCACCACGCTGTAGCCGTGCTTCTCGGCGTGCGTCTGGATGGCGTAGCCAACGTCGCCCAGCGCCGCGCCCGGCCGGATCTGGGCGATGCCCAGCCACATGCACTCGAAGGTAACTTCGCATAGCCGCCGCGCCGCGATCGATGGCTCGCCGACGAAATACATGCGGCTGTTGTCGCCGTGGAAGCCGTTCTTGATGACGGTGACGTCGATGTTGACGATGTCGCCGTTCTTCAGTACGCGCTCGCCCGGGATGCCGTGGCAGACCTGATGATTGACGGAGGTGCAGATCGACTTGGGATAGGGTCGGTACCCCGGCGGCGCATAGTTCAGTGGCGCCGGTACCGTGCCTTGTGTCTCGAGCATGTAGTCGTGGCAGAGGCGGTCGAGCTCGCCCGTGCTGACTCCGGGCTTGATGTGCGGGGCGATGAAGTCGAGCACTTCGGCGGCCAGACGGCCCGCCAGGCGCATGCCTTCGATGTCCTCGGCGGTCTTGATGACGATGCCCATGGGCGATTCCTGCGGGGGCCCGGCCTCGGCGGCGGGCGAAACCACATATAATAGAGGGCTTCCCATCTTCCCAACGGCGCTTCTGGGCATTTCTGGCTTGTGCCGCCAGGGAGGAGGGGGGCAAATCCGCGTGCGCCGCCCTCCGAGGTGTCCTGACCAGTCAGGGCTCTGGCGGCTGCATCAGACCCAACCTTGGCAGGAGTTCGCTATGTCCGTGACCATGCGCCAGATGCTGGAGGCGGGTGTCCACTTTGGCCACCAGACCCGCTTCTGGAACCCGAAGATGGCTCCTTTCATCTTCGGCCACCGCAACAAGATCCACATCATCAACCTCGAGCGCACGCTCGACAACTTCAACGGCGCCGCCAAGTTCGTGCGCCAGTTGGCGGCCAACCGCGGCACGGTCCTGTTCGTCGGCACCAAACGCCAGGCGCGCGAAATCGTGGTCGAGGAGGCCCGGCGCGCCGGCATGCCCTTCGTGGACCAGCGCTGGCTGGGCGGCATGCTGACCAACTTCAAGACGGTCAAGGTCTCCATCAAGCGGCTCAAGGAAATGGAGCAGATGGCCGAGGACGGCGGGCTGGAGCGGTTGTCCAAGAAGGAGGCCCTGTCGTATCAGCGCGAGATCGAGAAGCTCAACAAGTCGATCGGCGGCATCAAGGATATGACGGCGCTGCCGGATGCGATCTTCGTGATCGACGTCGGCTACCACAAGATCGCAATTCAGGAAGCCTCCAAGCTCGGCATCCCGGTGGTCGCCGTGGTCGACACCAATCACTCGCCCGAGGGTGTCACCCACGTCATCCCGGGCAATGACGACTCCAGCCGGGCGGTGCGCCTGTATGCCCGCGGCATGGCCGATGCCGTGCTGGAAGGCAAGGCCCAGGGCATGGCCGGCGTGGTGCAGGCGGTGTCCGACGAGGAGTTTGTCGAGGTGCAGGACGAGGCCGCGGCATAAGGCGGCGCGCCTGCGGTGCCCGCTGTCCGGGCACCACTCGAACTTTCAAGGGGGCGGCAAGCCCCCTTTTCGCAAGCGTTCAAGGAGTGACTCTCATGGCGGAAATCACCGCTGGCATGGTCAAGGAACTGCGCGAGAAGACCGACGCGCCGATGATGGAGTGCAAGAAGGCGCTGGCCGAGGCCGGCGGCGACATGGCCAAGGCCGAAGAGATTCTGCGGGTCAAGCTCGGCAACAAGGCGAGCAAGGCGGCGACGCGGGTCGCGGCCGAGGGCATCGTCGCGGTCCACTTGACGGCGGACGCCAAGCTGGCGACGCTGGTGGAGATCAATTGTGAGACCGACTTCGTGGCCAAGAACGACGACTTTCTGGCGTTCTGCCGCAACCTGGCCGTCCTGGTGGCCGACAAGAACCCGACCGATGTGGCCGCCCTGTCGGCGCTGCCGCTGGACGGCGGCACGGTGGACTCGGTACGCACCGCGCTGGTGGGCAAGATCGGCGAAAACATGTCGATCCGCCGCTTCGAGCGGGTGCAGGCGCAGGGTCGCTTGGCCAGTTACGTACACGGCGGCAGCAAGATCGGCGTACTGGTCGACGTGACCGGTGGCGACGAGACGCTCGCCAAGGATCTGGCGATGCACATCGCCGCCAGCAAGCCCCGGTCGGTCGACGCCTCGGGCGTGCCGGCCGAGCTGCTCGAGACCGAGCGCCGCATCGCCATCGAAAAGGCGCGCGAGGCGGGCAAGCCGGAAGCCATGCTCGACAAGATCGCCGAGGGTTCGGTGCAGAAGTTCCTCAAGGACGTCACGCTGCTGGGGCAGGTGTTCGTCAAGGCCGCCGACGGCAAGCAGACGATTGAGCAACTGCTCAGGAGCAAGGGCGCTGGCGTGGCCCGGTTCGTCCTGTACGTGGTCGGTGAGGGCATCGAGAAGAAGCAGACCGACTTTGCCGCCGAGGTGGCCGCCCAGGCCGCCGCTGCGCGCGGGTAAGCTGGCACGGTCCTGTTCTGCCTTCCGCCCCCAAACGCGCCGCCATGTCTGCCTACAAACGCGTCCTGCTGAAGCTGTCCGGCGAAGCCCTGATGGGCAGTGATGCCTTCGGCATCAACCGCCAGACCATCGAACGCATGGTGGCCGACATCGGCGACGTGGTGGCGCTCGGTGTGGAACTGGCCGTCGTGATCGGCGGCGGCAACATCTTCCGCGGCGTGGCGCTGGGCGCAGCGGGGATGGATCGTGCCACCGCCGACTACATGGGCATGATGGCCACGGTGATGAACGCCATGGCCCTGCAGGATGCCATGCGCCGCGCCGGCATCGAGGCGCGTGTGCAGTCGGCCCTGAACATCGAGCAGGTGGTCGAGCCCTATATCCGGCCGAAGGCGATGCGCTACCTGGAGGAAGGCAAGGTGGTGATCTTCGCCGCCGGCACCGGCAACCCCTTCTTCACCACCGACACGGCCGCGGCGCTGCGCGGCGCCGAGATGGGCGCGCAGATCGTTCTCAAGGCCACCAAGGTCGATGGCGTCTACTCCGCCGACCCCCGAAAGGACCCGAGAGCCACCCGCTACGCCGACATCAGCTTCGACGAGGCGCTGACGAGGCGCCTCCAGATCATGGACGCCACCGCTTTCGCCCTGTGCCGCGACCAGAAGCTGCCGATCAACGTGTTCGACATCGGCAAGCCCGGCGCGCTCAAGCGCGTGGTGCTTGGCGAGGACGAAGGCACGCTGGTGCACGTCTAGCCGCGCCAGCCGCACATGAGCCACAGGAGACCCCGATGAACACCATCCCCGAGATACGTACCGGCGCACAGCAGAAGATGGACAAGTCGGTCGAGGCGCTCAGGCATGACCTCGCCAAGATCCGTACGGGCCGCGCCCATACCGGCCTGCTCGATCACATCCAGGTCGACTACTATGGCTCGATGGTGCCGCTATCGCAGGTGGCCAACGTGGGTCTGGGCGATGCGCGCACGATCACCGTGCAGCCATGGGAAAAGAAGATGGTGCCGGTTGTCGAGAAGGCGATCCGCGAGTCCGACCTTGGCCTCAACCCGGCCACCGTGGGCGACCTGATCCGTGTGCCGATGCCCGCGCTGACGGAGGAGCGCCGCAAGGAGCTGACCAAGGTGGTGCGCCACGAGGGCGAGAACGCCAAGGTGGCAGTTCGCAACCTGCGGCGCGACGCCAACACGCACCTGAAGGAGCTGCTCAAGAAGAAGCTCGTCTCCGAAGACGACGAGCGGCGCGCGCAGGACGAGATCCAGAAGCTGACCGACCGGCACATCGCCGACATCGACAAGCTGATCGGCGAGAAAGAGAAAGAGATCCTGACCGTCTAGACGGTCGGGGCCGCGCACCATGCAGCGGTTGCACACCGGCGTGCCGCGCCATGTGGCGATCATCATGGATGGCAATGGACGCTGGGCCACGGCCCGGCATCTGCCGCGGATGGCCGGTCACAACCGCGGCATGGAGTCGGTGCGGGCGGTGCTGGAAACCTGCGGCCGCCGCGGCATCGAGTACCTGACGCTGTTTGCGTTCAGCTCGGAGAACTGGCACCGCCCGGCCGACGAGGTCTCCACGCTGATGCGCCTGTTCGTGTCGGCGCTGCAGAGGGAGGTCGTCAAGCTCGTCGAAAACGACGTTCGACTGCGCGTGGTGGGTGAGCGCAATACGCTCGACCCCGAACTGCGGCGGCTGATTGCCGAGGCCGAGGAACGCACGGCCGCCAATACGCGCCTGCAGCTGACGCTGTGCGTAAGTTATGGCGGGCGCTGGGACATCGTCCAGGCAGCGCGAGCCGCTGCACGCGAGCAGGGCATCGAGGCGCTCGACGAAGCCTCGCTCGAAAGGCACCTCGCCCTGGCTTTCGCGCCCGAGCCCGACCTGCTCATCCGCACGGGCGGCGAGCAGCGCATCAGCAATTTCCTGCTCTGGCAGTGCGCCTATGCCGAGCTGTACTTCACGCACGCCCTTTGGCCGGACTTCAGCGCTGCCGCCTTCGACGAGGCGCTTGCCTGGTACGCGCAGCGCGAGCGGCGCTTCGGCCGCACCAGCCAGCAACTGGCGGCCAACTCGTGATGAAGCCTCCAACGCCGCTGTCGCAGCGCGTGATCACTGCCCTGGCGCTGCTGGCGGTGCTGCTGGGCGCCGTCTGGCTCGGCCGCGCCAGCTTCGTGTTGGTGGCAGCCGTTCTGACCGGTGCCGCTGCCTTCGAGTGGCTGCGGCTGGCGGGACTGTCCGACCGGCTGGCGGTGGTGGCGAGTGTCTCGTACGCGCTGCTCCTGCTGGCCGGCGAGATCGCCGGACGCACGCCCAGCGGGCCGGTGCTGACACTCGTGGTCGCTGGTGCGAGCGCGGTGTGGCTGTCGCTGTTCGTGCTGCTGCTGCAGGCCGAGCGCGGCGGCGCGCACGTAGGACGGTTGGCATCGGTGATCCTGTGTTTCGCGCTGCTGACCGCCGGGTGGATGGCGCTGCTGCATCTGCACTCCATGGGTCTGCTCGCCCTGCTTTCGGTGCTGGCGCTGGTCTGGGTTGCCGACATCGCGGCCTACTTCACCGGCCGCGCCCTTGGCCGCCGCAAGCTGGCGCCCCACATCAGCCCCGGCAAGACCTGGGCCGGAGTGGGCGGCGCGGTGGTGGCAGTGCTGCTGCTGGCGCTGCTGGCGCACCAGCTCTGGCCAGGGCTCGGCCTGTTCAGCAACGCGCTGTTCGAGCGAATGAACCTGCTGCTCGTGATGGCCTTGCTGGCTGCGCTGGTGGGCATTTCCATCGTCGGCGACCTGTTCGAGAGCCTGATGAAGCGGCAGGCCGGGCGCAAGGACAGCAGCGGGCTGTTGCCGGGACACGGCGGCGTGCTCGACCGCATCGATGCGCTGCTGCCGGTGCTGCCGGCGGTGGTCCTGATCCAGCGCCTGTTCACATGAGAGCCCCCGACCATCCGGACGACGCAGAGCCGAGCGCCCCGCGCGCAGGCCGGACAGTCGCTGGCCGCTCGCAAGGCGTGACGCTGCTGGGCGCCACCGGCTCGATCGGCGCCAGCAGCCTCGACGTCATGGCGCGGCATCCCGGGCGATTCCACGCCGTGGCGCTGACCGCGCAGAGCAAGGTCGGACCCCTGGTCGAGCTGTGCGTGCGCTTCCGGCCTCAGTTTGCTGTGATCGGCGACCCGGCGCTGGAGGGCGAACTGGCGCGCGGGCTGGCCGCTGCGGGCCTGCCGACCCGGGCCCGCTCGGGAGCGGCCGCCCTGGCGGAGGTGGCGGCGGACCCGGCCGCCGACGTGGTCATCGCCGCGATTGTCGGCGCCGCCGGACTGCTGCCCACGCTGGCGGCGGCGCGCGCCGGCAAGCGGCTGCTGCTCGCCAACAAGGAAGCGATCGTCTGCGCCGGCAGTCTCCTGATGGAGGCGGTGGCGGCCTCCGGCGCGCAGCTGCTGCCGGTGGACAGCGAGCACAACGCCATCCACCAATGCCTGGCTGGCGCCGGTCAGCAGCAGCGCAGGGTGCGGCGTCTGGTGCTCACCGCCTCGGGCGGGCCGTTCCGCCAGCGCGACGACCTGTCGCAGGTCACGCCCGAGGAGGCGGTGGCGCACCCGAACTGGGTGATGGGCCGCAAGATCTCGGTTGACTCGGCCACGCTGATGAACAAGGGGCTCGAGGTCATCGAGGCGAGCTGGCTGTTCGGCTTTGCTCCGGAGCTCATCGACGTGGTGATCCATCCGCAAAGCGTGATCCACTCGATGGTGGAGTTCGGCGACGGTTCCGTGGTGGCGCAACTCGGCACGCCCGACATGCGCACGCCGATTGCCTACTGCCTCGGGTTTCCCGAGCGCATCGACAGCGGCTCGGCGCGCCTGGACTTCCTCGCCCTCAAGGCGCTGACCTTCGAGGCCCCGGACCGTAGCCGCTTTCCCTGCCTGCAGCTGGCCTACGATTGCCTGGCGCGCGGCCCTGCTGCCAGCATTGCGTTGAACGCGGCCAACGAGATTGCGGTCGAAGCCTTTCTGGCCGGGCGGTTGCCGTTTGCCGGGATTCCGGCGACCATCGAAGCCACGCTGGCCCGTGCCGCCGCCGCGGCGCCGGCCGATGTCGACGCCGTGCTCGCCCTGGACGCTGCCGCGCGCCGGCTGGCCGCGCAGGAACTGGCCGCTCGCACTCGTTAGCCCGGGAATCGAATGAGCCTCCTCGTCACCATCCTTGCCTTCCTGGTCACGCTCGGCGTGCTGATCGTGATCCATGAGCTGGGCCACTATTGGGTGGCGCGACGCTGCGGTGTCAAGGTGCTGCGCTTTTCGGTCGGCTTCGGCCGGCCGCTGTGGCGCACCGTCCGCGGGCCGGACCGCACGGAATGGGTGGTGGCCGCGCTGCCTCTGGGCGGCTACGTGCGCATGCTGGACGAGCGCGACACCGATGTGCAGATCGCACCGGCCGACCTGCCGCGGGCCTTCAATCGCCAGTCGGTCTGGCGCCGTATCGCCATCGTGCTGGCCGGTCCGCTGGCCAACCTGCTGCTGGCGGTGGCGGTGTACTGGCTGCTCAACGTGTTCGGCGTGATGGAGCCGCGCGCTACCGTGGCGGCGCCGCCGGCGGATACGCCAGCCGCCCTGGCCGGGTTGCGCGCCGGCGACCGGGTGGCGGCGGTGGACGGCGAGGAGGTCCGCTCGTTCACCGAGCTGAACTGGCTGGTGCTGCAGCGCGCGATCGAGCGTGACCGCGTTGCCTTGACCGTAGCCGGCGGCGATGGCGTCACGCGCGAGCTGCAGCTCGACCTGAGCACGTTGACCACGGGCGATTTTGAGGGTAACCCGATGCCGCGCATCGGCCTGGCACCGCATGGCGGTCCGCCGCGCGTGGGCCGCGTGCAGGAGGGCAGCGCTGCGGCCGCGGCTGGCCTGCAGCCCGGTGACCGGATCCTGGAAGTCGGCCGCACGCCGGTCACCTCGGCGCGTCAGCTGATCGAACGGGTGCGAAGTGCGCCCGGCGAGCGGATTACCCTGCTGGTCGAGCGCGCGGGTGCGACCCTGACCGTGGAGGTGACGCCCGCCCGCGTCCGCGACGAGCGGGACGGCACCGCGCGCGAGGTCGGCCGCATCGGCGCCGAGCTGGGCGAGCGGCCAGACCTGGTCAAGGTCCACTACGGCCCGATCGAGAGCGTCGGCCTGGCGGTGGAGAAGACCTGGGACACCGCTGTTTTCTCGCTCAAGATGCTGGGCAAGATGATCACCGGCGAGGCCTCGTGGAAGAACCTCTCGGGCCCGGTGACGATCGCCGACTACGCGGGCAAGACGGCAACCATCGGCCTGGCGGCGTTCCTGAGCTTTCTTGCGCTCGTATCCATCAGCTTGGGCGTCCTCAACCTGCTGCCCATCCCGATGCTCGATGGAGGGCACCTGGTTTACTATCTCGTTGAGATCGTCAAGGGCAGTCCACCAGCCGACTGGGTCGTTGAGTGGGGCCAGCGTGCCGGAATCGGCGTGCTGGTGATGCTGACGGCCCTGGCGCTATACAACGACCTGACGCGGCTGCTCTTCTAGTCCCCCTGCAGTGCCCCATTCGCAGATCTGCCTGACGCCGGCGTGGCCGGTCCCGCCGCGTGCGCTTCGCCGTGCCGCGGCAGCCGTGCTGTGCGCCTGCAGCCTGGGCGCGGCCGCGCAAGAGTTCACCGTGCGCGACATCCGCGTCGAGGGCATCTCGCGCACCGAGGCGGGCACCGTGTTCAGCTACCTGCCGCTGCGCGTGGGCGACCGCTTCGACCCCGAGCGGGGTGTAGCTGCCATCCGCGCGCTGTTTGCCACCGGGCTGTTCAAGGACGTGCGCCTCGAAGCCGACGGCGACGTGCTGGTGGTGATCGTCGAGGAGCGGCCGGCCATCGCCACCGTCGAGCTCAACGGCATCAAGGAGTTCGACAAGGACCAGGTCAGGAAGTCGCTGCGCGAGGTTGGACTGGCCGAAGCTCGCGTGTTCGACCGCTCGCTGCTCGAGCGGGCCGAGCAGGAACTCAAGCGCCAGTACCTGGGCCGTGGCCTGTACAGCGCGCAGGTCACGAGCACCGTCACACCGGTCGAGCGCAACCGCGTCAACATCATCATCAACGTGGAGGAGGGCGGGCCGGCCCGCATCCGCACCATCAGCTTCACCGGCAACCGGGCGTACTCGGACGCCACGCTGCGGCGCCAGCTCGAACTGTCGACGCCGACCTGGTTCACCTGGTACACCAAGCGCGACCAGTACGCGCGCCAGAAGCTGCAGGGCGACCTGGAGACGCTGCGCTCGTACTACCTGAACCGCGGCTACCTGGACTTCAACATCGAGTCGACCCAGGTTTCGATCAGTCCGGACAAGGAACAGATCCACATCACCATCAACATCAACGAGGGCGAGCGCTACAGCATCTCCGAGGTGAAGCTGGCCGGCGAACTGCTCGGACTCGATTCGGAGCTGCGGCGGCTGGTGGACGTCAAGCCCGGAGAAACCTTCAACGCGGAGCGCCTGAACAACGTCTCCAAGCGCATCACCGACCGCTTTGCCGCCCTCGGCTACGCCTTTGCCAGCGCCAATCCCGTGCCCGAGCCCAACCGCGAGCGGCGCGAGGTGGCCTTCACCATACTCGTCGATCCGGGGCGGCGTGTATACGTTCGGCGCGTCAACATCGTCGGCAACACGCGCACCAAGGACGAGGTGATCCGGCGCGAGATGCGACAGTTCGAGAGCGCCTGGTTCGACTCCGAGAAGGTCAAGCTTTCGCGCGACCGCATCGATCGACTCGGCTACTTCGAGAAAGTGGAGATCGACACGCCGCCGGTGTCCGGCACGCTCGACCAGGTCGATGTCAACGTCAACATCAAGGAGCGGCCCACCGGCAGCGTGAATGCGGGCGCCGGCTACTCCAGCACCGAGAGGCTCGTCCTGCAGGGCAGCTTCACGCAGCAGAACCTGTTCGGCACCGGCAACGCGGTGACCTTCGAGGTCAACACCAGCCGGGCCACGCAGACCTTCGCGGTGACTTATGTCGACCCCTACATCAACGATGCCGGGGTCAGCCGCAGCGTTGAACTGTTCGACCGCCGCTCCGACCTGGCCCGGCTCGGGCTTGGCAGCGTCGACCTCGAGTCGCGTGGAGCCACCGTGCGCTACGGCGTGCCATTCACCGAGTTCGATCGCGTGTTCTTCGGCCTTGGCTACGAAGGCACCAACATCAGCCTGACGCCGTTCAGCCCGATCCGCTACATCGACTACGTCAACAAGTTCGGCGAGAACAGCGAGGCCTTGATCGCCACCGTGGGCTGGTCGCGCGACTCGCGCGACAACCTGCTGGTGCCCAACCGCGGCATCTTCACGCGCGCCTTCGTCGAGTGGGGCACGCCCGCGCTGGACCTGCAGTACTACCGTCTGACCTACCAGTACCAGCACTTCCAGCCGCTGGGCAATCGCCTCACGCTGGCCTTCAACGGCGAGGTCGGTGTGGGCGGTGCGTACGGCAGCAAGCCGTTTCCGATCTTCAAGAACTTCTATGCGGGCGGCATCGGCACCGTTCGCGGCTATCAATCGGGCACACTCGGCCCGCGCCAGGCGCTGCCCGACGGTTCGTTCGGCGATCCACTGGGAGGAACGCGCCGCCTCAACGGCTCGCTAGAAGCGCTTGCGCCGCTGCCCGGGGCCGACCGCACGCTGCGCGCGCTGGCGTTTGCCGACTTCGGTCAGGTCTGGGGCGACGACCAGAACGTACGGTTGGGCGACCTGCGCTTCTCGGCGGGCCTTGGTGTGGCCTGGATCTCGCCGATCGGGCCGCTGAAGCTGTCCTATGCCTACCCGATCAGTTCCAAGCCGCAGGATCGGCTACAGCGGTTCCAGTTCCAGATCGGCACCGGTTTCTAGGCACGGCGACCATGCCGGTCCGCGTGGATCGCGCGTGGCAAAATGCGGGTCTGTTTCGGCGAACCCTGGGGCTCATGATGGTGCGAAGGTCCATGCGATGGTCGGTGACTTTGGCGGCGGCGACCTGGTCGCTAGTGCTCACAGGGGCCGCGTTGGCCCAGGACATCAAGATCGGCTACGTCAATTCGGAGCGCATCCTGCGCGACTCCAACCCGGCGCGCGCTGCCACCCAGAAGCTCGAGCAGGAGTTCGCCAAGCGCGATCGCGAACTGCAGGAGCTCGCTGGGCGGCTCAAGACGCAGGCCGAGCGCTTCGAGAAGGACGCACCGGTGCTGGCGGAGGCAGACCGCAACCGCCGCCAGCGCGAACTGGCCGAACTGGACCGGGACCTGCAGCGCCGCCAGCGCGAGTTCCGTGAAGATCTCAACCAGCGTCGCAATGAAGAACTGCAGGGCCTTCTCGAGCGGGCCCAGCGCATCGTGCGGCAGATCGCCGAACAGGAGAAGTTCGACCTCATCGTGCAGGACGCCGTGTTCTTCAGCGCCCGGGTGGACATCACCGACAAGGTGCTGCGCGCTCTGAACAACGGCAAGTAGATGGCGACGGCCGGGCTGCCGCTCGGGGAGCTCGCCGCCGCCGTGGCCGACCGCTCGCGCGGCCGGCTCTCGGCCCGCATAACCGGTCGCGCCGAGCAGGAGATCGCGGGCGTAGCGCCGCTCGATCTCGGTGGACCGGGACAGCTCGCATTCCTCTCCAACGCCCGCTACCGCGCGCAGGCCGCCGCCAGCGCGGCCACGGCAATTGTGCTGAGCCCAGACGATGCCGCCGCGCTGTTTCCCCAGGGCCGCGGGCAGGGCGCGCTGGTCACCTGTCCGGCGCCTTACGCCTGGTTCGCGCTGGCCGCGCAGGTGCTGGCGCCGGCGCAGCCGCAGTGGCCAGCCGGCGTCCATCCGACGGCCTGCGTGGACCCGACGGCGCAGATCGATCCCTTGGCGGCCATCGGACCGCAGGCGGTGATCGCGGCGCAGGCGTTGATCGGCGCCGGCGCGCAGGTCGGCGCCGGCAGTTTCATCGGTGAGGCAGCCCGCGTGGGTGCGGCCACCGTACTGGCGCCCCGGGTCAGCCTGATGCACGGCTGCAGCATCGGCGCGCGCGGCATCGTGCACAGCGGCGCAGTGATCGGTGCCGACGGCTTCGGCTTCGCGCCCTTCGAGGGGCGCTACCTGAAAATCCCGCAGACCGGCGTGGTGCGCGTGGGCGACGACGTCGAGATCGGCGCCAACACCACGATCGACCGCGGCACCATGGGAGACACCGTCATCGACGACGGCGTCAAGCTCGACAACCTGGTGCAGGTGGCGCACAACGTGCACATCGGCGCGCACACCGTGGTGGCCGGCTGCGCCGGCATCGCGGGCAGTGCGCGCATCGGCCGCGGCTGCCAGATCGGTGGCGCGGCGATGATCGCCGGCCACCTCGAGATCGCCGACGGCTGCATCATTTCGGCCGGGACGTTGATCTCGCGCTCGATCAAGGCGGCCGGCTTCTACTCCGGCGTGTTTCCCTTCATGCCTAACCGCGACTGGGAGCGCAACGCCGCGCTCGTGCGCCACCTCGACGAACTGCGCGCCCGCCTGCGCAGCCTCGAGGCCGCCGCCCGCTCAACCTCACAAGGAAAGCCGTCCGCATGAAGATGGACATCCACGAGATCCTCAAGCACCTGCCCCATCGCTATCCGATCATCCTGGTCGACCGGGTGCTGGAGATCGAGAAGGGCAGGCGCATCGCCGCGCTGAAGAACGTCAGCATCAACGAGCCGGTGTTCATGGGGCACTTTCCGCACTATCCGGTGATGCCGGGCGTGCTGATCGTCGAGGCCATGGCGCAGACAGCCGCGATCCTGGCGTTCGTGTCGCTCGACAAGCCGGCCGACCGGAGCGCGGTGTACCTGTTTGCGGGCATCGATGGTGCGCGCTTCAAGCGCCAGGTCGGCCCGGGCGACCAGTTGCGGCTGGAGGTGGAACTGCTGCGCGAGAAGGCCGGCATCGGCAAGTTTTCCGGTCGGGCCCTGGTCGAGGGCCAGGTCGTGGCGGAGGCCGAGCTGCTCTGCGCCTATCGCCAGATCCCGGCGCTGGCGGGCTGAGCATGGCGCGCATCCATCCGACGGCGGTCGTGGATCCGGCGGCGGAACTCGATGCCGACGTCGAGGTGGGCCCGTATGCCGTCATCGGGCCGCAGGTCAGGGTCGCGGCGGGCAGCCGCATCGGTGCCCATGCCGTCCTGACCGGCCGCACCACCCTGGGCCGCGAGAACCGGGTGTTTCCGCACGCGGCGCTGGGGGGTGAACCGCAGGACAAGAAGTACCGCGGCGAGGACACTGCGCTCGTCATCGGCGACGGCAACACCATCCGCGAGTTCTGCACCTTCAACACCGGCACGGCGCAGGGGGGCGGAGTCACGCGCGTCGGCAACGACAACTGGGTCATGGCCTATGTCCACGTGGCGCACGACGTCCAGGTCGGCGACCACTGCGTCCTGGCCAACAACGCCACGCTGGCCGGGCACTCGGTGGTCGGCGACTGGGTCATCCTCGGCGGTCTCACCGGTGTGCACCAGTTCGTGCGCATCGGCGACCATGCGATGACCGGCGGCGGCAGCATCCTGCTGCAGGATCTGCCGCCGTTCGTGATCTGCCAGGGCAACCCGGCCGCGCCGCATGGGTTGAACAGCGAAGGCCTCAAGCGCCGCGGCTTTGCCCCCGCGGCCGTGGCGCTGCTGCGCCGCGCCTACAAGACCATCTATCGCGAGGGCCTCACGGTGGCCGAGGCGGCTGAGGTACTCGAACGTCAAGCCGCCGCCGAGCCCGAACACGCCGACCATGTCCTGCGGCTGCGGCAGTTCGTCGTCGGCTCGCAGCGCGGCATCATCCGCTAGCCTCCGGCGCCCGGCCGCTGGAGCTGAAGATCATGAGCCCGCCGGGCCGCCCCAAGGGCGAATTCCTGAGCGCGCAGCGCGAGGGTGGCCCGACCACCCCGCCGGGCCGCCCCGACAACGAGTTGCCGAGCGCGCCGGGCTCGGGTGCGGCGCGGAACGTACCGCATATCGCCTTGGTGGCGGGCGAGGCGTCGGGCGACCTGCTCGCGGCGCTGGTCCTGCCCGAGTTGCGCGCCCGTCTGCCGCAGGCGCAGTGCGCCGGCATTGCCGGCGACCGCATGATCGCGGCCGGCTGCGTGCCCTGGCATCACGTGGGCGAGCTGTCGGTGCGGGGCTACGCGGAGGTGTTGCGGCATCTGCCGCGCCTGCTGGCGCTGCGGCGCCGCCTGATCCGGCGTCTGCTCGACTGGCCCGCCAGTGTGTACGTCGGCGTCGACGCGCCGGACTTCAATCTCGGCGTGGCGGCGCGGCTGCGCGCCGCCGGCGTGCCGACGGTGCAATTTGTCAGCCCTGCCGTCTGGGCCTGGCGGCCGCAGCGGATCGAGAAGATCCGCGCAGCCATCGATCACATGCTGCTGGTGTTTCCCTTCGAGCAGGCGATCTTCGACCGCGCCGGTATTCGCGCCACCTATGTGGGTCATCCGCTGGCGCGGACCATCCCCCTAGAGCCGGACCGCGCCGCCGCGCGGACCCGGCTGGGCTTGCCGGCGACTGCACCGGTGGTGGCGCTGCTGCCTGGCAGCCGGCGTGCGGAGATCGACTCGCTGGCGCCGGCTTTCTTCGGCGCGGTCGGTCGGCTGCAAGCGGCCGATGCGCAACTGCGCTGCGTGGTGCCGGTGGCCATGCCGGCACTGCGGCCCCTGGTCGAACGCATCCAGCGCTCCAGCGGAATCGATGCCGCGCGCACGATGCTGTTGGACGGCCGCTCGCACGAGGCGCTGGAGGCCTGCGATGCGACGATCCTGGCCGGCGGCACCGCCACGCTGGAGGCGATGCTGTTCAAGCGGCCGATGGTCGCGGCTTACCGCGTGCCCTGGCTGACCGAGCGGATCACGCTGCGGCAGGCCGTGATTCCGTACTTCAGCCTGCCCAACGTGCTGCTGGGACGGTTTGCCGTGCCCGAGTTCCTGCAGGAGTCGGTCGAGCCCCTGGGCCTGGCACGCGCACTGGCGCATTGCCTGGCCGGCGGGCCGTCGGTGCAGGCGCTGCTGCACGAGTTTGCCGCGCAGCACGAGCGGCTGCGGCGCGACACGCCGGCCCTGACGGCGGAGGCGATCCTCGCTACCCTGGGCGAGAGCGACGCCGGATTGGCGCACAGGTCGGCATGAGGCTGCGATGAGGCGGACAATGGCGAGCGGCGACCTGTTCGAGGTGCCGGTGCGTGCGGCCGCGCGGCTGTGCGGCGTGGACGAGGCCGGGCGTGGCCCGCTGGCCGGGCCGGTGGTGGCCGCCGCAGTCATCCTCGACCCGCAGCGGCGCATCGGCGGCCTGCGCGACTCCAAGGCAATGACGGCCGGCGCCCGCGAGCGGGCGGCGCAAGCGATCCGCGAGCAGGCGCTGGCCTGGGCTGTTGCCGAGGCGAGCGTCGCGGAGATCGACCATCTCAATATCCTTCAGGCCAGCCTGCTTGCGATGCGGCGCGCGGTCGAGGCCTTGCAGCCGGCAGCGCAGTTCGCGCTGATCGACGGCAACCAGTTGCCGGTTCTTGCCATTCCGGCCCGCGCGGTGATCGGCGGCGACGCTTGCGAGCCGGTCATCTGCGCTGCGAGCATCCTTGCCAAGACGCACCGCGACGGCCTGATGCGCGCCTTCGACGCCGAGTATCCCGGCTACGGCTTTGCCCGTCACGCCGGCTACGGTACGCCGGAGCATCTGGCCAGCCTGCGGCGCCTCGGCCCCTGCGCCCTGCATCGGCGCTCGTTTGCGCCGGTGCGCAACCTCATCGGGCCGGCGCCGCGGCAAGTGGCATGAGGCGGCCGCCGACGGCCCCGCGCTGGCCCTGGTGTCCGCCACCGCCGGCTGCGGCCAGTGACCTTGTTCGATGACGCCCATCACCTCCGCCGCCAACCCCAGGTACCGCCGCTGGTTGCGCCTGGCCACCCAGCCGCGCGCGGTGCGCGACGAAGGCTGCACGCTGGCCGAAGGCGAGCATTTGGCCGAGGCAGTCGCAGCGGCCGAGGTCGGCGTGCGCGCCGTGCTGCTGCGTGACGGTGTTCCGGCGCCGCGCTGGTCGGTGCGCTGGCCGCGGGCCCCTGTGTTCGGACTGGCGGCGCCACTGTATGACGCACTGGCACTGGTCGAGCAGGGCGCCGGATTCACGCTGGAGATTGAGGTGCCGGCACCACGGGTGGCGGGCGCGGCGGGCGATCTGCTCTACCTGGACGGCGTGCAGGACCCGGGCAACGTCGGAGCGCTGCTGCGCGTGGCTGCCGCCGCCGGCGTGCCTGCCGTTTGGGCGGCGCCCGGCACCGCGGCGCTATGGGCGCCGAAGGCGCTGCGCGGCGCGCAGGGGGCCCACTTTGCGCTGGATTTGCGCGAAGCCGTCGGCGCCGCCGACCTGCGCGCGCAGTTCGCCGGCCGACTGATCGCCGCGACGGCGGCCGATGCCGAGCCGCTCTGGAGTTGCGCGCTGCCGACCGGCGCTGTCGGCTGGGTGTTCGGCAGTGAAGGGCAGGGCGTCTCGGCCGCGGTGCTGCGCCTGTGCGACGCCCGCGTGACGATTCCGCTGGCGGCAGCCGTCGAGTCGCTCAACGTGGCCAGCGCGGCGGCGGTCTGTCTGTTCGAGCGCCGCCGCCGGCTCCTGCGGTCGGCCTGATCAGCCGAAGCTCACCTCGACCACGATCATCTTGCCCGCCTTCTTCTCGAAGTCGATGAAGGTCTTCTCGTCGATGATGTTGGCGTTGTCGGGATCGAAGGTCTTGCGGCGATACACGTAGCGCACGCCGTCGCTGCCGATCTGCTCGACCGACTCGGGCTTGCCGAGTTTGTCGGTGACCTCGGCCTCGGTCTTGTCGATCACCAGTCCGTGAAAGATGCCCCGGCTGTAGCCCCTGCTGCCGCCGCAGGCGCTGATCATCAGCGCAGCCGCTAGCGTCACGGCCATGATCGCGATCCGTCTGTTCATCCTCGCCCCCTTGATCCGATGACTAACCCGGCTCCATGCCAGGATTGCCATGCTGCCCGCGCTGTCTGACGATGGCCTGACCCGGCCCCTACGCCTGCCTTGCAGCAGGCTGACGGGGCGCTGGGCTCGCGGGCGCCGCCGACGGCGGCATCAACGGCGCGGCGGATTAGTAGCTGCGCCGGTCCAGCCGCACCTCCTGCATGATGGTCGCGGCGATTTCCTCGATCGACTTGGTGGTGGAGGACAGCCAGCGGATGCCTTCGCGTCGCATCAGTCGCTCGGCGGCGGCGACCTCGTGGCGACAGTTGTCGAGCGCGGCGTAGCGGCTGTTGGGGCGCCGCTCGTGCCGGACCTCGGCCAGCCGCTCCGGGGCAATCGACAGGCCGAACAGCTTGGCCCGGTGGGCAGGCAGCGCGCTGGGCAGTGCGTCGCGGTCGAAGTCCTCGGGAATCAGCGGATAGTTGGCGGCCTTCAGGCCGTACTGCATGGCCAGGTACAGGCTGGTCGGTGTCTTGCCGCTGCGCGACACGCCCACCAGGATCACGTCGGCCTGCTGCAGCCCCTTGGAGCTCTGGCCGTCGTCGTGTGCCAGGGCGAAGTTGATGGCCTCGATCCGCGCCTTGTACTCCTCCGAGTCCGAGATGTTGTGCGAGCGCCCGATCGAGTGGCTCGACTTCATGCCGAGCTCGATTTCCAGCGGCTCGACGAACGACTCGAACAGGTCGAGCAGCAGCGCGTCGGCCGCCTTCAGCTCCGCGTTGACGGCCGGGTTCACCAGCGTGGAGAACACGACCGGCCGCCGGCCGTCGCGGCGGCCGGCCTCGGCGATCTTTTGCACCGCCTCGCGGGCCTTCTCCGCACTGTCCACGAAGGGCATGCGCAGCTGGCGATAGCGCAGCGATTCGAACTGGGTCATCACGCTGTGTCCCAGTGTCTCGGCCGTGATGCCGGTGCCATCGGACACGAAGAACACGGTGCGCTCGTGGGAGCCGTCGCGGTCGGGCATGGAAGGGATCAGGCCGTGTTGCGGTGCATCGGTAAAATCCCGGTGATTCTGGCATAGCGACCTGCCTGGGCCCCGCAGGCAGCCGCCGCCAGCGACGCAGCCCATAAGACCTCAGAGAGGACAGCCCATGCAGCGCGGACGCCATGTCATCCCGTTCAGCCAGTTGCGCATGACCGACGTGGAGACGGTCGGCGGTAAGAACGCTTCTCTGGGCGAGATGCTGAGTCAGCTCTCCGAGGAAGGCATCCGCGTGCCCGACGGCTTCGCCACGACCGCCGAGGCTTTCCGCCTGTTCCTGCGCGAGAGCGAGCTGGAGCGGAGGATCCATGCCCGACTGTCGGCGCTCGACGTCGAGGACGTCAGGGCGCTGGCCGCGGTCGGGGCCGAGATCCGGGCCTGGGTGGTGGCGGCGCCGCTGCCGGAAGCGCTGGAGGCCGAGATCCGCGAGTTTCATGCCTGGCTGCGGGCCGATGCTGCGGACGACATTGCGGTGGCGGTGCGGTCGAGCGCCACCGCCGAGGACCTGCCGGATGCCTCTTTCGCGGGTCAGCAGGAGACCTACCTGAACGTGGTCGGCGTGGACGCCGTGCTCGACCGCATCCGCCACGTGTTTGCCTCCCTGTACAACGACCGAGCCATCGCCTACCGCGTGCACAAGGGTTTCACCCATGCCGAGGTGGCCCTGTCGGCCGGGGTGCAGCGCATGGTCCGCTCGGACCACGGCTCTGCTGGCGTGATGTTCACCATGGACACCGAATCGGGCTTTCGGGACGTGGTGTTCATCACCGCCAGTTACGGCCTGGGCGAGACGGTGGTGCAGGGCGCGGTCAACCCCGACGAGTTTTACGTGCACAAGCCGATGCTGGCGGCCGGCAAGTTCCCGATCATCCGCCGCAGCCTGGGATCGAAGCTCATCAAGATGGAGTTCGAGCCGGCGGCGCAGGCCGGCGCGGGCGGCCGCACGGTGCGCACCGTGGACGTTGCCGATGCCGATCGCCATCGCTTCTCGCTCAGCGACGAGGACGTGCTGGAGCTGGCGCGCTACGCGGTGAAGATCGAGCAGCACTACGGCCGGCCGATGGACATCGAGTGGGGCAAGGACGGCATCGACGGGCGCCTGTACATCCTGCAGGCGCGGCCCGAGACGGTGCAGTCGCAGGCGGGCGCCGAGGCGCAGCAGCGCTTCAAGCTCAAGGGGTCCTCGCAAGTGCTGGCCACCGGACGCGCGATCGGCCAGAAGATCGGCATCGGTCGGGTGCGGGTGATCGACGCTGCCGCGCGCATGGACGAGGTGCAGCCCGGCGACGTGCTGGTCACCGACATGACCGATCCCAACTGGGAGCCGGTGATGAAGCGGGCCGCCGCCATCGTCACCAACCGCGGCGGCCGCACCTGCCACGCAGCGATCATCGCGCGCGAGCTGGGCATCCCGGCCGTCGTGGGTTGCGGCGATGCGACCGAGACGCTGGCGCAGGCTGGCGAGGTGACCGTCTCCTGCGCCGAGGGCGACACCGGCAACATCTACGAGGGCCGCCTCGAAATGGAGGTGGAGACCGTCAGCCGGGGCACGCTGCCCGACATACCCGTCAAGATCATGATGAACGTCGGCAATCCGCAGCTGGCGTTCGACTTCCAGTCGCTGCCCAATGCCGGCGTCGGCCTGGCGCGGCTGGAGTTCATCATCAACAACAACATCGGCGTGCACCCGAAGGCGGTGCTCGACTACCCGCGCTTGGACGACGAACTCAGGCGCGCCGTGGAGTCGCTGGCGCGGGGCTACGCCAGTCCACGTGCCTTCTTCGAGGCGCGCCTGGCCGAGGGCATCGCCACCATTGCGGCGGCCTTCTGGCCGAAGCCCGTCATCGTGCGGATGAGCGACTTCAAGAGCAACGAGTACAAGAAGCTGATCGGCGGCAGCCGCTACGAGCCGGATGAGGAGAACCCGATGCTCGGCTTTCGCGGCGCCTCGCGCTACATCGCGCCCAGCTTTGCCGAGTGCTTTGCCATGGAGTGCGCAGCACTGAAGCGCGTGCGCACGACCATGGGCCTGACCAATGTCGAGATCATGGTGCCCTTCGTGCGTACGCTGCACGAGGCCCGCCGCGTGACCGAGCTGCTGGCCGACAACGGCCTGAAGCGGGGCGAGGACGGCCTGCGCCTGATCATGATGTGCGAGCTGCCGAGCAATGCCTTGCTGGCCCACGAGTTCCTCGAGTTCTTCGACGGGTTTTCCATCGGCTCCAACGACCTCACCCAGTTGACGCTCGGCCTGGACCGCGACTCCGGCCTGGTGGCCGAGGGTTTCGATGAGCGCGATCCGGCCGTCAAGGCGCTGCTGGCCACTGCCATCAAGGCCTGCCGCGACGAGGGCAAGTACATCGGCATCTGCGGCCAGGGTCCGTCGGACCACGTCGATTTTGCAGCCTGGCTGATGCAGCAGGGTATCGAGTCCATCTCGCTGAACCCCGATACCGTGGTCGAGACCTGGAAGCGGCTGGCGCAGTGACGGCGTGCCGCCGGTGCGGCGCCGACCGGGGAGGGGCGCTGCGGCCTGCCTGCTGTGACGGCCCGGGGCGGCGCAGTTTTGGCTGGGATTACCCGCCGCCGGTGCCGGCGCCGGCGCTACGTCGCCGATCCCTCCTTGCGCCCGGCTGCGCCTTGGTCCCTTCATCATGTCGGCCTGTCGTCCGCGCCGGCATCCGGTCCAGTCTCGATTGCTCCGCCTCTGCGATCGGGTAGCCTCTCGGGCATGACACAGGCAGGCAACAGGACAAGACGATGAGCGGCTATGTGTGGTGGTTCGTGCTCGGCTTCGGCCTGCTGGTGGCGGAGCTGCTCACCGGAACGTTCTATCTGATGGTCATCGCCCTGGCAGCCGGCGCGGCCGGCGTGGCGGCGTTGCTCGGGGCCGGATTGCCGCTGCAGCTGCTGGTGGCGGCGGTGATCGGCTTCGGCGGCTCGCTGTGGCTGCGCAAGACGCGCGGCCTGCATCCGGCCGGCGCGAACGACCTGCAGAACATGGACGTCGGGCAGGTGGTGCGGGTGGAGCACTGGAGCCCCACCCGTACCGCGCGCGCGTCCTACCGCGGCGCGCTTTGGGACATCGAGCTGGCCGCCGGCGAGCAGCCGGCGCCCGGCGAGTTCGTCATCCGCGATATCCAGTCCAACCGCCTGATCGTGGCGCCGCGCCGCTGAGCCGGCGGTCTGCTGCCGCGCCCTGGCATTCGGCTTTTCGGAGAGCTTTCATGAACTCTTTCATGCCCGACGGGTTGACCATCGTGGCGCTCGTCGTCCTGGTGGTGGTGATCACCTTCATCGTCAAGGCGGTGCGCATCGTGCCGCAGCAGCACGCCTGGGTGGTGGAGCGGCTGGGCAAGTACCACGCGACCCTGGGTCCGGGCCTGAACATCGTGATCCCATTCATCGACCGCGTGGCCTACAAGCACAGCCTCAAGGAGGTGCCGCTCGATGTTCCGAGCCAGGTCTGCATCACGCGCGACAACACCCAGCTTGCGGTCGATGGCGTGCTGTACTTCCAGGTCACCGACCCGCAGCGCGCCAGCTACGGCTCCTCCAACTACATCATCGCCATCACGCAGCTGGCGCAGACCACGCTGCGCTCGGTGATCGGCCGCCTGGAGCTCGACAAGACCTTCGAGGAGCGCGAGTTCATCAATCAGAGCATCGTCAGCTCGATCGACGAGGCGGCCATGAACTGGGGCGTCAAGGTGCTGCGCTACGAGATCAAGGACCTGACGCCGCCTAATGAGATCCTGCGTGCGATGCAGCAGCAGATCACGGCCGAACGCGAGAAGCGCGCCCTCATCGCCAGCTCCGAGGGACGCAAGCAGGAGCAGATCAACATCGCCACCGGCGAGAAGGAAGCCGCGATCGCCAAGTCCGAAGGCGACAAGCAGGCGCAGATCAACAACGCCCAGGGCGAGGCGGCGGCCGTGCTGGCGGTGGCGGAAGCCACCGCCGAGGCCGTCCGCAAGGTGGGGCAGGCGATCCAGCAGGCGGGCGGCATGGAGGCCGTCAATCTGCGGGTGGCGGAGAAGTACGTCGAGGCCTTCGGCCAACTGGCCAAGACCAACAACACCTTGATCGTTCCGGCCAACATGTCCGACGTGTCCTCGCTCATTGCGGCGGCCATGACGGTCGTCAAGAGTGGGCCAACGCCGGGCTCGGTAATCCGCTGAGGGCCTTGCGCCATGGAACTGTGGCTTGCACTCTTCGGGCTGGTGGCGGCGGTGCTCATGATCTGGAGCGCCCGCAAGCGCCACCGCGACACCTCCGGCGGCGCGGCGGCCGGCCCTTCGGCCGGCCCGGCAGCCGGCGGTGCCGCCCACCAGCGCAATGGAGACGGTCATGACGGCGACGGCGGAGGCGGCGACTAGGCCAGCAGGGCGGGCGGCAGCGGCCCGCGACGAACAAGCGGCGGCGGGGGCCTGATGGGTGCGCCGACCATCAACCTTGCACTGAAGCAGATTCTCCAGCCCCATGTGCCGTTCTCGCAGATGGCGGTGGCGGACATCGAGTTCCTGCTGAGCCACGTCGAGGTCGCCTATTACGCACCCGGCGAGACCTTGCTGTCCCCCTCGCCGGCAGTGGCCGATTACTGCTGGATCGTCAAGCAGGGCGGCGTGCGCGGCCTGCAGCCGCGCACCGGTCGCACCGAGGAGGAGCGCATCTCCTTCGAGGCCACCACGGGCGACTGCTTTCCGGTCGGCGCGCTGCTGGCCGAGCGCCCCGTCACGCTGACCTACGTGGCCGTCGGCGACACCTTCTGCCTGCTGCTGCCGCGCGCCCGCTTCAACGAACTGGTCCAACGTAGCGAACCATTTGCCGGCTTTTGCCGGCGCCGGCTGGGCAGCCTGCTCGACCTGTCGCGTCAGCACATGCAGGCCACCTACGCTGCAGAGGCCAGCGCCGAACGCACCATGGGGATGTCGCTGGCAGCGCTGGTGCGCGGTGCGCCGCTCACCTGCCGGCCCGACGACAGTCTGCGCGAGGCCTTCGGCCGCATGAACCAGGCGCACGTGGGTTCGGTCATCGTCACCGAGGAGTTTCCCGGCGGCGAGCAGGTGCTGGGCATCCTCACGCGCACCGATCTGATCGACCGCGTGATCCTGCCCCAGCGCCCGCTCGACACGCCGATCCGCGAAGTGATGACGCGCGACGTGATGACCCTCGACGCCAATGCGACCGCGGCCGACGCGACACTGCTGATGGCCGAGCATTCGATCCGCCACGTGCCCGTGCTGCAGGCGCGCGGCGGCATGGCGCGTGTCGTCGGCGTGGTGTCGGAGCGCGATCTGTTCACGCTGCAGCGCCTGTCGGTGCGGCAACTGGCCACGGGCCTGCGGCGCGCCGCGAACCCGGAGGCGCTGGCTGCCGTGGCGCAGGACATCAACCGGCTGTCGCATCACCTGGTTGCGCAGGGCGTGGCCGCGGCGCAGCTCACGCGGCTCATCAGCCACCTGAATGATCAACTGACGCAGCGGCTGCTGGCGCTGGCCTGCGAGCGCTTCAAGCTCGACCCCGACGGCTTCTGCTGGCTGGCACTGGGCAGCGAAGGGCGCGCCGAACAGACCATCGCTACCGACCAAGACAACGGCATCGTGTTCCTGCGAAGTGCAGCGGCGCGCGAGCAGCTGCTCGAGCTGGCCGATTGGGTCAACGTCGGGCTGGCGCAGGCCGGGTTCCCGCTCTGCAAGGGCGACATCATGGCGCGCAACCCGCAGTGGTGCACCGACACCGATGGCTGGGCGACCCTGTTTGCCGACTGGATCGAGCGCGGCGACCCGCAGGCGCTGCTGCACGCGAGCATCTTCTTCGACTTCCGCGGCATCTTCGGCAACCGGGCGCTGGCCACCGCGCTGCGCGAGGACGTGGTGGCGCGCGCGCAGCGCACGCCTCGCTTCCTCAAGCAGATGTCGGACAACGCGTTGCGCAACCGGCCGCCGGCCGGCGGCATGCTGGAGGCGCTGCTCGGCGATGCCGCCAGCGCGCCGGTGGACCTCAAGCTCAATGGCACCGTTCCCTTCGTCGACGCCGCGCGCATCTGGGCGCTGGCCGCCGGCGTGCAGGAGACCGGCACGGCCGAGCGCTTCAGGCGATTGGCGGAGGTCGGGCGGCTGACAGTCGGCGATGTCGCCGCCTGGATCGACGCCTTCGAGTTCCTGCAGCTGATGCGGCTGAATGCTCAGCACCGGCGCAGCGAGCGCGGCGGGCCGGGCGAGGCCAACCCGAACCGCGTCGATCCGCGCGAGCTGTCGGCGCTCGACCGGCGCATCCTCAGGGAAGCGCTGCGCCAGGCCCGCAAGGCCCAGCAGCGGCTGGAACTGGACTACCCGGGCTGACCGGCATGCTCGACTGGTTCCGGCGCCTGCGGGGCGTGGCGGCCGACGAGGGGCCGCAGCGCTGGGTCGTCGTCGACGTGGAGACGAGCGGCTTCGACCCCACGAAGGACGGCCTGATCTCGATCGGCGGCGTGGCCATGCGCAGCGATGGCCGGGTGCTGCCGGGCGAGGCCATCGAGATTGTCTGTCGCCAGAGTACCGCCAGCTCGCGCGAGAACATCCTGGTGCACGGCATCGGCGTGCAGGCGCAGGAGCAGGGTGTCGATCCGGCCGAGGCGACGCGCGCCTTTCTGGACTTTGTCCGGGCCAGCCCGATCATCGCCTTCCACGCGCCATTCGATCGCGGTTTCCTGGCCCGGGCGGTGAAGGTCTTCGTCAACCAGCCCTTCGACAACCCCTGGCTGGACCTGGCCGAACTGGCGCCGGCGGTGGATCCCGAGGCCAAGCTCAAGTCGCTCGATGAATGGCTGGCGCGCTACAGCATCAGCGTGTCGGTCCGGCACTCAGCGGCAGCCGACGCCTTCGCCACCGGATTGCTGGCCACGCGTTTGCTGCCCAGGGCCTGGCAACAGGGCGTGCGCGACTTCGCATCCCTGCAGAAGATGGCGCGCCAGGCCAAATGGCTCAACGCTTGATCACGCCGGCCGACCGACCAGCGCACGGGTGACGTAGCCGACGCGCACGCGTCCGTCATGCGCCCAGCGGTCGAAGATCTCCTGCACCGCGCGTTGCGCCGCGCTGCCCTGAGCACTGTCTCGTGGCGGCATGAACGAGCGCGAGAAGGCAAGCGCGGCGAGCCCGGGCGCGTCGAGCGGTTCCGAGTGGGTGGTGCTCCACGCCTGCACGCCACCATGGCCGAACAATCGGCCGATCGCCTCGTCCTTGACGAGGCCCGCTGCGATGGCCGTACGCCGGGCGCCGCCGAAGGTTGCGAAGAGCGCGCTCAGATCGCGATTCAGGCCGTCGTCGTCGCGGTCGTTCCAGACGATCGCTGCCAGCCCCTCTGGCCGAAGGATGCGCAGCGACTCGGCGCGGAAGGCCAGCGTGTCGAACCAGTGGAAGGCCTGCGCGGCCGTGACGAGATCGACGCTGGCGTCGGCCAGGCTGGTCGCCTCGGCCGATCCGTTCACGCTGCGATAGGAGGGCTGGCCCCGCAGCATGGCGTCGGCGGCCTCGCGCATCGGGTCGTTCGGTTCCACTGCAACCACCCGATGGCCGCGCTCCAGCCAGCCGCGGGTGAACAGCCCGGTGCCGGCGCCGATGTCGGCGATCGACAGCGCGGTGCCGCGACCGAATAGGCTTTCGATGTGCTCATAGAGCGCGGTCGGATAGCCCGGCCGGCCGCGCTCGTAGTCGTGCGCCTTACCGTCGAACACGCGCTGCACGCCGCCTGCTTCGGCGAAGGCCGAGGCAAGCGGCGTGCCCTTGGTCATCGATTCGCCCGCTGCCATGGTCATCGGCTGCGCTGCTTGAGCAGCCGGCTCTGCTCGCGCTTCCAGTCCTTCTCGGCTTGCGCGTCGCGCTTCTCGAACTGCCGTTTTCCTTTGGCAAGGCCGATCTCCAGCTTGATGCGGCCCTTGACGTAGTGCAGGTCGAGCGGCACCAGCGCATAGCCGGCGCGCTCGACCTTGCCGATGAGCTTGCGGATTTCCGCTGCTTTGAGCAGGAGCTTGCGCGTGCGAGTGGGCTCGGGCTGGATGTGGGTGGAGGCGGTCTTCAGCGGCGCGACGTGCGAATTGAGCAGGAAGATCTCGCCGTTGCGCACGATCACGTAAGCCTCCTTCAGGTGCACCTGCCCGGCGCGGATGCTCTTGACCTCCCAGCCTTCGAGCACGAGACCGGCCTCGAAGCGCTCCTCGATGCCGTAGTCGTGAAAGGCCTTCTTGTTCTGGGCGATGCTCATGCGCGGTCAACGTAAAATGTCATCGTAGCAACGCGGCCTGCGGGCCCGCGCGGCCGACTCACCATGCATCGCGTCGAACGCTCCGTCCTCGTCCCCTACAGCGCCGAAGAGATGTTCGGGCTGGTGGCCGGCGTCAAGGACTATCCGAAGTTCCTGCCCTGGTGTGCCGGTGCCCGCCTGCGGCCGCAGCCCAACGGCGACATCGAGGCCACGGTGCAGATCGACTACCGCGGCGTCAGGAGCGAGTTCACCACCCTCAACCACAACGACGCGCCGCGGCTGATCCGCATGCAACTGGTGGCCGGCCCCTTCAGGCGCCTGTCGGGAGAATGGACCTTCACGCAACTGCGCGACGATGCCTGCAAGGTGCACCTGAACCTGCACTTCCAGTTCGCCACCGGGATCGTCGGCCGCGCCGTGGCGCCGGTGTTCGAGGGCATTGCCGGCTCGATGATCGACGCCTTCACCCGGCGTGCCGAGGCGGTCTATGGCATGCGCTGACGGCGTGCCGGTGGCGGCCACCGTGGTGTACCTGTCGCCGCGGCGCCAGCTCGTGCTGCCGGTTGAAATTGGGGCCGGCGCGACGCTGGCCGAGGCGGTGCTGGCCAGTGGCCTGCTCGAACTCGCGCCGGAACTGGGCGGACAGGTGCTGGATCTGGGGGTATTCAACCAGCCGCGCCAAGGCGCCGAGCCGGTGCAGCCGGGTGACCGCATCGAGGTGTATCGGCCACTGGCGATCGATCCCAGGGAGGCCCGGCGAGTGCGTGCCGAAGTTCGGCGGCGACGCCAGGCAATCTAGATCGACCGCGGGGCCGGACTGAGGTCCAAAGCAGACGTAGCCCCGGACCGTTGCGGGTCAGCCGGTGCAGCTGCGCGCTACCGCCTCGCGCGCGCGGGCTATCTCGGCAGTACGCTGTGCGTCGTCGAGAAACTCGCGATTGCCCTGCGGGTCGGTTCGGACGATGCGCGCGCCATCTTCGAGCGAGCGCAGGTAGCCGCGTGCTCGCTCACAATCGGAATTGCGGCGAGAGACGCTGGCCTGCTCCTCGGCCTGCTTGCGCTCTGCGTCCGCCCGCTCGGTCTGGCGCTTGCGGAACTCCAATTCGCGTTCGGCCGCGGTGCGCGGCGCTGCCTTGGCGGAGTCTGCCGGTGCGGCTTCGCCGGACGGGCGGGCGATGCCGGACTGGCCTGGCTGGCGCACGATGTTCTCGGGCTTGATGTTGGCCGGGGGCTGACGGTCCGAGAAGACCAGCCGGCCGTTCTCGTCCCTCCAGGCCCACTGCCCGAGGGCCGCGTCGCTGCAGGCCAGCGCGAGCATCAGAGCGGCCACAACGGCCGGCAATCGCTTCGAGGAAGTCCGCATCGAGGGCCGCCACCTGCCTAACTATGGAATAACGTTATTTTAGAGGTCCGCGTCGTCTGCACAAGCATCCAATGAGTCGGTGGTCACGCGACGCCTAGTGGCCTCGAGCCGGGACGTGGACGTGGCTGCCTTACACTCCGCTTTTGCGTCATGAGGATTGCCATGCGGTTGACCCAGAAGGCGTTGACCTTTGATGACGTGCTCCTGCTGCCGGCCTTTTCGGCCGTCCTCCCCCGCGAGACCAGCCTCGCGACCCGACTTTCACGCCAGATCCTGCTGAATCTGCCCCTCGTCTCGGCCGCCATGGACACGGTGACCGAGGCCCGCCTGGCGATCGCTCTGGCGCAGGAAGGCGGCATAGGCATCATCCACAAGAATTTCAGTCCTCAGGCGCAGGCCGCCGAGGTGCTCAAGGTCAAGCGCCACGAGGCCGGCGTGCTGCGCGATCCGATCACCATCTCGCCCGACATCACGGTACGTGAGGCCATCGAGCTGCAGCGCAGCAATAAGATCTCCGGCTTGCCGGTAGTGCAGGGCACGCAGGTGGTGGGCATCGTCACCAACCGCGACCTGCGTTTCGAGCCCCGCATGGATGCCCGGGTGGCGGAGGTCATGACTCCGCGCGAGCGTCTGGTCACCGTCCGGGAGGGCGCCAGTCTCGATGAGGCCAAGGCGCTCATGCACCGGCACCGCCTCGAGCGCGTGATCGTCGTGAATGGCGAGTTCGAGCTGCGCGGCCTGGTTACGGTCAAGGACATCACCAAGGCCGTCGAACACCCGCTGGCCGCCAAGGACGAGCTGGGCAAGCTGCTGGTCGGCGGCGCTATCTCGACGGGCACCGACTCCGAGGAGCGCGCCGAGCGCATGGTCCGGGCTGGCGTCGACGTGCTCATTGTCGACACTGCCCACGGCCACAGCCAGGGTGTGCTCGACCGCGTGCGGTGGGTCAAGAAGAACTTTCCGCGAGTGCAGGTGGTCGGCGGCAACATCGCCACCGCCGCCGCCGCCCGGGCGCTGGTCGAGGCCGGCGCCGACGGCGTGAAGGTGGGTATCGGGCCGGGCTCGATCTGCACCACACGCATCGTGGCGGGTGTCGGCGTGCCGCAGATCACGGCGATCGCCAACGTGGCCCGCGCGCTGGAGGGCAGCGGCGTGCCGCTGGTGGCCGATGGCGGCATCCGCTACAGCGGGGACATCGCCAAGGCGCTGGCCGCGGGCGCTTCGAGCGTGATGATGGGCAGCATGTTCGCCGGCACCGAGGAGGCGCCGGGCGAGGTCATCCTTTACCAGGGCCGCTCGTACAAGAGCTACCGCGGCATGGGCTCGCTGGGCGCGATGCAGAAAGGCTCGGCGGAGCGCTACTTCCAGGACAACGATGCCAACGTCGACAAGTTCGTACCCGAGGGCATCGAGGGCATGGTGCCCTACAAGGGCTCGGTGTTGGCCATCATTTTCCAGCTCGCCGGCGGCCTGCGCTCCAGCATGGGCTATTGCGGCTGCGCCACCATCGAGCAGATGCACGCCCGAGCGGAGTTCTGCGAGATCACCAGCGCCGGTATGCGCGAGAGCCACGTACATGACGTGAAGATCACCAAAGAAGCGCCGAACTACCGTGTCGAGTAAGCGGCAGCAGCGCGCGGCCGCAGCGCCAGCGCGCGACATCAGCCCCGGGCGCAAGCGCTTCGTGCAGGTCTGGACCACAGCCTGGGGCGTGATCGGCGCGGTCATCGTCGTCTTCATCGCCTACCACCTGCCGGCCCAGTTGCAGGCGGGCGATGGCCCGGCCCTGCTGCGCTCGGCGGGGCTGGGCCTCATTTGCCTGAACCTCATCCTGCAGGCGACCAAGGCCGACTGGCCAATCGTCTACGCGCTGCCGATGACCGTAGCCGGCATCACCGTCTGGCTGATCGGCTGGCTCGCCTGAACCCTGAGAACGCCATGCACCATCAGCGCATCCTGATCCTGGACTTCGGCTCGCAGGTCACCCAGCTCATTGCGCGTCGCGTGCGCGAGGCTGGCGTGTACTGCGAGATCCATCCGAGCGACGTCGGCGCCGGCTTCATTCGCGCGTTTGCGCCGCAGGGCGTGATCCTGTCGGGCTCGCACATGTCGGCCTACGAGGAGTCCACCGACCGCGCGCCCGAGGAGGTGTTCCACCTCGGCGTACCGGTGCTGGGCATCTGCTACGGCATGCAGACCATGGCGCAGCAGTTGGGCGGTCGCGTCGAAGGCGGCCATCACCGCGAGTTCGGCTACGCCGAGGTGCGCGCGCGCGGACACTCCCGGCTGCTGGACGGGCTGCAGGACTTCGCCACCCTAGAGGGCCACGGCATGCTCAAGGTCTGGATGAGCCATGGCGACAAGGTGACCGAGCTGCCGCCCGGCTTCAAGCTGATGGCCTCCACGCCGAGCTGCCCGATCGCCGGCATGGCCGACGAGGACCGGCGCTTCTACGCCGTGCAGTTCCACCCCGAGGTCACGCACACGCTGCAGGGCACGGCGATCCTCACGCGCTTCGTGCGCGAGATCTGCGGCTGCCGCGGCGACTGGAACATGCCGGACTACGTGACCGAGGCGGTGGACCGGATCCGCGCGCAGGTCGGCGATGAGGAGGTCATTCTCGGGCTGTCGGGCGGCGTCGACTCCTCGGTGGCGGCGGCGCTGATCCACAGGGCCATCGGCGCGCAGCTCACCTGCGTGTTCGTCGACACGGGATTGCTGCGCCTGAACGAGGCGGAGCAGGTAGTCGACACGTTCCAGAAGCACATGGGCCTGAAGCTCATTCACGTCGATGCCTCCGAGCGCTTCATGAGCGAGCTGGCCGGCGTGGCCGACCCCGAGGCCAAGCGCAAGATCATCGGGCGCGAGTTCGTGCACGTGTTCCAGGAAGAGGCCGCGAAGATCGCCAACGCCCGCTGGCTGGCGCAGGGCACGATCTACCCCGATGTGATCGAGTCCGCCGGTGCCAAGACCAAGAAGGCCACCACCATCAAGAGCCACCACAACGTCGGCGGCCTGCCCGAGACGCTGCACCTGAAGCTGCTGGAGCCGCTGCGCGAGCTGTTCAAGGACGAGGTGCGCGCGCTGGGCATCTCGCTCGGCCTGCCGCCGGAGATGGTGTATCGGCACCCGTTCCCCGGTCCGGGGCTGGGCGTGCGCATCCTGGGCGAGGTCAGGCGCGAGTACGCCGATCTTCTCCGCCGTGCCGATCACCTTTTCATCGAGGAACTGAGAGCGACAACGGACGGGGACGGCAAGAGCTGGTACGACAAGACGAGCCAGGCCTTCGCCGTGTTCCTGCCGGTCAAGAGCGTGGGCGTGATGGGCGACGGCCGCACCTACGAGTGGGTGGTGAGCCTGCGCGCGGTGCAGACGCAGGACTTCATGACCGCACACTGGGCGCACCTGCCACACGAACTGCTGGGCCGCGTCAGCAATCGCATCATCAACGAGGTGCGCGGCATCAACCGTGTGGTGTACGACATCTCGGGCAAGCCGCCGGCGACGATTGAGTGGGAGTAGCTTTCGAGAGCTATCGGGGTCTATCGAGATCTATCGGAAAGTCGACCCAACCAGTTGATTCGAAAGGAAAACTTATGTCGAGATCTATCGAGATCTATCGCTGGGATGCCCTTCAATCTGACGGTAAAAATGTCGCGTCGAGTTCACGCGAGAAATTTTCCGTCATGGCGATTCCCACGTTGACGGTAAATTCCGGCCGCAAGATCTAGCATCCATGCGGCTTATCGGGCGATCGACGGGTTGAGTTGCGCTGACGGTAAATTCTTGCGCTCCCAGGCGATACGCCGCGCCGGCCGGCCGCGCTTCCTGATTCGCTGTGCTGGGCAATGGCAGGGCAGGGGACCAGACGACTTGCCGCTCGGTGATCTATGGAAGTACATCATCAACGGCAACCTCTCCGAGCTTCGATCCACTCGTGGCGGCCCTTCGGTCCAGACTCGCACGGAGCGCACGGCCACTGGGCATTGAATGCCCGCAATGCGTTGGGCAGCGGCCGCACGGGCGAGCGAGGTGGCGGGCAGCACCCGGCCAGTTCCCGCCGTTCCGGCTTACCCCAGTTAGCTGCCGTTCGGCGCTATGCCAGCGGGCCATTCACGCGGTCGCTGTTCACCGCACCAGCTTGACACTGCGCGCCGGCCGCTTCAAGGTCACCTTCGACTGGGACTTCGGCCCCGCCACCTGTACATCGATGCGCTGGATGCGTTTGTAGGCGTCGAAAAGCCCGACGTCCAGGCTGCGCAGTTCGGCAGGCTGCGCGCAGCTGAACTCGTAGCTCGCATCCAGGTCGGCATGTTCGTCCTTCGGTGCCGGCTTGGCGCCGGGCTCAAGCACCGGCGCCTGCACGTCGGCCTTGCTCAGGGTGCATTGCGCGGAGGCGTCTGCGCTGAACAGCGCTTTGCCCTGGTTCGGGCTTCGCAGCCGGGCCAGTACCTCGGCGGCCGCCTTGCGCTCGGCGTCGGTGCGTGGCGCGCGTTCGAAGCCGAGCAGGTTGTCCAGCGGTGCTTCCATCGCGATCGTGAGCTTGTTGCCTTCGATCGCCACGTCGAGCTTCAGCGCGCCGTGTTCGTGCGCCTTGCCCGCCGACCAGGCTGGGGCCGCAGCGAAGGACAGGCAAGTCATCCACAAAACAAGGGTCGGTCGGTTCATCGGATCTCCTCAGGTGGGTGGCAGTGGTGATTCAGGCCTGCAGCGCGGCAGCCAGGCTGCGCGCGTTGTGTTCGATCAGGCGCAGGTAGGTCGGCGCAGGTCCGTCGGGTTTGGACAGGGCATCGGAGTACAGCGTTCCGCCGATGCGCACGCCGGCCTCGCTGGCGATGCGCTCGACCAAGCGGGGGTCGCTGATGTTCTCGATGAAGATCGCGCGCACGCCGTCCTTCCTGATCTGGCGGATCAGGCGCGCCACCGCGGCCGCCGACGGTTCGCTGTGGGTGGTCCAGCCCTGCGGTGCCAGGAAGTCCACGCCGTAAGCGGCACCGAAGTAGCCGAAGGCGTCGTGGGAGGTGATCACGCGGCGCTGGGCGCGTGGCACGACGCTCAGCCACTCGCGCACCTGTCGGTCGAGGCTTCCGATGCGGCCCCCGTAATCCGCGTCGCGTCGGGCGATCTCGTCGCGCTGCGCGGGCCAACGCTGGATGAAGGCCGCGCTGATGTTGCTGGCGTATCGCCGCGCCAGTGTCAGGTCTTGCCAGGCATGAGGGTCCGTGCCGTGGTGACCGCCCGTTCGTGCCTGGATGCCCTGGCTGGCCACGGCGACCGTGCCGCGGTAGCCGGAAATTTTGACCATGCGCTCGATCCAGCCCTCGAAACCCAGGCCGTTGATCAACACCAGGTCGGCCTCGGCCAGACGTTTGCCGTCGGCGGGGCTCGGCGCGTAGACATGGGCGTCCGCGTTGGGCCCGACCAGCGCGGTGACCTGCACACCGGCGGGTGCGAGTTCCCGCGCCATGTCGGCCAGGATGGAAAAGCTGGCGACGACGCGGGGAGCCGGGGCTTGCGCGCGGAGGGCCAGGGGATGCAGTGCGGCCAGGGCGGCACCGCCCATTTTCAATGTCTGACGGCGGTTCAGGGTCATGGTGTTCAACGGGTCAGGTGAGATGCGGCCTGCAGCCGCCGCGTGACGATGCCTTCGCGGGCGCCAAACAGAACCGATGCCATGTAGGCCAAACCGCAGACGAGCACGATGCAGGGGCCGGACGGCAACTCGGCGTGGTAGCTCAGCAGCAAGCCGGCCGCGCCGGATGCAGCGCCGACGGCTACCGACAACGCAGCCATTGCCGGCAGGCTGGTCACCCAGAAACGCGCTGCGGCTGCCGGCAGCATCATCAAACCGACGGCCATCAGCGTACCCAGGGCCTGGAAGGCGCTGACCAGGTTGGCCACCAGCAACACCAGGAGCAGCATGTGCGCACGAGCACCAGGGCCACCCACGCTGCGCAGGAAGCAGGGGTCGAAGCTCTCCAGCACCAGCGGCCGGTACATCAGCGCCAGGGCCCACAGCGTGACGCTGGCCACCACGGCGAGCTGCAGCAGCGCCACGTCGTCCACCGCCAGCACGCTGCCGAACAGCATGTGCATCAGGTCGATCTGGCTGCCGCGCAGCGACACCAGCAGCACCCCCAGCGCCAGAGCGATCAGGTAGAAGGCCGCGAAACTGGCGTCTTCGCGCTGCGGCGTGCTGCGCGTGACGAAGCCGGCGGCCAGCGCCACGGCCAGCGCGGCGACGAAGCCACCCAGGCTCATAGCCGGCAGCGACAGCCCTGCCAGCAGGAAACCCGCGGCGGCCCCAGGCAGCACGGCGTGCGCCATGGCATCGCCCACCAGGCTCATGCGGCGCAGCACCAGCACGCAGCCGATGGGCGCACAGCCCAGCGACAGCGCCAGCGTGCCCACCAGCGCTCGGCGCATGAACGGGAACTCGACGAAGGGTTCCAGCAAGAACACAAAGAGCGGACTCATGTGCACCCCTCGACAGCCGAGTACTGCAGTCGATCCCCCGCGGGGATGCGAGCTTGCTTGGGGCGGCCCGGCGCGGCGCTCATGCCGACACCTCGCCGCGCGGCGCCGCGTCGTCCCAGGCCTCGGCCATTTGGCGCGCCTTGAACAGGTGTTCGGCCTTCAGCACCTCGGCCGTCGGCCCCCAGGCAACGCGTTCACGGGCCAGCAACAGCACCTGTTCGAAGTGTTCGCGCACCTGCTCGATGTCGTGCAGCACGGCAACCACGGTGCGTGCCTCATGCTTCCAGCAGTGCAGCAGCGCCAGCAGATCGGCCGTGGTGCGCGCATCGATGGCGTTGAAGGGCTCGTCCAACAGGATCAGACCGGCGTCCTGCATCAGCACGCGCGCGAACAGCACTCGCTGGGCCTGGCCGGCGGACAACTCGCCCAGCCAGCGAGCGGCGAATCCACTCAGGCCCACGGCGGCCAGCGCCTGGTCGACGCGGTTTCGGTCTTCAGGCCGCAGGCCACCAAAGCTGCCGATGCGCGACCACAGGCCCATGGCAACCACCTCGTGCACGCGCACCGGGAAGCTGCGATCCAGCGCCGAGGCCTGCGGCAGGTAGGCCAGCTGCAAAGCCGGGTCGCGCTCGATGTTGCCTTCGAAGCCGCGGATCGTGCCGCCCATCGCACTGAGCAGGCTGCTCTTGCCGGCCCCGTTGGGCCCGACCACGGCCGTCAGCGTGCCAGCCATGAAGGTGCCGCTGAGGTGGTGCACCGCGGGGTGGCCGCGGTACGACACCGTCAGGTCCCGCAAAGTGACTGCGGCCACATTTGCAGCACTCACGTCAAGGCCCATCCCACGGCCAGCCACAGCACGGCGAGCACAGCGCTGGCCAGCAGCAGCCGCATACCGGCGCCTGCCGTCAGCACGACAGCCTCTGGGCCATCAGCTGCGGTGACGGTGCGTGTGCTTGTGCTTGTGGGCTCCCGGCTCGGCTGCCTTGCGCCTGCCGGGCTTGTCCACGGGTAGCGCGCAGTCCTTGCAGCGCCCATAGAGCGTGAGGTCGTGGTCTTCCACCGTGAAGCCCTGCGGCGCCAGGCGGCCCAGGTCGCCCGGGCAGGCGTGCACGTCGAACACGCGCTGGCATTGCCGGCACTGGAAGTGGTGATGGTGCTGATGTCCCACCAGCTCGAAGCGCGGGTTCTCGCCGGGCAGGTTCACCGGCTGCAGTTCGCCTTCCTCGACCAGTACCTTGAGGTTGCGATAGACCGTGGCGATGCCCAGCCCCGGCACGTCGTGCTGGGCCGCTTCCAGCACCTCTTGCGGCAGCAGCGGTCGGTCGGCCCGCGCGATGGCGTCGCGGATGGCGCTGCGCTGGCGGGTGTTGCGTTCCATGCATGGAGGCTACCGGATTCAAGTGGACTTTAATGATAATGCACTACTATTACGAACAAGAACGCAGTCGACGTCCGCACCGACAGAGCACCCATCATGACGAAACAGCGCCTCCCCGTCACCGTCCTGTCCGGCTTCCTCGGCGCGGGCAAGACCACGCTTCTCAACCACATCCTGGCCAACCGCGAAGGCCTGCGCGTGGCGGTGATCGTCAACGACATGAGCGACGTGAACATCGATGCGTCGCTGGTGGAACGCGGCGCGGCTAATTCGGGCGCAGCGCTGTCGCGCACCGACGAGAAGCTGGTCGAGATGAGCAATGGCTGCATCTGCTGCACGCTGCGCGAAGACCTGCTGCTGGAGGTCAAGCGCCTCGCCGCGGAAGGTCGCTTCGACTACCTGCTGATCGAGTCCACCGGCATCGGCGAGCCCCTGCCGGTGGCTGCCACCTTCGACTTCACCAGCGAAGAGGGCGAGTCGCTGAACGACGTGGCGCGCATCGACACCATGGTGACGGTGGTGGATGCCTTCAACCTGTTGGCCGACCACAGCAGCACCGACCTGCTGAGCCAACGCGGCGAGGTGGCCGGTGACGACGACAACCGCAGCCTGGCCGGCCTGCTGACCGAGCAGATCGAGTTTGCCGACGTGGTGGTGGTCAACAAGATCGACAAGGTCGATGCCGCGCGGCGCGATGAAGTGACCGCCGTCGTCAAGGCGCTGAACCCGACCGCGCAGATCGTCTACGCCGATCACGGCCGCGTCCCGCTGAAGACCCTCCTGGGCACGGGCAAGTTCGACCTGGAACGCGCCAGCGCCATGCCCGGCTGGGCACGCGAGCTCGAAGGCAAGCACACGCCTGAGACCGAGGCCTACGGCATCACCAGCTTCGTGCTGCGCAGCCACCAGCCGCTGCACCCCTGGCGCTTCTCCACCTTCATGGACCTGCCGCTGCCAGGCCTGATCCGCGCCAAGGGCTATGTGTGGCTGGCCAGCCGTCCCGATTGGGTGGTGAACTACTCGCGCGCCGGTAACACCGCCTCGCACGAGCCGGTGGGCCGCTGGTGGGCTGCAGCACCGCGCGAGCGCTGGCCGGCCAAGGGCACGCCCGAGCGCCAGAACATCGATGCGCGCTGGAAGGAGCCATACGGGGACCGTCTCAACGAGGTCGTCTTCATCGGCCGACATATGGACCGGGCGACCATCGAAGAAGCCTGGAAGGGCATGCACCTGAACTACACCGAGACGCGCAAGGGGGCGGCGGACATGAAGGGCTGGCGTGACTTTCCCGATCCATTTCCGCAATGGCAGCGAACGGAGGCGGTCGCATGAAGACGCCGACGATTCCGCAGACCTACGAGCAGTGGCGCCACTGCATCACGGTGGAGTGCGGCATCCCCCTGACGCGCACCTATGTCGAGGAGCGCTCGACTGCGTGGAAGGACGCCACCTCGGACGAGTCTCGTCGCTTCGAGCAGCTATACGGCCGGGTCCACCGCGAACGCATTCGCCAGTGGTTCGAGCAAGCACTCGAAGGTCTTTGAGCCGCCTTCCATTGACAGGCCATCCCCTCCTTCCATCCCTCTACTCAACGTCATGAAGCAACCCATCACGCCACGGCACTCGCGCTCCAGAAGCATCCCCCAGGTCAGACCGTCGCGGCGCACCCTGTGGGCGCTGGCCGCGAGCTGGGCCGCCTGTGCCCCCGCGCTGGGCCAGACCGTGTCCGACTCTGCGCAGGCATTGGAGCGCGTCGTCATCACGGACACCTCTGCGCGACCCCTCGATCTCGACGGTGAAGCGAAGACCGGTTCGCGCCTCGGCCTGAGCCTGCGGGAGACGCCGGCGTCGGTGGAAGTGATCTCGCGCGCGGCGATGGACCTGCGCGGCGCGCGTACCCTAGAGGAAGCCCTGCGTGGCGCCGTCGGCGTGACGGTTGGCGGCAACCCGGGTTCGCCAGGCATCGCATCGACGCGCGGCTTCACCGGCGGCTTCATCACCTACCTGTTCGACGGCGGACGCGTCTCCACGCCGACCATGTCCAACCGGCCGCAGGATAGTTTCAACTACGAGCGCATCGAAGTGCTCAAGGGGCCGGCCTCGGTGCTGTACGGCGAAGGCGGCATCGGCGGCGCGGTGAACTTCGTGCCCAAGCAAGCTGACCGAAGATCGCCCGGTACCGAGGCACTGCTGTCGTATGGCAGCTTCGGCAGCGTGCGCGCCGGTGTCGGCACCGGTGGGGTCCTCGGGGAGGCTGGGGCCTATCGCTTCGATTTCAGCCACAACCGGAGCAAGGGGTGGGTTGAGCGAACCGACTCGAAATCCGATCACCTGACCGCGGCCGTGAGCTTCGCGCTCGCGCCGGCGGTCAAGCTCGATCTGTCGCTCGACTACCTGCGTGACGACATCGGCGCCTACTTCGGCACACCGCTCGTGCCACGGGCCTTCGCCGCTGAGCCGACCGACGTGGTAAGCGATAGCGCCGGGCGGGTCATCGACAGGCGCCTGGCACGGACCAACTACAACGTGGCCGACGGCCGCATGGACTCCGACAGCCTGTGGTTGCGCGCCAAGCTGTCGTGGCAGATCGCCCCGCAGTGGCAACTTCGCAACGAGATCGGCGCCTACCGTGCCGACCGTCGCTGGCGCAATGCCGAGAGCCTGAGTTTCATCGCCCCGGACCGCATGAACCGCGACCAGGTCGATATCGGCCACGACCACAAGGTCTGGACCGGGCGCGTGGACCTCGCGAACGACAGTCGCCTGGGTGGCATGCGCAATCGCTTCGTGGCCGGCATCGAGTACAGCGATACAGACTTCGCCAGCCAGCGCCGCTTCTCCGACGGCTCGGCCACCACCAACGCCGCGTTGCAGGTCGCCGCCCTCAACCCGACCGTGGGCCTGTTCAACGACGATCCAGCATTGACCACCGGTGGCGGCAACCGCACCGATATCACGGCCAAGGTGAAGACCACCGCGCTGTTCGCCGAAGACGCGCTCAAGCTCACCGATGCCCTGACCGTGGTGGCAGGACTGCGCACCGAACGCATCGAACTCGACCGCACGATCAACGACCTCAACGCCGGCAGCTTCACGGCGTTCGGCACCTCGTACCGGCCGAGTTCAGTGCGACTGGGTGTGGTCTACGACTGGAGCCTGGCCACCACGCTCTATGTGCAGGCGGTCAACGCCGCGGCGCCGGTCGGCACGTCCAATCTTCTGCTGCAGTCGGCGGCCAACAGCGGCTTTCCGCTGACCAAGGGCAGGCAGTTCGAGATCGGACTGAAGCAGAGCCTGGCCGACAACCGATTCGACTGGACGCTCGCCCTCTACAAGATCGAGCAGGACAACGTGCTGTCGCGCGACCCGGCCAACCCGGCGGTGACCGTCAACAACGGCAAGATCGCCTCGCAGGGCATCGAGCTGGCTGGCGCCTGGCGGCCCGCGCGCGGCCTCACGCTGTCGGGCAACGTGGCGCTGCTCGATGCAAAGTTCGACACGCTGGTCGAAGCCGGCGGCGTCTCGCGTGTTGGCAACACGCCGCCCAACGTGCCGGTGAAGACCGGCAACCTGTGGGCCGACTACCGCTTCGACGGCTTGCCGCTGGCGGTGGGCGCCGCGTTGCGTGGCGTGGGCGGTGCGTACACGAACAATGCGAACACGGTGCGCATGAAGGGCTACTGGCTCGGCGACCTCTATGCCAGCTGGACGCTGAAGGCCGCGGTGCTGACGCTGCGCGTGCGCAACCTCACCGACGAGCTGTACGCCACCTGGGGCGGCGCCAGCGCCAACAACCAGGTGATCCTGGGAGCGCCGCGCACGGTGGAGCTCTCGGCGCGGTTCGAATTCTGACAGGGAGCGAGGCGATGCTGCAGACCCTGGCCCTGAGCAAGCAGTTTGGCGCTACCCGGGCGCTCGACGCCGTGAGCCTGAAGGTCGAACCCGGCGAGATCTACTGCCTGCTTGGCGCAAACGGTGCTGGCAAGACGACGCTGGTCAACGTCTTCCTGAACTTCGTCGATCTCAGCGAAGGCCAGGCCCTGGTGGACGGGATGGATGTCACGCGCGAACCGCTGCTCACCAAGCAGCGGCTGGCCTACATCCCCGAGCAGGTGATGCTGTATGGGGCGCTGTCTGGGCTGGAGAACCTGCGCTACTTTGCCGCGCTGGCCACCGGCCGGCAGGCGCCGCGTGCCGAACTGCTGGGCCTGCTGGCACAGGCCGGGCTGGACACGGGCGCGGCCGACCGCCGCGTGGCCACCTACTCGAAGGGCATGCGCCAGAAGGTTGGCATCGCCATCGCGCTGGCGAAGAACGCCCGTGCCTTGCTGCTCGACGAGCCGACGTCCGGTCTCGATCCAAAGGCGGCAGCCGAGTTCTCCCAGCTCCTGCGCGACGCCCGTGACCGTGGCGTGGCCGTGCTGACGACCACGCACGACCTGTTCCACGCCAAGCAGAACGGCACCCGCATCGGCATCATGCGCGCCGGCTCCCTGGTGGCCGAACTGCGCAGCGACGAACTGAGCCACGCCGATCTGGAAGCGCTGTACCTGGAGCACATGAAATGAGCGCCGCCGGCTTGGTCGCCCGGCGCGAACTCACCGAGCTGTGGCGCGATGGCCGCCTGCTGCTGGCCGGCGGCCTGCTGCTGCTGCTGCTCGTCACGGCCTTTGCGGTCGGCTGGCAGCAGCAGCGTGCCACCGATGGCGAGCGCCAGGCCGCGCAGGCGCTGGACTACGACGCCTGGATCGCCCAGGACGAACGCCACCCGCACGACGCGGCCCATCAGGGCATGCATGCCTTCAAGCCGCTGCCCCCGACGGCCATCATGGACCCTGGCATCACACCTTTCGTTGGTTCGACGATCTGGCTGCAGGCCCATCGCCAGAGCGAGCTGCGCTTCCGGCCGGCACAGGACGCCACCGGGCTGCAACGATTCGGAAGCCTGTCGGTGGCCTGGGTGCTGCAGGTGCTGGGGCCTCTGCTGGTCATCGTGCTGGGCTTCAACGCCTTTGCAGCGGAACGCGAGCAGGGCACGTTGCGGCTGGCCGCCAGCATGGGTGTGCGGCCCCGGCAACTGCTGGCCGGCAAGGCGCTGGCGCTGGCGGCGGCGCTGGCCGCGTGCCTGCTGCCGGCGCTGCTGCTGGCTGCCATCGCGATGGCCGTACAGGGAGGCCTAGACGCGGTGCTGCGCCTGGCGCTGCTGGCGCTGGGCTATGCGATGTACCTCGGCATCGCCGTGCTCGGCGTGCTGGCCGTGTCGGCGATCGCGCCGAGCACGAGGCTGGCGCTGATCGTGCTGCTGGCGTTGTGGATCGCCGGGGTCACGCTGGCCCCGCGCGTGGCCTCCGACCTGGCGCGCGAAGTGCACCCGAGCCCGTCGCGACAGGCTTTCAACCGCGCCATCGACGACGACCTGGACCAGGCCTACCGCCGCGCCTGGCGTGCGCAGCTCGGCACCGACAAGCGCTGGGGCGCCGAACTGCCGCTGAACCGCTGGGGCATCGCCTTGAAGATCGACGACGAGGCCGGCTATGGCGTCACCGACGAACACTTCGGGCGCCTGTGGGACTCGTTTGCGCAACAGCAGCGCGTGCAGGAGTGGGCGGGCCTGGCCATGCCGCTGCTGGCCTTGCGCGGGTGGTCCATGGGGCTGGCCGGCACCGACTTCGCGGCGCATCGGCACTTCTCGGTGGCGGCCGAGGCGCAGCGGCGGCTGATGCAGGACCTGATCAGCCACGACCTTGTCGAACACGCCGACCCGCTGGGTGATCGGCACTTCAGCTACCAGGCCGGCAAGGAGCTGTGGGCCCGGGTGCCCCGCTTCGAGTACCGACCGATCGACGTGCTGACGGCCTTGCGCGGCAACCTTGTCAGCCTCGCCGTGCTGGCCGGCGGGCTGGCCCTGGCCGCGGCGGTGGCCACATGGTCCGTCGGGGTGCGCAAGCCATGATCCGGACCTCGACCACTTTCCTGCGGGTCTTCCATCACGAGGCGCGGCTGTTATGGGCCGACCGCAGCTTGTGGGCCGTGTGCGGCCTGCTGGCGCTGCTGCTGGGCTTCGGGCTCTACAACGGCTTGTCCGAGGTGGCCTCGCGCGAGGCCGTGCTGGCTGACATCCAGGCGAGGCAGCCGCAGCGGGAAGCGGCGCTGGCGCAACGGCTGGAGCGCGTGCTGGCGGGCACCGAGACACCAGACCCGTTCTCCAACCCGGCCGACCCGGCGTCGGTGGGCAGCGGCATGGGCGCGCGCTCCGCGCTGCTGCCCTACGAAGCGCTGGCGCCGCTGGCCCTGGGCCAGTCGGACATGCAGCCCAACTACTACCGAGTCACCTACCGCAGCCGCGCCAGCTTCATGGACGACACCGAGCTGGAGAGCCCATGGCACCTACTCAGCGGGCCTTTCGACCCCCTGTTCGTCATCGTCTACCTGATGCCGCTGGCGGTGCTGGCGCTGAGCTGGAATCTCTTGTCGGCCGAGCGCGAGCAGGGGACGCTGAAGCTGTTGCTGTCGCAACCGCTGGCTGCATTGACCTTGGTGGCAGGCAAGGCCGCGCTGCGCGCCGTGGCGCTGCTTGGCACCAGTTGCTTCGTACTTGGCGCCGCGCTGCTGTGGCAACGCCCCGAGCTTCGCAGTGCGGACGGCCTGCTGGCGCTGGGCTGGGCCCTGATGCTCGTGGCGACCTATGCGCTGTTCTGGCTGGCACTGGCCGTGGCGGTCAACGCGCTGGGACGCTCGTCGGCCTTCAACGCGCTGGCGCTGCTGGCGGCCTGGGTGCTACTGGTGCTGGTGCTGCCGGTGCTGATGAACCTGGCCGTGCAGGCGGCCAGCCCGGCGCCATCGCGCATCGAGCTGGCCACGCGCACGCGGCTGGCGGCGGTGGAAGGACTGAACCGGTACAACAAGATGCTGGCCGCCGACTATCGCTACGTCGATAAGCCCGAGGTGCTGCTGCCGAAGGACGGCAAGATCGAGGTGGCCAGCCGGCGGCGTGCCCAGTACCTGGTGGGCCGTGACACCGACCGCGAGATCGAAGCACTGACCGAGCGCTTCGACACCCAGCTGGCCGGACAGCAGGCGCTGGTGGCGCGATGGTCCTGGCTGTCGCCGGCGCTGGTGGCCAGCGAGTCGCTCACCGCGCTGGCCGGGTCGGGCTCCGATCGCTACCTGCAGTTCCGGCGCCAGGTGGGCCGCTTCCATGGCGAATGGAAGGCCTTCTTCGAGCCTCGCCTGCTCGAAGGCCGGGCCATCGGCCTGGAAGACCTGCAGGCCATGCCCCGCTTCACCTGGGCCGAGCCGCCGCGCGCAGGCCTGCATGTCGGCTTGGCGCTGGCCGCGCTGCAGCTGCTGGTGCCGGTGCTGATGCTGCTGACCTGGGCGGCCTGGCGGCTGCGCAGGAGCAAGGTGGTGTAGCCCGGTGAAGCGCTGGCTCTTTCTGACCCACCGCTGGCTGGGCGTGTTCGGCTGCGGGCTCGTCACGCTGTGGTTCCTCAGCGGCTTCGTCATGATGTACATGCCGTTCCCCGCCCTGACGGACAGCGAGCGACTCGCCGGCCTGCCCGAACTGACCACGCCGTCGATCCTGCCGGCCGCGGCCCTGGCCACGGTGGCTGCAACGGAGGTTGTCGAAGTGCGCCTGCTGCAGCCTGTGGACCGCCCGATCTACGCGTTGCGCCTGCTCGGCAGCGGCTGGCTGGGCCTGGACGGACGCAGCGGCGAACGCCTCGTCGTCGATGCGTTGACAGCGCGCCGCGCTGCCGAGCGTTTCGCCGGCGTCCCGGCACACGCGGTCGCGCGCATCGAGCGCGACCAGTGGAGCATCTCGTCGGCGCTCGACCCGCACCGGCCCCTGTTCGCGGTGCAGATGGTCGATGGTGGGCTGCACTACGTCAGCAGCCGCACAGGCGAAGTGGTGCGCGACACGCAGCGTGCCGAGCGCGGCTGGAACTGGGTGGGCGCCGTCGTGCACTGGGTCTATCCGACGGCGCTGCGCAGCCGCGCCACGGCCTGGCACTGGACGGTGATCGTGCTCTCGGGCTACGCGCTGCTGACGGCCTTGCTCGGCACCGTGATCGGGCTGCTGCGCTGGCGCCGCTACGCCAGCGGCCGGCGCAGCCCCTACACCGGCTGGATGCGCTGGCACCACCTGCTGGGCCTGGGCGGCGCGCTCTTCGTGCTGGCCTGGTTGCTCAGCGGCTTGCTTTCGATGAACCCGGGCGACATATTCTCGTCGCGGCGCGTCTCAGAGGGGCAACTTCAGGCCTGGGGCGGCGGCGCCTGGCAGCCCGCGCTGCCGACGTTGGCCAACGGCGTGAAGGAAGTGCGATGGCTGCGCGATCGCGCCGGCACGCTGGCGTGGCTGCGTCGCAGCGACGGGGACAGCGAACTGCGGCGCGATGGTCACCAGGTCGCTGTCGACGCAGCATTCGTTCGCGCGCGTGCCGCCGCGCTGGGCTTCGGTACCGTGCAGCAAATCGAGCGCCTGGACGCGCTGGACTTGCAATACCACGCGCGGAATGCGCCACGCCCGCTGCCGGTGTGGCGACTTCGCTTCGATGACGAGGCGCGCACCTGGGTGCATGTCGACAGCCGCAGCGGCCAGCCTTTCGGGCGCGTCGATGCCAGCAACCGTGCGGCGCGTTGGCTCTACCACGGGCTGCACAGCTGGGACTTCGAGCCGCTGCTGCAGCGGCGCCCGCTGTGGGATCTGCTGATGCTCACGGCGATGACCGCGGGCACCGCGCTGTCCATCACCAGCGTCGTCATCGCCTGGCGGCGCGTGCGGCCCCGCCGGGCCATGGCGTCCGCCCGCGTCATGCCCTTGCCCTGTGCCCCTCCAACCTCTCACCGGAGCTTGTCATGAGCCTCACCCCCGTCACCATCCTCACCGGCTTCCTGGGCAGCGGCAAGACCACGCTGCTCAACCGCATCCTGAAGGAGCAGCACGGCCACCGCATCGCCGTCATCGAAAACGAGTTCGGCGAAGCCGGCATCGACAACGAACTGCTCGTGCAGGACGGCGACGAGCAGATTGTCGAGATGAACAACGGCTGCATCTGCTGCACCGTACGCGGCGACCTGGTGCGCATTCTGGGCGAGCTGCATGCCAAGAAGGCGGCCGGCACGCTGCACTTCGACCGCGTGATCATCGAGACCACCGGCCTGGCCGACCCGGCCCCGGTGGCGCAGACCTTTTTCGTCGACGAAGACATCGGCCAGCAATACCTGCTCGACGCCATCGTCACCATGGTCGACGCCAAACACGCACCGGCGCAGCTGGACGAACACCATGAAGCGCAGGAGCAGGTGGGCTTTGCCGACCGCATCCTCATCACCAAGACCGACGTGGTGCAGCCCCTCGACGTGGCCGATCTGCGCCAGCGCCTGGTGAAGATGAACCCGCGCGCCAAGATCGGTGAAGCCAAGCATGGCGTGGCCGCCATTGAAGATCTTCTGGACATCCGCGGCTTCAACCTGAACGCCATTCTGGAGATCGAGCCCGACTTCCTGACCGACGTGGACCACGAGCACGACGACGACGTGACCTCGTTCGTCTTTCGCGAAAGCCGGCCGCTGAACCTGGAGCGCGTCGAGGACTTTCTGAGCGGTATCGTGCAGGTCTATGGCACCAAGCTGATGCGCTACAAGGGCGTGCTCAACATCCGCAATGTCGAGCAGCGCGTCGTCTTCCAGGGGGTGCACATGCTGATGGGATCTGACATCGGCAGCGCCTGGAAGCCAGGCGAGAAACGCGACAGCAAGATGGTCTTCATCGGGCGTGACATGCCCAAGGACGTGCTGCTGGACGGGCTGGCGCAGTGCGTGACCTCTAGGGTCTGAGTGATGTCAATGACTGACTGCTCTTCGCATTTTGCTGGGACGGCTTTGGGTCGGGTGCAGGCTTTCGCTCCGCCCCGAAGAAAGTCAGCTTCAGCTCAGCAAGCCGACGCTCACGGTACCCCTGTCTGCTCCACTTTCCGCACTGCCAAGACACGGCCAGGGTCCCGACAGGCGTTCCGATTGACGGAATCCGTTCGGCGGATCACAATCGCGCGTGATCCGCTCGTTCGCTTGCTCTGATTCTGAGGCCTTGTTTCACAGCCGCCCGGTATCCCGCTTCCGCAACATCGAGCGCGTCGCGAGGCGCAAGTTGCTTCAGATCCACCCCCCCGCGTCAGAATAGTTGTCGCCTCCATAGAACCAAGAACCCGGGGGCGGTGATGAAGGACGACAGTGGCTCGATACGGACAGGCATTCAAGGACAAGGCGGTGGCGCGGTTGCTGCCGCCGGAGAGCGCGGCGCTGG
>JADCGS010000001.1 GCA_020248865.1 Burkholderiales bacterium | reverse complement strand
GATCGATGCCGACGGTAGTACGCTTGTCCATGACTTCCCCTCCTGGTTCCGATTGATGACTCAAGATCTCAATCGTGGCACTTCGATGCCGTGCGACTTCGCGGTCGCTTCAGGACGGGGAAGTCCTTCGTATTCGCTCAACCGGACGTGCAACAGCGTTCGTCGCCCGGGCCTCATTCCGTTCTGGCCCGGTCGCCGCCCGCTGTCGCACGCCGGTTAGGCATCACTCGTAGCGGCAACTTGACATCCGTAGCCTTTGGGCTACATTCGATTCGTTCGGGTAGACAAGACTGAAAAGTACGCCCAGTGGATCGACGCGCTCAAGGACGCTGCGGGTCGAGCCCGGGTCCTCGTTCGGGTCGAGCGATTGATCGCCGGAAACCCTGGTCAACACCGTAACCTCACCGGCGGTGTTTCGGAGCTCAAGATCGACGTCGGCCCTGGCTACAGGGTCTACTACTCGCAGCGCGGGTCGAGACTGTTGCTTCTCCTCGCAGGAGGCGATAAGTCGATCCAGTCCAAGGACATCGAGTTGGCTTTCAAGCTGGCTCAGAACTTTCGGGAGTAGCACGCCATGCCACGTGCGAAGGGCAAATCGCCCAAGACGCGGACCACACCCTATGACGTTGCAGAGCACCTGCGCACGCGCGAAGAAATGGCCGCGTACCTCGATGCCTGGCTGGAGGAGGCACCCGATGATGCGTCTGGGATTGCCAAGGCCCTGGGCGATATTGCCCGAGCTAAAGGCATGAGTCAGGTGGCAAAAGACGCCGGCCTGAGCAGAGAGAGCCTATACAGGGCCCTGAGCGCTGAGGGGAATCCGAGCTTCGCCACGGTGCTCAAGGTCGCCCGTGCACTTGGCGTCAAGCTCCATGCTCAAGCTGCTTAACAAGCACCGTGATGTCTAAACCTACGCTCAACCGGACGTGCAACAGCGTTCGTCGCCCGGGCCTCATTTCATTCTGGCCCGGCCGCCGCACGCAGCCGCACGCCGGTTAGCTTCACGTTAGCTTCACGTTAGCTTCACGTTAGGCCGCAAGTCCAACACCCTCAGCCGCGCCGCACTTCCTCAATGCTTCACCATATCTCGCTCGGCGCCCTCGACATCGAGCTTGCCGCTCGCTTCTACGACGCAGTCCTTGAACCACTTGGGTTCATGCGCGTTTGGTCGGACCTCAGACCCGGAGAGGATGAGCAAGCGGTCGGATACGGACCACCTGGGTCAGATGACTTGCTCGCCGTAAAGCAGGTCGAACAACCGATCCCCAACATCCCAGGGTTTCACATCGCTCTGGCCGCACCCAGTCGTGCTTCAGTAGCCGCATTCCACGCCGCTGCACTTGCAAACGGCGGCAGCGACAACGGACCACCTGGCCTACGCCCTGACTACGGTCCCAACTACTTCGCCGCGTTCGTAGTCGACCCCGAAGGTCATCGTTTGGAAGCTGTGTGCAAGGCGCCAGACTAGCTCGGTCACCGTTGCGGCCCCTCTGGAAGGACTTCCGATGGCCGCATGGCGCGATCCGCTGCACGCCAGTGCCCGGTACCATGCGCTGCATTACTTTCTCGCCAAGGCCGAGTGGTCCGACGATGAGATGCTGCGCCGGGTCGCCCAATGGGTGGTGCCGAAGATGGATTTCTCGGCTGGCGGCTATTGGATCATCGACGACACGGGTTTTCCCAAGAAGGTCAAGCACTCGGTAGGGGTGGCGCGGCAATGCAGCAAGGGGAGGCACGTGACTTCGATGACCGGCCGTTCTGCCGGTTTCGCCCTGCCGAGCTGAACGACCTGGGGCAGATCCCGGAGTTCGACGAGTTCGCGGGCGACCGCCAGCGCGAGATCGAACTGGGACACTGCTACGTCGCGCACATTGATGCGGAGGTGATCGGCTACGCGAGCGTCGAGCCACGGGGACTCCTTGGGCAGGCTTTCTTGACTTACCTTTGCGTACCCAAGAAGCATCGGGGCAAGGGCGTTGCCACTGGCCTCATCCGCGTCGTGCAGGGGCGAGCAGTGGGGCGCAAGCTGCTTTCCTCGACGGAGCAGTGGTGCGTGCAGATGCAGCACATCTTCGGGAAGCTCGGCTGGACGCGGGTTGGCGAGATCCGCGGGGTCAACAGGGACGGGTCCACCGAGTGGTTCTATGCGTACGACATTCCGGTGCGGGATTCGAACCCTGGCGCCTGACACGGCGTTGCGGCCGTCATGCCGCGGCCGGCGGCCGTGCGCCTCTGCGGTGGACTCGATCGGGCGGTGGGCTGCTGGATCATGGGCCTCGTTCTTGCGTGGTCGATCCTGACAGCTTGCGCATCGAAGCCGTGGTCGACCGGGCAGCCTGACCGGTTGCTCGCGCCGGTCCGGCGCGGCGGGCAAGGTCGGGCCGTGCTGGCCGGCGATCCCGATGCCTGGGCCCGGTGCGAGCCGGACCGCGACCGCCGGTCATGCAAAGAACCCGTGCAGAAACCAGCCGCGCGGCGCGGTGAGTTCGCGGAAGATCCAGAGCAGTTGGCCCTGCGGGTTGCGGGCGACGAAGTAGTCGCGATGCACGGCCTGCCGGGGCTTGCCGGCGGCGGGACTGTCGAAGTCCCACCAGCCGGCCTCGATGCGCTCGGGCCCGGTGACTAGCGTCAGCGGGCCGTCGTAGCTCGGCTGCTCGGCGGTTGCGCGCAACGGCCTGGGTGCGGGCAGCAGCAGCAGCGGGCGCGGGGCGGCCGGTCGGGCCGGCGGCAGCGCGGTGCCCTGCTGCGCGCGGACGGCGAGCGGCACCGCGCGCGATGCGTGTTCCGGCCGATGGTCATCGACCGCCTGCAACTGGAACACGCGTTCGGAGCCCAGGCGTGCATGCAGGGTTTCGGCGAGCTGCAGCCAGTCGTGCCCTGCGCCGCCGGGCCCGGTCTCGTCGGGCGCCGGCGGCAGCAGGCTGTTGTTGACGGCGGCAAAGGGCTGCAGCCGCTCGACCGTCAGGCGCAGCGCGATCGCCGGCTCGGGCAGTTGCACGCGCGTCAGGCGCTCGGCGAGCAGGCGGGCCAGGCGCTGCGCATCGCGCTCGGGCGCGGCCAGCTTCAGCGCGATCTCGGTGGGCGGCGTGGGCAGGGTGCGGCGCGGGCTGTGGTGCGCGCTGAACAGGAGCTCGGTCGCCCCGGCGTTGCGTCCGCGCAGAAAGCCTTCGAGGGAGGCCAGCAGGCGCCGGGCGGGGAACATCAGCTGCTCGGCGTCGGTCAGGTCGGCGGGCAGCTCGATGCCGGCGACGAACTGCGCCGGCGGCTCGAAGGGCGGTTGCGGGTCGGGCTTGCGGCCGAGCGCGCGGTCGAGTCCGTCGAACAGCCGCGGGCCGAAGCGCTGCTGCAGCTCGGCGCGCGGCAGGGCGAGCAGGTCGCCCAGGCGGCGCAGGCCGAGCGATTGCAGCGCATGGCGCGTGGCCTCGTCCAGGCCCAGCGCCTGCGCGAGCGGCAGCGGCAGGCGCTTGAGCGTGGCCGCCAGCTCGGTGGTCGAGAGCGCGTCGGCCACCTGCGTGCCGCGGCTGCGCGCCACGGCAATCAGCCACGCCCCCCTGGGCGTGGGTGCGGCACCGAGCTCGGCGTGGTAGCCCAGTTGCGCAAGGTCGCGCCGCAGGAGTTGCGTGAGCCGGTGCCGCCCGCCGAACAGGCTCAGGCTGCCGCCGATTTCCAGCAGCAGCCCTTGTGTGCCGCCGGGCTCGTCGAGCGGCGTGACCTGCGCGCTGAACTGGCAGGCCCAGGCGGCCAGTTCCTGCAGCGCCTCGCCTTCGTGCGCCGGGTTGCGCCTGAGCGCAACGAGGTCCTGAGCGAGTGCCTGTGCCGCGGCGAGCTTCAGGCCCGGCGCCACCCCTGCCGCCTGCGCAGCCGCGTTGCAGCAGGCGACGAGCGGCCGCTGCGCCGGACCGTCGACCACCGCAACGGGCATGGATTGGGCCAGCGTGTCGAGCGCCCGCGTGGCCAGTTGCAGCGGCAAGGCGGGCAGGGCGACGGCGAGCCAGAGCGACATGGTGCTGCGTGGGCGGCCCGCTCTGCCGAGGACGCGGGCGCCAGTGGCGCAGGCCGGGGGTCAGCGAGGCGGGTGGACGGTCGGGGAAGCGATGGCGAAGCAGGCCTTCATCCGGCTGCGGCGGGGCTGCGCACAACGGTCAGACGGACCAGATGCGCGCCTCGTCGAAGCCCAGCTCGGCAAAGTCCGGGGCGCGAAGATCAGCCTCGTTGCTGCAGAAAAACTCGTCGAGCTGCGGCGGCGCCACCGCCGTGCCGGCGAGCATTGCGTGTGCCTGGCCGCGGTGATGGATCTGGTGCTGGAACAGGTGTGCCAGGATGCGGGTGAAGCTGTCGATCAGCACGCCGGAGCGGCGTGGCACCTGCACCGGGTCGTCGAGCCGGGCGTCGGTGAGGCTCGTGCACAGGCCGATCAGGCGCGTATCGACCGCGCGCTGCGCGACGGTGAGCGCGGCGCAAGTGGCAAACGGTTGCTCGGGCTCGAAGAAGCGGCCGGCTTCCAGGTTGTGCGGAGCACCGCGCGCGCTGCGCTCGAGCAGGTCGACGTAGTACCAGTCGACCGTGAGGTTGTGGCTGAGCGTGTGGCGCAAGGATGGAAAGAAGCTGGTGCGCGGCGCGGCGAACTCGGCGTCCGACAGCTGCGCGCAGGCTTTGAGCAGGCGATGGTTAGCCCAGGCGTTGTTGAACGCCATGGTGCGGAAGTGATGCGCGAGCGATGCCACGCGTGCTCCTGGAGGGTGCAGGCGTGCCGCCTGCACAGTGCGTGAACAGCGCCTTCATCGACCAGCGGTGCGCGCGCTGCCCGGCCTGCGCTGCGGCCCGGGCGGTCTCGGCCGGCACCTCGACGGGCTCGGCGGCGGCGGGCGGCGCCACACGCACGATGCGCCAGTGCTCCGGATGCACGCTGAGCTGCACGGGCGTGAGCAGCGGGCGGCCGCGCCGCTTGAGCACCTGCACCTGCAGGCGGCCATCGCGCTGCGACAGTTGCAGGCGCAGCGCGGCGGGCGAGGGGGCTGCCGCGCTGCGCGTGGAGCGCAGCACGAACACCAGCGCACGGCTCTGCGTGGCCAGCAGGTGCAGGCGGCGCAGTGTGCGGAACTGAGCCTCGGCGCTGCCGGCGCCGAGCCAGCCGACGACCGCGCCCAGGTGCGCGGCACGCAGTGCCTGCTCGAAGGCCCAGCCACTTTCGCGCGCGCTGGCCGGCTGCACGAAGATCGCGCGCGCCAGGTTCAAGCCCGCTTCCTGCAGCGCCGGCGCGTAGGGCAGGGTGGCCGTGCTGCCCGCCGCCTTGCGATCCGCATCGCAGGGCAATACCCACACCAGCGGGCGCGTGGTGCTGCACTGCGCAAGCGCGGGGGCCAGCAGCGACAGCTCGCCCTGGCCGGGGGCATCGACCAGCAGCTCGACCAGATGGCCCTGCGGCCAGCCGCCGCCGGGCAGCACGGCATCGAGTGCGGCAAAGCCGCTGGGCGACGTGGAGTCGGCCTCGGCCTCGGCGATTTGGTCGGCACGCCAGAGCTGCTGCGGGCTCAGCCGGGTACAACCGGCCAGTTGGTCGTGCATGGCATGTGCCCTGATGGCCTGCAGGGCAGGCGCCTTTGGCGCGGCTTGCAGCGCGGCCTCGAGCGGTGCCGGCGGCGGGACCGGGGCACCGGCGGCGGAAAAGAGCGAAAAAAGATCCCTGGCGACTCGCATGGGCGCCTCAACGAAGCAAAGGGGTTGTGGGGATGCGCGGCCCTGCCGCGCCGGAACTGCTTGCGCTACAGCGCGGGCCGGATGACTCCGACCGCAATGCCTTCGATCTGCAGCGGCTCGCGCTTCAGGTCGACGACGATCGGCTTGAACTCGGGGTTCTCGGCGATCAGCTCGGCCCGGCTGCCTTTTTGCCGCAGCCGCTTGACCGTCACCTCGTCACCCAGCCGGGCGACGACGATCTGGCCGTTGACCGCCTCGGCCTTTTTGTGGACGGCCAGCCAGTCGCCTTCGAGGATGCCGGCGTCGCGCATGCTCATGCCGCGGACTTCGAGCAGGTAGTCGGCACGCGGCTTGAACATGGCCGGGTCCACGGTGGCGTGGCGCAGCACGTTTTCCTGCGCCAGGATGGGGCTGCCCGCGGCCACCTTGCCCACCAGCGGCAGGCCGAACTCGGCGCTCGCCTGCTTGAGCTCCAGCAGCGTTTCCTTCAGGCGGATGCCGCGCGAGGTGCCGGACACCAGCTCGATCAGGCCTTTTTTCTGCAGTGCCTGCAGGTGCTGCTCGGCGGCGTTGAGCGAGCGGAACCCGAAGGCGCGGCTGATTTCCTCGCGCGTGGGCGGCGCGCCGGCTTCCATCAGGCTGTGGCGGATGAACTCCAGGATTTCGCTCTGGCGCGCAGTCAGCAGGCTGGTCAGGGATGACATGGGTTTTTCGCGGGTCCGTTGGGGTCTGTTGAGGTCCGTTGGGTCGCTACTGACAATTTATACAGTAACGATACTGAATGCAAGCCCAGCATCGCGTTTCTGCAAACGAGAGCCGATGTTCCCGCCGGGCCTCCCCCATCGCGAATTTCGCAGCGCGCAGTCGGTCCGCTGAGTGCGGTCCGTCGAGCGCTGCGCGCCCCCCGGTGCTAGACTGCCGCGCATCCAACGGTGGCATTGCCGCGCGTTGTGCCCGGCGCGAGCAGATCGGCACGGCACCCGGCGCAGCAGCGAGCCCGCACCCGGCCGCACGCCGACGCCACCGGAACGTTTGGGGTTTCGAGTGACCGCCCGCGGTCGAGCCGGCCAGTCTCATACATACAAGCCGGCAGCCTGTGCGGTCCCGAACACCGGGTTGACTCAAGCGTCAAGAAAAGGCCAGAAGGCTGGCTGATCGCCGCACCCGGCGTGGCGTGCCCGTACCGTGGGCCGCCCGTCCTGTCGGCTTGTCATTTCGAGTCCTGCATGAACACGCAAGAGGCGAAGATCGTCCTCGAAACCGCATTGCTGACCGCGCAGCAGCCCATGCCGCTGGCCGAACTGCGGCGGCTGTTTGCCGATGAACTGAACGCCGACACCGTGCGCGCGCTGCTCGATGAGCTGCGCGTCCAATGGACGGGGCGCGGCATCGAACTGGTTGCGCTGGCCAGCGGCTGGCGGTTCCAGAGTACTGCTGCCATGCGGCCCTACCTGGATCGCCTGAACCCGGAAAAGGCGCCCAAGTACTCGCGCGCGGTGCTCGAGACGCTGGCCATCGTCGCGTACCGCCAGCCAGCGACGCGCGGCGACATCGAGGAGATCCGCGGCGTCACCGTGTCCTCGCAGGTGCTCAAGGCGCTGGAAGACCGCGGCTGGGTCGAGACCATCGGCCACCGCGAGGCGCCCGGCCGGCCGGCCCTGTTTGCCACCACACGCCAGTTCCTCGATGACCTGGGCCTGCGCTCGCTCGAAGAGCTGCCGGCGCTCGGGGCCACCGGACAGCTGCCGCCGCAACTGGCGGCCGAATTCGAGCTGCAGTTCGGTACGGGCGCCGCGCCTATTCCGGATCCGGCTGCTGCTGCTGCTGCCGGCGCCCCCGCCCCCGCTCCCGACCCCGTCCCCACCCCCGATCCCGCCACCGCCCCTCCTCTGGCCGCGGCTGCCGCTGCGGCCCCGGCCCCGTCCCTGCCTGCCGGGGACGATTCAGCCCAACCCACTGCATGAACGAATCCATGAATTCCAGTCCCGAGCCCACCGACCACCAGCCGCACCCTGCGGGCCAGGCGGCTGATCCCGCGCACGGATCCGCTGCACAGGCTCCCGCGCCGGCGCAGGGCCACGCCGCCGCGGGCGGTGATGGGGGCGGCCAGGGCGACGCTGGCGAAGACGGCGAAGGCAGAGAAGCCGGCGCGGGCGGTGAAGGCGGTGAAGGCGGTCAAGGCGGTGAAGGCGGTGAAGGCGGTGAGCGCCGTTCGCGCGGCCCGCATGGCCGGCGCCGGCGCGGCCGCGGCCGGGGCGGCGAGCGTGCACCGCGTCCCGAGGGGCAGGGCGAGGAAGCCGGCGCAGGCGCCGCGCCGCCGGCCGTACCCGGGCAGGCGCTGCTGACGGCCGACGACGAGCTGAACACGGCGGCCATGCCGCCGCAGCCGCTGCCGCGCGATCTGCTCGAGCGGGGCCGTAAGGCTGTTAAACAGCAGCAGAGCGCCAACTCCGAGAAGCTGCACAAGGTGCTGGCCGACGCCGGGGTGGGTTCGCGCCGCGACATGGAGGAGCTGATCGTGGCCGGCCGCGTGTCGGTCAATGGTGAGCCGGCGCACATCGGCCAGCGCGTGATGCCCAACGATCAGGTGCGCGTCAACGGCAAGCCGATCCAGTTGCGCCTGAAGGCGCAGGGCCGGCCGCCGAGGGTGGTCCTCTATCACAAGCCGGCCGGTGAGATCGTCTCGCAGGACGACCCGGAAGGCCGGCCGACGGTGTTCGCCAAGCTGCCCAGGGTCAGCGGCGGGCGCTGGGTGGCGGTGGGCCGACTCGACTTCAATACCGAGGGACTGCTGCTGTTCACCACCTCGGGCGAGCTGGCCAACCGGCTGATGCACCCGCGCTACGAGGTGGAGCGCGAGTACGCCGTGCGCGTGCTGGGCGAGCTCGGCGACGAGCAGCGCAGTCGCCTGCTGGAGGGTGTGGCGCTGGACGATGGCCCGGCGAAGTTCGGCCGCTGCGAGGATGCCGGCGGCCAGGGGGTCAACCACTGGTACCGCGTGACCATCGCCGAGGGCCGCAACCGCGAGGTGCGCCGCATGTTCGAGGCGGTCGGTCTCGAAGTCAGCCGCCTGATCCGCATCCGCTACGGCGCGGTGGCGCTGCCGCGCAGTCTGGCGCGCGGCCGCTTCTCGGAGCTGGCGCCGGAGTGGGTGCAGGCCTGGATGCACGACCTCGGCATCAATGCCGAGGAGGTGCGCGGCGGCGGTCCGCACAAGGGGCAGGGCCAGGGCCAGGGCAAGGGCAGGGGCGGCAAGGGTGGCCCGCAGCGCAAGGGCGGCGGCCCGGGCGGCCAGGGCGGGCCGCGTCGGCCCAGCAGCCAGCCCGATCCCATGACCAGTACCGTGCAATACATCCAGGCTGGCCTCGGTCAGCCGGGCGGCATGCGCCAGCAACGCTTCCGCCGGCCCAAGCCGTCGCGCGGATTTGCCTGAGCGGGAGCTCCCGGGCCATGCCGGCGGCGGCGGCCATGGCGCGGTTTGCCCGAGAAGGTAGTGCCGGCCTATAATCCGAGGTTGCCGCAAAAGGTCGCTGCATTCGCGGCGCGTCTTGGGCGGATGCAGTTCCCCGCGGCGCCCGATCTGGGTCGCCGGCGCCGGATCTGCAAGCCTGTTTTTCTGGATCAATGGGCTCTAGCGGCCCATTTTTTTTTGGCTTCGCTCGCCGGGCGTGCGGGCAACGGATAGCGCATGGCGAGTGTTGCGGGTCCCCTGCTGGCGGTGGTCGAGCGCACGGTCGAGGGACTCGGCTACGAGCTGGTGGACCTCGAGCGCGAGGGCCGTGGCCTGCTGCGGGTGACCATCGACCGGGTGGGCAACACCGGTGCCGCCGCGGCAGCACCGCTGGTGACGGTGGATGACTGCGAGAAGGTGAGTCACCAGTTGACGCACCTGCTGGCGGCGGAGAACGTGGATTACGAGCGGTTGGAAGTGTCGTCCCCCGGGGTGGATCGGCCGTTGAAGAAGGCGCGCGACTACGAGCGATTTGCCGGGGCCGAGGTGCAGGTCCAGTTGGTGGCGCCGCTCAATGGCCGCAAGCGCTGGCGCGGCACGATCGCGGCGGTGAGCGGGGCCGCGGGCGCCGAGCGGATCCGGCTGCGGCCGACGCCGGAAGACGAGGCCCGGGAGCCGGTGCGGCGTGTGAGCCCGGTGCCGAAGAAGGTGAACCGGAAGGCCGGGGCGCAGTCCCAGCCGCCGGCGGATGTGGAGTTCGCGCTGGCCGACGTGGATCGCGCGCGGTTGGTGCCGGTACTGGATTTCAGGAGCAAGCGATGAACGGGCGAGAGATTCTGATGACGGTCGATGTGCTGGCACGCGAAAAGAACGTGCCGCGCGATGTCGTCTTTGGTGCCCTGGAACTGGCCCTGGCCGCAGCGACCAAGAAGCTGCTGCCCGAGGATGACGCCGAGGTGCGGGTGGCGGTCGACCGCGACAGCGGCGAGTACGAGGCCTACCGGCGCTGGCTGGTGGTCCCCGACGAGGCCGGCCTGCAGGAGCCGGGTCACCAGATCATCCTGTCCGATGCGCGTGACCTCGATCCCGAGGTGGAGGTCGACGACTACATCGAGGAGCTGCTCGCCAAGCAGGATGAGTCGCTCGGCCGGCGCTTTGCGCAGGACACCAAGCAGGTCATCCTCCAGAAGATCCGCGATGCCGAGCGCGAGCAGCTGCTGCAGGAGTTCCTGGCGCGCGGCGACCAGATCGTCAACGGCACGATCAAGCGTCTGGACAAGGGCGACATGGTCCTGGAGATCGGCAAGGTCGAAGCGCGCCTGCCGCGCAACGAGACGATCCCCAAGGAGAACCTGCGGATCGGCGACCGCGTGCGCGCCTTCGTCGCGCGCATCGACCGCCAGGCGCGCGGCCCGCAGGTGATCGTCTCGCGCACATCGCCCGAGTTGCTCAAGAGGCTGTTCGAGCTCGAGGTGCCGGAGATCGAGCAGGGCCTTCTGCAGATCAAGAGTGCGGCACGCGACCCCGGGGTGCGCGCCAAGATCGCCGTGTGGACCAACGACCGCCGCATCGACCCGATCGGCACCTGCGTGGGGATGCGCGGCTCGCGGGTGCAGGCCGTGACCAACGAGCTGGCCGGCGAGCGCGTCGACATCGTGCTGTGGTCGGACGATCCGGCCCAGTTCGTGATCGGCGCACTGGCCCCGGCCAATGTCTCCTCGATCGTGGTTGACGAGGACAAGCACGCGATGGACGTGGTGGTGGATGAGGACAACCTCGCCATCGCCATCGGCCGCGGCGGCCAGAACGTGCGCCTGGCCTCGGAGCTGACCGGCTGGCAGATCAACATCATGACGGCCGAGGAGTCGCAGCAGAAGCGCGAGGGCGAGCAGTCGGCCATCCGCCGGACGTTCATGGAAAAGCTGGACGTGGACGAGGAAATGGCCGACATCCTGATCCAGGAGGGCTTTGCCTCGCTCGACGAAATCGCCTACGTGCCGGTCAACGAGTTGCTCGAGGTCGACGCATTCGACGAGGAGACGGTCGAGGAGTTGCGCACCCGTGCCCGCAACGCGCTGCTGACCGAGGCGATTGCCCGCGAGGAGAACCTAGGCCAGGTGGAGCCCGAGTTGCTCGACCTGGAAGGCATGGACAAGGATCTGGCGGCCAGGCTCGCCGGCAATGGCATCCGTTCGCGCGACGATCTTGGTGAGCTGGCCGTCGATGAACTGATCGAGATGACCGCAGTCGAGGAAGAGCGCGCGAAGACCCTCATCATGGGTGCGCGTGCTCACTGGTTTGCCTAGGTGAAGGGGCGTGCGCCGGGGGTGACCGGGGGAGCACGCGGGGGGCGGCCCGGCCCCGACGTTCTCCTGGAGGTTTTCAGGAGTGTTGAGCAGGGCGGTATGCGGAGCGATGACGCATCGAGACGCGCCGGACTGGAGTAGATATGCCGAGTAACACGGTTGCCCAATTTGCCGTCGAGCTGAAGCTCGCGCCGCAGTTGCTGCTGCAGCAACTGCGCGCGGCCGGCGTTGCCAAGAGCAGCGAAGACGATCCCCTCACCGAGGACGACAAGTCACGCTTGCTCGCCTCGCTCCAGCGGGCGCATGGCGAGGCCGAGGCGCCGCAGAAGAAGAAGATCACGCTGACCCGCAAGTCGACCTCGGAGATCAAGCAGGCCGATGGCTCCGGCAAGGCGCGCACCATCCAGGTGGAGGTCCGCAAGAAGCGCGTGTTCGTCAAGCGCGACGAGGCGGGCGTCGAGGAGGCCGCGCCGGCGGAAGTGCCGCTCGCCGAACCAGCGCTGCCGGTGATCGACGAGGCCGAGCACAAGCGCCGCGAGGAAGAGGCGCGCCGGGCCGCCGAGTTGGCCGCCCGGCAGATGGCCGAGGCCAGGGAGCGCGCCGAAGTGGCGCAGCGCGAGCTGCGCGAAGCCGCCGCGCGTCAGCAGCAGGACCTTGCCGAGGCGCAGGCCAAGGAAGCGGCCGCGCGCGCCGAGGTCGAGCGCATGCAGGCCGAGCAGGAAGCCGCGCGCCGCGCCGATGAGGCAGCCCGCGCCGAGGCCGACCGCCGCCGCCGCGCCGTCGAGGCCGAGGTGGCCGCCATCAACACCATGCGTTCGACGCCGGCGCGCGTCGTCAAGGCGCCCGAGCCTGCGCCTGCCGCGGCTGCCACCACGGGCACGCTGCACAAGCCGGCTGCCAAGACCCCGGCCAAGCCGGGTGAAGGCAAGAAGGACGAGAAGAAGCCGGGCGTCAAGGAGGTCAAGTCGGGCAAGCTCGCCTCCAGCTGGTCCGAGGATGCGGCCAAGAAGCGCGCGCTCAAGACCCGTGGCGACACCGGCGGGGTCAGCGGCTGGCGCGGTGGCCCGCGCGGCCACCGCAAGGGTGAGGAACGCGGCGAGCGTGGCGGCGCAACGACCCCGGAAGCCGCCGCCCCTGCGGCGCGCGACGTGACGGTGTCGGAGACGATCACCGTGGCGGACCTCGCGCACAAGATGTCGTTGAAGGCCTCCGAGGTCATCAAGGTGCTGATGAAACTGGGCCAGATGGTGACCATCAACCAGGTGCTGGACCAGGACACGGCGATGATCGTGGTCACCGAGCTGGGCCATAACCCGATCTCCGCCAAGCTGGACGACCCCGAGGCGCTGCTGGTCGAAACCGAGACCACCGCCGGCGCCGAGGTGGTAGACGAGCCGCGGCCGCCGGTGGTCACCATCATGGGCCACGTCGACCACGGCAAGACCTCGCTGCTCGACTACATCCGCCGCACCAAGGTGGCGGCGGGCGAGGCTGGCGGCATTACGCAGCACATCGGTGCTTACCACGTCGAGACGCCACGCGGCATCATCACGTTCCTGGACACGCCGGGCCACGAGGCGTTCACTGCGATGCGCGCGCGTGGCGCCAAGGCCACCGACATCGTGATCCTGGTGGTGGCGGCCGATGACGGCGTCATGCCGCAGACCAAGGAAGCGATCGCGCACGCCAAGGCCGCGGGTGTGCCGCTGGTGGTGGCGCTGAACAAGATCGACAAGCCCGAGGCCAACCCGGACCGCGTCAAGCAGGAGCTGGTGGCCAACGAGGTCGTTCCCGAGGAGTACGGCGGCGAGAGTCCGTTCATCGCGGTGTCCGCTCGTACCGGCCAGGGTGTCGACGATCTGCTCGAAAACGTGCTGCTGCAGGCCGAGGTGCTCGAGCTCAAGGCGCCCAAGGTGGCGCCGGCCAAGGGCCTCATCATCGAGTCGCAGCTCGACAAGGGCCGCGGTCCGGTGGCTACCGTGCTGGTGCAGTCGGGCACGCTCAAGCGCGGCGACGTCGTGCTGGCGGGCTCGGCTTTTGGCCGCGTGCGCGCCATGCTCGACGAGGCGGGCAAGAACATCACCAGCGCCGGCCCGTCGATCCCGGTGGAGATCCAGGGCCTGTCGGATGTGCCGGCGGCCGGCGACGAGCTGATCGTCCTGGGCGACGAGCGCAAGGCGCGCGAGATCGCGCTGTACCGAGCCGGCAAGTTCCGCGACACCAAGCTCGCCAAGCAGCAGGCCGCCAAGCTGGAGAACATGTTCGAGAACATGGGCGGCGAGGGAGCGAAGACCCTGCCGCTCATCATCAAGGCCGACGTGCAGGGCTCGCAGGAAGCGCTCAACCACGCGCTCACCAAGCTCAGCACCGAAGAGGTCAAGGTGCAGGTGGTGCACGCGCAGGTCGGCGGCATCACCGAGAGCGACATCAACCTCGCGCTCGCCTCCAAGGCGGTCATCATCGGCTTCAACGTGCGCGCCGATGTGTCGGCGCGCAAGCTGGCCGAGAACAACGGCATTCAGATCCGCTACTACAACATCATCTACGACGCCGTCGATGACGTGAAAGCCGCATTGAGCGGCCTGCTGGCGCCCGAGCAGCGCGAACAGGTGCTGGGCGTGGTCGCGATCCGCCAGATCTTCCGCGTGCCGAAGGTGGGCGCGGTGGCCGGCTGCATGGTCGTCGACGGCCTGGTCAAGCGCACCGCCAGCGCGCGTCTGCTGCGCGACAACGTGGTGATCTGGACCGGCGAGCTGTCGTCGCTCAAGCGCTTCAAGGACGACGTCAAGGAAGTCAAGGCCGGTTTCGAGTGCGGCCTTTCGCTCAAGGGCTACGACGACATCAAGGAAGGCGACCAGCTCGAGATCTTCGAAGTCACCGAGGTGGCGCGGACGCTGTGACGGTGTTCGCCCTGCCGGGCGCCATGAAGGCATCCAGGAAACCCTCCCGCGGCCTGCGCGTGGCCGACCAGATCCAGCGTGATCTGGGCGAGCTGATTCCGCGCGAGGTGCGCGATCCGCGCGTCGGGCTCGTCACCCTCACGGGTGTGGAGGTCACGCCGGATTACGCGCACGCCAAGGTGTTCTTCACCGTGATCGGCAGCCAGCCCGAAGTTGCGGCCCGTGGACTGAATGCCGCCGCCGGGCACCTGCACAACCTGCTGTTCAAGCGCCTGTCGATCCATACGATCCCGCGCCTGCACTTCGTGCACGACACGAGCGTGGAGCGCGGCTTTGCCATCGACCGGCTGATCGCCACCGCGCTGGGCGACAAGGGCGAGGACAGCGAGCGGGCGACTACGGTCGACAAGCCGGAACACCCCAAAGAGTAAAGACGAGCGATGGCACGGGCCCGCCGGGGCGACCCGGTCGATGGCGTGCTGTTGCTCGATAAGCCGAGCGGCATCACGTCCAACCTCGCCTTGCAGAAAGCAAGGCGATTGCTGAACGCGGCCAAGGCGGGCCATACCGGCACGCTCGATCCGCTGGCCAGCGGACTGTTGCCGCTGACATTCGGCGAGGCCACCAAGTTCTCGGCCGACCTGCTGGAGGCCGACAAGGCGTATGCCGCCACGCTGCAACTGGGCGTGCGGACCAGCACCGCCGACGCCGACGGCGAAGTGATCGAGCGTCGGCCGGTTGAGGTGGCGCGTGAACGGCTGGACGCGGTGCTGTCACGTTTCACCGGCACGATCGCGCAGGTTCCGCCGATGCACTCGGCACTGAAGCGTAACGGCAAGGCGCTGTACGAGTACGCGCGGGATGGCGTTGAACTGGAGCGCGCGCCGCGTACGGTCCGCATCGACCGGCTGGTACTGGTGCAGTTTGAAGGGGACCGCTGTCAGATTGAGGTCGATTGCAGCAAGGGCACCTATGTGCGGGTGCTGGCTGAGGACATCGGTGCGGCGCTCGGGTGTGGCGCGCATCTGGCGGCGCTACGCCGCACGCGCGTGGGCCGCCTGACGCTCGAAGGCAGCGTGACGCTCGCCGAACTCGAGCCGATGGCGCCCGCGGCGCGCCGCGAGCGGCTGCTGCCGGTCGATGCGTTGATCGCCGACGTGCCGCGCGTTGACCTGGGCGGCGACCAGGCGCGGCGCTTCACGCATGGCAACGCGCTGGGCCTGGCCGGTGCCCCGGGCCGTCGGCGCGTCTATGGACCGAAGGATGAACTGCTCGGCGTGGCCGAGCTTGATGAGGACGGCGTGCTCAACCCGCGCCGATTGATTGCGACGGCGTGCTCGAAGACGGGCTGAGTGCCGTCGTCCCGGCGCAGGCCCGAGCCCGATCTGAACCGTAGTGAATCTTCGCCCCGGCCTGCGCCGGGGCAACGAAAGACGACCATGACCCGCGCCCTGCGCAACATTGCCATCATCGCCCACGTCGACCACGGCAAGACCACGCTCGTGGACAAGCTGCTGCAGCAGTCGGGCACCTTCCGCGACAACCAGCAGGTGGCCGAGCGGGTCATGGATTCCAACGACCTGGAGCGCGAGCGCGGCATCACCATCCTTGCCAAGAACTGCGCCGTCGAATACGAGGGCACGCACATCAACATCGTCGACACGCCGGGCCACGCCGACTTTGGCGGCGAGGTCGAGCGCGTGTTGTCGATGGTCGACGGGGTCCTGCTGCTGGTCGATGCGGTCGAAGGGCCGATGCCGCAGACCCGCTTCGTCACCCGCAAGGCGCTGGCGCAGGGGCTCAAGCCGATCGTGGTGGTCAACAAGATCGACCGGCCGGGCGCGCGGCCCGACTACGTGATCAATGCCACTTTCGACCTGTTCGACAAGCTCGGCGCCACCGAGGAGCAGCTCGACTTTCCGGTGGTGTTCGCCTCGGCGCTGAACGGTTACGCCGGCACCGCCTCCACCGTGCGCAGCGGCGACATGCGGCCGCTGTTCGAGGCCATCCTGCGGCATGTGCCGGTGCGCGACGACGACCCGGACGGCCCGCTGCAACTGCAGATCTCCTCGCTCGACTACAACAGCTACGTCGGCAAGATCGGCATCGGCCGCATCCGGCGCGGCCGGCTGCGCGCAGGGCAGGAGGTGCTGGTGATGCACGGGCCGCAGGGCCAGCAGAACGCCCCCACCACGCGCGGTCGCATCAACCAGGTGCTGAAGTTCAAGGGCCTGGAGCGCCAGCTGGTCGATGAGGCGCAGGCCGGCGACATCGTGCTCATCAACGGCATCGACGAGATCGGCATCGGCACCACGCTGTGCCCGCTGGACGCGGCCGATGCGCTGCCGCTGCTGAAGGTCGACGAGCCGACCCTGGTCATGAACTTCTGCGTGAACTCCAGCCCGCTGGCCGGGCGCGAGGGCAAGTACGTGACCAGCCGGCAGCTGCGCGAGCGGCTCGAGCGCGAGCTCAAGGCCAACGTGGCCATGCGCATGCGCGAGACCGGCGACGAGACCGTGTTCGAGGTGGCCGGTCGCGGCGAGCTGCACCTGACCATCCTGATCGAGAACATGCGGCGCGAGGGCTACGAGCTGGCGGTGTCGCGGCCGCGCGTGCTGTTCAAGGACATCGACGGCGTGCGCCACGAGCCCTTCGAGATGCTGACGGTGGACATCGAGGAGCAGCACCAGGGCGCCGTGATGGAGGAGCTGGGCCGTCGCAAGGGCGACCTGCAGGACATGCAGCCCGACGGCAAGGGCCGCGTGCGGCTGGAGTACCGGATCCCGGCGCGCGGGCTCATCGGCTTCCAGGGCGAGTTCATGACGCTCACGCGCGGCACCGGCCTGATGAGCCACATCTTCGACGACTACGCGCCCGAGAAGGCCGGCGGCGTCGGGGAGCGCCGCAATGGCGTGCTGGTGAGCCAGGATGACGGCGAGGCGGTGGCCTACGCGCTGTGGAAGCTGCAGGAGCGCGGCCGCATGTTCGTCGGCCCGGGCGAGAAGCTGTACGAGGGGATGATCATCGGCATCCACTCGCGCGACAACGACCTGGTGGTCAATCCGATCAAGGAGAAGAAGCTCACCAACGTGCGCGCCAGCGGCAAGGACGAGGCGATCGACCTCACGCCGCCCATCCGGCTCACGCTCGAGTATGCGGTCGAGTTCATTGCCGACGACGAGCTGGTGGAAGTGACGCCGCAGTCGATCCGGCTGCGCAAGCGCTTCCTCAAGGAGCACGAGCGCAAGCGCGCGGAGCGGGAGGCTGCGTAGCGGCCTCGCGCATGTCGCCGCGCTGCGCGTCCATGATGGGTCGTTGGTTCCATGGCGGCGCTACGGCCCTGATAGCCGGCAACCTGCGCACGGCAGCACGCTCATTGAACCGTCTGTGCGCCGCGCGCTCGGGGATTGGCCCTTGGGGCGGCCCGGCGGGAGCCTTACGGCGCCCCTAAGGCGCCTCATTCGTCCGGATTGGTTCTGATTCATCCAGATTCGTCCAGCTTTGTCGTGCTAACCCAACACCGCCGCGCCATCGCCCTGATGCTCTGCGCCGCGACGCTCTGGAGCATCGCGGGCGTGGTCACGCGCCACCTGTCGCCCGAGTTGCAGTCCGAGGGCCGCTTCGAGATCACCTTCTGGCGCAGCTTCTTCGCGGCGCTGTTCATCGCCGGCGTGCTCGTGCTGGTTCAGCGCCAGGGGCTGCGCCCGGTGCTCGCCGTGGGCAAGGCAGGTCTTGTTTCGGGGGCGATGTGGGCCGTCATGTACTCGGGCTTCATGCTGGCGCTGACGCTGACCACGACCGCCAACACCCTGCTGGTCCTGAGCGTCGGTCCCCTGCTCACGGCGCTGCTTGCCCGGCTGGTGCTGCGCACGCCGATTCCCGGCCGTACCTGGCTGGCCATTGGTGCGGCGACCGTGGGGCTGGCGTGGATGTTCGCGCAGGGCGATGGCGGCTTGCCGACCGGATCCCATCTGCTCGGCATGGCCATCGCATTGACGGTGCCGCTGGCCTGCGCCATCAACCTCGTCACCCTGCAGAAGGTGCGCGCGCAGGTCGACCTGGTGCCGGCGGTGTTCATCGGCGGCGCGCTGTCGGCCGCCTTGATGCTGGTGCTGATGCTCGCCACTGGCGCCCTGCCGTTCAAGGCGGCCACGGCCGACATCCTGCTGCTCGCGGTGCTGGGGTTCTTCCAGCTCGGGCTGCCCTGCATGCTGATGGTCCGCGCGGCGCGGCATCTGACCGCACCGGAGATCGCGCTGCTGGCACTGATCGAAGTCCTGCTGGGTCCGCTGTGGGCCTGGCTGGGCGCCGGTGAGGTACCGGCCACCGCCACGCTGACGGGCGGCGCCATCGTGCTCGGGGCGCTGGTGGCCAACGAAGTGTCCGGGTTGCGCAGCCCGCGGGCTGCGCCCGGCGCGGGCCGTTGACGCTGCGGCCCGGCGCGGTGCTGAGGACCTAAGCCGGTTTGGTCCAGGTGAACACCCGGACTGGCGGGATGTTCAGCACTTCCCACTGCGCGCGCGGCGAGCCGAGGTAGGGGCTGGCGTAGTCGGCCACGTGCGCGCGCACCTGATAGGCCACGAAGCGGCCTGCGGGCGCGAGCACCGCGGCGACGGCCTGGGCGATGCGGTCGCCGACGGCAGCGGGCATCGTGGAAAAGGGGATGCCCGAGATCACGGCATCGGGCGCGGGCAGGCGGCGCGCGGCGAGAAACTCCGCGATCTGCTCGGCGCTGCCCAGTTGCACCACCAGGCGCGGATCGTCGATGGTCGCAGTCAGGCGTGCGTGGAAGCTCGCGCTCAGCTCGATGGCCAGCAGATGCGCATCGATACGCATCGCGTCGAGAAAGGCGCGGGTGGTGCCGCCGGTGCCCGGACCCAGCTCGACCACGCAGCGCGCCTGTGCCAGCGCTGCCGACCGGATCAGCCGCTGCTCCAGGAACCCCGAGCTCGGGATGACCGAGCCCACCTGGTCGGGGTGCTGCAGGAAGCCCTTGAGAAAGGCGATGTCGTCGCGCACCGCCGCCAGCAGGCCGCGCTCGGTGGGGCGCGCGTTCAGGCGCAGCTCGCCGGGTGCAGTGCTGCGGGCCACGCTGGCGCGTGGGGTGGCCTGGGGTCCGTGTCGCATAATCGTCTCGTCGCCAAATGCCGGGCTGCAAGCCGCCTGCGCGGCAGCGCAGGCACTTTCCATTCCCCAGGGCACTGCTTCATCTTCCGATGTCGACTATAGCAATGGCCGCCGGCACGCCGGCCGCACACGCGCCGCAACCGGCGACGACGGCGGCTGCGGACACTCGCTGGCGCTTCTGTGTGGCCCCCATGATGGACTGGACCGACCGGCACTGCCGCGTCTTCCATCGGCAGCTGTCGCGCCATGCACGGCTGTACACCGAGATGGTGACCACGGGGGCGCTGCTGCACGGCGACCCGGCGCGTCACCTCGACTTCGACGCGGTGGAGCAGCCGTTGGCGCTGCAACTGGGCGGCAGCGAGCCTGCCGAACTGGCGCGCTGCGCGCGGCTGGGCGAACGCTGGGGCTACGCGGAGATCAACCTGAACTGCGGCTGCCCCTCGGAGCGGGTGCAGCGCGGTGCCTTCGGCGCCTGCCTGATGGCCGAGCCGGCGCTGGTGGCCGACTGCGTCAAGGCCATGCTCGACGCCGTCGCGGTGCCGGTGACGGTCAAGCACCGCATCGGCCTGGGTCGCGGCGAGGACTACAGCTTTGTGCGCGACTTCGTCGGCGCGCTGTTTGAGGCTGGCTGCCGCGTGTTCATCGTGCATGCGCGCAACGCCTGGCTGCAGGGGCTGTCGCCCAGAGAGAACCGCGAGGTGCCGCCGCTTCGCTACGAGATCGTGCGCCGCCTGAAGCACGACTTCCCCTGCGCCACCGTGGTGCTCAACGGCGGTATTCAGTCGCTCGGCGCAGCGGCCAATGTGCTGCCCGGGCTCGATGGCGTGATGCTCGGTCGTGCCGCCTACCACGATCCCATGGTGCTGGCCGCGGTGGACCAGGCACTGTTCGACCCCCAGGCGAGCGTGCCGACCCGCGCCGCGGTGGTGGACGCCATGACCCGTTATCTCGTGCCGCAGCAGACGCTGGGCGTGCAGACGCGGGCGGTGGCGCGCCACATGCTGGGCCTGTTCCAGGGTGAGCGCGGGGCGCGTCAGTGGCGCCGGCAGTTGTCGGATCCGGCGTTCCTCGCGCAGCACGGCGCGCAGGCACTCTTCAGGGCGATGCCCACGGCCGCTGCCAGCGTGCGCCTGGCGGCCTGACGACGCCGCAGGCCACGACGGCTGCGCCTGCGTGCCCGCGCTCGGGTGCAAACAAAAGGGCCGGCGAAGCCGGCCCTCGGTGAAGCAGAGCGCGCAGCGCTTATTTCTTGGTTTCGTCCTTCTTGGCCTCTGTTGCCGGCGCGGGGGCGGGCGCGGGAGCCGCCGACGGAGCGGCAGAAGGCTCGTCCTTCTTCGCCTCGGGGGCCGGGGCCGGGGCCGGCGCGGCGGCGGGCGCCGGCGCTGGAGCAGGCGCGGGCGCCGGAGCCGGCTTGCCGCAGGCAGCCAGCATGAACGTGGCGGCAAGCGTAGAGAGAATGAGCGACTTCTTCATTGCAGGGAACCTTTCAGGACCGAATGGATGGAGCGACTGTTCTGGCTGACGTGACGACGCCGAGCGAAAGTATAGCGAGCGGCGCATCGATCCCGACACGGACGGGTCCTACAGGCCCAAAGGCGATACGGGCAGGTTGTGGGCCGCGGTATCCCAGCGTCGATCGAAGCCCGCCAAGAGCGGTTGCGCGCGCGGCGCGTTGGTCAGCCACAGTTCGCCAGTCACCAGCCGGCCGGCCCGCACGTCGATGCTGTGCGAGCGGTCGGCCAGCATGATCACGTCCTCGCCGACCGGATCGTCGACGGCTGCCACGCGCAGTTCGATGGCCTGCGGATAGCGGCGCTGCGCCAGCTTCAGCCGCGCAGCCCGGGTCTCGATCCAGGTGGGATCGTCCACCAGCACCCGCACATGCGCCTGGTGGTCGTGCCTGAGCAGTTCGAGCAGGGCGTCCATGACACGCCGGCTGTCGAGGCCGAAGTGGCTGCCGTCGATCGAGGCGATGCGCAGCATCCGCGGCCGCAGTGCCAGCAGCGCATCCATCGCGGCGGCCATCTCGGCGCGCGAACCGATGAGCCGGCGCTCCGGCGGGAGCGCCGCCGGTGGAGCCGAGGGCGACGGGGCGGGGGGTGGCAGCAGCGGGTCGTTCATCGGCAGGTGCCTCGCTTCAACGGCGGCGGTTCGGATTCCGCTCGGGCAACAGATCGATCCAGCCGGCGTGATACCACTGCTGCAGGCGCTGCACCAGCGCGCCTTCCTGCGGCAGCCCCGCGCCCGCCAGGGCGCGGGTATCGGCCAGCGTGCGCAGCGCACTGCGCTCGTCGGGTCCGGGGGCCACGACCTCACCGTTGATGCCGAACAGCCCGCCCTCGTAGATGAGGCGGGTGGTCGGCGCCAGTGCCAGCGTGGCGCGCGCGGCGCGCTGGCGGAATGCCGATGCCGACCGTGGGCGGCGCGCCGCGAAGCGGACGTGCGCCTTGGGCTCGGTCAGGTGCGCCAGCAGCGCACGCACGGCGTCGGCGCGGCCGGGCTGCACCCGCCCCAAGGCTGCCGCCGCAGCCTGCACCAGCGCCGCCGGCAGGCGCCCGGGTCGCCGCGACACGGCCGCGCCCGGATCGGCATACTGGCCGCGCAGTTCGGCGCGCTCGGCTAGGGCATCGAGCCAGGGATCGAGCAGTTCGCGCCACAGCGGCGCCCGAAAGCCGATCGAGCAGGTGATGCAGTCGCCGCCGACCGCCACGCCCTCGTGGGCGACCCCCGGCGGCAGGTACAGCATGTCGCCCGGTTCGAGCACCCACTCCCGGGTCGGCCGGAAGTCGGCGAGGATCTTCAGCGGCAGCCCCGGCACGAAGGCCCGGTCGCGCTGGCGGCTGATGCGCCAGCGCCGCCGCCCCTGCGCCTGGAGCAGGAACACGTCGTACGAGTCGACGTGCGGCCCGACGCCGCCGCCGTCGGTGGCGTAGCTCGCCATCAGGTCATCGAGCCGCGCGTCGGCCACGAAGCGGAAGCGCGCCAGTAACGCGTGGGCGGCAGGCAGGTGCAGATCGACGCCCTGCACCAGCAGGGTCCAGTGCGGGCGTGAGCGGGCCGGCAACTGCCGCGCCGTGAAGGGGCCGTGGCGCAGCAACCAGCGACCGCTGGCGGCGCTGACCAGCCGCGACTCGACGTCGTCGCGCTGCGCCAGGGCAGCCAGCTCGTTCCAGCGCAGAGGCGCGTCCCCTTCCGAAAACGCCTGGCGGATCAGCAGCGGCTTGCGTTGCCAGTAGTCCCGCATGAAGCGGGCTACCGGCAGACGGCCCAGATGGGTCAGCGGCGCCGGCACGGCGCCGGGGGTGGCGCGCGGGGCAGGACGGCGATCGAGCGAGCGGGGCTTCATGCGGGTGCGAGAATAGGTCAGCTTTCCGTTTGCCTGCCCGGCCCGCAGCCCCCGCCATGAAAATCGTCCCCGGCAGCCTCGTCAGCCTGAACGTGCGCCTGTTCGACGCGCAGGGTGAACTGCTTGAGCAGACCGAGCAGGCGCTCGTTTACCTGCACGGTGCCGGCGACATCTTCCCCAAGGTGGAGCAGGCGCTCGCTGGTCACGAGGCGGGCTACCGGGCCAGCCTGCACCTGGAGCCGGAAGACGCCTTCGGCGCCGACGACGCCAGCCTGCTGCACCTCGTTCCTCTGGAGCGGCTGGGGCAGGACGTGGACCTGGGCATGCAGTTCGAGGGACTGCCGGGCGCGGCGCCCGATGGCCGCATCTATCGCGTGGTGGACCTGAGCGATGCGGTGGCGGTGCTCGACGGCAATCACCCGATGGCCGGGCGCGCGTTGCGTTTCGACATCGAGGTGGTGGCGGTCGAGCCGGCCAGCGAGACGCTGCAGGCAGCGGCCGAGCGGCCGCCGCTGCCGGACTTTATCGAGGTGGGGGCGCACCGCGCCGGACCCACGCGGCACTGACGGCGTAGCCGGGCCTGCGCGCGGCTTCAGCGCGCCTGGGCCTGCGCCTTCAGTTCGTACAGGAGCGCCACTGCCTCGCGCGGCGCGAGGGCGTCGACGTCCAGTTCAGCCAGGCGTTCGCGTAGCGCGTCGTGCGGCTCGACCTCGGCTGCGGCCGGCGCCGCGCCGGCTGCAAACAGATCGAGCTGCGGCCGCGTGCCGGCCGCGCGCTCCTCCAGTTGCATGAGCAGCGCGCGCGCCCGCCGGACCACGGCGGCATTGACGCCGGCCAACTGCGCCACGGCCAGGCCATAGCTGCGGCTGGCCGCGCCGTCGCGCACCTCGTGCAGGAACACCACCTTGCCGCGGTGCTCGGTGGCCGCCACATGCACGTTGGCCACTTCCGGCAGCGAGTCGGCCAGCTGCGTCAGTTCAAAGTAGTGGGTGGCAAACAGGGTATGGCAGCGGTTCTTCTCGGCCAGCTCGCGCGCGATCGCGCCGGCCAGCGCCAGGCCGTCGAAGGTGGAGGTGCCGCGGCCGATCTCGTCCATCAGCACCAGGCTTGTCTCGGTGGCCTGGTTGAGGATGGCCGCGGCCTCGGTCATCTCCACCATGAAGGTCGAGGCGCCGCGCGCCAGGTCGTCGGCGGCGCCGATGCGGGTCAGGATGCGGTCGAGCGGGCCAAAGCGCGCCCGGCTGGCCGGCACCCAGCTGCCGGCGAACGCCAGCAGCGCGCACAGCGCCACCGACCGCATGTAGGTCGATTTGCCGCCCATGTTGGGGCCGGTGATCACCAGCAGCCGGCGCTGCGGCGAGAGCGCGCAGTCGTTGGGCATGTAGGACTCGATCTGGCCCTCGACCACCGGATGGCGCGTGCCCGAGAGCTCCAGACCCGGCGCCGCCGTCAGTTCGGGCGCGACCCAGCGGGCCGCCTGCGCGTGGCGGGCCAGCGCCGCCAGGGCATCGAGGCTGGCCAGAGCGTCGGCACAGCGCAGCAGTGCTGCCACCTGCGGCGCGAGTTGCGCCAGCAGCGCCTCGTACAGCGCGCGCTCGCGTACGCGGGCGCGCTCCTGTGCCGACAGCGCCTTGTCCTCGAAGGCCTTCAGTTCCGGCGTGATGTAGCGCTCAGCGTTCTTCAGCGTCTGCCGGCGCCGGTAGTCCTCGGGCACCTTGGCGAGCTGGCCCTGCGTGACCTCGATGAAAAAGCCATGCACGCGGTTGTATTCGACGCGCAGGTTGGCGATGCCGGTGCGCTGCCGCTCGCGGGCTTCCAGTTCCACCAGGAAGGCGCCGGCGTTGTCGCGCAGCGCGCGCAGCTCGTCGAGTTCGGCATCGCAGCCGGCGGCGATCACGTCGCCATCGCGCGGCGCGAAGGCGGGCTGCGGCAGCAGCCGCGCCGTCAGCAGCGCATGAAGGCCGGCCGGCGGTCGAGCCTGCGCCGCCAGCTCGCCCGCCAGCGGTCCGGGCAGGGTGGCCGCCAGGAGTGCGGCCTGCTCCAGGTGCGGCAGCGAGTCCCGCAGCGCCGCCAGTTCGCGCGGGCGGGCGCTTTTCAGGGCCACCCGCGCGGCGATGCGGTCCAGATCCGGCACCGGCCGCAGCGCCTCCAGCACGGCCGCATGGCGCTCGCCTTCGATGAGCGCGCCGACCAGCGCGTGGCGCGCGCGCGCCATGGCGGCATCGCGCAGCGGGTGATGCAGCCAGTGACGCAGCCGGCGGCTGCCCATGCCGGTGGCGCAGTGGTCGAGCAGGCGGAACAACGTCGGGCCGTCCTCGTCGCGCAGCGGCTCGGAGATCTCCAGGTTGCGCCGCGTGACCGGGTCGAGCACCACGTAGTCGCTCTCGCGCTCCAGTTTCAGCGTGGAAACATGGGCCAGGCGCTCGGCTTGCGTCTGCTGCGCGTAGGTGAGCAGCGCCGCGCAGGCGGCCAGCAGCTCCGGCGCATCCTCGACGCCGAAGGGCTGCAGGGTAGCGACCTGCAGTTGCTGGCGCAGCAGCTGGGCGCCGCGGGTGGCGTCGAAGTGCCAGTCGGGCACCGCCTGCACCGCCGCCTGCAGCGGCGGCAGCAGGTTGCGCTGGTCGTCGGCGATCAGCACCTCGGAGGGTGCCACGCGCGCCAGTTCCGAGGCCAGGCGCGACCGCGGGCAGCTGGTGGCACGCAGGTCGCCGTTGGCGAGCACCAGCCAGGCAATGCCGGCCAGTTGCCGTCGGGAGTCGATGGCCACCGCCGCCAGCGCCGCATCGGCCTTGTGCGCGAGCAGCCCGGCGTCGGTCAGCGTGCCGGGCGTGACGATGCGCACCACCTTGCGCTCGACCGGCCCCTTGCTGGCCGCCGGATCGCCAATCTGCTCGCAGAGGGCGACCGACTCGCCCAGCTTCACCAGCCGGGCAAGGTACTGCTCGACCGACACCACCGGCACGCCGGCCATCGGGATCGGCGCGCCGGCGGAGGTGCCGCGCCGGGTCAGCGTGATGTTGATGAGGCGGCTGGCCCGTTCGGCGTCCTCGTAGAACAGCTCGTAGAAGTCGCCCATCCGGTAGAACAGCAGCACGCCGGGGTGCTGCGCCTTGATGCGCAAGTACTGCTGCATCATCGGCGTGTGCTCGCGCAGGTCGGCGCCGGCGGCCATGGCTGATTGCCTCTGACCCGCTCAGTCGTTGCGGGTGTCGATCGGCCGCGCGTGCACCTCCTGCACCAGCGGCAGCAACTGGGCGAACACCTTGGGGCTGCCGCAGACGATCTGGCCGCTGTGCAGCCAGTTCTGCTCGCCGACGAAGTCGCTCACCATGCCGCCGGCCTCGGTGATCAGCAGGCTGCCGGCGGCCATGTCCCAGGGCGACAGGCCGAATTCCCAGAAGCCGTCGAAGCGGCCGGCCGCGACGTAGGCCAGGTCCAGCGCCGCCGCGCCGGGTCGGCGGATGCCGGCCGTGGCCTCGGTGATCTTCTTGAACATCCGCACGTACTCGTCGAGGTGGCCAAGCTGGCGGAACGGAAACCCGGTGCCGATCAGCGATTCCGACAGCTTGCTTCGGCGCGATACGCGGATGCGCCGGTCGTCCAGGAAGGCGCCGCGCCCGCGCGTGGCCGTGAACAGCTCGTTGCGCGTCGGGTCGTACACGCAGGCCTGCGTCATCTGGCCCTTGTGCTGCAGGGCGATGGAGACCGCGTACTGCGGAAAACCGTGGATGAAGTTGGTGGTGCCGTCGAGCGGATCGATGATCCACAGGTATTCGGCGGTGGCGGCGGAGTCGCTCGCGCCCGATTCCTCGGCAAGGATGCCGTGTCCCGGGTAGGCATGCTTCAGGGTGTCGATGATGGCCGCTTCTGCGGCCCGGTCGACTTCGGTGACGAAGTCGCTGCGGCCCTTGGCGGTGACGCGCACCAGGTCGAGGTCGAGGGAGGCGCGATTGATGATCGCGCCCGCTTTGCGCGCGGCCTTGACGGCCGTGTTGAGCATCGGGTGCATGGAGCGTCCGGCGGGGCTAAGGAGCGGGCGGTGCGCGACCGACGGGAAGCCTGAAGGCGCATCGCTAGACTGATCGGTATTCTACGTGGGCGCGAGCCCACGCCGACCCTTCGTCTCCCCGGCCCCGGTCCGTCTGCATGACCGCCTTCGAGCAGCACGTGCGCCGCGTGCGCTTCGTCCTCGTCACGCCCTCGCTGCCCGCCAACGTCGGCGCGGCAGCGCGAGCTTTGCGCACCATGGGTTTCGCGCGGCTGGTGGTGGTGGCGCCCGAGGTGGCGGCGTTCAGGGAGGATGCGCAGGCGCTGGCGCTCGCCACGCATGGGCAGGGCGTGCTGCAGGCGGCCGAGGTGCAGCCTTCGCTCGCGGCCGCGCTGGCGGGCGTGCAACTGGCCTTTGCCTTGACCGGCTACGCGCGCGAGTTCGGCCCGCCTCTGCTGGATCTGCGGGAGGCGGCAGCGCAGGCGCGCGCGGCGCTCGACACGGCAGCCGCCGGCGACGTGGCCTTTGTCTTCGGACCCGAGCGCAGCGGCCTGCTCAACGAGGATGTGGCGCGCTGCCAGGCCTGCTGCGCGATTGCGGCCGATCCGCAGCACGGCTCGCTCAATCTGGCGCAGGCCGTCCAGGTGACCGCCTACGAGTGCCGCTGGGCGCTGGCCGGCGCGGCGGCGGCGGCGCACAGCCGCTTCGAGGAGGATGCGCCGGCCGACCTGGCGGCGGTCGAGCGCTTCTACGAGCACCTGGAGCGGGCGCTCGCGGCCATCGGCTTTCACGACGCCGCCACGCCGCGCCGGCTGATGGCGCGGTTGCGGCGGCTGTTCGGTCGCGCGCGGCCGAGCGCCGTGGAACTCGACATCCTGCGCGGTGTCTGCGCGGCGATGGAGCAGCCCAAGCGGGAGCGGGCGGGGCGCACTCGCAGCGCCGCGCCGCCCGCATGAGCGGATCGGGCCGCTGCCCGAGCGTTTGCCTGTCGGTTTGGCGCTCCGCGCCCGGGGACCAGCCCTGGGGGCGGTCCGGCGGGCGGCGGCGCATCGGCGGATCGGCTGTTGCCCTTCGACCTCGCCGCCCCTCAGGGCTAGCGCGCTGCCGGCGCCAGCGCGGCCTCTAGAATCGGCTGCTCGTCGTCACCGCTGACAAAGGGCATGTTGAGCCGCCTGCGCGAGGACATCCAAGCGATCCGCGACCGCGACCCGGCCGCGCGCTCCGCCTGGGAGGTCGTCACCTGCTACCCGGGCCTGCACGCGTTGTGGATGCACCGCATCGCAAACTGGTGCTGGACGCACGGAATGCACTGGCCGGGCCGCTTCGTCTCGCACCTGGCGCGCTTCCTGACCGGCATCGAGATCCATCCCGGGGCGGTCATCGGCCGCCGCGTTTTCATGGACCACGGCATGGGCATCGTGATCGGCGAGACCGCCCAGATCGGCGACGACTGCACCATCTACCAGGGCGTGACCCTCGGGGGCACCTCGCTCGCCAAGGGCACCAAGCGCCATCCGACGCTGGGCCGCGGGGTGATCGTCGGCGCCGGGGCCCAGGTGCTGGGCAACTTCACCGTGGGCGACGGCGCGCGCGTCGGATCGAACGCGGTCGTGGTCAAGGAAGTGCCGCCGGACAGCACGGCCGTCGGCAACCCGGCGCGCATCCTGCACCAGGAGGCCGACGCGCAGCGCGAGAAGGCGGCCAACCAGATGGGCTTTTCGGCCTACGGCATCAGCGGCAGCGGGGACGATCCTCTGATCAAGGCGCTGCACGGGCTGATCGACCACGCGGCCGCCCAGCAGTGCGAGATCGAGGCGCTGAAGGCGGCGCTGCGCCGCCAGGGCATCAAGCTGGACGAAAGCCAAGAGCCCGCCGCGCCGGTCGATCCGCGGCAACTCAACCGTCTGGTGGACGAGTAAGCGGAACGAGCGAAGCGAGCGGAACAGGCGCAGCGGGCGCAATGAGCGGAGCCGGCGGAGCGTGCGGAGCGGGCGGGAGCATCGGCAGCAGCCGCCGCCGGCGGCAACGCCCCGGCGTCACGCCGCAAGGTCCGCCAGTTCCCAATCGCCGTCGCGCAGCCGCAGGTAGCCGCCGCGCGGCGGCGCGGTGTCGAGATTCCAGTCGGGCAGCACCCAGCGCGTGACAGCATGGCCACCGACCACGTGCGGATAGCGGCCCGGCCGGTGAGTGTGGCCGTGGATCAGGGTGTGCACGCCGGCGTTCGCCATCGCCTGCTCGACCTCGGCCGGCGTGACGTCCATGATCTGCATCGCCTTGGCCGCCTTGGCGGCCTCGCTGGTGGCGCGGGCCTGGCCGATCAGGGCCCGCCGCCGTGCCAGCGGCCGCGTCAGGAACAGTTTCTGGAACAGCGCCCCGCGCGCCTTGCGGCGGAACTTCATGTAGTCGACGTCGCGCGTGCAGTAGGCATCGCCGTGGGTCAGCAGCACGGCGCGCCCGTCCACCAGCGCCAGCGTCGGGTCGGCCAGCAGCCGGGCGCCGGCGCGGGCGCAGAAGGCCGAGCCGAGCAGCAGGTCGCGGTTGCCGTGCATCAGGTAAACGCGGACACCGCGCTGCGCCAGTTGCGCCAGCGCGCCGGCGACGTCGCGGCCGACCGTATCCGGGTCGTCGTCGCCGGCCCAGAACTCGAACAGGTCACCGAGGATCACCAGCTCCGCGTGCTGCGGCGCCAGCTCGGCGCAGAAGCGGACAAAGGCCGCGCGCGTAGCCGGCTGCGCGGCATTCAGGTGCAGGTCGGAGATGAGGGCCGGATCGCGCAGCGCGATCCGGTCGGTGCGCGCCGCCAGCGCAGGCGGCAGGCTGAACCACGTCACGCGGGCAGCGGCGCTACTGAACGGCCTCGGCGCGCTCGATCACGACGTCCTGCTGCGGTACGTCCTGGTGCATGCCGAGGCGGGTGGTGGCTACGCCCTTGATCTGGTCGACCACGTCGTGCCCCTCGACCACCTTGCCGAATACGCAGTAGCCCCAGCCCTGCGCGGTTGGCGCACTGTGGTTGAGGAAGGCGTTGTCGGCCACGTTGATGAAGAACTGCGCGGTGGCCGAGTGCGGGTCGGAGGTGCGCGCCATCGCAACCGTGTAGCGGTCGTTCTTCAGGCCGTTGCCGGCCTCGTTCTCGATCGGCGCCTGGGTCGGCTTCTGGCGCATGCCCGGCTCGAAGCCGCCGCCCTGGACCATGAATCCGTTGATCACGCGATGAAACACGGTGTTGTCGTAGTGCCCGGCCTTCACGTAGGCCAGGAAGTTGGCGACCGTCTTCGGCGCCTTGCCGGCGTCGAGTTCGAGGGTAATGACACCGAGGGAGGTATGCAGGCGGACCATTGCGATTCCGAGGTTGGTTGCGGGGTTCGTTGGCGATTGTCAGAGGAGCTTGGCGGACTGGATGACGATCGGCTGGGTCGGCACGTTGCCGAAGGGGCCGACGCTGCCGGTGGGCGCAGCGCGGATCTTGTCGACGACCTCCATGCCCTCGACCACGCGGCCGAACACGGCGTAGCCGTGGCCGTCGGGGTTGGGATGATCGAGGCGAGGGTTGTCGACGACGTTGATGAAAAACTGGGAGGTGGCCGAATTGGGGTCCGATGTGCGCGCCATCGCCACCGTGCCGCGCGTGTTCTTCAGGCCGTTCTGGCTTTCGAGCGGGATCGGCGCGCGCGTGGCCTTCTGCTTCATGTCCGGCGTGAAGCCGCCGCCCTGGATCATGAACCCGTCGATGACGCGATGGAACACCGTGCCGTCGTAGTGGCCGGCGCGCACGTACTCGAGGAAGTTGCTCACGCTGCGCGGGGCACGCGCCGCATCGAGCTCCAGCGTGATGCGGCCTTCGCTGGTGACCAGCAGTACGCGCGGCGCGGCGCCGGACTTGGCGGCCTTGCCGGCGCCCTGGGCCATGGTGCCGCTGGCGAGCATCAGCGCGGCCAGGGCCGGCAACAGGCGAAGCAGGCGACGGCGGTCAGGCGGGAAGCTCATCGGGTTCCTTTCATTGAAGCGAGCGCAAGCGGGCGCCGGTCTCGCGGGCCAGCGTCAGCTTGGACTGCAGCGGCCTGCTGCCGGGCGCGAGATTGAGGCCGCGCTGGTAGGCGTCGGCCGCCATGCTCACGTACAGATCGCCCAGGTTTTCGTAGGCAGTGACGTAGCCGGGCTGCGCTTCGAGCGAGCGCTGCAGCAGACTGCGTGCCTGCTCGTAGCGGCCGGCTGCCGCGTGCAGCACGGCGAGATTGTTGTAGGGCTCGGGCAGTTCGGGAAAGTCCTGGGACAGCGCCTCGAAGGCGCTGATCGCCTCGTCGATGCGCTTAAGGTCGCTGAGAACGACCGCACGCTGGAAGCGCACCTGCGCGTTGCGCGGGTTGCGGGCCAGGATCGCATCGGCGCGCTGCAGCGCCTGCTCGAAGCGGCGCTCGTGCACCAGCGCCTCGAGCTGCTGCGTCTCGCTGGCGGGTGGCTCCGGAGTCAGCGGGCGGATTGCCGAGGTCTGCGCGACAGCGGGTGCAGCCGCGACGACGGCGAGGAAGCAGAGTGGGGTGAGCGCGCGCATGTCGTTGATACACTGCAAGGATCATTGTATCGCCCGCACGCGCCGCGTCTGCGAGCGCTTGCGATCGCGTTCCGGGTCTTCCGGCTTTTTCTCATCGCCCCATGCTCGTTGCCCGGCGCTGTTGTCGCTGAACAGGTGTGCGCGTCGCCGCACGACGCGCGCCGGTGCGCCGGCGCGTGCCAGACCAATCTCCCCGGGAATGCCGATGTCCGTCTCGATCTACAACACGCTGTCGCGGCGACTCGAGCCGCTCGCACCCATTGCGCCGCCGCGCGTCGGCATGTACGTGTGCGGCATGACGGTGTACGACTACTGCCACCTGGGCCATGCGCGCGCCTTTCTCTGCTTTGACATCGTGCAGCGCTGGCTGCGGGCACAGGGCTACGAGGTCACCTACGTCCGCAACATCACCGACATCGATGACAAGATCATCCGGCGTGCCGCCGAAAATGGCGAGCTGCCCGGCGCGCTGGCCGAGCGCTTCATCACGGCGATGCACGAGGACTTCGACGCGCTGGGCATCCAGCGGCCCGACCAGGAGCCGCGCGCCACTCAGTTCATTCCGCAGATGCTCGACATCATCGGTCTGCTGCAGAAGGCCGCACTCGCCTACCAGGCCGAAGATGGCGACGTGAACTTCGCGGTACGGCGCTTTGCGGGCTACGGCAAGCTGTCGGGCAAGTCGCTCGACGACCTGCGCGCCGGCGAGCGCGTGGCGGTGACCGATGCCAAGCGCGATCCGCTCGACTTCGTGCTGTGGAAACGCGCCCGTGCGGGTGAGCCGCAGTGGGACTCGCCCTGGGGCCCGGGCCGGCCCGGCTGGCACATCGAGTGCTCGGCGATGGCCTCCAGCGCGCTGGGCCGCCACTTCGACATCCACGGCGGCGGGCCCGACCTGGTCTTCCCGCACCACGAGAACGAGATCGCGCAGAGCGAGGGCGCGTTTGCCGAGCCGTTCGCCAACCTGTGGATGCACGCCGGCGCGCTGCGCGTGGGCGAGGACAAGATGTCGAAGTCGCTTGGTAACTTCAAGACCATCCGCGCGGCGCTCAAGGACCACGATGCCGAGGTGCTGCGGTTCTTCCTGGTGCGTCCGCACTACCGCAGCCAGATCAGCTTCACGCCCGAGATGATCGGCGAGGCGCGGGCGGCGCTGACGCGGTTGTATCGGGCGCTCGACGAGGTGCCGTCGACTGCGGCGGCCGTCGACTGGAGCGAGCCGCACGCACAGCGCTTTGCCGCGGCAATGAACGACGACTTCAACACCGCGCTGGCGGTCAGCGTCCTGTTCGACCTCGCCGCCGAGGTCAACCGCACGCGCTCTGCCGCGCATGCGCGCCAGTTGAAGGCGCTGGGTGGCGTGCTGGGTCTGCTGCAGCGTTCGCCCAGGGAGTTTCTGCGCGGCGGCGAGCCGGACGGCGAGGCCGCACGGTTCGAGGCGCTGATCGCCCAGCGTGCCGCGGCCAAGCAGGCGCGCGACTTCACGCAGGCCGATGCCATCCGCCAGCGATTGCTGGCCGAGGGCATCGTCCTCGAGGACAAGCCGGGCGGGGTGACGGTGTGGCGGCGGCAGTAGCTGGCGCGAGCCCGGCAGCGACCGGACCGTCCCTGCGCAGCAACGCCCGGGCCGGCGGCCTGCTTGAGGTGCGCCTGGTGCCCCATCTCGCCACGCAGCCTCGGCCGAGCGCATGCGACCGCCATACTGGCTGAAGGCCAAGCGCGCGCTGTCGGCGGCCGATCCGACGCTGGGCCGCATCATCGCGGGCTACCCGCGGGTGGCGCTGGTGTCGCGCGGCGATCCGTTCGCCACGCTGGCGCGGTCGATCGTCGGGCAGCAGATCTCGGTCAAGGCGGCCGATGCGGTGTGGGCGCGTCTGGCCGCGTGCTGCCCGGCACTGACGCCGCGCGCGGTGTTGCGCAAGCGCGCGGCCACGCTGCGTGCCTGCGGGCTGTCCGGGCGCAAGGTCGAATACCTGGTGGACCTGGCGCGGCACTTCGAGCGCGACCACATCGACCTGCCGCAGCTTCAGGCGGCCAGCGACGAACAGGTCATCGAGCTGCTGACCGAGATCCGCGGCATCGGCCGCTGGACGGCCGAGATGTTCCTGATCTTCAACCTGTTGCGGCCGGACGTGCTGCCGCTGGACGACATCGGGCTGCTCAAGGCCGTCAGCCTGCACTACCTGGACGGCGCGCCCACGGTGGAACTGCTGCGCCGGCCGGGGCGGGTGCGCGTCGCCGCGCTGGCCGGGGCCTGGGCCCCGTGGCGCAGCGTGGCCACGTGGTACCTTTGGCGCAGCCTGGACCCCGTGCCGGTCGCCTACTGACGGTGCCAACGCCCATGAGCAAGACCACATTCCTCGAGTTCGAACAGCCGATCGCCGAGCTCGAGACGAAGATCGAGGAACTGCGCTTCGTGCAGGACGACTCGGCCGTCGACATCTCCGAGGAGATCGAGCGGCTGCAGAAGAAGAGCCAGGCGCTGCTCAAGGACATCTACGCCAAGCTCACGCCCTGGCAGGTCTCGCAGTTGGCGCGCCACCCGCAGCGGCCCTACACGCTCGACTACATCGCCGACATCTTCACCGACTTTCACGAGCTGCACGGCGACCGCGCCTTTGCCGACGACCTGTCGATCGTCGGTGGCCTGGCGCGCTTCAACGGCCAGCCGGTGATGGTGCTGGGCCACCAGAAGGGCCGCGACACCAAGGAGCGCACCCTGCGCAACTTCGGCATGTGCAAGCCCGAGGGCTATCGCAAGGCGCTGCGGCTGATGAAGCTGGCCGAGAAGTTCCAGTTGCCGGTGTTCACCTTCGTCGATACGCCCGGCGCCTATCCGGGGATCGACGCCGAGGAGCGCGGCCAGTCCGAGGCCATCGGCCATAACCTGTACGAGATGTCGCAACTGCAGGTGCCGATCGTTGCCACCATCATCGGCGAGGGTGGCTCCGGCGGCGCGCTGGCGATTGCGGTGGCCGATCACGTGCTGATGCTGCAGTACGCGACCTACTCGGTCATCTCGCCCGAGGGTTGCGCCTCCATCCTCTACAAGAGCGCGGCCAAGGCGCCGGAGGCGGCTGAAGCGCTGGGTCTTACCGCGCATCGGCTCAAGGCGCTCAACCTCATCGATCGCATCGTGTCCGAGCCGCTCGGCGGCGCGCACCGCGATCCGAAGCAGATGGCGGCACTGCTCAAGCGGGCGCTGGGCGACAGCCTGCGCCAGTTCCAGGGCATGAAGACGAAGGAACTGCTGACCGCCCGCCATACCCGCCTGCTCGGCTATGGCAAGTTCAAGGAAACCACGCCCGACGCGTGACGACCGCCCGGCCGGCGAACGGCACCTGCTGGAGGCCCTGCGCAAGGCGGTCGAGGCTGCCGTCGCAACGGCAATTCCGCCGGGCGGCGAGGCCACGCTGGCACCGCCGGTTCGGCGCCAGCGCACGCCGCCTCCGGCGCCGCTGCTGATCGCCTTCAGCGGCGGGCGCGATTCCACTGCCCTGCTGCACGCCTGCTGCGCCTTGCGTGCCGCCCGGCTGCGCGCCTTCAAGGAGCTGCGCGCCGTCCATGTGCACCACGGATTGCAGGCTGGCGCCGACGACTGGGCAAGGCACTGCGCGGCGCTGGGCGGGCGGGTCGGCGTGCCGGTCGAGGTGCGGCGGGTTCAGGTGCTGCGCCAGGGGCGCGGCATCGAGGCAGCCGCCCGCGCTGCGCGCTACGCGGCGCTGGCCGAAGCCGCCGTCGCGCAGCGCGCCGCGGCGGTGCTGACCGCGCATCACCTGGACGACCGGATCGAGACCTTCCTGCTGCAGTGGCTGCGCGGCGCCGGGGTCGACGGGCTGGCCGCCTTTCCCGGCGTGCGCGCGTTTGCCGACGGCACGGTCAAGCTGGTGCGCCCGTTCAGCGCGGTGGCGCGCCGCGATCTGGCCGAGTACGTTGAACGGCACGGCCTGCCGGTCGTCGAAGATCCAAGCAACCAGGACACGCGGCTGGCGCGCAACGCGGTGCGGCAGCGGGTGCTGCCCGTGCTGGCCGAACTGCGTCCGGGCTACGAGCGCGCCGCCGCCCGCAGCGTCGAACTGGTGGCCGAAGCGGCGCAGGTTCTGCGCGAGGTGGCGGCAGCCGACCTGCACGCCTGCAGCGCCGGCGCAAGCGGGGCGTCGCGTGCCGCCCTGCGGCTGGACCGGCTGCAGACCTTGTCGTCCGCGCGGCAGGCGCTGGTGCTGCGCCAGTGGCTTGCGCAGTTCGGCATCGAGGCACCGCCGCGGGCACGCCTGGGCGAGATCGTCGCTCAGGCGCTGCACGCGCGCAGCGACGCGCGCATGCTGGTGCGCATCGGCGCCAGCGAAGTGCGGCGCCACCGCGGCCTGCTCCTGCTGCGGACCGTCGACACGGCGCGCGAGCGCGAAGGCCAGCGGCTGTCGTGGCAGGGCGAGCGCGCGATCGAGGTCCCGTCCTGGCGCGGCAGACTGCACTTCGACGAAGTGGAGCAGGGCGAGGGCTTCGATCCCGCCTGGTTGCGCGCGGCGCCGCTCGAGTTGCGCGGCCGCGGCGGCGGCGAGCGCTTCAAGCCGCATGCCGGACGCCCGTCGCGCACCCTCAAGCGGCTGTTCCAGGACGCAGGCGTGCCCGAATTCGAGCGCGGCCATCTGCCGCTGGTTTGGCGGCAGGACCGCCTGATCTACGTGGCCGGTCTGGGTGCCGACGTGCGCCTGACCGACAGCGGCGCAGCGCGCGTGCAACTGCGCTGGCAGCCGGCGTCGGACCTGATCCGGGCGGACTGAGCCTGCAGCCCCGCGCGCGGGCCGCCTTGCCGCTGAGCCGCGTCCCTATAATCGCGCCCTGTTCGCAAGCAGCCCCTCGTCGCCTCGTCGGAAGAGGCGGCCACGCCATGGCTCTCATCGTTCAGAAGTACGGCGGCACGTCGGTCGGTTCGGTCGACCGGATCAAGAACGTCGCGCGCCGGATCGCCAAGTGGCACCGTGCCGGGCATCAGGTGGTGGTGGTCGTGTCCGCCATGAGCGGCGAGACCAACCGGCTGATCGGTCTTGCCAAGGAGATCCAGGCCAGTCCCGACCCGCGCGAACTCGACGTCGTGGCCTCCACCGGCGAGCAGGTCACCATCGGCCTGGTGGCCATGGCCGTGCAGGAAGAGGGCCTGAAGGCCAAGAGCTACACCGGCCCGCAGGTGCACGTGCTGACCGACAGCGCGTTCACCAAGGCGCGCATCCTCGAAATCGACGAGAAGAAGATCCGGGCCGACCTGGCGGCGGGCTATGTCGTGGTGGTGGCCGGTTTTCAGGGGGCCGACGAGCACGGCAACATCACCACCCTGGGCCGCGGCGGCTCCGACACCTCGGCCGTGGCGATGGCCGCGGCGCTGAAAGCCGACGAGTGCCTGATCTACACCGACGTCGACGGTGTCTACACCACCGACCCGCGCATCGTCCCCGAGGCGCGCCGCCTGACCACGGTGACCTTCGAGGAGATGCTGGAGATGGCCAGCCTCGGCTCCAAGGTGCTGCAGATCCGCTCGGTGGAGTTTGCGGGAAAGTACAAGGTGCGGCTGCGGGTGTTGTCGAGCCTGACCGGCGCCGACCTGCCGCTGGCCGAGGAGGCGCAGTCCGGCACGCTGATCACGTTCGAGGAGGACACACCCATGGAAAAGGCGGTCATCTCCGGCATTGCCTTCTCGCGTGACGAGGCGAAGATCACCCTGACGCGCGTGCCTGACCGGCCCGGCATTGCTTATCAGATCCTGGGCGCGATTGCCGACGCCAACATCGACGTCGACATGATCGTGCAGAACATCAGCGTCGACGGCACGACCGATTTCAGCTTCACGGTCCACCGCAACGAGTACGGCAAGGCGATGCAGGTGCTCCAAAGCACGGTGCAGCCGGTGATCCAGGCGCGGCAGATCATCGGCGATCCGATGATCTGCAAGGTCAGCGTGGTGGGCATCGGCATGCGCTCCCACGTGGGCATTGCCAGCCTGATGTTCCGCACGCTCTCCGAGGAGGGCATCAACATCCAGATGATCACCACCAGCGAGATCAAGATCTCGGTCGTGGTCGAGGACAAGTACATGGAACTGGCGGTGCGCGCGCTGCACAAGGCCTTTGGGCTGGAGCAGGCCGCAGCCTGAGCATGGTCGAGTCGCCCATGCGCCTTTACCCGCGTGCGGCGCAGCGACTACACTTCGACTTGGGAGTTTTTGTTCGAGTTCTTGAACTGTTTTCGCGACCTGGAGACGTGGCCGAGAGGTCGAAGGCACTCCCCTGCTAAGGGAGCATGCGCGCAAAAACGTGCATCGAGGGTTCGAATCCCTCCGTCTCCGCCAGGCCCCAGCAAAGCCCGCCACGGGCGGGCTCATCGTGGTTGGTGCCCCTTCGCGCCAGTTGCCAACAGCTGCCCGGTTGGCAGCGCTTGCGCTACCGTGATCTGGTCGTCTACGACCGAAGTCCCAATGTGCGCATGCTGCGGCTTTTCGTGTTTGGCTGCCTGCTGATCGGCTTCTTCATCACCGTGGCGGCGCTGCAATCCTTCGGTGGCGCGCTGCTGTCGGCGCGCTCGCCGGAATTCCTGTTGGCGCTGTGCTTGGTGTCGGTCCTGGTGGCCTTGGGCCTGACAGCCTTTGGTGCCGCTGCGCCCGAACCGCAGCATCCCATCGCTGGCGGACTGCGCAGCTTCGCCTGCACGTTGGCCGGAGCCGCATTCGGTGCCGCCATCGGGCACACCTTGACCAGCGTGGACGGCAGCGCGATCCCCTTCGGCTCGCTGGGGCTGTCGATTCTGGTGGCCTTGCTGTCGTTATCGGTGGATCGCCGGGCCTGGCTGCTGCATTGGCGCTGATGGCTGCCCCGCCGCGGAGTTCGTACCGTTTTCCGGTAAACTCCTTGCTCTTGCGCCCGTAGCTCAGTTGGATAGAGTACTTGGCTACGAACCAAGGGGTCGTGGGTTCGAATCCTGCCGGGCGCGCCAAATCAAGGGCTCGGGACCGATGTCCCGGGTCCTTTTCCATTCTGCCTCTGTGGCGAAAGTCGATCCGGCGGCTGCGCCCAGTGGGCCAGTGCAGCCACGGACGACTTCGGCGTGAAGTCGCGCAAGGCAGTGCGCACCGCCGCCTTCTGCTCATCGGCCAGCCGGGCGGCCAGCCGGTCGCGTCCGGCCTGCGCAAACTCAACGTGCTCGCCCGCTGCGCCGTCCAGCGCCAACTCGTACCACAGCAGGGCTTCAACGGGGTTGGCGGGGCCGCCGGCACCCTGTTCCAGTGCCAGGGCATAGTGCCAGCGCGCCGCGGCATGCCCTGCGCGCGCCGCCCGCTCCAGCCAGCGACGCGCAGTCACCGGATCGCGCTGCGCTCCGGCGTCGAACCACAGCGTGCGCGCCAGCTCCGTCATCGCCTGAACCGAGCCCCGGCGCGCGCCCAGGCGCAACAGTTCGAGGGCCTGCTCTGCATCGCGCACTGCGTCGGGTGCATGCCTTAACCGCTCGGCGAGCACCGCTGGCGCGTGCGGGTCGCCCGCAGCGACTGCCCGTTCGAGCAACGGGCGCCCCTTGGCAAAGCTGGGCGGTTGGCCGTCCCAGCCATAGGCAGCGCAGGCGCCGGTGTAGAACAGGCCGGCCGCATCGTCACGGCTGGCGGCCTTGCGGAACAGCGCGCAGGCCTCGGCCGCCTGACCTTGGCCGGCCAGCAACTGGCCCTGCACGACCCAGGCGCGCGGCGCACCGGCGGCAGCCGCTGTATCAGCCAGGCGACGTGCCTGCTCGGTGTCCGCAGTAACGCCGCGTCCGGTCAGGTAGGCGAGGGCCAGATGTGCCTTGGCGTCCGCCGATCCGTTGCGCGCGGCGGCAGCGCGCAGTTCGGCAACCTCGCGCTGCGTGACTTCAATGCGCGACCAGGGGTCCGGTTCATCGAGGTTGCCGAGGTGCTCGCCGATCAACCGGTCCAGATGCGCGGCCAGTTGCAGCTTGTCGGCATCACTGCCGCGTGCCGCTGTTTCGCGCAGCCGAGCGGTATCGAGGGCTTCGGCACCGAGCGGTCGCGCCGGCTCCGCGGCGGGTGCTGCGGTGACCGGGGCGGTCGAGGGCCTGGAAGGGTTGGCCAGCTGTGGCGCCGTGGCGCGATCGCAGCCGGCGAACACGAGGGCTAACGAGGGCAGCAGCCACCGAAGGGCGAGGCCGCGCGCGCAGTGGCGGATTCGATGCGCCATGAAAAAAGCCAAGGACCGGATCCTTGGCCTGCATCGTGTGTGGAGTCTTGGCTCCCCGACCTGGACTCGAACCAGGGACCTGCGGATTAACAGTCCGTCGCTCTACCGACTGAGCTATCGGGGAATGATGCTTTCCGCGCAAGCGAATCGCAGTCAGCCGCGAAGTATATAGAGACTTCCCCCGGCCCCCCAAACGCGACACCGCCGGAAAGACGACGGGCTTCAGCCCTTCAGCACGGCGGCAATGCCGTCGCAGGCGTACTCGATGTTGCGCGAGTTCAGCGCCGCCACGCAGATGCGTCCGCTGGAGACCGCGTAGACGCCGAAGTCCTTCTGCAGCCGTGCCACCTGCTCGGCGGTGAGGCCCGAGTACGAGAACATGCCGCGCTGGCGCAGGATGAAACCGAAGTCAGCCGCGACGCCGCGCGCCTTCAGCCCTTCGGCCAGCCGCGTGCGCATCGTCTTGATGCGGTCGCGCATCTCGCCCAGTTCCTGCTCCCACGTCGCGCGCAGCGCCGGCGTGGTCAGTACCGCCGCGACGAGGCTGGCGCCATGGGTCGGCGGGGTGGAGTAGTTGGTGCGGATCAGCCGCTTGAGCTGGCTCAGCACGCGGGCCGCCTCGTCCCGGTCGGCCGTGACCACGGTCAGCGCGCCAACCCGCTCGCCGTACAGCGAGAACGACTTGGAGAACGAACTGGCCACCAGGAGCGGCAGCCCGGCCTCGCCAAAGAGGCGGACCGCAAAACCGTCGGCGTCGATGCCGTCGCCAAAGCCCTGGTAGGCGATATCGAGGAAGGAAATCAGGCCGCGCTCGCGCACCACCGCGACCACGTCGCGCCACTGGGCTTCGGTCAGGTCGACGCCGGTGGGGTTGTGGCAGCAGGCGTGCAGGACGACCGTGGTGCCTGGCGCTGCCGCGCGCAGTGCGGCGAGCATGGCGTCGAAGCGCACGCCGCGCGTGGCGGCGTCGTAGTAGGGGTACGTCTCGACCTTGAAGCCGGCGTTTTCGAACAGCGCCCGGTGGTTTTCCCAGCTCGGGTCGCTGATCAGCACCTTGTCGCCGCTGCCGAGGCGTCGCAGGAAATCGGCTCCGATCCGCAGTGCCCCGGTGCCGCCCAGCGCTTGGGCAGTGACGAGGCGGCCGCTTTTGACCAGGGCCGAGTCGGCTCCGAACAGCAGAGCCTGCACCGCGGCGTCGTAGGCCGCAATGCCTTCGATGGGCAGGTATCCGCGCGGCAGGGCTGCTTCGACGCGCAGCCTTTCTGCCTCCTTCACTGCCCGCAGCAGGGGTACTTTGCCTTCATCGTTGTAGTAGACCCCGACGCCCAAATTGACCTTGTTGCCGCGCGGGTCTGCCAGGAAGGTTTCGGTCAGACCGAGGATGGGGTCGCGCGGGGCGAGCTCGACCGTCGAAAAGGGGGAAGAGGTCACGGACGTTAGGGTTTTTGCTAAGGGGCGCGGCTAGGCGTCAAGGGGAACTCAAGGCCGTTTTCAGTTTACACGCCGGTAAGGATCGACCCTGCGGCTCGCCGTCAAGGGGGTTTGGGCGAGCGCATTCAAGAATTATTTCAAGATTCGCAAGTCCATGAAAATTAAACACTTTGTTCGGTCTTGTCGGCAAGGGGGCTAGGTTTTTCACGGGCCGGTCAATACAATGGGGGGCTTTAGCGTCGCGATGTTGCGGCGCACGACTGCCGTGTTCCTGACCTTTCCCAACTCCCCATTTCAGCTGCACCAGCCGTTTGCACCGGCTGGCGACCAGCCGCAGGCAATCGAGCGCCTGGCGCAGGGGCTGGAGGATGGGCTGGCATTCCAGACGCTGCTGGGGGTCACGGGGTCGGGCAAGACCTACACGATGGCCAACGTCATCGCTCGGATCGGCTGCCCCAGTTTGGTGCTCGCGCCAAACAAGACGCTCGCCGCGCAGTTGTACTCGGAGATGCGGGAGTTCTTCCCGAACAACGCGGTCGAGTACTTCGTCTCGTATTACGACTATTACCAACCCGAGGCCTACGTCCCGTCCCGCGACCTGTACATCGAGAAGGACAGCAGCATCAACGAGCACATCGAGCAGATGCGGCTGTCGGCCACCAAGAGCCTGCTGGAGCGGCGCGACGCGGTGATCGTGGCGACGGTATCGGCGATCTACGGCATCGGCAACCCGAACGACTACCACGCGATGGTGCTGACGCTGCGCGTGCATGACCGGTTGAGCCAGCGCGACGTGATCGCACGGCTGACGTCGATGCAGTACCGCCGCAACGAGACCGAGTTCTCGCGCGGCACGTTCCGTGTGCGCGGCGACACGATCGACATCTTCCCGGCCGAGCATGCCGAACTCGCGGTGCGGGTGGAGCTTCTGGACGACGAGATCGATAGCCTGCAACTGTTCGACCCGCTGACCGGCAGGGTGCGGCAAAGGATCCCGCGCTTCACGGTCTATCCGTCGTCGCACTACGTCACGCCGCGCCAGACCGTGCTCAACGCGATCGAGGGCATCAAGGTCGAGCTGAAGGAACGGCTGGAGCAACTCGTGGCGGCCGGCAAGCTGGTCGAGGCGCAGCGCCTGGAGCAGCGCACGCGGTTCGACCTCGAGATGCTCAACGAACTCGGCTTCTGCAAGGGCATCGAGAACTACACGCGCCACCTGTCGGGCGCGCTGCCGGGCGAGCCGCCGCCGACGCTGATCGACTACCTGCCGGCCGATGCGCTCATGATCGTGGACGAGTCGCACGTCACCGTCCCGCAACTGGGCGGCATGTACAAGGGCGACCGCTCGCGCAAGGAAACGCTGGTCGATTACGGCTTCCGCCTGCCGTCGGCGCTGGACAACCGGCCGCTGCGGTTCGACGAGTTCGAGCGCAAGATGCGTCGCTGCATCTTCGTCTCGGCCACGCCGGCCGGCTTTGAGCTGGAGCGATCGAGCCAGGTGGTCGAGCAGGTTGTGCGGCCGACTGGGCTGATCGACCCGTGCGTCGAGGTGCGTCCGGCGCGGACCCAGGTCGATGACGTGCTGGGCGAAATCGGCCTGCGCGTGGCCGCCGGCGACCGCGTGCTGATCACCACGCTCACCAAGCGCATGGCCGAGGACCTGACGGCCTTCCTGGCCGAGCATGGCGTCCGGGTGCGCTACCTGCACTCGGACGTCGACACCGTGGAGCGCGTGGAGATCATCCGCGACCTGCGCGCCGGCGTGTTCGACGTGCTGGTGGGCATCAACCTGCTGCGCGAGGGCCTCGACCTGCCCGAGGTGTCGCTGGTGGCGGTGCTGGATGCCGACAAGGAAGGTTTCCTGCGTTCCGAGCGCTCGCTGATCCAGACGATCGGCCGCGCGGCGCGCCATCTCAATGGCACGGCGATCCTGTATGCCGACTCGATCACCGAGTCGATGCAGCGGGCCATCGGCGAGACCGACCGGAGGCGCGACAGGCAGCAGGCATTCAACCGCGCGCACGGCATCGAGCCGCGCGGGGTCAAGAAGGCGGTGCGCGAATTGATCGACGGCGTGTTCGACCCGTCGGTCAGCAAGGGCAAGCGCGGCGAGGGCGAGGTCGTCCCCTACGAGACGATGAGCGAAAAGCAGCTCGCCCGCGAGATCAAGCGGCTCGAGAAGCAGATGTTCGAGCACGCCAAGAATCTGGAATTCGAGAAGGCGGCCAAGGCGAGGGATCAGCTGGCCAGCTTGCGGACAAGAGCATTCGGAGCGGCGGGCGACGGCAACGTGGTCGCACTGCTGCCCCAGGAGAAGGCGGCCTGACCGGTACGACCGGCAGGCGACGGGGCGGGGGAAAGTTCCGTCCGGGGCATCGCGTGCAGGCGGGAGCGTTTTTTGAACTTCCCGCAGGTCCGCCGGTCTTCCGGACGGGTAGTCAATTCGTTTAAGTCGGGAGCAGGGCCGAAGCGGTGAGGACTGCGACGGCCGCAGACGGGCACCACGACGCGGGCCCGAACCAGAAAGGCGCGTTAGCACATGACCAAGGTTCTTTTCGTTTGCATGGGGAACATCTGCCGCTCGCCGACCGCGCAGGGCGTGTTCCGCAAGATGGTTGCCGATGCCGGCATCTCGGACATCGTCCAGGTCGAGTCGGCGGGCACCCACGCCTACCACGTGGGCGAGCCGCCCGATGCGCGCGCCGAGCAGGCGGCCAAGAAGCGCGGCTACGAGATCGGCGACCTGCGCGCCCGTCAGGTGACGGCGGACGACTTCCGGGCCGCCGACCTCATCCTGGCGATGGACTGGGAGAACTTGTCCATGCTCCAGCAGCAGTGCCCGAAGGCCTACAAGCACAAGCTGCAATTGCTGATGCGCTTTGCCGGCGAGCACGATGCGGCCACGGTGCCCGATCCGTACTACGGTGGCCCTGAGGGCTTCAACACGGTGCTCGACTATGTCGAGGACGCCTGTCAGGGCCTGCTTGACGTGGTGCGCCGTCGCGCCACCATGTACGCGGCCGCCTAGGTACTCGATCGCATGGCGGGCGCGGCGGCGCCGCGCCCGCAGCGGGATTTTGGCCGCTTCGTTCAGGCGCCCAGTCGCGGTGCCTCTGTCGCAAACAGCCGGTCGAGCGTGGTACGTCCACTGCCACCGGCCCGCTCGACGCGACCCTCCTGAACCCGGGTCCAGAAGCGTGGCGCCACGCTGGCGAGGGTGTGTCCCGAGGTGAGATAGCGTGCCAGCGTGCGCGCGCGGTTGGCGGCGACCACGGCATCATGGGCCGAGGCGAACGCGCCGGCCAGCGGCGCTGCCTGCTTGACAAACACCGCAGTCGTGTTGGCCAGCGTGGGCGCGCCGTCGAGCAGGATGGCCCGCAGACCGGCCCGGGCTGCCAGCGCGGCCAGCGGCTCCGGCGCAAAGTAGTACAGGTGCGCGCGGTGGTACAGGTTGGACGGCGAACTGACGCGCGTGACCGCGTTGGGCACCTCGACATACAGGTGGCCGCCCGGCTTGAGCCAGCCGGCCAGCCGCGCCAGTCCGGCGCCCGGGTCGGGCAGGTGCTCGAGCACATGAAACAGGGTGATCAGGTCGAATTCGCCGGGCTCGAAGCGGGCGGCATCGAGGGTGCCCGCCCGCAGGTCGACGCCGTACTCGGCCTTGGCGTACTCCCGGTAGCCGTCGTTCGGCTCGATGCCCGTCAGGCGGTAGCCCCGGCTACTGAGCAGGTAGGAGAACTCGCCGCCGCCGGCGCCGCAGTCGAGCACGCGCGCCGGCGGCGTGGCCAGCAAGCCCACCACGCGCGCGCGTCCCAGCGCCACCCTGCCGGCGCGGTACACATGCTTGAGCCGGGGCGCAGTCGCCTGCTTGTACTCCTTGCGGTAGCGCTCGGAGTAGAAGCGTGCCAGCTCGTCGGCACTGGGAATCGGGTCGACATAAGCCAGCCCGCAACCCCGGCAACAGGTCACGGCCAGGGGATCGCCATGGCGGTCGCGGGTCTCGATCAGCGTGCCATCTCGGCTGCCGCAGAGGGTGCAGGCCGTGCGGGCCGTGTAGGGGGAGAAGCGCTCCATACCCGGCAGTCTATCGAGCACGCCAATGACCCCGTAATCCGTCGGGCCGCCCGGAACCAAAGTTGACTTCGTTTGTCGGAATCTCCTATCATTCCCGACCAGTTTGATCGGGAATTGAAGCCCGTTTTGAACCCACCGACGAGGTCTGCCATGAGACTCACCACGAAGGGCCGCTTTGCCGTGACGGCGATGATCGATCTGGCGCTGCGCGAGCACAACGGGCCGGTGACGCTGGCTGGCATCAGCCAGCGCCAGAAGATCTCCCTGTCCTACTTGGAGCAACTGTTCGGCAAGCTGCGCCGGCACGAGCTGGTCGAGAGCACCCGCGGCCCCGGCGGCGGCTACACGCTCGGCAAGCCGATCGGCCACATCTCGGTGGCCGACATCATCTACGCGGTGGACGAGCCGCTCGACGCCACGCAGTGCGGCGGCAAGGAGAACTGCCAGGACGACCAGCGCTGCATGACCCACGACCTGTGGGCCAACCTCAATCGCGTCATGGTCGACTACCTCGACTCGGTGTCGTTGCTCGACCTGGTGGAGCAGCAGCGGCAAAAAATGGCGCAGCAGGGTGCCAACGTCGCAGTCCTGCACGATAATCGCCGGGAGCCCCGGACTCCGCGTCCGGTGGCGCCGGCGGCCATCAAACCACAACCAGCCGTCGGTTGAGGGAGCGCATGCAACTTCCGATCTATCTGGACTACTCGGCCACCACGCCGGTTGACCCGCGCGTGGTCGACAAGATGGTCCCATACCTGCGCCAGAGCTTCGGCAATCCGGCCTCGCGCAGCCATGCCTTCGGCTGGGAGGCCGAGAAGGCGGTCGAGGACGCGCGCCAGCACGTGGCCGATCTGGTCAATGCCGACCCGCGCGAGATCATCTGGACCAGCGGCGCCACCGAGTCGATCAACCTCGCCCTGAAGGGCGTGGCCCATTTTTACAAGGACAAGGGCAGGCACCTGGTCACGTTGAAGACCGAGCACAAGGCCACGCTCGACACGATGCGCGAACTGGAGCGCGAGGGCTACGAGGTCACCTACCTCGAAGTGCAGCCCGACGGGTTGATCGATCTGGCCCGGCTGGAGGCGGCCCTGCGTCCTGACACCATCTGCGTGTCGGTGATGTACGTGAACAACGAGATCGGCGTCATCCAGGACATTCCGCGCATCGGCGAGCTGTGCCGCGCCCGGGGCATCGCCTTCCACGTCGACGCCGCGCAGGCCACCGGCAAGGTGGTGGTGGACCTGGCCCGGCTGAAGGTCGACCTGATGTCGTTCTCGGCCCACAAGACCTACGGGCCGAAGGGGGTCGGTGCGCTCTACGTGCGGCGCAAGCCACGCATCCGACTGGAGGCACAGATGCACGGCGGCGGGCACGAGCGCGGCCTGCGTTCGGGCACGCTGCCGACCCACCAGATCGTCGGCATGGGCGAGGCGTTCCGGATTGCGCGGGCCGAGATGGCCACCGAGAACGAGCGCATCCGCATGCTGCGCGACCGGCTCTGGAAGGGACTGTCGGAAATCGACGAGGTCTACCTCAACGGCGACCTCGAGCAGCGCGTGCCGCACAACCTCAACGTGAGCTTCAACTTCGTCGAGGGCGAAAGCCTGATCATGGCGATCAAGGACGTGGCAGTGTCGTCGGGCTCGGCCTGTACCTCGGCTTCGCTCGAGCCCTCTTACGTCCTGCGTGCGCTGGGCCGCAGCGACGAGCTTGCGCACAGCTCGATCCGCTTCACCGTCGGCCGCTTCACGACCGAGGAGGAGATCGACTACACGGTCGACCTCCTCAAGCGCAAGGTCGCCAAGCTGCGCGAGATGTCGCCGCTTTGGGAAATGCACCAGGAAGGCATCGACTTGAACACCGTGCAGTGGGCTGCACACTGAGCGAGAAGGGACGGGAGGCAGAACATGGCCTATAGCGAGAAAGTCATCGATCACTACGAGAACCCGCGCAATGTCGGCGCGTTCGACAAGGGCGACGACGCAGTGGGCACGGGCATGGTCGGCGCGCCGGCCTGCGGCGACGTGATGAAGCTGCAGATCAAGGTCAACGAGCAGGGCGTGATCGAGGATGCACGCTTCAAGACCTACGGCTGCGGCTCGGCGATCGCCTCGAGCTCGCTCGTCACCGAGTGGGTCAAGGGCAAGACGCTCGACCAGGCCATGCTGCTGAAGAACACGCAGATCGCCGAAGAACTGGCGTTGCCGCCGGTGAAGATCCACTGCTCGATCCTGGCTGAGGATGCGATCAAGGCCGCGATCACCGACTACCGGAACAAGCACGCCGAGCCAGGCCGCGGTGAGGCGCCGGTGTGCGCCCCCGGCGAGCAGCGCGCGGCGGCCTGATCCGGGCAGGGCAGGGAGGAAAAATCATGGCGGTCACGCTGACCGAACGCGCCGCGCGGCACGTCTCGGGCTTTCTTGCACGGCGCGGCAAGGGTATCGGCCTGCGCCTGGGTGTGCGCACCACGGGCTGCTCCGGCATGGCCTACAAGCTCGAGTACGCCGACGCGGCCAACCCCGAGGACCAGCGCTTCGACAGCCATGGCGTCGCGGTGTTCGTCGATCCGAAGAGCCTCGCCTACCTCGACGGCACCGAGCTCGATTTCGTGCGCGAAGGCCTCAACGAAGGCTTCAAGTTCAACAACCCGCGAGAAAAGGACCGTTGCGGCTGCGGCGAGTCGTTCCGCGTCTAGCCTGCCGCTGCGCCATGCACGAGGCGGCTGCGCTGGCAGCCGCTTCTCGTTTCTGAGCCCCGGTTTCCTCCCGTGTCCGCCCGCGCCCCCGATCACTTCAGCCTGCTTGGCTTCGAGCCGCGCTTCGGGCTCGACCCGCAGGCGCTCGACGCCGCCTACCAGCGCGTGCAGACCCAGGTGCATCCGGACCGCTTCGCGGTGGCCTCGGCCGCCGAGCGGCGCGTGGCGATGCAGTGGGCCACCCGCGCCAACGAGGCCTACCGCGTGCTGCGCGACCCGGTGCAACGCGCGGCCTGCCTGTGCGAGATGCACGGTGCGCCGATCGAGGCCGAGAGCAACACGGCCATGCCGGCGCCCTTCCTGATGCAGCAGATGGACTGGCGCGAGGCGCTCGACGCGGCGGGCAGCACTGCCGAGTGCGAGGGACTGCAGCGCGCGGTGGCCGGCGAGCAGGCGCGGCTGCTGGCCGACCTCGAACGCAAGATCGACGTCGAGCAGGACTTCCCGGGCGCGGCGGCCCTTGTGCGCCAGCTGATGTTCACCTCGAAGTTCAGCGGCGAGCTGGCCACCGTCGCCCAGCGGGGAGCCGCCTGATGGCGCTGCTGCAGATTGCCGAGCCGGGCATGTCGACGGCGCCCCACCAGCACCGTCTGGCGGTCGGCATCGACCTGGGCACAACCAACTCGCTGGTGGCCACCGTGCGCCATGGCCTGCCCGAGGTGCTGGCCGATGCGCAGGGGCGGGCGCTGCTGCCCTCGGTGGTGCGCTATCGCGGCGCCGGCGTCGAGGTGGGCCACGGCGCGCAGGCGCAGCAGGCCGGCGATCCGCGTAACACCATTTCCTCGGTCAAGCGGTTCATGGGCCGGGGCGTGAAGGACGTTGCGCACGCGGAAAACCTGCCCTACGACTTCGTCGATGCGCCGGGCATGCTGCAACTGCGCACGGTGGCCGGCGTCAAGAGCCCGGTGGAAGTCTCGGCGGAAATCCTCAAGGTGCTGCGCGAGCGCGCCGAGGCCTCGCTCGGCGGGCCGCTGGTGGGTGCCGTCATCACCGTGCCGGCGTACTTCGACGACGCGCAGCGCCAGGCCACGCGTGACGCGGCGCGCCTGGCCGGGCTCAACGTGCTGCGCCTGCTCAACGAGCCCACCGCGGCGGCGCTGGCCTACGGACTGGACAACGAAGCCGAGGGCGTCTTTGCGGTGTACGACCTCGGCGGCGGCACCTTCGACGTGTCGGTGCTGCGGCTAAGGAAGGGCGTGTTCGAGGTGCTCGCCACCGGCGGCGACTCGGCGCTGGGCGGCGATGACTTCGATCACCGCCTGTACTGCTGGATCCTGGAGCAGGCCAACCTGTCGCTGCTGGCGCCCGAGGACCAGAGCCTGCTGACGGCCAGGGCGCGCGCCGCCAAGGAGCGGCTGTCCAGCAAGGGCAAGGCCACGATCCAGGCGCGCCTGTCCGACGGACGCTGGGTGAACCTGTCGATCAGCGCCGAGGGCTTCGCGTCGATGACGCAGCACCTGGTGGCCAAGACGCTGGAGGCCACGCGCCAGGCGCTGCGCGATGCCCAGTTGAAGCCGGCCGACGTCAAGGGCGTGGTGCTGGTGGGTGGTGCGACCCGCATGCCGCACGTGCGCAAGGCGGTGGCCGACCTGTTCGGCCAGGCGCCGCTGACCAACATCGACCCCGACCAGGTGGTTGCCCTGGGTGCGGCCATGCAGGCCAACCTGCTGGCCGGCAACCGCGGCGGCGACGACTGGTTGCTGCTCGACGTGATTCCGCTGTCGCTCGGTCTGGAGACCATGGGCGGGCTGGTCGAGAAGGTGATTCCGCGCAACTCCACCATTCCGGTCGCCCGCGCGCAGGAGTTCACCACCTTCAAGGACGGCCAGACCGCCATGGCGATCCACGTCTTGCAGGGCGAGCGCGAACTCGTGGATCACTGCCGTTCGCTGGCGCGCTTCGAGCTGCGGGGCATTCCGCCGATGGTCGCCGGCGCGGCGCGGATCCGCGTCACCTTCCAGGTCGATGCCGATGGCCTGCTGGAGGTGACGGCGATGGAGACCGCCAGTGCCGTGCAGGCGCGCGTCGAGGTCAAGCCGAGCTACGGGCTGGGTGACGAGGACATCGCGCGCATGCTGCAGGACTCCATGGGCACGGCCGAGGCCGATCTGCAGGCGCGTGCGCTGCGCGAGCAGCAGGTCGACGCGCAGCGCCTGATCGAGGCGACCGCGGCCGCGCTGGCCGCCGATGCCGATCTGTTGGGCGCGGCCGAGTTCGCCGAGGTCGAGGCGCGGCTGGCCGCCTTGCGCGCGGTGGCCGCCGGCGACGACGCCGAAGCGATCAAGGCCGCGGTCGACGCGCTGGCGCATGCCACCGAGGAGTTTGCCGCACGCCGCATGGACCGCTCGATCCGCGCCGCACTCGCCGGCCGGCGAGTGGACGAAGTCATGGCCCGGTAGAGCGAGCAAGGTCCGCATGCCCAAGATCACCATCCTGCCGCACGAGCAGATCTGCCCCGCGGGCGCCCAGATCGAGGCCGCACCGGGCAAGAGCATCTGTCGCAACCTGCTCGACCACGACATCGAGATCGAGCACGCCTGCGAGCTGTCCTGCGCCTGCACCACCTGCCATGTCATCGTGCGCCAGGGCTTCGAGACACTCGACCCCTCCGACGAGGACGAGGACGACCTGCTGGACATGGCCTGGGGATTGACGCCGACCTCGCGGCTGTCGTGCCAGGCGATCGTCAAGGACGCCGATCTGACCGTCGAGATTCCCCGGTACTCGATCAACCACGCCAAGGAAAACCACTGAGGACCGCGGCATGAGCATCAAGTGGACCGACACTCTGGAGATCGCCATCGCGCTGTCCGAGCGGCACCCCGACGTCGACCCGAAGGCAATCCGCTTCACCGACCTGCACCGCTGGGTACGCGAGCTGCCCGGGTTCAGCGACGACCCCAATCGCTCCAACGAGAAGATCCTCGAGGCGATCCAGATGGCCTGGATCGACGAGGTGGCATAGGCTGCCGCGACAATCCCGTCGCGGCCGAACCGACGCTGGGCCACGCGCCGCGGCGCTGCGATCGCCAGCGGTGCGGCGGTCGGCCGCGCCGTGTGGCCGGGTCACCGTGCCCGCTATGGTTTCGCCCCGGATTGCGGCCGGCGCGGCAGCCGGCGAGAACCGCCGGGACAGACCTACAATCGGTCGCAATTCCCCGTCTCGACCGCCGGCCGCGGTGGTGAAATCGGTAGACACAGCGGACTTAAAATCCGCGGCTCTGTCAAAGGAGCGTGCCGGTTCGACTCCGGCCCGCGGCACCACAGCATGTCCATCAAGGTATTCAACCTGCGTTGCGATAACGCGCACACGTTCGAGGGCTGGTTCGCCTCCGGCGATGATCTCGACGCGCAGCGCGAGCGCGGGCTGCTGAGCTGCCCCGTCTGCAACAGCGTCGAGGTGGTCAAGGCGCCGTCGGCGCCCTACGTGGGCCGTGCGGTGGCCGAGCCGGCGCCGGCCGAGACCGGTGCGGCCGCTCGGCAGACCGCGATCATGCCGACGCCGGCGCAGATGCAGGCGATGTTCATGACCATGGCGCGCGAGATCGCCCGGACCACCGAGGACGTGGGCGAGCGCTTCGCCGAGGAAGCGCGGCGCATCCACTACAACGAAGTGCCCGCCCGCGGCATCCGCGGCACCACCACCCGCCAGGAGGCGCAGGCGCTCGACGACGAGGGCATTGCTGTGATGCCCATTCCTTTTGCGCACCTGCTCAACGACCTGCAATGACCCGTCGGCGGGCCGCTGCTGCCGCTTTGGCGTTCAGCGCCTCGCGTACTGCGACTGGCCGAACAGCGTTTCCTTGTCCTTGTCGCTCATCTGCGGCTTGCGGCGGTCGGCCAGCACCTGCAACGCCTTGACCACCGCCGGCCGCGCGCCGATTGCCTCGTACCAGCGCTGCAGGTTGGGGTAGTCGGCCAGATCGATGCCCTGGTTGGCGTGCGAGCGCGTCCAGGGATAGATCGCCATGTCGGCTACCGAGTAGGCCCCGGCAAAGTACTCGACCGCGGATAGCCGCTGGTCCATCACGCCATACAGGCGCCGGGCCTCGTTGGTGTAGCGATGGATGGCGTATTCGATCTTCTCCGGCGCGTAGATACGGAAGTGGTGGGCCTGACCGAGCATGGGGCCGAGCCCGCCCATCTGGAACATCAGCCACTGCAGCGCCACGTACTTGCCGCGTACGTCGGCCGGCAGGAAGCGGCCGGTCTTGCCCGCCAGATAGAGCAGGATTGCGCCCGATTCGAACACCGCCATGGGCCTGCCGTCGGGGCCGTCGGCGTCGACGATGGCGGGGATCTTGTTGTTGGGGCTGATCTTGAGGAATTCGGGCCTGAACTGGTCGCCGGCGCCGATGTCCACCGCGTGCACGGTGTAGGGCAGCGCGCACTCCTCGAGCATGATGTGGACCTTGTGGCCATTGGGGGTGGGCCAGGTGTAGAGGTCGATCACGGCTGGGCTCCTTCTCTGACAGGCAGGGGGACGTGCCGGGCGATCTCCAGCTTGGCGATCGCATTGCGGTGGACTTCGTCGGGGCCGTCGGCCAGCCGCAGCGTGCGCGCCAGCGTGTAGGCGTAGGCCAGCGGAAAGTCGTCGCACATGCCGCCGCCGCCGTGTGCCTGGATCGCCCAGTCGAGCACGGTGCAGGCCACGTTGGGTGCCACCACCTTGATCATCGCGATCTCGGCCCTGGCCGCCTTGTTGCCGGCGCCGTCCATCATCGAGGCGGCCTTCAGGGTGAGCAGGCGCGCCTGGTCGATCATGCAGCGCGCCTCGGCGATGCGCTCCTGCCACACGCTCTGGCGCGCCACCGCACCGCCGAAGGCGACGCGCTGCGCCAGCCGCCGGCACATGAGCGCCAGCGCCCGCTCGGCCAGGCCGATGCAGCGCATGCAGTGGTGGATCCGTCCTGGCCCCAGGCGCCCCTGCGCGATCTCGAAGCCGCGCCCCTGGCCGAGCAGGATGTTGGCGACCGGCACGCGCACCGCGTCGAAGTCCACTTCCATGTGGCCGTGCGGCGCATCGTCGTAGCCGAACACGTTCAGCGGTCGCAGCACCCGTAGCCCCGGCGTATCGGCAGGCACCAGGATCATCGACTGCTGCGCGTGGCGTGGCGCCTCGGGGTCGGTCTTGCCCATCACGATGTAGATACGGCAGCGCGGGTCGCCGGCCCCGGAGATCCACCATTTGCGGCCGGTAATCACGTACTCGTCGCCGTCGCGCCGGATCTCGGTGCGGATGTTGGTGGCGTCGGACGAGGCCACGTCGGGCTCGGTCATCGCAAAGGCCGAGCGGATCTCGCCCGCCAGCAGCGGCTTGAGCCAGCGCTCCTTCTGTGCCGGCGTGCCGTAGCGCTCGAGCGTCTCCATGTTGCCGGTGTCGGGGGCGCTGCAGTTGAACACCTCGCTGGCCCAGGGCACGCGACCCATCAGCTCGGCCAGCGGCGCGTACTCGACGTTCGTGAGTCCCGCGCCGTGCCCCGAGGCGGGCAGGAACAGGTTCCACAGGCCTGCGGCGCGCGCCCGGGCCTTGAGATCCTCGACGATCCGGGTGGGTGTCCAGCGTGCGCCGCGGCGCGTGTTCTCCTCGACTTCGTCGGCAAAGCGGCGCTCATTGGGAAACACATGCTCCTGCATGAAGCCGTCGACGCGCGCCTGCAGTTCGCGCACCTTGGCGCTGTATTCGAAATCCATCGGTCCCCTCGACTCCGTTCGACCAGTTTCGTTCTGGGGCCAGAATAGCGCAGCGATACGAGCTCAATGGAGGTCAGCTTGGCAACGATGCAGGCAGTGCAGTGCGCGCAATGGGGCAGTCCTGCCGAACTGCGCGTGGTCGAGATCGCGCGACCCGAGCCGGCCGCGGGCGAGGTGCGCATCCGGGTGGCCGCCGCCGGGGTCAACTTTCCCGACGCGCTGATCGTGCAGCGCAAGTACCAGGTACAGCCGGCGCTGCCTTTCGTGCCCGGCACCGAGGTGGCGGGCACGGTCGATGCAGTGGGTGACGGCGTGCGCGGCGTCAGTGCCGGCGAGCGGGTGATGGCCTTCACGGGCCTGGGCGGGTTCGCGCAGTACGTCTGCGCGCCGGCCACGCAGGTCGTCCGGCTGCCCCCGTCGATCGACGACGAGGTCGCGGCTGCCTTCACCCTGACCTACGCGACCGCCCACCACGCTTTGATCGACCGCGCGCAGTTGAAGTCGAGCCAGACGCTGCTGGTGCTCGGCGCCGGTGGGGGCGTCGGCCTGGCGGCGGTGGAGATCGGCAAGCTGATCGGCGCGCGCGTGCTGGCTGCGGCCTCCACCGACGAGAAGCTGGCGGCCGCGCAGGCGCAGGGCGCCGATGTGCTGATCAACTACTCATCGGTCGACTTGCGCGAAACGATTCGTACGCTGACCGAGGGGCGCGGCGTCGACGTCATCGTCGATCCGGTGGGCGGCGACGTGACCGGGACGGCGCTGCGCTCGATCGCCTGGCGCGGCCGCCTGCTGGTGGTGGGCTTTGCCAGCGGCGACATCCCGCCCATCCCGGCCAACCTGCTGCTGCTCAAGGGCGCCAGCGCGGTCGGCGTGTTCTGGGGCGACTTTGCCCGGCGCGAGCCCGCCGCCAACGGCCTCGTGTTGCAGGCGCTGTCGGGCTGGCTGGCACAGGGGCGGCTGCGGCCACTGGTGTCGCGCCGGGTCGGGCTGGCCGAGGTGCCGCAGGTGCTCGAGGACCTGCTGGCGCGGCGGGTGATCGGCAAGGTGGTGGTGCGGCCGCAGTGACCCGCCGGCTACGCGGTCGCGGGCAGCAGCGCCCGGGAGGTTGAGACTCCATCCGGCCGGACGGCGGGAGCGGTCGGGGTCCGGCGCACGGCAAGCCCGGCGCGGCGGCGTGGGCGCGCCGTGGCAACGCATGGTGGAGATGTTCTACGCAGCTGCGACGGGTGAGCCGGACGAAGGCTCGCCGTGTCGGTCGGCCAGCGTGGCGATGACCGGCGCGTGGTCGCTTGGCTGCTCGCGGCGGCGCGGCTCCACGTCGATGGTGCAGGCGGTGCAGCGGGCGGCCAGCGGGGCCGACAGCAGGATGTGGTCGATGCGCAGTCCCATTTTGCGGCGGAACGCGAGGTTGCGGTAATCCCACCACGAGTAGCTGCGGTCCGGCTGCGGAAACTGGCGGAAGCTGTCCGTCAGGCCGAGCGCAACGAGGTCGCGGAAGGCCTGCCTTTCCGGCTCGGAAAACAGCACCTGATCCTTCCAAGCAACGGGGTCATGCACGTCACGGTCTTCCGGCGCGATGTTGTAGTCGCCCAGCAGCGCCAGCGCGGGGTGGCGCAGCAGCTCCTCGCGCAGCCAGTCTTGCAGGGCGCGCAGCCAGCGCAACTTGTAGTCGTACTTTTCGGTCCCGACGGCCTGGCCGTTGGGAAAGTAGGCGCAGACCACGCGCATGCCGCCAACGGTGGCGGCCAGCACGCGCTTCTGCTCGTCGACGAAGCCGGCGATGCCCGCCTGCACGGCCTGCGGCGCCGGCACGCTCGCCGCACGGGTGAGGATGGCCACCCCGTTGTAGGTCTTCTGGCCGCAGAACACGCTGGCGTAGCCGGCGGCCCGCAGTTCCTCGGCCGGGAACTTGTCGTCGGTGAGCTTGGTTTCCTGCAGGCACACCACGTCGACCGCGTGCTGGGCGAGCCAGTCGAGCAGGTGCGGCAGCCGCACCTTCAGGGAGTTGACGTTCCAGGTGGCCAGGCGCACGACTACTGCGCCGGGGCCGGGGCGGGCCGCTCACGCAGCGGGCGTGCGGGCGGATTGCGATAGGTGCGCGGCAAGATGGCGCTGCGCGGGTAGCCGGCCGCGTCGAGGGTGGCCTGCCAGGCCGGGAAGTCGGGCGTTCGCAGCATCTGCCGGCCGACCGCCAGCACGGGAACGAGGTCCCCAAGGCCCAGGCGGCGCGCCTCCTCCACGTCCTCGCGGCTGCCGATGGTGCGCTCCGCGAAGGGCACGCCGCGCGCCAGCAGCAGCTCGCGCCCCTGCTGACACGCCGGGCAGTCGGCCGCCGTGTACAGCACCACCGGGAAGTTCTGTACCGCACGGCGTACCTCGAACGGCACCCCGGCCAGCGGGTCGGCCGCATCGGGCGCACGCGCCCCGAGGCGCTCGACGTTCCGGGCGTCGGCCGGCGGATTGTCGCCATAGTTGACGCGGCCCTTGGCGTCGGTCCACTTGAACTGCCCCAGCGCCGGGGCTGCCAGCAGCAGCGCCAGAAGGGCCGCTGCGGCAGGGGCAAGCATCCGCTGCATCGAACGCTCCATCAATTGGTCATGCCGTGATGGCGCAGCAGGGCGTCGATGCGTGGCGGCCGCCCGCGGAACTCGATGAACGACTCCATCGCAGGTCGGCTGCCGCCCCTCGCCAGCACACTGCGGCGGAACCGGGCGCCGCGTGCAGGGTTCAGCGGATCGCCGTCCTCCTCGAAGGCGGCGTAGGCGTCGGCCGACAGCACTTCGGCCCACTTGTAGCTGTAGTAGCCGGCCGCATAGCCGCCGGCGAAGATGTGGGTGAAGCCGTTGAGCATGCGGTTGTAGGCGGGCGGTTGCACCACCGCGACCTCGCGGCGTACCGCCTCGATGACCGCATGCACGTCGCGCTCGCCGGCGCCGGTCGGATCGAAGTGAGCGTGCAGCCGCATGTCCGCCAAGGCGAACTCGACCTGTCGCAGCGTGCCCATGGCGCTCTGGAAATTGCGCGCCGCCAGCATCTTGTCGAACAGCGATCGCGGCAGCGGCGCGCCGGTGTCGACGTGCGCGGTCAGCAGCTGCAGCACCTCCCACTCCCAGCAGAAGTTCTCCATGAACTGGCTGGGCAGCTCGACGGCATCCCATTCGACGCCGCGGGTGCCGGACACGGCGAGCTCGTCGACTTCGGTCAGCAGGTGGTGCAGGCCGTGGCCGAACTCGTGAAACAGCGTGAGCACGTCGCTGTGCGTCAGCAGCGCCGGCTTGCCGCCGACCGGGCGCGCGAAGTTGCAGGTCAGGTACGACACCGGCGTCTGCAGCTTGCGGCCGGTGGCGCGGCGGCGCGAACGCGCATCGTCCTGCCAGGCGCCGCCCTGCTTGTGGTCGCGCGCGTAAAGGTCGAGATAGAAGTGCCCGACCGGCTCGCCCTGCAGCGTCTGGATGCGATAGAACTTGACCTCGGGGTGCCACAGCGGTGCGCGGTCCTCGACGATGGCCACCGAGAACAGGGTCTCGATCACCTTGAACAGCCCCGCGAGCACGCGCGGCTCGGTGAAGTACTGCTTCAGCTCCTGGGCCGAGTAGGCGTAGCGCGCCTCGCGCAGCTTCTCGCTGGCGTAGTTGATGTCCCAGGCCTGCAAATCGCGCAACTGCAGCTCGCGCGCGGCGAAGTCCCTCAGCTCGCGCAGGTCGCGCTCGGCATAGGGACGGGCGCGCCCCGCCAGATCGAGCAGGAAGCGCTCCACTTCCTCGGCGGAGCCGGCCATCTTCGGCACCAGCGACAGCGCGGCGTAGTGCGGCAGCTCCAGCAGCCGCGCCTGCTCGCGCCGCAGCGCCAGGATTTCCACCATCAGTGGGTCATTGTTCCACTCCGGATTGCCGAACTCGGCCGCACGCGTGACGTAGGCGCGATACAGCTGTTCGCGCAGTGCGCGGTCGTGCGCGTACTGCTGCACCGGGACGTAGCTGGGAAACTGCAGGGTCAGCTTGTAGCCGGCGCGGCCGTCGGCGGCGGCCGCTTCGCGGTACATCTGCAGAACGTCGTCCGGGATGCCCGCCAGCCGGCCCGCGTCCGGCTCGTCCACGTACAGCGCGAACGCGTTGGTCGCGTCCAGCACGTTCTGCGCGAACCGGGTCGACAGCTGCGACAGCCGGTCACGCACCTGCCGCAACCGCTCCTTGGCCGGCGCCGCGAGCTCGGCCCCGCCGAGGCGGAAGTCGCGCAGCTCGTTGTCGATGACGCGGCGGCGGGCCGCCGGCCACTGCCCAAAGTCGGGGTGCGCGGCCAGCGCCTTGTAGCGTTGGTACAGCCGCTCGTCCTGCGCCAGTTCGCTCCAGAACGCCGACAGCTTGGGCACGTTCAGGTTGTACTGCTCGCGCAGCGCCGGGGTGTCGACCACCGCATTCAGGTGTGACACGGCGCCCCAGGCCCGCCCCAGCCGATCGAGCGCATCGTCGAGCGGCTCGACCACGCTGTCCCAGTCGGGCGTGTCCGCGGCGCCGGTCACGGCGGCCACCACGCGCCGGCATGCGGCCAGCAGTTCGTCGACGGCCGGCGTGATGTGACCGGGCTCGATCGCGTCGTACTGCGCCAGGTCGGTGATGTGGAGCAGGGGATTGGGCGGGCTGTCCAGCGGCATGAACGATCCTCAGGTGGCGGCGCGCTCGGCGGCCTCGACCGTGTTGACCAGCAACATGGTAATTGTCATCGGTCCGACACCGCCGGGAACCGGTGAAATCCAGCCGGCGACCCGGCTGACGCCAGCGAAGTCGACGTCGCCGGCCAGCTTGCCCTCCGGCGTCTTGTTGGTGCCGACGTCGATCACCACGGCGCCGGGCTTGATCATCTCGGCCGTGACGAGGCCGCGGCGGCCGGCGGCGGCCACCACGATGTCGGCCTGGCGCAGCAGCGCGCCCAGATCGGGCGTGGCGCTGTGGCAGATCGTCACGGTCGCGTGGGCGGCCAGCAGCAGCATGGCCATCGGCTTGCCCACCATGTTGGAGCGGCCGATCACCACCGCGTGCTTGCCGGCCGGGTTCACGCCGATCGACTCCAGCATCTTCATCACGCCGTACGGCGTGCAGGAGCGAAAGTGGGGCCGGCCCATCAGCGTCAGCCCGGCGTTGGTGGCGTGCAGGCCGTCGACGTCCTTGTCGAAGGCGATCGCCTCGACCACCTTCTGGCCGTCGAGCGGCCGCGGCAGCGGCATCTGCACCAGGATGCCGTGCACCGCCGGATCCTGGTTGAGCCGTCGTACCCGCGCCAGCAGCTCGGCCTCGCCGATGCCGGCCGGCAGGTGCTCGAAGAACGAGCGGATACCCGTGTCCTCGCAGGCCTTGACCTTGTTGCGCACGTAGACCGCCGAGGCCGGGTCATCGCCGACCAGGATCACCGCCAGGCCTGGCTGAACACCGCGTGTGCGCAGCGCGGCGATCCGCGGCGCGAGTTCGGCGCGCAGGCGGGCGGCCAGCGCCTTGCCGTCGATGATCTGGGCGGGCATGGGAGTGCGTCAGGAGACGGAGGTCTGCCGTGCGCCGGTTGGGGGCGGCAGCACGGGCGGTCGGAGCGAGAGGTCGGAGCGAGGCTGGGGAGAGAGTCTAGGCGAGCCCGCTGCTGCGTCGCGGGGGGGATCGCGGCGCGGTCGGTTCAGCCAACTGCCAGCGCGATTCGCATCAGGTCGGCCACCGTGTTGGCCTTCAGCTTGTCCATGATGTTGGCGCGGTGGGCCTCCACCGTCTTGATGCTGATGCCCAGGTCATCGGCGATCTGCTTGTTCAGCCGGCCGGCGACGATGCGCTCGAGCACCTGCTGCTCGCGCGCGGTGAGCTTGCCCAGCAGCGCCTGGTTCATGCGCGCGCGTTCCCGCTGCGCCGCCGACTCGCGCGCCTGCGCCAGCATCTTCTCCACCAGCGCCTTCAGTTCGGCCTGGTCGAACGGCTTTTCGATGAAGTCGGCCGCGCCCTTCTTCATGGTGCTCACTGCCATCGGCACGTCGCCGTGGCCGGTGATGAACACGATCGGCAGCTCCGCCTTGCGCTGCGCCAGCTCCTCCTGCAGTTGCAGGCCGCTCATGCCGGGCATCCGCACGTCCAGGATCAGGCAGGCCAGGGCCTGCGGGTCGAATGCCGCCAGGAAGGCCTCGGCGCTGTCGTAGGCCTGCACGCTGTAGTTGACACCCTCCAGCAGCCACTGCAGCGAGTCGCGCACGGCTTCGTCATCGTCGACCACGTAGACCACGCCCAGGCTCTGTTCCGTCTCGCTCATCTTGGACTGCCCTTCTTGCTGTTGTGCTGGCCGCTGGCGGCCGGTTGATCGGATCAGCTCGCGCCCGTGTCGGCGCGATTTTCGGCAATCGCGCTGCCGCCGGCAAGTTCGATCGTGAAGCGCATGACCGTGCCGCCCGTCGGCTCGGGATTTCGCCCCACCAGAAAGCGGCCCTGGTGGAACTCGATGATCGAGCGGCAGATGTTCAGGCCCATTCCCATGCCTTCGCTCTTGGTGCTGAAAAACGGCGTGAACAGGTTCGCCAGGTGCTCCTCCGGAATGCCGCTGCCGCGGTCGATGACCGCGATCTCGGCCAGTCCCGGTTCGGCGGCGAAGCCGGCCGTCACGTCGATGCGCCGGATCAGCGCGTGGTCCATCGCATCGACTGCGTTCTTGAGCAGGTTCAGCAGCACCTGCTCGATCAGGATGGGGTCGGCGTACAGCGGCGGCAGAGCGGGATCGACCGTGGCGACGATGGCAATGCGCTTCTTGGCGGCCTCGATGTCGGCGAAGCCGATGGCGTCCTCGATCACGCGGGCGGCCAGCGTGCTGCGGCGGCGCGGCTCCGAGCGCTTCACGAACTCGCGAATCCTGCGGATGATCTTGCCGGCCCGCTGCGCCTGGCTGGAGGTCTTCTCCAGCGCCGGCAGCAGTTCTTCGGATGGCAGCGGGCCTTTCTGCAGGCGATTGAGCACGCCCTGGCTGTAGTTGTTGATGGCCGTCAGCGGCTGGTTCAGCTCGTGCGCGAGCGATGAGGCCATCTCGCCCATCGTCATCAGGCGCGAGGTGAACTGCACCTTTTCCTGCTGCTGGCGCACGATTTCCTCGGTCTCCTTGCGCAGCGTGATGTCGGTGGCGATCTGCAGCTCGGCCGCGCGGCCGTCCACCCAGCGGATGTCGCGCAGCCGGACGTCGAACCAGCGCCCGGTCTCCTCGTCGAGCGCCTCGCCGGCGTGCAGTTCCGCGGCGGCGCCGAGCAGGCGCGCCGACAGGCGGCGATGGCCTGCGGCGCTGTCGCCGAACAGCCGCTGGTACTCGCGGTTGGCAAACAGCAGCCCGGCCAGCGTGCCGTCCTCATCGCGCACCACCACCGACACGGCGGCCTCCAGCGACTCGAGCACCTTGGTGAAGCGGTCGTGGGCGGCGGCCAGCTCGTTGCGCACGCGCTTGGGCTCGGTGATGTCGGCCATCGAGGTCACCCAGCCGATCTGGCGGCCGGCGGCATCGACCAGGGCCGAGTCGTACATACGGGCATCGAAGCGGCTGCCGTCCTTGCGCTGGACCACCAGCTCGAAGCCGCCCGGTGCCAGTTCGCCCCCCAGGACGCTGATCAGCTTGGCCTGGTAGTCGCCGCACAGCTCCTGAGGCCAATAGGGGAAGGGGGCAACCCGGCCGACCAGCTCGGCCTCGCTCCAGCCGGTCATCTGGCAGAACGACCGGTTCACGTAGCGGATGCGGCCCTGGCGGTCGATCACGCGCAGGCCGGTTGCCAACGAGTCTTCCATGGCCCGCCGCAGCGCCGTCTCGGTCAGCAGCGCCCGATCCTTGCGGACCAGGCGGCTGGTAAAGCGCAGCAGTGCGGCCAGTGCGATGGCCACCGCGATGCCCAACGCCAGTGTGATCCAGAGCAGCGGATCGGCGGTCAGGGTGGACGGGTTGCGGAATGCGGTGGCGTCGAGCTGCAGTGCTTGCATCTGCAGCGGCAGCAGGGTCAGCGGGATCGAGGCGCGCAGTGCATTGCGGGCGGCGCTGGTGCTGCTGGTGCTGCCCAGCGGCTGGTCCTGGGTGGACAGGGTCAGCCGGTAGCGCGAGCGTGACTCCTCCGACAGAGCCTGCAGCAGCAGCGCCTGCGCCGAGATGCGGGCGATCAGGGCGCCGTCGAAGCCCTGTTCGGCAAACAGCGGCACGACCAGTGCGAGCTGCCCGGCACTGCTGCCCTCGACCGCCGGCAGCACCCCCAGCGCCGGCTGCGCCGTGGTGCGCACGCGCTCCAGCAGCGGCTGCAGGCCCGGCTCGAGTCGCTCGGGCCGCGCGGGCGACAGCGCCAGCGGTACCGGTCCCCAGGCGAGCGCGCCGGTGGCACCGACCCGCTTGATGCGGACGATCTCCGGCTTGGCCGCGATCAGGTCGCGCCCGATGCCGAGAAAACGCTTCTCGCCCAGCGCGCCCGACTTGATTTCCAGAGCGCTCGTCGTCAGTGCCTCGGTGAGGCCGCCGAGACGCACCACCAATTGCTGGGCGGCGCTGTCGACGTCGCGCTGCAGTGCCTCGCGCTGCAACTGCCGGTCCTCGAGCACGATCGCGATGAACAGGCCGGCGATCAGCAGCGCCAGCAGCGCGATCGCGGCAAACGGCAGCCAGGTCGCGCTGCGCTCGCGCGGCGCGTCGTGCGACAGTGCATCGAGCGTCGGGCCCAGCTTGTCGAGGCGGTCTGGGCCCGGCAAGGGCGAGTCGGTCATGGGACGGGCGAGGAGGCGCGCGGCGGTGCAGCGGCAGCCTGCGACGAGCATAGCCGCGTCGGCTGAACCCGACTCCCTGCTTGCGGGTTCGCGCGCTGCATGCCAGGGCCAGGGCAGCCGCCTTTGCCCGCGTGGCCGCCGATTCGCCGGGCTTCTTGTTTCACCTTAAGAAATCATATGTCGTAATTCGGAAGTATCTGATACATTGCCGCGCGTCTGGCGAGCCGGCCCGGGAGCCGCTCGACCGGCCCATGGTCCCCACCCGCGCCACAGCGGGCAACGCGAAGGAGTCCCCATGTCAGCGGTACCGAATTTCCTGCCGGCCGCCAACGACGCCGCCGACCTCGACCCGCAGGAGACGCGCGAGTGGCTCGAGGCGCTGGAAGGTGTGCTCGACCGCGAAGGTCCGCAGCGCGCGCACTACCTGCTCGAGCGCCTGACCGATGAGGCGCGCCGCAATGGCGCCTACATCCCGTACTCGGCCAACACCGCTTACATCAACACCATTCCACCGCATCTGGAGGAGCCCTCGCCCGGCGACGCAGCGCTGGAAGAGCGCATCCGTTCCTACAACCGCTGGAACGCGATGGCCATGGTGGTGCGGGCCAACCGCGGCGAAGGTGATCTGGGCGGCCATATCGCCAGTTACGCCTCGGTGAACACGCTGATGGAAGTGGGCTTCAACCACTTCTGGCGCGCGCCGCACGGCGACTTTGGCGGCGACCTCGTCTACTTCCAGGGCCATTCGGCGCCCGGCATCTACGCGCGCGCTTTCCTGGAGGGCCGCATCGGCGAGGAGCAACTGCTCAACTTCCGGCGCGATGTCGACGGCAAGGGGGTGACCTCGTACCCGCATCCCAAGCTGATGCCGGAGTTCTGGCAGTTCCCGACCGTGTCGATGGGCCTGGGCCCGATCCAGGCCATCTACCAGGCGCGCTTCCTGAAGTACCTGCATGCCCGCGGCATCGCCGACACCAGCCAGCGCAAGGTGTGGGTGTTCTGCGGCGACGGCGAGATGGACGAACCCGAGTCGCTCGGCGCCATCGGCATGGCGGCGCGCGAAAAGCTCGACAACCTGATCTTCGTCGTCAACTGCAACCTGCAGCGGCTCGACGGCCCGGTGCGCGGCAACGGCAAGATCATCCAGGAGCTGGAGGGCGACTTCCGCGGCGCCGGCTGGAACGTCATCAAGCTGATCTGGGGCAGCTACTGGGACCCGTTGATCGCCCGCGACAAGGACGGCTGGCTGCTGCGTCTGATGGAGCAGACCGTCGATGGCGAGTACCAGAACTTCAAGGCCAACGATGGCGCCTTCGTGCGCAAGCACTTCTTCGGCAAGTTCCCGCAGACGCTGGAGATGGTCGCGCGCATGTCGGATGCGGACATCTGGCGCCTGAACCGCGGCGGCCATGACCCGCACAAGATCTACGCGGCCTACGCCGCCGCCACCAGGCACAGCGGCCAGCCCACCGTGATCCTCGCCAAGACCGTCAAGGGCTATGGCATGGGCAAGATCGGCGAAGGCAAAAACCCGACGCACCAGCTCAAGAAGCTGGACGATGCGGCCATCCGCGAGTTCCGCGACCGCTTCGCCATCCCGGTCCCGGACGACAAGCTGGAGGAGGTGCCGTTTTTCAAGCCGGCCGAGAACTCGCCGGAGATGCGCTACCTGCACGAGCGGCGCCGCGCGCTCGGCGGCTACCTGCCGCAACGGCGCAAGCTGGCCGACGAGAAGATGGCGGTGCCGCCGCTGCAGACCTTCAGCGCGATCCTGGAGCCGACGGCCGAGGGGCGCGAGATCAGCACGACGCAGGCCTTCGTGCGCTTTCTCACCCAGCTCGTGCGCGACAAGACGGTGGGCCCGCGTGCGGTGCCGATCATCCCCGACGAGGCCCGCACCTTCGGCATGGAGGGCATGTTCCGCCAGCTCGGCATCTTCAGCCAGCAGGGCCAGCTGTACGAGCCGGTGGACAAGGACCAGGTGATGTACTACCGGGAGGACGCCAAGGGGCAGATCCTCGAGGAGGGCATCAACGAGGCGGGCGCGATGAGCTCGTGGATCGCCGGTGCGACGTCGTACTCGACGAACAACCGCATCATGATCCCCTTCTACATCTTCTACTCGATGTTCGGCTTCCAGCGCATCGGCGATCTGGCCTGGGCTGCCGGCGACATGCAGGCGCGCGGCTTCCTGCTCGGGGCCACCAGCGGCCGCACCACGCTCAACGGCGAGGGCCTGCAGCACCAGGACGGGCACTCGCACCTGATGAGTGCGACCATCCCGAACTGCCTCAGCTACGACCCGACCTTCGCGCACGAGGTCGCGGTGATCCTGCAGCATGGCCTCAAGCGCATGGTCCAGGACCAGGAGAACGTCTGGTACTACGTCACGCTGATGAACGAGAACTACCCGCACCCGGGCCTCAAGAGCGGCCAGGAGGAGGGCATCCTCAAGGGCATGTACCGGCTCAAGGAGGGGCTGGCGGGGTCGGGCTCCGGCCTGTCGATCCCGCGCGTGCAACTGCTGGGCAGCGGCACCATCCTGCGCGAGGTCATGGCCGCCGCCGAACTGCTCGAACAGGACTGGGGCGTGGCCGGCGACGTGTGGAGCTGCACCAGTTTTACCGAGCTGCGCCGCGACGGCATCGACGCGGAGCGCTACAACCTGCTGCACCCGGCCGACCGCAATCCGCGCCAGGCCTACGTCACGCAGTTGCTGGAGCGCACCGCCGGCCCGGTGATCGCCTCCACGGACTACATGCGCCTGTTTGCCGACCAGATCCGGCCGTTCATCCCGCGTGGGCGCAGCTACACGGTGCTCGGGACCGACGGCTTCGGCCGTTCCGACACGCGCGAGAAGCTGCGCGAGTTCTTCGAGGTCAATCGCCACTACGTCGTGGTGGCGGCGCTGAAGGCGCTGGCCGACGAGGGCGCGCTGCCGGTGGCCAAGGTGGCCGAGGCGATCCGCAAATACGGGCTCGATCCGGACAAGCCGAACCCGGTCACGGTCTAGCCGCCGGGACAACAGACACAGTGGCGGCGCAGGTGCCGCCCCGTGCAGCGCGGCGGCGCGCCGCACCAAGAGACGAGGTGAACGATGAGCAGCATGGTGCAGATCAAGGTCCCGGACATCGGCGACTTCAAGGAGGTCGAAGTCATCGAGGTGCTGGTCCGCCCGGGCGATACGGTGGCCCGGGAACAGTCGCTCATCACGGTGGAGAGCGACAAAGCGTCGATGGAGATCCCGTCGTCGGCCGCCGGTACCGTGAAGGAGTTGCGCGTCAAGGTCGGTGACAAAGTCGCCGAAGGCAGCCTGATCCTGATGCTCGAGGCCGGCGAGGCGGCGGCAGCACCCGCCGCGGCGGCGCCGGCGCCGGCGCCGGCCTCTGCACCGGTTGCGGCGCCGGCGCCTGTGGCCGCGTCTGTACCGGCTCCCGCGCCGCTGGCCGCGGCACCGCAACCGGCGCCCGGTTCGCCGTCCTCGACCGACTTTGCCACCGAGATGGCCGATCGCCCGGTGCCGGTTGGCGATGACGGCGCCGCCCGATCCCACGCCTCGCCCTCGGTGCGCAAGTTCGCGCGCGAGCTGGGCGTGGCCCTGGGCCAGGTACGCGGCAGCGGGCCGAAGGGCCGCATCACGCAGGACGACGTGCGCGGCTTCGTCAAGGGCGTCATGGCGGGCGGCGGCCGGCCAGCCGCCGCCGGCGCCGCAGCCGCGGGCGGCGGCCTGCCGGGCCTGTTGCCGTGGCCGCAGGTCGATTTCGCCAAGTTCGGGCCGATCGAGCGCGTCGAGATGTCGCGCATCAAGAAGCTGTCCGGTCCCAACCTGCACCGCAACTGGGTCACCATTCCGCACGTCACCAACCACGAGGACGCCGACGTCACCGAGCTGGAGGCCTTCCGCGTCCAGGTAAACAAGGAAAATGAGAAGAACAAGGACGCGGCCAAGCTGACCATGCTCGCGTTTCTGATCAAGGCCTGCGTGGCCACGCTCCGCAAGTTCCCGGACTTCAATGCGTCGATCGACGCGACCACGGGTGACGCGGTCATCCGCAAGAACTACTGGCACATCGGTTTTGCTGCCGATACGCCCAACGGCCTCGTGGTGCCGGTCGTCAAGGACGCCGACAAGAAGGGCATCTTCGAGATCGCGGCCGAGACGGCGGCGCTGGCCGCCAGGGCGCGCGACGGCAAGCTCGGCCCCGCCGACATGCAGGGCGGCACCTTCAGCATCAGTTCGCTCGGCGGCATTGGCGGCACCGCCTTCACGCCGATCATCAACGCGCCGGAGGTGGCGATCCTCGGCGTGTGCCGGGCGGCGACCAAGCCGGTGTGGGACGGCCAGCAGTTCGTGCCGCGCCTGATCCTGCCGCTGTCGCTGTCCTGGGACCACCGGGTCGTGGACGGCGCCGCGGCGGCCCGTTTCAACGCCCACCTGGCGGCGCTGCTCGGCGACTTCCGGCGCGTGCTGCTGTAGCCGCGGCCGGCGGCGTCGGCCAGTGCGGTCGGCCGCCTGGCCGCCACCCGGCCGCCGCTGCCGCCGCGCCGGAATTTCCATCCAACGGCCTTCCACGGAGTGACCATGGCCACCATCGAAGTGCAGGTTCCGGATATCGGCGACTTCAAGGACGTCGAGATCATCGAGATCCTCGTCAAGCCCGGCGACGCGGTGCAGAAAGAGCAGTCGCTGATCACCGTGGAGAGCGACAAGGCTTCGATGGAGATCCCCAGCGCCGCCGCCGGGATCGTGCGCGAGCTGCGGGTCAAGCTCGGTGACAAGGTGTCGCAGGGCGCGGTCATCCTGACGCTGGAGGCCGCCGAGGCCAGCGCAGCCGGCCGCGCTGCTGCCCCCGCGCCGGCGGCGGCGGCGGCGCCGGTGCAGCCGGCCGCCGCGCCGGGCGCGCCGCCAGCGGCGGCGCCCCAGGCAGGTCGCTTCGCGGGCCCTGCCGACCTCGACTGCGAGATCCTGGTGCTCGGCGCCGGCCCCGGCGGCTATTCGGCGGCGTTCCGCGCGGCCGATCTCGGCAAGAAGGTCGTGCTGGTCGAGCGCTATCCCTCGCTGGGCGGTGTGTGCCTGAACGTCGGGTGCATTCCGTCGAAGGCCTTGCTGCACGTGGCCGCGGTCATGGACGAGGCGAAGCACTTTGCCGAACTGGGCATCGACTTCGGCGCACCGTCGATCGACCTCCCAAGGCTGCGCGCCCACAAGGACAAGGTGGTGGGCAAGCTCACCGGCGGCCTGGCGCAGATGGCCAGGATGCGCAAGGTGACGGTGGTGCGCGGCTACGGCAGCTTTCTCGATCCGCACCACCTGCAGGTGGAACTGACCGACGGTGGGGGCCAGCAGGCCACGGGGGAGAGGAAGGTGGTCCGCTTCGGCAGCGCGATCGTGGCGGCCGGCTCGGCCGCCGTACGGCTGCCGTTCCTGCCGGCCGATCCGCGCATCGTCGATTCCACCGGCGCGCTGCAACTGCGCGAGGTGCCCGGGAAGATGCTGGTCATTGGCGGCGGCATCATCGGCCTGGAGATGGCCACGGTGTACTCGACGCTGGGCGCGCGGGTCGACGTGGTCGAGGTGATGGACGGCCTGATGCTGGGCGCCGACCGCGATCTGGTGAAGGTGTGGCAGAAGTTCAATGCGCCGCGGTTCGACCGCGTGCTGCTGCGCACGCGCACCACGGCGGTCGAAGCGCGGCCGGACGGGCTGTGGGCCCGCTTCGAGGGGGAGGGCGCGCCGGCCGACGCTCAGCGCTACGACCTGATCCTGCAGTCGGTCGGGCGCAGCCCCAACGGGCGCAAGATCGGCGCCGACAAGGCCGGCGTGGCCGTCAACGATCGCGGCTACATCCCGGTCGACCGGCAGATGCGCACCAACGTGCCGCACATTTTCGCCATCGGCGACATCGTCGGCCAGCCGATGCTCGCCCACAAGGCCGTGCACGAGGGCCATGTGGCGGCCGAGGCCGCCGTCGGCCGCAAGTCGTTCTTCGACGCCAAGGTGATCCCCTCGGTCGCCTACACCGACCCGGAGATCGCCTGGGTGGGGCTCACGGAAGACGAGGCCAAGACGGCCGGCCGCAAGGTCAGGAAGGGCCTGTTCCCGTGGAGTGCGTCGGGCCGCGCCATCGCCAACGGTCGCGACGAGGGCTTCACCAAGCTGCTGTTCGACGAAGACAGCCACCGCATCGTCGGCGGCGGCATCGTCGGCACCCACGCCGGCGATCTAATCGGCGAAGTCGCGCTGGCCATCGAGATGGGCGCCGACGCGGTGGACATCGGCAAGACCATCCACCCGCACCCCACGCTCGGCGAGTCGATGGGCATGGCCGCCGAGGTGGCCGAGGGTCATTGCACCGACCTGCCGCCGCCGCGCCGCTAGCCAGCCTAGGGACTCCCGTGCCGCAGCGGCGCCGGCCGCGGTGCGCTGCACAACCTTGACCGCGCACGCCAGTGCGCTAGCCTTCATCGCATCAGGTCATGAACCTAGCCCGGCCGGCGCACCATCGGACGGGTCGGGTGTCCCTCGGAGCGGGGTCGCCGTGAGCGTTGTCGGGTTCTCGCGGGTGGTGCGCGGAGCGATCGTGTCGCCGGCACCGGCATCGCCGGTGCCGACCGATGCCGTGCGCTGGTCCGACCCCGCCACCTGGGGGGGCGCGCTGCCGCGGGTGCATGATGTCGTGCGCGTGCCTGCGGGGAGCACCCTGCTGGTCGACCAGAACGTCGACGTGGGCGCGATCGAGGTCATGGGCACCCTGTTGTTCGCCCCGCGCCACATCACGGTCCGCGCCCGCGGCATCCTCGTCGCGGGCCCGGGCATCCTGCGGGCGGGCGACGTCGATCGACCGTTCGTCCACCGGCTGGTCTTCACGCTGTCGGGCGGCGCGGATCGCGACATGATCGACGGCCTGGGCAGCCAGTTCCTCGCGGCCGTCGACGGCGGCTCCATCGAGCTGTTCGGTCGGCGCCGTCCCGGCTGGGTTGCGCTGGGCGACACGGTCGTGTCCGGTGCCATCGTGTTGCGCATGAACGAGCCGGTGGACTGGTCGCCGGGCGATCGCATCGCCATTGCCTCCGGCGGCGCCGACCTGCCCCTGCTGGAGGAGCGCAGCGTGTTCTCGGTCACCACCGACGGCCTGCGCGTGACGCTCGACGCGCCGGTGCAGAACAAGCACCTGGGCCACAATGCCCGCGCGCACGGGGCGCGGTCGACCTCGGTGGCCAAGGTGGTGCTGTTGTCGCGCTCCATCGTGATCGAGGGCGACATGCGCTCCACGCGCGGCGGCTACGGCGCGCACGTGATGGTGGCCGGCCATGCGCCGGGTGCGCCGGGCACCGACCCGGCCGGTGGCTCGCGCGGCTGCTTCGTAGGGGTGGAGTTCCGGCGCGGGGGGCAGTGGAACTACCCGGGCCGCTACCCGGTGCACTGGTTCCAGAACCCCGATCCGCGCGGCAGCCTGCTGGCGGACTGCGTGATCCACCAGAGCTACCAGCGCGGCGTGGTGGCGACCGGCACGCGCGGCCTCCGGTTGCATGGCAACGTGGTCTACAAGCCGCTCGGGCATGGCTTCATCGTCGACCAGTCCGACGACAGCGCCGCCGTGGTCACCACCAACCTCGTCGTGCGGCCGCGGCCGGCGCGCTTTGCCGATCCGTCGATGCGCGCGCTGCACGAGCGGCAGCCGCGCAGCGTCTGGTTTGCCGACACTGCGCCGGCGGCGCAGGGTGTGACCGACAGCGACGACCGCGACGACATCGACCACCGCGACCACCGCGACGACTTCCCAGGGATCGACGACCCGCCGCGCGGCCGCTGACGGAACGGTCGCGCGGATATGATCGGCGGCCAACCTGCAACCGCTTTCCTTGCCCGCATGAGCACTCAGGACGATCTGAAGCGCGCCGTCGCGCAGGCCGCCGTGCGGCATGTTGTGCCCGGGCGCATCCTCGGCGTGGGCACGGGCTCGACCGTCGACCGGTTCATCGACGCACTGGCCGCCGCCGGCGTGCCGCTGGCCGGCGCGGTGTCCAGTTCCGAGCGCAGCGCCGCGCGCCTGCAGGCCGCGGGCATCGCGATGCTCGACCTCAACGAGGTCGACGACATTCCGGTCTACATCGATGGCGCCGACGAGATCGACCCCGCGTTCTGCATGATCAAGGGCGGCGGTGCGGCGCTGACGCGCGAGAAGGTCGTGGCGGCGGTGGCGCGCAGCTTCGTCTGCATCGCCGACGCCAGCAAGCGGGTCGAGGTGCTGGGGCGCTTTCCGCTGCCGGTCGAGGTCATCCCGATGGCGCGCGCCTACGTCACGCGCGAGCTGGCGCGGCTCGGCGGGCAGCCGCGCTGGCGCCAGGGCGTGGTCACCGATAACGGCAACCACATCCTCGACGTGTACGGTCTCGCCATCACCGACCCGGCGGGGACCGAGGCGCGCATCAACCAAATCGTGGGTGTGGTGACCAACGGCCTGTTTGCCGCGCGGCGCGCCGACGTGCTGCTGCTGGGCACAGCGCAGGGTGTGCAGGAGTCGTTCCGGGTGCCGCGCTAGCGGTGGTGCGGTGGCGCAGCGGCCAGCGCGCGCCGTCGGGCGCCGGGTGCTGGGGTGGCTGGGGCTGCTCCTGCTCGGGCCGCTGCTGCTGTACCTGGCTGTGGCGCTGCTGGCCGGCCTGCTGCCGGTCAATTCCCAGTTCCGGCCCGTACCCGAGGAGCAGGGCGGCGTGCCCGTTTACCTGCGGACCAACGGCGTGCACGCCGACCTGGTGCTGCCGGCGCTGCGTCCGCATGCGTGGTCGGCCGAGTTCCCGCGCGCCGCGATCGTCGACCTGGCCCGCGTGCCGATGGTCGGCTCGCTCGACTGGATCGCCTTCGGCTGGGGCGACCGCGGCTTCTACCTGAGCACGCCCACCTGGGCCGACCTGCGGCCAGCCGTGGCCTGGCACGCGCTGACCGGGCAGGGCCCGGCGGCCATGCGCGTCGAATACCTGCGCCGCCCGGAGGACTACGCCGGCCGCTGGCTGTGGCTGAGCGCGAACCAGTACCTCGACCTGGTGGCCTACGTGCGCGCGGGCTTCGTGCACGATGCGCAGGGCCGGCCGCGGCGCATCGACCATCCCGGCTACTTTGCGACCGACGCCTTCTTCGAGGGCACCGGCCACTACAGTCCCGTGCTGACGAGCAACGAGTGGGTGCGGCGCGGCCTGTCGCAGGCCGGGGTGCGCACCGCCCTGTGGTCGCCGTTCGACGACGCGCTGCTGTGGCAGGCCGAGCGCGCGGCGCGCTGACCGGGGTCGGTGGGTGGCGCAGGGACCTAACTTACTGTCCGGTGCAGGGCTCGCGCGCCTGCCGGATCGTCCGCCAGATGCGCTCGGCGGTGGCGGGCATCGGCAGGTCGGTCACCCCCAGGGGGCGCAGCGCATCGACGATGGCGTTGATGACGGTCGGTGTGGCGCCCACGGTGCCCAGTTCGCCGACACCCTTGGCGCCGAGCGGATTGATGCGGCAGGGCTGCGATTCGTCGGTGCGGGTGTCGAAGGCGGGCAGATCGGCCGCGCGCGGCACCGCATAGTCCATGAACGAGCCGGTCAGCAGCTGGCCGCTGTCGGCGTCGTACACGACCTGTTCCATCAAGGCCTGGCCGATCGCCTGCGCGATGCCGCCGTGCACCTGGCCGGCGACGATCATCGGGTTGATCACCCGGCCGACGTCGTCGCAGGTGCAGTAGCGGTCGATCGTGACCGCACCGGTGTCGGGGTCGACCTCGACTTCGCATACGTGCACGCCATTGGGCCATGACGGTCCGGCTACCTTCTGCGTGGTGTCGGCCAGCAGCACGCCCTGCGGCTGTTGCGCAGCGAGTTGGGCCAGGTCGATGCCCAGGTCGGTGCCGGCGACGCGAAAGCGGCCGGCCGCGTAATCCAGGTCGGCCGCCGGCACCTCGAGCGCGCGCGCGGCCAGCACCTTGCCCTGCTCGATGACCTCCTGCGAGGCCGTCAGCAGCGCCGAGCCGCCAATGTAGAGCGAACGGCTGCCCATGCTGCCCAGCCCGGGGCCGATGTCGCTGTCGCCCTGCAGGACCTCGATCCGGTCGGGCTCGACCTGCAGCGCCTCGGCCAGGATCTGCACGAAGCTGGTCTCGATGCCCTGGCCCATGGCCTGCAGCGCGGTGAAGGCACGCACGCGGCCGTCGGTGCCGACCTCGACCCGCAGGCGCTCCTCGAACATGGCTCCGGTCCACTCGAGGAAGGTGGACACCGCGCGGCCGCGCCGCAGCCCGCGCGCCTGGCTGGCTGCGTGGCGCGCCGCGTAGCCGGACCAGTCGGCGGCGGCCAGCGCCTTGTCGAGCAGGCCCGGGAAGTCGCCGCTGTCGAAGGTCTCGCCCATCGGCGTGCGGTAGGGCATCGCCTCGGGCGCGATCAGGTTGCGCCGCCGCAGCAGCGCGGCATCGAGCCCGAGCTCGGCGGCGGCGCGGTCCATCAGCCGCTCGATCAGGTAGATCGACTCGGGCCGCCCGGCGCCGCGGTAGGCGGCGACGATGTTGGTGTGCGTGACCACCGCGTGCGACTGCAGGTCCAGCGTCGGTACGTGATACACGCCGGTGATCACCTTGGGACCGATCATCAGGTTGATCGCCGCCGCCGCACCGCTGCCGTAGGCGCCCAGGTTGCCGTACAGCCGCACCCGCAGGCCAAGGATGCGGCCGTCGGCGGCCAGCGCCAGTTCGGCTTCGGCGCGCTGGTCGCGGCCGTGGCTGGCCGCCTGGAATTCCTCGTTGCGGGTGGCGCGCCAGCGCACCGTCCGCCGCAACTGCCGCGCCGCATGCGCGACCAGCACATCCTCCGGATGCACCATGGTCTTCATGCCGAAGCCGCCGCCGACGGCGTGTACCTTCACGCGCACCAGCGCCACGTCGATCTGCAGCACGCCGGCAATGTTGCGGGCGAAGCCGGCCGGGTTCTGCGAGCTGGCGTGGACGATCACACGGCCGCTGCCGGCATCGAACTCGGCAGCACCGGCGCGCGGCTCCATCGTCACCGGCGCCAGGCGCTGGTTGTCGATGGCGATGCGGCTCACGTGCGCGGCCTGCGCGAAGGCGGCATCGGTGGCGGCGGCGTCACCGAAGCGCTGGCTGGCGACCATGTTGCTCGCAGCCTGCGGCCACACGCGCGGGGCGGTGGCGGCCAGCGCGTCGGTCAGCCGCGTGACCGCCGGCAGCGGCTCGTAGTCGACCCATACCTCGGCGGCCACGCGCTCGGCCAGCGCGCGGCTCTGCGCGATCACCGCCGCCACCGGCTGGCCCACGTAGCGCACCACCGCCTGCGCCAGCGGCGGGTAGGGCGGCGCCGCTACGCCCTTGAGCGCCGGGCTGGTGGCAAAGCCGCCGATGCCGGCGGCGGCCAGGTCGTCGCCGGTCCACACCGCCACCACCCCGGGCGTGGCGCGCGCGGCCGCCGCGTCGATGGCCACCAGCCGCGCGTGCGGATGAGGCGAGCGCACCAGCACCATGTGCAGCGCGTCGCCGAAGGCCACGTCATCGACGAACTGCGCGCGCCCGGCCAGCAGCCCGTCGTCCTCGCGCCGTGCGACGGCCTGACCAACGCCGAACTTCAGCAGCGCCATGGTCGTCCTACTGGGACGGCGGCACGTAGCCGGCCGGCATGTCGGCGCCGTCGCCGAAGAAGTAGTTCTCCATCTGCGTCCGCAGGTACTTGCGGGCGCGCTCGTCGGCGAGGTTAAGCCGGTTCTCGTTGACCAGCATGGTCTGGTGCTTTTGCCAGGCCTGCCAGGCTTCCTTGGAGACGCTTTCCCAAAGCTTCTTGCCGAGCTCGCCGGGCACCGGCGGGAAGTCGAGGCCTTCGGCATCGCGGCCCAGTTTCACGCAGTGGACGGTTCTTGCCATGTTGTCGCTCCTCGATCTCGGTCATCGGTCGCCGCGCAGTGACCACCGGCCACGCCGATCCGGTCCGCGTGGGGGGCGGCTGCAGGCGGCGGGAACTTACAGGTTCTTGACCAGCACCTGCGAACGGCGCTGCCAGTTGTACATCTGCTGCCGCTCGATCGGCAGGTCCTCCACCTGCGCGGCCACGAAGCCGCGCTTGAGAAACCAGTGCGCCGTGCGGGTCGTCAGGACGAACAGCCGCGCCAGCCCGGCGGCGCGGGCACGCGCCTCGATGCGCTTCATCAGCCGCTCGCCGTCGCCGTACTCGCGGTACTGCGCATGCACGGTGAGGCAGGCCAGCTCGCCCATCTTCGCTTCCGGGAACGGATACAGCGCCGCGCAGCCGAAGATGAATCCATCGTGGTCCAGCACGGTGAAGCGGTCGATCTCGCGCTCGATCAACTCGCGTGGGCGCTTGACCAGCGTACCGTCGGCCTCCAGCGGTTCGAGCAGCTTGATGAGGCCACCCACGTCGTCCAGCACGGCCTCGCGCATGGCTTCGAGGTTCTCGCTGGCCACCATCGTCCCCACGCCGTCGCGCGTGAACAGCTCGATCAGCAGGCTGCCGTCGAGCCCGAAGGGCAGCAGGTGCCCGCGCTTGACGCCGGTGTTGCAGGCGCGCAGCAGGAACCGCAGCTCGTCGAGGCCGGCCGCGGCAACCTGCCCGGTCGCGATCAGCCGCTCCGCCTGCGGCACGGTGATCTCGGTCATGAGCCCGCCGTCGACGGTACGCACCCCGTCTTCGGCGGCCAGCAGGATCAGCTTTTCGGCCTTGAGCGCGGCGGCCACGCTGGTGGCCACGTCCTCGAAGGTCAGGTTGAACGCCTCGCCGGTGGGTGAGAAGCCGAGCGGCGAAATCAGCGCCAGCGCGTTATTGGCGAGCGTGAAGCGCAGCGCCTCGGCGTCGACCTTGCGCACGACGCCGGTGTGCTCGAAGTCGACGCCGTCGATGATGCCCATCGGGCGCGCGGTGATGAAGTTGCCGCTGATGACGCGCACCTTGGAGTTGGCCATCGGCGTGTTGGGCAGTCCCTGCGAGAACGCGGCCTCGATGTCGAGCCGGATCTCGCCGGCGGCCTCCTTCACGCACTCCAGCGCGGCCGCATCGGTGATGCGTACCCCCTCGTTGAAGCGCGACGACAGGCCCTTCAGGCGCAGCTGCTCCTGCACCTGGGGCCGCGAGCCGTAGACCATCACGATACGTATGCCCATCGCATACAGCAGGCTCACGTCCTGCACCAGCGCCGTCAGGCGCCCGGCGGCGATCAGTTCGCCGCCGAAGCCCAGTACGAAGGTCTTGCCGCGGTGCGCATGCACGTAGGGCGCGACCTCGCGCAGCCAGGAGACGAACTGGGCCGGCGCGACCGCCGTCACGCCGGCGGTTGCGGCTGCGTCGAGCGCGGGCTGGGGGGCTGAGTCGTTCATGGAACGCGCGATTATCGCCCAGCGCCCGCAGGCGCCTTTGCTGCGCCAGCCGGACATGGACGTACGCGGCGGCCGCCGCGGTCCAAGGCGCCCGGCGGCGGCCGCTCGCGGATAATCGGGCCCTGCCGCATGCCAGCCTCCCGTCCGCCGTCGTCCGCGCGCCCGGCGCGCGCCCTCCCGCCGATCGAGTTTCCGCCCGAGCTGCCGGTCAGCGAGCGGCGCGCGGAGATCGCCCGCGCCGTGGCCGCGCACCCGGTGGTGATCGTCAGCGGCGAGACGGGCTCTGGCAAGACCACGCAGCTGCCGAAGATCTGCCTGGAACTCGGGCGCGGCGCCCGGCGGCTGATCGGCCATACCCAGCCGCGCCGCATCGCCGCCAGCAGCGTGGCCCGGCGCATCGCGCAGGAGCTCGACACGCCGCTGGGCGAGCTGGTCGGCTTCAAGGTGCGCTTTGCCGACCACACGCGCCCGGGCGCGGCGGTCAAGCTGATGACCGACGGCATCCTGCTTGCCGAGACGCAGAGCGACCCCGACCTGACGGCCTACGACACCCTCATCATCGACGAGGCGCACGAGCGCAGTCTCAACATCGACTTCCTGCTGGGCTACCTGAAGCAGTTGATCGACTCGGGCCGGCGGCCCGACCTGAAGCTCATCATCACTTCGGCCACCATCGACGCCGAGCGCTTTGCGCAGCACTTCGGCCAGCCCGGCGCGCCGGCGCCCGTGATCAGCGTCACCGGCCGCACCTACCCGGTGGAGCTGCGCTGGCGGCCGTTCAGGGACGCGGACAGTCTCGACAACGACAGCGACGACCGCACGCTGATGGACGGGATCGTTGCCGCGGTGGACGAGTGCGCAATGGCGGGCCGTGGCGACGTGCTCGTGTTCCTGCCCGGCGAGCGCGAAATCCGCGAGGCGGCAGAGGCGCTGCGCAAGCACCATCCGCCCGGCACCGAGATCCTGCCCCTGTTTGCGCGGCTGTCGGCCGAAGAGCAGGAGCGGGTGTTCAAGCCCGGGGGTGCGCGTCGTATCGTGCTGGCCACCAACGTCGCCGAGACCTCGCTCACCGTGCCCGGCATCCGCTTCGTGGTCGACAGCGGGCTGGCGCGCGTCAAGCGCTACTCCTACCGCAACAAAGTCGAGCAGCTGCAGGTCGAGCCCATCTCGCAGGCGGCGGCCAACCAGCGCGCCGGCCGCTGCGGCCGGGTGGCGGCGGGCGTCTGCATCCGCCTGTACGACGAGGCCGACTTTGCCCGCCGGCCGCGCTTCACCGACCCCGAGGTGCTGCGCTCGTCGCTGGCCGGCGTGATCCTGCGCATGAAGTCGCTCGGCCTGGGCGACGTGCGGGCGTTCCCCTTCGTCGAGGCGCCGCCGGCGCGGGCGATTGCCGACGGCTTCGACCTGCTGGCCGAGCTCAATGCCGTGGACGAGCGCAACGATCTCACCGAGGTCGGCCGCGAGCTGGCGCGCCTGCCGCTGGACCCGCGCGTCGGCCGCATGCTGCTGGCCGCGCGCGACCAGCAGGCGCTGGCCGAGGTGCTGGTGATCGCCGCCAGCCTGTCGGTGCAGGACCCGCGCGATCGGCCCGCCGAGGCGCAGCAGGCGGCCGACCAGGCGCACCGGAAGTTCGCCGACGACAAGAGCGACTTCCTGGCGCTGCTCAAGCTGTGGGCCTTCGTGCAGGAGCGCGTCGAGCACAAGAAGTCGAACAAGAAGCTGGCCGAGGAGTTCCGGTCGCACTTCATCTCGCCGCGCCGCGTGCGCGAGTGGATCGACGTGCATGCGCAGCTGGCCACCCAGGTGCGCGAGCTCGGCTGGCGCCCCAACGCCACGCCGGCCACCTTGGAGCAGCTGCACACGGCGCTGCTGGCCGGGCTGCTGGGCAACGTCGGCTGCCGGCAAGTCGATGCCGACGCGGCGGGCGGCCGCGGCGAGCCGCCCTACGGCGGCGCGCGCGGCATCCGTTTCTTCGTCTGGCCCGGCTCGCCGCTGGCCCGCAAGGGCGGCAAGTGGGTGATGGCGGCCGAGCTGGTGGAGACCTCGCGCCTGTTTGCCCGCACCGTCGCCAGCATCGAGCCGCAGTGGCTCGAGCGCGTGGGCGCGCACCTGCTCAGGAAGTCCTGGAGCGAGCCGCACTGGGAGAAGAATGCCGGCCAGGTGATCGCCATGGAGCGCGCCTCGCTGTACGGCTTGATGGTTTACACGCAGCGGCGCGTGGCCTTCGGCGCCCGCGACCCGGCGCTGGCGCGGGAACTGTTCATCCGCGGCGCGCTGGTCGACGGCGAGTTCGACACGCCCGCGCCGTTTTTCGCGCACAACCGCAAGCTGCTGCGCGAGATCCGCGAGCTGGAGCACAAGACGCGGCGGCCGGATGTGCTGGTCGACGAGGAGCTGATCTTCGCCTTCTACGACCGGCTGGTGCCGGCCGGCGTGCACAGCGCGGCGCAGTTCGAGAGCTGGCGGCGCCAGGCGGAAGCCGGCCAGCCTCGGCTGCTGTATCTGTCGCGCGAGGAGCTGATGCGGCATGAGGCCGCCGGCGTCACCACCGACGTGTTCCCCAAGGTCTGGTCGATGCGCGGCGTCGACATGGCGCTGACCTACCACTTCGAGCCGGGCAGCCCGCGCGACGGCGTCACGCTGACGGTGCCGCTGTTTGCCCTGAACCAGGTGGACGCCGTTCGCTGCGAATGGCTGGTGCCGGGGATGCTGAAGGACAAGGCGCAGCTGCTGCTCAAGTCGCTGCCGCAGAAGCTGCGCCGGCATTGCGTGCCGCTGCCCGACTATGCAGCCGGCTTCGTGGAGCGGCACGCGGCGCGGCTCGGCGCGCCGGCGCAGCCGCTGATCGAGGCGCTGATCGACGACCTGCGCGAGCAGCGCTCGGTCGCGGCGCAGCCCACCGACTTCAAGCCCGAGACGCTGCCGGCCCACCTGACGATGAACTTCAAGGTGGTCGACGAGCACGGCCGCCAGCTTGGCATGGGGCGCAGCCTGGCGCAGCTGCGCGCCGAGCTGGGACAGGCCGCGCAGCAGACCTTCCAGCAGGTGGTGCAGAAGGCGGTGGCCGCCGCGCCGGCGGTAGCCGCCGAGGCGCCGGCGCTGAACGAGCGCATCACCGACTGGGACTTTGGCGCGCTGCCCGAGCTGATGGAGGTGCGGCGCAAGGGTCAGACCCTGGTGGGCTTCCCGGCGCTGGTCGATCGCGGGGACCATTGCGGCATCGAGGTCTTCGACGATCCCGCAGAGGCGCGCGAACGGCATCGCGGCGGCCTGCGGCGCCTGTTCGCCCTGCAACTGCGCGAGCAGGTCCGGTTCCTGGAGAAGAGCCTGGCGAGCCTGCAGAGCACGCAGATGCAGGCGGCCACCGTGCCGGCGCTGGCTGCCGCCCTGCCGAGTTTCGAGGACCTGCGCAGCGCGATCGTCACCGCCGCGCTGGACCGCGTGGCCCTCAGCGAGCCCTGGCCGGCGGACGAGGCGCGCTTTGCCGCGCGCAAGCAGGAAGCACGCGGCAAGGTCAATCTGATCGCGCAGGAGGTGGCGCGGCTGGTTGCGGCCATCGTGCAGGAGGCGGCCGCGCTGCCCCGCAAGCTCAACGGCCTGCGCAGCTTCGCCGCCACGGTGGCCGACGTGGAGCAGCAGTTGCGCGCGCTCTTCCCGCGGCAGTTCATCGTCGACACGCCGGCGGCCCAGCTGGCGCACTACCCGCGCTACCTGAAGGCGATCGCGTTGCGGCTGGACAAGCTGAAGGCCGATCCGGCGCGCGACGCGCAGCGCCTGGCCGAGCTGGCGCCGCTGCAGACCCTGTGGACGCGCGAGCTGGCTGCGCGCAAGGGCGTGGCCGACGCCCGGCTCACCGAGTTCCGCTGGTTGCTGGAGGAGCTGCGCGTGTCGCTGTTTGCGCAGGAGCTGCGCACCCCGATGCCGGTCAGCGTCAAGCGGCTGCAGAAGGTGTGGGAGTCGATCCGGCGCTGAAGCGGGCGCGGCCGGGTCGGTCAGGTGGGCAAGAGAGTGGGTGGACGCATGGCGACCGTTTTCTGCAGCCCGCTTAGACTGAGCTGATCCTTTGCCGCCGCTGTCCTGCCGCTGTCGCCCCGTTGAGCCCCGAACCGGACCCCGGAAACTCGTCGCTGCCGTATACCGCGCCAGGCGATGCGGAGCCGCCGGTGCGGCCGCACGCTTCAGCGCTGGTGCGCGGGCTGCTCGTCGTCGCCGGCAGCCTGTGTGTGGTGCTGGGGCTGGTCGGCATGTTCCTGCCGCTGTTGCCGACCACGCCGTTCCTGCTGCTGGCGGCGGCGTGCTACGCGCGTGCCTCGCGCCGCTTCTACGAGGCGCTGCTGGCCAGCCGGACCTTCGGCCCCGTCATCCTCGAGTGGCGGCGCCATCGCTCGGTGCCGTACCGGACCAAGCTCAGCGCCATCGCGTTGATGTCTCTCACCCTAGGCATCTCGATCGTCTTCTTCGTGCCGCTGCTGTGGGTGCAACTCCTGCTCGCGCTCTTTGGCCTGAGCATGGCGGTCTGGATGTACCGGCTGCCCTCGCGCGACCGGCCGCGGCCTTAGAACACCCCGCTGGCGAGTCCGGCCGCCAGAGCGGCGCCAAGCTCGCGGCAGCGGTCCAGGTCCGGTTCGGCAATCCGCTTGGGCGCGACAATGGCCGCCGGTGTCTGCGCGTGGGTGCAGACGATCAGCGCGGGCGCCACCGGCTTCAGCCGCCATCCGGTGCAGATGCGCTCGACCTGCCGGACCGCGCCGCTGCCGTCGCTGCCGGCGCAGATCATCAGCGCATACGCCCGGCCGCCGATGCGGTCGAGCGCCGGGTAGTAGCAGCGGTCGAAGAAGTCCTTCATCGGCCCCGACAGCGAGGCCAGGTGCTCGGGCGCGCAGAACAGGTAGCCGTCGGCCGCCAGCACGTCGTCGGGCTGGGCCTCGGCGGCGCGCAGCCATTCCACCTGCACGCCGCCTTCGCGGCGCGCCGCGTCATGGGCTGCGCGCGCCATCTGCGCCGCCCCGCCGGTGGTCGAGTGCCAGACGATGAGCAGCCGCCGCACGCGGTTCAAGGCGCGCCGCCGCGGGCGCTGCCTGCCGGGGCCGGGCCATCGTCCGGCCCGACGCCCAGTCCGAGCGGGTCCTGCCGGAAAAACAGCGCGAGTTGCCGGTACCAGCGGGGAAAGGCCTGCCCGAGCCGCGCCGGGTCGACGAAGAACGCCTCGCTGGAAACGGCGAAGAACTCGCCCGGGTTGTGCGCCGCGTAGGCGTCCAGGGGCAGGTGCGCGTAGTGGGCATCGGCCGCCTCGTCGTCGGGCGCCAGATGGGCGGGCAGGGTGGCCTCGATCAGATCGAGTTCGGCATTGAAGCGCTCGTAGGCGTCCTCGAGCGCCTGCTGCCAGTCGCGCACATCGAGGGTCGGGTGCAGCCGGCGGTCGAAGGGCGGCACGCCGTCGGCCTCACCATTGAGCAGGTCGATCTTGTGCGTGAACTCGTGGATCACCACGTTGTAGCCGCCGCGATCGGGCTGGCCCGTGATCTGCGCGTCCTCCCACGACACCAGCAGCGGCCCGCCGTCCCAGGCCTCACCGGCAATCGGTTCCACGTACTCGTGCACCACGCCGTCGTCGTCGACCACCTCGCGCGGCACCAGGAACTCGCCCGGGTAGACGACGATGCTGTTCCAGCCGCGGTACCAGTCGATGCCCAGGTTGAGGATTGGCAGGCAGGCCTGGGCGGCGATGTTGACCTGGATCTGCGCGTTGAGCTCCAGCTCGCCGGCGGCCGCCATCTCCTTGTCGGCCAGCAGCATCTCGGCCAGGCGCCGCAGGCGCTCGCGGTCAACAGCGTCCAGCCGCGCGACGAACGGAAGTACCTCGACCGTGGCACGCCACAGGTCGTCCGGGATGGCTACGCGCCCGGCGGCGCCGAGCCGTTCCAGTAGTGCTTTGAACATGGCCCCGATTGTGCCGCAGGGCCGCAGCGGGCCACGCGAGGGCCGCGTGGCCCGCTCCCTACAATGGCGCATGGCCGATGCAAGCGCTGCCGTGGTCGCTGCAGACGACGCCGGGTCCGCCGTCGCGGACGCCGCGGCGGCGCGCGCCGTCGTGGCGCCGCTGTACGCGGACCGCCGGCTGGCCACCGGCGAGGACTACCTGGAGCACGCCGATGGCCTCGTCGCCATCGTGCAGCCCTTGCGCGACGAGCCCGAGCTGCTGGCCGCCGGCTATCTGTTTGCCGCGCACGAGGTGCTGCGCGATGCCGACGAGTGGCTGCGTGGCCGCTTCGGCGCCGAGGTGGCGCAGTTGGTCGGCGACCTGCGCCAGTTGATGCGCCTGTCCGAGCGCACGCGCGGGCGCGGCGAGGCGCAGGCCGATGCGGCCCAGCAGTCCGAGAGCCTGCGCAAGATGCTGCTGGCCATGTGCAACGACCTGCGCGTGGTGCTGCTGCGCCTGGCCTCCCGCCTGCAGTCGCTGCGCTGGTTTGCCGCCAGCCGCCAGGAGGGCGAAGGCGGCCTGCGTCAGCGGCTGGCGCACGAGACTCTCGAGCTGTATGCACCGCTGGCCAACCGGCTGGGCATCTGGCAGCTCAAGTGGGAGCTGGAGGACCTGGCGTTCCGCTTCCTGGAGCCGGAGACCTACAAGACCGTGGCCCGGCTGCTCGACGAGAAGCGCGCCGAGCGCGAGGGCTTCATCGACGAGTCCTTGCGACAGGTGCGCGAGCTGCTGGCGGCTGCCGGCCTGCGGGCCGAGGTCAGCGGCCGGCCCAAGCACATCTACAGCATCTGGCACAAGATGCAGATGAAGGGGCTGGACTTCGATCGGCTCTACGACGTGCGCGGGCTGCGCGTCATCGTCGACGAGGTGGCGCACTGCTATCAGGCGCTGTCGCTGGTGCACGAGCGCTTCACGCCGATCGCTGCCGAGTATGACGACTACATCGCGCGGCCGAAACCCAACGGCTACCAGTCCCTGCACACGGTGGTGCGCGATGCGCTCGGCCGCCCGCTGGAGATCCAGATCCGCACCCGCCACATGCACGAGCGGGCCGAGCTGGGCCTGGCCGCGCACTGGCGCTACAAGGAGGGCGGTGGACGAAAGGAGGGCGGCAAGGCCAACGGCAGGGCGGCCGATGACGAGCGCGTGGCCTGGCTGCGCCAGTTGCTCGCCTGGCGCGACGACGTCAGCGGCCCGCGCGGCCCGCGGCCCGGTCCCGCGGTGGCGGTGGCCGACGACCGCATCTACGTGCTGACGCCGCAGGCGCGGGTGGTGGAGCTGCCGGCGGGCGCCACGCCGATCGACTTTGCTTACCACGTGCATACCGAGCTCGGCCATCGCTGCCGCGGGGCGCGCGTCAACGGCGCGCTGGTGCCGCTGACCACGGCGCTGCAAACCGGCCAGACGGTCGAGATCGTTGCGGCCAAGGCCGGCGGTCCGAGCCGCGACTGGCTCAACGCCGAGCTGGGCTATCTCGCCAGCGCGCGCTCGCGCGCCAAGGCGCGGCAGTGGTTCAACGCGCTGGAGCTGGAGCAGGCCATCGGCGCCGGCCGCGCCAGCGTCGACCGCGAGCTGGCGCGCCTGGGGCGGACCGCGGTCAAGCTGGACGATCTGGCGCGGCGCCTGGGCTTTGGCAGCGTGGACGAACTGTGCGTGGCGGCCACCAAGGAGGAGTTCAGCCTGCGCTCGATCGAGCAGGCGTTGGTCGCGCCCGAGGCGCCGGCCGCGGAGCCGCCGCCCGTCGTCCTGCACAAGCCGCGCGCCGCCGGCGGCAAGGGCGACGTGCTGGTGGTGGGCGTCGGCTCGCTGCTCACCAGCCTGGCGCGCTGTTGCCGCCCGGTGCCGCCCGACGAGATCGTCGGCTTCGTGACGCGCGGCAAGGGCGTGTCGATCCACCGCGCCGGCTGCGTCAACGCGCAGGCGCTTGCGCTGCGCCAGCCGGAGCGGCTGATCGAGGTGGCCTGGGGCGCGACCGGCGCGGGCAGCTACCCGGCGGATGTCTTCGTCCTCGCCAACGACCGCCAGGGTCTGCTGCGCGACGTCTCCGAGGTGTTTGCGCGCGAGAAGCTGAACGTGGTCGGCGTCAACACCGCCAGCACCCGCGGCCAGGCGACCATGCAGTTCACCATCGAGGTGAACGACGCCGGCGCCGTGCGCCGTGCGCTGGCGCAGGTGGCCGAGGTCAAGGGCGTGGTGGCGGCGCGGCGGCGCTGACCGCGGGTGCGCCGTTGCAGATTGCAGGGCACTGGCCGACGCATCACGCGGTGCTGCAGGCTGTGCGTGCGCGTTGCGATGGCCCCGCCGGTGCCGGTATCATGACGCTCTTTCGGGGCGTAGCGCAGCCTGGTAGCGCACCTGCCTTGGGCGCAGGGGGTCGGAGGTTCGAATCCTCTCGCCCCGACCAGCGGACTGGTCGCTGGTCGGTTCCGAAAGTGGTCTCCGAAGTGTGTGTTCGAGATGTGCCTCAGGGCCGGCGCGTGGCCTGTGTGTGATGCGTTGCACGCACCGGTGTCGCACCTGCCCGTAGCTCAGCTGGATAGAGCACCGGCCTTCTACGCCGGCGGTCACTGGTTCGAATCCAGTCGGGCAGGCCAGATGGTTTTCAGTGGTGGCCGTAGCTCAACGGTAGAGTCCTGGATTGTGATTCCAGTTGTTGTGGGTTCGAATCCCATCGGCCACCCCACCCATTCCTCGTCTGCTGTGCCCGCCGCAGTCTGCCTGAGCGACGGCGCGGCCCCACGCCGCGCCTCGGCCTCACTCCAGCGGGTAGCCGCGAAACGCCTTGACCGTCTGCAGTTCCGGCTTGGATGACAGCCGCTCGACGCCGAGCGCCGGGTCGTCGGTCCAGCCGTTGGTGATCTCGCGGTAGTGATCGAGGCTGCGGCAGGCCAGCCGCAGCACGTAGTCGCAGGCGCCGGAGACGAGAAAGCACTCGATCACCTCGGGACACTGGCGCATGCGCTGCTCGAAGCGCGCATGGGTGGCCTGGCTCTGGTCTCGCAGCGACACCTCGACCACGATGGTGAGCAGGCCGCCCAGCCGGCGCGGCTCCACCAGCGCCATGTAGCCGCTGATGAAGCCGGTTTTCTCGAGCCGCCGCACCCGGTCCAGGCAGGCGCGCGGGCTGAGCGCCACGCGCTCGGACAGCGCCTGATTGGTGATCCGGCCGTCCTTCTGCAGAAGCTCGAGGATCTGGCGGTCGATGCGGTCGAGATCCTTCATCGGGCGTGGCTTCCGGCGGCACTGAATTGTAGGCGTCGCGTAGGATGGCTCGGGTTTCCTGCCTTGCGCCTGCCGATGCCGCTGTTCGACCCCCGCACTCTGCTGCCCGGCGTGCCGCGCAAGGAGGTGTTTGCCTGGGCGATGTACGACTTCGCCAACTCGGGCTACACGACGGTGGTGCTGACGGCGGTGTTCAACGCCTACTTCGTGGCCGTTGTGGCGCAGGGTGCGCCCTGGGCCACGCTGGTCTGGACGCTGGTGCTGTCGGCCTCATACCTGGTCGGCATGCTGCTGATGCCGGCGCTCGGCGCCTATGCCGACGTGCACGCGCGCAAGAAGGCCGTGCTGGCCTGGGTCACCGTCGGCTGCGTGGTCAGCACGGCGCTGCTGGCGCTGGTGGGGCCCGGCGACCTGCTGCTGGCCGCCGTGCTGCTCATCATCTCCAACTTCTGCTTTGCCGCCGGCGTCACGCTCAACAGCGCGTTCCTGCCGGAGCTGGCGCGGGCCGAGGCGCTGGGCAAGGTGTCCGGCTGGGGCTGGAGCATCGGCTACCTAGGCGGTCTGCTCGCGCTGGCGCTGTGCCTGGCCTACGTGCTGCACGCGCAGGGGCGGGGCGAGCCGGCCACGCACTACGTGCCGGTCACCCTGCTGATCACCGCGGCGCTGTTCGCCCTGGCCTCTCTGGTGACCTTTGCCGGGCTGAAGGAGCGCGCGCAGCCGTTGCCCGGCGCGCGCGTCAGCGGCCTGCTGCGCGAGTCCACGCAGCGGCTGTGGCAGACGCTGCGGCAGATCGACCGCTACCGCGACTTCGGCTGGCTCATGCTGTGCGGGCTGCTGTACCAGGCCGGGCTGTCGGTGGTGGTGGCCCTGGCTGCCATCTACGCGCAGCAGGTCATGCGCTTCGACACGGCGCAGACCATGCTGCTCGTGCTGGTGGTCAACGTCACGGCCGCGCTGGGTGCGTTTGCGTTCGGCTACGTGCAGGACGCCGTCGGCCATCGGCGCGCGCTGGCGCTGACCATCTGGGGCTGGGTCGCCATGGTGGCGCTGGCCGCGGGCACCACGGGCACCACCGGCTTCTGGATCGCGGCCAACATCGCCGGGCTGTGCATGGGGTCGAGCCAGTCGGCCGGGCGCGCGATGGTCGGGCTGTTCGCCCCGCGTGCGCGGCTGGCCGAGTTCTACAGCCTGTGGAACGCGGCGGTCTGGTTGTCGGCCATCCTCGGGCCGGTGACCTACGGGCTGGTCACCTGGGTCACCGACAACGATCATCGGCTGGCAATGATGATCACCGGGCTGTACTTCGTGGCCGGCCTGCTGGTGCTGTCGCGCGTCGACGTGGCGCGCGGCCGGGCGGCTGCGGAAGCCTCCGTCTGAGGCCGGCCGCTCAGCCGAGTGCCGCGATGCCGGCCTTGGCGATCTGTGCGTCTTCGGCCGACTTCACGCCCGACACGCCGACCGCACCGATCACCTGGCCGTCGACGACGATCGGCACGCCGCCTTCGAGCAGGCCCTGCAGCGGGGCCGACAGGAACGAGGTGCGGCCCTGGTTGATCATGTCCTCGTACAGCCGGGTCTCGCGGCGCCCCAGGGCGGCGGTGCGCGCCTTCTCGGGGCCGATGTGGGCCGAAGCCGGCGCCGCGCCATCGAGCCGCTGCAGCCACAGCAGGTGGCCGCCGTCGTCGACGATGGCGATGGTCACGGCCCAGTGGTTGCGGCGGGCCTCGGCCTCGGCCGCCGCGGCGATCTTCTTCACGTCCTCGGCGCCGAGGACCATTTTGCTTTGCATGAGGGGCTCTTCTGTAGTGAACGAGAAAGCACTTCGCATCCTGACGCGCTGCACGCCAAGTGAGGCGCCGGCGCGCGTCGCGGCGGAATCATAGGCGCCACAGGCGCCGTCATCGCCCGCGCAGCGGCCATCATGGGCGGCGCGCGCCGCCGCCCATCGAGCGCCGGCGCGCGTGCCTCAGCGCGCCACCGCGGCGCGGATCTGCTCGAGCGCGGTCGGGTCCTCGATGGTGGTGAGGTCGCCTGGGTCGCGGCCCTCGCACAGGGCCTGGATCGAGCGCCGCAGCAGCTTGCCCGAGCGCGTCTTCGGCAGCGTTGTCACGAAGTGCACGCGCGCCGGCCGCGCCACCGCGCCGAGCTGGCTGTCCACCGTCTTCATCACGTCGCCCTCGTGCGCGAGCTTCAGTTCCGGCGTGGCGATCCTGCCGGCATCCTTGACGACCGCGAAGGCGACCGCCACCTGACCCTTGAGCGAGTCGGCCACGCCCACCACCGCCACCTCGGCGATGTTCGGATGCGAGGAGATCGACTCCTCGATCTCGCGCGTGCCCAGGCGGTGGCCGGCGACATTGATCACGTCGTCGGTACGGCCGAGGATGAAGTAGTAGCCGTCGGCGTCGCGGATGCCCCAGTCGAAGGTCGAGTAGGCCATGCGGCCCGGGATCGCCGTCCAGTAGGTGCGCACGAAGCGCTCGTCGTCGCCCCACACGGTGCTCATGCAGCCCGGCGGCAGCGGGCCCTCGATGCCGACCACGCCCTTCTGGTCGGCGCCGATCTCGCTGCCGTCGTGCTCGCTGAAGATCTTCACGTTGTAGCCGGCCGAGGGCACGCCGGGCGAGCCGAACTTCGAGGGCAGGGCTTGCACCCCGCGCGGAATCGCCAGGATCGGCCAGCCGGTCTCGGTCTGCCAGTAGTTGTCGATCACCGGCTTGCCGATGCCCTGGGCGATCCACTGCGCGGTCGGCTCGTCGAGCGGCTCGCCGGCCAGGAACAGCAGCCGCAGGCTGGACAGGTCGTAGCGGGTCAGGAAGGCCGGGTCGTGTTTCTTGAGCACGCGGATGGCCGTCGGCGAGGAGAACATGGAGGTCGGGCGGTGCTGCTCGACGATGCGCCACCAGATGCCGGCGTCGGGCCGCAGCGGCGTGCCTTCGTACAGGATGGTGGTGCAGCCGTTGAGCAGCGGGCCGTAAACGATGTAGGAGTGACCCACCACCCAGCCGATGTCGCTGGTGCAGAAGTAGGTCTCGCCGGGCGCGCAGCAGAAGATCTGCTCCATGCTGGCGGCCAGCGCCACGGCGTAGCCGCCGGTGTCGCGCTGCACGCCCTTGGGCTTGCCGGTGGTGCCCGAGGTGTAGAGGATGTAGGACGGCTCCGAGCTTTCCATCCACTCGCAGGCCACCTCGTCGTTCATGTGCTCGGCGCGCAGGCGGCCGTAGTCGAGGTCGCGGCCGGCCACGAGCGGCAGCTCGGCCAGCCCGCGGTTGACCAGCACCACCTTGGCCGGCGGAAACTGCGCCAGCCGGATCGCCTCGTCGAGCAGGCCTTTGTACGGCACCGCCTTGCCGGCGCGCGAACCGGCGTCGGCGCTGACGATCACCTTGGGCTTGGCATCATCGATGCGCGTGGCCAGCGAGACCGAAGCAAAGCCGCCGAAGACCACCGAGTGCAGCGCACCGATGCGCGCACAGGCCAGCATGGCGAACACCGCCTCGGGCACCATCGGCATGTAGATCAGCACGCGATCGCCGCGGCCGACCCCCAGCCCCTTGAGGATGCCGGCAAAGCGGTTGACCTCGCGGTACAGCTGCGCGTAGGTGTAGCTCTTCTCGGCCGGCTCGCCGCTGGGCGTCTCGGTGGAGATGTAGACCAGCGCTGCCTGCTCGCCGCGGGTGGCCTGGTGCCGGTCGACGGCGTTGTAGGCGAGGTTGGTGGTGCCGCCGACGAACCAGCGGGCAAACGGTGGCCGGCTGTAGTCCAGCACGCGCTCGAACGGACGCTGCCAGTGGATGCGTTGCGCCTGCTCGCGCCAGAAGCCGTCGGGGTCGCTGATCGACCTAGCGTGGAACTCCTTGTAGCTCGGCATGTGTTCCCTCCGTGATGCCTGGTGTCGTTGTGCCCTGCGCCATCAGATCCTTCTGCTGCTTCGCCAGCCGCAGCAGCGGGTTGATCTGTTCGACCAGCCCCGGCAGATGGGGCACAACCTCACCGGCCCGGCCCGCCCTGATTAGTGCCAAAGCGAGGCCGATATCCATGGCCGCTTCAGCGGGCTTGGCATCGAGCACGCCGGATGCGCCGCCGTCGCCGGTACCCAGCATGATCCGTCGCGAGCGGCTGGCCTGCGCTTGCGCCGCTCGCTTCTGCGCCACCGCGCGCAGTTCCTCGGCGCTGCGGCGCAACTCCTCGCTCAGCGTAACCACGCCGATGCAGGTCCAGACCTCCACCCCCGGCCCTGCCGCCTCGACGTTCTCGAGAACCTTGCGCAGGCGTGCCGCGAATTGGAGCACCCCCGCCAAGCCGTTGCTTTGCGTGGCGACAACGAACTCGGTGCGGTCCGATCGCGTGCCAAGGTCCTCCAGACGGATGCTGGCGGCCAGCGCGCGGCCAACCAGCTTGATTCGCTGCTCGAGCTCCCCCTCCCAACTCGCGGTGCCCGGCACCGACAGCTCCACCCGAACGCAGATCAGCGCGACGTCGGTCAGGTTGCGGCGCGCGTAGGAGACCAGCTTGCCGATCTGCTTGTCGAAGAACGCGAGGCTCAGCAACTCGGTGTCGGGGTCGACCGTGCGCGCCGACTCGAGCGTGGCCTGAGTCTCGGCCAGTTGCTCGCGGGTGCTGGTCAGACGCACCAGCACGTCCAGGCGCGACACGACCTCCGGCGCATCGGCGCTCTTGCTGATGAAGTCGGTGGCGCCCAGCTTGGAGGCGCGTTCGCGCTCGGCTGCCTCGTCCGCGCCCGACATCACGATCATCGGGAGCTCCCGGATGCGCTGCACTTTGGACGAGCGCACACGGGCCAGGAGGTCGAAGCCGTCGACCTTGGGCATCGTGATGTCGGTCAGTACCACCCGAATCGAAGCGTCCAGCAGGATCGCCTGCCAGGCAGCCTCGCCATCGGCCACCTCGCGGATGTCGAAGCGGTCGCGGATGTGCTGCGTGATCGACGCCCGCACGATGCGGGAATCGTCCGCGATCAGGATGCGGGGCCGGACGGCGTTGGCAGAAGCCCCGGGGGGCGCGTCGGTCTTGTCAGTGGGCACGCGAAGCGGTCGGTCGGAGAAGGGCGGTCAGGGCACCAGCAGCCGTGCCGACCTCCATCCCCGGTGGGCGATGGCGCGGCAGTCTGCCTGCAGTTTCGCGGCTCTTGAGGAACCTCGGCAATGTACCTGAGTCAAGTCACGCCGTTGCCGGGATAACCTGGGCGTAACGGGCGGAATCGATTATGGTCTGCGTTTCATTCGGCGTCCCTATGCGACTCTGGATAACGCATTTCGGTCAGCTATTGCGAGTCGGCGTGAGTCTTCTGCTCGCCGGGCTCGCGTTCTTGCCGGCGGGGCCTACCCGCGCGCACCAGACGGCGTTGGCCGCCGATGTGGTGCTGACTGCGCTGTCCCACCTTGGGGTGCCGTACCGCTTCGGCGGCAGCGATCCGCGGCGCGGCTTCGACTGCAGCGGACTGGTGCGGCACGTCTTCCAGCAGGCGGCCGCGCTGGACATGCCGCGCAGCGCCGAGGACATGGCAGGTCTGGGCCTGCGGCTCGATCGGGCCGAACTCGCGCCGGGCGATCTCGTGTTCTTCAACACCCGCGGACGGGCCTACTCGCACGTTGGCATCTACGTGGGCGAGGGTCGGTTCGTCCACGCGCCGGCACGGCGCGGCCAGGTGCGCGTGGAGGCCATGGAGAGCGGCTACTGGCGCGCCCGCTTCAACGGCGCCCGGCGTCTGCTGACCGCCGACCGCCCCGACCTCACGGACGCGTCGGGGCAACTGTCAGCCGCGATCGCGCCCTCTCCACCGCCTCCTGAATCCGCTTTAGCTGGCCCGTAGCAGCCGCTTCGCCCTCCAGGATGGCCAGGTTGCGCGCGGCGAAGTCGGTGCCGCGGGTCGCCAGCGCGGGGCGGATCACGACGTCGGCGTCCTGCAACTCCAGCGCGGCGATCGCCTGCCCCATGATCGCGAAGGTCTGCAGCAGCACGTCGAATGAGCCGGTGACGGTCTGCAGTGCCGGCTTGCTCGATATATCCACCGCGATCACCACGTCGGCGCCGAGCCGACGCGCCGCCCGCGCCGGTACCGGGCTCGCCAGCCCGCCGTCGACGTACTCGCGGCCGTTGATGAGCACCGGCTGGAATACCGCGGGCACGCTGCTGGAAGCACGTACTGCCTGGCCGGTGTTGCCGCGCTCGAACAGCACCAGCTCGCCGCTCTGCAGGTCGGTGGCGGTAATCGCCAGCCGGCGCGGCAGCCGCTCGATCGGACGGTTGTCCACCGCCTTGTTGATGAAGTTCTGCAGTGCCTCGCCGCGCAGCACCCCGCGCGAGGGCAGCGACCAGTCGGCAATGGTGGCCTCGTCCATCTGCAGCGCCAGGCGTTGCAGGTCGAAGCCGCTGAGTCCGGCCGCGTAGAGCGCGCCCACCACGCTGCCGGCACTGGTGCCGACGACGACCTCGGGCACCAGGCCCTGCGCCTCCAGGACCTTGATGACCCCGATGTGGGCGAAGCCGCGCGCCGCGCCGCCGCCCAGGGCCAAACCAATCCGTGGCGGGCGGGGTGGGGTGGTGGGCGCGACCGGCGGCGGGGTGGCGGCGGGGGCAATGGCCGGCATGGTGCTGCGGCAGCCGGCCAGCAGCACGGCGCTAGTGGCGAGCCACTGGCGGCGGGTCAGGGCAGGGTGTTTGGGCATCACGGCCCGATGGTAGCGAGGCAGCCTCCGCAAGAGCGGTGATCGAGCCAGGGGTCTGCTGCCCCCTGCACGGCAAGAGTTAAGCGATGCTATCAAATGATAATCATTTGCAAATAGGAATTTGTTTCGTTAGCATCCCTTTCACCGTGACCTGTTCGCGCCCCCGGCGTCAGGCCGACTGAATGAGGAGTGTCCAAATGCACCGAAGCAACCTGACCCGATCCGAACGCTGGCTCGAGCGCGGCCTGGGCACCGTGGTCTTGCTGGCGCTGGCCCTGGGGCTGGCCGCCGATGTCCGCGCCCAGGGGGTGCTGAACCTGTACTCGGCCCGCCACTACCAGACCGACGAGGCGCTGTACGAGAACTTCACCCGGCAGACGGGCATCAAGATCAACCGCATCGAGCTCGGTGACGAACCGCTGATCCAGCGGCTGCGCAACGAGGGGGCCAACAGCCCGGCCGACGTGGTGCTGCTGGTGGATGCGGCGCGCCTGTGGCGCGGTCAGATCGACGGCCTGTTCCAGCCGATCACCTCGAAGCTGCTGACCGAGCGCATTCCGGCGCAGTGGCGCTCCAATGACAACACCTGGTTCGGTTTTTCCAGCCGCGCCCGCACCATTTTCTTCGACCCTGCCAAGGTCAAGGCTGAGGACGTGGATACCTACGCCGAACTGGCAGACCCGAAGAACAAGGGCAAGGTGTGTACGCGCTCGGGTTCGCATCCGTACATGCTGTCGCTGATCGGCGCGATCGCCGAGCGCGAGGGCGAGGCCGGGGCCGAGGCGTGGGCGCGCGGCGTGGTGGCCAACATGGCTCGCCCGCCGCGCGGCGGCGACACCGACCAGATTCGCGCAGTGGCCGCCGGCGAGTGCGCCGTCGCCCTGTCCAACACGTACTACTGGGTGCGGCTGATGCGCTCGAACGACCCGAAGGACAAGGACGTCGTGGCGAAGGTGCGGATGGTCTGGCCCGACCAGAAGGGCGCCGGCACGCACATGAACATCTCGGGCGGGGCCGTGGCCAAGAACTCGCCCAACCGCGCTAACGCGATCCGCTTCCTCGAGTACTTGTCCGGTCCCGAGGCGCAGAACTACTTCGCCAACGGCAACAACGAGTGGCCTCTGGCGGTCGGCACCCCACTCGCCAACCCCGAACTGGCTGCGCTCGGCACTTTCAAGCCCGATCCGCTGCCGCTGTCGTCGGTCGGCAAGGGCCAGGTCGCGGCGCAGCGGATTCTCGACCGGGTCGGCTATCGCTAGGCTGCAGGCCAGCTTGGGAAGCGGCGGGTTCCCGACACGGCCGGCGTGAGCCTCGGCGCAACCTCGGCGTAAGTCCCCGCGCGATTCCCGATCGCGCGCAGCGGCGCCGCCCTTCGCGCTGTCTGAACGGGCAACCCGACCCACGGGCCGGTTTGGCCAGTTGGGACGGATGAGGCGGATGGGTCGCTTGGGTCGCTTGGGTCCATTCGGCCGCTCGGACCGGTCGGACGGTCGGAGCCGCCGGACCGGCCGGACCGGCCTGGGTGGAGCGAGGCGGGCGGTCCGCCCCGGGGGGTGGCGCTGGTTAACATCGACCGCCATGCAACCTGACGTTCTGATCATCGGCGCCGGCCACAATGGCCTGACCTGCGCCTGCTACCTGGCTGCCGCCGGCTTCAAGGTGCGTGTGCTCGAGCGGCGCCCCGTGGTGGGCGGGGCGGCGGTCACGGAGGAGTTTCATCCGGGTTTTCGCAATTCGACCGCCAGCTACACGGTGAGCCTGCTCAATCCGCGGGTGATCCGCGACCTGCGGCTGGCCGAGCGCGGCCTGCGTATCGTCGAGCGGCCGTTTTCCAATTTCCTGCCGCTGCCGGACGGCCGCGCGCTGCGCTTTGGCGGTGATCTGGCCATGACGCAGGGCGAGGTGGCCCGGTTCTCGCCGCGCGACGCCGACCGACTGCCGCAGTACTACGCGCAGCTCGACCGGCTGGCCGATGTGCTCAAGCAGTGGGTGCTCGAAGCCCCGCCCAACCTCGGCGGTCCCTTCGTGGTGCAGGGCTGGCGCGACCTGGTCGCCGCCGCCAGCCTGCTGCTGCAGTACGGTCGGCTGCCGCGTGCGGGCCAGCGCGACCTGGTCGACATCTTCACCAAGAGCGCCGGGCACTGGCTCGACGCCACCTTCGAGTCCGCGCCGCTGAAGAGCGTGCTCGGCTGGGACTCGGTGGTCGGCAACTATGCAAGCCCCTATGCCGCGGGCTCGGCCTACGTGCTGCTGCACCACTGCTTCGGCGAGGTCAACGGCAAGCCGGGCAAGTGGGGCCATGCGATCGGCGGCATGGGGCGGATCACGGAGCTGATGGCCGACGAGGCACGCGCCCGCAGCGTGCGGATCGATGTCGACGCCAGCGTGCGGCGCGTGATCGTCGAGCTCGGCCGCGCCGTGGGCGTGGAGCTGGCTAGCGGCGAGGTGATCCGGGCGCGTGCCGTGGCCGCCAACGTCAACCCCAAGCTGCTCTACCAGCGGCTGATGGACCGCGCGGAGCTGCCGGAGGACTTTGCACAGTCGATCGACCGCTACCGCTGCGGCTCGGGTTCGTTTCGCATCAACGTGGCGCTGTCCGAGCTGCCGCGCTTTTCCTGCGCACCGCAGCCCGGGCCGCAGCACGCCAGCGGCATCGTGTTCGCGCCGTCGCTCGGCTACATGGACGAGGCCTGGCATGACGCTGAGGCGCTGGGCTGCGCGCGCCAGCCGATCGTCGAGATGCTGATTCCGAGCGTGGTGGACGACAGTCTGGCGCCGCCTGGCGCCCATGTCGCCTCACTGTTCTGCCAGCAGTTCAAGCCGGAGGCAGACTGGGATGCGCTCAAGCCCCGGGCGGTCGAGGCCATTTTCGACGTGGTGCAGGCCTACTGCCCCAACTTCCGTGCCGCCCTGCTGGGGTATCGCGCGTTGTCGCCGCTGGACCTGGAGCGCGAGTTCGGCCTGATCGGCGGCGACATCTTCCACGGCCAACTGTCGCTCGACCAGCTGTTTTCGATGCGGCCGGTGTTCGGCTACGCGCGCTACCGCGGGCCGCTGCCGGGCCTGTACCTGTGCGGCGCGGGCGCGCATCCGGGCGGCGGCGTGACCGGCGCGCCGGGGCACAACGCGGCACGCGAGATCATGCGCGACCTGCGGCGCGGCTGAAACGACCGGCCTGCCGCAGGACCGACGGGCGAGCCGCCCGGAGACTGCCCCTGGGGCCAGGCCGGCGGGCTGACGGGCACGGGCCGCAGCCGGGCCGTTACGGCTGCGCCGCGGCCAGTTCGACGTTGCCCCCTGCCGCTGCGGTGTTGATCGTCACCGTCCGCTCGGTGGCAAAGCGCAGCAGGTAGTGCGGCCCGCCAGCCTTGGGCCCGGTGCCCGACAGGCCTTCGCCGCCGAACGGCTGCACGCCGACGACGGCGCCGATCATGTTGCGGTTCACGTAGAGGTTGCCGGCGCGCACCGTTGCGGCCACCTGCTCGACGCGGGCGTCCAGCCGCGTGTGCAGACCGCAGGTCAGGCCGTAGCCGGTGGCGTTGATCTGCGCCAGCACGGCGTCGAAGCGCTGCTTGTCGAAGCGCACGACGTGCAGGATCGGTCCGAAGTGCTCCTGCGCCAGTTCCGACAGGCTGCGCAGCTCGTAGGCAACGGGGGCGAAGAAGTGACCCTGCTCGGCGAGGCCGGCCGGCAGCTCGCATTCGTGGATCTGGGTCGCGTTGGCGCGCAGCCAGTCGCGATGCGCATTCAGCGCGGCCAGTTGTGCCGCGTCGATGACCGGACCGACGTCGGTACATGGATCGCGCGGATCGCCGATGGCCAGCTCGCGCATCGCCCCGGCGATCATCTCCAGCAGGCCATCCGCGATCTCTTCCTGCACCAGCAGCACGCGCAAGGCCGAGCAGCGCTGGCCGGTGGAGCGGAAGGCACTGGCAATCACCGCGTCGGTCACCTGCTCGGGCAGCGCGGTGGAGTCGACCACCATGGCGTTCTGCCCGCCGGTTTCTGCGATCAGCACGCCGATCGGCGCATCGCGCGCTGCCAGGGCGCGGTTGATGGCGCGGGCGGTGGCGGTCGACCCGGTGAAGGCCACCCCGCAGATGCGCGCATCCGAGCTCAGCGCGGCCCCGACCGTCTCGCCACGTCCCGGCAGGCACTGCAGCACCGTGGGCGGCACGCCTGCCTCGTGCAGCAGGCGCACGGCAGCCTGCGCCACCAGCGGTGTCTGCTCGGCGGGCTTGGCGATCACCGCATTGCCCATGACGAGCGCCGCCGCCACCTGGCCGACGAAAATGGCGAGCGGGAAGTTCCACGGGCTGATGCAGACGAACACGCCGCGGCCGGCCAGCCGCAGCACGTTTGACTCGCCGGCCGGACCCGGCAGCGTCCGTGGCGCCAGCGCAATCGCTTCGACGGCGTAGTAGCGCAGAAAGTCGATCGCCTCGCGCACTTCGAGGTGGGCGTCGAGAAGGGTCTTGCCGGCCTCCCGCTGCAGCAGGGCCACGAGGCGGTCGTGCTGCGCCTCCATGGCATCGGCCGCACGTTGCAGCAGGGCGGCGCGCTCGGCGACCGGGCGGCGTTCCCAGGCCGAACAGGCCTCGCAGGCGGCGGCCACGGCCTGTGCCGCCTGCGCAGCGTCGACCTCATCGATTCCGCCCACCCGTTCCACGAGCCGGGCCGGATTGAGCACTGCGGTGGCGCCGGTGGCGACGACGGGCGGCGTGGCCGCCAGCAGGCGCAGCAGCGTGGGCGGGTGCTGCACATCGAGGCCGCGCGAATTGGCGCGGTTGCCAAAGAGCTCGGCCCCGGTGGGCAGCGCCGGCAGCCGTGCGCCCTGGCCCAGGGCCTGGCGCGCCAGGTCCACCGGGTCATCGACCAGCGCGGCGGGCGCCACACCCGGATCACTGATCTGATGCACGAATGAGCTGTTGGCGCCGTTTTCCAGCAGCCGCCGCACCAGGTAGGCGAGCAGATCGCGGAAAGCGCCGACCGGCGCGTACACCCGCACCGGAACCTGTGGCGCCTCGCTGTGCAGGGCGGCATACAGGGCCGCCCCCATACCGTGCAGGCGCTGGAACTCGTAGCGCCGCTGCGGGTGCGCCTGCGCCAGTTCCAGCAGGGTGGCCACGGTCAGCGCGTTGTGGGTGGCGAACTGGGGATAGACCGGCGCATCGCTCGCCAGCAGCCGCTGCGCGATGGCCAGGTAGGACAGGTCGGTGGCCCACTTGCGCGTGTAGACGGGGAAGCCCGGCATGCCGAGCTCCTGGGCGCGCTTGATCTCGGCATCCCAGTAGGCGCCCTTGACCACGCGGATCGCCAGCGCGCGGCCAGTCTCCTTGGTGCGCGCGAGAAGGTGTTCCACGGTTGCCAGCGCACGCGGCATGTAGGCCTGCAGGGCCAGCCCGAGGCCTTCCCAGCCGCGCAGCGAGGGCTCGGCGAGCAGGCGATCCAGCAGCGCGATCTGCAGCACGAGCCGCTCGGACTCCTCGGCATCGATGGTGAAGTTGATGTCCGCCGCCCGCGCGGCCTGGGCCAGCCCCAGCAGGCGCGGGTACAGCTCTTCTTGCACGCGCTCGAGCTGCAGGGTCTCGAAGCGTGGATGAATCGCCGACAGCTTCACCGAGATGCCGTCGCGCGCCTGCCAGGGCCCGGGCTGCGCGGCGCGCGCCAGGGTGGCGATGGCCTGGGCATAGGCGTCGAGGTTGCGCCGGGCATCGGCGGCGGTGCGCGCGCCTTCGCCCAGCATGTCGTAGGAGTGCACCTCGGTGACCGCGGCTCGGCCGGCGGCACGGGCGACGGCGGCATCGAGCGTCTGCGCAAACACGAACTGCTCGCCGAAGCGGCGGATGCCCTCGATGACCAGCGGCCGCAACGTGGTGCGCGTCAGCCAGCCGCGCAGCGCACTGGCGTCGGCGCCGGCGTTCAGCTCGGCCTCGCCCGCGGTGTGGCCGGCAATGCGCAGCGCGGTTGCCAGCACGCGCTGCACCAGTGCGTCGCCACCGCCGGCGCGCGCGTCGCGAAAGCTGGCGAGTTTCTCCGCGATCAGCCAGGTCTGGGTTTCGGGGTCGGGCACGCGCAGCAGCGCTTCGGCCAGCCGCAGCAGGGCCACGCCTTCGGCACTGGTCAGCGGAAACGACGCGAGCAGGTTCTGCGCCGACAGCCACCCGGCGTCGGTGCCGCGTACCTGGTCGACGAAGCGCAGCGCGCGGCGCCTGGCGGCGTCGCGCACGGCCTCGGTCGGGGCCAGTGCGAGCAGCCGCTCGACGGCCGCGCGTTCGTTCGCGTAGGGATCGTCCAGGTCGGGCAGCGCGAGGAGGCGGTCTTGCAGGGACGGGTGCTGAATCATTGCTTTTTCGACTCCTTGGAGCCAGCCCTTTGCTGATGCTGCGAGTGGTGCGAAGTCTATGCGGCCGCACCGGTCGCAGGCGCGGTGGTCGATACAATGAGTCCGTGCCGATCCGATTCCCCGGCACCCCTTATCTCGCATCACTTGTTCGACTTCTCCGCTGAAGCCGGCTTTGTCGGCCTGTTTATCGCCAGCTTCCTTGCTGCCACGCTGCTGCCGGGCGGCTCCGAGGTGGTGCTGATTGCCGTGATCCACCAGCATCCCGATGCGGTGCTGCACGCGGTCGCGGTGGCCACGGTGGGCAATACGCTGGGCGGCTGCACGTCCTACCTGATCGGTCGGCTCATCCCCAACCGGGCCCGCAACAAGGCCGTGATCTACCTGCACAAGTACGGTTACTGGGCGCTGCTGTTTTCCTGGGTGCCGCTGTTTGGCGATGCGTTGTGCGTGGCGGCAGGCTGGCTGCGCTTCAATCCGTGGTTGTCGCTGCTGCTGTTTGCCATCGGCAAGCTGCTGCGCTACGCGCTGGTGGCCGGCGGGTGGGCCTGGATCAGCGCGGCGGTGCTGCCGTTGTTCGCCCGTTGACGCCCACGGCCGGATTTCGGGGCGCGGCCGGGCAAGTCGTCGCACCGTCGTTCGTATAATCTCGGAAAACGCCTTTTGACCGGCAGTCCGCGTTTGCCGGGCTCACCGTCCCCATGAAAATCATCGTTCCTGTCAAGCGTGTCGTCGATTACAACGTCAAGGTCCGCGTCAAGTCGGACGGAAGCGGGGTCGACATCGCCAACGTGAAGATGTCGATGAACCCCTTCGACGAGATTTCCATCGAGGAGGCCGTCCGGCTCAAGGAGCAGGGTGTCGCCACCGAGGTGGTGGCCGTCAGCTGCGGCGTTGCCCAGTGCCAGGAAACCCTGCGTACCGCGATGGCTATCGGTGCCGATCGCGGCATCCTGTTGGAAACCGACGTGGAGTTGCAGCCGCTGGCCGTGGCCAAGCTGTTGCAAGCGATCGTCGACAAGGAAAAGCCGGATCTGCTGATCCTCGGCAAGCAGGCCATCGACGACGACGCCAACCAGACCGGCCAGATGCTGGCGGCGCTGACCGGCATGGCGCAGGGCACTTTTGCCTCCAAGGTCAGGATCGAGGGTGGCCGGGCGATCGTCACGCGCGAGGTCGACGGCGGCCTGGAGACCGTGACGCTGCGGCTGCCGGCGGTCATCACCAGCGATTTGCGGCTGAACGAGCCGCGCTACGTGACGCTGCCCAACATCATGAAGGCCAAGAAGAAGCCGATCGAGACGCTCAAGCCGGCCGATCTGGGCGTCGACGTCGCGCCGCGGCTGAAGACGCTGAAGGTGACCGAGCCGCCGGCTCGCAAGGCCGGCATCAAGGTGCCCGACGTGGCCACGCTGGTAGCCAAGCTGAAGACCGAAGCCAAGGTGCTCGGCTGACCCAATCCCGGGAAGAACAGACCATGCCCGCTCTCGTACTCGCAGAACACGACAATGCTCAGCTGAAGCCGGCCAGCCTCAATGTGGTCACTGCGGCGGCCAAGGCCGGCGGCCAGGTGCACGTGCTGGTCGCGGGCAGCGGCTGCGCCGCGGTGGCGCAGCAGGCCGCCCAGGTGGCTGGCGTGACCAAGGTCCTGGTGGCCGATGCGCCGCACCTGGCGCATCAGCTTGCCGAGAACGTTGCCGCCCAGGTGGCGGCGGTGGCGCAGGGCTACAGCCACGTCTTCGCGGCGGCCACGGCCACCGGCAAGAACGTGATGCCGCGGGTGGCCGCGCTGCTCGACAGCGCGCAGGTCTCCGACATCATCAGCGTGGAGTCGGCCGACACCTTCACACGCCCCATCTATGCGGGCAACGCCATCGCGACCGTGCAGAGCAGCGACGCGGTCAAAGTGGTTACGGCGCGCCCCACCAACTTCGATCCAGCCGCGCCGACGGGCGCGAGCGCGGCCGTGGAGACGGTCGCGGTGACACCCGATACCGGGCTTTCAACCTTCAATTCGCGCGATATCGCCAAGAGCGACCGGCCGGAGCTGCAGGGCGCCAAGGTGGTGGTCTCCGGCGGCCGCGGCATGGGCTCGGCCGAAAACTTCAAGCTGCTCGAACCGCTGGCCGACAAGCTGGGCGCAGCGATGGGCGCATCGCGCGCGGCGGTCGACGCGGGCTATGCGCCCAACGACTGGCAGGTGGGCCAGACCGGCAAGGTGGTGGCCCCGCAGCTGTATCTGGCGGTCGGCATCTCGGGTGCAATCCAGCATCTGGCCGGGATGAAGGACAGCAAGGTGATCGTCGCCGTCAACAAGGATCCGGAGGCGCCGATTTTCGCGGTGGCCGACTACGGTCTGGTCGCCGACCTGTTCGAGGCGGTGCCGCAACTCGTCAAGGAACTGGGTTGACGCGGCACGTCGAGGAGCCACCGAAGCGGTGATTCCCCGGGGCACAGTGCGCCGCCGCCTGTGCCCCGGATCATTCCGGAGTTGAGGAGACGCGCTTGAGCTACACGGCCCCGATCAAGGACATGCTGTTCGTCATGCGCGAGCTGGCCGGTCTGGCCAACGTGCAGAAACTGCCGGGCAGCGAAGACGCCACCGACGAGACGGTGGTCGCGGTGCTGGAGGAAAGCGCGCGCTTCTGCGGCGAGGCGCTGGCGCCGCTGAACTGGACTGGCGACCTGAAGCCGGCCCGATGGAACGCCGGTGAAGTGACCACCACGCCGGGCTTCAAGGTGGCGTTCCGGGGATTCGTGGCCGCTGGCTGGCAGGGCGTGCAGCATCCCGCGGAGTACGGCGGCCAGGGCCTGCCCCGGATCGTGGCGGCTGCCTGCATGGAGATGCTGCAGTCGGCCAATCTGTCGTTCGCGCTGTGTCCGCTGCTGACCGACGGTGCCATCGAGGCGCTGCTCACCGCGGGCAGCGATGCGCAGAAGCGGTTGTACGTCCCCCGGCTGATCGACGGCACCTGGACGGGCACGATGAACCTGACCGAGCCGCAGGCCGGCTCGGATCTGTCGCAGGTGCGCACCAAGGCCGTGCCGCAGGGCGACGGCTCCTACCGTGTTTTCGGCCAGAAAATCTACATCACCTACGGCGAGCACGACCTGGCCGAGAACATCGTGCACCTGGTGCTGGCGCGTACGCCCGATGCACCGGAAGGCGTGAAGGGTATCTCCCTGTTCATCGTGCCGAAGTTCGTGGTCGACGCGAAGGGCGCCAGGGGCAAGCGCAACGACGTCTACTGCGCCAGCATCGAGCACAAGCTGGGAATCAAGGCGAGCCCGACCTGCGTGCTGGTCTACGGAGACGACAAGGCAGAGGTGGGCCCTGGGGCGGTCGGCTACCTGGTGGGCGAGGAGAACCGCGGCCTGGAGTACATGTTCATCATGATGAACGCGGCGCGCTACCAGGTGGGCATGCAGGGCATCGCGATCGCCGAGCGCGCCTACCAGAAGGCGGTCGCCTATGCGCGCGAGCGCGTCCAGAGCCGCGCCGTCGAAGGCTCCAGCGGACCGGTGCCGATCATCCGCCACCCGGATGTACGGCGCATGCTGATGAGCATGCGTGCGCAGACCGAGGCGGCGCGCGCGACAGCCTACGTGGCAGCCGGCTACAACGACCTGGCGCACGCGCATCCGGAGGACGGCGTTCGCCGGCAGGCCAAGGCGGCCTATGAGTACCTCGTGCCGATCGTCAAGGGCTGGAGCACGGAGATGTCGATCGACGTGGCCTCCACCGGGGTGCAGGTGCATGGAGGAATGGGATTCATCGAGGAAACGGGCGCCGCCCAGCACTACCGGGACGCCCGCATCCTGACTATCTACGAGGGCACCACCGCCATCCAGGCCAACGACCTGGTCGGCCGCAAGACGGCCCGCGACGGCGGGGCCACGGCGCGCTACTTCAGTGCGCAGATGCTCGATACGGGCGGCGAGCTGGTGAAATCGCAGGACGCGCAACTGGTGGCCATCGGCAGCCGTCTGCTGGCTGCGGCGGCGGCCTACGAGCGTGTCATTGACTACGTGGTCGACCACTCCAAGACCGACGTGCGTGGCGTCTATGCGGGCTCGGTGCCCTATCTGAAGCTCGCCGGCATCGTGCACGGCGGCTGGCACCTTGCGCGTGCAGCGCAGGTCGCCACCCGGCAACTGGCGGAAGGCGACGGCGATGCCGCCTTCCTGCGCGCCAAGATCGGCACGGCGCGCTTCTTCGCCGATCACTACCTGAGCGGCTGCGAAGGGCAGGCCGATGCGATCGTGTTCGGCGCTCCCGGCGTGCTGGCACTGGCCGACGAGCAGTTCTGAGGCGCGCGCCTCGCTGCAGTGCGGGCCAGGCAAGGGGGCGGGCTAGCTGCGGGCACGCGCTTGGCGCGCCTGCCTGCGGAGGTCTGATCAACCGCGGGCGGCAAGCCCGCCTCATAGCCCGACCCTATGGGCCGCATAGCCACGCTCGATTGAGCGGTCCCGCGCCGCGCAGTACAGTCCGTCCCGCTGCGGCGCGTCTCGTCACGCGCGCGAGCATCCTCCCGTTGCAAATCCACCTGGAGCAAACATGGCTCATCTGAAGGGCACCAAGACCGAAGACAACCTGAAAGCCGCCTTCGCGGGCGAATCGCAGGCCAATCGCCGCTACCTGTACTTCGCGGCCAAGGCCGACGTCGAGGGCTACAACGATGTCGCCGCCGTGTTCCGGTCGACCGCCGAGGGCGAGACCGGCCATGCGCACGGCCACCTCGAATACCTGGAGGCCGTCGGCGATCCGGCCACCGGTCTGCCCATCGGCGCCACCAAGGACAACCTGAAGGCCGCCATTGCCGGCGAGACGCACGAGTACACCGACATGTACCCGGGCATGGCCAAGACGGCGCGTGACGAAGGCTTCGACGAGATTGCCGACTGGTTCGAGACGCTGGCCAAGGCCGAGCGTTCGCACGCCAACAAGTTCCAGAGGACGCTCGACGCGATCGTCGACTGACGCCGCCGCAGCGGAAGCGGCGCCAGGCGCCGCTTCCCGCCGCCGCAGACGCCGCGCCCCACGCAAGGGCGCGGCGCTGATCCTCTCCCCTCCCACATCAGAACAAGCCCATGACGGTTCGCGAAGGAAGTCTCGAGGCGCCGACGCGGCACGCCCTCGACTGGAAGAATCCGGCGTTCTACGACGAGGCGGCCCTCAACAAGGAGCTGGAGCGCGTCTACGACATCTGCCACGGCTGCCGCCGCTGCGTGTCGCTGTGCGGCGCGTTTCCCACGCTGTTCGACCTGGTGGACAACGGGCCGACGGGCGAGCTCGACGGCGTGCCCAAGGAAAAGTTCAAGGACGTCGTCGACCAGTGCTACCTGTGCGACATGTGTTTCATGACCAAGTGCCCGTACGTGCCGCCGCACCCGTGGAACCTGGACTTCCCGCACCTCATGCTGCGCGCCAAGGCCGTGTATCACCAGCAGGGCCGCACCAAGGGCAGCGATGAGTTTCTCACCTCCACCGACAAAGTCGGCATGTTCGCGGGCATTCCGATCGTCACGCAGACCATCAATGCGGTGAACCGCATGCCGGTCGCGCGCAAGGTGGTGGAACGGCAGTTCGGCATCCATCGCGACGCCTGGATGCCATCGTTCGCGCCGAAGAAGTTCACCGCCGCAGCGGCTTCGAACACCGCCGCCGCGGTACAGGACGGCGCCAAGACGCCGGGCAAGGTGGCGATCTACTCGACCTGCTACGTCAACTACAACGAGCCCGGCATCGGCCATGACCTGGTCAAGGTGCTCGAGCACAACGCCATCCCCTACGTGATCGTCGAGAAGGCGGCCTGCTGCGGCATGCCCAAGCTGGAGATCGGCGACCTGGATGCCGTCGAGAGGCTGAAGAACGCCAACATGCCGCAACTGGCACAGCTCGCACGAGAGGGCTGGGCAATCGTCACGCCGATCCCGTCCTGCACGCTGATGTACAAGCAGGAGCTGCCGCTGATGTTCCCGCAGGACGCCGATGTGCAGGCCGTCAAGGCGGCCATGTGGGATCCGTTCGAGTACCTGGTCGCGCGCAACAAGGACGGTCTGCTGAAGACCGACTTCAAGCAGTCCCTCGGCACGGTCTCCTATCACATTCCCTGCCACGGGCGCGTTCAGAACATCGGCCGCAAGACCGAGGAGTTCCTGAAGCTCACGCCGGACATCAAGCTGACCACCGTGGAACGCTGCTCCGGCCACTCGGGCCTGTGGGGCACGCGCGTCGAGTACCACGCGATGGCCATGAAGATCGGCAAGCCGGTGTTCAAGCGCATGGCCGAGGCGCAGCCCGACTTCATCAGCTCGGACTGCCAGCTGGCCGGCCACCACATCGAGCAGGGGATCGCCAGTTTCAGCCGCGATGCGCTCGGCGGCAAGACGCCGGTCAACGCGCATCCGCTGACGCTGGTACGCATTGCTTACGGAATCGATTGAACGAAACACATGAAGGACACGGAGATGACGATGGCCATTTCGCGCGACAGCCTCCTGACCCTGGAGGCCTATGCCCGCCAGCGCAAGGAGTTTCGTGCGCGCGTGCTGGAGCACAAGAAGAACCGCAAGCTGCACCTGGGCGAGCACGTGACACTGATCTTCGAGGACGAGCTCACGATCCGCTACCAGATCCAGGAAATGCTGCGCATCGAGAAGACGTTCGAGGAGGCCGGCATCCAGGACGAGCTCGAGGCCTACAACCCGCTCGTGCCCGATGGCGCCAATCTGAAGGCGACCATGATGATCGAGTACGACGATCCGGCCGTGCGCAAGCGCGAACTGGCTAAGCTCAAGGGCGTGGAAGACCGTGTGTATCTGCAGGTCGACGGCCACGCGCGCGTCTATGCCATCGCCGACGAGGACCTGGAGCGCGAGAACGACGAGAAGACCTCGTCGGTGCATTTCCTGCGCTTCGAGTTCAGCCCGGCCATGATCGCCGACTTCAAGGGTGGAGCGGCGATCGCCGCTGGCGTGGATCACGCGCACTACCCGGTGCGGATCGACGAGATCGCTCCGGCGGTGCAGGTGGCCCTGGCGCGCGACTTCGCCTAGCCGTGTCGGCGCCGCCGCGCCGCAATCCGGCGCAGCGCGTGGTGCAGACCCATGGCGCAGCCGCGCCGGCGGGGTCGCCGGCCGTGGCCCCGGTGCTGCCGGCGCCGCGCAAGGGTCGTGGTGCGGTAGCCAACTTGCCGCACCGGTTCGAGTCGCTGCAGCGCGAAGTCGACGGCGATGCACTCGACCACGCGCTGCGTGAGGATGGGGCCGACCTGCCGCCGCTGCCGACCACGGTGATGCACGAGCGCGTCAAGAGCCTGCTCGCCTACAACGAGTCGCCGGATATCCCGTTCGACCGCTCCATCAACCCGTATCGCGGCTGCGAGCACGGTTGCATCTACTGCTACGCACGGCCCACCCACAGCTACCTGAACCTGTCGCCCGGTCTCGACTTCGAGACCAGGCTGGTGGCCAAGGTCAATGCCGCCGCCGTGCTGCGGGAAGAACTGGCCGCGCCCGGCTATCGACCCGCCGTCGTCAACATCGGTTCGGCGACCGACGCCTACCAGCCCATCGAGCGCGAGCTGCGGATCACGCGCGCCTTGCTCGAACTGCTGGTCCAGTGCCGGCACCCGTTCACGATCGTCACCAAGGCGAGTCTGGTCGAGCGCGACCTCGATCTGCTGCGGCAGGCGGCAGCCACGGGGCTGGCCGGTGTGTTCGTCAGCATCACCACGCTCGAACCGGAGGTCGCCCGCACCCTGGAGCCGCGCTGCGCCAGCCCCGCGCGCCGGCTGCGCACCGTCGAAACCCTGGCCCGCGCCGGTGTGCCGGTCCACGTGAACGCGGCACCGATCATTCCGTTCATCAATGAGCCCGAACTGGAGAAGATCCTGGCGGCGGCCGCCGCCGCGGGCGCCCGGCAGGCGCACTACACCGTGCTGCGCCTGCCGTGGGAGGTGAGCCCGCTGTTCGAGCAGTGGCTGCAGGCGCACTTTCCCCAAAGTGCCGAGAGGGTCATGAACCGCGTGCGCGAGATGCGCGGCGGCAAGGCTTATGACGCGCAGTTCAAGACGCGCATGAAGGGCGAGGGCGTGTGGGCCGACCTCATCCGGCAGCGGTTTGCAAAGGCTTGCACGCGCTTGGGGCTGACGGGCAACGACCAGCCACCGCTGCGCACCGATCTGTTCGCTCCGCCGTCGCCGGACGAGCGGCAGCTCGGGCTGTTCTAGGTCTGGGGATCAACGCGCCAGGCCCAAGGAGTGCTCGAACCACGTCTGGAACAGCAGCACCAGCGTGGTCATCAGCACCGTGGTGCCCACGAACAGGGTGAAAATCGCCACCAGAACCGCATCCCATCCGCTACCGTTGCGCCGCACCGACCCCGCGTTGTAGCGCGCATCGAACTTCTCGTCCGGCATCAGTGCCAGCACCAGCGCGTGAACGAAGCCGGCCACCACCGGCACCATGGCGATGAAAAAAGGCGGCGTCTGATACCAGTTGCGCACGCCGAACAGCAGCGGAACCATGACCATGGTGACGGCCAGCGGCAGCCACCACGCGCGCAGGCCCAGGTAGAGCCGGTGCGCGCCGACTCCGCCGAGTGCGAAGGCGAGCAGGGCCGCCAGAGCCTTGTGTCGGAAGCGGGTGGGAGAAGAACTCACTGGACCCTGTTCGTGCGGCGGTCGCGGTTACGCGTCCTTGGGAGCGCCGCGGCAGGCGCTTTCCCCGCGCGATGATACGGTCGTCGTCGCGGGGTCCATGGCTGCCGTAGCGATGCGCGCATGACGACGGTCCCGGCGGAAGCCGACCTGCAGCGTCTTGCGTCAACTTGCCCGTGCCGGGATGGGTCGCTAGAATGGAGGGCTTTTCGCGAAATCGGTAGGTCGCGCCGGCATAGCACTGTTGCGCGCTGTGGGGGGTGTGGCTGTCCGGCTAGCCCGCGAACGTAATGGGCCTGATGAGCGTAATGGTCGGGGTCGTCCGGCAGGCGCGGCAATGGCGGTATGTTCACGGGCGGAGCAGCCGGGCCGGACGCGTTGTGATTTCCCAGAAAGAGAGTCAGCACATGGTCGTCATTCGACTGGCCCGCGGCGGTGCCAAGAACCGTCCGTTCTTCAACATCGTTGCCACCGACTCGCGCAATGCGCGCGACGGCCGCTTCATCGAGCGCGTGGGGTTCTACAACCCGGTCGCCGCCGAAGGCGAGCAGAAGTTCCGCATCGCCAGTGACCGGCTGACGCACTGGACCAGCGTGGGTGCCCAGATGTCGCCGACGGTGGCCCGCCTGGTCAAGCAGCACGCCGTCAGGGACGCCGCGCCGGCGGCTTAAGGCCGCTGGTGGACACGGCGCCGCCCGACCTAGTCACCCTGGGTGCCGTGCGTGGCGCCTTCGGCGTGAAGGGATGGGCGCGGATCGAGCCCTTCGGATCGGCCGACACGCTGCTTGCGGTGAGCGACTGGTGGCTGCAGGGCGCCGACGGTTCGGTCCGCCGGCTCGGCAGCACTGGGGCGCGGCGGCATGGCGCGGCGGTTCTGGGCAAGTGGGAAGGCTGTGAGTCGCCGGAAGCGGCGGAGCAGTTGAAGGGCAGTACGGTGGCCGTGGCACGCTCGCAGTTTCCGCCTCTGCCGCCGGGCGAGTTTTACTGGGTCGACCTCATCGGCGCCCGCGTGATCAATCGCCGGGGCCTTGTACTGGGCACGGTGAAGGCTCTGGCAAGCAACGGCGTCCAGGACCTGTTGCAGGTCGAAGCGGCCGGAGCCGCCGATGGTGCCGGGCCGGTGATCCTGGTGCCGCTGGTCGAGCGCTACGTCGACGCTGTCGACCTCGACGCGCACGAAGTACGGGTGGACTGGGAAACGGACTGGTAGCCGGGCGGGAGGGGCGGCAGGCGTGATGCGGTTCGATGTGATCACGCTGTTCGGGCCGATGTTCGACGCGGTTGCGCTGCACGGCGTCACGCGGCGCGCCCGCGAGGAAGGGCGGTGGGAGCTGCACCGGTGGAATCCGCGCGATTTCACCCGCGATGCGCACCGCACCGTCGATGACCGGCCCTTTGGCGGCGGGCCGGGCATGGTGATGCTGGCCGAGCCGCTGGCGCGGGCGGTCGAGGCGGCCAGGGGCGCGCAGCGGGCGGCCGGGCTGGCCAGCCATGTGGTTGCGCTGGCGCCGACCGGTGCGCCGCTGACCGACGCGAAGGTGCGTCGATGGGCCGCCGGCACGGGCCTGGGCCTGGTGCTGGTGTGCGGGCGGTATGAGGGCATCGATCAACGCTTCCTCGACACGATGGTGGACGAGGAGGCGTCGATCGGCGACTTCGTGATGTCGGGCGGGGAGATCCCCGCCATGGCATTGATCGACGCGGTGGTGCGTCATCTGCCGGGTGCGTTGAAGGACGCCTCGGCCGAAGACGAGAGCTTCGCGCCGGGACGGGACGGGCTGCTGGACGCACCGCATTACACGCGTCCGGAGGTCTGGCGCGGCCAGGAAGTGCCGGCGGTGCTGCTGTCGGGCCACCATGCGCAGATCGCGCAGTGGCGCCGTGCGCAGTCGGAGGCCCGCACGCGCGAGCGGCGGCCGGAGTTGTTGCAGGACCCGCAGTACCAGGTGGCCGCGCGCGGCAAGGCGCAAGGCTCGTAGCAAATCCATCCTCTGCCGGGGCAGGCGGCCGCAGGGCCCAGGGAGTTCCGCCGGCACGATGGTCGTGGAGATGAAAATGGACGTCATCCAGCAGCTGGAACAGGAAGAGATCGCGCGCCTGACCGAAAAGAGGGCGATTCCCGCCTTCGCCCCGGGCGACACGGTGGTGGTCAGCGTCAACGTGGTCGAGGGCAACCGCAAGCGTGCCCAGGCCTTCGAGGGCGTGGTGATCGCGCGGCGCAACCGCGGCCTGAATTCCTCGTTCATCGTGCGCAAGATCTCCAGTGGCGAGGGCGTGGAGCGCACGTTCCAGCTGTACTCGCCGGCCATCGCCTCGATCGAAGTCAAGCGCCGCGGCGATGTGCGCCGCGCCAAGCTGTACTACCTGCGCGACCGCTCGGGCAAGTCGGCGCGCATCCGCGAGAAGCTCGCCAGCAAGTCGGCTTAAGCCGCGCCGTGCGCGGGTTGACCGTCGCGCGCACAATCGCCGCCCGCTTCAGCGCCCGTGGCGCTGTTGTCCCGCGCTGCCGGTCAACGGTCGGTGGCCGCGGCTGCGTGGGGTGTCCGCCGCGGCGGGCGGCGGCCGCCAGCGCGCAAGAGCGTGGTCACCATGGCTCGACCGCGGCAGGTTCGTCGTCGGCATGAACGGCACCCCGCCGCCCCGCCTGCGTCCGCTCGGTCCCGGCTTTGATCCCGAGACGGTGCCGTTGGAGGCGCCGACCGGCGACCCCGGCGCTCAGGTGGCCGGCGAGCAGTTGCAGGCCTCCGCTCTGCGTGCGCGTTTTGCGGCGCCGCCCTCGTGGGTGCCCGAAGTCAGGGCCGACCAGCGCCGGATCGAAACCACCATCGAAACCCGTCCGGCGGCCGTGCTCGTGCCCCTGGTGCAACGGCAGGCGGGCCTCACCGTGCTGCTGACCCGCCGCACCTCGCACCTGCACGATCACGCCGGACAAATCAGCTTTCCCGGCGGCCGCGTCGACCGTGGCGACCGCGACGTCGTCCACACCGCGCTGCGCGAGGCCGCCGAGGAAACCGGCCTGCCCGCCACGCACGTCGAGGTGCTGGGTCTGATGCCGCAGTACCTGACCGTGACCGGGTATGCGGTGACGCCGGTGGTGAGCCTGGTTCGGCCCGGTTTCACGCTGGCGCTCGATGCCTTCGAGGTCGAAGAAGCCTTCGAGGTCCCGCTGGCCTTCCTGATGGATCCGCGCAATCACGAGCGGCGCGGCATCGAGGCTGCAGGCGCGCGCCGCAGTTTCTACGCCATGCCGTACGAGGCCGACGGCCGTCGCTACTTTATCTGGGGAGCGACCGCGGCCATGATTCGCAACCTGTATCGCTTTCTGGCTGCGTAGCCGGGCCTTGCCGAGCGCCGCCGCGGCCGACCTGCGCCCGCCCGCATAATCGACCCCATGGGATTCTTGGCCCTGGTCCTGACCCTCATGCTCGAGCAACTGCGGCCGCTGCCGGCGCAGGGCGCGCTCGCCGGCGCCATCGAGGCCACCGCCGACGGCGTAGAGCGCACGATGAACGCCGGCCGGCGCCGTCACGGTCTGTACGCCTGGCTGCTGCTGGTCGCGGGCGCGGCGATCGGCGTCGGCCTGCTCTATGCCGTCGCTTCGTCTTTCGGCGTGCTGCTCGCGCTCGCGGTCAACGTGGTGGTGCTCTATCTGACGCTGGGATTTCGCCAGTTCAGCCATCCGTTCACCGAGATCCAGCTGGCGCTCAGCGGCGGCGACGTGGCCGGGGCGCGCCAGGTCCTCACGGCCTGGAAGCGCGTCGACGAGCCGGCCTTCGACGGCGCCGAACTGCCCGTCGAGGAGGTCGTCCGACAGGCCATGGAGCGCGGCGTGCTGCTGGCGCATCGCCATGTCTTTGCCGTGCTGTTCTGGTTCGTCCTGTTGCCCGGGCCGATCGGGCCGGTGCTGTACCGGCTGGCCGAGTACGTGGCGCGGCGCTGGAACCGGCCGCGCACCGACGCCTTGCCGCCGGACCGCTTTGGCGATTTCGCGCACCGCGCATTTCTCTGGATCGACTGGATCCCGGCCCGGCTGACTGCGCTCGGCTTTGCCATCGTCGGCGACTTCGAGGCCACGGTGTACTGCTGGCGGCAGGTGGCGCGACGGCAGCCTGTTGCCGACGGTGTCCCGGGCCCCGACTCGCGCACGCTGATCCTTGCTACCACCAGCGGCGCGCTGGGAACGCGGCTGCTGCCGGCAGCCGATGCGGCAGCGCTGTTCGACGAGCCCGGCAACGAGGGCGCGGGCCTGGCGGAGCCGGAACCCAACCGGTTGCGCTTCGGCGTCGGGCTGGTGTGGCGCGCGGTCGTCCTCTGGCTGGCGCTGCTCCTGCTGATGCAATTGGCCGGGTGGCTCGGCTAGCCCACGCGCCAGCCGGCAGCCGCCGGCGCAGGGTTCAGACGGGCCGCAGGGCTCCGCAGCGCCAGCAGGCGCCGAACTGCGGCTCGATGTCCTCGCCGCAGACACAGCGCCATGGCGGCGCGTCGAGTTGCTGCTGGACCTCGGCAATCAGCTGCCGCGCATACCCCTCGTCCAGGCTGCTGTCGAGCCACAACTGGGGGGCGCACTCCAGGAACGGAATGTCGCCCATGGCACCGGCCAGGGTGGTGTTGCGCACCTGGCAGCCGATTCCGGCGGCGCGCAGCACGTTGGCGTAATGCGCCGCCTGCAAGGGGTGGTCGCAGCGCATGAAGAGCTTCTTCATCGCTGCGCTTCCTGCGCGAGGTCGCAATAGAAGGCATAGCGCGCCGCGCTGATTGCGCCGGACTGCACCTGCGCGCGCACCGCGCAGTCGGGCTCGGCCAGGTGGCGGCAGTCACCGAAGCGGCAGTGACCGAGTGCCGGCCGGAACTCGTGCAGCGCGGCTGCGCGCTCGGCCAGGGGCAGGTGCGCGAGGCCGAACTCCTGAAAGCCCGGTGTGTCCACCAGCGCGCCACCGCCGGCAGCGGCCGGCAGGTCGAACCAATGCGAGGCGGTGGTGGTCTGCTTGCCGACGTTCAGCCGCTGCGAAAACTCCTGTGTGCGTGCCTTCACGTCGGGCAGCCGCAGGTTGAGCAGGGTCGACTTGCCCATGCCCGACTGCCCGACCAGAAGGGTGGCGCGGCCGGCGGTGGCAGCGGTCCAGCGTTCCAGCGCGGCGGGCTCGGTCTTGGCCGACAGCGCAAGGGTCGCCACCCCCCAGGCGGCCATTTCGGCCAGCGCGCGCCGCGCCGATTCCAGGCCGTTGCCGACATCGGTCTTGTTGAGCACCGCCAGCGCGCCGATGCCGGCCGCCTCGGCGGCCGCCAGTGCGCGCCACAGGAAGCGCGGGTTGAAGGGCGGCTGCGGTGCGAACACGATGGCCACCTGGTCGATGTTGGCGGCCAGCTCCTTCACGCGGTTGGCGTCGGAGCGGTACAGCAGGCTGCGGCGCGGCTCGATCGCCTCGATTGCCAGCGGCTCGACCACGCCCGAGCAGCGCACCCGGTCGCCCACCACCACGTCGCCGCGCTTGCCGCGCCGGATGGCGCTCGCCAGCCGGCCGTCGTCAGTGCGGACCAGAAAGTTGCGGCCGAAGCCGCCCACCGCGCGGGCGCCGACGGACGCGCTCATCCGCGCCGGCCGCGCAGCCGGCCACGCAGCCGCTCAGCCCGGCGGCGCCAGCAGTGCATCGGCCTTGGCCGCACAGATGAAGTCGTTCTCGGAGATGCCGCCGACCGAGTGCGTATTGAAGCGCACCGTGCAGCGGTTGAAGGAGACGACGAGGTCCGGATGATGATCTTCCCGGTGGACGATGAACGCCAGCGCGTTGACGAACGCGAGCGTCTCGTAATAGTTGCCGAAGCGGTAGCTGCGTTGCAGTGCGCCGTCGACCATGGCCCAGTCGGGCACGGCCGACAACTGCTGCGCGATGGCTTCGTCGGTCATCGCGGCGTGGCCTTCCAGAGCCCGGCAGGCGCGCGACAGGAGTTCGGTGCGACTCAGCATGGTCAGCCCCAGCAGGTGGTCAGGCGGGTTGCTCGCGCAGCAGCCGGGCGATGCGCAGGGCCGCCGGCGGGTGCGAATCGTAGAACGCCGAGTGCAGCGGATCCGGCGTCAGGGTGGCGGCGTTGTCCTGGTACAGCTTGACCAGGGCGCTGACCAGATCCTCGGCACGTGCATGGAGCGCGGCAAAGGCATCGGCCTCGAACTCGTGCCGGCGCGACAGCAGGCTGCCCAGCGGCGCCAGCACGAACGTGAACACCGGCAGCACCAGCATGAACAGCACCAGCGCCAGGCCTTCATTGCCGCCGCCGAGCGAGGGCTCGACACCCAGGCCCCGGTAGAACCAGGGCTGCGTGGCAAGCAAGCCAAGCAGCGCGAGGAAGGCCAGGCTGGCGAGGAAGGAGAACACCAGCCGCTTGGTCACGTGCCGCAGCTTGAAGTGACCGAGCTCGTGCGCCAGTACTGCCTCGATCTCGGCCGGCAGGAGCCGCTCGACCAGCGTATCGAAGAACACGATGCGCTTGGCGCGGCCCAGCCCGGTGAAGTAGGCGTTGCCGTGCGCCGAGCGGCGCGAGCCGTCCATCACAAACACGCCGCGGCTGGCAAAGCCGGTGCGGCCCAGCAGGCCGCCGATGCGCTGCGCCAGCGTCTCGTCGCGCAGCGGCTCGAACTTGTTGAACAGCGGTGCGATGAACGTCGGGTAGGCCACCAGCACGAACAGGCTGAAGCCGATCCATACGCCCCAGGCATACAGCCACCACAGGCTGCCGGCCTCCTGCATGAGCCACAGCACCACCGCCAGGATCGGCAGCCCCAGCGCCGCGCCCAGCGCGACCGACTTGAGGGTGTCGACGACGAACAGGGCAGGCGTCATGCGGTTGAAGCCGAAGGCCTGCTCGATGCGGAACTGGCGGTACCACTCGAACGGCAGGTCCACCAGGCTCACCAGCAGCACCGCCACGGCAACGATCAGCACCTGGAACAGGAAGCCGCGACCCACCGTGGCTTGCAGTTGCGCTGCCATCCAGTCGAGCCCGCCGAGCAGCGTCAGCGCCACCAGCAGGACGGCGCTCACGCCGGTTTCCACCAGCCCGAAGCGCTGCTTGGCGATGGTGTAGCGCGCGGCGCGCTGATGTGCTTCGAGCGTGATCTTCTCGGCAAACTGAGCGGGTACGCGGTTGGCATGCTGCTTGACGTGGCGCATCTGGCGCGACGCGAGCCAGAACTTGAGCGCCACCATGAGCAGCAGAAGGGCGACGAAGACGGTGGTGAAGGCGAGGGCCATGGGGTTCGGTTGGACAGTGGCACGGCAGCCCAGGATCCGCCCCGTGCTGGGGGGGGCAGGCTGCTGCGTGCGACAATCATTTGCAGGTGAACGCCTGCGATCGACAAGAAAAGTATGTCACAGCCCCCGATCGACACCGCTGCCTCCGCGTCCGCCCGGCACCCGCGCTACGACGAGTCGAACCTCGTCTGGATCGACATGGAGATGAGCGGGCTGAACCCCGATTCCGACCGCGTACTGGAACTGGCCGCGGTCGTCACCGATGCCGCGCTCACGGTGATCGCCGAGGGCCCGGTGCTGGTGCTGCACCAGACCGAGCGGGTGCTCGCCGGCATGGACAGCTGGAACACCGCGACCCATGGCCGCTCCGGTCTCACCCAGAAGGTGCGCGATTCCGGGCTCGACGAGCCGGGTGCGGAGCAATCGATGATCGAGTTCCTGGTCCGTCACGTGCCCGCCGGCAAGTCGCCGATGTGCGGCAACTCGATCTGCCAGGACCGCCGCTTCATGGCGCGCTGGCTGCCGCGTCTGGAGGCGTTCTTTCACTACCGCAACGTCGACGTCAGCACGCTGAAGGAACTGGGTCGCCGCTGGGCGCCCGAGGTGGTGCGCTCGTTCGACAAGCGCAGCCGGCACGAGGCGCTGTCCGACATTTACGAGTCGATCGACGAGCTCAGGCACTACCGGCAGCACCTTCTGAGAGTCTGAGAGGCAGGCTGAGCGGCCAGCCGTCATGCCCGCCGTGACGCCCCGAGTCGGCCGGCTCGTCGCAGCCAATGCTTGGCCGCAGTCCGCGGCTATCCCTTTGCGTTGCGCCTTGAATGCGGCGTCCCGAGCAGCGCCTCGGGTCCGTCGGACTGCCGCCCTTCCGCTGACCGAGCGCGCCGCGCACGAGCGGCTGATCGGCCCGCCGCGACGGCCCAGGCGGCCGGCGCGCCTAACTGGACAGCTTGACCACCCGCGTGCCGAGCAGCCGGTCGTGCAGCAGCTGGCGTTGCGGATCGGTGTAGACGAGCGCCAGCATGGCAGCGAAGCCCGCCAGCAGCGCGATGCCGTCGACCGCCGAGTGCGACTGCGTGAGCGCGAGGAAGGCCAGGCCCGGCGCAAACAGATGCCAGGCCAGCAGGTAGCGCAGCACCGCTCGGCCGGGTCGCAGGCGTGCGCCGTCGGGGCCGAGCACCTGCTGCCGCCATGACTTCATTGCCAGCGTCTGGCCGCTGCGGGTCCACGAGTAGACGAAGTAGCCGCCAACGGCGACGAACAGCACCGCCTGCAGCACCCAGCGGCGCTGATCGGACAGCGGGTAGGTCCAGCCGGTGAGGGTGAGCAGGGCAAAGGCGGCGGCGAAGACAATGCCGAACAGCAGCACGCTCTCGTAGATCATCGCCGCAACGCGCAGCGCCAGATTGGGCGGGCCGAGGTCAGTGGGCGTAGGCGCCTGGTCAGAGGTCATGGCGAAAGTCTAGCGAGGCTGGGCCCGAGCGCTTTGGTCGGCGTGCGCCATGGCGCCGTGGAGGCCGGCAGCCGCGTATCGGTCAGCCGCGTTGCCACGCCCCAGGTGGAAGCCAGAATCGCGCGGCGGCCGCGCCTTGGATGGAACCTCAGTCGAAGACGATGGTGTAGACGAGGTCGAGCGCATTGTCGGTGCCGGCACGGCCCACCACCCACACGCGGCGCGACAGGCGGTAGATCACCTGCACCACGCTCTCGCCGCCGGCCAGCGCCTGCTCGTAGCTGACGGTGATGTTGTCCGACAGCCGCTTGCCCACCGTGAGGATCTCGGCCGAGGCCGTCTGGCGCTCGCCGCGGATGTTGCCGGCCACCGCGGTGCGCGGCAGCAGCGACGGGCCGCCTGCCAACTCGCCGGTGCGCAGTCCGAACTCGTCGATGCCCAGACGCCGCGCCAGTTGCTTGGGGATCCCCTCGCTGGTGCCCGTCAGCAGCCCGGCGGCGGCCGTGGCGAGCGCCGTGTTGTCGGCGCCACTTTCCTCCGGCGGCCGTCCCAGCACCAGCCACGACAGGATCTGCAGGTCGTTCATGGTCTCGCCCGAATACAGGCGGATCAGCGGGTTCTGCGCGGTGCGCGTGATCGCCACCCCGACTTCCACCGGCAAACCCTTGCGCAGCGCCAGCACGTCCAGTCCGGGGTTCTCCAGCGGTCCCTGGAAGTTCACCCGGCCGCGCTCGATCGACAGGCGCTGGCCGAAGCCCTGGTACACGCCGCCGCGCGCCTCCACGGAGCCGGTGGCGCGGACAGCGCGGCCGTCGCTGCGCAGCCGTACCGCGCCGTCGATGCGCGTGTCCAGCCCCAAGCCGCGCAGGTAGAAGGCCGGGCCGAGGTCGATGCCGAGGTCGAACGCGAAACCGATCGGCGCCTCGCGCGCAGCGCGCGGCGCCTCCACGTTGCGCACCACCTGGACATCGCCCGACAGCGTCGGCAGGTTGGGACGCGAGAAGTCGATGAAGCCGGCACTGGCCGCGAAGGCGCCGTTGACCTGCACACGCTTCTGGTCGAACACGATGTTGGCGCCGCCGTCGGCGCGTACCCAGCGATCGGCGGCCTGCAGCACCGGCATGCGCTGGGCGGCCACCTGCAGCACGCCTGCCAGGTCGCGCAACTGCAGCCGGCCGCTGATGGCCAGCGAGCCGGCGTCGCTGCCGCCGGCCTCGCGCACGCGGCGGTCGGCCGGTACGACCAGCGGCGCACCGGCAAAGCGCAGCTCGTCGAGCAGGATCTCCGAGCCGGCCAGGCGCGCCGCGAGTGTGCCGTTTTCGAGCCGGATCGCCTGCTCGATCCAGGCCACGCGCAGGTCCTTGCCGCCGAAGCGGCCTTGCGCGACCGGGTCGCCGGGCGTGCCGTCGATGCGCAACTCGCCGTCGAGGCTGCCGCCCAGGCGCAGGTTGGTGCGGGTGGCGGTGCCGAGCAAGGCATTGACCCAGGCGATCGACGGCATGCTGGTGCGGGCCGTGATGAGCCACGGGCGGTCGCGCGCCAGGCCGGGCCGTGCGGGATCGACTTCGGCCTGCAGATCGGCGCTCAACTCGCCGGCGCGAGTGCCGCGCAGGCGTGCCTGCGCCTGCAGCCGGCTGGAACGAATCTGCGCCTGCACACGCAACTCGCCGATGCCGGTCGAGCTGTCGCCCGCCACGATGTCACCGCCGCTGCGCTCGATCAGCACGTCGCCATCCACCGCGGCGCCGGCGCGCAGTTGCCATTCCCCACGCAAGGTGAGCGGCGGCGCCGTCGTGGCGCCCACCAGCCGCTCGCCGCGATCCGGGTTGGCCCACTGCAATCCGCTGAAGCGGCCCCGGGTGGTCAGCACCGACTGGCTGCGCTCCAGGCTCACGTCTTCGAAGCGCGTGCCCGCCAGCGTGAGCGCAGCCGGGCCGAGGCGCAGGTCGGCGCCGTTGGTGGACAGGGGCAGGGCGCCTGCGAGCGCGAGGTTCAGCGGCGCGCCGGCGGTCAGCCGCGTTACCTCCCCGCGCCACTGGGCGCCGCCGGACTCCCAGCCGCCGCGCGCCGCCGCGCGCAACTCCTGCGACTCTTCATTGACGGCGGCCAGGACAATCTGGTGCGCGGCAAGGCGGCCATCGATGCTCAACTCCGTACTCTGCAGCGACAGCGCCGGCCGCTCGCGGAACCGGTGATTGGTGGCGTTGACCTGCACCGCGAGCGCGCCGTCGCTGCCGCCGCCGTAACGACCGATGGCGCGCACCAGGTCGATGGCGTGCTCGCCGATCCGAAGCCGTTGGGCCACTACCTGCAAATCGACGGCGGGGGCGTGCCAGTCGCCGGCCAGGCGCGCCGAGGCCTCCAGGCGGCCGCGCGCCGGCAGCCCCAGGTCCTGCAGCGCCGGCACGTCGAGTTCCACCTGCAGGGTCTGGTCCGGCACGCCCAGGGCGCCGCGGGCTCGCAGGGTGGCGCTGCGCACCGTCAGGTCCACGTCGGCGCGCAGCGCCTGCAGGGCGTCCAGCTCCAGCACACCGCGCCCGGCCAGCGGCCGGCCAAAGGCCTGACTGTCGGTCAGCATGAACTCGATCCGCCCGGCGGGCTGCGGCGCCAGCGCGGCGTCCACCGCGAAGCGGCCGCTCAGGCGCGCCCGCAGGCCTTCGACCAGCAGCGCGGGGTCGAAGTCGGTGAGCGCGCCTTCCACCTGCGTGCGCTGGCTGCCGGCCAGCGCGACCGTGCCGCTGAGGCTGGCCAGGCCGCCGCCCAGCACCAGCCGGGCGCGGCCGATCTGCAGCAGCCGCGGCGTGACGGACAGATCGACGTCCAGCTGGGCCGGCAGGCGACCGCGGTGCACAAGCTGACCCGTCACGAAGCTGGTCTCACCTTCATGCCGCAGGCCGAGCTCACCATCGAGCACCAGCGGCCGCAGCCTGGCATGCAGCGCCGACAGATCGACGGCCTGCAGCGTGGCCTGCCCGCTGAAGCGCCGCACGTCCGTCAGCGACATCTCGTAGCTGCCGCTCACCACGCCGCGCAGCAGGACCGCGCGCAGGTCGCGGGCCTGCAGGCGCTCCGGGGTGAGCTCGATCCGTGCGCGCAGGCTGCGCAGGGGAATGCGTCCGGCGTCGACCGTGCCGGCGAGCGCGTTGTCGATCTGCACCGGCCCCTGCAGTGCGAACGCCGGGTCGGGTGCCGGCAGCAGGCGCGCGTCGATCGACAGCCGCGCGGTCGGCGCACCGGCCAGCCAGGCGGCCGGGTCCAGGTCCGCCAGGTCGATGTCGAGCGCACGCAGCGTGGGCGCGTCGAACAGGGCAAGCCGCAGCTCGGCGTGCCCACGGGCGCCGCCGCCACGGGCGTCGGCGCGCAGTTGCAGGTCGACCAGGGAGCCGCTCGCCTGCCACTGCGCCTGCACCGCCTGGGCCTGCAGGCTGGCGGCCAGCGTGCCGCTGCCGGTCACGGCAAACGGATGCGCCCCGTCGATGGTCGCGCGGAAGCCCAGTTGCAGCGGGGCCTGGGCCGGACCCACGGCGAGCTGAGCCTCGTCGATGCGGTAGCCCGACGGGCTCAGCGCGACCGCGCCGCGCAGTTGTCGCAGCACGGTCTGGCTGCCGCCCCCGGCGGTCGGTCCGCTGGTCCATGTCAGCGTGCCGATGATGAGTTGCGCGACCGTTACGTTGACCGGCGCAGCGATCGAGGCCGGCGGCGGGGTCGCGGGTTCCACGACCGGACCGGCGTGTATGCGCACCGAGTCGGCCGTGAGCTGATCGAAGTCCAGGCGCAGCGCTGCCAGGTTCAGGCCGAAGTGCGCAGCGCGCAGTTGCGCGCGCAGGCCGTGTACCTCCACGGTGGTGCTGCCGGCGTCGATCCGCAGCCGGTCGATCTCGAAGCGCCGGGCCAGCGTGCCGCGCACCCCCTCCGGGCGGACCACGCCGCCGGTCAGCTGCGGCAGCCACCGCGCCAGGCTGACGAGTCCGCTCTCGGTACGCCACAGCCACTGGGCCCCGGCAAGGCCGCCCGCCGACAGCGCCGCCAGCAGCGCCAGCAGCACGAGCGCCGCCCGCCGTGCAAGGCGCGGCGCGGCGGCGCGGGGGGCGGCGGCGGGGGCGGGGGCGGGGGCGGGCGCGTTCATGCGGGGCCGTTGCACTCAGAACGAGATGGCGATGGAGAAGTGCACGCGCCACTTGCGATCGCGCTCCCCGTAGGCGAGGTCAAGCGCCAGCGGACCGGCCACCGTCCGGTAGCGCACGCCCAGGCCGTAGCCGCGCGCCCAGTCGGCTTGCCGCAGGTCGTTGACGGCATCACCGACGTCGGCAAACAAGGCTCCGCCCCAGTGGGCGTCGATCCAGCGCAGGTACTCGGCCGAGCCCACGGCGAGCGAGCGGGCGCCGTCGATGGCGCTGCCGCGCAGGACGCCCAGCCGCTGGTAGGGATAGCCGCGCACGCTGCCGGCGCCGCCGGCCCGGAACCGGTACTCCAGCGGCACGAAGTCCAGGTCGTCGGCAATCACATGACCCAACTCGGCCCGCACGATGACCTGGTCGCGCGCAGACAGCGGCAGGTAGCGCACGTAGCGGCCGTACAGGTGCACGAACGACTTGTCGAGCAGGTCGTCGATGCCGGCGCGTCCCAGACCTGCGGCCACGCGCAGGCCCAGCACGCCGCCGCGCCGCGGCTCGGTGATCGAGTCGACGGTGCGCCGCGTCCATTGGTAGGCCAGCGTCAGCGTGTCGTTGCGACTGTCCGGCTCGCCCGGCAGGCGCGCGGCTTCGCGCTGCAGGCTCAGCGACAGGCGCGTGTCGAAGTCGCTCTGGCTGGCGCCGGTCCAGCGCCGCTCGCGCGCCACACCGGCGGCATAGCGGCGCGTGAGCAGGTTCTCGATGTCGGTCTGCTCGGCCAGCACCCCGACGCTGTCGCGTGCGCCGTTGGGCTTGGGCGGCAGCAGGACATCGGCAAACCCGATCTGCCGCGTTGGGTCGACGCCGGCGCCAGTCTGCAGGGTGTAGGGATAGCCGATGAGTCCCACCTGGCGGTAGGTCACCTCCACGCGCGGCCCGACATTGGTCGAGGCGCCCACGCCGAAGGACAGCCGCCGGGCGGGTGCTTCGCGCAGCTCGACCCGTACCGGCACCCGCAGCGGCTGCGCCGGGTCGATGGCCACGTCGACCACGACTCCGGAGAAGTACGGCCCCGACTGCAGGCTGCGCTGGAAGTCCAGCAGGCGCGTCGCGTCGTACGACTCGCCCGGCCGCAAGTCGTTGAAGCGCTCCACCAGCGTCCGGTCGTAGCGCACCAGGCCCTCGACCTGCAACTCGCCGAGCGTGAACGCCGGGCCGCTGTCCAGCAGCACGCGCAGCACCACGGTCGAGGACTCGACATCGACCGTGGCCTCGGTCTCCACCAGGGCGGCGGCCGGGAAGTCGCGTTCCTGCACCCGCGCCAGCAGCCGGCTCTTGGCGGTCGTCCACTGGGGGTCACGGAACGGCTGGCCCGTCGGCAGCTCCCAGCCCCTGCGCAGGGCCGTGACGCGCTCCGGCTGGGCCGTCAGCGCGCCGCGGAACTCGAGCTCGACGCGCGTGACGCTGGCGCGCGGCCCGGGTGCCACGCGCAGCAGATAGCGGCTGCCGCCGTCGCCGCCCGCCAACACCGTCACGCGCGGCTGAAAGTAGCCCTCGGTGGCCAGCACCTCGGTGGTTGCGGCGCGCAGGCGCCGCAACTGCCGCTCGTCGTCCTCGGGATCGATGCGGTCGGACTGGCGCGCTGCGTCCAGCACCTGTCGCAGCAGGGCCTCCAGAGCGGCGCCGTCGTCGCTGAGCTCGAAGCGGGCCAGCGGCGCGGCGGTGGCATCGGCGCCGCGCGCGTCACCGCCCGGCGACGCCAGCGCCGCGAGCGCCGCGAGCGCCAACAGCAGCAGCCCCGGCCGGCGCAGGCCAGGGAGCAACAGGGGAAGGAAGGCAGGAAGCGGGGCGCTGGTGCGCGCGGACAGGCGGGCCGGCACGGCGTCGGTCTTCACTGGGATCAGTGTATCGGGCCGCTCACGCGGAAGCGGCGGTTGAAATATCCCGCGACCGGCCCCAGCTTTACTGCTCGGGCAGGTTGCATCGCAAGCTGCGGCGGTTCGCACGACACACTGCGGAGAGCGGATACATGCGCCAGGACAAGCTCACCACCAAGTTCCAGGAAGCGCTGGGCGAGGCCCAGTCGATTGCCCTGGGCAACGACCACCAGTACATCGAGCCGGTGCACCTGCTGGCCGGCATGCTGCGTGCGGACGACTCTGGCGCCAGATCGCTGCTGGGACGCGCGGGCATCAATGTTCAGGGTCTGGCGCACGCGGTGGACGCGGCGATCAAGGCGCTGCCGCAGGTCAGCGGCACCGACGGGCAGGTGCAGGTCAGCCGGGACCTCGTGGCGCTGCTGAATCAGAGCGACAAGGAAGCGCAGCGCCGGGGCGACGCCTACATTGCCAGCGAGATGTTCCTGCTGGCGCTGGCCGACGACAAGGGGGCAGCAGGCCGGCTGGCGCGCGAGCACGGTCTCAGCCGCAAGGCGCTGGAGGCGGCCGTCGATGCGGTGCGCGGCGGACACAACGTCGGCAGCGCCGAGGCCGAGGGCCAGCGCGAAGCGCTCAAGAAGTACACCATCGACCTGACCGAACGCGCCCGGCAGGGCAAGCTGGACCCGGTGATCGGGCGCGACGACGAGATCCGCCGCTCGATCCAGATCCTGCAGCGGCGCACCAAGAACAATCCGGTGCTGATCGGCGAGCCCGGCGTGGGCAAGACGGCCATCGTCGAGGGTCTGGCGCAGCGCATCGTCAACGAGGAAGTGCCGGAGACGCTCAAGGGCAAGCGGGTCCTGACGCTCGACCTGGCCGCCCTGCTGGCCGGCGCCAAGTACCGCGGCGAGTTCGAGGAGCGGCTGAAGTCCGTGCTCAAGGAACTCGCGGCCGACCAGGGCCAGACCATCGTCTTCATCGACGAGATCCACACCATGGTGGGCGCCGGCAAGGCCGAGGGCGCCATCGACGCCGGCAACATGCTCAAGCCGGCGCTGGCGCGCGGTGAGTTGCACTGCATCGGCGCCACCACGCTCGACGAATACCGCAAGTACATCGAGAAGGATGCGGCGCTGGAGCGCCGCTTCCAGAAGGTGCTGGTCGACGAGCCGAGCGTGGAAAGCACCATCGCGATCCTGCGCGGACTGCAGGAGAAGTACGAACTGCACCACGGTGTGGAGATCACCGACCCGGCGATCGTCGCCGCAGCGGAACTGTCGCACCGCTACATCACCGACCGCTTCCTGCCCGACAAGGCGATCGACCTCATCGACGAGGCGGCGGCGCGCATCAAGATGGAGATCGACTCGAAGCCCGAGTCGATGGACAAGCTGGACCGCCGCATCATCCAGCTGAAGATCGAGCGCGAGGCGGTCCGGAAGGAAACCGACGAGGCCAGCCGCAAGCGGCTGGCGCTGATCGAGGAAGAGATCAAGCGGCTCGAGAAGGACTACGCGGACCTGGACGAAGTGCTGCGCGCCGAGAAGGCGGCGGTGCAGGGCAGCGCGCACATCAAGGCCGAGATCGACCGGCTCAAGGCGACCATGGCCGAGCTGCAGCGCAAGGGCCAGTTCGACAAGCTGGCCGAGATCCAGTACGGCCGGCTGCCGCAGCTGGAGTCGCAGCTCAAGGCGGCCGAGACGGGGGCGGCGGGCGGCAAGAAGGAGTTCAAGCTGCTGCGCAACGAAGTCGGCGCCGAGGAGATCGCCGAAGTCGTCTCGCGCGCCACCGGCATCCCGGTCAGCAAGATGATGCAGGGCGAGCGCGACAAGCTGCTGCAAATGGAGGAGCGGCTGCACCGTCGCGTGGTGGGCCAGGACGAGGCGGTGCGGCTGGTGTCCGAAGCGATCCGCCGCTCGCGCGCCGGCTTGGCGGACCCCAATCGGCCCTATGGCTCGTTCTTGTTCCTCGGCCCGACGGGCGTCGGCAAGACCGAGCTCACCAAGGCGCTGGCGGAGTTCCTGTTCGACTCCGAGGAGCACCTCATCCGCATCGACATGAGTGAGTACATGGAGAAGCACTCGGTGGCGCGGCTGATCGGCGCGCCGCCCGGCTACGTGGGCTACGAGGAGGGCGGCCAGCTCACCGAGCAGGTGCGGCGCAAGCCCTACAGCGTGATCCTGCTGGACGAGGTGGAAAAGGCGCACCCGGACGTCTTCAACGTGCTGCTGCAGGTGCTCGACGACGGCCGCATGACCGACGGCCAGGGTCGCACGGTGGACTTCAAGAACACGGTGCTGGTGATGACCAGCAACCTCGGGTCGCACGAGATCCAGCGGCTGGCCGGGCGCGACTACGAAGACATCAAGGATGCGGTGATGAACGAGGTGCGCAAAGCCTTCCGGCCGGAGTTCGTCAACCGCATCGATGAGATCGTGGTGTTCCACCCGCTCGACGCACCCAACATCGCCAGCATCGCGAAGATCCAGCTCAAGCGGCTCGAGCAGCGGCTGGCGGCGCAAGACATGGTGCTCACGGTGTCCGATGCCGCGCTGGCGCAGATCGCGCAGGCCGGCTTCGATCCTGTCTATGGCGCGCGGCCGCTCAAGCGGGCGATTCAGCAGCAGATCGAGAATCCAGTGGCCCGGCTGGTGCTGGAAGGCAAGGTTGGTCCGAAGGACGTGGTGCCCGTGGACTGGCGAGAGGGCAGGTTTACCTTCGATCGGACGGTGCACTGACGTAGGCGGCGGTCCGCAGCCGCCGCCTTCGGGCTGGTTCCCGGCCGGCGCGAAGCGAATCCCGCTTCTCTCCCCGCCCGGCGGCCGGGGCAAGGCAGGGTGCCGAGGCCTTTGGAAAGCGGTCAAGCGCCGCGCCCCAGGCGCGGCCGACCGACCCCGGCGCGCAAAGCGCTCAGTGCAAGGGCGCGGCCGGCTGTTCGTCGGCGTCTTGCGGCGGCTCGGTGTGGACGGCGTGGCCGGCCGGGTTGGGAAACATGGGCGCGCCGCAGTCGTCGCAGTACTCCATCGGGAAGCGATGGGCGTGCGTGACCACGCGGGTGATGCCGAGCGCACGCAGCGCCGCCTCGATGTCCTCGACCGCCTTGTCTTCCTCATCGCCGAGCAGCGGCCACACGACGCCCTCGACCACGCTGTCGTCATCGCCGGCCTTGCCGATGCCGACGCGGATCTCCTCGACCCGCTTGTCCTCGAACGCCGCGATCGTGCCTTGCAGCTGGGACGGCGCCAGACCGAAGGTCAGCTTCAGGTAGGCGCTGGCGGCCTCGAGCGAGAACTCGCGCAGGTCGCGATCGGCCTGTCGTAGCGCGGCGTGGAAGGCGTTGGGCGACAGCACGCGGAAGCGGCAGCCGGTCATCAGGGGCTGCAGTGCGTTGGCGGCCTGCTCGCGGAACGCCGTCAGCGCGCCGATCTTGGCATCCGGATCGACGCCGGTTTCCTGCCAGTGGAACAACGCCTGGCCCTGCGGCGCGACGATCGCAGCGAGCAGGTAGCGCGTGTCGGCCAGCATGGCAACCGGTTCGCGCAGGGACTTCGGATCGACCTTGAAGCGCTTGCCCTCGGCCGCCGCGGCAATCAGCCGGCCGGCCACTTCGTAAACCTCGCCGAAGGACTCGGGCAGCTGGTCGATCGAGTACAGGTGGTCGGCGATGGCCAGCCGGGTGCCGCGCGCGGCGAGGTGGCCGGCCATCTGCGCGCCGATCGCATCGACCAGCGCCGACGAAAGCGTCGAGGTGGGCAGCTTGTAGCGCGACCAGGCCAGCAGCGGGATGGCCAGCAGCAGCGCATCGTGCGACTTGTCCTCGATACTCAACGTGAGGCTCTCGGCGCAGGACTCGGCCAGGTCCGCGAGGTCGTCGTAGGCGCGGGCGTTGATCTTGGCCAGCTCGTCGAGCGCAGAGTCGATGTCCGCATCGAAACCACGCGCCAGCCGGTCGTACAGCAGCTCGGAGAGGCGGCGCTCCCAGAGCCGGTCCTCGATGCGCGACGACGACTCGGACAGCCGGCGCGCCAGTTTGGTCAGTGTGTCGGCATCGGCGCCCTGTCGGGCGCGGGAAACGAATCGGTTGCGGCGCATGGCGGCAGTGGCGCGGGGACCGCGCGGTGTAGCTGGAAAGCCGATTATCCCACCGCAGCCGCCGGGGCGACTCAGTCGGCCCGCTCGATGCGCGGCCGGCGGTCGGGCGCCAGCGGCGCAGCGGCGGAGCGCTCGCTGACGTAGCTGGCCAGCGCTTCGATGTCCAGCGGCCCGCCGACGCGCTCGGTGGCGTCACGCAGGATCGCAAAGCCGTCGCCGCCAGTGGCCAGGAAATCGTTGACCGTCACCCGCAGCCGATCCTCCGGCGCGATGCGGCTGCCGTGCAGCCGCATGGACTCGGGATCGATGCGCTGCCCGTGGGGGCGGCTTCCATGCCATGTGTAGGTCAGTCCCGCCGATGGCTGCAGGAAGCGCACCCGGTCGGGGTTAGTCCGGCTCCACTGGGATTCCAGCAACGCCCTGAACTGGGCGCCGGTCAGCGTCAGCGTGACCAGCGCGTTGCCGAACGGCTGCATGCCGAACAGATCGCCGTAGCTCACGTGTCCATCGGGAGGCCGGGCAAGAAGGTCGCTGCGAACGCCGCCCGGGTTGGTGAGCGCGATCTGCGCGCCGTTGCTGCGTGTGGCCGCCAGCTGTGCATCGGCAATCAGCCGGCCGGCCGCGTGGTCGCCGCCGCCTTCGCTGCGGCGGGTGAATGATGCGGCGATCCGGCCGACGCCGCGATCGGCCAGCGAAGCAGCGCGGTCGCGGTAGTGCGCCACCAGCCGGGCGATGCCAGGGTCCGGTGGCAGCACCGGGTAGGCGGTGCGCACCGCGGCGTCGAGTTCGGCGTCCAGGCCATTGGGCACTGGGAGGTTGACCGCGCGGACGCGTTCGCGGCGCACCTCGCCGCTGGCGCGATCCAGCTCAACATCCACCACCGAGACCAGCCGCCCGAACGAGGCGCCCTGGATCACAAGCCGGCCATCGATGCGGCAGTTGTAGGCGCGATGCGTGTGGGCGGAAAACACCATGTCGACTGCCGGGTCCAGCTCGCGCTCGATGTCGAAGATCGCCCCGCGCGGCCGGTCGCAGGCATTGAAGCCACCGTCGGCCTCGCCGCCCTCGTGAATGACGGCAACGATCGCGCGTACACCTTGAGCGCGCAGGGCGCGCGCGGCGCGGTTGACCGCCGCGGCCTCGCGCTCGAAGCGCCAGCCGCGGATGCCCTCCGGGCGCACGATGCCCGGCGTCACGCGCGTGACCGCACCGATGAAGCCGACGCGAACGCCGTCGAACTCGCGCACCAGCGCGGGCGCAAACAGCGGCCGGCCGTCGGCGTTCGCCACGTTGGCCGCCAGGAAAGGGAAGCGCGCGCCCAGATACTGGCCGTTCGGGTGCCCGCAGGTAGCAGCCGCGCCGCGCGGCGCCCTGGCGCAGCCGCCGGCCACCAGGCGCTGCAGCTCCGCCACGCCGTGATCGAACTCGTGGTTGCCGACGGCATTCAGGTCGAGCCCGAGCGCGTTCATGGCCTCGATGGTGGGCTCGTCGCGGAACAGTGCCGAGGTCAGGGGGCTCGCACCGACCAGGTCGCCGGCCGAGATGAACACGCTGTGGGGTACCTCGGCGCGCAAGGCGCGCACCCGTGTGGCCAGATGCGCAACGCCGCCGCTGCGCAAGGGCACCGTGCGACCCGGCTCCTGCGGATGCGGCACACCGACCGCGTTGTCGCCAGGCTCCAGGTGCCCGTGCAGGTCGTTGATGGCAATGATCCGCAGCGGTACCTGCCCATGGGCGACGGGCGCGGCGAGTGCGAGCGCGGGGGCGACCGCGGCGGCAACCGCGGCGGCAATCGCGGCGGTCCAGCACGCCCGCCGCGCCGGCCGCTGCCAGGCCGTTAGGCAGTTGCTCAACAGTCGGGCCGCGGCGCGCAGCCCAGCGTGGCACAGGTCGAGTGTCATGGCACGATTATCCGTGCCGCGCCCGCGGCACTTCGCCGGCGCGCGCGGCCGCGTGACGGGCGCGCTGCGATGCTAGAGTCATTCGCGATGTCCGCTTCCACAGCCTCCCTCGACAGCCCGCGCCGCGACGCCGAAGTCATAACGCTGGTCGGGCTGGCGCACGGCACGTCGCACTTCTTCCACCTGCTGCTGCCGCCGTTGTTTCCGTGGCTGATGCCGCAGTTCGGCCTGTCCTACACCGAGGCGGGCCTGCTGATGACGGTGTTTTTCGTCGTCAGCGGCATCGGCCAGGCGCTGGCCGGCTTCATCGTCGACCGTGCAGGCGCGCGGCCGGTGCTGTTCTTCGGGGTCGGCACGCTCGCCAGCTCGGCGCTGGTGCTCGGGCTCGCGCAGGACTACGCCATGTTGCTCGCCGCGGCGGCGATCGCCGGGCTTGGCAACAGCATCTTCCACCCGGCCGACTTCACGCTGCTCAATCGCAAGGTGTCGGCGCCGCGGCTGGGCCACGCGTTCTCGGTGCACGGACTCACCGGCAACCTCGGCTGGGCGGCCGCACCGGTGTTCATGGCCGGCATCGCGGCGGCGGCCGGCTGGCAGGCGGCGGCGTTTGCCGCCGCGGCGCTCGGGTTTGCGGTCCTCGGGTTGCTGGTGTTGCGGCGTCACAGCCTCGACGAGCACGAGACCGCTGCCGCGGTCGGCCGCGGCGAGGCCGCGGGTGGCACCGACGGGACCGGAGCGGGGCAACTGGCGTTCCTGCGGGTTGGCGCCGTGTGGGTCTGTTTCATGTTCTTCTTTTTTTCCACCGGTGCGCTCAGCATCCTGCAGAACTACGGTCCGGCGGTGCTTGGCAAGGCTTATGGCCTGTCGCTGGTGCTGGCCACGGCCGGCCTCACGGCCTATCTGCTCGGCAGCGCGGCCGGCATGGTTGCCGGCGGCTTCATCGCCGCCCGGCGCGGCGACAGCGATCGGGTGATCGCCGCGGCGCTGGGAGCGTCCGCCACGGTGGCGCTGCTGCTGGCCGCGGGGTGGATGCCCGGCTGGATGGTGCTGCCGCTGATGGCCGCGATGGGCTTCGGCGTCGGCTGCGCCGGCCCGAGCCGCGATCTGCTGGTGCGCAAGGCGGCCATGACGCGCTTCGGCAAGACCTCGTACGGTCGCGTCTACGGGTTCGTCTATTCGGGACTGGACGTCGGCTTCGCCGCCGTTCCGCTGGTCGTCGGTCCAATGCTCGACGCCGGGCAATACAACCTCGCACTGGTGGGCGTGGCGCTGATGCAGGTGGCCGCGCTGCTGGGCGCGCTGCGGGTGGGGCAGGGGGTCCGCGCTGCGCCCGGCGCGGCGGTGGCCTCCTGAGCCGACATGGACGTGGCCGCGACAGCGGATCTGGCCGACGCCTTCGAGCCGCGCTTCGCCGCCGGCACGCTCGCCGTGCTGGGCAGCCGCTGGCTGTGTATGGGCCGGCGCTTCCGCTTCGGCGGGTCCTGTGTCACCCTGCAGGTTTTCGAAGACAACTCGCTGGTGGCCGATGAGGTCAAGGCGGCGGGCCAGGGGCGCGTGCTGGTGGTCGATGGTGGCGGCAGCCTGCGCTGCGCGCTGTTTGGCGGCAACCTCGCGCGTGCCGCGCAGGAGCACGGCTGGGCCGGCGTCGTGATCCACGGCGCGGCGCGGGACGCCGACGAGATCGATTCGTTCGACGTCGGCGTACGTGCGCTGGCGTTGTCGCCGCGCCGCGCCATCAAGCGGGGCGCGGGTCAGCGGGACCTGCCGCTGCTGATCGAGGGTGTGCGCGTACAGCCGGGCGACTGGATCTACGCCGATCGCGATGGAGTGCTCGTCAGCCGCGCGATGCTGGTACTGCCGGCCGGGACCTGACTCCGTTCTGCCGGACCGAGCGCTGCGCTGCGTGTCCGGTCGCGGGCTCAGCGTGCCGCGCTGCCGTCGGCCGGACCGACCGCGCTCAACGGCGCAGACTTGGCGGGGGCGGAAGAAACCGGTTGCGGCGTCAGGTTTGGCTTGGTGGCCTCCGTGCGCGCGTCGCGTGCGGCACGCCGCGGTGGCTCGCCCTTGCGGGCGACAGCCTGCTCGGCTGCCTGGTTGGCGAGCTCCTGGCGCCGCTCCGGCGGAAGTGCCTTGAACTGGTCCACCCGTTGCTGCCGCTGCTCCAGCGGCAGCTCATACGCCTTCTTGAAGTTCTCGCGAGCCGTGCGGCGCTGCTGTGGCGTGAGCCGGACGAATTCAACCATGCGCTCGTGCAGGTGCTGTTGCGCCTCGGGCGTCATGCGCGGGTACTTGGTGGCGACCTCGAGCCACTTGCGCTTGCGGTCTCGTTCGAAGCTGTCCCAGTCCTCGTGCAGCGGTGCCAGCGCCTCGCGCTGGGCGGCGGTGAGGTCCGACCACGCGGGTCGGGCCACCGGCGCGCTGCGTGCCGCGGGCTTGGCGGCGGCAGCCGGCGTGACGGACGTCGTCGGCGCCGTGCCCCCCTGCGCCAGTGCCGCAGGGCTGAGCGCCGCAACAAGCGCCAGGCACGCGATTGTCCGTTTCATGAGGAGTCCCGCCTACTCGAGTGCCTCGGTCTGCAGGAGCAGTCCAAAGCCGCGGTCGGCGTAGGCCTCGAGCGGATGTTCGTCCAGCAACACGGCAAAGTCGATGTCGGCCAGGCTCGCGATGCGCTGATACTGGTGCCACTGATAAATGCCGACGAAGCCCACCGCCAACGCAACGAGCGGAGCGACGAGTCCGGCCGCGCGCAACCAGGGCCACAGGCCGCCGCGGGTTTTGCCCGGAGTGGCCGCGCCCGCGTGGTGCATCAGGGCGGGCTCCAGTGCCGGCACCCAGCTGCGCACAGGCACGGCCGCTACGCGCTGGCGCGACAGGGCGGCCCGGCGGGCACGCTCCAGACGGTAAACAGCCGTGTAGTCGAGGTGATCCGCCCCCTCGTTGAGGGCCTGGCGGATCCGATAACCGAACTCTGCTTCCTTCATAGCTTGATTCCCCGGGTGCGCAGGGCTCGTGCCAGGGCATGCGTGGCACGCGAGCAATGGGTCTTGACGCTGCCCTCGGAGCATCCCATTGCCGCGGCAGTTTCCGCAACGTCGTAGTCTTCCCAGTAACGGAGAAGAAAGGCTTCCCGTTGACGCGGGGGCAGGCGACCGATCTCTTCCTCGATGATCCCGACGATCTGCGCCCGCTCCACCTGGTCGGCCGAGCTCTCGGCCTGCCCGGTGCCCGCCAGCGCCTCGATCGTTGCGAGTGGGTCGCTATCCTCGTCGTCCGGCGAAGTGAACGAGGAAAACAGCGAGATCCAGGTGTTTCGGACCTTTTGTCGTCGAAAGTGATCGGTGATTGCGTTTTGCAGGATCCGGGTAAACAACAGGGGCAACTCGACCGCCGGCCGGTCTCCGTAGTGTTCGGCGAGCTTGCTCATGGCCTCCTGGACGATGTCCAAGGCTGAGTCCTCGTCGCGGACGGCAAAGAGGGCTTGCTTGAAGGCGCGGCGCTCGACGCCGGCCAGGAAGTCGGACAGTTCTTCTCGAGTGGCCATGAAGTCGGGCCATGCCATGACCCGGAACCGAACGGCCGCCCTGCGCACTTCTCGTGCAACTGCAGGGCAATACGCCGACTATCGATATTCTACCAGCGGGCAGCACAGCCAGACTCCCAGCCGCCCTGGCTTGTGCCCCGCCATGGCAGGCCGCACCGGAGCGGCGCGTCGTTTGCGCCTTTTGGTGCAACGCATTAGAGTCGCGCCCTCTTGCGACCCAAGAACCTCACTGACCCGGAGCAGCGCCACCTTCGTTGTTTTCGACCTTGTCAGTCGTCGTTACTCGTAACGCGCAATCCGCCGTACCAGCCGTCACAAGCGGCCACGGACCGGCATCCAATCAATCTCCAGCAGGACTTGAGAGGAATCGCAGCAATGCAGAGCGTCAGCGCAGAGTCCCGGGCCGCCACCGCAGCCGCCCACCGCAGTGAGTCAGGCCAGCCCATCACGGGGGCCGAGATCGTCGTCCGTTGCCTCGCCGAAGAAGGCGTGCAGCACGTTTTCGGGTACCCCGGGGGCGCGGTTCTCTACATCTACGACGAGATCTTCAAGCAGGACCGGTTCCAGCACATCCTGGTGCGCCACGAGCAGGCGGCCGTGCATGCGGCCGATGCGTACTCGCGCTCGAGCAACAAGGTCGGGGTGTGCATCGTCACCAGCGGGCCGGGCGTCACCAATGCGGTGACCGGTATCGCCACTGCCTACATGGATTCGATTCCGATGGTGATCATCACCGGCCAGGTGCCGACGCACGCCATCGGTCAGGACGCCTTCCAGGAGTGCGACACGGTCGGCATCACCCGTCCGTGCGTCAAGCACAACATCCTGGTGAAGGACATCCGGGATCTGGCGCCGGCCCTGCGCAAGGCTTTCTTCATCGCGCAGAGCGGCCGGCCGGGTCCGGTGCTGGTGGACATCCCGAAGGACATCACCATTGCCAAGGCGCCGTTCGCGTATCCGCGCGACATGGCGATGCGTTCGTACAACCCGGTGGTCAAGGGCCACGCCGGGCAGATCAAGAAGGCGGTGCAGTTGCTGCTCGCGGCCCAGCGGCCGATGGTCTACACCGGCGGCGGCGTGATCCTGTCGGACTCGTCCGACCTGTTGAACAAGCTCGTCAAGCTGCTCGGCTACCCGTGCACCAACACGCTGATGGGGCTGGGCGGCTTCAAGGCGACCGACCCGAAGTTCGTCGGCATGCTGGGCATGCACGGCACGTACGAGGCCAACATGGCCATGCAGCACTGCGACGTGCTGCTGGCGGTGGGCGCGCGCTTCGACGATCGCGTGATCGGCAACCCCAAGCACTTCGCGACCAACCCGCGCAAGATCATCCACATCGACGTGGACCCCTCGTCCATCTCCAAGCGGGTCAAGGTCGATGTGCCGATCGTGGGCGACGTGCGCGAAGTGCTCGCTGAACTGGTGACGCAGATCGAGGCCAGCAGCGCGCGCCCGGACGCGCAGGCCCTGAAGGCGTGGTGGAACCAGATCGACCAGTGGCGTAGCCGCGACTGCCTCAGGTACGACAAGGCGAGCGACATCATCAAGCCGCAGTTCGTGGTCGAGAAGCTGTGGGAGGTGACGGGTGGCGATGCGTTCGTCACCTCCGACGTCGGCCAGCACCAGATGTGGGCCGCGCAGTATTACCGGTTCGACAAGCCGCGCCGCTGGATCAACTCCGGGGGCCTGGGCACGATGGGCGTGGGCCTGCCTTACGCGATGGGCGTCCAGATGGCCAATCCGGGCGCGCAGGTGGCGGTGATCACCGGCGAGGCATCGATCCAGATGTGCATCCAGGAGCTGTCGACGTGCAAGCAGTACCGGCTCACGCCAAAGGTGGTCAACCTGAACAACCGCTACCTCGGCATGGTGCGGCAGTGGCAGCAGATCGACTACGGCAGCCGCTATTCGGAGTCCTACGTCGATGCGCTGCCCGACTTCGTCAAGCTGGCGGAGAGCTACGGCCACGTGGGCCTGCAGATCCGCAAGCCGGCAGACGTGGAGCCGGCGCTCAGGGATGCCTTCGGCAAACATAAGGATCGGCTGGTCTTCCTCGACTTCATCACCGATCAGACCGAGAACGTCTGGCCGATGGTGAAGGCCGGCAAGGGGCTGACCGAGATGCTGCTCGGCAGCGAGGACCTCTAGCCATGCGCCACGTCCTGTCGGTGCTGGTGGAGAACGAGCCGGGTGCCCTGTCGCGCATCGTCGGCCTGTTCTCGGCCCGCGGCTACAACATCGAGACGCTGACCGTCGCGCCCACCGAGGACGCCTCGCTGTCGCGCATGACGATCGTGACCGTCGGCTCGGACGACGTGGTCGAGCAGATCACCAAGCACCTGAACCGCCTGATCGAAGTGGTCAAGGTGGTCGACCTGACCGAGGGCGAGTACACCGAGCGCGAACTCATGCTGATCAAGGTGCGCGCGGTCGGCAAGGAGCGCGAGGAGATGAAGCGCATGGCGGACATCTTCCGCGGTCGCATCATCGACGTGACCGAGCGCACCTACACGATCGAGCTCACCGGCAACACGAGCAAGATCGATGCGTTCATCCGCGCGGTCGATCGCACCGCGATCCTCGAGACGGTGCGCACGGGGTCGTCGGGGATCGGGCGCGGCGAGCGAATTCTTCGGGTCTAGCGTCGAGCGGCCAGTGTTGAGCGCACAATGATTCCACGCTCAACCCCCGGCGCCCGACGCTCGACCTTCAACACGAAGGGAACATGAGATGAAAGTCTTCTACGACAAGGACGCCGACCTCTCGCTGGTCAAGGGCAAGACGGTGGCGATCGTGGGCTATGGTTCGCAGGGGCATGCGCATGCCCTCAACCTGAAGGAGTCGGGTGTCAACGTCACCGTCGCGCTGCGCAAGGGCGGCTCCTGGGACAAGGCCGCCAAGGCCGGCCTGCAGGTCAAGGAGGTGGCCGACGCGGTGAAGGACGCCGACATCGTCATGATCCTGCTGCCGGATGAGAGCCATCCGCAGGTCTATTACGACGCGATTCACGGCAACATCAAGAAGGGCGCGGCGCTGGCATTTGCGCACGGCTTCAACATTCATTTTGGCCAGATCACGCCGCGCGAGGATCTGGACGTGATCATGGTGGCGCCCAAGGCGCCAGGCCACACGGTGCGCTCGACCTACACACAAGGCGGCGGCGTGCCGTCGCTGATCGCGGTGCATCGCGATGTGTCGGGCGCGGCGCGCGAGATCGCGCTGTCGTATGCCACGGCAATCGGCAGCGGCAAGGCCGGCATCATCGAGACCAATTTCCGCGAAGAGACCGAGACCGATCTGTTTGGTGAGCAGACGGTGCTGTGTGGCGGCGCGGTCGAACTGGTGAAGGCCGGCTTCGAGACGCTGGTGGAAGCCGGCTACGCGCCCGAGATGGCGTACTTCGAGTGCCTGCATGAGCTCAAGCTCATCGTCGACCTCATGTACGAGGGCGGCATTGCCAACATGAACTATTCGATCTCGAACAACGCGGAGTTCGGCGAGTACGTCACGGGCCCGGAGATCATCACGCCGCAGACAAAGCAGGCGATGAAGAAGGCGCTCGAGCGCATCCAGACCGGCGAGTACGCGAAGATGTTCATCCTCGAGAACCGCGCCGGCGCGCCGACCCTGACTGCCCGGCGCCGTCTCATGGCCGAGCATCCGATCGAGCAGGTGGGGGAGAAACTGCGCGCCATGATGCCTTGGATCAAGGCCAATCGTCTGGTCGATCGGTCGCGCAACTAGGTCGAGCAGGGCGATCGCCGATCGGGGGCTCGTGCGTCCGCGCGGCAACGAGCGGTCGGGTGCGGCGGTGTCTTCGGTTTCGTCTCGGATTGCGCTGGTCCCCTCGCCGCCGTGGCGATGATCCCTTCGACTTCATTCATTGCCAAGCCATGAGTCGCACCTTTGTCCTCGCCATGCTCCTCGCCATGCTCCTTGCGCCCGTGCTGGCCTTCGCGCAGGCAACTGCGGCCACCCCGCGCAGCGACGGAGCGGCGATCGTGATGACGGGCAGCGCCGAAATCGAGGTGCCGAATGACGAAGCCGTGGCGAGCTTCTACCTGGAGGTGCAGGACGGCGACCTTGCCAAGGCGCAGTCGCTGCTGAACCAGCGTGTCGCCGAAGGCGTGGCGCAACTGAAGCGCAGCGACCCGAAGGGCCAGGTCGAGACTGCTGGCTACGGCAGTTATCCCGTCTACTCGCGCGAGGGCCGGCAGGTCATCGCCTGGCGCGTCCGTCAGGCGGTCACCCTGCGCACCTCCGACCTGGCGGGACTCCCGCGCACCGTGGCGGCCGCCCAGCGGATGCTCGCGCTCGGGGGGGTCGACTTCCGGTTGTCGCGCCCGGCGCGCGAGCGGGTGGAGGCAGAGTTGATCCAGGCTGCCGTGGCCAACCTGAATGCCCGGCTTGCTGCCGCTGCGCGCGCGCTCGGCGTGGCGCCTGAACGGCTGCGTACGGAAGAGCTGAACTTTGCCGTGGCCACGGCGCGTCCGCCGATGCAGGTGCGCGCAATGGAGATGCGCGCCTCCGCAGCCGAGCCGGTGGCCGAGCCGCAGCTCGATGCCGGCCGCAGCCTGCAGCTGATGACGGTGACCGGCCGCGCGCGGCTGCTGTCGCCCTAACCGCGCCGGGGATCGGCTCGGCGAGCCTCATGTATCATTTTGTCCTTGCTGACGTGTCCGGTCTGTCCGGTCTCTCAGTGCAGGCGCGTAGCTCAGCTGGTTAGAGCACCACCTTGACATGGTGGGGGTCGTTGGTTCGAGTCCAATCGCGCCTACCAATGGCCCGCGCAGCCCGGCTGGCAGCAACCGAAGGATGATTGCGATGCTCCTCCGAACTAGGTTCACCGTCGTCTAGCGGCCAGGACGAGTTCGCCCCCCTTTGGTTCGAAAGAAAGTGCGGCTCGACCGCACTTTTTTTTTGCTGGAGATACCGATGATTTCAGTACAGCTGCCCGATGGCTCCAAGCGGTCGTTCGAGCGCCCGGTGAGCGTGGCCGAAGTGGCCGCCGCCATCGGCCCCGGCCTGGCCAAGGCCGCGCTCGCGGGCCGCCTGGATGGCCGGCTGGTCGACGTATCTCACGTGATCGACCGCGACGCGCAGCTGGCCGTCGTCACCGATAAGGACGCCGACGGGCTGGACATCATCCGTCACTCGACAGCCCACCTGCTGGCCTATGCCGTCAAGGAGCTGTTTCCCGAGGCGCAGGTGACCATCGGCCCGGTGATCGAGAACGGCTACTACTACGACTTCTCCTACAAGCGTCCGTTCACCCCCGAGGATCTGGAGGCCATAGAGCAGAAGATGGCCGAACTCGCGCGTCGGGACGAGAAAGTCGTGCGCGAAGAATGGAACCGGGGTGAGGCCGTGCAGTTCTTCCACTCCATCGGCGAGCGGTACAAGGCGGAGATCATCGCCTCGATCCCGAGCGAGGAGGGCATCTCGCTGTATCGCGAGGGCCGCTTCGTCGACCTGTGCCGCGGCCCCCACGTCCCCAGCACCGGCAGGCTGAAGACTTTCAAGCTTATGAAGGTGGCCGGTGCCTATTGGCGCGGCGACAGCAGGAACGAGATGCTCCAGCGCATCTACGGCACGGCCTGGGCCAGGAAGGAGGACCAGGATGCCTACCTGAAGATGCTCGAGGAGGCGGAAAAGCGCGACCACCGCAAGCTGGGCCGCGACCTGGATCTGTTCCACTTCCAGGACGAGGCGCCTGGCCTGGTGTTCTGGCACCCGAAGGGCTGGGCCATCTGGCAGGTAGTCGAGCAGTACATGCGGCAGGTCTATCGCGACACCGGCTACCGGGAAGTCAAGGCGCCGCAGATCCTGGACCGTTCGCTGTGGGAGGCCTCGGGCCACTGGGAGAAGTACCGCGACAACATGTTCACGACGGAGTCGGAGAACCGGTACTACGCGCTCAAGCCCATGAATTGCCCGGGCCACATTCAGATCTACAAGTCGGACTTGCGCAGCTACCGCGACCTGCCGCTGCGCTACGGCGAGTTTGGCCAGTGCCATCGCAATGAAGCCTCCGGTGCCCTGCATGGGCTGATGCGGGTGCGCGGCTTCACGCAGGACGACGGTCACATCTTCTGCACCGAGGATCAGATCCAGGCCGAGTGCGTCGCCTTCACGGCGCAGTTGCAGATGGTGTATTCGGATTTCGGCTTCGCCGAGGTGCAGTACAGGGTCGCCACGCGGCCCGAGAAGCGAATCGGCGCCGACACCTTGTGGGACAAGGCCGAGCAGGCGCTGATGGAGTCGCTGAGGGCTTCCGGCGTCCCGTTCGAGATTGCGCCGGGCGACGGCGCGTTCTACGGCCCGAAGATCGAGTACCACCTGAGGGACGCGATCGGTCGGACCTGGCAGTGCGGCACCATGCAGGTCGACTTCTCCATGCCGGGCCGGCTGGGCGCGGAGTACGTGGCCGAGGACAACACGCGCAAGGTGCCGGTTCTGCTGCACCGGGCGATTGTCGGTTCGCTCGAGCGCTTCATCGGCATCCTGATCGAGAACCACGCGGGTGCGCTGCCGCCCTGGCTGGCGCCGGTGCAGGTGGCGGTGGCCTGCATCTCCGAGCACCAGGCGACATACGCCGAGAGCGTGGTGCAAACGCTGAAAAAACAAGGCTTTAGGGCTGAAGCCGATTTGCGGAACGAGAAAATCACCTATAAGATCCGCGCCCTTGCGCTGCAGAAGCTGCCTTACATCCTCGTGGTGGGCGATAAGGAACTGCAGAGCGGACAGGTGGCCGTTCGTGCCCGTGGCGGTGTCGACCTCGGATCGATGCCTCAGGCGCAATTCGTCGAGCGTCTGGCAGCAGACGTCGGCGAGCGACGCAACGTGGGGCCAGCGGCCTGATTGATTGGATCACCGGAGGCAAAGACCATCGCTCAGGAACGCACGCACCGCTTGAATCGCGAGATCGGCGCACTCGACGTGCGCGTGATCGGCAAGGACGGCGAAGCGCTTGGGGTCATGCGCACCATCGAGGCGCTTCGGCTGGCAGAAGAAGCCGACGTCGATCTCGTGGAGATCGCCCCGACCGCCCAGCCGCCCGTGGTCCGACTGATGGACTACGGCAAGTTCAAGTATCAGGAACAGAAGAAGGCGCACGAGGCCAAGCTCAAGCAGAAGATCATCGAGGTCAAGGAAATCAAGTTCCGGCCGGCCACCGACGATCACGACTACGCCACCAAGGTGCGCAAGCTGCGCGAGTTCCTCGATGAAGGCGACAAGGCGAAAGTGACCCTGCGGTTCCGCGGGCGCGAGATGGCGCATCAGGAACTCGGTTTGAAGCTGCTGGAGCGGGTCCGCGGCGACTTGGACGAACTGGCCCAGGTCGAGCAGATGCCCCGGCTCGAAGGCCGCCAGATGGTGATGATGCTGGCGCCCAAGAAGAAGAAGTAGCGCGGTTGCAGCACCCCGGCGCGCGGCTCATCCCTGTCGCGCCGGACACAAGTGGTGTCGGGCCCAGTAAGTGCGTGTCGCAACGACCGCCGCCTGAACGCCATCCAAGACCGAAAGGACGGCTCCCATGCCGAAGATGAAGACGAAAAAGAGCGCTGCCAAGCGCTTCACCGTCCGCAACAGCGGCTCGATCAAGCGGGGACAGGCGATGAAGCGCCACATCCTCACCAAGAAGTCCACCAAGAACAAGCGCCATCTGCGCGGTCCGGTGGAACTGCACGCCTCCGATGTCGAGAGCGTGCGCCGCATGCTGCCCTACGCCTGAGGAGGACCGGAAGATGCCTCGCGTCAAACGTGGTGTAACGGCACGCGCCCGTCACAAGAAAGTCCTGGCGAAAGCCAAGGGCTTCACCCAGCGCCGGAACAATGTGTTCCGGGTGGCCAAAGAAGCGGTGATGAAGGCGGGGCAATACGCCTATCGCGATCGCCGCACCAAGAAACGCGTTTTTCGGTCGCTGTGGATCGCCCGCATCAACGCCGCGGTGCGCGAGCACGATCTGTCGTACAGCGTGTTCATGAACGGCCTGAAGAAGGCTGCCATCGAGCTCGATCGCAAGGTTCTGGCCGACATGGCGGTGCTCGACAAGCCGGGTTTTTCGGCGATCGTCGACAAGGTCAAGTCCAGCCTCGCCGCGTAAGCCTTGCGTCCCCTGTGGGACGCCAACTGGAACGGGGCCTGGCCTTGGCGGCAGGTCCCGTTTTTCTTTGCCCGGACCCTGATGAACGACCTCGACAGCCTGGTCAATGCGGCCCGCGCGGCCTTCGCAGTGGCCCGCGAGCCGGCCGCACTCGAAAACGAAAAGGCCCGATTCCTCGGCAAGAGCGGCAGCATCACCGAGTCGCTCAAGGAGCTGGCCCGGCTTGCGCCTGAAGACAGGAAGACGCGCGGAGCGGCGATCAACGCCGCCAAGCAGGCCATCGAAGGGCTGCTGGAAGCTCGGCGCGGCGAACTGGCCGAGGCCGAGTTGAACGCCCGCCTGGCGCAGGAGTCGATCGACGTCACTCTGCCGGGCCGGCGCACCGGCGGCGGCGGGATCCATCCTGTCCTGCAGACATGGATGCGGGTCGAGCAGATTTTCGGCTCGATCGGCTTCGACGTCGCCGACGGTCCGGAGATCGAGACCGACTGGTACAACTTCACCGCGCTCAACAATCCCGAGAACCACCCGGCGCGCTCGATGCAGGACACGTTCTACGTCGACCTGAACGACGCGCAGGGCCGGCCGATGATGCTGCGCACGCACACCTCGCCGATGCAGGTGCGCTACGCGCGCATGCACGCGCCGCCGATCAAGGTGATCGCGGCAGGCCGCACCTACCGGGTCGACTCGGATGCGACGCACTCGCCGATGTTCCACCAGGTCGAAGGCCTGTGGATCGACGAGGACATCTCGTTTGCCGACCTGAAAGGCATCTACACGGACTTCCTGCGCTGCTTCTTCGAGACCGAAGACCTGCAGGTGCGCTTCCGCCCCTCGTTTTTCCCGTTCACCGAGCCCAGCGCCGAGATCGACATGATGTTCACGGCCGGCCCCAACAAGGGCAAGTGGCTGGAGATCTCGGGAGCCGGGCAGGTGCATCCGACCGTGGTGCGCAACTTCGGCCTCGACCCCGAGCGCTACATGGGCTTTGCCTTCGGCTCGGGCCTGGAACGCCTGACGATGATCCGTCACGGCGTCGATGACCTGCGCCTGTTCTTCGAGGGCGACCTGCGTTTCCTGCAGCAGTTCAACTAGGGCGAGCCGCCATGCAATTCTCGGAAGACTGGCTGCGCCAGTATGTCAATCCCGCGCTGGGCACCGACGAACTTGCGCATGCCCTCACCATGGCTGGTCTCGAGGTCGAGGACGTGGTCGCAGCAGCGCCGCCGTTTGCCGGCGTGGTCGTGGCCGAAGTGCGCAAGGTGGAGCGCCATCCGAACGCCGACAAGCTGACGGTCTGCGAGGTCGACGCCGGCACTGGGCGATTGCTGCAGATCGTCTGTGGCGCGCCCAATGTGGCTGCGGGCATCCGCGTGCCCTGTGCGCTCACGGGCGCCGTCCTGCCGGGCGACTTGCACATCAAGGAAGCGAAGATGCGCGGCGTGGTGTCGGAAGGGATGCTGTGCTCGGCGCGCGAGCTTGGCCTGTCGGAGGACCACAGTGGCCTCATGATTCTCGAGGCCGGGGCGCCGGTCGGCCGCGACATCCGCGACCATCTATCGCTCGACAACCGGCGCTTCACGATCAAGCTCACGCCCAATCGCGGCGATTGCCTCGGCGTGGTCGGGGTGGCGCGCGAGGTGGCGGCCATCACCGGTGCGCCGCTGTGCGTGCCGCGGTTCGTGCCGGTGCCGCCGACACTGGACGAGCGGCTCGCGGTGACGGTACAGGCGCCCGACCTGTGCGGCCGCTTCTCGGGGCGGGTGATCCGCGGGCTGGATGCGCGCGCCGCAACGCCGTCTTGGATGAAGCAACGCCTGCAGGCGAGCGGCCAGCGCTCGATCTCGGCACTGGTGGACATCTCCAACTACGTGATGCTCGAGCTTGGACGGCCGTCGCATGTGTTCGACCTAGACCAGGTCAAGGGCGGACTCACGGTGCGCTGGGGCCGGCCGGGCGAGGCGGTCGAACTGCTCAACGGCCAGACCGTGACCATCGACGAATGGGTCGGCGTGATTGCCGACGAGCGCGGTGTGGAGGCTCTGGCTGGGGTGATGGGCGGTACGGCCACGGCGGTGTCGCTCGACACCGTCAACGTCTATGTCGAGGCGGCATTCTGGTGGCCCGAGGCCATCCAGGGGCGCGCGCGCCGCTACAACTTCTCGACCGACGCGGCGCACCGCTTCGAGCGCGGCGTCGATCCCGCCACCACCGTCGAGCACATCGAGTACATCACGCGGCTCATCTTGGACATCTGCGGCACGCCGCAGACTCGCGTCGGGCCGGTCGACGACCAGATACTGAAGCTGCCGGAGCGCCGCGAGGTCGCGCTGCGCGCCGACCGCTGCCGCAAGGTGCTGGGCATTCCGGTCAGCGACGCCGAGATCGAGGCCGTGTTCCGGCGGCTCGACATGCCGTGTCGGGCCGAGGGCGGGCGCTTCGTCGTGACGCCGCCGCCTTACCGTTTCGATCTGTCGATCGAGGAGGACCTGATCGAGGAGGTCGCGCGGCTGCACGGCTTTGACCGCCTGCCGGCGCAGCCCCCGCGCGCGGCGGCGCGGATGCGTTCGCCCAGCGAAAGGCGGGTCGGCGCGCATGACCTGCGCGGTCGTCTGGCTGCCGCCGGCTACCAGGAACTCGTCAACTACGCCTTCGTCGAGGCGGCCTGGGAGCGCGACTTCGCGGGCGACGTTGTGCCGGTGCGGCTGCTCAACCCGATCGCCAGCCACCTTGCCGTCATGCGCAGCAACCTGATCGGCGGGCTGGTTGAGGCTCTGCGCTACAACCTGAACCGCAAGGCCGTGCGGGTCCGCGTGTTCGAGCTGGGCCGCGTGTTCCTGCGCGATGTGCAGGCGCCCGATGGGCCGCTGGCAGTGGCGGGCCTGCGCCAGCCGCAGCGCCTGGGCGGGCTGGCTTACGGGCCGGTGGCCGAGGAGCAGTGGGGTGCGCCGCGCCGCGATGTCGACTTCTTCGACCTCAAGGGCGACGTCGAGCGGGTGATCGGACACCGGCCCTATCGCCTGTCCGCGGCGCCCCATCCGGCGTTGCATCCGGGACGCAGCGCGCGCATCGAGATCGATGGCCAGCCGGCCGGCTGGCTGGGCGAGCTGCATCCGCGGCTGTGCCAGCGCTATGAATTGCCCAAAGCGCCGGTGGTGTTCGAACTCGATGTGGCGCCCCTGCAGCAGCGCGAACTGCCGCGCATCGGCCAAGTGCCGCGCTTCCCGGCGGTGCAGCGGGACCTGGCGCTCTGGTTTGGCGAGGAGGTCACGCTGCAGCAGGTGCTCGACGCCGTGGCGGTGCGCAAGGCGACCGATCCGCGGCTGGCGTCGCTGGTGGGATTCCGCCTCTTCGACGTCTACCGCCCTTCTGTCGGCAACCCGCCCGCCGCTTCCGGAAGCAATGCGGAAGCGGGCGCTAACGCATTGTTAATAAAAGAAAAGAGCCTTGCCTTCAGGATTCTTCTGCAAGATACTGAACGCACCTTGAGCGATACCGTTGCTGACGAGGCCGTCGCCTGCATCGTCGAAGAACTCGGGACTCGGTTGGGGGCTCGCCTGCGTTAGTGAAGAACGATGGACAACGACCAGCACATGCCGGCCTTCAAGTTCGCGGAGCTGCCTGCGAGCAGCCGCGCCCCGGCGGCCGATGCGGCCAGCCGCACGGTGACCAAGGCCGAACTTGCCGATGCACTGTTCGATCGGCTCGGCCTGAACAAGCGGGAAGCCAGGGACATGGTTGATGGTTTCTTCGATGAGATCCGTGCCGCGCTCGAGCGCGGTGAGTCGGTCAAACTGTCCGGCTTTGGCAATTTTCAGTTGCGGAACAAGCCGCAGCGGCCCGGCCGCAATCCCAAGACGGGCGAAGAAATCGCCATCACGGCGCGCCGCGTTGTCACGTTCCACGCCAGCCAGAAGTTGAAGGCGGCCGTCGCCCGGGCCCAGGGCGTCTAGCTGCCTTTGCCGCCCCCGAAGCATGCAGCGCGCCGAAGCGCAGGCGGTTCTGCCCCCGATCCCGGCCAAGCGCTACTTCACCATCGGTGAGGTGAGCGACCTGTGTGGCGTAAAGCCGCACGTGCTGCGCTACTGGGAGCAGGAGTTCACGCAACTGAAGCCCATCAAGCGGCGCGGCAACCGGCGCTACTACCAGCACCACGAGGTGCTGCTGATCCGGCGCATCCGCGAACTGCTGTACGAGCAGGGCTTCACCATCAGCGGCGCGCGCAACCGCCTCGATGAAGTCGCCCGCAGTCCGCGCGGCCGCGGCAACAGCCACGCTGCCGACGCCGCGGCAGTGGCCGACAGGGCGCTCGACCTGCGCGCCGAACTCGCGGCGATTCGTAAACTGCTGGATGGCGAGTAGCGGAGGAGCGGCCGGCGTCGCGTACAATCTCTAGTCAGTCGGGGCGTAGCGCAGCCTGGTAGCGCACTTGCATGGGGTGCAAGGGGTCGCGAGTTCGAATCCCGCCGCCCCGACCATTGAGCACACCGGACAGGCCGGTGGTGCTTGCGCCACCGGCCTCTTTTCTTTGCGCATCCTCGTTTCCAACGACGACGGCTACCTCGCGCCAGGGCTGGCAGCCTTGGCACAGGTCATGTCCGCCTTTGGCGCAGTCACTGTCGTGGCGCCCGAGCAAAACCACAGCGGCGCCAGCAACTCGCTCACGCTGTCGCGACCGCTGACGGTGCAGCGCGCCCAAAGCGGCTTCTTCTACGTCAACGGCACACCTACCGACTGCGTACACATCGCCTTGACGGGCCTGCTCGACGCGATGCCCGATATCGTCGTCTCCGGCATCAACAGTGGCCAGAACATGGGCGACGACACCATCTATTCGGGCACCGTGGCGGCAGCCATGGAGGGCTATCTGTTCGGCGTGCCGTCGTTTGCGTTCTCGCTGGTGGAGCGTGGCCCCGAGCATGTGCACGACGCGGCGCACTGGGCCGCGCAGATCGTGCGTCGCTACCTGGAGGCGCCGCTGCCGGCGCCGTTCCTGCTGAATGTCAACCTGCCCAACTTGCCGCGCGATCAGGTCAAGGGCGCGCAGGTCACGCGCCTGGGCAAGCGCCACCACTCCGAGCCGGTAGTACGGGCGCAGAACCCGCGCGGCGAGACGATCTACTGGGTGGGCGCTGCCGGCACCGCCCGCGATGCGGGCCCGGGCACCGACTTCCACGCCACGGCCGAGGGCTGGGTGTCGGTGACGCCCCTGCAGATCGATCTCACCCACACCGGATTGCTGCCGACGGTGCGTCAGTGGCTGCAGGGCCCTTGAACAGATCGGCCGCCGCCAATGGCGGCCTTGCCTCTGCGCGCATTCGCGATCGCATGGTCGAGCGGGTGCGGGAACTGGGTGTGCGCGACGCGCGCGTGCTCGATGCGTTGCGCGCGGTGCCGCGCCAAGTCTTCGTCGATCCGGCTCTGGCCAGTCGTGCCTACGAGGACACGGCGCTGCCGATCGGCCACGGCCAGACCATTTCGCAGCCCTACATCGTGGCGCGCACGGCCGAGCTGGCGCTGGCCGAGTGCCCGGACCCGAAGTCGTCCAAGGTACTGGAGATCGGCACTGGCTGCGGCTACGCGGCGGCGGTCCTGGCGCAGTTGTTCGGGACCGTGATCTCGATCGAGCGGGTACGCGCGCTGCATGAACTGGCGCGCGGCAACCTGCGGCCGCTGCGAATCGCCCAACTGCGCCTGGCCTTCGGCGATGGCTCGCTGGGCGTGCCGAGCGAGGCGCCCTTCGACGTGATCACCGCGGCGGCGGCGGGCGAGGAGATACCGCCGGCGTGGATCGCGCAGCTCAAGCCGGGCGGACGCATCGTTGCGCCGGTGGGATCCGGTGAGCAGCAGATGACGATCGTCAGTAAGGACGCGCAGGGACGGGTCAGCCGCCGCACGTCGGAGCCGGTACGCTTCGTCCCACTCCGGGGCGGAACGGTCTGACTTCGTTCCGGTCTGTACTGGCGTTGCTGTCGATACGGGTGCCGATGAACTCCCTCCGCCTTGCGCTTGCTGCTCTCGTTGTCGGGTTGGCTGGCTGCTCGACCACCGCGTTGAATCCTGCGCCGATCGTCGATCGATCCGAGCGCGCTACGGCCACATCGCCGGCCCCGACGACGGCTGCGCCGGCTGCAGCAGCGCAGTCGCCTGCGGCCACGCGCCAGGCACGCGACGGCGCATACACGGTGCAGCGCGGCGACACGCTCTACAGCATCGCGCTCGCCTTTGGACAGGACCATCGCGACCTTGCACGCTGGAACGGCATCGAAGATCCGTCGCGTCTTGCGGTGGGCCAGCTGCTGCGCGTCGAGCCGCCGGCTGCCGCGGCGGCCGTGGTTCCAGTCGCCCCGGTGGCGGCGGCGCAGCCCACGCCGCTGCCCCCGGCCACCGCTGGCGCTGCGGCTGGTGCATCCGGTGCGGCAGCGGCGCCGTCAGTCCAGGCACCGGCCGGCACGCCTACGGCCCCTGGCAGCGCGACCCTGCCCGCCGCCACGCCGCCGCTGCCCGCGGCTGCCGCCGGTGGTGCAACGTCGGTCGCGCCGGCCGCCGCGGCGAGCGCGCCGTCGGCGGCCACGGCGAATGGGGCCGCGCAACTCGGCCCGTGGCTCTGGCCGGCAGAAGGCAAGCTGATCGAAGGCTTCCACGAAACGCGCAACAAGGGCATCGATATTGCCGGCAAGGAGGGCGACCCGGTGGTCGCGGCGGCCGACGGCCAGGTCGTCTACAGCGGCAGCGGTCTGCGCGGCTATGGCAACCTGGTCATCCTCAAGCACGGAGAAGACTTCATCTCGGCCTACGCGCACAATCGCAGCATTCTGGTCAAGCAGGGCCAGTCGGTGCGTCGTGGCCAGCGGATTGCCGAACTGGGCCGCACCGATGCCGACGTGCCGAAGCTGCACTTCGAGATCCGCCAGCAGGGCAAGCCCATCGACCCGCTGGGCTTGCTGCCCAAGCGCTGAGAGCCCGTGAAGAAATCGTCGCGAGCGGCCAGGGGGCGTGCCGAGCAGCGGACCCGTACAGAGGGTGCGGCGAGCAACGCAGGCGCGAGATCGGGTCGCGCAGTAGATTCTTTCACAGGCTGTCAGCCCGGCCTGCCCCGCCGATGACCCCCATCCTCAGCTTCGACATCGAGACCGTCCCGGACGTGGCCGGCCTGCGTCGCCTGCGCCCCGAGTGGTTGGCGCTCGACGACCGGGCGGTGGCGGCGGCCGCCTTCGCCGAGCGTCGCGACAGGACCGGCAGCGATTTCCTGCAGCACCATGTTCACCGCGTGGTGGCCATCGGCTGCGCGTTCCGCGACGACAGCGGGTTTCGCGTGCGCTGCCTGGGCACGCCGGAGGACGGCGAGGCCAAGCTGATCCACGACTTCTTCAGGACCATCGAGAAGCACACGCCGCAACTGGTCAGCTGGAACGGCGGCGGCTTCGACTTGCCTGTGCTGCACTACCGGGGGCTGATGCATGGCGTCAGTGCGGCCCGCTACTGGGACCTGGGCGACGATGACCGCGACTTCAAGTGGAACAACTACATCAGCCGCTACCACCAGCGCCACACCGACCTGATGGATCTGCTGGCCCTGTACCAGCCGCGCGCCAGTGTCCCGCTCGACGATCTGGCCAAGTTATGCGGCTTTGCCGGCAAGCTCGGCATGGATGGCAGCCGCGTCTGGGAGGCGTACTGCGCGGGCGAACTGGCGGCCATCCGCAACTACTGCGAGACCGACGTCGTCAATACGCACCTGCTGTACTGCCGTTTCCAGAAGATGCGTGGCCACTGGACCGAGGCGCAGTACGCCGCGGAGGTGGCCCTGGTGCGCGATTCGCTGCGCGCGCTCGATGCGCCGCACTGGCACGAGTACCTGAAGGCCTGGCTGGGGTGATGGTGTCGATCGAACTCGAGATCGAGTCGCTCGATCTCGAGGGCCGCGGGGTCGCGCATCGCGACGGCAAGGTCATCTTCGTGGCGGGCGCGCTGCCGGGGGAGCGGGTTCGCGCGCAGTTGCGCCGCAGCAAGCCCAGCTACGAGACCGCCGAGACGATCGAGGTGCTGCGCGACAGCGCGTTGCGCACGCGCCCGCGGTGCCCGCACTTTGGCCTGGCGCCGGGACGGTGTGGGGGTTGCGCGCTGCAGCACCTTGAACCCGCGGGCCAGGTGGCGGCCAAGCAGCGGGCGCTCGAGGACGCACTTTGGCACATCGGCAAGCTGCGACCGCAGCAGATGTTGCGTCCGATCCATGGGCCGGCCTGGCACTACCGCTACCGCGCGCGCCTGTCGGTCCGCGACGTGGTGAAGAAGGGCGGCGTGCTGGTCGGCTTCCACGAGCGCGCCAGCAGCTACGTGGCCGACATGCGCGAGTGCCATGTGCTGCCGGCGCGGGTGGCCGCCTTGTTGCCGTCGCTGCGCGACCTGGTGGCGGCGCTGTCGATCCGGCAGCGGCTGCCGCAGATCGAGCTGGCCGTGGGCGCCGCCGGCGGCGCCGAGCGCATCGTGCTGGTCTTCCGCCATCTCGATCCGCCGACCGCGGCCGATCGGGCGCAGCTCGCCGAGTTCGGCGTGCGGCATGGCGTCGAGCCCTGGCTGCAGCCGGGTGGGCCGCACACGGCGGCGCCGCTGTCTGCGGCCGCAGGCCCGCTGCAACTGGTGCTCCCGGAGTTCGGCGTGGCGCTGCCGTTCGGTCCGACTGACTTCACCCAGGTGAACCACCGCGTCAACGAAGTGCTGGTACGGCGCGCGCTGCGGCTGCTCGATCCCCAGCCGCGGGAGCGGGTGGCCGACTTCTTCTGCGGCCTGGGTAACTTCACGCTGCCGCTGGCCACGCGGGCCGTCCGCGTCGTTGGCCTGGAGGGCAGCGCCGCCCTGGTCGAGCGGGCCACGGCGGCCGCCGCGGCCAACGGTCTGGCCGGCCGCACCCGCTTTGCGGCGCGCAATCTTTTCGATTGGACGTCGGCCGACTGGAAGGCGTTGCAGGGCAGCGACGGCCCGATCGATGCCGTGCTGGTGGACCCGCCGAGGGAGGGCGCGCTGGCCGTCGCCCAATCGCTCGCCGGCGCGTCGCGCCCTCCGCGGCGAGTGGTCTATGTCTCCTGCAATCCGGCCACGCTGGCGCGCGATTGCGCCGTACTGGTGCATGAGGGTAGCTGGCAACTCAAGGCCGCCGGCGTGGTCAACATGTTCCCGCACACCACCCACGTCGAGTCGATCGCAGTGCTCGAACCCGGCTCGTCCGCGGCCCGCTGAAGCCGGGCCGGCGTGCTACCATCTCCGGTTCGTCGCACGCCCCAAGTTCTTCATTTACATAGGTTTTTTGCCGGGGCGGCACCGTTTTCCAAGCAATGCCAAAAGGCAATCCGACATGGCCATCGAAAGAACCCTTTCCATCATCAAGCCCGATGCGGTCGCCAAGAACGCGATCGGCGCCATCCTCTCGCGTTTCGAGAAGGCGGGGTTGAAGATCGTCGCCGCCCGCATGATGCACCTGTCTCGCGCCGAGGCCGAGGCCTTCTACGGCGTCCACAAGGCGCGTCCGTTTTTCAAGGACCTGGTGGACTTCATGGTGTCCGGTCCCATCCTGGTGAGCGTGCTCGAAGGTGAGGGCGCCATCGCCAGGAACCGCGAGCTGATGGGCGCCACCGATCCGAAGAAGGCCGCGCCGGGCACGATCCGCGCCGACTTCGCCGACAGCATCGACGCCAATGCCGTGCATGGCTCGGACGCGCCGGAGACGGCCCTCGTCGAGGTGGCGTTCTTCTTCCCGTCGATGAACGTGTATTCGCGCTGAACGCGCGGGCCGACGAGGTGCCGTGGACCGGGTCAACCTACTCGATCTCGATGCCGCGCAGGTCGCGGCCTTGGTCGCTGGGCTCGGAGAAAAGGCGTTTCGTGCACGCCAGCTCACGCGCTGGGTGCATCGGCGCGGGGCCGCTCAGTTCGAGGCGATGACCGACCTGGCCAAGAGCCTGCGGTCCAAGCTCGACAGCGTGGCCCAGGTGCGCGCCCCGGCGGTGATCCGCGACGCCATTTCCGAGGACGGCACCCGCAAGTGGCTGCTGGACGTCGGGCAGGGCGATGCGATCGAGACGGTGTTCATCCCCGAGGATGAACGCGGCACGCTGTGCGTGTCCACGCAGGCCGGTTGTGCGGTGAACTGCCGCTTCTGTTCCACCGGCAAGCAGGGCTTCTCGCGCAACCTGACGACGGCCGAGATCATCGGCCAGCTCTGGTGGGCCGAGCATGCGTTGCGCGCCTCGCGCGGCATCACTGCCGAGCACGAGCGCGTGATCAGCAACGTGGTGTTGATGGGCATGGGCGAGCCGCTGCAGAATTACGAGGCCACGCTGCGGTCACTGCGCCTGATGCTCGACGACGATGCATACGGCTTGTCGCGGCGGCGCGTGACGCTATCCACCAGCGGGATGGTGCCGCAGATGGACCGGCTGGCGCACGACTGCCCGGTGGCCCTGGCCGTGTCGCTGCACGCCCCGAACGACGCACTGCGCGACAATCTGGTGCCGCTGAACCGCAAGTACCCGCTGCGCGAGCTGCTGGCCGCGTGCCAACGCTATCTCACCTTTGCGCCGCGCGACTTCATCACTTTCGAGTACGTGATGCTCGACGGCTTGAACGACAGCGACGCGCAGGCGCGCCAGCTGATCGCGCTGGTGGCCGACGTGCCCTGCAAGTTCAACCTGATCCCGTTCAATCCGTTTCCGGGCTCGGGTCTGAAGCGCTCGACGTCCGAACGCATCCGCGCGTTTGCTCTGCGACTGCAGGATGCCGGCTTCGTGACCACGATCCGCAAGACGCGCGGCGATGACATCGACGCGGCCTGCGGCCAGCTGGCTGGCGACGTGCAGGACCGCACCCGTCTGGCGCAGCGGGCCGTGCGCCGGCTGCTGCCTCTGGTGGCGGTCGACTCATAGGAGGACGGGCTCATGCGCATGACGCTGTTCCTGCTGCTGGCGGCAGCCCTCGCGGCTCTGACCGGCTGCCAGACCACCACGACCGTCAACGGTCAGCCGGTGCCGCGCGACGTCAACGAGGCCGATCCCGTCAAGCGTGCCCAGATCCGTTTGCAGCTGGCTGCTACCTACTACGCGCAGCGCCAGTATCCGATCGCCATCGAGGAGACCCAGCGGGCGCTGCAGGCCAACCCGAATTCGGCGGCGGCGCACGCGATGCTCGGCCTCATCTACATGGATCTGAACGACCGCACCAATGCCGAGGCGAGCTTCGGCCGCGCGCTGCGCATTGAGCCCGATGACCCGGAGATCAACAACAACTACGGCTGGTTCCTGTGTCGTACCGGGCGCCAGAAGTCTGCGATCGAGCACTTCGACCGGGCTGCCGCTAACAAGCTCTACGCCACCCCGTCGCTGGCGCTGCAGAACGCCGGCACCTGCCTCCTGCAGGAGCGCGACTTCAAAGGTGCCGAGTCCTACCTGCGTCGATCCTTCGAGATCGATGCTGGCAACCCGGTGGTCAAGTTTCAGCTGGCCCGGCTTTACCTCGCCACCCGGCAGAATGATCGGGCCAGCTTCTACTTCGGCCTGGTGGAGCGGGACGTCGGCCAGACGGCGGAAGTGGCCTGGCTCGGGCTGCGCCTGATGCGCGCCCAGGGCGATTTGCGCGGCGAGCGGCAGTACGCAGAGATCCTGCGCAGCCGCTTTCCCAACTCGCCGGAGGCGGCCCTGTTGCGGCGCGGAGCGTTCGATGAGTGACCGGCTGACCGCGCCGGTCGAGCCGTCCGAGGCGAGAGCCGAACCGCCAGCAGCCGCAGCTGCGCCGGAGCCCCCGCTGCAGACAGCGCCAGCGGCGGCCTTCGGGTCGCCACTGGCGGCCGCTCGCGAGGCACTTGGCTTGTCGCAGGCGGATGTGGCAAGCCGACTGCGGCTGCATCCGCGCCAGATCGCCGCGATCGAGGCCGAGCAACTGGAGTCGCTGCCCGCAGGGACTTTTCTACGCGGCTTCATCCGCAATTTCGCTAAGGAAGTGCAGGTCGATCCGGGGCCCCTGCTTGCCGCGCTCGACGTACGGTTCGGCCCGCTACCGGACCTGCGCGCCATCGGTGGCGGCACGTCGTCGGTCTTGCGCAACGCCCGGCGCGAACGGCTGTCCCGCCAGGTCGTCGTGCTCGGATCGGTCGCCGCCTTGATGGCGCTCGCTGCCATCGGCTGGTTCGCGTCGCAGCGCGCGGCTGCTCCACTGGTCGTTTCCGCCGCGGTCCCGGCTCCCGCCAGCCCGTCGGCCTCGGCAGCGCCGGCGGTGGTCGCCAGCGGGCCACCGCCCGGTGGCCACGTTTCCGCGCAGCCGGCGGCCGAGGCAGCCGCCACGGCAGCTTTCCCGCCGGCTGCCGCGCCCGCGACGGCGCCGCTGCTGCGAATTTCGATTGGCGAGCAGCCGTCCTGGATCGAGGTCCTGCAAGGCAACGAGGGCCAGGTGATCCATTCGGGGCTGACCGAGGCACGCTCCGAGCATCGGCTGCTCGCGGCGCCGCCCCTTCGGCTGATCGTCGGCAACGCCGCGTCGGTGCGGCTCGAGTACCGTGGCCAGGTGGTGGATCTTGCACCTTACACGCGCAGCGGCGTGGCTCGGCTGACGATCGAGTGACGACCGCTGCGTGCCCGCATGAAGACCGACTGACCCGATTAGGTCCGCGATGATCCAGCCGATCGACTTCGCCTGCCTGCCCGCCGCCGTCGGGCCTGCGCCGCGCCGCCAGACGCAGCAGGTGGCCTTGCGCTGGGGCAGCCGGGTCGTGCGCCTGGGGGGTAGTGCGCCGGTCATGGTGCAGTCGATGACCAACACCGACACCGCCGACGCGGTCGCCACGGCCATCCAGATCAAAGCTCTGGCCCAGGCCGGCAGCGAGGTGGTTCGCATCACGGTCAACTCGCCCGAGGCCGCGGCCGAGGTGGAGGCCATTCGCGCCCAGCTCGACCGGATGGGCGTGGACGTGCCCCTGGTGGGCGACTTCCACTACAACGGCCACAAGCTGCTGGCCGAGTACCCCGGCTGCGCCCAGTCGCTGTCGGCCTATCGCATCAACCCCGGCAACATCGGCCGGGGCACGCGGCGCGAGGACAACTTCGCGCAGATGATCGAGATCGCCGCACGCCACGGCAAGCCGGTGCGCATCGGCGTCAACTGGGGCTCGCTCGACCAGGAGTTGCTGGCGCGGATGATGGACGAGAACGCTCAGCGCGCGCAGCCGTGGGTGGCCAATGCGGTGCTGCGCGAGGCGCTGGTGCGCTCGGCCATCGAGAACGCGCGGCGCGCCGAGGAGCTCGGACTGGGCGGCGACATGATCGTCCTATCGGCGAAGGTGAGCGGCGTGCAGGATCTGATCGCGGTCTACCGCGAGCTCTCGCGCCGCTGCGACTATCCGTTGCACCTCGGGCTCACCGAGGCTGGCATGGGCAGCAAGGGCATCGTCGCCTCGACCGCAGCGCTGGCTGTGCTGCTGCAGGAGGGCATCGGCGACACCATCCGCGTGTCGCTGACGCCGGCGCCGGGCGAGCCGCGCACGCGGGAGGTCGAGGTGGCCCAGCAGATCCTGCAGACCATGGGCCTGCGCGCCTTCACCCCGCTGGTGATCGCTTGCCCCGGCTGCGGCCGCACGACCAGCACCTTCTTCCAGGAACTGGCGCAGAAGATCGAAGGCTACCTGCGCGAGCAGATGCCCGGCTGGCGCGACGAGTTCCCGGGGGTGGAAGCGATGAACGTGGCGGTCATGGGCTGCGTGGTCAACGGCCCCGGAGAGAGCAAGCATGCCAACATCGGCATCAGCCTGCCGGGCTCCGGCGAGGCGCCGGTGGCTCCCGTCTTCGTCGACGGCGAGCGCACCGTCACCCTGAAGGGCGAGCGGATCGCCGAGGAGTTCCAGGCGATCGTCGAGGACTATGTGAGGCGCCGCTACGCGCGCGCGTCCGCCTGAGCGCCATGTCGAACCGGAAGCTCGCCGCCGTGCGCGGCATGAACGATCTGTTGCCTGCGGACGCGCCGCTGTGGGAGTGGTTCGAGGCGCGGGTAATCGACTGGTTGCGCAGCTACGGCTACCAGCAGATCCGCACGCCGATCGTCGAGCCCACCGAGCTGTTCGTCAAGAGCATCGGCGAGGTCACCGACATCGTCGAGAAGGAGATGTACTCCTTCGAGGACAGGCTCAACGGCGAGCAACTCACGTTGCGGCCGGAATTCACCGCCGGGGTGATGCGCGCGATCGTCGAGCACAACCTTACCTACGAGGCGCCGCGGCGGCTGTGGTCGATGGGGCCATTGTTCCGCCACGAGCGGCCGCAACGCGGGCGCTACCGTCAGTTCCATCAGGTCAACGTCGAGGCGGTGGGCTTTGCCGGGCCGGACATCGATGCCGAACTGATCGTCATGCTGGCGCGGCTGTGGAAGATCCTGGGCATCGAGCAGGCAGGCCGCGTGCGGCTCGAGCTCAATTGCCTGGGGCAGCCCGACGAGCGGGCGCGTCACCGTCTGGACCTGGTGGCGTACCTGACGCGCCACGAGGCGCAACTGGACGACGAGGCGCGGCGCCGGCTGCACCGCAATCCGCTGCGCATCCTCGACAGCAAGAATCCGGCGCTGGCCGAGGTGGTAACCGGCGCACCGCGCATCACGGACTACCTGGGCGCAGCCTCGCGCGCCCATTTCGAGGGCGTGCAGGCGCTGCTGCGGGTGGCCGGGGTCGAGTTCACCATCAACCCTCGCATGGTGCGCGGACTCGATTACTACAACCTCACGGTGTTCGAGTGGATCACCGACGCGCTCGGCGCCCAGGGCACCCTGTGCGGCGGCGGGCGCTACGACCCGCTGATCGAGCGCATGGGCGGCAGGCCGACGCCGGGCATCGGCTTCGGCATGGGCATCGAGCGCGTCGTCGAGCTGATCCGCGCCGCCGGCCTGCCGGTGGTGCCGGCGGCGGTTGACGTCTACGTGCTGCACCAGGGCGGCGCGACCCAGCCGCGCGCCTTCCAGGTGGCCGAGGCGCTGCGCGACGCCGGTCTCGACGTGCAACTGCACGCCGGCGAGGCGAGCATGAGGTCGCAGATGAAGAAGGCCGACGCCAGCGGTGCGCAGTACGCTGTGATCGTCGGCCAGTCGGAACTGGAACAGGGCACAGCGGCGGTCAAGGCGCTGCGCCCCGGCGCCCGGCGGTACGCGGAGCAGGCGCTGGTGCCGCTGCCGCAGCTGGGTGAGGCGCTGGTGGACGCGCTGGTGGCCGAGGCGGAACAGGACGAGTAGCAGATACCGGCAGGAGCACGATGGCATACGACCTCCAAGAGCAGGAACAGCTCGCCTCCATCAAGGCGTGGTGGGATAAGTACGGCAACTTCATCCTCACCGCGGTCACGGCGGTGCTGCTGGCGATCGCGGCGTACAACGGCTGGGGCTGGTACGAGCGCCGTGAGGCCGGTCAGGCTGCGGTGCTGTATGACGAGATGAAGACTGCGCTGAACGGCAACAATGCGGCGCGCGTGAAGGAGCTGGCCGGCGCGCTGGTGGAACGCCACCCGCGCACGGTGTATGCCGCCATGGCTGCGCTGCATGCGGCCCGGTCCCACCACGACGCCAATGATGTCGCGGGTGCCAAGGCGCAGCTGCGCTGGGTGATCGACCGGTCGGGCCACGAGGAATTCACCCTCGTGGCGCGGGTCCGCCTGGCCGGGGTGCTGCTGGACGAGAAGGCCTTCGACGAGGCCCTCGGGCTGGTGACCGGCGAAGTACCCGACGCACATGCCACGACCTTTGCCGACCGCCGCGGCGACATCCTGCTGGCGCAGGGCAAGAGCGCGGAGGCCCGCGCCGCCTGGCAGCAGGCGCTCGTCAAGGCCGACGCGCAGCACCCGCTGCGCAACATCATCCAGCTCAAGCTCGATTCGCTGCCGGCTGCGGCCGCGTCCTGAACCCAAGAAGGCGCCCGTGAACTTCCCGATCCTCACGCCCGGCCGGCGCCATGCCGTGCTCGCCGCGGTGCTCCTCGCGTTGCTTGCGGCGGGCTGTTCGTCCTCCAGCAACCGTCCCAAGCCGGCCGAACTGCGCGACTTCAAGGCGACGCTGAGTCCGCGCACCGCCTGGACCGTAGCGGTCGGCGCGGCGCGTGGGGCCCCGCTGAAGCCCGCGGTCCTGGACAACGCCGTCTATGCGGCCGCCGGCGACGGCAGCATCGTGCGCGTGGCTCCCGACAACGGCCAGGTCGCCTGGCGCATCAGCGCCGGCACCCCGTTGACCTCAGGCGTGGGGTCGGACGGCTTCGTGGTGGCGGTTGGTACGCCCCGCGGCGAAGTGCTGGCCTTCGGTGCCGACGGCAAGCCCTTATGGCGCGCGCAGGTCACGAGCGACGTTCGATCGCCGCCGCTGGTGGGGCGGGGCCTGGTGATCGTCCGCTCCACCGATCACCGCGTCAACGCCTTCGAGGCCGACAGCGGCAAGCGGCGCTGGACCTTTTCGCGCGCGACACCGCCGTTGACGCTGCGGGCGCCCAGTGCCATGGCGTTCGCGGGCGACAGCGTGGTCGTGCCGTTGCCGGGCGGGCGCGTGGTAGCCCTGTCGCTGTCCAACGGCGCCGCACGCTGGGAGGCGACCGTCGCGGAGCCGCGTGGTACCACCGAGGTCGAGCGCCTGACCGATGTAGTCGGCACGCTCGCTGTCGCCGGGCGCGACCTCTGTGCGGCCGCCTATCAAGGCCGCCTCACCTGCGTCGATAACGGCAACGGCAACCTGCGGTGGGCGCGCGATGTGCCCGCCGGCGCCGGCGTTGCCATGGACGAGCGCAACGTCTACGGGGTCGATGGCACGGATGCGGTGGTGGCGCATGCGCGTAGCACCGGCGCCAGCGTGTGGCGCAACACCGGGCTGTCCCACCGCGGCCTGTCGTCACCCGGCGTGCTGCCGCAGGCGGTGGTCGTCGGCGACGGGCGGGGCTACCTGCACTTTCTACGGCCCGAGTCCGGCGAATTCGCAGCCCGCTTGCGGCCCGACAGCAGTGCCATCGTCGCGCCGCCCGCGCTCTGGGCGGGCAGCGTCATCATCCTGACCCAGGATGGCACGCTGGCGCGGGTTGACCTCGATCGCTAGCTTCCAGCCGGCCGCGGGCATGAAACCGATTGTCGCCCTGGTCGGCCGGCCCAACGTCGGCAAGTCGACCCTGTTCAACCGGCTGACCCGTTCGCGGGCGGCGCTGGTGGCGGACTTCCCAGGGCTGACGCGTGATCGCCACTACGGCGAGGGGCGCATCGGCCCCGTGCCCTACATCGTTATCGACACCGGTGGCTTCGAGCCGGTGGCCGCCGAGGGCCTGGTCAAGGAAATGGCCGCACAGGCCGAAGCCGCGATCGCCGAGAGCGATGTCGTCGTCTTCGTGCTCGATGCGCGCGATGGCCTGACGCCGCAGGATCGGCGCATTGCCGAGCGGCTGCGGATCGCCGGCAAGCGTCCGGTCATGGCCGTCAACAAGTCCGAGGGTCTGCCGCCCGAGGCCGTTGCCGAGTTCTATGAGCTGGGACTGGGCCATCCGAACCCGGTCTCGGCCGCGCATGGGGACGGCGTGGCGGACCTGATGGGCGAGGTGCTGGCGCCGTTTCCGCCGCCGGTCGACGCGCGCGACGCGCCCACCGAGGGTCAGACGGGCCACCGGATTAAGGTTGCCATCGTCGGGCGACCCAACGTCGGCAAGTCGACTTTCGTGAACGCATTGCTGGGCGAGCAGCGGCTGATCGCCTTCGACCAGCCCGGCACGACGCGCGATGCGATCGCGGTGGACTTCGAGTACGGCGGGCAGCAGTTTCAGCTGGTCGATACGGCCGGCATCCGTCGCAAGGGCAAGGTGTTCGAGTCGATCGAGAAGTTCTCGGTGGTCAAGACGCTTCAGGCGATCGATGCCTGCAACGTGGCGGTGTTGCTGCTCGACGGTGCCGCCGAGATCGCCGAACAGGACGCGCACATCGCCGGCTACATCCTCGAGTCGGGCCGCGCGCTGGTGGTGGCGGTCAACAAGTGGGACGGGCTGGACGAGTACCATCGCAGCCTGATCAAGCGCGAACTGGACCACAAGCTGCATTTCCTGCGCTGGGCGCGCATGCACTTCATCTCGGCCCGCAAGGGCACGGGTCTGGGTGCGGTCATGCGGTCGGTGTCCGCCGCCCACCGCGCCGCCTTTGCCAAGCTGCCCACGCCCAAGCTCACCCGTGCGCTGCAGGCGGCGGTTGAGCGGCAGCCGCCCCCGCGGGCTGGCCGCGGTCGCCCCAAGATGCGCTATGCGCACCAGGGGGGACACAACCCGCCCGTGGTCGTCGTCCATGGCAACGCGCTGGCGCACGTGAGCGATGGCTATCGCCGCTACCTCGAAGGCTGGTTTCGCGAGCTGTTCGACCTGGCCGGAACGCCGTTGCGCATCGAGTTCCGTACCAGTACGAATCCCTACGCCGACGATCGCCGGCGGGCACGCTGAGCCGCCCGACGGACCGGGGGCACGATGGCGTGCCCTGACCTTTTCCGCTAAATTGAATTTTCTTCCGACTAGCCCATCTAAGGTTTCGCTGGCGTGCCTCGGGCGGCCGGCCGGCAGCGATCGCAGTGCGCCTTTGAGCGCTGCGGTGAACATTTCCGGAGTAGACAATGAGCAGTAAAGGGCAACTTCTACAAGACCCGTTCCTCAACGCGCTGCGTAAGGAGCACGTGCCGGTATCGATCTACCTGGTCAATGGCATCAAGCTGCAGGGCCAGATCGAGTCGTTCGACCAGTACGTCGTCTTGCTGCGCAACACGGTGACGCAGATGGTCTACAAGCATGCGATTTCCACTGTCGTGCCGGCGCGGCCGGTCAACCTCAACACGGAGTCTTCCAGCTGACCGTCTTCCAGGTTGAGGCGGCGCGCGCCCAGTCGACCGAACAGGCGCTGCTGGTCAGCGTCACGGTCGGGCGCTGCGTCCCCGGCGCCAGCCGCGACGCCCTCGATGAACTGCAGCAACTGGCCGAGTCCGCCGGCTACACCGTGCGTGGGGCCATCGGCGCTCGTCGCGACCGGCCGGATCCGCGTTTGTTCGTAGGCGCCGGCAAGGCCGAGGAGATCGAGGCGCAACTCAGGCTGCTCGACGCCGGCGTCGTGTTGTTCGACGTGGCCCTTTCCCCGGCGCAGCAGCGCAACCTCGAGCAGGTGCTCAAAGTGCCGGTGCTCGACCGCTCCAACCTGATCCTCGATATCTTTGCCCGCCGGGCCAAGAGCCGGGAGGGCAAGTTGCAGGTCGAACTGGCGCAACTGGAGTACTTGGCGACCCGGCTGGTCCGTGGCTGGACCCACCTCGAGCGCCAGCGCGGCGGTCTGAGCAAGACCGGCGGCCCGGGCGAAAAGCAGATCGAACTCGACCGGCGGATGATCTCTGCGCGGGTCAAGTTGCTGCGCGAGCGGCTCAAGACCTTGAGCAGGCAGCGCCGCACCCAGCGGCGTTCGCGTGCCCGGCGCGACGTCTTTTCGGTCTCGCTGGTCGGCTATACCAACGCCGGCAAGTCGACCTTGTTCAACGCGCTGACCCGGGCCGGCACCTATGCGGCCGATCAGTTGTTTGCCACCCTCGACACCACCTCGCGTCGTTGCTTTGTCGCGCCGGACGTCGAGGTCGTGTTGTCGGACACGGTAGGGTTTATCCGCGGCCTTCCCCATGCCGTGGTCGAGGCCTTCAAGTCCACTCTGGAAGAAACGGTGGAGGCGGACCTGCTGCTGCACGTCGTCGATGCCGCCAGTCCGGCGCGTGAGGCGCAAATGGACGAAGTCGAACACGTTTTGCAAGAGATCGGCGCCGGCGGCGTGCCGCTACTGCGGGTGTTCAACAAGGCCGACCTGCTCGACGCCGTGCCTGCTGTGGCAGAGGGGCCGCATGCTACGATCCCAAGGGTATTTGTGAGCGCGGCCACGGGTCAGGGGATCGACGCCCTGCGCAAAGCGATCGCCCAGCAGGTTCGCTCGGCGCGCAGTCAAGCAGCCGACGCAGGCGAGCATGATCTGAGCGATCGTCATTGCGATCAGCCCGCCGCGCCGATCGCTCTCTGATCGGACTGGCGGGTGCGCCGGTGGCCGCTCAACCCATGAAGTTCTCGACGTTCCGGACCGAACAAGATGTCGCTTAACGACCCGCAGTGGGGCCGTGGCAGTTCCTCGGGCTCTGATGGCAAGGACGAGTCCGATCGCAACCGGCCGCCGCAGCGCCCCGAACGCGGCGGCTCCCAGGATGGCCCGCCGGACCTGGACGAACTGTGGCGGGACTTCAACCGCCGCCTCAATGGCCTGTTCGGCAAGAAGGGCGGCCGAGGTGCTGACGGCGGCGGTCGCGGTGCCAATGGTGGCGGCGGCGGCGGCTTCCGCCCCGATGCGCGTGGTGCCGGCATCGGCGCCTTTGCCATTGTTGTGGCCGCCGCGCTGATCTGGCTCGGCTCCGGCTTCTACATCGTGCAGGAAGGCCAGCTCGGTGTGGTCACCACCTTCGGCAAGTACAGTGAGAGCACCCCGCCGGGCTTCCGCTGGCGCGCGCCCTGGCCGGTGCAGGCGCACGAGGTTGTCGACGTTCTGTCGCTGCGCACGGTCGAGGTCGGCGCGCGCGGCCGCAGCGACCGCCTCAAGGAGGCGCTGATGCTGACCGACGACGAGAACATCGTCGACATGCACTTCACCGTGCAGTACCGCATCAAGGAAGGCCCGGACGGAGCGCGCGACTTCCTGTTCAACAGCCGCGGCCCCACAGAGGCCGTGGTGCAGTCGGCCGAGAGCGCGATGCGCGAGGTCGTCGGCCGCAAGGCGATGGACTCGGTGCTGTACGAGTCGCGTCAGGAAATCGCCGACGAGGTGCGCAAGCGCATGCAGGAAATGCTCGACCGCTACGGAACCGGCATTCTGGTGTCGGCTGTGGCGATCCAGAACGCGCAGCCGCCCGAGCAGGTGCAGGCGGCCTTCGACGACGCAGTGCGGGCCACTCAGGACCGCGAGCGGCAGATCAACGAGGGTCAGGCCTACGCCAACGACATCGTGCCCAAGGCGCGCGGCATGGCCTCGCGCCTGGTGCAGGAGGCCGAGGGCTATCGTGCCCGGGTGGTCGAGAACGCGCAGGGCGATGCGGCGCGCTTCCGCCAGATCCTGGTGGAGTACAACCGCGCGCCGCAGGTCACGCGCGATCGCATGTACCTGGAGACGATGCAGCAGGTCTTCTCCAACACCACCAAGGTAATGATCGATTCGCGCAGCGGCAACAATCTGTTGTATCTGCCGTTCGATCGCCTGATGCAGCAGGCCATCGCGGAGACCAACCAGGCGGCACGGTCCGGGGCGGTGCAGCCGCCCGCGGTGGAGCAGGCGCCGCCGCCGGCCGACACGCGGGCGCGCGACAACGTGCGCAGCCGCGAACGCGAGAACCGCTGAGCCGATGAGGACGCCATGAACAAGATCGTTGCCACCCTCGTCGCCATTGTCGCCGCCGCGCTGCTGTTCCGCGCCTGCGCCTTCATCGTCGACCAGCGCCAGTTCGCCGTCGTGTTCGCGCTCGGCCAGATCAAGGAGGTCATCAGCGAGCCAGGGCTGCACTTCAAGCTGCCGCTGATCAACAACGTCGTCTACCTCGACAAGCGCATCTTGACGATCGATACGCCACAGCCCGACCGCGTGCAGACCTCGGAGAAGAAGAACCTGCTGGTCGACTCGTTCGTCAAGTGGCGCATCAATGAACCGCGCCGCTACTGGGTGAGCTTCCAGGGCAGCGAACGTGCGGCGCAGGAGCGCATTAACACGCTTGTGCGCGACGCCATGAACCAGGCGGTCAACAAGCGCACTGTCAACGAGGTCACCAGCCGCGAACGCGATAAGGCCATGGAAGAGATCCGGGTCGCGGTGCAGGAGCGCGTCAAGGAGGTCGGTGTCGAAATCGTCGACGTGCGCCTGAAGCGCGTGGACTTCGTGCCCGAGATCTCTGACTCGGTGTTCCGTCGCATGGAGGCCGAGCGCAAGCGGGTTGCCAACGAGCAGCGTTCGATCGGTTCGGCCGAGGGCGAGAAGATCCGCGCCGATGCCGACCGCCAGCGTGAGGTGCTGCTCGCCGAGGCCTATCGCCAGGCGCAGGAGGTCAAGGGTGCGGGCGATGCCAAGGCTTCGGCCATCTACGCGCAGTCGTTCGGGCAGAACCCGGAGTTCTTCAATTTCTACCGCAGTCTGGAGGCGTACCGCGCCAGCTTCCGCAACCGCTCGGACCTGCTGGTGGTGGACCCGTCCTCCGACTTCTTCAAGTACCTGAAGTCGCCCTCGCCGAGCGGCCGCCCGGCCCGCTAGCCGGACATCCGGCGCCGTGGACTGGCAGACGGTCGGGCTTGCGATAGCGCTGATGCTGGTGTTCGAAGGCCTTATGCCGTTTGCCTTCCCGCAACGCTGGCGTGAGGTCTTCCGCCATCTGCTCGCACTGTCCGACGGCCAGATCCGCTTCATCGGTCTGGCCTCGGTCGGCGCGGGGCTGCTGCTGTTCGCGCTCGTCGGCTGAGCGCCGCGTTCTCCGCTTCAGGCGCATACTCCGCGCTGCGTGCCCGCGTCCCTTCGCCCGTGATTTTCCTGCCTCTCGCTCATGGCCCGCTGGCTGCTGCCTGAAGGAATCTCGGATGCCCTGCCGGCAGAGGCGCAGCACATCGAGTTGCTGCGGCGCCGCCTGCTGGACCTGTATCGCGTCCACGGCTATGAGCTGGTGATTCCGCCGCTGATCGAGTACCTCGACTCGCTGCTCACGGGCACCGGGCGCGACCTCGACCTGCGCACGTTCAAGCTGGTGGACCAGTTGTCCGGGCGGCAGCTCGGACTGCGCGCCGACATCACGCCGCAGACGGCTCGCATCGATGCCCATATCCTCAACCGGCGCGGCGTCGTGCGCCTGTGCTACGCCGGCTCGGTGCTGCACACCCGGCCCGCGCATCCGCTGGCCACGCGCCAGCCGCTACAGGTGGGCGCCGAGCTCTATGGTCATGCCGGGCTGGCGGCCGATGTGGAGGTGCAGGGCCTTGCGGTGGATTCGCTGCGGCTGGCCGGACTGACGGATGTCCGTCTGGACTTCGGCCATACCGGCGTTGTCAAGGCGCTGCTGGCAGCCGACGCGGCGGCGCAGCCGCTTGCCGATGATCTGCTCGCAGCGCTCGGCGCCAAGGACCGTGCCGCGCTTCGGGTGCTGGCAGCGCAGCTTGCTCCGGCCACCGCCCGGGCGCTGGACGTGCTGGTCACGCTGCACGGCGCGCCGGCAGCGGTGCTGGCGCAGGCGCGCGAGCAACTGCCCGCCATGCCGGCCATCGCGCGCGCCCTCGACGATCTCGCGGAGCTGACCGCGGCTGTGGTTGCCGATGCCGTGAGCATCGACCTGTCGGACCTGCACGGTTACCGTTACTACACGGGCGTCAACTTCGCGGCCTACAGCCGGACGGCGGGTTTGCAGGGTGCCGTCCTGCGCGGTGGTCGCTACGACGACATTGGCCGCGCCTTCGGCCGCGCGCGCGCGGCCACCGGCTTTTCGATCGACCTGCGTGAGCTGGCACGGGTCGACGTTGCGACCGATGCGGCAGCGGTCCTGGCGCCGGCCGGCCAGGATGCCGCGCTGCGGGCCAAGGTGGCGGAGCTGCGGGCGGCCGGCGAAGTGGTGGTGCAGCAGCTCGACTCGAGCGATGTACCCGAGACCCTCGAGTTCGCGCGCGAACTGAAGCTTGTCAATGGACGCTGGTGCGTCCAGTCGCGCGGCCGCTAGTCGCGCAGAAAGAAGCCATGGCAAAGAATGTGGTCGTCGTCGGCACGCAGTGGGGCGACGAGGGCAAGGGCAAGATGGTCGACTGGCTCACCGAAAACGTCGACGGCGTGGTGCGCTTTCAGGGAGGCCATAACGCGGGGCATTCGCTCGTCGTCAATGGCCGCAAGACGATCCTGCGCCTGATCCCCTCGGGCATCCTGCGACCGGCGGTGCAGTGCTACATCGGCAACGGCGTCGTGCTGTCGCCGCAGGCGCTGTTTACCGAGATCGACGAGCTCGAGGCAGCCGGGCTCGGCACGGCAGGGCGCATCGTCGTCAGCGGCAACTGCCCGTTGATCCTTGACTATCACATCGCGCTCGACAGGGCGCGCGAAGCAAAGCGCGGCGACGCCAAGATCGGCACCACCGGCCGTGGCGTGGGCCCCGCCTACGAGGACAAAGTCGCGCGCCGCGCGATACGCACGCAGGACCTGTTCGACGCCCCGCGCTTTGCAGAAAAGGTGCGCGAGGTGCTGGACTATCACAACTTCGTGCTGACCCAGTACCTCGGTGCCGAGGCCGTGGATGCGGCGCAGGTGATCGACGGCACACTGCGCGTGGCCGACCGCTTGAAGCCGATGATCGTCGACGTCTCGCATCGTCTCAACGCCGAGATGGCTGCAGGCAAGAGCTTTCTGTTCGAAGGCGCGCAAGGCACACTGCTCGATGTTGACCATGGCACGTATCCCTTTGTCACATCGAGCAACACGGTCGCTGGCGCTGCCGCGGCCGGTGCGGGCGTGGCGCCGCAGAAGCTCAACTACGTTCTGGGCATCACCAAGGCGTATTCGACTCGCGTCGGTTCCGGGCCCTTTCCGACCGAGCTGCTCGACGCCGACGGCAAGCACTTGCGCGACAAGGGCAATGAGTTCGGCTCTGTGACCGGTCGGCCGCGCCGTTGCGGCTGGTTCGACGCCGCGGCGCTGCGCCGCTCGGTGCAGGTGAACGGCACCACCGGGCTGTGCATCACCAAGCTCGATGTGCTCGACGGCATGCCGGTCGTGAAGCTGTGCACCGGCTATCGCTATCGCGGCTCGACCACCGACATCCTGCCCTTTGGCGCCGAGGAGGTTGCCCAGTGCGAGCCGGTGTACGAGGAGTTTGCGGGCTGGAGCGAGTCGACCTATGGCGTGCGCGACTGGGACGGGTTACCCGCCTCCGCGCGCCGTTATCTGGAGCGGCTCGCGCAGGTGACCGGCGTACCGATCGACATGGTCTCTACGGGGCCGGAGCGCGACCAGACGATCCTGCTGCGTCACCCCTTCCAATCCTGAACCGATCAAGACGAGAGAGCGGCCGATGAAAGACCTGTGGGTGAGCTGGGACGAGTATCACCGCCTGATCGAGACGCTCACGATGCAGGTGTACGAGTCGGGCTACAAGTTCGACTGCCTTCTTTGCCTGGCGCGCGGTGGCTTGCGGGTCGGCGACGTGATCTCTCGCGTGTATGACATGCCGCTGGCCATCCTGGCGGCCAGCTCCTACCGCGAGGCGGCGGGCACGCAGCAGGGAGAGCTCGACATCGCCCAGTTCATCACCAAGACCGGCGGCGAGATGCGAGGCCGGCTGCTGCTGGTCGACGACCTCGTGGATTCGGGCGCCACGCTGCACAAGGTGATCGACCGCCTGCGGTCGCGCTACCCGGGGATCACGGAGGTGCGCACCGCCGTGCTGTGGTGGAAAGCGGTGTCGAAGTTCAAGCCGGATTTTTTCGTGCAGTATCTTGAGACAAGCCCCTGGATCCATCAGCCGTTCGAGGAATACGACACGCTGCGGCCCAACCAGTTGGCGCCGCGTCTGCGCAGCAAGGTGGGGTAGGAAGCAAAAGAGCCGGCGCGGGCCGGCTCTTTCACAAGACAACGATGGTGCCCAGGAGAGGACTCGAACCTCCACACCTTGCGGCGCTAGTACCTGAAACTAGTGCGTCTACCAATTCCGCCACCTGGGCCCGGTGGACAAGCAGTCCCAAGCCTCCTGGCTTTTGAACTGCGAGGGCGCGAATTGTAATTGCCGGCCTTTGCCTGTCAAATGAGAGGGCGCGGGAGACTCGGCGGGTCGACGCATTCGACAGAAGGAACAGAGGGAAGCCGATTTGCCGAACAAGAAGACTGAACTGCCGGGCGAGTCGCTGCTGGCGGCTCTGACCGCCGCACGCTCGCCGCTGACGCCCGATGAACTGGCCGGGCGGCTCGACCTCGCGCCGGCGCAGCAGACTGCCTTCGACGCCGAACTCACCGAGCTCGAACGCGCCGGTCGCGTGGTGCGCAACCGCGCCGGCTTGCTGCTGGTGGCCGCCCGTGCCAACCTGCTGTCCGGGCAGGTGCAGGGTCACCGGGACGGCTTCGGCTTCCTTCTGCGCGACGACGGCGGCCCCGACCTGATGCTGCCCGAGCACGAGATGTCGAAGGTGCTGCACGGCGACCGCGTGCTCGCGCGCCCGGCGGGGCTGGACCGTCGCGGCCGCCAGGAAGGCGAGATCGTCGAGGTCATCGAGCATCGGACCAATACCCTGGTAGGCCGCTTTCTCAATGAGCGCGGCGCCATGATCGTGGTGCCCGAGGACCAGCGCATCCAGCACGACATCCTGGTGCCGCCCGGTGCGTCAGCCGGTGCCGAGCATGGTCAGGTGGTGGTGGTGCAGATCGTCCAGCAGCCGCAGCGCCACGTGCAACCGGTGGGCCGCGTGACCGAAGTGCTGGGCGCAGTCGACGACCCCGGCATGGAGATCGAGATCGCGGTGCGCAAGTTCGCCGTGCCGCACGAGTTCGACGCGGCGACCATGGAGGCGGCGCATCGCCTGCCCGAGGCGGTGCGCGATGCCGATCTGACCCACCGGGTCGACCTGCGCGACGTGCCGCTGGTCACCATCGATGGCGAGGACGCCCGCGACTTCGACGATGCTGTGTACGCCGAGCCGATGGACGCGCGGCGGCGCAAGTGGCGCCTGCTGGTGGCCATCGCCGATGTCAGCCACTACGTCCAGCCGGGCAGCGTCATCGACGCTGAGGCGCAGCGCCGCTCGACCTCGGTGTACTTCCCGCGGCGCGTGATCCCGATGCTGCCGGAGAAGCTCAGCAACGGCCTGTGCTCGCTGAACCCGGACGTCGACCGCCTGGTGATGGTGGCCGACATGGTGATCGACGCCAAGGGGCAGGTCACGGCCTACCAGTTCTACCCGGCGGTGATGCATTCGCATGCGCGCCTCACCTACACCGAGGTCTGGGAGGCGCTCTCGGTGCCTGGCAGCAAGGGCGCGCAGCGCCTGGCCCACCTGGCGTCCCACCTGAATCACCTGTACGACCTGTATCAGGTCCTGGCCAAGGCACGCGGCAGCCGCGGCGCGCTCGAACTGGAGACGACCGAGACCTACATCGTGTGCGATCCCAACGGTCGCATCGAGAAGATCGTGCCGCGCACGCGCAACGATGCCCACAAGCTGATCGAGGAGTGCATGCTGGCGGCCAACGTCTGCGCGGCCGATCTGCTGCAGCGGCACAAGCACGCATCGCTGTATCGCATCCACGAGGGCCCCTCTCCGGAGCGGCTGGCCAACCTGCAGGCGCTGCTCAAGACGCTTGGCCTGCACCTGGACGGCGGCGACGAGCCCAGCCCGGCCGACTATGCCGCGCTGATCCGCAAGATCGCCGGCCGGCCCGACCAGCCGCTGCTGCAGACCGTCATGCTGCGCTCGATGCAGCAGGCGATCTACAGCCCGCACAATGCCGGTCACTTTGGACTGGCCTACGGCGCCTACGCCCACTTCACCTCGCCGATCCGCCGCTACCCGGACCTGCTGGTACACCGTTCGATCAAGGCGGTGCTGGCGCGCGGCAGCTACGTGCCGCAGGTGGCCGTGGAGCAGGCGGTCCCGCTCAAGAGCAACCGGGGGCGTCAGGAGCCGCGCCACAAGCCCGCCAAGGAGGGCACGGCGCTGGCCACCTGGGAGAAGCTTGGCCTGATCTGCAGCGCCAACGAGCGGCGCGCCGACGACGCCTCGCGTGACGTCGAGGCCTGGCTGAAGAGCTACTACATGCGCGAGCGCGTCGGCGAGAGCTTCAGCGGCACGATTGCCAGCGTGGTGCCCTTTGGCATCTTCGTCGTGCTCGACGACCTCTTCGTGGAGGGCCTGGTGCACGTTTCCGAGCTGGGCTCGGAGTACTTCACCTACAACGAACCGCTGCACGAGCTGCGCGGCGAGCGCACGGGCCTGCGCTACCGGCTGGCCGACCGCGTCACGGTGCAGGTCTCGCGCGTGGACCTGGAGGCCCGCCGCATCGAGTTCCGGCTCGTCAAGGCGCTCGATCGCAAGGCGCTGCTGACCGAGCCGGCCTTACCCGCAGGCAAGGCGAGGAAGAAGGGCGAGAGTGTGGAAGAGCGCAAGGCACGTGTGGCCAAGGTGCAGGCGCGCCGGTCGGACCAGCGCGGCGCCCCGGAGCCCTCGCGGGGCATGGCGCTCGCTGGCGCGCGCGCGCGGCGGGCACGCCGCCGCGGTTCGGCATGAGCCCGCCGGGCCGTCCCAAGGGCGAATCCCTGGGCGCGCAGCGCGCAGGTGGTCCTGACAGCCCGCGGGGCCGTCCCAAGGGCGAAATCCCGAGTGCGCCGCGCGAAGACCGTCCATTAAGCCTCACGGGCCGCGGGGCAGGATGCTGACGCCATGAGCCACGACGGCGCGCGCATGCTGGCCGGCTTTCATGCCGTGGCGGCCCGGCTGAAGCACGACGCCGCCTCGGTCGAGGCGCTGTACGTCGACGCCCAGCGCCATGATGGCCGCATGAAGCAGTTGCTCGCGCTGGCCGAGCAGGCCGGCGTCAGGGCCGTTGCTGCCGACGCCCGGCGCCTGCGGGGCCTGGCCGGCGAGGTGCCGCACCAGGGCGTGGTGGCGCTGTGCCGCGCCACTGTCCGGACTGCGGCCACGCTCGGCGATGTGGTGGCCGCCGTGCAGCCGACGACGCTGCTTCTGCTGCTCGATGGCGTGACCGATCCCCGCAACCTCGGCGCCTGCCTGCGCACCGCCGATGCGGCCGGCGCGGCGGCTGTGATCGTGCCGCGCGATCGTTCGGCCGCCATGTCCCCGGTGGTGGCCAAGGCAGCGGCCGGCGCCGCCGATACGGTGCCGCTCATCGCCGTAACCAATCTGGTGCGGGCGATGGACGAACTGCGCGAAGCCGGCGTGTGGATCGCCGGCGCGGCTGGCGAGGCCGATCGCATGGTCTACGAGCTCGACCTGACCGGCCCAATCGCCTGGGCTCTCGGTGCCGAGGGCGAGGGACTGCGGCGCCTGACGCGCGAGCGTTGCGACTACCTCGCCCGCATACCCATGCGCGGACAGGTGCAGAGCCTGAACGTCTCCGTGGCTACCGGGATCTGCCTGTTCGAGACGCAGCGCCAGCGGGCGGCGCGTGCGGCTCCGCGTGGAACCGGTTCGGCTGGCGCGCAGGTTCGCCAGGCTTGAAATGGCGCCCCTGCGGGCCCACCATTCGACCATGTGGATCGCTTTCGTCTGCCTGCTTGGCCTGGCCGGATTCACCCTGATGCCTCTCCCCTGGTTGGCGGTCGGCCTGCCGTGGATGCCGCTGGTCGTGACCTTCGGCCTGATTCCGCTGCTCGACGCGGTGGTGGGGGTCGCTCGCTCGGGACGGCCCGTGGGTCTGCAACGGCTCCCCGAGCGCGTGGCCCGCTGGCTGCCGCGCGCGCAGCTGCCCTTGCAGGTGCTGCTGCTGGCCGCCGCGGTGGTGCTGGCGCCGACCTTGAGCGCGGCGGAGCTCTTCTGGTTCGCGCTGTCGCTCGGCACGGTCACCGGCGGCATCGGCATCACCGTCGCCCACGAGCTGGGACATCGCCCGGCCGCGCTCGACCGTACGCTGGCGCGACTGCTGCTGGTCAGCGTGGCCTACGGGCACTTCTACGTCGAGCACAACCGCGGCCACCACGCGCGCGTGGCTACGCCCGAGGATCCTGCCACGGCGCCGCGCGGCATGCATGCTTACCGGTTTATCCTGCGGTCGGCCTGGGGCAGCCTGCGCCACGCCTGGCGCCTGGAGGCGCTGCGCCTGGGTGCGCGCGGCATGAGCGTCTGGCATCCGTCCAACTGGGTGCTCGGCGGCAGCGCCCTGTCGCTGGGCATCGCGCTGGCGGCCTGGCAGGTCGGCGGTGGCGCCGCGCTGCTGCTGTGGGTTGGGCAGTCGGTGGTCGCGGTGGCCTTGCTCGAAGTCGTCAACTACATCGAACACTACGGTCTGCAGCGGCGCCGCGTCGGCGCGCGCTACGAGCCGGTGCGGCCGGAGCATTCCTGGAACGCCGACTTTCCGGTCAGTAACTGGCTGCTGTTCAATCTCCAGCTGCACTCGGATCACCATGCGCACGTGGCGCGCCCCTACGAGGCGCTGCGCTCCATGCCGCAGGCGCCGCAGTTGCCTGCCGGGTATCCGGCCATGGTGGTGGTGGCGCTGGTGCCGCCTCTGTGGTTTGCCCTGATGCACCGCCGCCTCGCAGCGCTTGCGGCGTGACGCCGCCGGGCAACCTTGCGCCGATCGCCGCCGCGCGTGCCGTCCTGGCCCGGGCGCACCGCGTGGCGGTGCTGACCGGGGCTGGCATGTCGGCCGAGAGCGGGGTGCCAACTTTTCGCGATGCGCAAACGGGTTTGTGGGCCCGCTTCGACCCCCACACGCTCGCCTCAGCGGAGGGCTTTGCGGCGGATCCGGCGCTGGTCTGGCGCTGGTACGCATGGCGGCGTGAGCGGGTGGCGCAGGCGCAGCCGCACGCCGGACACCGCGCGCTGGCCGCAGCGCAGGAGAGCGGGCGCTTCGGCGACTTAACGCTGATCACGCAGAACGTGGACGGCCTGCACGCGGCAGCCGGCAGCAGGGGTGTGCTCGAGTTGCATGGCAACCTGATGAGCAGCCACTGCAGCGCCGGCTGCGGCGTGGCGATTGCCCGGCCGGCCGACCTGCCGGCGGGCGAGCCCCCGGGCTGTCCTCGCTGCGGGGGGCACCTGCGCCCCTCGGTCGTGTGGTTTGGCGAGGCGCTCGAGCCGGCCACGCTCCAACGGGCGCAAGCCGCGGCAGTGAGGTCCGACGCGATGCTGGTGATCGGAACCTCGGGTCTGGTGCAGCCGGCCGCGGCGCTGCCGGGCGCGGCGCAGCGGGCGGGGAGCGCCTTGATCGTCGTCAATCCGCAGCCGAGCGAGCTCGACCACCTGGCCGCCGTGGTAATCCGGGCGGGCGCTGCTGCGGCCCTGCCGCTGCTGCTGGAGGATTCGGATTCTTGACGGGCGCCTTTGGCTTGCCCAAGGCTTTGCCGGGCTGGTGCCGCCGCGCTAGAATGTAAGGCTTCTCTGAAAAACCCCTTACCGCACCCGTCGCACGCGGGGCGGCTTCAATCCTTCCAAGGACACCCACAAGGAGCGTGCATGCGTCATTACGAAATCTGCTTCATCGTCCACCCGGACCAGAGCGAGCAGGTGCCGGCGATGATCGATCGCTACAAGGCGACCATCTCGGCCGGTGCCGGCAAGGTTCACCGGATCGAGGACTGGGGCCGTCGCCAGCTGGCTTATCCGATCGACAAGCTGGTCAAGGCCCACTACGTACTCATGAACATCGAGTGCGGCAAGCCGGTCTTGGACGAACTCGAGCACGCCTTCCGCTACAACGATGCCGTTCTGCGCCACCTGACTGTCGGCATGAAGAAGGCCGAGACGGCGCCCAGCCCGATGATGAAGGTCGTCGAGCGCGAAGAAGCCAAGAAGGCCGCAGCCGAGCCGGCCCCAGCGGCGGCATCCTAGGGCCGGGCGCGGCGGTTGAACCGACTTCGGCTGCGGGCCGGCATCGTTGTTCTGGCTGCGCTGCGCTACACGCCGGCCGGGATCCCGGTCTGCGAGGCGCGTCTGAAGCACGGCGGGGCGGCGATCGAGGCGGGCCTCGAAAGGCAGGTTGAGTTCGAGGTAGCCGCGGTGGCTGTGGGCAGCTTGGCCGAGCAGCTGGCAGCGGAGCCCCTGGGCGTCATCATCGACGTCGACGGGTTCATCGCCACCACCAGCCGCCGCAGTCAACGGCTTAGGGTTCACATCACGGGATACACACGAGTTTCTGGAGTCTGATATGGCAACTGGACGATTTGGCGCCAAAGGCAAGGGCAAGGGCAAGGGCAAGGGCGGTCGCCGCGGCGACAAGCAAAATGCGCTGTTCAAGCGCAAGAAGTTCTGCCGCTTCACGGCCGAGGGTGTGGAGCAGATCGACTACAAGGACGTTGAGACGCTGCGCGACTTCATCACCGATAACGGCAAGATCATGCCGGCCCGCCTCACGGGCACCAAGGCGCACTATCAGCGCCAACTGGATTCGGCAATCAAGCGGGCGCGCTTCCTGGCCCTGCTGCCGTACAGCGACAACCACTGAGTGGGAGCGAAGAGCATGCAAGTCATCCTGCTCGAGAAAGTCATCAACCTGGGTGGCCTGGGCGACGTCGTCAAGGTCAGGCAGGGCTACGCGCGCAACTTCCTGATCCCGCAGGGCAAGGCCCGTCGTGCCACCGAGGCTGCGATCAAGGAGTTCGAGGCGCGCCGCGCTGACCTTGAAAGGGCGCAGGCGGAGAAGCTTGCCGCCGCGCAGGCCCTGGGCGAGAAGATGAGCGGCCTCACCCTGAACGTCGGCGCCAAGGCCGGTGTGGATGGCCGACTGTTCGGCTCGGTCACCAATTTCGACATCGCCGAGGCGCTCGGCCGGCAGAATCTCAAGGTCGAAAAGGCCCAGATCCGCATGCCCAATGGCTCGCTGAAGACGGTAGGGGAACACCACGTCTCGGTGGCCCTGCACACCGATGTCGTGGTGGAAATCGCCGTTCAAGTCAGCGGCGAGGCTGCGTAGGCCCGCGGCCGCCTCGTAAGTGCTTGACGCGGCAGGCCGTCGCGGCGACGCCGCGCCGGCCGCCGGCCTGCTTGTAGACTCGTCGCCCCTACTGGAGGGTCGATGAATTCCCCCGTCGCGGACCCGGAACTCCTGAGCGTCCGCCGCTCCCCGCATTCCGTTGAGGCCGAACAGTCGGTCCTGGGCGGGCTCCTGCTCGACAACACCGCGTGGGAGAAGATCGCCGACATGGTCTCGGCCGACGACTTCTACCGGCACGAGCACCGGCTCATCTTCCAGCACGTGGCCCGGCTGGTCGATGCCAATCGGCCGGCCGACGCCGTCACGGTGTTCGAGTCGCTGAAGAATGCCGGCAAGGCCGACGAGGTGGGCGGCCTGGCGTATCTGAACGCCTTGTCGCAGAACACGCCCTCGGCCGCCAACATCCGCCGCTATGCCGAGATCGTGCGCGACCGCTCGGTGCTGCGGCGGCTGGTCTCGGTGGGCGACGAGATCGCCACCACCGCACTGAACCCGCAGGGCAAGGACACCAAGCAGATCCTCGACGAGGCCGAGTCCAAGGTCTTCAACATCGCCGAGCACGGCGCCCGCGGCCGCCAGGGTTTCGTCGAAATGCAGCCGCTGCTCACGCAGGTGGTCGAGCGCATCACGGAACTGTTCGAGCGGGGCAGTCCATCCGACGTGACCGGCGTGCCGACCGGCTTCGTCGACGTCGACCGCTACACCTCCGGGCTGCAGCCGGGCGACCTCATCATCGTGGCCGGACGCCCGTCGATGGGCAAGACTGCCTTTGCGGTCAACATCGGCGAGTACGTGGCGGTGGAGCAGGGCCTGCCGGTGGCCGTATTCTCGATGGAAATGGGAGCGCCGCAGCTGGCCTTGCGCATGCTGAGCTCGATCGGGCGCATCGACCAGCAACGGCTGCGTACCGGCCGACTCGAGCACGACGACTGGCCCCGGCTCAGCGTGGCGATGGAGAAGATCCAGGCCGCACCCATGTACATCGACGAGACTCCGGCGCTGAACTCGCTGGAACTGCGCGCGCGCGCCCGGCGGCTGGCCCGGATGTGCGGGCGTCTTGGCCTCATCGTGGTCGACTACCTGCAGCTGATGTCCAGCGCCACGCAGGGGGAGAACCGCGCTACCGAGATCTCCGAGATCAGCCGCTCGCTCAAGGCGCTGGCAAAGGAGCTGCAGGTACCGGTGGTCGCGCTGTCGCAGTTGAACCGTACGGTCGAGCAGCGCACGGACAAGCGGCCGGTGATGAGCGATCTGCGCGAATCCGGCGCCATCGAACAGGACGCCGACGTCATCTTCGCGCTGTACCGGGAGGAGTTCTACAACCCGGAGAGCACCGAAAAGGGGGTCGCCGAGGTGCTGGTGCTCAAGCAGCGCAACGGCCCTACCGGGCGCATCAATCTGCGCTTTGCGGGCGCCAACACGCGCTTCGACAACCTGGCCGCCGGCGCGATTGCAGCGCCGTCGTACTGAACCGATGACGACCCCGTTCTTGCCCCTGGCTGCTGAGCAACGCGAGCGCACCAGCGTGTCGCGGCTGCTGCTGCGGCGGCTGCGGCCGGTGGATCGGCGCTTCTTCCCGCTGTTCGATGCGCATGCCGCGCTGGCGGCCGATGCGCTGCGCGCGCTGACTTCCTTGCTGCGCGATGTACGCGATCCCGAAGGACGAGTGCGCGAAATCGAGGCGCTGGAAAAGCGCGCCGACACCGTGATGGACGAGGTGCGCGGGGCGCTGCGGCGCTCGCTGTTTCCGCCCTTCGGGCGCGTGCAGGTGTACGCGCTGGCCAATCACCTGGACGACGTGCTCGACGTGTGCGAGGACGCCGCCCAGTCGCTGCACCTGTACCACGTCACGCGCGTCACGCCGGAGGCGGTACGTCTGGCCGAAATGGCGGTCGATAGTGCGCTGAAGCTGCAGTCGGCCATCGGCCAGCTGGCGCAGTTGCAGCAGCCGCGCACCATCCTCGCGCTGTGTGCCGAGGTCGACGAGCTGGAGTCCCAGGCCGACCATCTGATGCGGGCAGCGATGTCGCGCCTGTTCCGCGAGGAGCCCGACGCCCACCAGCTCGTCAAGCTGAAGGCTGTTTACGAGGTGCTGGAGTCGCTGACCGACAAGTGCAAAGAGGTGGCGAAGGACGTCGAGGCCATCGTCCTGCGCCACGCCTAGACGGGGCTCCTGCGCGATGGTGACGGCGCTCTGGATCCTGGCGGTGCTGATGATGATCGTGGGCGTCGTCGGCACCGTGCTGCCGGCCTTGCCCGGGGTGATGCTCGTTTACGGCGGCATCGTATTGGCCGCCTATGCTGAGGGTTTCACGCGCATCAGCGGGCTGACGGTCGCTGTGCTCGGCGCCCTGGCGCTGGTGGCCTTCGTGATCGATTACGTCGCTTCGGCCGCTGCCGCCAAGAAGGCGGGCGCCAGCAAGCTCGGCCTGGCAGGCGCGGCCCTTGGCACCGTCCTGGGCATCTTTACCGGCTTCATCGGCCTGCTGTTCATGCCCCTGGTCGGGGCGGCCATCGGCGAGTATCTGGCCCAGCGCGATGCGCTGAAGGCCGGACGTATCGGCCTGGCAACCTGGGTCGGACTGCTGGTGGGCACTGTGCTCAAGCTGGCGATCGTCTTCACGATGATTGGCGTGTTCGTCGTCGCGATCGTTTTGTAGCGGGCGACGAAAAGGGGGCGCAGGCGCTACTGGCGCCCGCCCCCCCTGGGCGCAGGGCGCAGGGCGCAGGGCGTTCGCCCTCTCGCCGCGAGCTTTGTCTGGCCGATCGATCACCGCCGGTGTGGCTCGGCGGTGCAGCCGACGCACTGCACCGGCAGTTCGTCAAAGCACTTCCGCCGCATGGTCGGCCAGGCGTGACCGCTCGCCGCGCTGCAGGGTGACGTGCCCCGAGTGCGGCCAGCCCTTGAAGCGGTCCACCACGAAGGTCAGCCCCGAGGAGCCCTCGGTCAGGTACGGCGTGTCGATCTGCGCAATGTTGCCGAGGCAGACGACCTTGGTGCCGGGGCCGGCGCGGGTGATCAGGGTCTTCATCTGCTTGGGCGTGAGGTTCTGCGCCTCGTCGATGATGAGGAAGCGGCTGACGAAGGTGCGGCCGCGCATGAAGTTCATCGACTTGATCTTGATGCGGGTGCGGATCAGGTCGTTGGTCGCCTGGCGGCCCCAGTCGCCGGCCGAGTCGTCGCTCTTGTTGAGCACTTCGAGGTTGTCTTCGAGCGCGCCCATCCAGGGGGCCATCTTCTCCTCCTCGGTACCGGGCAGGAAACCGATGTCCTCGCCCACCGGCACGGTGGCCCGGGTCACGATGATCTCGCTGAAGCGCTTGGTCTCGAGCGTCTGCGCCAGCCCGGCGGCCAGCGCGATCAGCGTCTTGCCCGTGCCGGCCTGGCCGATCAGAGAGACGAAGTCGCAATCCGGGTCCATCAGCAGGTTGAGCGCGAAGCTCTGCTCGCGATTGCGGGCGGTGATGCCCCAGACCGCGTTTTTGGCGTGCTGGTAGTCGCGCAGCACGCGCAGGGTCGCAGTCTTGCCGCGGATCTCCTTGACTTGCGCGTGAAACGGCTTGTCGCCCTCCAGGTAGACGAACTGGTTGACCAGCAGTTCGGCCACCAGCGGACCGCTCACGCGGTAGTAGGCGAAGCCCGACTGCTGCCAGCTCTCCACCCCCTTGCCGTGCTTGTCCCAGAAGCTGGCCGGCAGCTCGCGCACGCCGGTGTAGAGGATGTCGGTGTCCTCCAGCACCTTGTCGTTGTAGTAATCCTCGACGGGCAGGCCGAGTGCGCGCGCCTTCACGCGCATGTTGATGTCCTTGGACACCAGCACCACCTCGCGCGGCTGGTGCAGCTCCTTGAGGCTGCTCACCACGCCGAGGATCTGGTTGTCGGCCTTGCCTGCCGGCAGGTTGGGCGGCAGCGTGGAAGCCACCGCCTGCGTCTGGAAGTAAAGGCGTCCGCCCGCATCCGTGTTGCCGAGCGCGGCCAGCGGAATGCCCTCCTCGATCGGACTCTTGCTCGCCTCGACCAGCGCATCGAGGGTGCGGCTGACCTGCCGCGCGTTGCGCGCCACTTCGCTCATGCCCTTCTTGTGGCCGTCGAGTTCCTCCAGCGTCATCATCGGCAGGAAGACATCGTGCTCCTCGAAGCGGAACAGCGAGGTGGGGTCGTGCATCAGCACGTTGGTGTCGAGCACGAAGAGCTTGGCCGGGCCGCTGCTGCGCGCATTGCGCCCGTTCTTCTTGGGCTCCACCAGGGCCAGGCGCGCGGGCGGCGCGCTGGGTTGCGCCGGGCCGTCGCGTCGGTCGGGGCCCCGGTCGCTGCGCCGAGCGGTGCGTGCGGTGGTTGCTTCGACCGGTGCGGGCCGGGTTGCTGGCGCCGGCGGTCGCGCGGGCGCCGGCGGGATGGTGGTGAGGAGGGTGGCGGGCTTGCTGGGAGCTTTGGGCAGGGGCATCAGCGGGCGGCCAGGTCGAGCGGCCGAGTGAAGGAGGAAAGTGACAGGCCGGGGCGGTTGTGCGCGGGCTGAACGAGGAGCGCCGACGACGCCGCAGGCCGTCGCAAGGGCGCAAGCAGGGAAGGTAGCAAGCCGGGCGGCGTACGAGTCACGACAGGGTCTGCACGAAGGCAAGCACCTCGTCGACGTGCTGCGGCACGCGCACGCCGCGCCACTGGCGCGCCAGTTTGCCGTCGGCGCCGATGACGAAGGTCGAGCGCTCGATGCCGCGGACCTGCTTGCCGTACATGTTCTTCAGCTTCATCACGCCGAAGCTGTCGCACAGGGCTTCGTCGGGGTCGGAGATGAGCTCGAACGGAAACCCCAGTTTGTCCTTGAAGCCGGCGTGCGACTTGAGCGTGTCGCGCGAGACGCCGTAGACGACCGCACCGGCCTTGCGGAACCCGGCATGGGCCGCCGCGAAGTCCTGGCCCTCGGTGGTGCAGCCGGGCGTGTTGTCCTTGGGGTAGAAGTACAGCACCACGATGCTGCCCCTGAGGGCCGCCAGACTGACTGGGCCGCCGGTCGATTCCGCCGTGAAGGCGGGCACTTTCTTGCCGACTTCGATCGTCACTGCGCAGGCTCCGGAAGGAAGATGGCCAGCACGCGCCGGCCCTCGGTCATGAGGATGTTGTAGGTGCGGCAGGCGGCCTGCGTGGTCATGCATTCCACGCCGACACGGGCCTGGGCCAGCGAGCGGGTCAGCCGCGGATGGGCAAAGCGCTGGCGCGCGCCGGTGCCGAGCAGAACGATTTCTGGCTGCCGCGCCAGCAGCCCCGTGAAGTGCTCCTCGGTGAGATCGTCGAAGCGGTCGACCGGGAAGTCGACCAACGGCTGGTCTGGGGACACGAGAACCGCGCCGCTGATGCGCTGCGCGTTGATTTCGATGAAGCCGGGACCGTAGGCCGTGACCGTGTTCAGGCGGGTGAGCGGATCGGCGTGAAGCTTCAAGCGGTCTCCGGCAGCAGCCCCGATTTCTGTCAGCGCACGCCATTGTTGCGCAGCAGCAGGACGAGGCGAATCCGGGTAAATTATGCCCAAGCGCAAACGCGACACAAGCGGGATCCGGGCGCGGCACGGGTCAGGGCCGGCCACGCTCGGCATCGGCACAACAAGGCATCCCGCCCGCCGGCGCCGGTCCGCGGACAAGAAGGACGGGAGACACTTACACATGGTCGAGTTTCCGAGGATCAAGCGGCTGCCGCCGTACGTCTTCAACATCACCGGCGAACTGAAAATGGCTGCGCGCCGGCGTGGCGAGGACATCATCGACATGAGCATGGGCAACCCGGATGGGCCCACGCCCAGACACATCGTCGACAAGCTGGTGGAGGTCGCCCAGCGGCAGGACACGCATGGCTACTCGGTGTCCAAGGGCATCCCCCGGCTGCGGCGCGCCATCACGCAGTGGTACCGCAGCCGCTATGCGGTGGAGTTCGATCCGGACTCCGAGGCCATCGTGACCATCGGCTCCAAGGAGGGCCTGGCGCATTTGATGCTGGCCACTCTGGACAAGGGCGACACGGTACTGGTGCCCAACCCGAGCTACCCGATCCACATCTACGGCGCGATCATCGCCGGCGCGGACATCCGCTCGGTGCGCATGACCCCGGGCGTGGACTTCTTCGCCGAGCTCGAGCGCGCCATCCGCGAGAGCTTTCCGAAGCCGAAGATGATGATCCTCGGCTTCCCCAGCAATCCCACTGCGCAATGCGTGCAGCTCGACTTCTTCCACCGCGTGGTGGCGCTGGCGCGGCAGCACGGCATCTACGTGGTGCACGATCTGGCCTACGCCGACCTCGTGTTCGACGACGCGTTTCCGAACAACCGCGCGCCCTCGATCATGCAGGTGCCGGGCGCGCGCGACGTGGCGGTCGAGTTCTTCACAATGAGCAAGAGCTACAACATGGCCGGCTGGCGCATTGGTTTCATGGTCGGCAACAAGGAGCTGGTGGCGGCGCTGGCGCGCATCAAGAGCTATCACGACTATGGCACCTTCACCCCGGTGCAGGTTGCGAGCATCGCCGCGCTCGAAGGCCCGCAGGAGTGCGTGGAGGAGATCCGCCGCGAGTACCAGCGCCGCCGCGACGTGCTGGCCAAGGGGCTGCATGAGGCGGGCTGGATGGTGGAGGTGCCCAAGGCTTCGATGTACATCTGGGCCGAGATCCCCGCGGCCTACCAGGCGCTGGGCTCGCTCGAGTTCGCGAAGAAACTGCTGGCCGAGGCCAAGGTCGCCGTGTCGCCGGGCATCGGGTTCGGCGACTACGGCGACGCGCACGTGCGCTTTGCGCTCATCGAGAACGAGCACCGCATCCGCCAGGCGGTGCGCGGCATCAAGGAGATGTTCCGCAAGGACGGCATGCTGCCGAAGGCTGCGGCGTGACGATCAATCCGGTCAAGGTCGGCCTGATCGGTCTGGGCACGGTCGGCGGGGGCACGTTCGCGGTGCTCGAGCGCAACCAGCAGGAGATCACGCGGCGGGCCGGCCGCGGCATCGAGGTCGCGGCGGTGGCGGTGCGCGACGTGGCCAAGGCGCGCCGGTTGGTGGGCGAAGCGCTGCCGGTCACCGACCGGCCGCTGGAGCTGGTCCGGCAGCCGGACATCGACATCGTGGTCGAGCTGATGGGCGGCTACGAGCCGGCGCGCACGCTGGTGCTCGAGGCCATCGCTCACGGCAAGCACGTGGTCACGGCCAACAAGGCGCTGCTGGCGCGCCACGGCAACGAAATCTTCGAGGCTGCGCGTGCGCGGGGCGTGATGGTCGCCTTCGAGGCCGCGGTGGCCGGCGGCATTCCGATCATCAAGGCGCTGCGCGAAGGGCTGACCGCCAACCGGATCGAGTGGATCGCCGGCATCATCAACGGCACCAGCAACTTCATCCTCTCGGAGATGCGCGCCAGGGGGCTGCCCTTCGAGACGGTGCTCGCCGAGGCGCAGCGGCTGGGCTATGCGGAGGCCGATCCGACCTTCGACATCGAAGGCGTCGACGCCGCGCACAAACTCACCATTCTGTCGGCCATTGCCTTCGGCGTGCCGATCCACTTCGATGCCGCCTACACCGAGGGCATCGGCAGGCTGGCTGCCGCCGACATCAAGTACGCCGAGCAACTGGGCTACCGCATCAAGCTGCTGGGCATCACCAAGCGCACGGCGCTGGGCGTGGAGCTGCGCGTGCATCCCACGCTGGTGCCGATGCAGCGCCTGCTGGCCAGCGTGGAAGGGGCGATGAACGCCGTGCTGGTCAAGGGCGATGCGGTCGGGGTCACGCTCTACTACGGCAAGGGCGCCGGCGCCGAGCCGACCGCCTCGGCCGTCGTGGCCGACCTGGTCGACGTGACGCGGATGCACACCGCTGATCCCGAGAACCGCGTGCCGCACCTGGCGTTCCAGGCCGAGCACATGGCCGACCTGCCGTGGCTGTCGATCGACGACACGGTGACCTCCTACTACTTCCGCATGCGGGTGGCCGACCGGCCGGGCGTGCTGGCCGATATCGCGCGCATCCTGGCCGACCATCGCATCAGCATCGACGCGCTGTTCCAGCGCGAGCCGGGCGAAGGCGAGAGCCAGACCGACATCATCATGCTGACGCACGATGCGGTCGAGCGCGACGTCAACCGGGCGATCGCCGCCATCGAGGCGCTGCCCACCGTGCTGGCAAAGGTCATCCGCATCCGCCAGGAAGAGCTCGTCTGAGGGTGGCGTGAAGTACGTCTCGTCGCGCGGGCGCGCACCCGAAGAGTCCTTCCTGGGCATCCTGCGCTCGGGTCTGGCGCCCGACGGCGGGCTCTACCTGCCCGCCCGTTACCCGCATGTGGCGGCGGCGGAGCTGGCACGCTGGCGCCTCCTGTCCTACGCCGAGCTGGCCGCCGAGGTCATGGCACGCTTTGCCGACGACGTGCCGCGCGAGGATCTGGAGCGCCTCTGCCAGGCCACCTACACCGCGCAGACCTACGGCTACGGCCGCCCCGACAGCGACGCCGCGCAGATCGCCCCGTTACGCTGGCTCGCCGACGGTCTCGGTCTGCTGGAGCTGTCCAACGGCCCGACGCTCGCCTTCAAGGACATGGCGATGCAGCTGCTCGGTGCCCTGTTCGAGTACATCCTGGGAAGGGACGGCGCGGAGTTCAACATCCTCGGCGCCACTTCCGGGGACACCGGCTCGGCGGCCGAGTACGCGATGCGCGGGCGTCGTGGACTGCGCGTGTTCATGCTGAGCCCGCAGGGGCGGATGAGCGCGTTTCAGCGTGCGCAGATGTATTCGCTGGCCGACGCCAACATCTTCAACCTGGCGGTCGATGGCACGTTCGACGACTGCCAGGACATCGTCAAAGCGGTGTCCGGCGACCTCGGGTTCAAGGCGGCGGCCCGCATCGGCACCGTCAACTCGATCAACTGGGCGCGGGTGGCCGCGCAGGTCGTCTACTACTTCCGGGGCTACTTCGCGGCCACTGAGAACAACGCAGAGACGGTCAGCTTCTGCGTGCCTTCCGGCAACTTCGGCAACATCTTCGCCGGCTGGGTGGCCCGCCAGATGGGCCTGCCGGTCGGGCGCCTGATCCTCGCCACCAACGAGAACAACGTGCTGGACGAGTTCTTCCGCAGCGGTTGCTACCGCGTGCGCGGCGCGCAGGAGACGCACAGCACCAGCAGCCCGTCGATGGACATCTCCAAGGCCTCCAACTTCGAGCGCTACGTGGCCGACATCGTCGGCCGCGACGCGGTGGCCGTGCGCGAGTTGTGGTGGGAGCTCGATGCGCGCGGCCGGTTCGACCTGCGCCCGATGCCCTTCTGGCGACGCGTGCAGGACTCGGGCTTCGCCTCGGGCCACAGCACGCACGCCGACCGTCTGGTCACTATCCGGTCGGTGCAGCGGGACAGCGGCGTGGTCATCGACCCGCACACCGCCGACGGGGTGAAGGTCGCCCGCGAACTGCGGCAGCCGGGCGAGAAGATCGTCTGCCTGGAGACCGCGCTGCCGGCCAAGTTCGAGGCCACGATCGTCGAGGCGCTCGGCGTGGCGCCGACACGGCCGGCCGCCTATGCGGGCATCGAGGAGCGGCCGCAGCGCTGCCACGTCGTGCCGGCGGATGCGGCCTGCGTCAAGCGCTACCTGGCCGAGCGCATCGGCCTGGCCGCCACGGGCGTGCCGGCGCCATGAAGACCGTCGGCTTCATCGGCTACTCCAACAGCGGCAAGACCACGCTGATCGAGAAGTTGCTGCCGCTGCTGATCGCGCGCGGGCTGCGGGTGGCGGCAGTCAAGAATGCCCATCACGGCTTCGACATGGACCGGCCCGGCAAGGACTCGTACCGTTATCGCGAGGCGGGCGCCGCCCAGGTGCTGATCGCCACCTCGCAACGCTGGGCGCTGCTGACCGAGACGCCGGCCGGCCCCGCGCCGCTCGAGTCGCTGCTCGCGCAGCTCGAGCCCTGCGACCTGGTTCTGGTGGAGGGCTTCAAGAGCGAAGGGCAGGTGCCGCGCATCGAGGTGCGGCGGGCCAGCGTGGCGGAGCCGCCCATTTTTCCGCGCGACCCTAACGTGGTCGCCATCGCGTCCGACTGTCCGGTGCCGGGTGCGGTCGAGCACGGCCTCGCGCAGCTCGACCTCAACGACGCCGCTAAGATCGCCCAATTCATCATCGATCTGGCCCAGGAGCGCTGATGCTCGCCGTCGAGGAGGCCCTGGCGCGTCTGCTGGCGCAGGCGCAGCCGCTCGGCCAGGAAGTCCTGCCCACGCTCGAGACCGCCGGCCGCGTGCTGGCGCAGCCGGTGCGCGCCGCGATCGACGTGCCGCCCATGGACAATTCGCAGATGGACGGCTACGCGCTGCGCGCGGCCGATGCCGCAGCGGGCGCCCTGCCGGTGCGTCTGCCGGTGAGCCAGCGGATCGCCGCCGGTCATCCGGGCCAGCCGCTGGTGCCGCACACGGCGGCGCGCATCTTCACCGGCGCGCCGCTGCCGCCGGGTGCCGATGCCGTGGTCATGCAGGAGGTGGCCGAGGCGGTCGGTGACGCGGTGCTCATCCGCGAGGCGCCGCAGCCCGGCCAGTGGATCCGCCGGGCCGGCATCGACGTGCAGGCGGGCGCGCGGGTGCTCGCGCCGGGCACGCGGCTCGGCGCAGCGCAACTGGGCCTGGCGGCATCGGTCGGCTGCGCGCACCTGACGGTGTACCGGCGGCTGCGCGTGGCCGTGTTCTTCACCGGCGACGAGCTCGTCATGCCGGGCGAGCCGCTGCCCCCCGGACGCATCTACAACTCCAACCGCTTCATGCTGCGCGGCCTGCTCTGTGCGCTGGGCTGCGAGGTGGTCGACCTGGGCATCGTGCCCGACTCGCTGGCGGCCACCCGCGCGGCCTTCGTCCGCGCCGCCGCGGATGCCGACCTCGTCATCACTTCGGGTGGCGTGTCGGTGGGCGAGGAAGACCACGTCAAGCCGGCGGTGCAGGCCGAGGGCGCGCTGGAGCTGTGGCAGATCGCGATGAAGCCTGGCAAGCCGCTCGCCTTCGGCCACGTGCGCGCGGTGCCGTTCATCGGGCTGCCGGGCAATCCGGTGTCGAGCTTCGTCACCTTCCTGCTGCTTGCCCGGCCGTTCATCCTGCGGCGGCAGGGCCTCGACATGGTGGCGCCACCGCGGCTGCGGCTGCGCGCCGACTTCGATTGGCCGCGGGCGGACAAGCGGCGCGAGTTCCTGCGCGCGCGCCGCAATGAGCAAGGCGGCCTGGATGTATTTGCCAACCAGAATTCGGCCGTCCTGACCTCCTGCGTCTGGGCCGATGCGCTGATCGACCAGCCGGCCGGCCGTCCGATTGCCCGCGGCGAGGAGGTCGAGGCGCTGCTGTTCGCGGACCTCATGTCATGAACGTCACTGTGCTGTACTTCGCCCGGCTGCGCGAGGCCATCGGCCGCGAGCGCGATGTCTTCAGCCTGCCGCCGGAGGTCACGACGGTCGGTGCGCTGCGCGGCTGGCTGGTGGCGCAGGGTGAGCCCTGGGCCGGTGCCTTTGCCGAGACCCGCCGGGTGCGGGCCGCCGTCAACCACGAAATGGCCCGCGACGATGCCACACCGATCGGTGACGGGGCCGAGGTCGCCTTCTTTCCGCCGGTGACCGGTGGCTAACACCCAGGTCCGGGTGCAGACCGGCGACTTCGATGCCGGTGCGGAAATTGCGCGCCTGCGTGCCGGCAACGCCGCCATCGGCGCGGTGGCGAGCTTCATCGGCGTGGCGCGCGATCGTAACGACGGCACCCAGGTGGCAACGCTGACGCTGGAGCACTATCCCGGCATGACCGAGCGCGCCCTTGAAGGGATCTGCGCGCAGGCCGCGCAGCGCTTCGACGTGATCGACCTGCTGGTGATCCACCGGGTGGGCCAGTTGCAGCCGCTCGATCAGATCGTGTTGGTGGTGGTCACCTCGGCGCACCGTGGCGAGGCCTTCGCCGCCTGCCAGTTCGTGATGGACTACCTGAAGACCGAGGCGCCTTTCTGGAAGAAGGAAGCCACACCACAAGGCAGCCGCTGGGTCGATGCACGCGAGTCCGATGAGGCGGCGCGCACGCGCTGGTCGGCCGCGAGCGAGTGACATGAGACCCGCCGGGCCGCCCCACGGGTACATCCCCAGGCGCACCGCGCGCAGGTAGTCCAGTGAGCACGCGCGATGGCCCGCTGCTGATGGTGCTCGTCGCCATCGGCGCCGGCGCCGTGCTGGGCGCCTGGGCGCGCTGGGGGCTTGCGTACTGGCTCAACGAGCGCGCCGCGTTACCGCTGGGCACGCTGGCGGCCAACCTGATCGGCGCGTATCTGGTGGGCGTGGCGGTGGCGCTGGTGGCGCTCCACCCGGCGCTGTCGCCGGCGTGGCGCCTGTTCTTCATCACCGGTTTCCTCGGGGCTCTGACCACGTTCTCGACGTTCTCGGCCGAGTCGGTGGCCATGCTGGCGAGCGGCCACTGGGCACTGGCGCTGGCGCACTCGGCCGCGCATCTGGCGGGCTCGCTGGCGGCCACGGCGGCCGGTGTGGCCACGGTCCGCGCATTTGCATAGCGCGGTCGCCACTTGGCGCGCGGCGACCGGCCGCCTGCCGGCCAGTTGGTCATGGCCTCGCCTTGCACCGGGTGGCGCGGCTGCGGGCGCCATGGTTGACACCTGCGCAAACCGCTCCGTATATTACTGACCAGTCAGTCAGTTACTTTTGAGTCAGTTCCAGTGTTCCTTGCTCCCCTGCGGCCGTCCTCTGTGCGGCCGGCCCGTCCCGCCTCCGGTGACCTCATGGCCCGTTTCCGTCCTGCGTCCGCGCTGCTGGCCGCGCTCGCCGCGCCCCTCCTGCTGGTGGCCTGCTCCAAGGCGCCACCGGCGCGCGAGGAACTGCGACCGGTCCGCACCCTGACCGTCGCGCCGGCTCGAACCAGCATCGCGGCTGAGTTCGCGGGCGAGGTGCGGCCGCGTGTGGAGAGCCGGGTCGGCTTCCAGGTCGCCGGCCGCCTCACGAGCCGAACCGCCGAAGTGGGCCAGCGGGTCCAGCGTGGCCAGGCACTGGCCACGCTCGATGCGGCCGACTACGAACTGGGCGCCGCCGCCGCGCGGGCGCAACTGGTCGCGGCCCAGGTCGAGCGCGACCAGCAGCGCGCCGACTTCAAGCGCTTTGCCGACCTGCACCAGCAGGGCTTCATCAGCGGAGCGGAACTGGATCGCCGCAAGGCCGCGCTCGACGCCGCCGAGGCGCGCTACCGCGCCGCCGGCGCGCAAGCCAGCGTCAGCGGCAACCAGGCGGCCTACGCGGTTCTTGCGGCACCGACGGCCGGCATCGTGACGGCAGTGGAGGCGGAGGTCGGCCAGGTGGTGGCCAGCGGGCAGACCGTGGTGCGCATTGCGCCGACCGACGACAAGGAGGTTGCCATCGGCATCCCCGAGAGCCGGCTCGCGGCGCTGCGGCGTATCCCCGAGGTGCGCGTCGGCCTGTGGGCCGGCGAGGGCGAACTGCGCGGGCGCGTACGCGAGATCGCGCCGGTGGCCGACCCGGCCACGCGCACCTACCCGGCGCGCATCACCCTGGTGGATCCGCCTCCCGCCGTGGCGCTCGGCATGACTGCGACCGTGCGCTTCGAGGTGCCGTTACCGCAGCCGATCCTGACGCTGCCGCTGCAGGCGTTGCTGCGCGAGGGCGACGCCACCTACGTCTGGCTGTTCGATGCCGCCAGCAGCACCGTCAAGAAGAGCCGCATCGAGATCGCCGACGTGGCGGGCAATGAAGTCGTGGTGCGCAGCGGTGTTGCGCCCGGATCGACGGTCGTCACGGCGGGTGTACACCTGCTCAAGGAAGGCCAGAAGGTGCGCCGCCTCGAAGCGGAAGACGTGCCCGTGCCGGCCGCGCCGCCGATGCAGAAGACGGCGCCGGCCGCCAAGAAGGCGTAGCGGTGAACACGCCGGACCAGCCGCAGGGCCAGGCCCCGGGTCAGGAGCACGCAGCCTCCGTCGCGAGCGCCGGACCGGCCGCGGCCCCGCAGCCGCAGGCCAACCCGGGTCGCGTAAGCAGTCTGCGCCGCACGCGCGTGAACCTGTCGGCCTGGGCGCTGGATCACCAGCCGCTGATCCGCTACCTGATGGCGGTGCTGCTGCTGGGCGGCATCTTCGCCTTCATGGCGCTGGGGCAGGACGAGGATCCGCCCTTCACGTTCCGCGCGATGGTGGTGCGCGCGTTCTGGCCCGGCGCCACGGCCGGGCAAATGGCGCAGCAGGTCACCGACAAACTCGAGCGCAAGCTGCAGGAAGTCCCGTACATCGACAAGATCCGCAGCTATTCCAAGCCGGGCGAGACCCTGATCATCCTCGAGCTGGCCGAGTTCGCGCCGCCGAAGGAGGTTCCCAACAGCTGGTACCAGGTGCGCAAGAAGCTGGGCGACATCCGCAACACCCTGCCGGCCGGGGTGCAGGGGCCGTTCTTCAACGACGAGTTCGGCGACGTCTATGGCGTCATCTTCGCGTTCTCGGCCAACGGTTTTTCGTACCGCGAACTGAAGGACTACGTCGACTGGGCGCGCCAGCAACTGCTGCGCGTGCCCAGTGTGGCCAAGGTCGACGTGTTCGGCGCGCAGGAAGAGCGCGTCTTCATCGAGATCCCGCACCGCCGGCTGGCGCAGATCGGCCTGACGGTGCCGCAACTGGCCGAGCAGATCAGCAGCCAGAACGCGGTGGAGGCCAGCGGCGTGCTCGCCACGCCCACCGACAACGTGCAGATCCGCCTGACCGGCGAGCTGCGCCGCATCGAGGACCTGCGCGAGCTGCCGATCCGCGCCAACGGGCTGACCTACCGGCTCGGCGACGTCGCCACGGTCGAGCGCGGCTACATCGATCCGCCGCGCGACAAGATGCGCGCCGGACTGGGCGGGCAGGACGGGCGTGAGGTCATCGGCCTGGGCGTGTCGATGGCCAAGGGCGGCAACATCATCGCGCTCGGCCAGGCGCTGCGGGTAGCCGAGAAGCAGCTCGAAGCGCAGTTGCCGGTGGGCATCGAGTTGTTCAAGGTCGCCGACCAGCCGCGCGCCGTGCGTGCCAGCGTCAACGAGTTCATCCGCGTGCTGGCCGAGGCGGTGTTGATCGTGCTGGCCGTGTCCTTCCTGAGCTTGGGCCTGCAGCGCCGGGAAACGGGCCGTGGCTGGACCGTGGACATGCGCCCGGGGCTGGTGGTGGCCCTGACCATTCCGCTGGTGCTGGCGGTCACCTTCCTGGCGATGTTCCTGACGGGCATCAACCTGCACAAGATCTCGCTGGGTGCGCTGATCATCGCACTGGGCCTGCTGGTGGACGACGCCATCATTGCCGTCGAGATGGTGGTGCGGAAGATGGAGGAGGGCTACGACCGCGTACGCGCCGCCACCGCGATGTACGAACTGACCGCGATGCCGATGCTCACCGGCACGCTCATCACGGCCGCCGGTTTCCTGCCGATCGCCCTGGCCAAGAGCGTGGCGGGCGAGTACACGATCTCGATCTTCCAGGTCACCGCGCTGTCGCTGGTCATCTCATGGTTCGTGGCGGTGCTGTTCGTGCCGCAACTGGCGCTCTGGCTGCTCAAGCCCAGGCCGCACGCCGGCGGGCGCGACGGGCTCGGCCGGCACGAGCTCTACAACACGCCGTTCTACGAGCGCTTCCGCCGGCTGGTGGACTGGTGCGTCGAGTGGCGCAAGACCGTGATCGCGATCACGCTCGGCGCCCTGGTGTTCGGTGTGGTGGGCTTCCGCTGGATCGAGCAGCAGTTCTTCCCCGACTCCAGCCGCCTGGAGCTGGTGGTCGACCTGTGGCTGCCCGAGGGCGCGAGCTACGCGGCCACCGAGATGGAAGCCCGGCGCTTCGAGCGGTTTATCAAGCAGCAGCCGGAGGTCGAGTATTTCGCCGGCTACGTGGGTACCGGCAGCCCGCGCTTTTACCTGCCGCAGGACCAGGTTTTCCCGCAGAGCAACGTGGCGCAGTACATCGTCGCCACGCGCGACCTCGCCCAGCGCAACGAGTTGCGCCTGAAGCTGCTGCAGCTGTTCCGGGACGACTTTCCCAATGTGCGCGGGCGCGTGAAGCTGCTGCCCAATGGGCCGCCGGTGCCGTATCCGGTGCAGTTCCGCGTCGAGGGCGACGATGCAGTCCGTGTGCGCGCGCTCGCCGAGCAGGTCAAGGCGGCGCTGCGCGCCAACGCCAACAGCATCGGCGTCAACGACAACTGGAACGAGCAGGTCAAGTCGCTGCGCCTGGAAATCGACCAGGCCAAGGCGCGGGCGCTCGGCGTCAACACGCAACTACTGGCGCGCGCGGCGCAGACCATCCTGTCGGGCACCCGCATCGGCGAATTCCGCGAGGGCGACGAGCTGATCGACATCGTGCTGCGCCAGCCGTTCTCGGAGCGCGACACCATCGCGCGCCTGGCCGATGCCAACATGGTCACCGCCTCGGGCCGCTACGTGCCCCTGTCGCAGCTCGTGAAGGCGCACTTCGACTGGGAGCCGGGCGTCATCTGGCGCGAGAACCGCAACTACGCCATCACGGTGCAGAGCGAGGTGCGCGACGGCGTGCAGGGGCCGACGGTGACCTCGCAGGTGTGGAACTCGCCCGAGCTCGCGCAGTTGCGCGAGCGGCTGCCGCCGGGCTACCGGGTCGTCATCGCCGGAGCGGCCGAGCGCAGCGCGGTGGCCGGTCAGGCCATCGCGGCCAACGTGCCGCTGGCGCTGTTCGTCATCTTCACGCTGCTGATGCTCCAGCTGCACAGCTTCTCGCGCAGCCTGCTGGTGTTCCTGACCGGGCCACTGGGCTTCATCGGCGCCGCCGCGGCGCTGCTCCTGCTGCAGCGGCCGTTCGGCTTCGTGGCCCAGCTGGGCGTGATCGCGCTGGTGGGCATGATCGTCCGCAACTCGGTGATCCTGGTGGACCAGATCGAGCGCGACGAGGAAGCCGGCGTGCCGACCTGGACCGCCATCGTCGAGGCCGCCGTGCGGCGCTGCCGGCCGATCATGCTGACGGCGGCGGCCGCGGTGCTGGCAATGATCCCGCTGTCGCGCAGCGTGTTCTGGGGGCCGATGGCGGTGGCGATCATGGGCGGCCTCATCGTGGCCACGGTGTTGACGCTGCTGTTCCTGCCGGCGCTGTATGCGGCGTGGTTCCGGGTCAAGCGGCCGGCACCTTGAGGGCCGCAGAGGTCAGACGACGAGACCGACCATGGCCGCAGTCAGGCAGGTGGTCAGCAGGCCCGCCAGGACCGACTTCAGGCCGAGTTCGGCCAGTTCGTTGCGCCGCTCGGCCGGCAGCATGGCCCCCAGACCGCCGAGCATGATGCCGAGGCTGCCGAAGTTGGCGAAGCCGGCCAGCGCGTAGGTCAGCAGCAGGCGGCTGCGTTCGCTCAGCGCCTCGGGCGGCAACGCGGCCAAGTCCAGGTAGGCGAGAAACTCGTTGAGCACGGTCTTCTTGCCGAGCAGGCTGCCGGCTACCGCGGCCTCGTGCCACGGCACCCCGATCAGCAAGGCCAGCGGAGAGAACAGCCATCCCAGCATGCGTTCCAGCGACAGCGGCGCCCCCGCCACGGCAGGCAGCAAGCCCAGCGCAGCATTGGCGAGCGCCACCAGCGCCACGAACACCAGCAGCATGGCCACGATGTAGATGAGGAGCTGCACGCCCTCGAGGGTGCCGCGCGTGACGGCGGCGATGCTGCTCGCATCCTCGCGCGGCAAGTTGATGGTGGCTTCCTCGGTCGTGCTGCCGGGCACCATCAGCGCGGCCACCACCAGCGCCAGCGGGGTCGCCACGATCGAGGCCACCAGCAGGTGCCCCAGCGCATCGGGCAGCCGCGCGCCGAGGATGGCGGCGTACAGCACCAGCACCGTGCCGGCGATGGTGGCCATGCCGCAGTTCATGACCATGAAGAGCTCGCCGCGCGACAGCCGCGCCAGGTAGGGCTTGACGACCAGCGGCGCTTCGACCATGCCGACAAACACGTTGGCCGCTGCCGACACGCCGACGGTGCCGCCGACCCCCATCGTCCGGCGCAGCAGCACCGCGAAGGCACGTACCGCCAGCGGCAGCAGGCGCCAGTGAAACAGCAGGGCCGACAGCGCCGCCACGACCAGCACCAGCGGCAGCACACGGAAAGCCAGCACGAAGCTCGCTCCGGGCGCGGTCTCGGCATAGGGCAGCGGGCCGCCGCCCAGGTGGCCGAAGACGAACGCTGTGCCCGCCTGCGTGGCGTGCTGCAGGGCGTTGGCGCCCTCGTTGACCAGCGCCAGCGCCGCTTGCAGCGGGGGCAGGTGCAGGAGGCCGAGCGCCAGTGCAAAGGCCAGCGCCAGGCCGCTGCCCACGGTGCGCCAGCGCACGGCGCGGCGTTGCTCGGACAGTAACCAGCACAGGAGCAGCAGGCCGGCGCAGCCGAACAAGGCGTGGAGGGTCTGCATGAGCGGGTCGGACAGGAGTCGGGCAGGGTGGGGCGGCGGCGCGGACTGTGCAGCATCGGCGCTGCCGCGGCAAGCTTGGCGGTGGCGTGGCGTAGCGGTGGCGGTGGCGGTCCCGGCCGCGCCGCGGCCACATTAGGCGCCATGCTCCAGATGCGACCGGTGCGGCGCCGGTAGGATGGAACAGAGGAGCCTGCCGAGTGGAGGAGCTTGCCGAATGAATCTTGCCGACGCCAGCCAGGTCGATCTGCCGCAGGCTCTGCGCCTGCCCTTCGAGCGCCAGCGGGCCGCGTTCGCCGCGGACCCTTATCCGGCGTGGCCTGTACGGCGCGACCGGCTGCGGCGTCTGCACCAACTGGTGCTGAAGAACGAGCACGAATTCGCCCGCGCGATCGATGCCGACTTCGGCGGCCGGCCGGCGCTCGAGACGCAGATCGCCGAGGTCTTTGCCAGCGTGCAGGAGATCGGCCACGCGCTGGCGCAGGGCGAGCGCTGGATGCGGCCGCGCCGGGTCGGGGTGTCCAAGTGGTTCCTGCCGGCGCGCGCGCAGGTGCTGCCGCAGCCGCTCGGGGTGGTTGGCGTGCTGGCTCCATGGAACTACCCGCTATACCTGTCGGTGGCGCCGCTGGCGGTCGCACTGGCCGCCGGCAACCGCGTGCTCGTCAAGCCGTCCGAGATCACGCCGCAGTTCAGCGCGCTGCTGGCGCGGCTCGTGGCTTTCTGGTTCGCGGCCGAGGAGGTCGACGTGGTGCAGGGCGGGCCGGAAGTGGCGGCCGAGTTCAGCCGGCTGCCCTTCGACCACCTGATTTTCACCGGCTCCACCGCGGTCGGGCGCAAGGTGATGGCGGCGGCTGCGGCAAACCTCACGCCAGTCACGCTGGAACTGGGGGGCAAGAGCCCGGCGATCGTGGCGCCGGGTTACCCCCTGGCGCACGCGGTCGAGCGCGTGCTGGCGGGCAAGCTGCTGAATGCCGGACAGACCTGCATCGCGCCCGACTACGTGCTGGTGTCGCGTGCGCAGATGGACGAGTTCGTCAATCAGGCGCGCACGCAGTCGCGCGTCATGGTGCCCGGTGGGCTGGCCAACGCCGGCTACTGCAGCGTGGTCAATGCGCGTCAGTACGCGCGCCTGGGCGGCCTGCTGGCGCAGGCGCGTGCGCAGGGGGCGCGCGTCGAGGCCCTGTTCGACGGTCCAGCCCAGGACGATGTGGCGCACCGGCTTGCGCTGCACCTGGTCGTCGATCCGTCCTGCCACCTGAACCTCATGCAGGAGGAGGTCTTCGGGCCGATCCTGCCGCTCGTGCCCTACGACGCGGTCGATGAGGCGATCGCCTTCGTCAACGCGCGGCCGCGGCCGCTGGCGCTGTACTGGTTCGACCACGACGCGGCGCGCACCGAGGCGATGCTGCGCGCCACCCATGCCGGCGGGGTCTCGGTCAACGACACCCTGCTGCACGTGGCGCAGGACACGCTGCCGTTCGGTGGCGTCGGCCCGTCGGGCATGGGGCACTACCACGGTCTCTGGGGCTTCGAGACCTTCAGCAAGCTCAAGCCGGTGTTCCACCAGGCCCGCTTCAACGGGATGAAGCTGTTCACGCCGCCGTATTCGCCGCTGACGCACAAGCTGCTGGGGTTGATGAAGCGGTTCTGAGGGCTGTGCCGCCCGCGGGGCCGCCGTTGCCGCTACAGCATGGCCAGCGGGATCACCTCCACCGGCGTGCCGGCTGGCACTCGCGCGGCCGGGCCGATGGCCACCAGCGCGTCGGCCTCCGCCACGGTGCGCAGCATCGCCGAGCCTTGCTCGGCCAGCAGTTCGACCCTCGCGCCGCCGTCCTGCGCCACGATGCGTGCGCGCCGCCAGTCGATGCGGCCGCCGCGGGTTTCCGCCGCCTGCGCCAGCGGCAGCCACAGGCGCGGCAGCGCCGGCCCGCAGGCGAATGCCAGGTGCCGCAGCGCGGGCCGGGCGACCAGGTGAAACATGACGTAGGCGGCCACCACGTTGCCGGGCAAGCCGAGCAGCACCAGGCGCCGGTCGGCGCGGTGCAGCACCGCATATGCGAGACCCCGGCCAGGTCGGATATCGAGCGCCAGGAAGCGGATGCCGCCTGCCTGGCGCACGACATCGGCATCGCCCTGCGCGGCACCGCCGCTGGTCAGGAGCACGTCCAGTTCAAGATCGAAGGCGCGCTGCAGCAGGGCGGCAAAGGCCGCGCCTTCATCGGCACAGATGCCAAGGTCGGACGTATCGAAACCGAGTCGCCGCAAGCTCATCAGCAGCAGCGGCCGATTGGCGTCGTAGGTGCCGGCCGGTGGCAGCGGAGTCGGCGCATCGGCCAGTTCGTCGCCGGTGGAGGCCAGGCCCACGCGCAAGCGGCGCCGGACCTCGACCTGCGCCACCCCTGCGCCGGCCGCCAGCGCGCAGGCTACGGCATCGAGCACGCGCCCCGGCGCCAGCAGCGGCGTGGCGGCCCGCAGGTGCTCGCCGCGGCGGCGCACGTTAGCGCCGGCCGCCGGTGCCCTTAGCACCTGCACCGTACTGCCGTCGACGCGCACGTCCTCGATCATGACCACCGTGTCCGCACCGTCCGGCAGCGGCGCGCCTGTCATGATGCGCACGCACTGTCCCGGCTGCAGGCTGCCGCCGAAGCCATGGCCCGCGTAGCTGTGTCCGCAGGACTGCAACTGCGGCTCGCCGAGGTCGGCTGCCCGCAGCGCGTAGCCGTCCATGGCGGCGTTGTCGAAGGCGGGCTGGTCGACCCGCGCATGCACCGGCGCGGCCAGCACCCGGTCGACCGCATCGGCCACCGGTACCGTTTCGCAGGCGGTCACCGGGTCGAGCAAGGCGGCCAGTTGCGCGACTGCCTGCGAAACGCTCAGCTCAGCGTCGGCCATCGTTTGCCCCGCGGACAGCAGCCAGTTCATCCGGTGTGTTGAGGTTGGTCAGTTCGGCGGCGTCGAAGGCAACCGCGATCGCATCGAGCGCCTGGAGCGCTGCGCCGACACGCGCCTCGCCGGCCTCCAGCAGGGCCTGCAAGGGGGCGCCACAGCGACGGTGCAGCAGACACAGCAGACTGTGGACGCGGGGATCGCCGGCGCAGCAGGCGTAGGCGGCGGCGTGCGCACCGACCGCCGCGGCCAGCCGCTCGCACGCATTGGGCGGCAGCTGCGGCAGGTCGCAGGGTGCGATCAGCAGCCACTCGGTATCGATGCGCTGCAAGGCTGCCAGGATGCCCACCAGCGGCCCGCCAAACGCCGCCGGTAAGGGGTCGGTCACGACCGCCGCCCACTGCGCGTATACGTCCAGGTTGCGGTTGGCGCTGACGAGCACGCGGCCCACCTGCGGATCGAGCCGCCCGATCACGCGCTGCGCCAGCGGCTGGCCGTCGTGCAGGACCAGCCCCTTGTCGGCCCCGCCCATCCGGCGGCCGCGCCCGCCCGCCAGGACGAGCCCGGTGATCTCGTGCCGCGCTGGCACCTCGTCAACCGCCGATGTAGGACATCTCGATCTTCTTCTCGCGCACGGTGGCCTCGCTGCGGATCTCCGAGTAGCGGTCGGCGCGCGCGCGCCAGATGCGGCCGATCACCGTGGACAGCTGGCCGTCGGAGGCGCCGCCGCGCACCAGCTCGCGCAGGTCGTAGCCTTGCTGCGCGAACAGGCACAGGTACAGCTTGCCCTCGGTGGACAGGCGGGCCCGCGTGCAGTCGCTGCAGAAGGCCCGGGTCACGCTGGATATGACGCCGATCTCGCCGCTGCCGTCGGCATAGCCCCAGCGCTCGGCCACCTCGCCGGAGTAGTTGGCATCCAGTGCGCGCACTCCGAAGGCTGCGTCCAGCCGCGCCACCACTTCGGCCGACGGCACCACGTCGTCCATCTTCCAGCCGTTGGTCGAACCCACGTCCATGAACTCGATGAAGCGCAGGATGTGGCCGCTGCCCTTGAAGTGGCGTGCCAGAGGGACGATCTCGCGGTCGTTTACCCCGCGCTTGACCACCATGTTGACCTTGATCGGCGCCAGCCCCGCAGCGGCCGCCGCCTCGATGCCCTCGAGCACGTCGGTCACCGGGAAGTCGACATCGTTCATGCGCTTGAACACGGCGTCGTCGAGCGCGTCGAGCGAGACCGTGACGCGCCGCAGTCCCGCTTCGACCAGGCTCCTCGCCTTGCGACCCAGGATGGAGCCGTTGGTTGTGAGCGTCAGGTCCAGCGGCCGCCCGTCGCGCGTTGTCAGTCGCGCCAGCATCTCGACCAGGCGCTCGAGGTTGCGCCGCAGCAGCGGCTCGCCCCCGGTCAGCCGGATCTTCTCCACGCCGTGCTCGATGAAGATGCGCGCCAGCCGGGTGATCTGCTCGAAACTCAACAGGTCGGCATGCGGCAGGAAGCGGTAGTCCGGGTCGAACACCTCCTTAGGCATGCAGTAGGTGCAGCGGAAATTGCAGCGGTCGGTGACCGAAATACGCAGGTCGCGCAGAGGCCGCCCCAGGCGGTCGGCCAGCAGGCCGTCGGGCGCCTCGAGATCCCGCGCCAGCGGCGGGTGGATCGCGACGACGCGTTCGTCGAGCAGTGGAATGATGCGGTCGGTCATGGTCTGCCGCCGGGCGCAGGCTGCGGCGCGGCGAGGCCCGATGTTAGCGAGCCGCGCCGCGCCGGCAAGGTGGCGTGCAGCAGGCGGCGTGCATGACCATTGCCGCGCTGTCCCGCCGGTTGGCGGGCGGCGCGGGTCCGGCGTCGCCGCGCCGCGCCGCCGCTAATTGCGCGTCTCGACCTGCACCAGCGGGGCGGTGTCCAGCGGCGGCAGCACCGGTCGCTCGCGCGGCAGGCGTGGCGGCCGCGGTTCGGCCGCAATGCGCGCCTGCACTTCAGCCAGGCGCTCGGGCGCGGTCTGAACCAGTGCCAGACCGGCGCTCTGCAGCACGGGCAGCAGCGCGTCGACCGGCAGCGGCGCCGGCTGCAAACGCGGCCGATCGAGCGGCTGCGCCAGTTCGATCGGCGTGGCGGTGGGCGGCGGCTGCAGAGCCGTTACCGGCGCCGGCTCCGGTACCGGCGACGGCATCGGCGCAAGTGCCGGCGCTGCTGCGGCGGTGGTCGCCTCCGAGGGTGCTGGAGCGGGCGTCTTAGCTGCCGCCGTAGCCGGCGGGGCCGGCGGGGCCGGCTCCGTCTCGGCATCTTCTGCGCCGTCGTCCAGGTCCAGCGCTTCGGCCTGATCGCCAGGCGCCGCTGCGGCGCTGCGGTCAGCTCCGCGCCCGCGGCGACGCCGACGCCGGCGGCCGCGGCGTTCGTCGCCGGCCTCGCCGCCAGCCGGCGCCTCGCTTGCGGGGGCGGTCGCGTCGGGCTGCGGCTGCACGAGCGCATCGAGGGTGCCGGGCATCGACGCGTCGGTCGGTGGTGCCGCGGCGGCGCCAGCGCTCGCTTCAGGGGCCTCAACAGCCGTTGACTGCAATTTCTCCTCGGCCGGCGCGTTCGCCGCGCGCTCGCCACGCTCGCTGCGACCACCACGGCGGCGCTCGCTGCGCCGCTCGCCGCCACCCTCGGGCTTGCCATCAGTACGGCTGCCGGCTTCGGGTTGGTCGTGCTTCACCGCGCCGCCCTTGCGCTCTTCTGCCGGCTTGGCCACGCCGCGGCCAGGACGCTCGTCGCTGCGCTCGGTCCGCTTGTCGTCGCGCTGCTCGTCGCGCTTGTTGTCGCGTCCGCCGCGGCGGACGCGACCGCCGCGCTCGTCACGACGCTCGCCTCGACGCTCGCCGCGCCGGCTCTCGGGTTGGGGTGCGGCGGCGGCGGCCTGAGGCGGCGGCGCGGGTGCCGGACTCGGCTCCGTGCCGAACCAGGACTTGATCGTGGCCCACAGCGAGGGTGCTGGCGCGGGAACTGCCGCTCGGGCCGGGATCGCAGGCGCCGGTGCGGGCGCCGGCGCAGGTGGCGCAACCACCGGCGCCGGTGTGGCGGGCACGATGCCGCGCACCACCGCCTCCTGCCTGGGCCTGCCGTTGCCGGCATCCGCCTTGTCGCGGCTGTAGGGCGTGTCCAGTTGCGGCGCTTCGGCGCGCTCGAAGCTCGCCTTGGCCTGGTCGAGCCGTTCGTCGTCGTGGCGCAGGCGCTCGATCTTGTAGTGCGGCGTCTCCAGGTGCTTGTTCGGAATCAGCACGATCGACACGCGCAGGCGCGCCTCGATCTTGGCGATGTCCATCCGCTTCTCGTTGAGCAGGAAGGTTGCCACCTCGACCGGCACCTGCACGTGCACGGCCGCGGTGCCTTCCTTCATCGCCTCTTCCTGCAGGATACGCAGCACGTGCAGAGCCGAGCTCTCGGTGTCGCGGATCACGCCCACGCCGTTGCAGCGCGGGCAGGTGATGTGCGAGCCCTCGTTCAGGGCCGGGCGCAGGCGCTGGCGCGACAGCTCCATCAGGCCGAAGCGCGAGATCTTGCCCATCTGCACGCGGGCACGGTCGAAGTGCAGCGCGTCCTTCAGGCGCTGCTCGACGGCCTTCTGGTTCTTCGACTCCTCCATGTCGATGAAGTCGATGACGATCAGCCCGCCCAGGTCGCGCAGGCGCAGTTGGCGGGCGGCTTCCTCGGCGGCCTCCAGGTTGGTCTTGGTGGCGGTCTCCTCGATGTCGGAACCGCGCGTGGCCCGCGCCGAGTTGACGTCGATGGCCACCAGCGCCTCGGTGTGGTCGATCACGATGGCGCCGCCCGAGGGCAGCGGCACGGTGCGCGAGTACGCCGTCTCGATCTGGTGCTCGATCTGGAACCGCGAGAACAGCGGAACGTCGTCCTTGTAGCGCTTGACGCGCGGTGCGTCGTTCGGCATCACGTGCAGCATGAATTGCCGGGCCTGCTCGTAGACGTCGTCCGAGTCGATCAGGATTTCGCCGATCGACGGGCTGTAGTAGTCACGGATGGCGCGGATCACGAGGTTGGACTCCTCGAAGATCAGGAACGGCGCCGGGTTCACCCGCTTGTTCTTCTGCCCGTCGGCGCCACGCGCCTCGGCCGTGTAGCTCGCCTTTTTCTTGCCGGGGTTGTCCGGATCATCGGCCTGCTGCTCGTACAGCGGCCGGGCGGCATCTTCGACCGCCTTCCATAGCGTCAGCAGGTAGTTCAGATCCCACTGCAGTTCCTCGACCTGGCGCCCAATCCCGGCCGTGCGCGCGATGACGCTCATGCCCTGCGGCAGGTCGAGCGCGTCGATGGCCTCGCGCAGTTCCTGCCGGTCCTCGCCCTCGATGCGGCGCGACACGCCGCCGCCACGCGGGTTGTTGGGCATCAGCACCAGGTAGCGGCCCGCCAGCGAGATGAAGGTGGTCAGAGCGGCCCCCTTGTTGCCGCGCTCCTCCTTTTCGACCTGGACGATCAGTTCCTGGCCTTCGGCGATCGCCTCCTTGATGCTGGCGCGACCCACGTCGACGCCCTGGCGGAAGTAGCTGCGCGAGATCTCCTTGAACGGCAGAAAGCCGTGGCGTTCCTCGCCGTAGTCGACGAAACAGGACTCCAGGGAGGGCTCGACGCGGGTGACGACGCCCTTGTAGATGTTGGACTTGCGCTGCTCGCGGCCGGCGGTCTCGATGTCGATGTCCACCAGCCGCTGGCCGTCCACGATGGCCACGCGCAGCTCTTCCGCGTGCGTGGCGTTGAACAGCATCCGCTTCATTCAGTCGCTCCTTGCGCCTTCTCGGGGCACTTGTGCCGAAGCGGGGGGAGGAGCCGACAGGCGCGCCGCCATGGCGCGCACAACGGAATCAGCGCGCTGCGCAGCGACCGCGCCCGGGAGTCCGCGCCGAGGCACGGTCCGGTACGCGCGCACCGGCGGCGCCCGGGGGCGCGGCGCGGGACGCCGGAGAAAGTCGCAAGGTCAGCACGTGCGGGATCCAGTTTGCCGGTCGCACAGGCGCTGTGCCTGCGCGATGAACCATCCGTCTGCTTCAGCCGAGCCGGCCACACCCGAAGGCGGCGCGGCTCCTGGGTTTGCTTCAAGCCGGGTTCGGCCGTGCACCGCACGAAGACCGGACGCCGGAACTCGCGGTGGCGACGCCGACCGTCCTCGGCCGCAGGCGCCACGCGCAGTGCGGGAAGAGGCGGCTGGCTACAATCGCCACCGAGCTGTGAAGCCGGCACCGTTCCAGGTTGCACCAGAAGCCGCGTGGCCCGTCCGTCCTGCTCAAAATCGCTTGAACGACAGCGCCCAACTTCAACCGGATAAGTATATATGCAGGTTCACTTTGCCCGTTGTTGTTCAGCGATCCCGTAACGACCGGGTCGCCGACCGCGCCGCATGCGCCGCAACGCCGCCGAGCCACGCCTGGAGCCCGACCGGGTGAGTTTTGTCATGGTCGGGGCGGACGGCGCCGGGCAGCGGCTCGACAACTTCCTGCTGCGGCTGGCTCGCGGGGTACCCAAGAGCCACATCTACCGGGTCGTGCGCAGCGGAGAGGTGCGCGTGAACCGGGCGCGCGCCCGGGCCGACCAGCGCCTCGCCGAGGGTGACGAACTGCGCATACCGCCGATGCGGCTCGGCGTTGTTCCTGCCGCGCCGCCGCCACCGCGCGGCGAGGTGCCGCCGGTGCTGTATGAAGACGAGTATCTGCTGGCGGTGGACAAGCCGGCCGGCCTGGCTGCCCATGGCGGCAGCGGCATTGCGCATGGCCTGATCGAGCGGGTGCGGGCGGCGCGACCGCATCAGCCCTTTCTCGAACTGGCCCACCGTCTGGACCGCGAGACTTCCGGCATCCTGCTGCTGGCCAAGTCGCGGCGGGCCCTGGTGGCGCTGCACGCGATGCTGCGCGAGGGCCAGGTCGACAAGCGCTATCTCGTGCTGGTGAAGGGTGACTGGGTCAACGATCGCCAGCACGTCAGGCTGCCGCTGGCCAAGTTCGTGACCCGCGCCGGCGAGCGCCGGGTGGCCGTCAGCGAGGACGACGGCCAGTCATCGCACACGGTGTTCAATCTGCAGGCGCGGCTGCGCAGTGCCGCGGGCGATTTCTCTTTGCTGCAGGCGGAGCTGAAGACCGGCCGGACCCATCAGATCCGCGTGCACCTGGCGCACCTGGGCTTTCCGATCGTGGGCGACGACAAGTACGGCGACTTCGAGCTGAACCGCCGCGCAGCGCGGGGCCATTTCGGCGCGCGCCTGGGCCGCATGTTCCTGCACGCGGCGCGCACGACGCTGGCGCATCCGGTGAGCGGCGAGCCGCTCGATCTGCAGTCGGCGCTGCCGCGCGAGTGCGATGACTTCGTCAGGGAGTTGGCCCGTGCGGCAGCGCTTTGACCTCGTCGTGTTCGACTGGGACGGCACGCTGATCGACTCGACGGCCACCATCGCGCGCGCGATCCAGGCGGCGGCTGCCGACCTGGCGCTGCCGGTGCCGGACTTCGCGACCGCCAGCCACGTCATCGGCCTTGGGCTGCGCGACGCGCTGGCGCGCGCCGTGCCCTCGTTGCCGGCCGACCAGGCGCATGATTTTTCCCTGCGCTACCGCCACCACTACTTTGCCGCCGAGGAAACGCTGACGCTGTTCGCCGGGGCGCGGGCGCTGGTCGAGGCGCTGCGGGCTACCGGCATGCCCACCGCGATCGCCACGGGCAAGAACACTGCCGGTCTGCAGCGCGCGCTGGCGGCTACCGGCATGACGGCGCTGTTCGACGCAACGCGCTGCGCCGACCAGACCCATCCGAAACCGCATCCGGCGATGCTGCTCGAACTGGCGGACGAGTTCGGAGTCGCGCCGGCGCGGGTTCTCATGGTCGGCGACACCACCCACGACCTGCAGATGGCTGCGGCCGCCCACGCCGAGGCCGTGGGCGTGACCTACGGCGCCCACCCGCGCGAGCAACTGGCCGCCTGCCAGCCGATGCTGCTGGTCGACTCCGTGGCCGAATTGCGCCGATGGCTGCTGCCGCACTGATTCGCCTGGCCGCCAGCGACGAACTGGTCGATGGCGGGCCAGGGCTGCGCTTTGCGGTCGAACTGGCGGGGCGCACCGCCACCGGCTTCGCGATCCGTCGGCAGGGCCGGGCGCACGCTTACCTGAACCAGTGCGCGCACGTGGCCATGGAGCTGGACTGGCAACCTGGTGTCTTCTTCGACAGCGAGGGCGAATTCCTGATGTGCGCCACGCATGGCGCCCTCTACGAGCCTGCCACGGGTCGCTGTGCCGGCGGACCCTGCGCCGGCCGCGGCTCCCTGCGCCCGCTGACGCTGGTCGAACGCGGCGGCGCGCTGTACTGGCAGCCGGACGACGTGGTGCGCGCGCCACCTAACGCTGCGGCGGCAGCAGGCTGAACACGGCCGGCCGCTTGGTCAGCATGGGGCGTGCGGCGCTGCGCCACTGCGCGATGCTGCGGGTGGCAATGAACTCGTCCGGCGCGGTCAAGGCGACGGCCACCGACATGCGCGTGGCCGGGGCGCAGGTCGCCAGCAGCGCATCGAACAGCCGGTCGTTTCGATACGGCGTTTCGATGAACAACTGGGTCTCGCCCATGCGGGCCGCAGCTTCGAGCTCACGCAGGCGCAGAGCCCGACCGGCGCTGTCCTGTGGCAGGTAGCCCACGAAGCGGAAGCGCTGGCCATTGCCGCCGCCGGCCATGAGCGCGAGCAGGATCGCCGACGGTCCGACCAGCGGCCGCACTGCGAAGCCCCGCTCGTGCGCGCGTGCGGCAATCAGCGCTCCAGGGTCGGCCACGCCGGGACAGCCGGCCTCCGCGACCACCGCGAGGTCGTGGCCAGCCGCCAGCGGCTGCAGCCAGTCATCCACGCTGGCGGCCTCGGGCGCGGGGCCGATCTCGACGATCTGCAGCGACTGCAGCGGCCGTGGATGGCTGACTTCCTTGAGGAACGCCCGTGCGGTCCTGGCGTTCTCGGCCAGAAAGTGGCTGCAGCCGCGCGCCGCTTCGAGCGTGGCCGCCGGCAGCGTCGCGAGGGCCATGCCGTCGGCGACGCCGCAGGGCAGCAGCAGCAAGCAGCCCGCCATCAGCCGGGAACCGTCACGCCGCAGCGCTCGAGTGCTGCGATCACGGCGATCAGGGGCAGGCCGATCAGCGCGGTCGGGTCGTCGCTGCGCACCGCGCGCAGCAGCGCGATGCCGAGCGATTCGATCCGGGCCGAACCGGCGCAGTCGTAGGGCTTGTCTGTCGCCAGGTAGGCCGCCAGCCGCGCTGGCGGCAACTGACGGAACGCCACGGTGGTCGGCACTTCCGTCACCTCGCTCAGTGCGCCGTGGATCACGGCTACCGCGGTGTGGAACACCACCTCGCGGCCCTGCATGCGCTCCAGTTGTTCCAGCGCCGCGTCGAAGCCGCCCGGCTTGCCGAGCGGTTCACCCGCGAGGTCGACCACTTGGTCCGAGCCGATCACGATGGCCTCGGGCCGCTGCCGCGCCACCGCGCCCGCCTTGGCCAGGGCCAGGCGGCGGGCCAGCACGCGCGGCGGCTCACCGGCGACCGGTGTCTCGTCCACCGACGGTGCCGTAACCTCGAATGGAAGGCGCAGTCGCGCCAGCAGTTCGCGCCGGTAGGGCGAAGTGGACGCGAGTACGATCGGTGGCATGAATGGAAGGTGGCAAGGCGGGCGGCGGCGGCGACGCGATGCTTGATGGCCCCGCCACCGTCAGTCTAGCGAGCGTGCCAGCCGCATCGGTGCGCCCGGTTCGCGTGTGCTTGCCACTTGTTCCTCGACGTCCCGCCGCCCGATCTTGGCGGCATCTTCCTTTCGCATGGCCATGACCGCCCAGCCACGCCGCCCCGCGTCTGCCGACCTGGTAGACGTGTTCGACCTGGCCGAAACCGGTTCCACCCGGGCCGGCTCCTACACGCTGGCGCAGTTGCCGCGGCTGGCCGCAGAGCAGGCCGGCCGACCCGCCGACAGCGCAGCCGGTGCGCCGATCGCGTTCGCGCTGACTGGCTTCATCGACGAACGGGGGCGTCCCAGCGCGCGCCTGCAGTTCGGCGGCCAGATCGACCTCGCGTGCGACCGCTGCGGTGAACCGCTGCGCTGGGCTCTCGGCGGGCAGGCGCGTTACTTTTTCGTGGCAACCGAGCCGGAACTGGCGCAACTGCCGGTGGACGAGGCCGAGGAGGAGCCCTTGCTGGGATCAGCACGTTTCGACCTGCGCAACCTGCTGGAGGACGAGGCGCTGCTCGCGCTGCCGATGTCGCCGCGCCATGATCACTGCCGGCCGCCGGCCGAGCGGCGGCCGCGTGCGGCCGGGGTCGACGAGGCAGTCCTTGAGCGGCCCCACCCGTTTGCGGCGCTGGAGAAGCTAAGGTCCCGCCGCCACTAGCTTTTTCCCTGCAATCCGTTTCCTGGGCCGGGGCGTCTGGGTTAGAATCCTTGGCTTCGCTTCAGGGGAACGCCATGGCAGTCCAGCAGAACAAGAAGTCGGCCTCCAAGCGCGGCATGCATCGCGCGCACGACTTCCTGACCAACCCGCCGACCGCGATCGAGCCCTCCACTGGCGAGGTGCATCGCCGTCATCACGTGAGCCCCAACGGCTTCTATCGTGGCAAGAAGGTCGTGGCCACCAAGAACGACGAGTAAGCCGTCCCTTGCGGCGCCTCGTGTCCGGATGCTTTCTTCCGTCTTGCCGCTCTGACCGCGCGCCGCGCCGGCCGTCCTTCCTCGACCGATCGCCACGGCGATGACGATTCGCGTCGCCATCGACTGCATGGGCGGTGACCACGGGCTGGCGGTCACCGTTCCGGCTGCGCTCGCCTTCCTGCGAGGCGAATCCGAGGCCTTCCTGCTGCTGGTCGGCCGTGCCGAACAGATCGAGCCCGCACTCGCCGGCGCGGCCGCCATGCGCGACCGCATCGAGGTCGTTCACGCCGACGAAGTGGTCGCCATGGACGATCCGCCGGCGCTGGCGCTTCGCGGCAAGCGCAATTCCTCGATGCGCGTTGCCGTCGGCCTCGTCAAGGACGGCCGTGCCGACGCTGCGGTGAGCGCCGGCAACACCGGCGCCCTAATGGCAATCTCCCGCTTCGTGCTCAAGACGCTCGACGGAATCGACCGGCCGGCGATCGCCTCGGTCATACCCAACCAGAAGGGCGGCACCACCACGGTGCTCGACCTCGGCGCCAATGTCGACTGCACGGCCGAGCATCTGCTGCAGTTCGCCGTGCTCGGCTCCTCGCTGGTGGCGGCAGTGGAGGAAAAGGAGCGGCCGACCGTGGGCCTGCTCAACATCGGCGAGGAGGCGATCAAGGGCAACGAGGTCGCCAAGCAGGCGGCCGAACTGCTGCGCGCCAGCCCTCTGAACTTCCACGGCAACGTCGAAGGCAACGACATCTACAAGGGCACCACCGACGTGATCGTGTGCGACGGCTTCGTCGGCAACGTGGCGCTCAAGGCTTCGGAGGGACTGGCGCAGATGCTGGCCGGCATGATCAAGGACGAGTTCACGCGCGGACCGCTGTCGCGGGCGCTCGCCGTGCTCGCCTACCCGGTACTGGCCCGCTTCAAGCGGCGCGTCGATCCGCGGCGCTATAACGGCGCGAGCCTGCTCGGGCTGCGCGGGATCGTCATCAAGAGCCATGGCTCGGCCGACGCTTACGGTTTCGAGCAGGCGATCCGGCGCGCCTGCGAGGCCGCGCGCCACCGGCTGCTGGAGCGTACGATCGCTGCGATGCAGCCCTTCCTGGCGCAACTGGGCGCCGCGCCGCCGCCCGCCGGTGCCGAGTCGCAAGGCGACGAACCGGTCGGCTCAGGCGCCTTGGCCGATCGAGTGGCTGTTCGGTGAGTGCATCGCCGGCGCCTCGGGTCTCGCGCGTGACGGGTACCGGCAGCGCGCTGCCGGCGCGCGCCGTCAGCAACGACGAACTCGCCGCGCAACTGGCCTCACGCGGGATCGAGACTTCCGATGAGTGGATCGTTTCCCGCACCGGCATCCGGCAGCGCTACCTCGCCGCGCCGGGGCAGGGCACCGCGGACCTTGCCGAAGCGGCCGCGCGCGCCGCGCTGGCCGCCGCGGGTCGCAGCGCCGACGAAGTGGACCTGATCGTGCTGGCGACTTCCACCGCCGACCAGATGTTCCCGTCGACCGCCTGCCTGGTGCAGGCCCGGCTCGGCAACGCCGGCGCGGCGGCCTTCGACGTCCAGGCGGTGTGCAGCGGTTTCGTCTACGCAATGACGGTGGCCGATGCGCTGATTCGCAGCGGTACCCATCGCTGCGCGCTGGTGATCGGAGCCGAGGTGTTCTCGCGCATCCTCGACTGGAACGACCGCACGACCTGCGTGCTGTTCGGTGATGGCGCCGGCGCGGTGGTGCTTGAGGCGGCGCGCGAGCCCGGCGTTCTGGCCGCCCGCCTGCACGCCGACGGCCGTCAGGCGGGCATCCTCTGCACCGCAGGACGGGTCGAGGGCGGCGCTGTGGTTGGCGATCCCTTCCTGCGCATGGACGGTCAGGCTGTGTTCAAGCTGGCTGTGAGCGTGCTGGAGTCGAGCGCGCGCGAGGTGCTCGCCGATGCCGGCATGACAGTCGATCAGGTGGACTGGCTGATCCCGCATCAGGCCAATGCGCGCATTCTCGCGGCCACGGTGCGCAAGCTCGGCCTGCCGGACGAGCGGTTGGTGGCCACCGTCGATTGCCACGGCAACACCTCGGCAGCCAGCGTCCCGCTGGCGCTCGACCTGGCGGTGCGCGACGGCCGCATCCGGCCGGGACAGCACGTCGTGCTGCAGGGCGTGGGCGGCGGCTTCACCTGGGGCTCGGTGTTGCTGCGCATGTAGCGTTCTGGATTCTCTCCTCATTCGCCATGAAGATCGCTCTCGTTTTCCCGGGACAGGGTTCACAGTCGGTGGGCATGCTCGACGCCTGGGCCGGTAACGCCGAGGTGCAGGCGGTGATGCAGCAAGCCAGTGCTGCCCTAGGTCAAGATCTCGCTGCGCTGATTGCCCGTGGCCCGGCCGAAGAACTCGGGCTCACGGTCAACACGCAGCCGGCGATGCTGGCCACCTGCCTGGCCTGCTACGCCGCCTGGCGGGCGGCGGGCGGACCGCTGCCGGACGTCATGGCGGGTCACAGCCTGGGGGAGTACACCGCACTGACCGCAGCCGGCGTGTTCAGCCTGGAGGACGCGGTGCAACTGGTTCGCTATCGCGCCCAGGCGATGCAGGAGGCGGTGCCGGTGGGCAGCGGCACCATGGCGGCCATACTCGGGCTGGACGATTCAGCCGTGGCGCAGGCCTGTGCCGAGGCGGCGCAAGGGGCTGCAGACGAGATCGTCGAACCGGTCAACTTCAATGCCCCGTCGCAGGTGGTGATCGCCGGCCATACCGCAGCAGTGGCGCGCGCCTGCGAGGTCGCCAAGCGGCTGGGTGCCAAGCGCGCGGTGCCTCTGGCGGTGTCGGCGCCGTTTCATTCGTCGCTCCTGGCCCCTGCCAGCGTCAAGCTGGCCGAGCGGCTGGCGACCGTGCCAATGCATGCACCACAGGTGCCGGTGATCAACAACATCGACGTGACCGTGCAGACCGATCCGGCGCGCATTCGAGACGCGCTCGCGCGGCAGGCGGCGGGTCCGGTGCGATGGGCGCAGATCGTTCAGAAGATGGCGGCCGAGGGGGTCACCCACCTCGTCGAGTGCGGTCCGGGCAAGGTGCTGGCCGGGCTGGCGCGGCGTTGCGCGCCGGGCGTGGAAGGTCTGGCGCTGTTCGACCCCACCTCGCTGCAGGACGTGCTGGCCCGGCTCAAGGCCGGCTGACGACAGACCCATCAGGGACCAAGCCATGAACGCAAGCAAGGTGATTGCCGCCGATGCACTGGCCGGAGAGGTGGTGCTGCTGACCGGGGCCTCGCGCGGCATCGGGCGCGCCATCCTCGACCAGCTCGCTGCCGCCGGCGCGACCGTGATCGGAACGGCCACCGGCAGTGCCGGTGCGCAGGCCATCGACGAGCGCCTGCGCGAACGCGGCGGTAAGGGTCGCGGCGCGGTGCTCGACGTGACCGACGCCGCGGCATCCGATGCGCTGGTCGAGGAGATCGTCAAGGCCCATGGCAGGCTGTCGGTGCTGGTGAACAACGCCGGCATCACGCGGGACACGCTCGCCATGCGCATGAAGGATGAGGACTGGGCGGCGGTGATCGACACCAACCTGTCGGCCGTGTTCCGCCTGTCGCGCGCCGTGCTGCGGCCCATGATGAAGGCCAAGGGTGGCCGCATCATCAATATCACTTCGGTCGTCGGTAGTTCCGGCAATGTGGGCCAGGCTAACTATGCGGCCGCTAAGGCCGGCGTGGCCGGCATGACGCGCGCGCTGGCGCGCGAAGTCGGCAGCCGCGGCATCACCGTCAACTGCGTGGCACCCGGCTTTATCGACACCGACATGACGCGCGCGCTGTCGGACCAGCAGACCCAGGCGCTGCTGTCGCAGATCCCGCTCGGCCGGCTCGGCCAGCCCGACGACGTGGCCGTCATGGTCGCCTTCCTCGCCTCGCCTGCCGGCGCTTACGTCAGCGGTGCCACGCTCCACGTCAACGGCGGCATGTACATGAGTTGAAAGCGCTTTTTTCCCCTGGCCGAGACCCGCGGCCGGGTGGTGGCGCAGCACGGGCGGCGGGGTCGGCTGAGCTAGAATCGCGCCCGCGTGTTCTTGCGGCGTCGTGCCTTTTGCAATGGCCGCTCGAAGCCGGCTGCAACCTGCGGCCTATGCGGGATCTTTCCCTGGAGGAGTCATGGAGAACATCGAACAGCGAGTCAAAAAAATCGTCGCCGAACAACTGGGCGTCAATGAAGCCGACATCAAGAACGAATCGGCCTTTGTCGAGGACCTGGGCGCCGACTCGCTGGACACCGTCGAACTCGTGATGGCGCTCGAAGACGAGTTTGAATGCGAGATCCCCGACGAAGAAGCGGAGAAGATCCGCACCGTGCAGCAGGCCATCGACTACGTGAACGCGCACCTCAAGAAGTAAGCGCAGTGCGGCCGGGTCCTGGCCGCGCGCCGTTGCTCCTCCTTCCTTCCTTCATCCTCTTCCATGGCTGCCGCTGACGCCCGTTCCGGGCGCCGCCGTGTCGTCGTCACTGGACTCGGCATGGTCAGTCCGGTCGGCAATGACGTGGCCACGGCGTGGGCCAACCTGGTCGCGGGCCGCTCCGGCATCGGACGGATCACGCGCTTCGACACGGCCGGCTTCGGCTGCCGGATTGCCGGTGAGGTCAAGGGCTTCGACGTTGCCGCCTATGTGCCGGCCAAGGAGGCGCGGCGCATGGACACCTTCATCCACTACGGCATCGCGGCGTCGGTGCAGGCGCTGAAGGACGCGGGTCTCGAGGTGACCGACGCCAACCGCGACCGCATCGGCTGCATGGTGGGCTCCGGGATCGGCGGCCTGCCGATGATCGAGGACAACTGCCGCGAGCTGGTTAGCCGCGGCGCGCGCCGCATTTCGCCGTTCCTCATCCCGGGCTCGATCATCAACATGGTGTCGGGCAACCTGTCGATCATGCTCGGCCTGCGCGGCCCCAACCTGGCGGTCGTCACCGCCTGCACCACGGGCCTGCACTCGATCGGCCTGGCAGGCCGGCTGATCGAGCATGGCGATGCCGACGTGATGGTGGCAGGCGGCGCCGAGGCGACCGTCTCGCCGCTGGGCATCGGTGGCTTCGACTCGATGAAGGCGCTGTCCACGCGCAACGACGATCCGGCCTCCGCCAGCCGCCCCTGGGACCGCGACCGCGACGGTTTCGTGATGGGCGAGGGCGCCGGCGTGCTGGTGCTCGAGGACTACGAGCGTGCGCGGCAGCGCGGCGCGAGGATCTATGCCGAACTCGTCGGCTTCGGGATGAGCGCCGACGCCTACCACATGACCGCGCCCGACATGGACGGCCCGCGTCGCTGCATGATCGAGGCGCTGCGCAGCGCCGGCGTCAATGCCGACCAGGTCGACTACCTCAATGCCCACGGCACTTCCACACCGCTGGGTGACATCAACGAGACCCGGGCGATCAGGGCGGCGCTGGGCGCCTCGGCTGGCCGCGTCGTCGTCAACTCGACCAAGTCGATGACCGGGCATCTGCTGGGCGGCGCCGGCGGCATCGAATCGGTCATCACGGTGCTGGCCTTGCATCACCAAGTATCGCCACCGACCATCAACATCTTCAACCAGGATCCCGAGTGCGATCTCGACTACTGCGCCAACGCGGCGCGCGAGATGAGGATCGAGGTCGCACTGAAGAACTCTTTCGGCTTTGGCGGCACCAACGGGACGCTGGTTTTCCGGCGTGTCTGAGCCACTGCTGCCCCGCGTGCCGATCGCTGCGTCGGCGCTGGCGCGGCGCCTGATCCGCTCTGCTGCCGCCCTGAGCCTTTTCACCGGGCTGATGCTGGCGCTGGCCGCGGCGCTGCCGGCAGACGCCGTGAACCAGCGGCTCCTGCTCGGAACCTTAGCCCTGGTGGCCGGTGGTGCGGCATCGGTTCTGCTGCGTCGCGGCGCAACCTGCGGCGCCGAGCCGGGCCTCGCCCTGGCCATCGATAGCGATGGCCGCCTGCTCGGCTGGCGCGCCGCGCAGGAGGCTCCCACGGTGTTGCGGGCGCGCTCTATCTCGCCCTGGGTGCTGGTCCTTGTGCCCGCCGGTTCGCCGGCAGGTTCGCCCTGGACGGTCTGGCGAGACAGTCTGCCGCCGGCAGCATTCCGTCGCCTCGGGGCGCTGGCACGCTGGCAACTTCAGCGCACGGCTTCCGGTTCGAACCCGGGCGGGCAGCCGGCGTGACTCACGAGTTCAAGCATGATGCGGCGGCCTTTGGCAGCTTGTTCTCCGAACTTATGCCAGGGTCTCCGGTCACAGCGCTAACTGATGCTCCGCCAGGGCGTCGGGGGCGGGTTCGATGAGCGAACGCGAAGTCGACCAGGCTCTTGTCGAGCGAGTCCAGCGTGGCGACAAGCGGGCGTTCGAGTTGCTGGTGTCCAAGTACCAGCGCAAGATCTTCCGCCTGCTGTCGCGCCTGATCCGCGACCCGGCGGAGATCGAGGACGTGGCCCAGGAAGCCTTCATCAAGGCCTATCGGGCGCTGCCCAACTTTCGAGGCGAGAGCGCGTTCTACACATGGCTGTACCGGATCGCGATCAACACCGCAAAGAACCATCTGGTGGCGCAGGGGCGCCGCGCTCCGACCACGACCGAGACCGAGGTCGAGGACGCGGAGAATTTCGACGAGGCGGACCAGCTGCGCGACTACAACACGCCCGACGCCATGCTGCTGTCCCGCCAGGTGGGCGAAGCGGTCAATCGCGCGATCGAGAAGTTGCCCGAGGACCTGCGGACGGCCATTGTGCTGCGTGAGCTCGAAGGCCTTTCGTACGAAGAGATTGCCGAAGCCATGAACTGCCCCATAGGAACCGTTCGCTCGCGGATCTTCCGGGCCCGCGAGGCCATCGCCGGCGAACTGCGTCCCCTGCTGGGCACTGCCAAGGACAAGCGTTGGTGATTCAGAAGGATGTTATGACTGCTGCTGCCCGTTCGACACCTGCCGCCGGCGCGTCCGCGGCCCCGACCCCCGATGACCGTGGCGAGCGCTGGTCCTGCCTCATGGACGGCGAGGCGGATGCGGCCCAGATCGAGGCCTGCCTCGAGGAGTGGCGAGCCAGCGAAGCGGCGCGGGCCGACTGGGGGCTGTGGCATGCCGCTGGCGATGCGCTGCGTTCCAGCGAGGTCGCCAGCTGGCACGCGGAAGGCTTCGCGGCTCGCCTTTCGCTGGCACTGGCGGCCGAGCCGGCCATCGTGGCGCCGCGGCGTTACGGTCTGCGCGTGATTCGGCGGGTGGTGTTGCCCGGCGCGGCGGTGGCCGCTGCAGCGGCGATGCTTACCGTGGCCGTGCTGCCGGTGCTGCGCGGCGCCGACGGCGGCATGCAGATGGTGCAGTCGCAGTCGCAACGGGTTGCGCCGGTTCCGGTGCTGGCGACTGATGCGTCGGTGGTGCGGTTTGAGCGTCTGCCGCAGATGGACCAGTACATCGCGGCGCACCGCGAGATGGCCGGCAGCCTGGGCCTGCCACGCACGTCGCCCTACCTGCGCACGACCACCGTTCTTTCCGAGCGCTAGGCATGCGGCAAAGGTTCGGACTTGCGGGTCGCGCCGTTGTGCCGGCGCCTTGGCACTGGTGCTGGCTGGTGTTGTTGTCCTTGTCGGCCGGTGCGGCGGCTCAGCCCTCGCGCGACGGTGCCGCCAGCGGCCCCGTTCGCAGCGACACGCAATGGCTGCAGGCGATCCAGGTGGCTGCCCAGCGCGTCAACTTCACCGGCACGGTGGTTTACCAGCAGGGTGGATCGATGCGCTCGTCACGCATCGTGCATCTGTGGGACGGCAGGTCCTCGCACGAGCGCCTGCAGATGCTCGATGGCAGGCCGCGCGAGTTCATCCGCAAGGATCTCGAAGTGCGGTGCCTCTTCCCCGATGCGCGCCGGGTCCTCGTGGAGCGAGGTCTGCCCGGCGAGAGCTTTCCTTCGATCGGCGGCGGCGCGCCGCGCGAGATTCTCGAGCACTACAGCCTGAAACTCGGGAGCATCGAGCGCGTGGCCGGCGTGGACTGCCAGGTGCTGGTGCTCGAGCCGCGCGATGCGCTGCGCTACGGCCATCGCCTGTGCGTGGAGCCGGCCAGCAGCCTGCTGCTGCGTGCCGAAACGCTGGACCTGCGGCAGGAGCCGATTGATCAGATGGCCTTCACCGACCTGCGCATCAACGACCGAATCGACCGTGCCTTGCTGCGGCCGTCGTGGTCGACCGAGGGCTGGCGCGTGGAGCGCAGCGATCATCGGCCGGTCGACCTGGCGCGGCTGGGCTGGAGCATCAGTCCGCCGGCCGGCTTCCGGGTGCTGCGTCAGGTCGAGCGGCGCGGCGCCGAGGCAGCGCGTGCCGTGTACCAGTCAGTCCTGAGCGACGGGCTGGCCACCCTGTCGGTCTTCATCGACTTCAACGACAGCGCCCCGACGGGCGGCGCCGACCTGGCGCACCAGCACGGCGCGCTGAGCGGGTACAGTCGTCGCATCGGTTCGGCGCTCGTCACCGTGATGGGCGAGGTGCCGCCGGCGACCGCCAAGGCGGTCGCCCACGGCGTCACCGTCACTTCAGCGCCGGCCGCGCTGCCCGCGTCGGGGCTGACCTCCGCTCCCTTACGCTAGAGCTTCGGCCGGCTCCGACCTGACCGAGACAGAAAACCAGGATCCGCAAGATGAACTCGACTTCACCGTACGTCCGCGCCATGGTGCCTGCCCTGGCCCTCGTCACCGCCCTCGCGCTGCTGGCGCCATCGGCGGGGAGCGCCCAGCCGGCGACCGCTGCGCCGGCGGCGTCTACCGTCACGCTGCCGGACTTCGCCGACCTGGCGGAGCGGGCCAGCCCGGCGGTGGTCAACATTCGCACCATCGCGCGCGTCGGCGGCGCCAATGGGACCCCCGGTGTCCCGCCGGAACTGGATGAAAACGATCCGTTCTTCGAGTTCTTCCGGCGCTTCTTTCCCCAGCCCGGGCCCCAGCCGCGGCCCGGCCAGCCCAACCAGCCGCGGCCGCGTGAGCGCGAGGTACCGCGCGGCGTGGGCTCGGGCTTCATCCTGAGCGCCGACGGCGTCTTGATGACCAATGCACACGTGGTGCAGGGCGCCGACGAGATCATCGTCACGCTGCCCGACCGGCGCGAGTTCCGCGGCAAGTTGATCGGCGCCGACCGCCGTACCGATGTCGCACTGGTCAAGATCGACGCCACCGGCCTGCCGTTCGTGCGCATCGGCGACCCCAACCGGCTGCGTGTTGGCGAATGGGTGATCGCCATCGGCTCGCCGTTCGGCCTCGACAACACGGTGACGGCGGGCATCGTCAGCGCCAAGCAACGCGAGACCGGCGACTTCCTGCCGTTCATCCAGACCGATGTCGCGGTGAACCCCGGCAATTCCGGCGGCCCACTGATCAACATGCGCGGCGAAGTGGTCGGCATCAACTCGCAGATCTTCACCACCTCGGGCGCATTTGCAGGGATTTCCTTTGCCATCCCGATCGACGAGGCGCAACGAGTCGGCGAGCAGTTGCGCAGCCAGGGTCGCGTGATTCGCGGGCGTATCGGGGTGACCATCGGCCCGGTGACCCGCGAGGTGGCCGAGGGCATCGGTCTCGCCAAGCCGCAGGGGGCGCTGGTGTCGAGCGTCGAGAAGGACGCGCCGGCGGAACGCGCCGGGGTGGAGGCGGGGGATGTGATCCTGCGCTTCGACGGCAAGGCGATCGAGCGCGAGAGCGACCTGCCGCGCACGGTGGGTTCCACCAAGCCCGGTTCGCGCGTGACGATGGTGGTCTGGCGCAAGGGCAAGCAGGTCGAACTGCAGGTGACGGTGGCCGAGATGGCTCCTGATGCCACGCCGGCCCGGCGCGGCGAGACCCCGCAGCGGCCAGGCCAGGCCAATGCGCTCGGGCTCACGATTTCCGACGTGCCCGCCGAGCGTCTGCGCGAGTTGCGCCTACGCAGCGCGGTGCAGGTCGATGCGGCCGAAGGTGCCGCGGCGCGGGTCGGCCTGCGCCAGGGTGACCTGATCGTCGCGCTCAATAACGTCGAGGTCACCAATGCGCGCCAGTTCAACGAGGCCGTGGCCAAGCTCGATCCCAAGCGCAACGTGCTGCTGCTAGTGCGGCGGGGCGAGTCCAGCCAGTTCATCGTGATCCGGCCGCAGGACCGGCAGTAGCGGGCTGGCGCGGGCCTGTCAGCAGGCCAGGTCCCTCTCGGGCGCAGGTAGAATCGGAACCCGCAGTCCCGTGCTGGCGAGAAGGGGGGGTAGGCCGCGGCCTACCCCTCGTCGTTTTCCTGCCGGCTCGTTCACGAATCGCGTCCGGTCGAGCCCGGCGGCGTTCCAACCCGGCGGGCTCGCGCCCGGTCGGCTGACCGATGCAGCATATCCGCAACTTCTCGATCATCGCCCACATCGACCACGGCAAGTCGACGCTCGCCGACCGCCTGATCCAGCGTTGCGGCGGCCTGTCCGACCGCGAGATGGAGGCGCAGGTCCTCGATTCGATGGACCTGGAGCGCGAGCGCGGCATCACCATCAAAGCCCAGACCGCCGCGCTGGAATACGTGAGCGCCAACGGGCAGCGCTACAACCTTAATCTGATCGACACCCCTGGGCACGTGGACTTCAGCTACGAGGTGAGCCGATCGTTATCCGCCTGCGAGGGCGCGCTGCTGGTGGTCGACGCCTCGCAGGGGGTGGAGGCGCAGACGGTGGCCAACTGCTACACGGCCATCGAGCTCGGCGTGGAAGTGCTGCCGGTGCTGAACAAGATGGACCTGCCGCAGGCCAATCCGGACGGTGCCCGGGAGGAGATCGAGGACGTCATCGGCATCGACGCCCACGACGCCGTGCTGGCCAGCGCCAAGACCGGCATGGGCATCGACGAGATCCTCGAGCGCATTATCGCTCGCGTGCCGCCGCCCCGGGGCAGCACCGAGGCGCCGCTGCAGGCGCTCGTGATCGACTCCTGGTTCGACAACTACGTCGGCGTGGTGATGCTGGTGCGGGTGGTCAACGGCGTCATCAAGCCGAAGGACAAGATCCTGTTGATGGCCACCGGTGCGACCCACCTGGTGGAGCAGGTCGGCGTGTTCACACCCAAGTCGCGCAGCCGCGAACGGCTCGCCGCGGGCGAGGTGGGATTCGTCATCAGCGGCATCAAGGAGCTGCGCGACGCGCGCGTCGGCGACACGGTGACCCACGAGCGCCGGCCGGCCGCCGGCGCGCTGCCGGGCTTCAAGGAAGTCAAGTCGCAGGTGTTTGCCGGTCTTTTTCCGGTCGAGAGCAACCAGTACGAGGCGCTGCGCGACGCCCTCACCAAGCTGCAGTTGAACGACGCCGCGCTGCACTTCGAGCCCGAGGTGAGCCAGGCCCTGGGCTTCGGCTTCCGGTGCGGCTTCCTGGGCCTGCTGCACATGGATATCGTGCAGGAGCGGCTCGAGCGCGAGTACGACATGGATCTGATCACCACCGCGCCGTCGGTGGTGTACCAGGTGGTGCTGCGCGACGGCTCGGTCATCGATGTGGACAACCCGTCGAAGATGCCTGAGCCGGCCCGGATCGAGGAGATCCGCGAGCCGATCGTCAGCCTCACGATCTTCGTGCCGCAGGAGCACGTGGGTGCGGTCATCACCCTGTGCACCGGCAAGCGCGGCGTGCAGACCAACATGAGCTACCACGGCCGCAACGTCCACCTGACCTACGATCTGCCGCTGGCCGAAGTGGTGCTCGACTTCTTCGACCGCCTGAAGTCGCTGTCGCGCGGCTACGCTTCGATGGACTACGAGTTCAAGGAGTACCGCGCGGCCGACGTCGTCAAGGTCGACATGTTGATCAACGGCGATCGTGTCGACGCGCTGTCGGTGATCGTGCACCGCTCCAATTCGCAGAGCCGCGGCCGCGAGATCGCGGCCAAGATGCGCGAGCTCATCCCGCGCCAGATGTACGACGTGGCTATCCAGGCTGCCATCGGCGCCAACATCATCGCCCGCGAAAACGTCAAGGCGCTGCGCAAGAACGTCCTGGCCAAGTGCTACGGCGGCGACATCACGCGCAAGAAGAAGCTGCTGGAGAAGCAGAAGGCGGGCAAGAAGCGGATGAAGCAGGTGGGCACGGTCGAGATCCCGCAAGAAGCCTTTCTCGCGATCCTGCAGGCCGACGACAAGTAAGGCCAGACTGAGACCGTCCCGACATGAACTTCGCCCTCATCCTGTTCATCCTGCTGGTCATCAGCTTCGTCGCCTGGCTGATCGACGTGGGGTGGCTGGTCCGGCGGCGCCGCGCGGCGGCCGAGCGCGCGGTAGCCGACTTCGATCGCAAGAACCAGGCGCGCACCGGCGCGGCCGCCGAGGTGCTCGCGGCCGAGCGCAGCGTGGTGCGCGAAAGCGCGCTGCGCCGCCCCTGGTACATGGAGTACACGGCGAGCTTCTTCCCGGTGATCCTGGCGGTTTTCGTGCTGCGCTCGTTCCTGTTCGAGCCGTTCCGTATCCCGTCGGGGTCGATGATCCCGACGCTGGAGATCGGCGACCTCATCCTCGTCAACAAGTACCAGTACGGGATCCGGCTGCCGGTCATCAACAAGAAGGTGATCGAGGTCGGCTCGCCGCAGCGCGGCGACGTAATGGTGTTCCGCTTCCCGATCATCCCGCAGCAGGACTACATCAAGCGGGTGGTGGGTATTCCGGGCGACCGCATCGAGTACGCCGACAAGCGGCTGAGCATCAACGGCGCGGCGGTGCCGATGCAGCCGCTGGCGCCTTACGTGGATGAGTCGCGCCTGCAGAGCTACTCGCAGTTCAGCGAAACGCTCGGCCAGCGAAGCCACCGCGTCATCCTGGCCGACGGGCCAGGCTTCCTCATGCGCGCGATGCAGCATACGCACCCCGATGCTTGCCGATATGGGCCCAATTCGGTGTCCTGCACGGTGCCGCCCGGCCACTACTTCGTGATGGGCGATAATCGGGACAACAGCGAGGACAGTCGTTTCTGGGGCTTTGTCCCGGATGAGAACATCGTCGGGAGAGCGTTCCTGGTCTGGCTGACGCTCAAGGGGTGGGTTCCGTCGTTCCAGCGGGTTGGTCGCTTCGATTGAGGGTAGAGATGATGCAGGCAACTTTGCCGCGCGTACAGCGTGGGCTTTCGATTGTCGGGCTGATCGTCTTCGGGACTATTGCCCTTTTGCTGGTACTTATGGGTGCCAAGCTGGTGCCGGCGATCACTGAGTACCTGGCCATAGAGCGGGCAGTGCAGAAGATCAAGAGCGAAGCCAATACGGTGGCCGATATTCGTCGCGCCTTCGACCGCTATGCCGCCATCGACGACATCAAGTCGATCTCCAGTAAGGAACTCGACATCACGAAAGTCAACGAACGCATCGTCATCTCTTACTCGTATCCGTACCAGATCCACCTATTCGGCAACGTTCGACTGGTGATCGACTTTGCCGGCACCACCAGCGACCGCCCCGGCAGGAACGTGCCTTAATGGCGGACGCAGGGGGGGCCCGGCATGCAATTGACGGCGCTTGAAGAGCGCCTGGGGTACCGCTTTACGACACCGGCCCTGCTGGAGCAGGCGGTCACGCACCGCAGCCACGGCGCGGTACACAATGAGCGGCTCGAATTCCTCGGCGACGCGGTGCTCAACTGCACCATCGCGCAGCTTCTTTACGCCAAGTACGCGCGGCTGAACGAAGGCGATCTTTCGCGCCTGCGTGCCAATCTGGTCAAGCAGTCGTCGCTGGCGGAAATCGGCGAGAAGCTCGGCCTGGCGGACTTCATGCGGCTGGGCGAGGGTGAGATGAAGAGCGGCGGCTTCCGGCGCCCCTCGATCCTGGCCGACACGGTCGAGGCCATCTTCGGTGCGGTGATGGTCGATGGCGGCTTCGAGCCGGCGCGCGAGGCGATCGCCCGGCAGTTCGAGCCGATCCTCAAGCATGTCGATCCGAAGACGCTCGGCAAGGACAGCAAGACGCTGCTGCAGGAATACCTTCAGGGTAAGCGCTTGCCGCTGCCGCTGTACACGGTCGTAGAAACCCGCGGCGCTGCACATAACCAGGAGTTCGAGGTCGAGTGTGCCATTCCCAAGCTGGAGATCAGCGTCCGCGGCACGGGTCGCAGCCGGCGCGCTGCCGAGCAGAACGCGGCTCGGCTGGCCTTCGAGACCGCGCAATCGGCCCTGCAGGCGGCGCGGCGCGCTAAGCGCAAGACCTCGGGCGATGCAGAGGTGCGCGAACCCGCGGCGCAGGCCGCTCCGGCGAACGAGGGTGACAAGCGCCAAGAACAGGTCGAGGCCGTGGCCGTGACGACAGCGGACGGGGGGCTCGACAAGGCCAGTGACAAGGCAGTCGAAAGAGTGGCCGAGAAGTCTGCCGACAAGTCCGCCGAAAGGCGGGCCGACAAGCCGCTTGAAAGACCGGCAGACAGGCCGCCCGACAGGTCGCCGGACAAGTTCCTGGACAAGGTGCTCGAACGGGCGTCTGAGAAGAATCCCGATCGGCTGGCCGAGCGTGGCGAGCGCAGCGGCCGCACGGCCGACAGCGACGCGGCGACGCCGGTGGGCAAGCGCTCCTGAGCCAGCCGTGCCGTGACTGCCGCGCGCACCGGTCTTGTCGCCATCGTGGGCCGGCCCAACGTCGGCAAGTCGACCCTGCTCAACGCGCTGGTCGGCGAACACGTGTCCATCACCTCGCGCAAGCCGCAGACCACGCGCGACCGCGTGCTCGGGGTGCTGACGCGCGGCACGGCGCCCCGGCTCGAGCAGTTCGTCTTCGTCGACACGCCGGGCTTCCAGCGCCAGCACAAGTCGCTGCTGACCCGGCGCATGAACGAATCGGTGCGGCAGGCGCTCGCGCAGGTCGACGCCGTCGTGCTGGTGATCGACGCCAGCCGCGGCTGGACGGCAGCCGATGAAACGGTGGTGCGCCTGCTGCCGACGCCGGCCGAGGGCGCGGCGAGTCGCGTGGTGCTGGCGCTGAACAAGACCGACGAGCTCACCGAGCGCGAGCGGCTGCTGCCGCTGCTGGCGCTTTCGGCGGCCAAGTATCCGTTTGCCGCGCTAGTGCCGGTGAGCGCCGAGCGCGGCCGGCAATTGCAGGAGCTGCTCGACGAGGTCGGCAGGCTGCTGCCGGCCGGCGAACCGCTGTTCGATGCCGAGCAATACACCGACCGGCCGGTGCGCTTCCTGGCGGCCGAACTGGTGCGCGAGAAGGCGTTCCGCTTGCTGGGTGACGAGCTGCCCTATGGCATTGCCGTCGTCATCGACCGCTGGACCGAGACCCCGGAGCGGGTCGAGATCATTGCCACGCTGCTGTTGGACCGCGAGTCGCACAAGGGCATCGTGATCGGTGCGGGGGGCGCCAAGCTGCGCGAGATCGGCCGGCTGGCTCGGCTCGACATCGTGCGCCTGCTCGACAAGCCGGTGCATCTGGAAACGCATGTGCGGGTGCGGCGCGGCTGGCGCGACGACGCCGGTCAGCTCGCCAGCCTCGGCTATGACTGAGGTCGAGGCCGGGGGCCGACGCGGCAGGCGGACCGGCGGCAACGATCGCGTCGATCAGCAGCCCGGCTTCGTGCTGCACTCTTATCCGTGGCGCGAGACCAGCCTCATCATCGAGGCCTTCACCCGCGATCACGGCCGCATGGCGCTGGTGGCACGCGGGGCCAAGCGGCCGACCTCGCAGTTGCGCGGACTGCTCGATCCGTTCTGTCCACTCGCCCTGTCCTGGAGCGGCCGCAACGAGATCAAGTCTTTGGTGCGTGTGGAGTGGCTCGGCGGGTTGGCGCCGCTGCGCGGCGACGGCTTGCTGGCGGCTTTCTATCTCAACGAGCTGCTGGTGCGCCTGATGATCCGTGCCGATGCCCACGAGCATCTGTTCGCCGCCTACATCGGGGCGCTGCGCGCGCTGGCTCAGGACGGGGCCGATCAGCAGTCGATCCTGCGCGGATTCGAGTTGGACCTGTTGCGCGAGATCGGCTACTTGCCGCCGCTGGACCATGCAGCCGAGGGCGAGCCGATCGAGCCGGCACGCTGGTACCACGTTGACAGCCAGCGCGGCTGGGTCGCCACCGATGCGCCGGACGCGCTGAGCGTGCAGGGCGCCACGCTGCGGGCGATGGCGGCGCGCGACTTTCGGCTTGGGCGGACCGCGGCCCAGAGCAAGAGCCTGCTGCGGCAGCTCATTCGCTACCATCTGAACGGGCAGCCGCTGAACACGCGCCGCATCCTGCAGGACCTGCGCGCGCTCGAAACAGTGGACCCGGCCTAGTCGATTCGCCCGTGTTTGCTTCTCCAAGGCCATGACTGCGCTCAGCGTCAATCTCAACAAGGTCGCCCTGGTGCGCAACACGCGCGCGCTCGGCATCCCGAGCGTCACGCGGCTGGCGCAGATTGCGCTTGAGGCCGGCGCCGGCGGCATCACGGTGCACCCGCGGCCCGACGGGCGGCACATCCGGGCGCACGACGTGCGCGAGCTTGCCGCGCTGATGAAGCCCTGGCCGGCGTGCGAGTTCAACATCGAGGGCAACCCCGTCCACAACCTGATGGACTTCGTGCGCACGGTGCGGCCGCAGCAGTGCACCTTCGTGCCGGACGACAGCGGCCAGGCCACCTCCGATCACGGCTGGGACCTCGCCCGAGACGGGGCGCGGGTGCGGCCCTTCATCGAGGAGGCGCAGGCGCTCGGGGTGCGCGTGAGCCTGTTCATGGATCCCGAGCCGGGCGCGATGGCGCTGGCGCGCGCCCTCGGCGCCGATCGCATCGAGCTCTACACCGAGCCGTATGCGCAGGCCCACGGCACAGCAGCGCAGGCGCCCATGCTGGCCCGCTACCGTGCTGCCGCCGAGGCGGCGCTGGCCGCAGGTCTCGGAGTCAATGCCGGCCATGACCTGAATCGCGCGAACCTGGCTGACTTCCTGACCGCCGTGCCGGGCGTGCAGGAGGTCTCCATCGGCCATGCGTTGACCTCCGACGCACTGGAGTTCGGCATGGCGCGCGCGGTCGGGTTGTACGTCGCCGAGATCCGCCGGGCCGGGGTCGGGCGGTGATCGTCGGCATCGGCACCGATCTCATCGAGATCGAGCGCATCGAGGCCGCCTGCGCGCGCCACGGCGAGCGCTTTGCGCAGCGCATCCTCGGGCCGGCCGAGTGGCAGCGCTACGGTGAGCGGCGCAGCCGCAGCGCGCGCCGCGGTCTGGCCTTCCTCGCCACCCGCTTTGCCGCGAAGGAGGCGATCAGCAAGGCGCTGGGCCTGGGGATGCGCACGCCGATGACGTGGCGCAGCGCCGAGGTCGTCAATGCGCCGGGGGGACGACCCGTGGTGCTGGTGCATGGCGCGCTGCAGGCCTACGTCGAGGCGCGTGGGCTGCGCCTGCATGTTTCGGTGACCGACGAGCGCTCGATGGCGATGGCCTATGCGCTGGCCGAGCGGATCGGTGCGCAGGACTGACAAGGTCGGAGGTAGGCAGATGCTGGGTCCGGTGGTGGTGGATGTCGAGGGACCGGAGCTGACCGCGGCCGACCGTGCGCGGTTGCGTCACCCGCTGGTCGGCATGGTGATCCTGTTCGCGCGCAATTACCGCAGCCCCGGGCAACTGGCCGCCCTGACCGCCGAGATTCACGCCCTGCGCGGGCCGTCGCTGCTGATCGCCGTCGATCACGAGGGCGGGCGTGTGCAGCGCTTTCGCGAACCGCCCTTCACCCGCATCCCGCCGATGGCAGCACTCGGCCGGCTGTGGGACGAGGATGTACTGGGCGCCTGCCGAGTGGCTGCCTCGACCGGCTATGTGATGGCGAGCGAACTGCGCGCTCACGGGGTCGACCTCAGCTTCGCGCCGGTGCTGGACCTGGACTGGGGCCGCAGCGGCGTGATCGGCGACCGCGCGCTGCACCGCGATGCCCGCGTCGTGAGCTTGCTGGCAGCGCAACTGTGTCATGGCATGGCGCTGGCCGGGATGGCCAATTGCGGCAAGCACTTTCCCGGTCACGGCTGGGCCGAGGCGGACTCTCATACACACGAGCCGGTCGACCCGCGCGCGCGCGCCGCCATACTCGGGGACGACGCTGCGCCCTATCGCTGGCTGGGCATCACGCTGGACAGCGTGATGCCGGCGCATGTGGTCTACCCGGAGGTCGACCGGCTGCCAGCCGGCTTCTCGCGTATCTGGATCGAGCGCGTGCTGCGCGGCGAGTGCGGCTTCACCGGCGCAGTCTTCAGCGACGATCTCACGATGGAAGGCGCCAAGATTGCGGGCGACGTGGTCGCGGCCGGGCAGATGGCCATCGATGCGGGCTGCGACTTCGCGCTGGTGTGCAACAACCCGGCCGAAGCCGACCGCCTGCTCGCCGGCTTGAGGTGGCGTTCGAGCGCCGCCTTTGCCGAGCGTCTGGCCCGCCTGCAGCCGCGCGGCGCGGCACCGGACATGGCCGCGTTGTCGGCCAGCGCCGCCTACCGGCAGGCGCGTAACGATGTGCTGGAGTGGGCCAAGGGTGCTGCGGCCACCCGCGGCTAGATCCGGGCCGCAGCAAGCGCCGGTGGGGCTGCCGCCGGCATGCCCGATCGCTCGGCTAGCTCGGTGCGGGAGAAGGGCGCGGCCGGCGCCGTACGGCTCGTAGAATCGTCGTCGCGTTCTGCGCAGCCGATGCCTGCCGGGCGCAGTTCTCTTTAGCAGCGGCCCCTGGGTCGCGCCGCGTCCTGCCGTGCCAAGAGCCCCTGCCAAACCGTCTCCAGTGCCGGCTGCCGAAGCCGGCCTGGCTGCCTTCGACCCTCGGCCCATCGTCGACGGCCTGCCGGGACTGCCCGGCGTCTATCGGATGATCGATGCGCAGGGCGCGGTGCTGTACGTCGGCAAGGCGCGCGATCTGAAGAAGCGCGTCGCCAGCTACTTCAGCCGCGGCGTAGGGCCGCGCACCGCCCACATGGTGGCGCGCATCGCGGCCATCGAGACCACCGTCACGCGCTCCGAGGCCGAGGCGCTGCTGCTGGAAAACAACCTCATCAAGACGCTGGCGCCGCGCTACAACATCCTGTTTCGCGACGACAAGAGCTATCCGTACCTGAAGTTCACCGATCATCCGTTTCCGCGCGTTGCCTACTACCGCGGCGCGGTGGACCGCAAGGCACAGTACTTCGGCCCGTATCCGAACGCCTGGGCGGTGAAGGACAGCATCCGTCAGCTGCAGAAGCTGTTTCGGCTGCGCACCTGCGAGGACACGGTGTTCAACCACCGCTCGCGCCCGTGCCTGCTGCATCAGATCCAGCGCTGCAGCGCGCCGTGCGTGCAGTTGATCGACGCGCCCGGTTACGCCCAGGATGTCGATCGCGCCGTGCGCTTCCTGCGCGGTCAGACGCGCGAAGTGATGGCGGAGCTCGAGACGCGGATGCAAGCCCTCGCGCTCGAACTGAAGTTCGAGCAGGCCGCCGCTGTGCGCGACCAGCTCGGCTCGCTCTCGCGGGTGCTGCACCAGCAGGCCGTCGAGGCCACCGGCGGCGCGGCGCAGGACGTGGATGCCGACATCATCGCCGTCGCGCAGGAGGGCGGTCATGCCTGCGTGAATCTCGCCATGGTTCGCGGCGGCCGCCACCTCGGCGACAAGCCGATGTTTCCGCTGCGCGCCGAAGAGGCGGGCGACGCAGTCGAGGTGGCCGAGGCCTTCCTGTCCCAGTACTACGCCGAGCAGGTGCCTCCGCCCGTCATGGTGGTCAACGTCGAGCTGGACACGGTCGCCTGGCAGCGGCTGTTTGCCGAGCGCGACGGCGCCCGGGTGAGCATCCTGCGCCAGCCGCAGGCGCAGCGCCGGCGCTGGCTCGAGATGGCCGAGGGCAACGCCCGGCTGGCGCTGGCACGCCGTCTGGCCGAGGAAGGCTCGCAGCAGGCGCGCACACGGGCGCTGATCGATGTGCTGGCCCTCGAGCCGGAAGACGGCGATCCCGCACGCCTGCGCGTGGAATGCTTCGATGTCAGCCACACCATGGGCGAGGCCACGCAGGCATCCTGCGTCGTCTATCACGGCCACGCGATGCAGCCCAAGGAGTACCGCCGCTTCAACATCACCGATGTTGAGCCCGGCGACGATTACGCGGCCATGCGCCAGGCAGTGGCGCGCCGCTACAGCGCGGTGGCGCGCGGCGAGGGTGCGCTGCCGAACCTGGTGCTGATCGACGGCGGCAAGGGCCAGGTCGAGATGGCGCGCCAGGTGTTCGACGAACTCGGGCTCGATGCTGGCGTGCTGGTCGGCGTGGCCAAGGGCGAGCAGCGCAAGGTCGGGCTGGAAGAACTGGTGTTTCCCGATGGGCGCTCGCCGCTGTCGCTCGGTCGCGACTCGCAGGCGCTGATGCTGGTGGCGCAGATTCGCGACGAGGCGCACCGCTTTGCCCTCACCGGCATGCGCGCGCGCCGGGCCCGCGCGCGCAACACCTCGCAGGTCGAGGACCTGGAGGGCATCGGCCCCAAGCGGCGGCAGAAGCTGCTCGCGCGTTTTGGCGGGCTGCGTGGCCTGCGGGCCGCATCGATCGACGACATTGCGCAGGTCGATGGGGTTTCACGTAAGCTCGCCGAGCGCATTTACGCGCAACTCCATGGTCAGCCAAGCGAATAGCTCTGCGGTGTTCAACGTGCCGATGGCGCTCACCTGGGCGCGCATCGCCATGATCCCGATGGTGGTCGGCGTGTTCTACCTGCCCGATGCCTGGCTTACGCCGCAGGCGAAGAACATCACGGCCTGCGCGCTGTTCTCGCTGGCGGCCATCACCGATGCGATCGACGGCTGGTACGCGCGCAAGTACGGGCAGATTACACGGCTCGGCGCCTTCCTGGACCCGGTGGCCGACAAGCTGATGGTCTGTGCGGCGCTGGTGGTGCTCATCGCCCTGGGCCGGGTCGACGAGTTCGTGGCGCTGGTGATCATCGGGCGCGAGATCACCGTGTCGGCGCTGCGCGAGTGGATGGCGCAGATCGGGGCCTCGGCCAGCGTGGCGGTCAACGCGCTGGGCAAGCTCAAGACCATCATGCAGATGGTGGCGATCCCCGTGCTGCTGTTCCACGACCCGCTGCTCGGCCTTATTCCGGTGGCGCAGATCGGCACGCTGCTCCTCTACATTGCCGCCGGCCTCACCGTGTACTCGATGCTGTACTACCTGAAGCTCGCCTGGCCGTATCTGGTAGGACGCGAGTAGATCGGCGCAGCCGGCGCGCGTTTTGACACTCGAAGCCGGCCGCATATAATCTCGACCTGCGATGCAGCGGTGCTGCACTGCTTCTGCGGGAATAGCTCAGTTGGTAGAGCGCAACCTTGCCAAGGTTGAGGTCGCGAGTTCGAGACTCGTTTCCCGCTCCAGATTCTCAGCATAGGGGAAGCGCGCGCTTCCCCTTTTTGCTTGACCGGCGTCGTCGTGCGGGCGCCGGGCGTCCCGATAGCGGGGCGGGGTGGCAGAGTGGCCATGCAGCGGACTGCAAATCCGTGTACGCCGGTTCGATTCCGACCCCCGCCTCCAACTTTCTTCCCGATTCAGACCTGGCTGCGGCCGCGCGCGACCTTGTTCAGGTGGTCGGCCCACGGCCGCCGCGCCGCATGCCGCCGTGCGGGTTGCGCTCCTCGCTGCCCGGGCCTTCCTCGATCTTGAAGCGGAAGTCTTTGATGAGTTGGCCGTCGATGTAGACGCGCATTGCGTGCGCGCCGATCGGATCGCCAGGCGCGTAGCGCCATTCGTTGGCGATGAAGCCGAGCCGCGTGGGCACGATGCGTTCGGTAACTGCGGTCCGGCGGTCCGGGGAGATGGTGTAGATGCCCATTGCCTCGCCGGGTCCCCAGGTGGGTGGCGGCTCAGGAAGTTCGAACTCCTCGCGCCATACGACGGTCGGGCGTTGCGTCTTGAAAATGACGTACCAGCCGTACGGGGCAGCATTGATGGCCGGAAAGTTGTCGGTCTCGAACAGCACGCGACGACCCGTCGGATCGGCGCCGAACACGCCGAACTGTGCGGTGACCACTTCAATGGGATGCTTGGCGAGCGCCTCGCGGGTGGACGCGGCCGACTGGGCCGGGGTCTGCACAGCGACCGCCGACCCGCCGCCGCTGTCGGTGGGCGCGCTACCGGATGCCGCACAGGCGGCCAGCAGGGCAGCAGCGGCAGCGACCGCCGTCAGCGTGGCAGCCAGGGCAAGTGGGCGGCGCAGGATCATCGGAGTTCTCCCGGGACAACGGTGGTACGGCACAGTCATTTAAGCACAGTGGCCGAACGTGCGGAACGCGGGGTTACGAGCGAGTTTCGTGCCCAGACGGGCGGCGGTTAGTTGTCGCGCGTGACCTTGCCGCCGCCTCGGCTGGCACCGGGTGCCGTCGGCCCGTCGTCGCGGCCCTGCTTGGGCGCAGTCGGCACGTTCGCCTGCAGCGGCGCCGGGGGTGGCACCGATGGCGGTGCCGGCGGGGCAACGGGCGGGGGCGCGGTCCGCGCGGGTGACGGCGTCGCACGCGGTAGCGGCGTCTCCTGCACCGGCGCGCGTGGCCGCGTCACGAATTCCGGCGGGCGCTGCACCGGAGGCAGGGGTGGTGCTGCGCCGCCGGGCAACGCGGGCGCAGCGTCGGGTGCGGTCACCGTGGGGCGTGGGTCTGGGTTGCGTTCGCCTGCCGGTACCGCGCCACGGGTGGACGGCGGCATGCGCACGGCGGGCGGTGGTGTCACGTTGCCGGGAGGCACAGCCACCGGGGCGGTTGGCAGGGCAGGCACAGCCGGTGTCTGAGTCGGCACCGGGGGTGGCATCACCGGGCGCACGGGCGGGGCACTGGGGCGCTCCGGACTGATGGCTGGAGCGCCGCCCGCCGGCCCGCCATCGCCGCTCACTGGCACGATGCGCTTGGCAATTCCTGCCGGGGTCGGCATGGGTGGCGCGACGCTTGCTGGCGCCGGCATGGGTGCGGCCGGCGCATCGCGCACCACGCGCTGGATTGGCTGCTGACGGACGACCGCATCATGGGGAGCCCAGGTCGCGGTGCCGGGCGCCTGGTACACATAGCGTGGCGGCGGATTGATGACCGTGATCGGGGTAATGTGGGTAACGTGAGGCCGGTTGACGCCGTACCAGTAGCGGTGCGAGTAGCGCCAGGGCGGCACGTACACCTCGCCGTACCCGAGCGGAAACCAGCCGACCGGTGCGCCCACGCGGATGCTGATGTTCAGCCCGGGGCTGCCGTACCAGCCGACCAGCGCGGGCGCATAGACGGGGCGCGCGACGTACAGCCCCGGATGCCAGCCCCACACGCCGCCAACCAGCACCCAGCGCCCGTAGTGCGAGGGCGCGAAGCCCCAGGGCGCATCGTCGATCCAGGTCCAGCCCCAGGGGGTAACGTAGGACCAGCGACCATGACGGAACGGCGCCCAGCCCGGCGGAACGCTGGCGGGAAACCAGACCGTGCCGTAGGTGGGCACCACGCGCCAGCTGCCGTACTGGTCGAGCACTTCGATACCGGTGGTCTCGCGTGAGACGTACTGGGCGCTCGCCACCACGTCGTCGCGGCGGTCGCGGGCCGCGACCCAGTCGTCGAAGGCGTCAGCCGCCGGATTGACGAGCCGGAACGAGGTTGCCGGGGCCGTGGCGAGCTCGCCGCGCTCGCCGCTGGCCACGGTGAACACCGCGCGACCGCCGGTACCGGTGATGCGCGCCTGACCCACCAGCGTGGTGACTGCGGTCAGCCCCGCCACGCGGTCAACGTCCACCCGGTAACGGCCGACGTCCTCCAGCATGATGCGTTCGCGCGGCGTCAGCACGTCCAGCTCGCGCAGCAGCTCGCGGCTGCGCACCCGCAGCGCCACGCTGCCGGCCTGAACCACCAACTGCACCCGCTCGTCGTCGACGCGGTTGAAGTCGACCATGCTGTCGCCGTCGAGGCGTACCGCCAGTGAGCCGATCCGCACCTCTGCGCGGCTGCCGGGTGCGGTGCTGAGTCGATGGCCGCTGGTGATAGGCCAGTTGAGCGTAGCCACGCCGCTGTCTCCGCTGGCGAGGTCGGCCAGCGTGACCGTGCCGGCCAGCATGCCGATCTTGCCGACGCGGGCTGGCGGTTCGATCGGCGGCGGCTCGCCGCCGGACGATGGCTGCGCGTGGGGTGCCGGTGTCATGCAGCCGGCAGCCAGGAGCAGGAGCAGGGCGGGCGCCAGCAGGCGACGCAACCAGCCAGGGGCCAGCGGTGGAACGGCGGGACGGGCCATGGCGCTCCTCGGTGCAGTGTGTCTTTGCCCAGAGCGGTCAACGAATCGCGGCGCTGGCGCGTGGACACCTGAAACAAATGGTTGCAGTCCGGCCCGTTCGTCGGCCCGCGCGTCGGCGCGGCGCATGGCTGCCAACCGGTCGATGCGGCAGCACACAGATACAATTTCCCGTCGGTTTTTCGCGAGCTCGAATGTCCATTGCGCAACGACTGCTGGGCGGCCTTTTGCTGGCTGCCTTTGCCACCCTGGCCCCGGCCAAGATGCTGGTCGTCCTCAACTCGGGCGAGGCGTCGGTCAGCCTGATCGACCCGCAGGCGCGCAAGGAGGTGCGCCGCTTCGAGGTGGGCAAGGAACCGCACCACCTGATGCGCACGCCCGATGGCCGGTCGCTCATTGTCGGCAACGCCGTCAGCAACGACCTGCACTTCCTGGACCCGCTCTCCGGCGAGATCCAGCGGCGCATGCGCAACATCGCCGATCCGTACCAGCTCGGCTATTCGCCTGACGGCAAGTGGTTCGTCACGGCGGCCCTGCGGCTCGACCGGGTCGATGTCTACGCGGTTCAAGGCGAGGGCCCGGGCAAGACGTTCAGGCCAGTGCGGCAGATCAAGGTGCCCGATGCACCCAGCCACCTCATCTTCTCGGCCGACAGTTCGTTGGTGTTTGCCACGCTGCAGGACAGCCACGAGGTCGTGGCGATCCGGCTGGCCGACCAGAGCATCGCCTGGAAGCTCAAGGTGGGCGACCTGCCCGCCGGCATCTGGATGACGCCGGACGACCGTCATCTGCTGGTGGGCGTGATGGGCAGGGACTACGTCGAGGTCATCGACTGGCGCGCCCAGAAGAGCGTCAAGCGCATCGTTACCGGCAAGGGCGCGCACAACTTCCGCCCGCTGGGCGATGGCCGGCATGTGTTCGTCACCAACCGAGTGGAAAACACGGTCAGCCTGCTCGACATGCAGACGCTCGAGAAGGTGTACGACATTCGTGTGCCCAACGGCCCAGACTGCATGGAGGTTTCGGCCGACGGCAGGACGCTGTGGGTCACGCAGCGCTGGGGCAAGTCGGTGGCGGTGGTCGACATCCCCTCGCGGAAGATGGTCGGCAGCATTCCGGTGGGCAAGTCGCCGCACGGCATCTTCATTGCCGACTCGGCTCCGTGGAAGTGACGCAAGCGCGAGCCGTCCTGCGCGGTCTGCTGCTGGCCGGCGGCCTTTGGGCGGCGGGCGCGGCGGGCGCAGCCTGCCGCGGCACGGTCTACCTGACGCTGGACACCGGCAGCATGCGCCACGCCGCGGAGATCGCGGCCATCCTGCGCAAGCACGAGGTTCGCGCCACTTTCTTCCTCGCCAACGAGAAGACGCCGCGCGGCGACCACTCGCTGGACCCGGCGTGGGCAGCGTACTGGCGCGCCCGGGTCGACGAGGGCCACGCATTCGGCAGCCACACGTGGCGGCATGGCCGCTTCGTTGGCGATGCGCCGCAAGGAGGAGTGCGCTACCGGCCGCAGTTCGGCGCGGGCGCGGGCAGCACGGTGGCGCTGACGCCGGCGCAGGTGTGCGAGGAACTGCGCGCGGTCGAAGCGGCCTTCAAGCGCGACACCGGCCGCGCGCTGGACCCGGTATGGCGTGCGCCGGGCGGGCACACCACGCCCAATGCCCTGGCTGCCGCGCAGGCCTGCGGCTTTGCCCATGTGCACTGGGCCGTCGCCGGCTTCCTGGGCGACGAACTGCCCTCCGAGAAGTACCCCAACGACGCGCTGCTGCAACGCGCCCTGCGCAACGTGCGCGATGGCGACGTGCTCATGGCGCACCTGGGGATCTGGTCGCGACAGGAGCCATTTGCACCGATGCTCGACCCGCTGATCGCGGGCCTCAAGCAACGCGGGCTGTGCTTTCGCACGCTGCGCGAGCACCCGCAGTTTCCCTCCTCCAAGGCGGCGGTACCCGCCAGCCTGGCCGCCGCGGCGCCGCGCGGCGCACCGCGTTGAGAGCCGATGTTCGAGCCGCTGCAGTCCGTCTTCGACGCTGTCCAGACCTGGCTCTTCGAGTCTGCGGTACAACCGGTTGTCTACGCGATGGGCTGGATGGTCGTGCAGGAGGAGGCCTACGCCGCCACCGAGTGGTTTCTGCTCGGGATGATCCAGGTGGCCTTGCTGTATGCGGTGCTGCGGCCGCTGGAGGCGCGCTTCCCGGCAGAGACCTGGACCGACCGGCGCGGCACCGGCGTGGACGTGATTTACACGCTGCTGCACCGGCTTGGGCTCTTGCCGCTGGCGCTGTTCCTGGTGTTCACGCCGCTGTTCGAGAACATCACCCAGGTGCTGCGCGACGCGGGCTACACACCGCTGGCGATCGATGCGCTGGTGCCCGGCGTGACCGACGTGCCGATCGTGAGCTTCCTCATCTACCTCGTGGTGCTCGACTTCGTCGACTACTGGCTGCACCGTGGCCAGCACCGCTTTCGCTGGTGGTGGGCGCTGCATGCCCTGCACCACTCGCAGCAGAAGATGTCGTTCTGGACCGATGACCGCAACCACCTGCTGGACGACGTGATCATCGACGGTGCCAAGGCGCTGATCGCGCTGTTCATCGGGGTGGAGCCGGCGCAGTTCGTGGGGCTGATCATCGCCACGCGGGTCATGCAGAGCGTGCAGCACGCCAATCTGGCGTGGAGCATCGGGCCGCTGGGCCAGCTGGTCGTCAGCCCGGTGTTCCACCGCCTGCATCACGCCATCGGCTACGGCCACGAGGGGCGGCGCTACGGCTGCAACTTTGCGGTGCTGTTTCCAGTCTGGGACCAGCTGTTCGGCACGGCCGATACGCGCCGCGTGATCGAGCCTACCGGGATCCGCGACCAGTTGCCGGCCCCGCAAGGCGCCAGCCGGGACTACGGCCGGGGCTTCTGGGCGCAGCAGTGGCTCGGTCTGAGGCGGATGGTGGGGGCCGGAGAATGAGCCTGCCGGGCCGTCCCGGGGGCGAGTCCCCGAGCGCTGAGCGCGCAAGCAGTTCAGTTGACGCGCCGTTGCCGCGCTTTGGCCTCATCATCGTCGGCGACGAGATCCTGTCGGGCAAGCGCGTCGATAAGCACTTCGCCAAGGTGGTCGAGTTGCTAGGCACGCGGGGCCTGCGGTTGTCCTGGGCCCAGTACCTGCCGGACGAGCGCGCCACCATTACTGATGCGCTGCGGCGCAGCTTTGCCGGCGACGATGTCGTTTTCAGCTGCGGCGGCATCGGCTCCACCTCCGACGATCACACGCGCCAGGCGGCCGCGGCGGCACTCGGCGTGCCGGTCACGCTGCATCCGGAAGCCGCACAGCTTATCGCGCAGCGCTGCGCGGAAATGGCGGCCAAGGGTCAGGGCAGCGCCGACATGACGCAGCCGGAGAACCAGCAGCGCCTGAAAATGGGAGAGTTCCCACAGGGGGCGCGCATCATCGCCAACCCATTCAACCGCATTCCCGGCTTTGCCGTCGCGCGCCACCACTTCGTGCCGGGGTTTCCGGTGATGGCATGGCCGATGATCGAGTCGGTTCTCGAGTCCGAGTACGCCGAGCACTTCAATAGCGCGCCGCAAGCCGAACGCGCCGTGGTGGTTTACGAGACCGCCGAGTCGCTGATCGCGCCGTTGATGGAGGAAGTGGAGCAGGCCCATCCCGGCGTGCGAGCCTTTTCGCTGCCATCGATCGGCGACGGCAGCGATGGGCGGCCTGCCCGACGGCACGTCGAACTCGGGGTCAAGGGTGCGCCCGAGGAGGTCGGTCCGGCCTTTGAACTGCTACTGGCTGGTGTCAGGCGACTCGGAGCCGAGCATCGGGTGCAGTCGTAAAAAAAGGCCTGGTCGACGACCAGGCCGTTCAAAGCACCACCTGAGGAGGAGACAGAAGGCGTTCGGCTTGCGCCGAGACCAGTGGTGCCAAGGAGACAACCCTTACGAGGCCGCTACGTACTTTTCGGCAAGAGTTACTGGCGCCGATGGTCCAGCAGACAGACGGCCAGTGATCTGACGCAGAGCAACTCTTGGCCGCAGCGGAGCGGCACAGGGTTGCCGAGCGCAGTTACCGCGCCTGCGGCCATAGGCGCGCGCTGCGGGCGCGCGCCGGCTGCCTAACGGTCTTCAGGCGGCTTTCTTGCCCTTGACCTTGACCGCGTCATTCGCGGCGGCAGCGGCCTTCATCGTGGCCGAGGTGGCGGCCGCCATGTTCGACTCGACGAGGTCAGCGGCCTGCTTGGACGCCTTGCTGAACGTGTCGTAGGCGGTGTTAGCCGCAGCGACGGCGCTCTTGAACATCGACATGGCGGGCTCGGAGCCGGCCGGCGCGTTCTTGGCGGCAAACTCCACCAGATCGGCGACTTTCTTGTTGCCGTCGGCGATCTGCGTCTCGACGATGCGCGACACTTCGGCGCCGGCGCCGCTGGCGATGCCGTACACGGTGCGGCTGTAGCTGACAAACTTCTCGACGGACGGCTGCGCCAGGCCGCCGGTGACCGACACGAGCTCCTGTACGTCTTTCACCGACATCAGCTGTGCGGCTTTCTCGGCGGACTCTTCCATCGTCGCCTTGGCGGCAGCGAGGTTCAGATCGACGAGTTTCTCGGTCGCGTCGAACATGGTGTGCGACAGGGCGAACAGCGCGTCCATCTGGGTCTTCTGCAGTTCAGCGAATTGGGCGGGGGTGGGGAACATGTTGAAACCTCCGGGAGTTGGGGCTGGTGGTCGAACGGGGTGGATCGGAATCTGCGGCATCAATTGATGCGATGCACAAATTGGATTTTAGGTCCTGGACAACGAATGTCAAGCGTTTTTTGCGCATCGCAGCAAGATCGGTAAAGATGGCATTTACATCAGAAAAATCAGCAACATGCATGCAGCCGCCGGGACGGATCAGCAGGCCAGCGGGGTGGTCCGGCGCAGTAGGCGCTGGCGGCAAGCACGCCTTCAGGCAAGACGATCACTGCGGCGGTGCGCCATGATCGCGTTCTACACCGACCGCTACGTGTTGCCCTTGCCGGAGGGCCATCGATTTCCGATGGCCAAGTACGCGCAGCTTCGGGCGCGGGTTGCCGAGGAACTGCCAACGATCCGGCTGCACGAGCCGCCGGCGGCAACCGATGGTGAACTGGCTCTGGCGCACGCGCCCGAGTACGTCGAGCGCGTGGCGCTGGGCCGCCTGAGCGCGCAGGAGGTGCGCGCCATCGGTTTCCCGTGGTCGCCAGCGATGGTGGAGCGATCGCGCCGCTCGACCGGCGCCACGATTGCCGCGTGCCGTGCGGCGCTCGAGGAGGGCGTGGCCGTCAACCTGGCCGGAGGTACGCACCACGCGCATGCCGACCAGGGCCAGGGCTACTGCGTGTTCAACGACGCCGCGGTGGCTGCGCGCCTGCTTCAGGCGGAAGTCGCGCGCTGCGGGCGCCGCTTTCGCGTGGCGGTCATCGACCTCGATGTGCATCAGGGCAACGGCACCGCCACCATCCTGCGCGACGACCCGGACACCTTCACGTTGTCGATCCACGGCGTGACCAACTTTCCGTTCCGCAAGGCCGAGAGCCGCCTCGACGTCCATCTGCCCGACGGCACCGGTGACGCTGCCTACCTGGCCGCGCTGGAGTCCGCCCTCGTGCAGATGCGGGCGGCCTTCAGTCCCGACCTGATCATCTACCTGGCGGGCGCCGATGCGCACGAGGACGACCGGCTGGGCAAGTTGCGACTGACCACAGCCGGCATGCGCGCACGCGACGCGCGCGTGTTCGCGCTCGCCGAGCAGCTTGCGGTACCGATCGCGGTGGCGATGGCCGGCGGCTACGGGCGCCAGATCGAGACCACGGTCGGGATCCACCTGAACACGGTGCGCGAGGCGCTGGCTCTGCATCAGCGTCGCAGCACGGAGGCGCTGGCGTGAGCTTGGCGTCGTCCAACCAGGCCGGGGTACCGGCTGCGCTGCTCTTGCTCGCGCCCGCGGTCTTCGTACTGATCTGGTCCACCGGCTACGTGGTGGCCAAGGTGGCCGCGCCGTACGCCGAACCGCTGAGCTTCCTGGTGTTGCGCTACTGCGGCGTGCTGCTGCTGATGCTGGCCATCGCGCTGGCGGTGCGCGCGCCCTGGCCGGCGTCGCGGCGGGAGGTCGTGCATATCGCGATCGCCGGCGTCGGCATTCAGGCAATCTACCTCGGAGGGGTCTGGGTTGCCGTCAAGCACGGCATGCCGGCCGGCGTGGCGGCGCTGATCGTCAACCTGCAACCGGTGCTGACGGCAGTGGCTGGTCCGCTGATCGGCGAGCGCGTCACGTCGCGTCAGTGGCTCGGCCTGGCGCTGGGCTTCGCCGGCGTGGTCCTGGTGGTGTCCAGCAAGATGAGCGGCGTCGGCATGAGCCTCGGCGTCGTACTGCTGGCCGTCCTGGCGCTGGTGGCGATCACGGCCGGCACGCTGCACCAGAAGCGCTACTGCCCGCGGTTCGATCTGCGCACGGGACAGGTGATCCAGTTCGTGGCGAGCGTGGCGGTCACGCTGCCGTTTGCGCTGGCCTTCGAGTCGTTCCAAATCGAGTGGAATGCCGCCGTGGTCGCGGCGATGCTGTGGTCGATCGTGGTGCTGACCGGCGGTGGGGCGTCCCTGCTGCTGTTCATGATCAAGCACGGCGCGGCAACGCAGGTGACCAGCTACATGTATCTGGTGCCCGCCATCACGGCCCTGATGGCCTGGGCGATGTTTGGCGAGACGCTCGCCGGCTCGGCGCTGGCTGGCATGGTTGTTACGATCGCGGGCGTTGCCCTCGTGGTGCGGCCGGCGCGCAAGCCGCCGCCGACTGAATGATGACCGACCGCCCGCGGTCCGAGCCGCGTACCAGCTACCGGCACTTCCTGCCGATCCAGACGCGCTGGCATGACAACGACGCTTACGGCCACGTCAACAACGTCGTCTATTACGGCTGGTTCGACACCGTGGTCAACGAGTACCTGGTCACGCGGGGCGTGCTCGACATCGCCGCCGGCCCGGTCGTCGGATTGGTGGTCGAGACGCGCTGCAACTACTTTGGCGAACTCGCGTTTCCGGAGCCGGTGCATGCCGGCCTGCGCGTCGGTCATCTGGGCGGCTCGAGCGTGCGCTACGAGATCGGCATCTTCGCCGCCGATGCGCTGCTTGCCAGCGCGCAGGGCCACTTCGTCCATGTCTATGTCGACCGCGCCACGCGCCGACCGGTGCCCCTGCCGGCGCCGCTGCGCACGGTGCTGGAGTCCATCGCCGCATGACCGCCGACCCGAGCCGGGCCCCGCTGGGGCCGCATGCCATCGTCGACCACGCGATCACATCGCGGCGGTCGATCCGCGCCTTCCTGCCCACGCCCGTGCCGCGGGCGCTGCTGGAGGAGATCCTTGTCGTGGCCAGCCGCGCTCCCAGCGGCACCAACACCCAGCCCTGGCAGGTGCACGTGCTGACGGGCGCGGCGCGCGCGCGCCTGGCAGCGGCGATCGTCGCCGCCTACGACGATCCCGAACAGGCGCGCAGCCACAGCGAGGAGTATGCGTACTACCCGCGGGAGTGGGTCGAGCCTTACCTCGGGCGGCGGCGCAAGGTGGGCTGGGACCTGTACGGGCTGCTCGGCATTGGCAAGGCGGACAAGACGCGGATGCACGCCCAGCACCGCCGCAACTACCAGTTCTTCGACGCGCCGGTCGGGCTCATTTTCACCATTGATCGGGTGATGGAGCAGGGCAGCTGGCTCGACTACGGGATGTTCCTGCAGAACGTCATGGTGGCGGCGCGCGCGCGCGGCCTCGACACCTGCCCGCAGGCGGCATTCACGCAGTTCCACCGGATCATCGGCCGCGAACTGCAGCTGGACGACGCCCAGATGGTGGTGTGCGGCATGTCGCTCGGCTACGCCGACATGAGCCGCATCGAGAACACGCTGGTCACCGACCGCGCGCCGGTCGCCGGCTTCGCCCGCTTCGTCGACGACTGAAGCAATGGACCGCGAGCGACCATGACGCATCGAATTGCCGTAATCCCGGGCGACGGGATCGGAACCGAGGTGGTGCCCGAGGGCCTGCGCGTGCTCGACGCGGTGGCGCGCAAGTTCGGCATCGACCTGACGTTCGATCACTTCGACTTCGCATCCTGCGACTACTACGCGCGGCACGGCAGCATGATGCCGGCCGACTGGAAGGACCGCATTGGCGGCCACGAGGCGATTTTCTTCGGCGCCGTCGGCTGGCCTGCCAGCGTGCCGGACCATGTGTCGCTGTGGGGTTCGCTGTTGAAGTTTCGGCGCGAGTTCGACCAGTACGTGAACCTGCGTCCGTGCAAGCTGATGCCCGGCATCCGCGCGCCGCTGGTCAAGCGCGACGGCTCGGCCTATGAGCCGGGCGAGATCGACTTCGTGGTGGTGCGCGAGAACACCGAAGGGGAGTACTCCTCGATCGGCGGCCGCATGTTCGAGGGCAGCGAGCGCGAGTTCGTCGTTCAGGAGACGGTCATGACGCGCACCGGCGTCGACCGCGTGCTGCGCTTCGCCTTCGACTTGGCGCTGCAGCGGCCGCGCCGCAAGCTCACGTCGGCGACCAAGAGCAACGGCATCTCGATCACCATGCCGTACTGGGACGAGCGCGTGCTGGCCATGGCGCAGTCTTATCCGGGGGTGGCGGTGGACAAGTTCCACATCGACATCCTTTCGGCGCACTTTGTGCAGCGGCCGGCGCAGTTCGATGTGGTGGTCGCCTCCAACCTGTTCGGCGACATCCTGTCCGACCTCGGGCCGGCCTGCACGGGCACCATCGCGATCGCACCTTCGGCCAACCTGAATCCCGACCGGCGGTTTCCGTCCCTGTTCGAGCCCGTCCATGGCTCGGCCCCGGACATCGCGGGCCAGGGCATCGCCAACCCGATCGGCCAGATCTGGAGCGCCTCGCTGATGCTCGACTGGCTCGGGCATCGCGCGGCCGCCGCTGCGGTGCTGGCGGCCATCGAGGCGGTGCTGGCGGCCGGCCCGCGGCATGCTCCGCTGACCCGCGACATCGGCGGAACTGCCGGCACGACCGACCTCGGACGCGCGATCGCGCAGGCCTTGTTCTGAGCACGGGCGCCCGAGCGGGCGAAGCCTAGGGTAGGCCCGTACGAGAAAGCGCACGAGAAAACTGTTTACCCGATTGCCATCATCAGTAGAATCAAGAGCTTGCGCGCTCGAACCGCGCTCGCTCCTCCCACAAGAAACGCATTGCAAGGAGACCTCGATGAAGTTGCTTCGCCTCGTGGCGGCGCTCGGGCTGAGCCTGGGAATGGCAGCCGGCGCGCTCGCCCAGCAGTACCCGACCAAGCCGATCACCATGATCGTTCCGTTTGCGGCCGGCGGCCCGACCGACACGGTGGCGCGCTCGCTCGGGCAGGCGATGAGCAAGTCTCTCGGCCAGTCGATCGTGGTGGAAAACGTCGGCGGCGCAGGCGGCACGGTGGGTGCGGCGCGCGCCAGGAATGCCCAGGCCGATGGGTACACCATCTTCCTGCACCACATTGGCATGTCGACCGCGCCGACGCTGTATCGCAAGCTCAGCTTCAATCCACAGACCGATTTCGAATACGTCGGCCTGGTGGTCGACGTGCCAATGACTCTGATCGCGCGCTCGGATTTCCCGGCTAACAACTTCGCCGAGTTCCTGAAGTTTGCGCGTGACAACAAGGCCAAGATGAACCTCGCCAACGCGGGCATTGGCTCGGCCTCGCACCTGTGCGGCCTGCTGTTCATGAGCTCCATCGAGACCGACTTCACGACCGTGCCGTTCAGCGGGACCGCCCCGGCCATGAATGCGTTGCTCGGCAAGCAGGTCGACTTCATGTGCGACCAGACCACCAACACCACGGGCCAGATTGCCGCCAACAGCGTCAAGGCCTTTGGTGTTACCAGCAGGTCCCGCGTCGCCACGCTGCCGAACCTGCCGACCCTGCAGGAGCAGGGCCTCAAGGGCTTCGAGGTGGGCGTCTGGCACGGTCTGTACGCGCCCAAGAACACGCCGCGCCCCGTCATCGAGCGGCTGACGGCCGCGCTGCAGGCGGGCGCCAAGGACCCAGAGTTCACCAAGCGTATGGCCGACCTCGGTGCCACCGTTTACCCGGCTGCGCAGATGACGCCGGCGGCGTTGCAGTCGCATCTGAAGGCCGAGATCGAGCGTTGGGCGCCGATCATCAAGCGGGCCGGCGCCTACGCCGACTGATCAGTTGCCGGCATGCGCGCGCTGGGGCGCAGGATCGCGACCGACCGGGACCAGCCCGGGAGGATGTCCTGAAGATTTAACTTGGCGGGCTGACACGCAGCCCAGGGAGGAGTCCCGGTGGTCAAGGCGATCGGTTGGTTGACGGCGGCAGCCGTGCTCGCTTGGGCCGGCAGCGCCACCGCCCAGCACGCGGGCAGCGCAGCAAAGAACGGCAGCAGCGCGGTGGCGGCCAAGTCAGCGCCGAAGGCCTCTGCCAACGCCCAGACACGGGCCCGCCCTGCCAAGCAGCGAACGGCGGCCCGACCGGCGCGGCCCAGCGAAGGCCAGATTGCCGGCCTGCACCGCGTCGACGACCCGCTCGACCTGCGCTCCTCCGTGGCGCTGGTGGTGAATCAGGATACCGACGAGGTCCTGTTTGAGAAGAACCCTCATGCGGTGCTCCCGATTGCCTCGATCACCAAGCTGATGACCGCGCTGGTCACGCTGGATGCGGGGCTCGACCTCGACGAAGTCCTCGTCGTCGCGCGTGCTGATCGCACCGTGGACCGCGTGCACTCGCGCTTGGTGCCCGGCGTGCGGTTGACGCGCGGCCAGGCCATGCATCTGGCGCTCATGTCGTCCGAGAATCACGCCGCGCAGTTGCTTGGCCGCACCTACCCCGGCGGCATTCCGGCCTTCGTCGAGGCGATGAATGCCAAGGCGCAGTTGCTTGGAATGCAGGAGTCGCACTTCGCCGACCCGACCGGCCTGTCGGCCGATAACCGATCGAGCCCTTCCGATCTCGTTCGCCTGGTCAAGGCGGCCTACGAGTACGACGAGATCCGCGAGTTCTCGGTCAGTACCGAACTCGCCCTGTCGGTGGGCAAGCGCGTGGTGCGTTACGGCAGCACCAACCGCCTCGTCGCCAATCCCGAATGGGAGATCGGCCTGCAGAAGACCGGCTTTATCTCCGCTGCCGGTCGCTGTCTCGTCATGCAGGCCGTGGTGGAGGGCCAACGCGTCGTCATGGTCCTGCTGGACTCGGTCGGTAAACATTCCCGGCTCGGCGACGCCCAGCGCCTGCGCGACTGGCTCGCCACGCGGGCCCGCCAGAGCTCCGAGACTCCGGCTGCGCCGCCCGTTGCTGCGGCGTCGGCTGGGCAGTCGCTCTAGCCATTTTCCGCGGTCTAGCAGCGCGGCGTCGGGTGCGCAGGCCCGTGCAAGCCGATGCGCGGCCAGTGCCGTCTCGGCCGCTTAGCTCGTACCCGGTTCTGCGCGATTGTGGCCAAGCCCGGAGGAGATTCGGGCCGCCGTCGTGACGAGGTCTTCGATCCACTCGTCCTGCATCCGCTCGGCCGGTGCAGACACCGACAGGCCAGCCACCAGCCGCCCCGAGTCGTCGCGGATGCCGGCGGCGATGCACCGCACGCCCAGTTCCAGTTCCTCGTTGTCGCGCGCGTAGCCGCGCGCGCGGACCAGCGACAACTCGCGCTCCAGCTTGGTGAGATCGGTGATGCTGTTGCGCGTGTGGCCGGCCAGTCCAGTGCGGGTCGCATAGCTGCGCACCACGCGAGGATCGTCGTTTGCCAGAAACAGCTTGCCGCTGGAGGTCAAGTGCAACGGGGCGCGCCCACCGATCGCCCGCACAACCTGCATGCCGCTGCGCTCGCTGTACGAACGGTCGATGTAGACGATCTCGTCGCCTTGCCGCACGGACAGGTTGACCGTCTGCCCGGTCTTGCGGTGCAGGTCTCGCATCGGCTCGAGCGCGGCTTCGCGAACCGAGAGGCGCGCCTTGACCAGGTTGCCCAGCTCGAGCAAGCGCATGCCCAGACGGTAAGTCCCTGGCGTTTCGCCGCGATCAACGAAGCGACCGACCACCATGTCATTTAAGATCCGGTGAGCAGTCGAAGGGTGAAGGTCGGTCCACAGCGACAGCGCCTTCAGGCTGACGGGTTCGGAGCTTTGTGCCAGAGCGTCGAGCAGCTTCATCATCCGGTCGATGACCTGGATCGCCGTCTTCTCACGTGGCGCAGTTTCGGCGGCGGCGTTACGCGGGCCCATTGGTGCGTCGCAATAGATGACAATGTGGCGTCTTATATCACGATACGAAAAGACGGGTGGCGCTTGAGCGCAGACGGCTTGTGACGGACGACACGAAGAGCACAGCAGGAAGCAGGCTTCGACCGCGGGTCGCGCTATACGTGACCTGCCTGGTCGACCTGGTACGGCCGGAAATCGGCTTCTCGGCCATCAAGCTGCTGCAGCAGGCCGGCTGCGACGTCCATGTGCCCGAGGTGCAGACCTGCTGCGGCCAGCCCGGCTACAACTCCGGCGACGCTGCGGTCACGCGGCCGCTGGCCAGGCAGTTGCTTGCCGTGTTCGAGGGCTTCGACTACGTGGTCTTGCCGTCCGGCTCCTGCGCCGCGACGATCCGTGGCGACTACCCCGAGTTGTTCAAGCAGGACCCGGACCTGCGTGCCCGTTTCGACGCCCTCGGCGCGCGTACCTTCGAGCTCACCGACTTCCTCGTCAACGTGATGAAGGTCGGGCATCTGGTGTCCGGCTTTGGGGGACGGGTCACCTACCACGACTCCTGTTCCGGCTTGCGGCATCTGGGAGTCAAGGCGCAGCCGCGCAAACTGTTGGCCATGGTCCCCGGGGTGCAGCTCAGCGAAATGAAGGACTGCGAGCAGTGCTGTGGCTTCGGCGGCACCTTCGCGGTCAAGTACGGCGAGATTTCCGGTGCGATCGTCGAAGACAAATGCCGCAATGTGAGGGCCAGCGGCGCGCAGTTCGTGGTGGGCGGCGACCTCGGCTGCCTGCTCAACATCGAAGGGCGGCTGCGGCGTGCCGGCGACGAGACCACGCGCGTGTTGCATGTGGCGCAGGTGCTGGCGGGGGATACGTGAACCTGGAGCAATGGCTCGAGCGCGTGTGCCCTGCTTTCCGCTCGTTGTCGACAGATCAGCGCGGGAGACTGCTGGCAGAAGCTCTCGCCGAGGAGCAGGAGCACGTGAGGCGGCTGCGGCGCCAGCATTGGTCAGGGATGGGCCTGTTCGCTGCTGTTGGCGTTGCAGCATCCCTGGTGCTCGGAGCACCGCTGCTGGACCCGCTGACGGTGCTGATCTTTGCGCTGATCGGCGGTTTGGCGTTTTCGCGGGTGCGCGTTGCCAGCCGGATCGAGTTGCATGTGCGTGAGTTGGCTCGCCACAAGGCGCAGCGGCTGAGCCACGCTGTTGGAGGCCACTGATGCAGGTCCAGAGCATGCACTTCAAGGCGCGCGCCTCGATGAAGCTGGCCGACGCGCGGCTGCAAGCCAACCTGAAGAAGCTGTCCGACAAGTTCGTCACGGCGCGCGCAGCGGCCGTTGTGGAACTCGACGACTTCGAGGCGATCCGTTCCGCGGCCATGCAGCGGCGCAACCGCGCCATCGAGCACCTGGACGTCTGGCTCGACGCCTTCGAGCGCAACGCCACGGCGCGCGGCGCCACCGTGCTGTACGCCGAGTCCCAGGAGGAGGCCTGCCGGCTGATCGTCGAGATCGGTCAGCGCCACGGCGCCTCCAAGGCGATCAAGTCGAAGTCGATGGTGTCCGAGGAGATCGGGCTGAACCGGGCGCTGGCCGCCGCCGGGATCCAGCCGGTCGAGACTGATCTGGGCGAATACATCCTCCAGATCAACGACAACGAGGCGCCGTCGCACATCATTGCGCCCGTCATTCACAAGGACAAGGACGAGGTCTCCGACCTGTTCGCGCGCACCCACGGCACGCCGCGCAAGACCGAGATCACTGAGCTGACTGGCGAGGCGCGTGTCGTGCTGCGCTCGCACTTCCTCAGCGCCGACATGGGGATCACCGGCGCCAATTTCCTGATTGCCGAGACCGGCAGCGTGGCGCTCGTCACCAACGAGGGCAACGAGGGAATGTGCACGGTCATGCCGCCGAAGGTACATGTGGTGCTGGCCGGCGTCGAGAAGGTGTTGCCGACGCTGGAGGATCTGGCCACGCTGATGCGCCTGCTGCCGCGCTCGGCCACCGGGCAGCAGATCTCCAACTACTTCTCCCTGCTGACTGGCCCGCGCCGGCCGGGCGAAGACGACGGCCCGGATCACATGTACTACGTGCTGGTGGATGCCGGTCGCACCGGCCTCATCGGCGGCGACTTCCAGGACATGCTCCGCTGCATCCGCTGCGGCGCCTGCATGAACCACTGCCCCGTCTACCAGAAGATCGGCGGTCACGCCTACGGCTGGGTGTATCCGGGACCGATGGGTTCCGTGCTGACGCCCAGTTACGTCGGGCTGGATAAGGCGATCGACCTGCCCCACGCCGCAACCCTGTGCGGCCAGTGCCAGGTGGTCTGCCCGGTCAAGATCCCGCTGCCCGAGTTGCTCCGCAAGCTGCGTGAGCGCCAGGTCGACCGCGGCCTGCGGCCCTGGACGGAGCGCGCCGCGTTGATGGCCTGGGGCTGGGCCGCGCGCAATCCGTCGCTGTATCGCGCCGGCAGCCGGCTCGCCGCGCGCCTGCTCAAGTGGATGGGCGGCGCCCGCGGCCGGATCCGCACGCTGCCGCTGGCCGGCGGCTGGACCGACCAGCGCGACTTCCCGGCGCCTTCGGGGCGCACCTTCCACGAGCTGTATCGCGAGCGGCAAGGCCGCTGAGGGGCGGCGGCTCCACGCTGCGCGACCTGCGGCGCGGCGATCTTCAGGGCAGGGCGTCGGCCACGATCTCGGCAATGTCGCGCACGCGCAGCTCCTGCGCGCCGATCGCGTTGCGGGCATCGGCCAGCATGGTCAGGCAGTGCGGACAGGACACGGCGACGGTCTGCGCGCCGCTGTTTATCGCCTCCTCGGCGCGGATGATGTTGATGCGCTTGCGGCTGTGCGACTCCATCCACATCTGCCCGCCGCCGCCGCCGCAGCAGGTCGCCTCGCAGCGGTTGCGCGCCATTTCCACGGGTACCGCATTGCCGACAGCCGCCACCGCGGCGCGTGGCGCCGCGTACTCGTCGTTGTGGCGACCGAGGTAGCAGGCGTCGTGCACGGCGATGCGCTCCGGCCCGGCCAGGCGTGGCTGCAGCCGGCCCTCCTGCAGCAGGCGCGCGATCAGGCGCGAGTGGTGCTCGACGCTGAAGCGGCCGCCGTCGAACTGCGGGTACTCGTTGGCCAGCGTGTTGAAGCAGTGCGGGCAGTGCGCCAGCAGCTTGTCGAAGCGGTAGCGCTGCAGGTTGGCAAGATTCTCGGCGGCAGCCGTCTGGAACAGGTACTCCTCGCCCAGCCGGCGGCCGACTTCGGCGTGGCAGCGCTCCTCGGCCATCACGCCGAACGAGATGCCCGCGGTGCGCAGGATCTTGACCATCGAACGCGCGATGTGTTGGTTGCGCTGGTCGAACGAGGCCGAGCAGCCGACCCAGTACAGGTACTCGACGTGCTTGTCCGGCTCCATCAGCGGCACCTCGAGCCCGGCAGCCCAGCCGAGGCGGTCGGCGGGATCCATGCCCCACGGATTGCCAAGCCGCTGGATGTTATGCAGCGTATGCGCGGCGGCCGGCGGAAACGCGCCCTGCTCGAGCGCCAGGTGGCGGCGCAGGTCGACGATGGTGTCGATGATGTCGATGCGGGCAGGGCAGGCGGCCACGCAAGCGCCGCAAGTGGTGCAGGCCCACAGCTCGTCGGCCCCGATGACGTCGCCGTGCAGCGCCTTGCCCTCGATGCTGCGGCCGCCGCCCTCGTGCATGTAGCGCCTGAGCTTGCCGACGATTGCCTTCGGATCGAGCACGCTGCCCGAGATCTGCGCGCAGCAGGTCTGCTGGCAGCGGCCGCACTCGGTGCAGGCGTCGAAGTCGAGTCGGCGCTTCCAGCTGAACTGCTCGAAGCGCGAGATGCCGAAGTGCTCCCGCGTCTCGATGTCCTCGATCTTGTGCAGGCGCGCCCGCGGCGGCAGGCGCGCCAGCAGGATGTTCAGTGGTGTCGCGATCATGTGCGCGAAGAAAGTGCGCGGGATGATCGCGATGAATACGAACACAAGCAGCGCGTGCGCCACCCAGACTGCCCGGTGGGCCGTGCGCAGCGCGGCCTCGGGCAACTGCAGCGCCAGCAACGGCTGGGCCAGCAGCCAGCCCACCGAGGACCAGCGCGCCCAGGCCGGCTGCGTGACCGCCAGCCGCAGGGCCTCGATCAGGAAGCCGGACAGGCCAATCAGCGCCAGCGTCAGCAGCACATGGGTGAAGCGTTGGTCGAGTGTCAGGTGTGCCGGCTTGCGAACCAGGCGGCGCCATGCCGCCATGCCGATGCCGACCAGGAACAAGGCACCGAACAGATCGAGCGTCACTTCGAAGACGAGATAGGCGGGCCCTTGCAGCAGCCTCCAGTCGAACAGCAAGCGCGTGATCTCCCAGTCGACGGTGGCCACGATGGTGCCGGCCAGCAGCACCAGGAAGCCCCAGAACAGGGCCACGTGCATCAATCCCGGAAAGCGGCGCGCCAGCACCCGGTTCTGCAGCAGGCCCTCCTTGAACAGCAGCGCAAACCGCTGCGGCAGGTCGTCGAAGCGCGCGCCCGGCGTACCGGCACGCCACAGGGCAATGCGCTGGGCGAGCCCGCGCACGAACAGCGCGATGGCGATGAGTCCGCCGAGGTAAACGCCGACGATGCCCCACGGCGGAATGTTCCAGAAGGTTTCGCGCAGGGGCAGTTCGGCAGGGGACACGTGCGTGCGGTACGGCGACGACAGGACCGGTTGCCGCAGCATCGGCGCTGCGGCCGGTACCGGTCAATGCGCGCGAGCCGGTTGCTTGATCCGCGCCAAAGCCGCCGCTGCCGCAAATCCGGCGCCAGGCGCGGCAGCGGCAGCGCCTGTGCCCTATGCGAGCACCAGCTCGATGCTGGCGGTCAGACGCGTGTAACGCGCCAGGGGGTGGCCGGACTCGCTGGCCCGCAGGTCGAGGCTGATGGCGTCGCGCTCCGGCTCCGTGAGACGCCGGAACAGGAAGTCGCGCGCGTTGCCCGCCTCGCCGCGCAGGTAAAGCTGGGTGGCCAGCGGCGCATGGCCGGCAGCGGCGACGCGCACGTGGATGTGCGGCGTGCGCCCGGGATAGGGCACCGGGCGGATGGTGCGGAAATGGAAAGCCCCTGCGCCATCGGCCACCGTGCGGCCGTAGCCCTGAAAGTGCGGATCGCGCTCAGTCTCGGCGCCGCCGGCCGGGTGGTGATACACGGCATTGGCGTCGCACTGCCAGATCTCGACCTCGGCGCCCGGCAGAGGTCGACCGGCGCGATTGAGCACGCGCCCGGTCAGGTACAGCGGTGTACCGCGCGCCAGTACGCGGTCGCCCTGCGTGGCCAGCAGGTCGGCGTCGGTCTCGCGCGGCCGCTCGGCGGCGTTGCGCGGATAGAACGGCCCCAGGCTCTGCGTCGGCGTTGCCGTGCGACCAGTTCCCTGCGCACACACTCCGGCCGGCAGTGCGAGCGCGCCCAGGGGCGCGGCGGCCAGGCTCCCCAGCGCGTGGCGGCGCTGGAGCACCGGCACATTGTTTGGGCGGTCGGTCGGGGTCGGCATGGTGGCAGGCGCAGGCCGCAGGATTCAAGATGAAGGCAGGGTAGCGCTCTGACCCGCGGCTGAAACGCGAGTTCAAGCAAGGATTTACGAGGGCGCGGTGGCATAATCTTCGGTTCGTTATTGCACCTGCACCGCACGGGCCTCCGTCGGTCGCTCGTCGCCCCGAGAACATCACCAAGATGTCCGCCCCACGCACCCTGTACGACAAGCTCTGGGACGACCACGTCGTGCACGCGGAGCCGGATGGCACCACGGTGCTCTACATCGACCGCCACCTGGTGCACGAGGTGACCAGCCCGCAGGCCTATGAAGGTCTGCGGCTGGCCGGCCGCGCCCCCTGGCGCGTCAGCTCGATCGTCGCCACCGCCGACCACAACACGCCGACCACGGGTTGGGAGCGCGGCATCGACGGCGTGTCGGATCCGACCTCGCGTGAGCAAATCGTCACGCTCGACGCCAACATCCTGAAGCACGGCGCGGCGGCCTACTTCCCGTTCCTCGACAAGCGCCAGGGTATCGTCCATGTAATCGGGCCCGAGCAGGGCGCCACGCTGCCGGGCATGACGGTCGTGTGCGGCGACTCGCACACCAGCACGCATGGGGCGCTGGGCGCGCTGGCTTTCGGCATCGGCACCAGCGAGGTCGAGCACGTGCTGGCCACCCAGACGCTGCTCCTTAAGAAGTCCAAGAACATGCGGGTGCAGGTGGACGGCCAACTGGCACCGGGCGTTACTGCCAAGGACCTGATCCTGCACATCATCGGCGTCATCGGCACGGCGGGCGGAACCGGGCACGCGATCGAGTTTTCCGGCAGCGCCGTGCGCGCCCTGTCGATGGAAGGCCGCATGACCGTGTGCAATATGGCCATCGAGGCCGGCGCACGGGCCGGCATGGTGGCGGTCGACGACACGACGCTCGACTACGTTCACGGCCGTCCGTTTGCGCCGCAGGGTGCGGACTGGGAGCGCGCCCTGGCGCAATGGCGCAGCCTGCACTCGGACGAGGACGCGCACTTCGACCGCGTGGTGCACATCGAGGCGGCCAGCGTGCTGCCGCAGGTGAGCTGGGGCACCTCGCCCGAGATGGTTGTCGCGGTCGATGCACGCACCCCCGACCCGGCGCGCGAAGCCGATCCCGTCCGGCGCGATGGCATCGAGCGCGCGCTCAAGTACATGGGACTGGCGCCCAGTACGCCGATCACCGAGATCGCGATCGACAAGGTGTTCATCGGCTCCTGTACCAACTCGCGCATCGAGGACCTGCGCGCCGCCGCCGCCGTGGTGCGCGGCCGGCGTGTCGACGGCCGGGTCAAGCTGGCCATGGTGGTGCCGGGTTCGGGCCTGGTGAAGGCGCAGGCGGAGGCCGAGGGCCTGGACCGGGTGTTCAAGGAAGCAGGTTTCGACTGGCGCGAACCGGGCTGCTCGATGTGCCTCGGCATGAACGCCGACCGGCTGGAACCCGGCGAGCGCTGCGCCTCGACGTCCAACCGCAACTTCGAGGGTCGCCAGGGCGCAGGCGGCCGCACCCACCTGGTGAGCCCGGCGATGGCTGCGGCGGCTGCAGTGGCTGGCCGCTTCGTCGACGTGCGCGACCTGCGCTGAGGAGACCATCGATGACACAGACCGTCTGCAGCAAGACCGTTGCGCTCGGCGCAAGCTCTGCCGCCCTGGCGGCACTGCTGCCGCGGCTCCCATGGGCGCAAAGCTGATGCAGCCCTTCGTTTTTCACGAGGGACTGGTCGCGCCGCTTGATCGGGCCAACGTCGACACCGACCAGATCATCCCCAAGCAGTTTCTCAAATCGATCCGGCGCACCGGCTTCGGCGCCAACCTGTTCGACGAATGGCGCTATCTGGACCGGGGCGAGCCCGGGCAGGACCACAGCAAGCGGCCGCTCAATCCGGAGTTCGTGCTCAACCAGCCGCGCTACACGGGCGCCTCCGTGTTGCTCGCGCGGCGCAATTTCGGCTGTGGCTCCAGCCGTGAGCACGCGCCCTGGGCCATCGGCGAGTACGGCTTCCGTGCGCTGATCGCGCCGAGCTTTGCCGACATCTTCTTCAACAACTGCTTCAAGAACGGTCTGCTGCCCATCGTGTTGCCGGAGGCAACGGTCGACGCGCTGTTTGCCGCTGCGCAGGCCGCGCCCGGTTATCGCCTCGCCATCGATCTGCCGTCGCAGACGGTGCGTACGCCCGACGGGCAGTCGCACGCGTTCGAAGTGGACTCGTTCCGCAAGCAGTGCCTGCTCAACGGCTGGGACGACATCGGACTGACGCTTCATCACGCCGACAAGATCCGCAGCTTCGAGGCCGAGCGTCTGCAGCGCATGCCGTGGCTCGCGCAGTCCACGGCCGAATCGGGATTCCGATGAAGATCGCAGTACTGGCTGGTGACGGCATCGGCCCGGAGATCGTTGCCGAGGCGGTGAAGGCGCTGCGCGCGCTCGGCCTGTCCATGGAGTTCGAGCCGGCCTTGGTGGGGGGAGCGGCCACCGACGCGACCGGCGACCCGCTTCCGGCGGCAACCCTTGCGCTGTGCAAGGCGGCCGATGCGGTGCTGTTTGGCGCCGTCGGCGGCCCTCAATACGACGCGCTGCCGCGCCCGCAGCGGCCCGAGCAGGGTCTGCTGCGGCTGCGCAAGGAACTGGGCCTGTTCGCCAACCTGCGGCCAGCGCTCATCTATCCGGAGCTCGCGGCCGCCTCGACGCTGAAGGCCGAGGTGGTGGCCGGGCTGGACCTGCTGATCGTGCGCGAACTCACCGGCGATATCTACTTCGGCCAGCCGCGCGGCATCCGTAGGCTGGACGATGGCCAGCGCGAGGGTTTCGACACCATGCGCTACAGCGAGAGCGAAGTCCGACGTATCGGACGGGTCGCCTTCGAGGCGGCGCGTCGCCGCAGCCGGCGCGTGTGTTCGGTCGACAAAGCCAACGTTCTGGAGACCACGCAGCTGTGGCGCGAGGTGATGACCGAACTGGCAAGTGAGTACCCGGACGTGGCGCTGTCGCACATGTACGTGGACAACGCGGCCATGCAGCTGCTGCGCAACCCCAGGCAATTCGATGTGATGGTGACCGGCAACATGTTCGGCGACATCCTGTCGGACGAAGCGTCGATGCTTACCGGCTCGATCGGCATGCTGCCGTCGGCCTCGCTGGACGCGGATGGCAAGGGCCTGTACGAGCCGATCCACGGCTCGGCGCCCGATATTGCCGGCAAGGCCGTGGCCAATCCCCTGGCCACGATCCTGTCGGCGGCGATGATGCTGCGGTACAGCTTCGGCCAGGAAGAGGCGGCCGGGCGCCTGGAGCGTGCGGTGGCCAAGGTGCTCGCCCAGGGATGGCGCACCGCGGACATCGCCGCGCCCGGCGAGCGGGCCGTGGGCACGCCGGCGATGGGCGATGCCGTGGTCAGAGCGTTGTAGGTCAGGGACGTTGGGGCAGCGAGAGGGAGCGATGAAGGTCGGTTTCGTGGGTTGGCGTGGCATGGTGGGCTCCGTCCTGATGGAGCGCATGACCGCCGAAAAGGACTTCGACCTGATCGAGTCCGTGTTCTTCAGCACGTCCAGCCCGGGCGCGGCGGCGCCGCGGCTCGGCAAGGGCGATCCGGTACTCCGGGACGCCAACGACATCGATGCCCTGAGGGGCTGCGACACGATCATCACGTGCCAGGGGGGCGACTACACCAAGGCGGTCTACCCGCAACTGCGCGCGGCCGGCTGGACCGGGTACTGGGTGGATGCGGCCTCGACGCTGCGCATGGCCGACGACGCCGTGCTGATTCTCGACCCGGTCAACATGCCGGTCATCACGAAGGCGCTCGCGGCCGGAACCCGGAACTATATCGGCGGCAACTGCACCGTCAGCCTGATGATGCTGGCCATTGACGGCCTGCTCAAGGCGGATCTCGTCGAGTGGGTCACCGCGATGACCTACCAGGCGGCCTCCGGCGCCGGCGCGCCCAACATGCGCGAGCTGCTCGCCCAGATGGGCCATGTTCACGCGATGACCCGGGATCTCCTGGCGGACCCGAAATCGGCGATCCTCGACATCGACCGCAAGGTCAACGAGGCGTTGCGCGGACCCGGCTTGCCCAAGCAGGAGTTCGGTCTGCCCCTGGCGGGCAGCCTGATTCCGTGGATCGCCGACGACATGGGCAACGGCGTCAGCAAGGAAGAGTGGAAGGGTAGTGCCGAGTGCAACAAGATCCTTGGCAAACCGCCCATGGGTCAGCCGGGATCGGTGGTGGTGGAGGGGCTGTGCGTGCGCATCGGGGCCATGCGCTGTCACAGTCAGGCGCTGACCATCAAGCTCAAGCAGGATCTGCCGATGGGGGAGATCGAACGGATGATTGGCACCGCCCATCGTTGGGTGAAGCTTGTGCCCAACACCAAGGAGGCCTCAGTGCGCGACCTGTCGCCGGCCGCGGTTAGCGGCACGATGGACATTTCGATTGGCAGGCTGCGCAAGTTGGCGATGGGTGCGGGGCACAACGGTGGTGAGTACTTGTCGGCCTTTACGGTGGGGGACCAGTTACTGTGGGGGGCAGCCGAGCCGTTGCGTCGAATGTTGCGCATTCTTGTCAAGGAGTCTGCTTGAGGCAGCCTGTTCTTGGGAGTCGATTGGTCGATTTTTCCTGCCTTCCCGTCACTTGCTGCGATTTCTAAGCTTGCTCGCGTAAGTGGCTGAGGTTATTCTCAAAAGATTAGTTTCCGGCGGCAAGGGGGCATCGGTGCCAACCCAAAGAAACCGGCACGCGCCCATGCGTTGTGCCATCGCGCTGGCGTTTAGCCTGGCGCTTTCCTCTCCCGAACTGCACGCTGCTGGGCTCGGGCGCCTCAACGTCCAGTCCGCACTCGGTCAACCGCTGCGCGCCGAGGTCGAGGTCACGTCGGTGTCACGCGATGAGGCGCCCACGCTGTCGGTCCGCTTGGCTTCACAGTCGGCGTTCCGCCAGGCCAACCTCGACTTCAATCCGGCGCTCGCGGCAATGCGCTTTTCTCTCGAGAAGCGCGGCGAGACCAGCTATGTCGTCCGCATTACCTCTCTGCAACCGGTTAACGAACCGTACCTCGATCTGCTGCTCGAGCTGTCCTGGGCGACCGGACGGCTACTGCGCGAGTACACGGTTCTGCTCGATCCGCCGTCCCTGCGCGCCGCGCCCGAGGTGGTGCCTCCCGCTGCGATCGCACAAGCGCCCGCTCCTTCCCCGGCTCCGACAGCAGCTGCACCGGCGGCAGCCGCCCCAGCACCTTCAGCCGTGACTCCAGCGCCAGCTGCGCGCGCCGCAGCAGCGCCCGTCACCGCCGACGGCTACACCGTCAAGGCTGGCGACACACTGGGCAAGATCGCCCAGCAGAACAAAGCGCCCACCGTTTCGCTCGATCAGATGCTGGTCGCGTTGTTCCGGTCCAACCCCAACGCCTTCGTTGGCGACAACATGAACCGGCTGCTGGCCGGCCGCACGCTGACGATTCCGAGCGCAGCCGATGCAGAGGCGATCTCGGTGGTCGATGCCCGCCGCGAGGTGATTGCGCAGAGCCGGGACTTCGCGCAGTTCCGCAGCCGCCTCGCCCAGGCAGCCGCCGGCGGTGCCACTTCGGTTGCCCCGGCGCCCGCTGCCGCTGGGCAGGGTCAGATCACCGCAAAAGTCGAGGATCGCGCGGCACCCGCCAAGGGCGGCGACCAGTTGAAGATTGCAAAGACAGAGCCCAGTCCCCCCGCCTCGGGGGCTGCTGCCCGGGCGCAGGACGAGGCGGTTGCCCGCCAACGTGCCCTCAAAGAGCAGGAGGACCGTGCGGCTGAGCTCAAGAAGACGAATGAGGCCCTGAAGAAGGCGCTGGAGCTACAAAGCAAGTCCGGCGCCCAGGCGCAGCGGCAAGCCGAGCCCAAAGCGGCGGCTTCTCCTGCCCCGCAAGCCACAGCGGCTGCCCCGACGCCGGCGCCGGTCGCAGCGGTCCCGGTTCCTCCGCCAGCGCCTACCCCAGCGCCGGCGCCAGTTGCAGCAGTACCGGTTCCTCCGCCGGCTCCGGCCGCAGCGCCCGTGGAATCTTCCAAGGCCGAGGCGCCTGCCACGGTTCCCGCGGCGCCGCCGGCAGCCCCGAAAGCCGAGGTGGCCAAGAAAGGGCCCGTCGCTCCGCCGGCACCGCCGCCCGAGCCTTCTCTCGTCGAACAGTTGACGTCTCCCTACGTGCTGGGCGGTGCCGGCGCGGCCCTGATAGCGTTGTTGGTTGGCCTGAACCTTTATCGTCGTCGCAAGTTAGAGACAGGCAACACGTTCAAGGAGACGGGCGACGGCCTGCGTGCCAACTCCCTGTTCGGGTCCACGGGTGGGCAGAGCGTCGACACTGCAGCGACAAGCTCCTTCAACTCAAGTTTTATCCCCGCCGCCTCACAGCTCGACTCCAACGAGGTCGACCCCGTGGCGGAGGCCGACGTTTACATCGCTTACGGTCGAGAGGAGCAAGCGGAGGATATTCTCAAGGAAGCGCTGCGCGTGCAGCCAGACCGCCACGCGGCGCGCGTGAAGTTGCTCGAAATCTTTTCGCGGCGTGGCGACAAAGGCTCCTTCGATTCGTTGATGGTCGAGCTCAAGAACCGTACTGGTGGCAGCGGCGACGATTGGGACCGCGCCATCAAGCTTGGCCGAGCCTTCGATCCCGGCAACCCGATGTACGCAGGAGCGAGCTCCGACGTTGCCCCTCGCGGCCCTTCCACCGAGTTGCGCCTGAATCCGGCCACCGCGGGCGGGAGGCCCAGCACATTGGGTGGCGGCGTTGCAGCGGCAGCGTTGGCCAAAACGACGCAACCGGCGCGTCGCGAGCCGCTCCAGTCGATGGATTTGAGCGTTGATAGCAGGCAGGGCTCTCCGGTCGACACTCATTTGAAGCCCGAAACGGCGATGCAACCCGACTCTCGGATGACCGACGACATCAGTTCGCTCTTTGACAGCCGGGTTGGCGGAGCCCTGACGCAGGGCGGCGTTATGACTCGCTTTGAAGCCACGCTGTCGCCTGCCCCCGCTGCGGTGGAGCCCGCGACCGGTAGTGCAATCGACTTTTCGGCGCTCGACTTTGACCTCGGGCCGGCCAAGTCCAGCGGACGGGAGTCCGTAGCGCCTCCAGTCATGCCGGCGCCATCGCCCGCTGCAGCGGTGTCCGCTTTCGATCTGAGGACCAATTCGCCTCCGGCTGCGCCAGCGATCGTGATGCCTGAGCCCATATCTGAGGTCATCGAGATGTCCGCCCTGGCGGTCCCTTCGATGCCCGATTTGGACCTCGACATTCCACCGCGCGTCAGTGCGCCGGCTGCTACGGCCGCTGGGCCATCGGTACGGTCGCAGCTGGAGGAATCGCTATCGCGGCCGACCTTGCTGGGCGACGTCGGAACGCTCGCTGGTGAGGCGTCGCGCCTAGCGTCCAACACGGACCAGGCAACCGTTCCGCTGATCGACTTCGACCTGTCCGGTTCAGACGTCGAACTGGGCGGCCGTCGCACGGAGACGCAGGCCGGCAGCCCGCTAGCGGGCCAGATGGCCACCAAGCTTGATTTGGCCCGCGGCTACATCGACCTGGGCGTGAAGGATGGCGCGCGGGAGCTGCTCGAAGAGGTCATGCGCGACGGCACCCGTGACCAGCGTCAGGCCGCCGTGGACTTGATGAAGCAGGTCGAGACTTAACCGGCTCGCTTGCGCGCGCAGCGGGCCCAGTTGATCTTGGGGTCCCGGACGTTCTCGGCTGGCACGCTGTAACCCCGTCGAGAGCACCAGCGCGCGGCTGCGGCGCCGGGTTTCCTATCGATACTGCCGCATGCGCATCGTTCTGGGAGTGGAGTACGACGGTGCGCCCTACTCAGGCTGGCAGACACAGCCCGGCGGTGCTGGCGTACAGGACACACTGGAGCGCGCGCTGGCGACCTTTGCCAAGGTACGGCTTGCGACGGTCTGTGCTGGGCGCACCGATGCCGGGGTTCATGCCACCTTCCAGGTCGTGCACATCGACACGGCGCTCGATCGACCGCTGCAGTCATGGGTTCGCGGGGTCAATCGCTTTCTGCCATCCGCCGTGGCGGTGCGCTGGGCGCGGGTGATGCCCGACGACTTCCATGCCCGTTTCTCGGCGCGCGCGCGCCGCTATGACTACTGGCTGCTCAACGAACCGGTACGGCCGGCCCTGCTGGTGCAGCGCGTCGGCTGGGTGTTCCGGCCGCTCGACGAGCAGGCCATGCAGGACGCCGCGGTCTGTCTGGTCGGGCGCCACGACTTCACGTCGTTCCGCGCTGCCGAGTGCCAGGCTGCCTCGCCGGTGCGTGAGATCATGAGCTTGGACGTGGAGCGCCACGGCCGCAGACTACGAGTGAGGATCGTGGCCAACGCGTTCCTGCATCACATGGTGCGCAACATCGTGGGAGCGCTCGTTTACGTCGGCGTGGGGCGCAAGCCGGCATCCTGGATGGAGGAGCTGCTGGCGGCGCGCGATCGCTCGCGCGCGGCGCCGACCTTCGCCGCAGCCGGGCTGTATCTGACGCACGTCCAGTACGATCCGGCGCTTGAACTGCCGCCCGCCGAGGACTTCACCCCCTGCCCATGAATTCCGTGCGGGTGAAAATCTGTGGCGTCACTCGCGCCGCCGACGCGCAGGCCGCGGCGGCGGTGGGTGCCGATGCGGTCGGACTGAACTGCTACCCGGGCAGCCCGCGGTACGTGCCCTTGGCGCAGCTGGCGCCACTGGCGGCAGCCCTGCCGCCCTTCGTCGCGCCGGTGCTGTTGTTCGTGAATGCGGCGCCTGCAGAGGTGGCAGCCGCCCTCGAACGCGTCCCGCACGCGCTCCTGCAGTTTCATGGCGACGAGGACGAGGAGTCCTGCGCGTCCTACGGCCGGCCGTACCTGCGCGCGGTGGCCGTGGCCCGCGAGGGTGCTTTGCTAGACTTCGAAAGCAGGTTTCCAAGCGCCGCCGCGCTGCTCGCTGACGCGCCAGCGGCGGGGTACGGCGGCAGCGGCAAGGTGTTCGACTGGTCGCAGGTGCCGCCGCCGCCGGCGCGGCGCAAGCCGCTGGTGCTGGCGGGCGGGCTGACTGCCGATAACGTTGCCGCCGCGATCCTTGCCACCCGGCCATATGCGGTCGATGTGTCGAGCGGCGTGGAGTCGGACGTCAAGGGCATCAAGGATCCAGTCCGGATCTTTGAATTCATTTCCGCCGTGCGGGCGGCTTCGCAATCGATCAAACCATGACGCCATACGACCTGCCCGATGCGCGCGGCCACTTCGGCCCCTACGGTGGCATCTTCGTCGCCGAGACGCTGATTCACGCGCTGACCGAGTTGCGCGCTGCCTACGAGCACTACCGCAAAGACCCGCAGTTCGTGGCCGAGTTCGAGCGCGAGCTGAAGCATTACGTCGGTCGGCCGAGCCCCATTTATCACGCGCGCCGCTGGAGCGAGCTGCTGGGCGGCGCGCAGATCTACTTCAAGCGCGAGGACCTCAACCACACCGGCGCGCACAAGGTCAACAACACCATCGGCCAGGCGCTGCTGGCCAAGCGGATGGGCAAGCCGCGGGTGATCGCCGAGACGGGTGCTGGCCAGCACGGCGTGGCCAGTGCCACCGTGGCGGCCCGCTATGGCATGAAGTGCGTCGTTTACATGGGCGCCGAGGACGTCGGTCGCCAGGCCGCCAACGTTTACCGGATGAAGCTGCTGGGCGCCGAGGTGGTGCCGGTGGAGTCCGGTTCGCGCACGCTCAAGGACGCGCTCAACGAAGCGATGCGCGATTGGGTCACTAACGTCGAAGACACCTTTTACATCATCGGCACGGTGGCTGGCCCCCATCCGTACCCGATGATGGTCCGCGACTTCAACTCGGTGGTTGGCAAGGAATGCCTGCGCCAGATGCCGGACATGGTGGGGCGCCAGCCGGACTATGTGGTGGCCTGCGTGGGTGGTGGCAGCAACGCGATGGGCATCTTCTATGACTACATCCCGCATGAGGGCGTGCAGCTCGTGGGGGTGGAAGCAGCCGGTGAAGGGCTGACCACAATGAAGCACGCCGCGAGTTTGCAGCGCGGCACGCCCGGCGTGCTACACGGCAATCGCACCTACCTGCTGCAGGACGAGAACGGTCAGATCACGGAGACACACTCGATCTCGGCCGGCCTGGACTACCCGGGTGTAGGTCCCGAGCATGCATGGCTGAAGGACTCGGGTCGGGCAACCTACGTCGGCGCGACGGATGCGGAGGCGCTGCAGGCCTTCCACGACTGCTGCCGCATCGAGGGCATCATCCCGGCGCTGGAGTCGAGCCACGCGCTAGCGCATGCGGCCAAGCTGGCGCCAACGCTGCCCAGGGACAGGGTCGTGCTGGTCAACCTCTCCGGCCGCGGCGACAAGGACTTGCACATCGTGGCCGAGGCCAGCGGGCTGGAGTTTTTCTGCCGCCCTTCCTGCCGCGAGGCGACCCTGGCGTTCCGGAAGCGTTGATGTCGCGCATCGCCGCCCGCTTTGCCGAGTTGGCCCGCCAGGGCCGCAAGGGTCTGGTGCCCTATGTCTGCGCCGGCGACCCGGCACCCGAGTTGACGGTGCCCATCCTGCACGCCCTGGCGCGCGCCGGCAGTGACGTGATCGAACTCGGCGTGCCGTTCTCCGACCCGATGGCCGATGGTCCCGTGATCCAGCGCGCCACCGAGCGGGCCATCAAGCGCGGCGTTGGTCTGCGGCAGACGCTGGAGTTCGTGGCGCAGTTCCGGCGCGACGACCCGCGCACGCCGGTCGTGCTAATGGGCTACGCCAACCCGATCGAGCGCATGGGCCGCGACGAGTTCGCGCGCGCGGCTGCAGCGGCGGGGGTGGACGGCGTGCTGGTCGTCGACTATCCGCCTGAAGAGTGCGAGGACTTCGCCGCCGACATGCGGGCGCACGAGATCGATCCGATCTTCCTGCTCGCACCGACCACCACCGACGAGCGCATGCGACGCGTGCTGACGCAGGCGAGCGGCTTCGTCTACTACGTCAGCCTGCGCGGCACCACCGGTGCCGGCCACCTCGACGTGGACTCGGTGGCCGAGCGCATCCCGCGAATCAAGGCGCTCACCCGTGTGCCGGTCGGAGTCGGCTTCGGCATCCGCGATGCCGCCAGTGCGCAGGCGGTTGCCCGGTGCGCCGACGCGGTGGTCATCGGCGCACGCCTGATCGAGGAAGTCGAGGCCGCGCCGGCCGACGCAGCGGTGGCCGCCGCCGAGTCTTTCGTCTCCACCATCCGGCGCGCCCTCGACGAGCTCGCGCCGACCTCGCCCGAGCGCCGGGCTGCATGAGGATATCGCCATGAGCTGGATCGAGAAGCTGCTGCCGCCACGCATCAAGCAGGGCGGCTCGCGCAAGAGCGTGCCGGAGGGCTTGTGGACCAAGTGTCCTGGTTGCGAGACGGTTCTGTACAGCGCGGAATTGCAGCGCACGCTGCAGGTCTGCCCCAAGTGCTCGCACCACCTGCGCATCGGCGCGCGTGAGCGGCTCGATGCGCTGCTCGATGGCGAAGGGCGCTACGAGATCGGCCAGGAAATCGTCCCGGTCGACTCGCTCAAGTTCAAGGACAGCAAGAAGTACCCGGATCGCCTGCAGGACGCGATGAGCGAGACCGGCGAGACCGACGCGCTGGTCGTGCTCGGCGGCAGCATCCGTGCGCTGCCGGTGGTGATGGCCTGCTTCGAGTTCGACTTCATGGGTGGATCGATGGGCTCGGTCGTCGGCGAGCGCTTCGTGCGCGGGGTGCAGGTCGCCATCGAGCAGAAGGTCCCGTTCATCTGCTTCACTGCCACCGGCGGCGCACGCATGCAGGAGGGCCTGCTGTCGCTGATGCAGATGGCCAAGACGACCGCCATGGTCGCCAAGCTTGCCGAAGCCAGGCTGCCGTTCGTCTCGGTGCTGACCGATCCGACCATGGGCGGTGTGTCGGCGAGCTTCGCCTTCATGGGCGATGTGGTGATCGCCGAGCCGAAGGCGCTGATCGGCTTCGCCGGTCCGCGCGTGATCGAGCAGACCGTTCGCGAGAAGCTGCCCGAGGGTTTCCAACGCGCCGAGTTCCTGCTGACCAAGGGCGCGGTGGACATGATCGTCGATCGCCGCAACCTGCGCGACGAGATTGCGCAGCTGCTGGCGCTTCTGCAGCGGCAGCCGGCTGACGCGCTGAGCTGACCGACCAGGGCGGGCGCCGTGCGCCCGCCGCCTTGCCTTGGATACCCTGCCCACGACGCTTCCCGCGTGGCTCGCGCACGTCGAGCGGCTGCACCATCGGCCGGTCGACCTCACGCTGGACCGCGTGCGCAAGGTTGCCGCGCGCCTGGGGCTCGGTTTCGACTGCCCGGTGTTCGTCGTCGGCGGCACCAACGGCAAGGGTTCGACCTGCGCGATGCTCGACTCCATCCTGCGCGCAGCGGGCTACCGCAGCGGGCTCTACACCAAGCCCCACCTGGTGCGCTTCAACGAGCGCGCCCAGATCGACGGCGTGGTGGCTGGCGATGCCGACCTGCTCCCGCACTTCGAGGCGGTGGAGGCGGCGCGGCAGGGTGAAAGCCTCACCTACTTCGAGTTCACCACGCTGGCGATCCTGCTCCTGCTGGCGCAGTCGCGCCTCGACGCGGCCGTGCTGGAGATCGGTCTGGGCGGCCGGCTCGATGCGGTCAACGTCGTCGATGCCGACTGCTCGGTCCTGACCTCGATCGACCTCGACCACATGGAGTACCTGGGTCCGACGCGCGAACACATCGGCTTCGAGAAGGCGCACATCTACCGCGCGGGCCGGCCCGCCATCTGCAGCGACCCGCAGCCGCCGCAGTCGGTCATCGACGTGGCGCAGGAGATCGGCGCCGATCTGTGGCGCTTCGGCCACGACTTCAACTACGCGGGTGATCGCCAGCAGTGGGCCTACGGCGGACGCAGCCAGCGGCGCGCCGGGCTGCCTTATCCGGCGCTGCGGGGGGCCAACCAGCTGCTCAATGCGTCGGCGGCGCTGGCTGCGCTCGAAGCCCTCGCCGACCGGCTGCCCGTGAGCCAGCAGGCGGTTCGGCAGGGGCTGCTCACGGTCGAGATACCAGGGCGCTTCCAGGTGCTGCCCGGGCGCCCCGCGGTGATTCTCGATGTGGCCCACAACCCGCATGCGGCCGCCGTGCTGGCGAACAACCTCGACTCGATGGGCTTCCACCCGGTCACGCACGCCGTGTTCGGCATGCTGGGCGACAAGGACATCGCGGGCGTGGTGGCGCGGTTGAAGGACCGTATCGATCACTGGCACGTGGGGCCGACACCGGGCGCCCGCGGGCTGCCGGCTCGCCAGATGGCCGAAGCGCTGCGCGCTGCCGGAGCGGCCGAGGGTGCCGGCCGCTCGGTCGCCGTGCACGACACGCTCGCCGCTGCCTACGAGACTGCGCTGGGTCAGGCGCAATCCGATGATAGGATCGTTGTGTTCGGCAGCTTCACCACCGTGGCGGCGGTGATGCAGTGGCGGTCTGGGCAACGCGCGCACGGCGCATGACAGCGAAACGGCGCCCGGTTCCGCGGCAAACATCCTCACGGCGCATTCCCCGGCAGCAATGAACTGGGCGTTCTGGCGGCGCGAAGGGCAGGCCAATCCGGCACGGGGTGCGCATGCGCCCGTGCCTCATGATGGCGCGCGTCCCGATCCGGCTGCCGAGCTGCGGATCCGTGCGCGGCGGCGTCTGATCGGTGCGGCGGTGCTGCTGCTGGCCGCCGTGGTGCTGGTTCCCATGGTGCTCGATCCGGCGCCGCGGCCGGTGCCCGACAACCTGCCGATCGAGATTCCCAGCGAGAAGACGCCGTTTTCCCCGCGGCTTGCCTTGCCGCCAGTGCCCGAGCCGGCAGCCGTCCCGATGCCCCCGCCGGATGCGGCCCCGATCCAGGCCGAAGGCAAGGCCGAGGCTGCGGCCGAGCCGAAGGGCACGGTCCCGCCGGGCCCGGGCCGCAGCGACGGCAGGCCTCAGCCGAGGGCCGAAGGCAAGGCCGAAGCGCGAGGCGAGGGCAAATCCGGGGCGATTTCTGACGCCAGGACCGATCCAGCCCCGGCTGCCAGCCCCGGCGAAAAGCCGCCGGCCAAGGGCACCGAGTCACAGCGCGCCCGTGATGCGCTCGAGGGCAAGGCCGGGCCGGACAGGAAGGCAGCGCGCTTTGTGCTGCAGGCTGCCGCCATGGGCAGCGAGAGGTCGGCCCAGGAGCTTGCCGACCGACTGAAGAAGGCCGGCTTTGTGCCGTACACGGAGCAGGTGCAGACCGCCGAAGGTGCGCGCTGGCGGGTGCGGGTTGGCCCGTTTGCTACCCGCGAGGAGGCCGAAAAGGCGCGCGCCCGCCTGCGTGCGCTGGAAGTCAACGCCACGCTGGTGCCCGGCGGATGACCGCGCTCGACTGGGCGATCGTCTCCATCGTCGCCGCCTCGGTGTTGCTCGGACTGTTGCGTGGGCTGTTGCGCGAGGTGCTGTCGCTGGCAGCCTGGGTGGTGGGAGCCTGGCTCGCATTCGTTCATGCGTCGACGCTGGGAGCCTGGCTGCCCTGGGACCTGTGGCCGGCCGCAAAGACGACGCTGGCGGCGCTGGCCATCGTGGCCGGCTGCGTGCTCCTTGCAGGGCTTGTCGCTTGGGTACTGCGGCAGTTGCTGGCGGCGGTCAAGCTGTCGGGCGTGGACCGGCTGCTGGGTGCCGCCTTCGGTCTGGTGCGCGCCGCGCTGATCATCGGCATTGGTGTGCTGCTGGCGCGCGGCACCGAGATCGCGCGCCAGCCCTACTGGACCGAGTCGAGGCTGCTGCCGCGTCTGGAAGGGGCGGTACGATGGGTTGCGCCGCGCCTGCCGTCGCCCGGGCAGCAGGCCTGAACGTCGCAGGGAGATACCAACATGTGCGGAATCGTCGGCGTCGTGGGCAGCGCGCTGGTCAACCAGTTGCTGTACGACGCGCTGCAGTTGCTGCAGCACCGCGGGCAGGATGCGGCTGGCATTGCCACCGCCAGCGGCAGCAAGTTCCACATGTTCAAGGGCAACGGGCTGGCGCGCGACGTGTTCCGCACGCGCAACATGCGCAGCCTGCTGGGCCAGTCGGGCATTGCGCAGGTGCGCTACCCCACGGCCGGCTCGGCCTATAGCTCGGAGGAGGCGCAACCGTTCTACGTCAATGCGCCGTTCGGCCTGGCGCTGGCGCACAACGGCAATCTCACCAATGCGGAGCAACTCAAGGACGAGATGTTCCGTATCGACCGGCGTCACATCAACACCAACTCGGACTCCGAGGTGCTGCTGAACGTACTGGCGCACGAGTTGCAGGTGGCCAGCGACGGGCTGGTGCTCGACTCCCAGGCTGTTTTCCGCGCGGTGGCGGGCATGCACAGGCGGCTGCGCGGCAGTTATGCGCTGGTGCTGTTGATCGCCGGCTACGGCCTGGTGGGCGTACGCGATCCCTATGGCATCCGGCCGCTGTGCTTCGGTGTGCAGGAGACGGATGCCGGCACCGAGTACATGATCGCCAGCGAGAGCGTGGCGCTGGAAGGCTTGGGCTTTCGCTTCGTGCGCGACGTCGCGCCGGGCGAGGCGATCTTCATCGGCCTCGATGGGCGCTTCTTCGCGCAGCAGTGCGCCGAGCGCAGCACGCTGAATCCCTGCATCTTCGAGTACGTCTACCTGGCGCGACCGGACTCCGTGATGGACGGGGTGAGCGTCTACGGAGCACGGCTGAAGATGGGCGAGTACCTGGCCGACCAGGTGCGCCAGGCGGTGCCCGCGGGCGACATCGACGTGGTGATGCCGATTCCGGACTCCAGTCGGCCGGCGGCCATGCAACTGGCCATGCGCCTGAACCTGGAGTACCGCGAGGGCTTCATCAAGAACCGCTACATCGGTCGTACCTTCATCATGCCGGGCCAGGCCGTGCGCCGGAAATCGGTGCGGCAGAAGCTCAATACGGTGGCGGTGGAGTTCCGCGGCAAGAACGTGCTGCTGGTGGACGACTCGATCGTGCGCGGCACCACGATCCAGGAGATCGTCCTGATGGCGCGCGAAGCCGGCGCACGCAAGGTCATGGTGGCCTCGGCCGCGCCGCCGGTGCGGTTTCCCAATGTCTACGGCATCGACATGCCGACACGGGCTGAGCTCATCGCGGCGACCAAGAGCATCGAGGAAATCCGGCGCGAGATCGGCGCCGATGCGTTGATCTACCAGCGCCTGGAGGATCTGCAGCGCGCCATTGTCGACTGCAATCCGGCGCTCACCAGTTTCGAGGCTTCGTGCTTCGATGGCAACTACATCACGGGCGACGTGACGCCCGACTACCTGAACCGAGTCGAGCACGCGCGCACCGCGCCGCCCGGCAGCGAGGACGCCCCGCGCAACCAGCTCAGCCTGGCGATCGAGGCCGATGCCTGATCGATGACCGGCGGGGCGGCCTGTGGCCGTGTTACATTTTTTCTGCGCCGATTTGAGCCTCAGCTTGCGGGCGCGTAACAAGTGCAGCTAAAGCGACGGTGAGCAACCCGCCTCTTTGCTGCCTGCAGCTGGACGCGGGTTTTTTTGTTGCCGACTCACCGATGACCGATACCAGACCCTTCGACCCCGACACGCTGGCCGTTCGCGCAGGTACTCGGCGCAGCGAGTTCAACGAGCACAGCGAGGCGCTGTACCTTACATCCAGCTTCGTGTTCGGCTCGGCTGCCGAGGCGGCGAGCCTGTTTTCGGGCGAGGAAGAGGGCTTCGTCTACTCGCGCTTTTCCAACCCGACGGTGCGGATGTTCGAGGAGCGCCTGGCCGCCCTCGAAGGGGCCGAGGACGCGCTGGCGACCAGCTCCGGCATGGCGGCCATCCTCGCCAGCGCGCTGGCCGTGCTCAAGGCGGGGGACCATGTGGTCTGCGGCGCCGGCGTCTTCGGCGCCACGGTACGACTCTTCAGCGACGTGCTCGGGCGGTTCGGCATCGACACCACCTACGTGCGCGGCGCTGCCGAGGCCGACTGGCGCGCGGCCATCACGCCACGCACGCGCCTGTTGTACTGCGAGACGCCGTCCAACCCCCTGATGGAACTGGTCGACCTGGAGGTCTTCGCGCGGCTAGGGCGCGAGTCCGGCGCGGTGACGGTGGTCGACAACTGCTTCTGCACGCCGGTACTGCAGCGGCCGCTCGACCACGGCGTGGACCTGGTGATCCACTCGGCCACCAAGTATCTCGATGGCCAGGGCCGCGTGTTAGGTGGCGCGGTGCTGGGTCGGCGCACGATGATCCGCGAGGCCGTGCTGCCGGTGCTGCGCAGTGCAGGCCCGAGCCTGTCGCCGTTCAACGCCTGGGTGCTGCTCAAGGGGCTGGAGACGCTGCCGCTGCGCATGCGCGCCCAGTCCGCCGCGGCCCAGCGGCTTGCCGAGTGGCTGGAAACGCAGCCGGGCGTGCAGCGCGTCCACTTTCCCGGACTTGCCTCGCATCCGCAGCGCACGCTGGTCGCGCGCCAGCAGGGCGGCCCCGGCGCGGTGCTCTCCTTCGAGATCGATGCGGCCAGCCCCGAGGAGGCGCGCGCACGTGCCTGGCGTCTGATCGACCACGTACGCCTGATGTCCATTACCGCCAACCTGGGCGATACCCGCACGACGATCACGCACCCGGCCAGCACGACCCACGGCCGGCTCACGCCAGAGGCGCGCGCGCGTGCCGGCATCGGCGAGGGCCTGATCCGGATCGCGGTCGGACTCGAGAGCGTGGACGACCTGCAGGCCGATCTGGCGCGGGCGCTGGCGACCTGACCGGCGGGCCTTGGTGCCTGCGGCGGCGTCATTCCCGGCGATGAGGCGCAACCGACGAACTGCATGAGCTAGTCGCATAGCGCACCTCAGCCGTTTCTGCTCGCGCACAAGAGGGATCGGGCAGCGGTTCGGCCGAAATAGACTTCGCCGCAAGCGGTCCTGTTAGCCCAGTCGGCCCCATGGTAAAGATCCCGGACGAAACTACGCTTGGCGAACTGTTCTCCGAGGCGGCGCGCGCGCTGTCTCGCGCCGGTCTCAATCACCGGATCGACCTGTATCGCGAGGTGGAGATCGACGACGCAGCCGTGCGCTTGATGCTGGGCCGCTCTCACCGCGTACGCGTGCGAATCAAGATCACGGCCACCAGCCTGCTGTTTGATGGTGTCGAACAGCTTACAACCGCAGAGCAGGTGACGCCGGTGCCGGCGCGGGCCGGCGCCGTGCCGAGTGAAGTTGAGGAACGCCTAAAGGCCTGACAGTCGTGTGCCGGGTCTCGGCACGAGACATCGGCGCGCCCGCTGCGCGAGTGCGCGGCCGGACGACTTCCGGCGCGCTGATGCGGCAGATTCCTGCGGGTCAGTGCTCGACCGCGAGGGTGGATAGTTGGAGTGATGGCCGCGGAAGGCGGGGTGACGCAAGCGCACCGCTGATATGTCCATCGTGCCGCATGGGCGAACTCCTGCCGGCGCACCCCGGTCGATGCCCTGAGACATCGGGTCGAACCAGACCGCCCAATTCGCCGGCAAGCCGCGCATCGCTCGGTCATGGCCGGTGCCTGCCGCAGTGAGCGGCGCCCACATGCCTGCGTTCATGTCGGCAGCCTTCGGCCGCAAATGCCTTGCACGGCCCCCGCGAGCTTGCTCCTGAGCAGTCCGGCCACCACGAGCGTGCGCGCCTCGCCAGGGGCCGTTTTGGCTCAACGACTCTGGCAGGGCGCATGCTGTATCGCGCAAGCTCCTTCCAGGCACTGCGGTTCGATTTCGTGCGCCATGGTTCTGTGATGGTTGTCACGCGGGCTTCGCTTCGTCGCGTTGCGGCATCGAGAGGCGTTGACGGGTCGACACTGCCCGGGGTAAGGTTCGCGACGGGGTGTTATGCGCATATGCGCATAAGCTGCTAAGCGGACCGCAGATGGCCGCGCGGAGCTAGCCATGGACGTGGAACTCAATCGTTTGTTTGAGAAGGTGGCGGGGTACTTCACTCTGCTCGGCGAACCCACGCGTCTGAAGATTCTCAATGCGCTGTGCGAAGCGGAGCGCAGCGTCGGCGAAATCGTGGCCTACACGGGCGCCAGCCAGACCACCGTGTCGCGGCACCTCAACCTCATGTACGGCAAGGGCGTGCTGTCGCGCCGCCGCGCGGGCCCGATGACCTATTACTCGATCGTCGACCCGAATGTCGTGGCCCTGTGCCGCACCGCCTGCGTGCAGGTGGCCAGTTCGGCCGACGACGAAACCGTCAACTCGCGTGCCGTGCGGCGCTTCATGCCGCAGGCCTAGGGAACAGAGGACATGGCGCAGCAGCAGAGGCAGCGCGGGCGCATTCAACTCGCCCCCGAAAACCACATCAGCGCCGAGCAGTACGCCGCGGCGCGCAGCGCACGGCGCGGATTCATCCGCGCGGCCCTCGGCGGTGCCGCAGCCGCGGGCGGTGCTCTGCTTGGCGGCGCTGCGGCCGCACAGCCGGCGGTGGAGATCCGCCCCGGCGCCTCCAACGGCCTGGGCGCGCCGGTGGTGGCCAACGGCTACGGCATGCCGAGCAAGCATGAAGCGTCGGTGATCCGCCGCATCAGCCCGGGCCTCACGCGCACCGACCAGTCGAGCGTGAGCTTCACGCCGCTGCAGTCGCTGTTCGGGATCATCACGCCGAGTGGCGTGCATTTCGAGCGTCACCACTCGGGCGCGCCGGAGATCGACCCCGAGCAGCACCGTTTGATGATCCATGGCCTGGTCCGACGGCCGCTGATTCTCACGATGAACGACCTGATGCGCTACCCGTCGGTGTCGCGCATCCACTTCATTGAGTGCGGCGCCAATTCGGGCATGGAGTGGGGCAACGTCGCCACTCCAAGCGTTCAGTACACGCATGGCATGCTGGCGTGCAGTGAGTTCACCGGGGTACCGCTGTCGACGGTGCTGGACGAGGCCGGCATCGACCGCGCCAAGTCCAAGTACATCCTGGCCGAGGGCGCCTGCGGCTCGCACCTGACGCGCACCGTGCCGATCGCGATGGCGCTTGACGACGTGCTGTTGGTGTACGGCCAGAACGGCGAGATGCTGCGCCCGGAAAACGGCTACCCGCTGCGCCTGCTGGTGCCGGGCGTGCAGGGTGTGTCCAGCGTCAAGTGGCTGCGCCGTATCGAGGTGGGTGATGCCCCCTGGAATACGCGCGAAGAGTCGCTGCACTACATCGACCTGATGCCCGATGGCACGCACCGCCAGTACACGTGGGTGCAGGAGGTCAAGTCGGTCATCACCTCGCCGTCGGGCGGCCAGAAGTTGCTCGACCGGGGCTACTACGAGGTCACGGGCCTCGCGTGGTCGGGCCGCGGGCGCATCCGCCGTGTCGATGTGTCGGCCGACGGTGGGCGCAACTGGCGTACCGCCCGTCTGCAGCAGCCGGTTCTGCCGAAGGCGCTGACGCGGTTTCGCATCGACTGGAGCTGGGACGGCTCGCCGGCGCTGCTGCAGAGCCGCGCGGTCGACGAGACCGGTCACGTGCAGCCGACCATCAACCAGTTGCGCGCCGTGCGCGGCAGCCGGTCGATCTATCACAACAACAAGATCCACACCTGGCGCCTGGCGGCCAGCGGGGAGGTGAGCAATGTCCAGTTGGGTTAGCGCTGTATGGGCAGCCGCCGCCCTCGTCGCAGCAGCGGCGCCCGTGCTGGCGCAGACCGGCGCCGGCAGCGCCGCTGTCAGGGCAACGCCCAACGCTCAATCACAGTCGCGCGCCGAGGCGGGTGCGCAGCAGCGCTTCGGCTTCGGTCGGCTCGCCCGCCCCGAGGAGATCGCTGCGTGGGATGTCGATGTGCGTCCCGACGGCCACGGCCTGAAGCCGGGCCGCGGCAGCGTCGCGCAGGGCCAGGACATCTACGATGCGCAGTGTGCGAGTTGCCATGGCACCTTCGGCGAGAGCAATTCCTACATGGCGATCGCCGGAGGCGTCGAGAAAGAAGACCTGAAGACCGGCCGCGCCTCGCGCCTGAAGGACCCCGAGGTGCAGCGTACGCTGGGCATGAAGCTCAACCATGCGACCACCCTGTTCGACTACATCTACCGGGCCATGCCGTGGCCCGCTCCGATGTCGCTGACGGTCGACCAGACCTACGCCGTGACCGCTTATGTGCTGCACCTGAACGACATCGTCCCGGCCGACTTCGAGCTGACCGACAAGAACATCCGCGCGGTGCAGATGCCCAACCGCAACGGTTTCACCCGTGACCACGGCATGGGCACAGTCAAGGGCAGGCCCGACGTGCAAGGCACGCTGTGCATGAGCAACTGCGCGGCGAGCACCAAGGTGGCGTCGGAACTGCCCGAATACGCCCGCAACGCGCATGGCGTGCTGTCCGAGCAGTTCCGCCGCATCGGGCCGAAGGCAGCCATCGACACCTCGCGCTACGACCGTGCGCGCGGCGTGACGGTGGCGGCTGCGCCCGCTGCGGCCGTGGCTGCGTCGTCAGCGCCGGCTGCGGCGGCCGGCGGCCCCAACCCGCGTGACCTGGCCAACCGCAGCGCCTGCCTCGCCTGCCACGGCGTGGAGCAGCGGCTGGTCGGTCCGTCGTTGCGCGAGATTGGCGCCAAGTACGCGGGCCGGCCCGACGGTGAAGCCTACGTGACCGGCAAGATCAAGGCAGGCGGGGTGGGCGTCTGGGGCCAGGTGCCGATGCCGGCGCAGCCGGCCCTGAAAGACGAAGATGCGCGCGTGCTGGCGCGCTGGATTGTGGCGGGTGCGCGCTGACGCGGATCCTCCGCCGCTCGCCGTGCCTGGTCGCGGTGTTTGTCCCACTGGCACATGGGGCAGCTTGTATGGCTAGATGCGGTCGGCGGAACGGGCTGACCATGGGGCGCTCAGCACGGCCACGATTTTGAACCAACGACTCTCTACGAGTCAGGAGCAGGAGACGACGATGAAACAACCCGCGATGAACGACAGGCGTCGTGATTTCGTGAAACTGGTCGGCGGCATGGGCGCGCTGGCTGCCGCCGGTTTCGGCGACCACGCCTTGGCGCAGCAGCCGGGCTGGAACAAGGCCGCCTTCGAGGCCAAGAGCCTCGCCGAGACGCTGAAGGCCGTGGGCGGCACCACTGCCGCCGAGACCAAGGAGATCACCATCACCGCGCCCGACATCGCGGAGAACGGCGCCGTGGTGCCGATCGGCGTGACGAGCAAGGTGCCCGGCACCCAGGCCGTCTACATCCTGGTCGACAAGAATCCGAACTGGCTGGCGGCGAGCTTCAACGTTCCGCAGGGCACCGAGGCCAACGTCGCCACGCGGATCAAGATGGGCCAGACCTCCAACGTGCTGGCGCTGGTCAAGGCCAACAACGGCTTCTTCGTCGCCAGCAAGGAAGTCAAGGTCACCCTGGGCGGCTGCGGCGGCTGACGCCGGGCCTGGTGATTGGCGATCAGTGAGTGGTTGAACGGAAATCAAGGAGCAAGCCATGCCAGATCCGATGCGAATTCGTGCCACGGCCCAGCCCGATGGGGTCGATGTGCGCGTCCTCATGAGCCACGAGATGGAGACCGGCCAGCGCCGCGACGGCCAGGGCCGGCTGGTGCCGGCGCACTACATCTCCAACGTGACCGTTCAGCATGCCGGCCGCACGGTGCTGACCGCGGAGTGGGGCCCGGCGGTGTCGAAGAACCCGTACCTGCAGTTCAAGTTCCAGGGCGGCAAGAAAGGCGACGAAGTCGTCGTCACCTGGCTCGACAACAAGGGCGAGACCCGTACCGACAAAGCCACCATCAACTAGATGGCCCGAGCGCGGCGGCCCTGCGATAGGGTCGCCCACCGTGACAGGAGGGCGGTGGCGGCAGCCACCGGAAGGAGGAGGCAATGACGTTGCGTGCAATGCGGGCCGCTGCGGCGGTGTCTGTCACGCTGCTCACCGGCTGCGTCGGCATCCATGCCGTGCAGCCCGCCGCCCCGGCGGCGGCGAGTCCGGTCAAGGTCGTCTACCACATGACGCACGGCCTTGAGGAGGCGCAGCGCGGCATCGGCAACATCCGCAATCACCTGGCGGCCGACCCGACCGCCCGTATTGTCGTCGTAGGCAACGGCGACGGCATTCTGTTCATGCTCGACGGCGCCAAGGACCGCAACGGCAATCCGTTCGAGGTCGGCATCCAGGAACTGAAGAGCCGCGGCGTCGGCTTTCGCCTTTGCAACAACACGCTGGTCAACCGCAAGATCGAGCGTAGCCGCGTGCTGCCCGAGATCAACCTCGTGACCTCCGGCGTGGCCGAGGCGGCGCGGCTGCAGGCGCACGAGGCTTTCGTTTACCTGCGCCCCTAGAGGCGCAGCCCATTCAGGAAACGACAAGGAGACCCGATGAATCGCGGAGCATTCAAGCTGCTGCTGGCCGCCTGCCTGGCCGGCGGCAGCGCTGCGGCCTTGGCGCAAGCCAGCGTGGCCGACGAAATCGCGCGCTACCGTGCGATGCTGCAGGACGGCAACCCGGCCGAGCTCACCGCCATGCGCGGCGAGCAACTCTGGAAGACCCAGCGCGGGCCCAAGCAGGTCTCGCTCGAGCAGTGCGACCTCGGTCTGGGGCCCGGCGTGGTCAAGGGCGCGTATGCGCGGCTGCCGCGCTACTTCGCCGATGCCAACCAGGTGATGGACTTCGAGACGCGCCTGGTCCACTGCATGGTGACCCTGCAGGGCATCCCGCGCGCCGAGGCGGTACGTAACCCGTTCTCCGGCGCGGGGCAGCGGCAGACCGATATCGAGGCGCTGACCGCCTACGTGGTCGAGCAGTCGCGCGGCGCCACTATCAACGTACCGCAAAGTCATCCGATGGAGCGCGACGCCTATGCGCGCGGCCAGCAAATGTTCTACATGCGCGGCGGCCCGTATGACTTCGCCTGCTCCACCTGCCACGCCGTCGAGGGGCAGCGCATCCGCCTGCAGGACTTGCCATTTTTCGACAACAAGCAGTCGGCCCAGCGTGCCTTTGCGACCTGGCCGGCGTACCGCGTTTCGCAGGGCACGCTGCGCACCATGCAGTGGCGCGTGTGGGACTGCTTCCGCCAGCAGCGCTTTCCGGAACTGGTGTTCACGTCGCAGGCGTCGGTCGACCTGATCACGTTCCTTGGCGTGCGCGCCAACGGCGGCAAGATGGACTCACCGGCAATCAAGCGATAAGGAGCCCGCGATGAAACGACTGACCAAGGCTGCGATGGCCGTCGCGGCGGTGACTTCCCTCGCCGGCTGCGCCTCGATGATGTACACGCCGCCCACCGCGGAAGAAGCCATGCAGGTCATCCGCGCCGGTTTTGCCGAGCGCGGCGTGGCCAAGCTCGACCGCATCCAGCAGACCGAGCTGCAGGCCGCGTGCAGCAAGCATCCGAAGGGGGACCTGCCGAAAGAGTTGCGCGCCCGCCTCGAAAAAGCGGCCGAGGCGGCCATCCGCTACCCGGCCGACGGCAAGTGGCTCGGCGACTGGCGTCAGGGCGAACGCATCGCGCAGTCGGGCGTGGGCCTGACCTTCACCGATGCGCCCAACGTGGCCGCCGGCGGCAACTGCTACGCCTGCCACCAGATCACCCAGGAAGAGATTTCCTACGGCAACATCGGCCCCACGCTCTACCACTACGGCAAGCTGCGCGGCAACTCCGAGGCGATCATGCGCTACACGTGGGCGCGCATCTGGAACTCGCACGCGTTCAACGCCTGCTCGTCGATGCCGCGCTACGGCGACGCCGGCATCCTGACCGAGGAGCAGATCCGCCACGTGATGGCGCTCCTGCTCGACCCGCAGTCGCCTGCCAACCGCTGACGCCGCGCCGGGCGCCGCCCGTTGTCGCGGGCGGCGCCACCCCTGTCCCATGGAGCCTCTGCGTTCGCGCCGTCGCCTGCTGTTCGCCGCGACAACTGCTCTGCTGCCGCCGGCGCTGCACGCCCAGGGCAGTGAGCCGCTGCGCTGGGGCGACGTGCGCCTGCTCGACGGCCGCACGCTGACGGCAGCGCAGCTCAATGGCCGCACTGTGGTCGTCTACATGTGGGCCTCGTGGTGTCCATTCTGCGCCCGGCAGAGCCCGATGATGCAAGCGCTGCACCATGAGCAGTCACGACGGCCCGACGGCCTGATCGTCCTCGGCTTTACGATCGATCGCACCGAGAAGGCCGCCACCGACTACCTGGCCAAGCATGGCTACAGCTTCGCCAATGCGATGGCCACGCCGCAACTGGCGCAGTGGTTTGGGCCGCGCCGCACGCTGCCCGAGGTCTACGTGGTGCAGGGCGGCCGCGTCGTGTTCCGCGAGAGCGGCGAAATGTTCGCGGAGGACGTCGCCGCACTGGCGCGTTTCGGCTCCAGGTAAACGTTCCCGGACTAAGGAAGGACCAGCGACCATGTCCATGAGTCGTCGAGAGTTCACGCAGGTTCTGGCGCTGGCCGCCGCCGCTGGCATGCCGCTGGCGAGCCGAGAGGTGCTGGCCCAGCAACCGGCCGCAGCCGCGCGTCTGTACGACGTGCCGCGCTTCGGCAACGTCAGCCTCCTGCACTTCACCGACTGCCACGCGCAGCTGCTGCCCGTCTTCTTCCGTGAGCCGAGCGTCAACATCGGCATCGCCGACATGCAGGGGCGTCCGCCTCACCTGGTGGGCGAGCATCTGCTGCGCCACTTCAAGATTGTGGCGGGCACGCCGGAGGCGCATGCCTTCACCTTCCTTGATTTCGAGGCGGCGGCCAAGACCTACGGCAAGGTTGGCGGTTTTGCCCATCTGGCGACCCTCGTCAAGCGGCTGAAGGCTGGCCGTCCCGGCGCCTTGCTGCTGGACGGCGGCGACACCTGGCAGGGCTCAGGCACCGCGTTGTGGACCAACGCGCAGGACATGGTCGACGCCTGCAAGCTGCTCGGTGTGGACGTGATGACGCCGCACTGGGAGATGACCTACGGCATGAAGCGGGTCACCGAGATCGTAGAGAAGGACTTCAAGGGCAAGGTCGACTTCGTGGCGCAGAACATCCAGACCACCGACTTCGGCGATCAGGTGTTCCCGGCGTACACGATCCGTGACGTCAACGGCGTAAAGGTGGGAATCGTCGGCCAGGCTTTCCCCTACACACCGATCGCCAACCCGCGCCACATGGTGGCCGACTGGGCGTTTGGCATCAAGGACGACCTGATGCAGAAGCACGTCGACGAGGCGCGTGCCAAGGGCGCGCAGGTCGTCATCGTGCTCAGCCACAACGGCATGGACGTGGACCTGAAGATGGCCAGCCGCGTGCGCGGCATCGACGCCGTCATGGGCGGGCACACGCACGACGGCGTGCCGCAGCCATCGGTGGTGAAGAACGCCGGCGGCCAGACGCTGGTCACCAATGCCGGCAGCAACGGCAAGTTCCTCGGGGTGCTCGACCTCGACGTGAAGGGCGGCAAGGTGGCCGGCTTCCGCTACAAGCTGCTGCCGGTGTTTTCCAACCTGCTGCCGCCCGATGCCGAGATGGCCGGCTTCATCAGGCGCGTGCGTGCCCCGTTCGAGGCGCGGCTCGGCGAAAAGCTGGCGGTCACCGAAGGGCTCTTGTACCGCCGCGGCAACTTCAACGGCACGTTCGACCAACTGATCCTCGATGCGCTGATCGCCGTACGTGGCGCACAGATTGCGTTCTCGCCCGGCTTTCGCTGGGGCACGACGCTGCTTCCAGGGCAGGACATCCTGATGGAAAACGTGCTCGACCAGACCGCCATCACCTATCCTGCCACCACGCTGACCGACATGTCCGGCGAGATGATCAAGACGGTGCTGGAGGACGTCGCCGACAACCTGTTCAACCCCGATCCCTATCTGCAGCAGGGGGGCGACATGGTGCGCGTGGGTGGCCTGCAGTACGTCATCGATCCGAACGCGAGGATGGGCGGCCGCATCTCGAACATGGCGCTCAACGGCCAGCCGATCGAGCCCGGCAAGACCTACAAGGTCGCCGGCTGGGCCAGCGTGCAGGAGAACGTGCAGGGCGAGGCGATCTGGGACGTGGTGGCGAAGTACTTGCGCGATCAGCGTCGTGTCAGCCCGCGCAAGCTCAACAACCCGGTCATCAGGGGCCTGCAGAACAACCCGGGCCTGGTGTGAGGTGGCATTGACGGCGACACTGCGCACGGTTGCCATGCCGGCAGATCGCCGACGTCGGTGTGTGATGTGCGCCGGCGCAGCCTTGCCCTGGATCGGCGCCGCCGGCGTGGCGGATGCGCGCGCGCAGGGGGCCGACGAGCCGCTCGCCCGGATTGACGACCTGCGGCCGCTGCTGGCAGCCGTCGCGCGTGAGCGCCGGCCGCTGCTGCTGTTCTTCTCCACGCCCGGCTGTCCGTTTTGCCGCGCGGTGCGTCGCGGTTATCTGCGCCCACGTGCCGTCGACGGCCCAGCACTGAGCGGCATCGTGATCCGCGAAGTCGAAATCACCAGCGGCCGTCGCCTGCGGGATCGCGACGGCCAGTGGCTGACCGAAAGCGAATTGGCAAGCCGCTACGACGTCAGGATGGTGCCGCATCTGGAGCTCGTCGATGCGCGCAGTGAGCGGCTGGTCAAGCCACTCATCGGTCTCGACAGCGCCAGCTTCTACGAGAGCTTCCTGCAGAGCGCCATCGCCGAGGCCACGGACAGGCTTGGTCGCTAGACGGTGCTCTGCTCGGTCGTTTTGAGGGCCGGTTTGCGGCGGTCCCGCGAGGCGTCGCGGTGCAGCCAGGCAAAGACGCATCGCCAACGCGGCGAGCGCAAAATGCCCGCGAGTCACAGCGGTTTCCGATTGGCACTCGGTGCAGGCAACCAGGACGCGAATCGGCAGGCGGGCAGCTTGCGACCGGTGGTGTGCCGGTGGTTGCGTACACGGCCGACTTGGGCTGTAATGACCGATCCCTGCCGGGGTTATTCGCGCGACTCTGTTGCGTGTGAGCGGATCGTTCTCGACCGGTTGGTGTTGCGCCGCGGACGCAGGCACTGACGTTCCCCGCGGCAGCGGCGGCGAAATGTGATCGCTGCGGAGGCCCGAATCCGGGCAACCCGTGCACTTTGGCAAGCAGTCCACCTATGAATGATCACCGGGATGCCCTGCGAGTCGCGCTTCCGCACGAATGGCGCAAGCTCGTCGATGCCGCAGAGGAGTGCTGCTTCACGGACCCGGACGGATGCCTGCAACTGACTCTGCCGGCCCTGGCCCGGGCTGAGCGGGGCAACCAGGTCGGCGCGGTCATCATCCTGAGCAGCTTCTCTGCCTGGGCGTCTTTCGACCAGGGTCGGGTCAGCGAGGCCGTGTCGCGCATCGAACGGGCCGTGCAGTTGTGCCGACAATTGGGAGATAACTACTGGCTTGGCCGATTGCTGACCGGTCTGGGCTGGTTCCTGGCCAACCTGGACGACCACCAAGCGGCGGTGGAGTGCTACGAAGAAGCGCTGCAGCATCGGTCTGCCGCCGATGACATGAGGGGCAAAGCCGCGACCATCAACAACCTGGCGATGTCGACCCGCTGGATTCCGGGCCGGTTCGCGCGTGCGGCCGAGCTTGCCTCGGAGGCGGCGCACCTGTTCGCGGCCGTCGGTGACGAGAGAAACGAGGCCCTCGCACTGTCCAACCGCGCGGAGATCCTGCTGCAGGCGGCGCGTACGGAGGGCGACGATCCGCGGGCCGCTCGGGCCAGCCAACTGGAAGTGGCGCACCAGGCGGCCAGGCAGGCTGTCGACAGCGCGGACCGGGTCGGTTGGACGCAGGTCATGATCGATGCGCGTCGTCATCTGGCGGCAACTCTCGTCGAGGTTGGAGCGATAGGCGACGCAAGCGTCGTCGTGGATGAACTGGGCCGGCTGCTGCCGCAGGAAGGCTTGCCTAACCAGTGGTCCGAGTACCTGACCCTCCGTGCGCGGCTGTGTCGCATGCGCGGCGACCTGTCCCAGGCAATCGAACTGCTCAAAGAAGCCGCAGGCAACTGCGCCCGACTGAGCCGTCCATTGCATGAGCATGCCGGCGTCCATGAGGAACTCGTGGTAGCACTCGAAAGCGCCCAGCGTTTTGAGGAAGCGCTGGCTGCGCTGCGCCAGTACTACGCGTTCATCCTCGGCGTGCGGGATCGGGCGACCGGGCAGCGGATGGAGGTCCTTGCTAACCGCCTCGATATCGAGCGACTCGCGAATGCTGCGCGCGAACTCGGGAACCAGGCCCAGGAATTGCGTGAGCTTAATCAGGAACTTGCCAGCCAGGCGCTCACGGACCCGCTGACGCAACTGGACAACCGGCGAAGTTTCGATGCGGTGCTGGCGCAGTGCCTGGCCAGCGATCAGCCGTTCGCCCTGCTCATGGTCGACGTCGATGACTTCAAGTTCATCAACGATTCCCTTTCCCACCTGGTTGGAGACGCCGTCCTGCAGGAGCTCGCATCCTTGCTGCGCCAGGCAGTGCGAGGCGGCGACACCGTGTTTCGGTTGGGCGGCGACGAGTTCACGGTCGTTTTGCCACGCGCCGGCCTGACGGCGGCCATGGTCATCAAGGGCCGGATCCAGGATGCAGTCGCAAGCCACAACTGGGCCGAGATCGCCGATGGCCTCTCGGTGTCCGTCACGGTAGGTGCCGCCGACCGCATGCTTAACGACACGGCGGCATCCTTACTGCGCCGTGTCGATCTGGCGCTTCTGTCGAACAAGCAGCGCGTACGGCGCGGCACCGAACGTCAGAGCAGCGCGCATCGGGCGACTGCGGCGCCCTAGCCGCAGACAGAGCCGGCTGCTTGCGTATCCTTGCCCCCCTGATGGAGGCGTGGCCGAGCGGTTTAAGGCACCGGTCTTGAAAACCGGCAAGGGGCAACCCTTCGTGAGTTCGAATCTCACCGCCTCCGCCAGACTCCCGCCGTCGTCCATGACTGCCCGCCTGTCTCTCACCGGCATCACCAAACGCTACCCTGCCGTGGTGGCCAACGACGGCGTCTCGCTGCAGGTGGCGGCTGGCGAGATCCATGCCGTGCTTGGCGAGAACGGCGCCGGCAAAAGCACCCTGATGAAGGTGATCGCCGGCGAGGTGGCTCCCGATGAGGGCCGCATCGAATTCGACGGCGCGCCCGTGACGATCGGCTCGCCAGCCGCCGCGCAGCATCTGGGCATCGCGATGGTGCACCAGCACTTCGCGCTGTTCGACACGCTGACCGTGGCCGAGAACATCGCGCTCGGCCTGCCTGCCGGCACGCCGCTGGGCCGCATCACCGCCGAGTTGGCGAGCCTGGGCGAGCGCTACGGGCTGGTGATCGACGCCGCCGCGCGCGTGCACGACCTGTCGATGGGCGAGCGGCAGCGCGTGGAGATCCTGCGCGGTTTGCTGGCTGCGCCGCGGTTGCTGATCCTCGACGAACCGACCTCGGTGCTGACCCCGCAGGCGGTGGAGCGGCTGTTGGTCACCCTGCGCACGCTGGCCGCCGACGGGCTTTCGGTGCTGTTCATCAGCCACAAGCTCGACGAGATCCGCGCTCTGGCCACACGTTGTACGGTCATGCGTGCTGGCCGCGTGGTGGCGGTGGTCGACCCGCGGGAGGAGACCGAGCAGTCGCTGGCGCGGTTGATGATCGGCGCCGACCCGCCGCAGATCGCCACCCATAACGCGCCCAGCGGCCCGGTGCGGCTGGCGGTGCACGACCTGAGCCTGGGCCAGGGCGCGCCGCCGCTGAGCTTCGAGCTGCGCTCGGGCGAGATCCTCGGCGTGGCCGGCATCAGCGGCAACGGCCAGCGCGAGCTGATGGCATTGCTGGCGGGCGAGCGCACCAGTGCGCCGGAGCAGCTCATGCTCGACGGCGCGGCCATCGGCGCGCTCGGTCCGGCGGCGCGGCGCCGACGTGGCCTGCGCTATGTGCCCGAGGAGCGGCTCGGCCATGGCGCCGTGCCGGCCCTGTCGCTGGCCGAGAACACGCTGCTCACCGGCGATTCGCTGCGCCGCCATGGCTTCACGCAGCCGGCGGCCATGAGGGTCGTGGCACAACGCGTGATCGAGCGCTTTGCGGTCAAGGCGCCCGGTCCACAGGCGCGCGCCAGCAGCCTGTCGGGCGGCAACCTGCAGAAGTTCATCGTCGGCCGCGAAATCGATGGCGCGCCGCGCGTGCTGCTGATCAACCAGCCCACCTGGGGCGTGGACGTCGGGGCCGCGGCGGCCATCCGCAACGCGCTGATTGCCTTGCGCCTGTCCGGCTGTGCGGTGCTGGTGGTCTCGGAAGAACTGGACGAACTCTTCGAGGTCTGCGACCGCCTGATGGTGCTGGCGCAGCGACGCCTGTCGCCGACGGTGAGCGTGCGTGAAATCACTGTGGACGAGATCGGCCGCTGGATGGCCGGACTCTGGCCGCAACCGTCGCAGCAGCCGCAGCAGGTGAGTGCATGATGCCGAGGCTCGCCCTGCCGTTCGCGCTGGTCGCGCGGCCCGAACCGTCGCGCCTGCTGACCTGGCTGTCGCCGCTGATTGCGCTGGCGCTGACCGTGGCCTGCGGCATGTTCCTGTTCGCGCTGCTCGGCAAGCCGCCGCTGGCGGTGTTCCAGGTGTTCTTCTTCGAGCCGCTGCGCAGCCTGCGCGGTGTGGGCGAGGTGCTGCTGAAGGCCACGCCTCTCATCCTGTGTGCCGTAGGACTGGCGCTGTGCTTCCGCGCCAACGTCTGGAACATCGGCGCCGAAGGCCAGCTCATCGCCGGCGCCATGGCTGGCGGCGGCGTGGCGCTGCTGGCCACGCCCGACAGCTCCGGCGCCATCTTGCTGCTGGTGATTGCCGCCGCGCTGGCCGGTGGCATGGCCTGGGCCGCCATCACCGCGTTCCTGCGCGACCGCTTCAACGCCAATGAGATCCTCGTCAGCTTGATGCTGGTGTACGTGGCGCAACTGCTGCTGAGCTACATGGTGCACAGTCCGTGGCGCGACCCTGGCGGCTTCGGCTTTCCGCAGAGCGCGCTGTTTGCCGAGCCCGCGCGCATGCCGCGGCTCATCGACGGGGCGCGCGTCAACCTCGGCTTCCTGCTGTCGTTGGTGGCCGCGGCCTGCGCCTGGGTGCTGCTGGCGCGCGGTTTCATCGGCTTCCAGATCAGGGTGGCGGGGCTGGCGCCGCTGGCGGCGCGTTATGCCGGCTTCTCCCAGCGCCAGGTGCTCTGGTTCACCCTGCTGGCATCCGGCGCGCTGGCCGGGTTAGCCGGCGCGGCCGAGGCCACTGGACCGGTGGGGCAGCTCACCGCGTCCATCTCGCCGGGCTACGGCTTTGCCGCGATCATCGTGGCTTTCGTCGGCCGGCTCCATCCAGCGGGTATCGTGCTCGCCAGCCTCGTGATGGCGCTGTTCTACATTGGAGGTGAGCTGGCGCAGTCGCGCCTCGGGTTGCCGGCCGCGCTTACCGGTGTCTACCAGGGCCTGCTGCTGTTCTTCCTGCTGGCCTGCGACACCTTCATCCACTACCGATTGCGCTGGCGCGCAGCCGGTACTAAGGCCGCCTGATGGACGCGCTCGCGCCGCTGCTGTCGCTGGTGGCTGCCACGCTGAACGCCGGCACGCCGCTGCTGCTGGCGGCCATCGGCGTGCTGGTGGCCGAGCGCAGCGGCGTGGTCAACCTCGGCGTTGAGGGCATGATGCTGGTGGCCGCCGTGCTCGCCTTTGCCTGCGTGCACATCACCGGCAGCTACCTGGTCGGCTTCGGCGTCGGCATGCTGGCCGGCGCGTTGCTGGCGGCGCTCTTCGCGGCCTTCGCACTGGGGCTGCTCACCAACCAGTACGCCACCGGCCTGGCGCTGGCGCTGTTCGGCGCCGGACTGTCGGCGTTCATCGGCATTCCCTACTCGGGCGAGAACCTGCCGGCGCGCGCGGCCGACGGCATCCCGCTGCTGCGCGATCTGCCGGTGCTCGGGGCCATGCTGTTTTCGCTGCACTGGCTCGTGTACCTGTCGCTGCTGCTGGTGGCAGCGGTGGCGTGGTTCCTGTTCCGCACCCGCGCCGGGCTGGTGCTGCGTGCGGTGGGCGAAGCGCCGGAATCGGCACACGCCCTGGGGTACCCGGTGCGGCTGATCCGGCTGGCGGCGCTGATGTTCGGGGGCGCCTGCGCCGGCCTGGCCGGCGCGTATCTGTCCACGGTCTACACGCCACTTTGGTCGGAGGGGATGACGGCAGGCCGCGGCTGGATCGCGCTGGCGGTGGTGGTGTTTGCCACCTGGCGACCGGCGCGCACGGTGCTGGGGGCGTACCTGTTCGGTGGCGTCACCATGCTGCAGTTGTATCTGCAGGGCCTTGGCGTGCAATGGCCCTCGCACATCATGTCGATGACACCTTACATCGCCACCATCGTGGTGCTGGCGGTCATCTCGCGCAACCCGCGCTGGATTCGCCTGAACATGCCGGCCTCGCTGGGCCGCAGCTTCAATCCGCACGCCTGATTCACCAGCTTCGGGCGGGACTGCACCGCGGCCGGGCGTGCACCGCACCGCTGTCGTACGGTGAAAACCCGGTCTGGGCTCGTTGCCGGTGAGAAGTAGAATCGCGGGCTTTCCCGGAGGACTAACCATGTTGACCCGTCGTCTGTTTGCCGTTGCCGGCCTCGGTGTGGCCGCAGTGCTCGTCGCGGCCTGCGGCAAGCAGGAAGCCCCCGCCCCCAAGGCCGAAGCCAAGAAAGAGGAGCCCAAGAAGCCCGACCCCGTCAAGATCGGCTTCGTCTACGTGAGCCCGATCGGCGAGGCAGGCTGGACCTCGCAGCACAACCGCGGCCGCGAGGAGATGGCGAAGAACCTGGGTGAGAGGGTCACGACCAGCTTCGTCGAAAAGGTGAGCGAGGCGGCCGACGCCGAGCGCGTCATCCGCGACATGGCACAGCAGGGCCACAAGCTGATCTTCACGACCAGCTTCGGTTTCATGAACCCGACGCTCAAGGTGGCCGAGGAGTTTCCGGACGTGCGCTTCGAGCACGCCACCGGCTTCAAGACGGCCAACAACATGGCCACCTACAACGCCCGTTTCTACGAGGGCCGGTACCTGGCCGGCATGATCGCGGGCAAGAGCACCAAGACCAACACGCTTGGCTACGTGGCCGCGTTCCCGATTCCCGAGGTGCTTCAGGGCATCAACGCCTTCACGCTGGGCGCTCGCTCGGTCAACCCGAAGGCGCAGGTGCGCGTGGTCTGGACCAACAGTTGGTTCGACCCGGGCAAGGAGCGTGACGCTGCCAATGCGTTGATCGGCCAGGGCGCCGACGTGCTCACGCATCACACCGATTCGACCGCCGTGGTGGCTACCGCGGAGGAAAAGGGCAAGCTGGCCGTCGCGTATCACAGCGACATGAGCAAGTTCGGTCCCAAGGCGCAACTGGCTGCGGTGACCCACCACTGGGGTGCGTACTACACCCAGCGCGCTCAAGCCGTGCTGGACGGCAAGTGGTCCTCGGGCCGGGTGTGGATGGGCATGAAGGACGGCGCCATCAAGCTCGATGCGATCAACCCCTCGGTGCCGAAAGAGGTGGCCGACATGGTGGCGGCGCGCGGCCAAGACATCGCCGCCGGCAAGTTCCACCCGTTCACCGGGCCGATCCGCACCAACGAGGGCAAGGAAGTCATCGGCAAGGACGCCGTCATGACCGACGAGCAACTCGGCCAGATGAACTTCTACGTTCAGGGCGTGGTCGGCAAGGTGCCGGCGAGCAACAAGTAAGCGCGCAGTCGCGAGGCGCGGGAAACCGCGCCCCTAAGGCAAGACGGGCGCCGCGGCGCCCGTCTTGCCTTGAGTAATCGCAGGCGCTCAGCCGGACGTGGTCGTCGGTGCCTGCAGCGTGAAGGTACCGCCGAAGGTGTCGTGCAGGATGTTGAACGCCCAGCCGAAGGCGTGCACGGCCTCTGACGGGCTCGGCTCCTTGGACAGCCCGCCGGCTCCCTGGACGGGCACCATCGTGCGCTTGCCGCCGTCGTAGCGAAACACCCCGGCCACGTGCATCGCCTCGGTATTGCTGACGAAGCTGTAGCAGGTGTTGGCGATGACGGGCTGCTGCGGCAGTGGCTGCCCCGCAGCGCGCGCCGCGATCGCTGCCGCGCACACCTTGCCGGCCTGATTGGCCATGTGGCCCGACTTGGGCAGGCCGGGCGCGTTCTGGATCGAGTCGCCGATGACGTGGATGCCCGGAATCAGGGTCGACTCGTACGACAGGAAGTCCACCGGTGCCCAACTGCCATCCGCTGGCACGAGGCCAACGCGTCGCACCAGGTCGCCGGCGCGCTGTGGGGGGATGACATTGACCACATCGGCATTGACCGGACTGCCGACCGCGAACTCCATACGCCGCCCGCCGTTGCTCACCGCCGTGAGATCGGCGTTGGGCACGTACTCGACGATGTTCGGATAGCGGCCCTTCCACAGGTTCATGAAGAGGTCGCGTTTGGCCAGGATGTCCGGATTGGCATCGAACAGCAGCAGCTTGGCCTTGGGGTTGTTGCGCGACAGGTAATGCGCAATCAGGCTCACGCGCTCGTACGGGCCGGGCGGGCAGCGGAAGGGCGCGCGCGGCACGTGCAGTGCCACCACGCCGCCTTGCTTCATGTCGGCAATACGGTTGCGCAGATCGGTCACCTGGCGCGCGCCGCCGCGCCAAGCGTGCAGCACCGTTTGCGCGGCGATGGCTTCACGCAGCCCTGCGATGCGATCGGGCGCGAAGTCTATGCCCGGCGCCAGCACCAGGCGGTCGTACGGCACGCTGGTACCGGTGGACAGCGCGACCACGCGCTTGGAAGGGTCGACGGACGTGGCGCTCGCGCGAATCACGCGGACGTTGTAGTCTGCCGCGAGGAAACCATAGTCGCGGGTGATGTCTCGCAGGTCAAAGGTGCCGGCCAGCACCCGGTTGCTCATCGGGCAGGCGACGTAGACCGGCTGCGGCTCCACCAGCGTGACCTCGAGCTGGGGACGCCATATCTTGAGGTAGCGGGCGCAGGTGGCACCACCGAAGCCGCCGCCGACGACCACGACGCGGCCGCCTTCCTGGGCGCGGCCCGAGCTGGCGAAGGCACCCAGGCCGAGCGCACTGGCCAGCGACAGAAAGGCACGACGATCCTGCTTCATCACCGCCTCCTCGGCTTCTGCTGCGCGAAATACGTGGCAATATCGAGCAGTTCCTGGTCAGAGTAGCCTTTCGCGTGGTGGTGCATCACAAAGGCCGCCCGCTTTCCGGTCGCAAAGCCCTTGAGGCTCGTGAAGATATCGTCGGCGCTGCGACCTTCGAGCGTCGGGACGCCGGCCTGCGAACGGCCATAGGGCCCATGGCAGGCGTTACAGGACGCCGCCTTAGACGCCACTTCAAGATCTTTCGTTTGCGCGACAGCCGCCGCCGACTGCAGCATCGCCGCGGCCGCAAGCACCAGTCTGCCGTTCAGCCAAACACGATGATGTTTCATCTGCGCACACTCACAGGAGACGTGTCCTCGTTGATCGAACCTCGTACCCGCGATCATGGCCGAACAATCGGGGTTTGTCTGCGGCGCAGGCTCACGGGAGTCGGGCGATGATAGTCGGCCGACGCCTGCTGCGCGGCACCCTGTTCGACTTCGTCACCGACCCGTCTGGCGGCGCCGGGGCGGTCCGGCTCGTGCAAGATGGCCTTCTGGTGATCGAAGCCGGGCGCGTGGTGGCCCATGGCGAATACGTCGTCCTGGCGCCGCGTTGGCTCGACGCGACGGCTACCCTGGACGATCATCGCGGCTCGCTGATCGCGCCGGGGTTCATCGACGCCCACCTGCACCTGCCGCAGATCGATGTGATCGCCTCGCCGGCGCCAGGGTTGCTCTCCTGGCTGGAGCGCTACACCTTCCCGGCCGAGGCGGGCTATGCCGACCCGGCGCGCTGCGCCGAGTCGGCCACCTTCTTCCTCGACGAGCTGGCGCGGCAGGGCACCACCAGCGCCTGCGTCTATGGCACTGTGCACCCGCAATCGGTGCAGGCGCTGTTCGAGGCGGCGCTGGCGCGTGACCTGCGGCTGGTGGCCGGCAAGTGCCTGATGGACGTGAACTGCCCCGAGAACCTGCGCGATACCGCCGCAGGTGGCGTGCAGGACAGCGCCGACCTGGCCGCACGCTGGCATGGCCGCGGGCGGCTGGGCTACGCGATCACGCCGCGCTTTGCCGCCACCTCGTCGCGCGCGCAACTGGCCGCTGCCGGCGAACTCGCGCGGGCCCAGCCGCAGTTGTACGTGCAGAGCCACGTGGCCGAGAACCTCGACGAGGTGCGATGGGTGGCCGAACTGTTTCCCGAAGCGCGTAGCTACCTCGACGTGTACGAGCGCTACGGGCTGCTCAACCGCCACTCCATCTATGCGCACTGCATCCACTTCGACGCCGCCGACCGTGCCTGCATGGCTGCTCGGGGCGCGGTGGCGGCGGTCTGCCCGACCTCCAATCTGTTCCTGGGCAGCGGCCTGTTCGACTTTGCAGCCGCCGCCGCGGCGGGCATGGCCGTCACGCTCGCCACCGACGTCGGCGGCGGGCAGTCGTTTTCCATGTTCTCCGCCATGCGCTCGGCGCACGAGGTCGCGCGCCTGCGCGGCCAGGCGCTCGACGCCTTTCGGCTGTGGTACTGGGCCACCCGCGGCGCCGCGCTGGCGCTGGGCTGGCCGCAGGTGGGCACGCTGGAACCCGGCGCCGAGGCCGATGTCATTGTGCTGAACCTGCGTGCCACGCCGCTGCTGGCGCGGCGTACGGCGCGCGCCGGCTCGCTGGAGGAACTACTGTTCGCCCTGCTGGTGCTGGGCGACGACCGGGTGATCGCCCAGACCTACATTGCCGGGCAGCCGATGAAGCCCGCTGCCGCACCGACTCCCACCGCTGCCAACACGGCCACCTCATGACCCTCTCCCGAGTCCTCCACCTGGCCTGGCGCATGACCCTGCGCGACTGGCGCGCCGGCGAACTGCGCCTGCTGGCCGGCGCGCTGGTGATCGCGGTGGCCGCCGTGACCAGCGTGGGGTTCTTCGTCGACCGCATCCGCCTCGGGCTGGAGCGCGACGCCGCGCAGCTGCTGGCCGCCGATGCCGTGATCAGTGCCGACGCTCCGCTGGGGACTGATGTGCGCCAGCGCGCGCGCGATGCCGGCCTCGCGCAGGCGGAGACCGTGGTCTTTCCGAGCATGGCGCTGAACGCGGGCAACCGCGACTTCACCACGCTGGCCGCAGTCAAGGCCGTGTCCGACGGCTATCCGCTGCGCGGCACCCTGCGCGTGAAGCGCAGCCTCGATGCCGCCGACGAGCCGACCCGCGCCATTCCCGCGCCGGGCACCGTCTGGGTGGACCCACAGGCGGTGCAGGCGCTGCGCATCGACGTCGGTGGCCAGCTCAAGCTGGGCGAGAAGACCTTCCGCGTCGAGCGGCTCATCACCATCGAGCCCGACCGCGGCTCGCAGTTCATCAACTTTGCGCCGCGTGTGATGCTCAACCTCGCCGACCTGGCGGCGACCGAGCTGATCCAGCCCGGCAGCCGCGTCACCTACCGCCTGCTGGTGGCGGGCGAGCGGCCGCAGGTCGAGGCCTTCACCGGCGCCGTGGGCGGCCAACTGGGCCGCGGTCAGCAGCTCGAATCGCTCGAAGGCGGCCGGCCCGAGATGCAGCGCACCCTGGAGCGGGCCGAACGCTTCCTGTCGCTGGTGGCACTGCTGGCCGCGATGGTGGCGGCGGTGGCGGTGGCCGCGGCGGCGCGGCGCTTCTCGCTGCGCCACCTCGACTCCTGCGCCATGATGCGCTGCCTGGGGCTGGCGCAGGCCGACATCTTTCGCCTGTTTGCCCTGGAGTTCGTCTACATCGGCGTGGCCGCCTGCGCGGTGGGCATGGCCGTCGGTTACGGGTTCCACTTCGTGCTCCTGCAGGTGCTGGGCACGCTGATCAAGACCAGCCTGCCGCAGCCGTCGCTGTGGCCGGCGCTGCAGGGCGGGGCGGTCGGACTGGTGCTGCTGCTGGGCTTTGCGCTGCCGCCGCTGGTGCAACTGCGCCGCGTGCCGCCGCTGCGCGTGCTGCGCAAGGACCTCGGCCCGCCCAGCGGGCGCACCGCGCTCGGCTACGCGGTGGGCTTCGTGGGCTTCTTCGCGCTGCTGCTGTGGTCGTCCAACGACCTGCGGGTGGGCAGCATGACCGCGGGCGGCTTTGCCGTCGGTGTGCTGCTGTTCGCCCTGGTGGCCTGGGGTGCGTTGCAGTTGCTGGCGCCGCTGCGTGCCTTCACCGGGAAGCTGGGCATCTCGTGGCGCTTTGCGGTGGCTGCGGTGCAGCGGCGGCCGGCCGCCACCATCGTGCAACTGGTGTCGCTCGCGGTCGGCCTGATGGCGCTGCTGCTGCTGACGGTGACGCGCACCGATCTGGTCAACGCCTGGCGCAGCAGCGCGCCGGCCGACGCGCCCAACCGCTTCGTCATCAACATCCAGCCCGACCAGGTGGCCCCCGTGGCCATGCGGCTGAGCGCCGCCGGGTTCGAGGCGACGCTGTACCCCATGATCCGCGGCCGGCTCATTGCCCGCAACGGCACGCCGATCCAGCCGGCGGACTTTTCCGGCGACCGCGCACAGCGGCTGGTCGACCGCGAGTTCAACCTCTCTTACGCCAGCCAGGCGCCTTCGCACAACCGGATCGTGGCCGGCCAGTGGTTCCGCGACGGCTCCGACGAGCTTTCGCTGGAAGAGGGCATCGCCCGCACGCTGGGGCTGAGCCTGGGCGACGCGCTGACCTTCGACATTGCCGGCCAGCAGGTGACGGCGCGCGTGACCTCGTTGCGCAAGGTCAACTGGGACAGCATGCGCGCCAACTTCTTCGTGATCATGCCGCCCAGCCTGCTGGCGAGCCAGCCCAAGAGCTTCATCACCGCCTTCCATCTGCCCGAGGAGCGAGCCCGCTTCGGCGTGGACCTGGTGCGCGACTTTCCCAACATCACGGTGGTGGATACCAGCGCAGTGTTCCGCCAGGTGCAGGCGGTGCTCGATCAGGTGATCGCGGCGGTCGAATTCCTGTTCGTGTTCACGCTGGCCGCCGGCGTGCTGGTGCTGTACGCGGCGCTGGCCAGCTCGCGCGACGAGCGCGTCCGCGAGGCCGGACTGCTTCGTGCGCTGGGCGCCAGCCGCCGCCAGTTGTCCAACGCGCAGGTGGCCGAGATGCTGTGCCTCGGTGGCCTGGCGGGCCTGCTGGCGGCAGCCGGTGCCGCGGCCATTGGCTGGGCATTGGCGAGGTACGCCTTCGAGTTCGACTACACGGTGACGCCGTGGGTGTTCGTTCTGGGCGTGGGCGGCGGCGCCGCTTGTGCGCTTGTCGGTGGCTGGCTTGGCCTGCGCAGCGTGCTGCGCACGCCGCCGCTAACGACGCTGCGCGAGGCATGACCCGGGGGAGGGCGGCTGCGGCACGAGTCGGCCGGGCGGCCCCAGGCGCCGATTCCCGAGCGCGCAGCGCCAGTGCAGACCGATGAGCGTACCCAACCCCACCGAGGCGGCCGAGCGCCGCGAAGACACGCCGTACGCGCTGCTCGGCGGCGACCCGGCCGTGCGCGCGCTGGTGGACCGCTTCTACGACCTGATGGACTTGGAGCCTGCCTACCGCGAGCTGCGCGCGGTGCACGGCAGCGAACTGACCGCCGCGCGCGACAAGCTGTACTGGTTCCTGTCCGGCTGGCTCGGCGGGCCGAACCACTACATCGAGCGCTTTGGCCACCCGCGCCTGCGCGCGCGGCACCTGCCGTTTGCCATCGGCCTGACCGAGCGCAACCAGTGGCTCGCCTGCATGGACCAGGCAATGACGGAGCTGCAGGTGCCGCCGTCGCTGCGGCAGCGGCTGAACGAGTCGTTCTTCCAGACAGCGGACTGGATGCGCAACCGGTAGGCAATGCGGCGGGCTGTTCGGCCGCCAGCACCTCCCGAGCGGCGCCCGGCAGGCGGCGCGTTGCGGGCCTGCGATCCAGGCCGCACGGCTAGCGACGCCGGGGCCACGCCGATTGGTGCCCTCTATTCGATAGATAAGGAAAATTGCCTGGACGATTTCAATAGGCAGTGAAGAATAGCGCTCGTCAGGTTCGGTTTCCAACTGTTTTCCGTTTCTGGGGAGAGATGTCATGGACGCAGCCGACTCCGTATCGAAGTGCCCGTTTCACGCCGCCGGTGGCGCCCGCGCACAGCAGGGCGCGCAGTCGAACGCCGACTGGTGGCCCAACCAGTTGAACCTCGCCATCCTCCATCAGCGCCAGCCTGTTTCCAGTCCGATGGATGCGGGTTTCGACTACGCCGAAGCCTTCAGGAAGCTCGACTACGCGGCGCTCAAGGGCGATCTTGCCGCCCTCATGACGGATAGCCAGGATTGGTGGCCGGCGGACTGGGGCCACTACGGCGGCCTGATGATCCGCATGGCTTGGCACGCCGCGGGGACCTATCGGGTGGCCGATGGGCGCGGCGGAGCCAATACGGGCAACCAGCGATTCGCGCCGCTCAACAGTTGGCCTGACAACGGCAACCTCGACAAGGCGCGGCGTCTGCTGTGGCCCATCAAGCGGAAGTACGGCAATGCCATTTCGTGGGCCGATCTGTTCATCCTCGCAGGAAACGTCGCCCTGGAGACGATGGGCTTCAAGACCTTCGGTTTTGGCGGCGGCCGCGTGGACATTTGGGCACCCGAGGAGGACATCTACTGGGGCGCCGAGAACGAGTGGCTGGCGACGAGCGACCAGCCCGACAGCCGGTACAGCGGAGATCGTCAGCTCGAAAGTCCGCTCGCTGCCGTGCAGATGGGCCTCATCTACGTCAACCCGCAGGGTCCGGATGGCAAGCCCGATCCGGTCGCCTCGGCGCGCGACGTTCGCGAGACGTTCGCGCGCATGGCCATGGACGATGACGAGACCGTTGCCCTCGTGGCCGGCGGTCACACGTTCGGGAAGATGCACGGCGCCGGCGATCCCTCGCTTGTGGGTCCGGAGCCGGAAGGCGCACCCATCGAGCAGATGGGTTTCGGCTGGGCCAACCGGCACGGCAGCGGTGCAGGGGCCGACGCCACCACCAGCGGCCTGGAGGGTGCATGGAAGCCCAATCCCACGCAGTGGGACATGGGCTACCTGAGAGTGCTGTTCAAGTACGAGTGGGAGCAGGTCAGGAGCCCGGCCGGGGCGATCCAGTGGCGGGCGAAGAACGTGGAACCGGAGGACATGATTCCCGACGCCCACGACTCCGGCCGCATGCATCCGCCGCACATGACCACGGCGGATCTCGCGCTGCGCTTCGACCCCGCTTACGAGAAAATCGCGCGGCGCTTCCATGACAACCCGGAAGAGTTCGCCGATGCCTTCGCGCGAGCCTGGTTCAAGCTCACGCACCGCGACATGGGGCCCAAGTGCCTTTATCTTGGCCCCGAGGTGCCCGCCGAGGATCTGATCTGGCAGGACCCGCTGCCCCGGGTAACCCATCCCCTGATCGATGCGCCCGATGCGAAGGCGCTCAAGGCGCAGGTCCTGGCCTCGGGGCTGTCGGTGAGCGAACTGGTGTCGACGGCATGGGCTGCCGCAAGCACGTTCCGCGCGAGTGATCGGCGCGGTGGCCTCAACGGCGCGCGCATTCGCCTGGCCCCGCAAAATGGCTGGGAGGTGAACCAGCCGAAGCAACTGGCCAAGGTGCTTGCCGCTCTGGAGCGCATTCAGGTCCGATTCAACGCAACGGCGGCAGGCGGCAGGAAAGTCTCGTTGGCCGACCTCATTGTGCTGGCCGGCAACGCCGCAGTGGAGGCGGCGGCAAAGTCGGCCGGCCATGACGTCGAAGTCCCCTTCGCGCCGGGTCGGACGGATGCCACGGCCGCACAAACCGACGTCGCCTCTTTCGCCGTCCTGGAGCCCGTGGCCGACGGCTTCCGCAACTACCGCCAGCAGGCTTTCCGCGCGTCGCCCGAGGAAATGCTGGTCGACAAGGCGCAACTGCTCACGCTGTCGGCGCCCGAGATGACGGTCCTGGTGGGCGGACTGCGGGTGCTGGGCGCCAATCACGAAGGCAGCCAGCATGGCGTTTTCACCCTTCGTCCCGGCCAACTGACGGCGGACTTCTTCGTGAATCTGGTCGACATGTCCACCGTCTGGAAAGCCGCGGGAGACAACGCGTACGAAGGCCGCGACCGCCAGACGGGCGCCCTGAGGTGGACCGCCACGCGCGTGGATCTTGCGTTCGGCTCGAACTCCCAACTGCGTGCGCTTGCCGAGTTCTATGCGCAGGACGACAACACGGGCAAGTTCGTGAAGGACTTCGTGGCGGCCTGGACCAAAGTGATGAACCTCGATCGCTTCGATCTACGATGAACAAGGACCGCCCCGCGGAGCGGAGCGGTCGACGGTGCTCGCCGCGGTCGGTGGCCAGCAGGCGCAGGGTGCGATCGGTGCGGCATCGAACGGATGCCGCACCGAAACGATCAAGCAATCGAAGACGGCGCGGAGTCAAACGGCGCCGCGGCAGCGCGAGCGGCCGCCTGTGCAGTCGCTCCCGACGCGGACCGGTCTGAGCACGGGCGCTGCCGGGTCCGGTCGGTGCTGCCGCTGCTCATTGGCGCCGGGCGCCTGGTGTACGAGCCATGGATTGGCAGTCCCGCACCGTACGATGTGCTGCGGCTATCTTGTTTGCCACGGGGGGCGCCAGCGGCCGCAGGTGGCCCTACGGCCTGCTTCGGTGCGACGCCACGGCGTCTTGGCGGCGGCCCTCGACCTGGTCCAGAAAGCGTTCGATTCGCTGCTCCAGGTCGCCATAGTGCGGGTTGAATGTCGAGCGCGCGCCCGCCTCGCCGGGCGGGGGCGACTGCCCGCTGACGCCGTACCACAGGCGCTCGGCTTGCCGGCAGGCCCGAATCTCGTGTTCCTCACGGAACGATGGACTGCCGCAGTTCCGGTAGGTGCCCGACAGGCCGTAGTGCGGATTGTCGGGCGAGATGTGCAGGGCTCGGTGGGAAAGTCCGACCACCCGCATCGAGGCGTGGGCAGCGGGCAGCCAGATCACGCGGTCGGTCCGGGTCTGCACGGGCTGGTCCGAGAAGTAGTTGACGAGGATGCTGCGTGGATCGCCCGCCGTGGCTTCGAAGAATCGCCGATTTTCGGCGACATCGACGACTTCGTCGTCATCGCTCTGCACCACCAGCCAGGGCGTCGGCAACGCGCGCTGGCGCCCGATGCGGTCATCCATCGCGGCGAGCAGTGCGACGGTGGAGACGATGCCGCGCATGGGCATCGCCGCGTACCGCGCAAACTCCTCGCGCGGGCTCGAGTCGAGCCACGGGCGGAAGGCAGCAATCCAACCCGCATACCGGGCAAGGGTGGACGAGCGGATTCGATAGGCCGGCGACACGCCGATCACCGCATCGACGTGACCGGGAGATTCGGCGGCCACGGTGAGCGCGACGGCGGCGCCGAGAGAGAAGCCCGCGACCACCACCAACTCGTTCTCGCGCGCGGCCTGCGCGACCGCAGCCCGAGCGTGCGTCAGCCAGTCGTCGTGATCGACCACCTTCAGGTCGGCCGGTCGGGTGCCATGGCCCGGCAACAGCAGCACGCGAGACTCAAAGCACTGGCGGGCGAGCGAACGCGCCAGATCACGCATTGCAAATGCGGTGTCGGACAGCCCATGGATCAGGATCGCAATGCCGCGGGGTGCGGCCGACCGGCAGCCCGGGCCTGCAGGGATTCGGAAGGGCGCCACCTGGGCCAGCTCGGCCTCCGCCTTCGACGAGTCGAAGGGCAGGCGGTGAGCCCGCAACTCCTTCTTCACATCCACGACGTAAGCATCGAAGTCGGCCACCGGCGCCAGGGCCGACGCGTCGCTCCAGCCGCTGCTGGCAAGTTCCGAAGGCGGCGCCGTGCTCTGGCTCGAGGCGCAGCCCATCAGCAGCGTGAACAGAGCCATTGCGACGACGAGTGCCGGCCGCGAACCAGCACCGGATCGGGGGGCATTGATCGACAAGAATTTCTCCCTGAAGTCTGAACAGTTCAAGCTTGCCGCGATGGGTTCGGGCAGAACAAGCCATGCCTTTGCATATCTGCCTTGCAACCGGAAATGGTGTCCACGGCGGGTCGGGGCGGCGCGGTCACTCGACGGGGTGGTGGTCGCGCTGTCGTGATGCCTCCACCCGCAGGCGGTTCGGCCGGGGTGCCCCGCAACGCGACCGCGCCGGCCATGCGTCTTGGCCGTGAGGGTCGATGGGTCGCGCGGGTGGCGGCTGAGTGAGCGGGAACAGGACATGGCTTCGGTGGGCGGCACGGCGCGAACGTACGCCGCGCCGCTTGCGCGCTCGCGCAGCCCCGCCCGGTTGCCCACCGCCGGCGGGGGTCGCGCCCGAAGGAGACCATCCCGATGACCGGTGGTGGATCGGGCTGCGTGGCGGATCGCGGGGCCGCTCGATGGCAGCCGCGCGATCCGGGCGATCAGAAGCGGTAGCCGATGGCCACGCCCACAGCGGTCGAGTTGGACTCACCGCGCAGGCGCACGATGGGGCTGTCGCTCGCATCGCCGGCCAGGCGCGTAAAGCCCAACCGGCCAATCACGGTCCAATCGCGGCTGAGGTCGTACGAGCCGGTGAATCCGAGGGTCATGCTCTTCAGCCCGCCGGACGCCACGTAGGTCGGCAGGCCGCTGCGCGCGCTGTTGTTGGCGTCCACCGAGAAGTAGGTTTCCATGTGCTCGTCGTCCGCGTAGTTCATGCGGAAGTCGAGGCCGTAACCGAAGGCACCGATCCGCGCACCCTGGTAGAGAAAGCCCCAGATGATCTGGTTGCCGTTGCCGCCTTTCGCCTCGACGCCGACGGTCAGCCGGTCGCCCTTGGCCAAGGTGTCGATGAAACTGTAGTCGACGAACACGCCGGCCTCGACGGTGCCATCGACCTCGCGCAGGCGGCGCACCACCGGGTCCTCGACGCTGTTGTCCCGGGGTGGGCGCAATGACACGACAGGACCAAAGCCCCAGCGACTCCTCGCGCCCATGACGTTGTACTGAGCGGTGAGGCCCGCCAGTCGCAGACTGCCGTACTGGCCGAAGTCCAGCCGTCCCAGCACGAAGGGCCGGATCGCCTGGTCCGCGGAGCCCTCGAACTCGGGCAGCGAGATCGCTCCCAGGCTCAGCAGGTTGCGCGGGGGCTCCTGGGCAAGCGCCGCCTGCGCGGCGCAGGCAAGGGCAACGCTGGCAACCATGGCCTTGGCAATGAAAGGCAAGGACGAGACCGGACTTACGTAACGCAGTGAGCTCAGATTCATGGTGGGCCTTGTGAAATGACTGGGTGGATCAACTGGCGGGACATGCGGTGCGTGTCCGCGCTTCAGGCTAAGTATCGGCAGGGTGATATCGATCGCCTACCCCCGAGGCCGCATGCGCCGCATGCGCTTTTGCATACGGCGTCCGTGAAGAGGCGGCGGTAGCGGGACACGGGGTCAGACGGTTTGCCGCAGAGGCTACGCGGCCACCTGCACCGATTCGTCTTGAGGGCCGTCGACCGCGCCGGCGCCGAGCGGTGAGGCGAGGTCGAGCACGAGCCGACCCTCGACCTGTCCCGCGTCGATCAGGCGGTGCGCCTCGACTGCCGCATTCAGCCCGAAGACGCGCTGGACGTGGGGTGAGATCCGCCCGTGTTCGAGCAGGGTGAACAGCGTGCACAGGTCATCCTGGAACCAGTCCGGGCGCGCTGCCCGACGCTCCGAGATGTCGTAGAAGCTCACCCGCCGCGACGTGCCCGACCGGGAGGACAGCCACTTGATCCGCAGGAACTCGAAGGCGATGCGCGATCGCGCCAGCAGGCCCGGCGGTGCAGCGCTGGCCGTGTTGGCGTTTCGGAACAGGGCGCTGAAGCCCAGGGCGACCAGACGTCCGTCCGGCGCCAGGCGTGCCAGCACGGAAGCCAGTGCTTCTCCCATGGCGGCGTCGATGATGGTCTTGAAGCCGTTGGCGTCGCGCGCAAGGCGGTCCAGCTTGCCGGCCGCGTCGGCCTCGTCATAGGCGACGAACGTCGCGCCCATAGCGGTGACGGCCCGCTTGCGCCGCGCCGATGCGACCCCCACCGCCGGCAGCCCGAAGGCACGGCACAGGTCGAGCGCCGCCAGACCGACGGCGCCGCTGGCGCCGTAGATCAGGACCGGCTCGCCCGGCTTTGCCATGGCTTCCCGAAACAGTGCCTGATAGGCGGTCAGGTAGGTAAGGATCATCGGCTCTGCCCGCGTCGCATCGAGCCCTTGCGGTACCGGAACGAGCTGGGCGGCCGGACGTACCAGATGGGTCGCGTTGCCGCCGATCTGAGTCAGGTCGGCGACCCGGTCGCCGATGCGCCAGCGCGTGACGTTGGCCCCGACGCCGTCAATGCGGCCCACGAAGTCGTAGCCGAGGGTCAGGGGCAGGGTCAGCTTCAGGACGGGATAGAGGTTGCGGCGGATCAGCGTGTCGGTGAAGACCAGGCTCGACGCCTCCACCCTGATGCGCACCTCGCCCGGGCCCGGCTGCGGCAGCGCCGCGTCCTCCACGAGCTGAATGACCTCGGGGCCGCCGAAGGCCTGGACCTCCAGTCGCCTGACCGGCATCGCCAGCGCCCCCTCAAGCGGAACGGCGCAGCGCGCGCCAGAGAAACAGCAGCCCCAGCGCCATGAACCAGAGCTGGATCCCCGTCGTGGACACCACGATCGACACCGGCGGCGCGATACCAAAGAGTTCGAGCGCGGGGAAAGCGACCAGGACACCGGCCAACAGGCCCGTCACACCCGCCCAGGCCGGCAACTGCCGGTCGCGCAGGATCACGAGACTCGATGCGATGGCCCAGGTCGCGGCAAAGGCCGCAACCCCCAGCGTCTCCCCGATGGCGCCGCCCCAGGCGTTGATGGCGGCCTGCATCGTCTCGACCGCGGCGCGGCCCTCGGCCGACAGACCGGCAGCGCCATGGGCCTCGGCCAGAGCCACGCTGCCGGTCAGCCAGCGCAGGATGCCGATCGCGCGCGCCAGCGCCGACACCGCGGCCGCACCGATGGCAATGAGCGCCAGCGCGCCGAGCGGGCCGGGCCGGGCCGCCAGGCGCACCGTCAAGACGCCGGTCACGAGAAACAGCAGCGAGTAGCCCAGGTACAGCCCGTAGCCCAGCCGCACGGCGTCGAGCTGCTCGCGCAGCAGCGGCAGCATCTGCGCCGGAGGAAAGTCGAGGCTGTCCGGCCACTGGATCGCGCCGCCGAGCACGGCCATGGGCGCGAAGATGCTGAAGCCCTGCACGAGCAGGACCAGTCCGGCCGCAAGAAGCAGGCTGCGCGACGGCGCGTGGTCGCTGCGGGATGGATCAGGCTGTGCCATGGAGGCTCCGACGGGTTGGGCAGAGGAGTGGGGTTGATTGGCTGTCGAGCGGGGGGCAAGCCGCGGCTGCGGCATCCGGCAGGCCGGATACAGGCATGCGGGTCTGGCACGAGCGTTGAGCAAGCGACTGCAGCATCACACGCGCGGGCACCCGTGCCGCAGGCGGCGCGGTCAGGTCCGCAGCAGCGCAGCCAGCTCGCGGCGCGGCGCGGGCTCGGCCGGCGCGGTGGCATAGCCGACGCGCGCCAGCATCTGCACGGTGCCCTGGGCCGGGTCCACCCCCAGCGCGCTGTGAACGGCGACATAGGGTCCGCGCATGGCCTCGAACTCCTGCAGCGCCTGGGACAAGGGGTGCATGTCCACGCCCGCCGCCGTGGCCAGCAGGTGCTGCCGCACGTAGGCGCGGCCGGCCTCGACCTGCTGCACGCGCGTGTTGCCCGTGCTGACCAGCCACACGAAACCGCTGCCGGTCTCGAGCGGCGCCCAGTGATCCATGATGCGCTGCAGACTGGACTGGCCGCGCTGCGGCACCTCCATCGGGTCGAACAGGCCCGTCGCGTGCAGCAGGCGGACCCTAGTGCTCGACAGGCTGATGCCGTCGCGGTGCCTGGCAATGGCATCGGGGCCAATGCGAAACAGGCGCGCCGACTCCAGCCAGGTGGCCGGCGTGGTGCACTCGATCTCGTAGGCCACCCGCGTGATGCGGCGCAGCGCCGCCAGCGGCTCGGGCGCGGTCACCGTGCCGGCCTGCAGCCCGTGGCGGCGAGCCGTCTCCTCCCAGGCCGACAGCAGCGCTGCGGGCAGCGCGCGGCCCTCGGCGTAGGCGGTCTTGGCCGTATGCCGCCGTGCAATGGCCGGGTACAGCGGGTCGCGCGGGGCCGAGCCGGCCGGGCCCACCACCAGCGTGGCCACCACGGTGCCTGCCGGCAGGGTGCGCGCGGCTGGCGCGCCCTGCGGGAAGGGCGTCAGGGTCACCGCGTGCCCGCGTTCGGCCGCGGCGATGATGGCCAGTTCGATGAACGCGCCGCAGCCGATGAGGATCTGGCGGCCAAAAGGGTCCGTCTCCGGCAGCAGACGCTCGCCGTCGCACACCAGGTGGATGCGGCCGGGCTCGCGCAGGTCGGCGATCCAGGGCTGGCGGTTGTGCGGGTTGGGCGCCAGCAGCGCATGCGCCAGCATGAAGCGGCGCAGTTCGGGCTCGGCCGCCGCCGTGCGCCACGGCTGCACGGCCACCTCGGGCATACCGCTGGCGCAGCCGGTCATGCCCAGCCCAGCGGCCAGCACGGCGCCGCCGCCGACCAGCCGGATGAAGGCGCGGCGCGGGGCCAGCGCAGGGGCGTCAATGGGAGCAGGGGCGTGGTTTTTCATCGCCATGGCGCACAGATCGTGGAAACAGCCGCCATGTTCGGCCCTCCCTGCCGGCCGGGCCAGACCTGCGCCGGTATGCCAGCCATGCAAGCTTGCATGGACGGCGGGCGCGGGGCAATCGGCCGGGCGCAGCGCGCGCCGCGACTCGGGTCTCTCTTCGGCGTGGTTCCGGGCGTTGCGGCAAGGCGGCAAGAGGAGGAGGCGGGCCCGGCGATTCCGGCCAACGCTGGCCGAATCCGCGCCGGTTCAAGCAGCGGACAACGAAGCCGAGTGGCCGGTCGCGACCGTACCGGAGACTGCTGCCACCTCTACGCGCGCCTCGAACCGCGCCTGTCCCGCCGCAAACGAAAAGACATCTACCGCCGCATCGGGCAGCACGGCCGCGCCACTCGTGAGGCGGTTCAGGCCGGCCCAGCCGTCGCGCAGCCACAGCGTGCCGGCGGGGATGCGGTCGGTCACGTGGGCCTGAGCCGTCATCTCGCCGCGCTGGTTGTAGACGCGTACCGGGTCGCTGTGCGCCAGGCCGCGCGCGGCGGCGTCGGCTGGGTTCACCCACAGTTGCGGCGAGCTTTCCTTGCGCGCCAGCGTAGGCAGCGCCTGGCCGTTGTCGTAGAAGGAGTGAAAGTGCAGCAGCGTACGGCCCTGCGTGAGCACGAGCGGGTAGGGCGACGCGGCGGGCGGCAGCGGCAGCGGCGGCAGCGCGGGCAGGCCGAGTTCGGCGGCGCGTGCGGACAGCAGTTCGAGCCGGCCTGACGGCGTGTCGAAGCGCAGGTCGGGGTGCGCCACCGGCGAGACCGCGAGCTTCACGTGGCCGCCGGCCGCGCGCAGCCGTGCCACGGTGGCGCGGCCGGTGCACGGGTGGTCGAGCACGGCGTCGATCAGCTCCTCCTCGTCGGCCCAGGGAAAGAAGTCCGCCAGCCCCAGCCGTTGCGCCAGCGGGCGCAGCACCTGCGCCACCGTGCGCGCCTGGCCGGCGGTGGGCAGCGCCCGCTCCATCAGGTACAGGTGCGTGGCGGTCATCTTCACGCCCACTTCCTCCAGCCAGGCGGTGGCGGGCAGCACCACGTCGGCGTGCCGGCGCGCGGTGTCGTTGAGGAAGAGGTCGTAGCTGACCACCAGTCGCGTGTGCGCCAGCCCCTCGGCCACAGCGTGGGCGTCGGCAAACGAACTGAGCATGTTGCTGCCCATGAGCAGGAGCGTGCCGATGCGCCCTTCGCGCAGCGCCGCACGGATGGCGCTCATCTGGTTCGGCATGGCGGTGCCGGGAGCGCGCCGCTGGGCGGCGGCGATGCTCGCCAGCCCGCGGCCGTGAGCGGCGCCGCCGTGGCGCGGGCCGAAGCCGGTGCCCGGCCGGCCCACCTGACCGGCCACCGCCGGCAGGCAGGCGATGGCGCGCGCCGCCTCCCAGCCGTTGTCGCCCTTGTGCATGGAACTGCCGCCCAGCAGGATCATCGCCGCGCGGCTGGCGGCATAGCGGCGCGCCAGCGCCTCGATGCGAGGGGCTGGCACGCCGGTCAGCCGCTCGGACCAGGCGGGCGTGCAGGGGCGCAGGTGCTCGCGCAGCGCGTCGAAGCCCACCGTGTGCGCGGCGACGAAGGCGGCGTCGTGCCGCCCCTCGGTCACGATGACGTGCAGCAGGGCGAGCGCCAGCGCCGTGTCGCCGCCCGGCCGGATCAGCAGCACCTCGTCCGACTTGGCCGCCGCCTCGGTGTGGCGCACGTCGATCGTCACGATGTACGCACCCCGCTCGCGCGCCCGCAGCACGTGGGGCGCGGTCGTCGGCTGGCTGGCGAAGTTGCTGCCCCAGAGCAGCACCAGTTCGGCGTGGGCCGCCAGGTCTTCCGGCGTATGGGTCTCCAGCGGCCCGGTGAGCGCGAGCCCGAAGGCGGCCAGACCCCAGCAGATCATGGTGGGGTTCCAGAACTGGCTGCCGTGCAGGTTGGCAAAGCGCGCCATGAGCTGGGCGCTGACGCGGGTGCCGTAGTTGGTGGCAAAGGTGCCGTGGCCGGGCCAGAAGGCGGTGGCCGCGGGCGGCTCGGCGGCGATGGCGGCGGCGATGCGGTCGAGCGCCTCGTCCCAGCCCGCAGGCCGCAGGGTGCCGCCGCGCGCATCGCGCAGCAGCGGCTGCGTCAGGCGCAGCGGGTTGCCGATGATCTCGCGGCTGGCCTGGCCACGAATGCACAAGAAGCCTCGGCTGTCGGGGTTGGCGGGGTCGCCGCGTACCGAAAGCAGCGTGTCGCCGCGCACCTCGGCCCGCATCCCGCACAACGTCGGGTGGCAGTTCATCGGGCACATGGTGCGCACGGTGCGCACACCCGGCATGGCCTCGCTGCCGCGGTCAGTGCTGCTGTCTCGGGAAGACCCCATCGGGGCAGCCTAACAGGGGCGTGCGCGCTCAGCCTGCCGCGGCCCGCTGCGGCAGCAGGCGCGCGCCGCCGGCCAGCGTCAGGCCGATGGCGGCGCCCACCAGCGTGTCGCCGAGGAAGGCGAGTACCCAGTGCGGGTACTGCAGGTGCACGAGATGCGTGAAGATGCCACCAGCCACCGCCAGCATCGCGACCACGCCGATTGGCCCGAGCGCCTGCAGCACCTTCGGCGCGGCGGCCACGATGCGCCGGCCAAGTGCCTGGCGCGACGGCGCCGGCGCGCGTGTCAGCGCCAGGCCCCAGTCGTCCAGCCGCACCAGCGCCGCCACCAGACCGTAGATGCCGACGGTCATCAGCGCGCTCATCGCCACCAGCACCGCCAGCTTCTGCGCAAAGGGCGCAGCTGCCGCCACCGTGAGCGAGATCACCAGGATCTCCAGGCTCAGCACGACGTCAGTGGCGATCGCACCGCGGATCTTCTGCTCGTCCGTGAGCGGCGCCTCCTTGCGCGCGCTCGCCCAGCCCATACGCTCGAGCAACACCTTGCCACCTTCGTGCGCCAGATACAGCCCGCCCGCCACCAGTGCCAACTGGATGCCGAGTGGAAACAGCGCATCGACCAGCAAAACGAGGGCAATGAGCCAGGTCTTGTTGAGCGCACTGGCACGGAAGATGCGCCAGATGGCGGGCAGCTCCTGCGCCGGCGACACGCCGGTCATCTTGCTGGCGCCCACGGCGAGGTCGTCAGCCGCGATGCCGGCGGTCTTGACAGCAGCGCGGCCGGTCAGCACGGCCACGTCGTCGGCCGCTGCGGTCATCTTGCCGGCCTGCTTGGCCACATCGTCAGCCGCGGCGGCGGCCAGCTTGGCCACGTCACGCAGAACGGCGAAGAAGGCAGAAGTCGGCATGGGCGATGGGTGACGGATGAAAAAGGCGGCCGAAGCCGCCTCGGAGCGACGCGGACCGGCCCTTCAGGTGGCTGCCGGGGCTGCCAGCGGCTTGGCGCTGGTAGGCACCTTGGCGCCGTCGCGGGCCAGCTCCTCGCGCGTAGTGATCTTGCGGAACCAGATGGTAATGGCGCTGGACGTCAGCACGATGAACAGCGAGTACAGCACCGGGATCAGCAGCACCTGCTGCTGCATGTCGCCCTTGAAGGTCAGCAGTACGATCAACACGGCCAGCGGACCGTTCTGGATGCCGGTCTCCAGCGCAATGGTGCGCGAGCGGCGGTTGTCCTGCCGCAGCAGCTTGCTAAGCCCGTAGCCGAGCACCATGCCGATCAGGCCAAGTCCGATCGCAGCAAAGTACACATCGAATGGCGTGGTGGCCAGCAGCATGTAGTTGCGCGGCACCCAGGTCAGGATCAGGAACAAGATCACGAAGATGCCGAGCGCACCGCCGAGCAGCTCCACGGTCGCACCGACATTGGGGTTCCACTTGCGCAGCGCGATGCCGATGAGGGTAGGCACGATCAGCACCACCAGTACCTGCGCCACGTTGCCGGCCGGCACCGAGTATGCGGAGGGAAGGCCCTTTAGTTGCGAGTAGAACTCCAGCAGCAGCGGCACCATCGCCACGGCCACGAGCGTCGAGCAGATCGTCATCATGATCGACAGGGCCAGCGCGCCCTTGCTGAAGTAGGTGAAGATGTTGGAGGTGGTGCCGCCTGGCATGCAGCCCATGAGGATCAGGCCGATGGCCAGCGCCGGCGGCAGGCCAAGCACCACAGCCAGCGCGTAGCCGAGGAACGGCATGATCCCGTACTGGCACAGCAGCCCGACCAGGATGCCCTGCGGCTTGCGGAAGGCGATGCGGAAGTCCTTGAAGGTGAGCGAAGCGCCCATGCCCAGCATGATGACCATCATCATGATGCCGAGCAGCTTGGTTTCGAATTCGGTGAGCATGTGTTTGTCTCCGTGGTTGCCGCCGGTGCAGGAACGCGATGTCGCCGCGGTTTGCGGCTGCCCGCCGCCGGGTCTCTGCCCCGGCGGCGCTGGCCTGCCTCAGGCAGCCGTCTTCTGCCTGTACTCGGCCTTGAGATCCTTGCGCAGGATCTTGCCGATCGGAGTCTTGGGCAGTTCCTTGCGGAATTCGACCGTCTTGGGAATCTTGTAGTCCGTCAGGTAGGTCTTGCAGTGCGCGCGCACCGCGTCCTCGGTGAGGCCATCCTCCTGCGGCACGACGTAGGCGCGCACCGCCTCGCCGCTCTTGCCGTCGGGCACGCCGATCACAGCGACCTCGAGCACCGCGTCCATCTTGGCGATCGCGTCCTCGACCTCGTTCGGGTACACGTTGAAGCCCGAAACCAGGATCATGTCCTTCTTGCGGTCGACGATCTTGAAGTAGCCGTCCTTGTCCATCACGGCCACGTCTCCGGTGTAGAGCCAGCCGTCGCGGACGGTCTTGGCGGTCTCCTCCGGCTTGTTCCAGTAGCCCTGCATGACCTGCGGGCCGTTGACGATCAGCTCGCCGGGCTGGCCCGACGGCACCGGATTGCCGGCATCGTCGACCAGCCGCACGTTGGTCCCCGGCACCGGGATGCCGATCGAATCCGGCTTCTGCACGCCGGCAATCGGGTTGAACGACACCACCGGCGAGCTTTCCGTCAGGCCGTAGCCCTCGGCGATGCGGGTGCCGGTGACCTTCTGCCAGCGTTCGGCCACCGCGTGCTGCAGCGCGGCCCCGCCGGCGACCGCAGCCTTCAGGTGCTTGGGAGGAAAAGCGGCAAACCACTCCTCGTTCATCAGCGCGTTAAACAGCGTGTTGACGCCGCTGACCCAGGTGATGGGGTAGTTCTCGAAGGCACGCTGCAGGTTGCCGATCGGCCGCGGGCTCGGCACCAGGATATTGCGCGAGCCGGCTGCGAAGAAGCAGAGCAGATTGAAGGTGAAGGCGAAGATGTGATACAGCGGCAGCGCGGTGAGCACGACCTCCTTGCCCTCGTCGATGTGGCTCTTGCCCATCGCAAAGGCCTGATCGACGTTGGCCAGCAGGTTGCCGTGCGTGAGCATCGCGCCTTTGCTGACGCCGGTGGTGCCGCCGGTGTACTGCAGCGCTGCCAGCGAGTCGTGGTTCAGCCCGGTCGTGTAGGCCGGGACGTCGACCCGGTCGCGCTGCAGTGCCACCGCGCCTTCGGCCAGCGCCCAGTCCAGGCGGATATGCTCGAACGGGATGCTTGGCAGGCTCTTGTTCCAGAAGCGCTGCACCGCGCGGATCACCGCGCGCGGCACCGGCGAGAAGAACTGCGACACCTCGCAGACGACGACCTTGCGGATCTGAGTGCTGTGCAGGATCTGCGCGAGCTTGTCGGCGAACAGGTCGACGATGACCAGCGCCTCGGCACCGCTGTCGCGGAACTGGTGTTCCATTTCGGCCGGGGTATAGAGCGGATTGGTGTTCACCAGCACGCAACCCGCCTTCATGATCCCGAAGGCCACCACCGGATAGGCCGAGCAATTGGGCGTCTGCACCGCCACCCGCGCCCCTTGCGCCAGGCCAAGCACGTTGCGCAGGTACACGGCGAAGGCATCCGAGTGCCGGTCGACCTGCGCGTAACTGAGCGAACCGTGCATGCCGTTGGGCATGCAGGTGGTGAAGGCGGTCTGCGCGGCAAAGCGGGCCGCCGCGTCGCGCACCAGTTCGGCCAGGTGCTGGAAGCGCGGCACCGGCGGGTTGGCGTCGACGTCGCGGCCGTACTGCTGCACCCACGGCTTCAGGTCGTACAGGGGAGCGGCGTGATTCATGTCGAGGTGCCTCCTGGGCGCGCCGATCGGTCGAGGCAATCGGGCACGATACGAAAAGCGCCCTCTCGTGGGGCGCGTGTTGCCCGATTTTCCTCAGTGCCCGCCGCCTGTCGATACGAGGGGTTTCCCCTATGATCGGTGCATGTGTCAGGTGACACTGCGCTGAGCGCCGCCCGGCGCTCGTCATTGCTCCCCTCGGCTTGCTCTGCGATCTGCCCTCGATGCTCGAAGTCCTGCTTGTCCTCGCTCTGCTGGCTGTCCTTGTTCTAGGCGTGACGCTCTACTTTGCGTTGCGGCGCGACGACGCGCGCGCGGCTGTTGTCGCCGTGCAGATGGCGCAACGCGAGCTGGCGGCCGGCGGCGAGCGGCTGGAGCGCGAACTGCGCGAGGCCATTGCCCTATCGGCACGCGACGTGCGCAACGAGACCGGCACCCGGCTGGTCGATATGCAGGCGGCGCTGCTGCAGCAGACCAGTCAGCTTGCGACCCTGCAAGGTGGACAACTGGCCGGTTTCGGGCAGCAGGTGCAGAAGATCGCCGAGGTGACCGAGCAGGCCGGTCGCGCCAACCGCGAAGAGTCCGCGCGCAAGTTGCAGGACTTCGGCGCGCTGATGCAGCAGCAGCTGGCTGAGCTGACCCGGTCGCAGCAGCTGAACCTGGCCGAGGTACGGGGCACCCTGCAGGTGCAGCTCAGGGCCCTGCAGCAGGGCAACGAGTCCAAGCTCGACCAGATGCGCGCCACGGTCGAGGAGAAGCTGCAGTCCACGCTGGAGGCGCGCCTGGGCGAGAGCTTCCGTCAGGTGTCGGAGCGACTGGAGCAGGTTCACAGGGGCCTGGGCGAGATGCAGACGCTGGCTGCCGGCGTGGGCGACCTCAAGCGCGTTCTGACCAACGTGAAGACGCGTGGCGGCTTCGGCGAGGTGCAGCTGGGAGCGCTCCTGGAGCAGGTGCTGACGCCCGAGCAGTACGCCGCCAATGTGGCGACACGGCCGGGATCGGAGGCGCGCGTCGAGTATGCGATCCGCCTGCCGGGACGCGATGCGCCGTGCTGGCTGCCGATCGACGCCAAGTTCCCGGTGGAGGACTACGAACGGCTGCACGCGGCGCAGGAGCGCGCCGATTTGGCGGCGGTGGAGGAGGCCGGCCGCGCGCTAGAGGGCCGCATCAAGACCGAGGCGCGGCGCATCCGCGAGAAGTACATCGAGGCGCCGCACACCACCGACTTTGCGCTGCTGTTCCTGCCCACTGAAGGGCTGTACGCCGAGGTCCTGCGCCGGCCCGGGCTGGTGGAGGGTTTGCAGCGGGAGCAGCGCGTGGTGATCGCCGGGCCCACCACGCTGGCCGCCATGCTCAACAGCCTGCAGATGGGCTTCCGCACCTTGGCGCTGGAACGGCGCTCGGCCGAGGTATGGCAGGTGCTCGGCGCGGTCAAGACCGAGTTCGGCAAGTTCGGCGAGGTGCTGGCGCGGCTGAAGGACCAGTTGCAGACGGCCTCCAACACGATCGAGAAGGCCGAGACCCGCACGCGCCAGATGGACCGCGCACTCAAGGGCGTGGAGGCACTGCCGGCCGAGCAGGCGGCGCAGTTGCTGCCGCCGGCTCCTCCAGCCAGTTAGGGCGGGCAGCGCGCCAGAGTTTCTGGCCGGCGATGACCGTCCTTTTCGCGGCATTTCGCCGGCGCCACCGCGGTGTAATCGAGCGACTCTGTCCTCTTGCGGAAGTGGTCTCGCCGGCTGCGCGGTCACTGCCTTGCGACCATGATCAGCGACCTGGTCAGCCGCCCCGATGTCGACGCCCCGCCGGCGGTTCTGGAGCGGGTGGTCCTGTGCTTCGCCCCGATCGTCGATCGGCGGCGCGCCACGGCCGGCTTGCGGCTCACGGCGCGCGCGACCGACGCCGGCGGCGTGCGCTTGAGCGATCTGGCGCAGGTGCTGGCGCCGACGCTGGAGGCGTTGGCGCCCTTGCCGGTCCTGCTTGGCAGTATCGGCGCTCGGCTGGACGAGGGGCTGCAGCAGGGCGGCCTGCCCGCCAATGCGCTGCTGGAGTTCGACGCCGTGCTGGCGGCCCATCCGGGCGCTGCCGAGCCGCTGGCGGGACTGGCACGCGCCGGGGTACGGCTGGCGCTGCGCGGCCGTCCTCGGCAGCCGCTGGAGGCGCCGGTGCGGCAGCTGTTCGAGTGCGCCGTCATTCACCAGGACGAGGACTTGCGCATCACCGGTGGCTACGCCGGCGACGACTTTCCGCGGCAGCAGCGCAGCCTGCCGTTCCACACGCTGGGGGCGAGCAATCTGCTGGAAGCACGAGCGGCATTCGGGCGGGGTAGCACCGGCTGCATCGGCTGGCCGGTTGAAGACCCGCTAGGGCGGCGTGGCGGCGGCGGCGCCCAGCCGGCGCAACTGTCCGTGCTGGAGCTGCTGCGGCTGCTCCGTGAAGAGGCCCCGCCACAGCGCATGGAGGCTGTACTCAGGCAGGACGCGGCGATCGCCTACCGGCTGCTGCAGTTGGTGAATGCGCCGATCATGGGGGTGTCGCTCCAGATCACCTCGCTGCAGCACGCGATCGCCATGCTGGGTCGGCGCCAGCTGCAGCGCTGGCTGATTGCACTGCTGTGCACCGGCAACCGCGACCCCGACGTCACGCCGCTCGTCGGCTACTCGATCTGTCGCGGCCTACTGCTCGACTACCTGGGACAGGACAACGAGCACGGACTCGGCGACGAACTGTTCCTCACCGGCGCCTTCTCGCTGCTCGACCGCCTCACGAACACGCCATTCGAGGCGCTGTTCCGGGGCGCGATGGTCGGGCCGATGACGGTCGAGGCCCTGCGCGACGGGCGCGGTCCGCTACTGCCCTTCCTGGAGTTGGCGCGCGCGGCCGAGGATGCGCGGCACGACCGGGTCAGGCAGCGGTTGCGCGATCTGGACCTGCCGCTGCTCACGTACAACCGCGCATTGCTGCGCGCGCTGGCCGAGGGGTGGACCATCACGCGCTCGCTCTAGCCCGGCGCGCCCACTGGCTCGTTGCCCGGGCCAACCCACGGCGCCAGGCGATCGCGCGCGCGCAGCAGCACGCTGCGCGTCTTGCTCCAGTCGATGCAGGCGTCGGTCGCCGACACGCCGTACCGAAGCTGGCCCCGGTCGGTCGGAATCGGCTGGTTGCCCGCGTGCAGGTGGCTCTCGAGCATCATGCCGACGATCGACTGCGCGCCTTCCTTGATCGGGTGCACGCAGTCCATCAGAACCAGGGGCTGCAGCGACGCATCCTTCAGCGAATTCGCGTGCGAGCAGTCGATCACGATGCGCGCCGGCAGCCCGGCCTTGGCCAGTGCCCGTTCCGCCAGTTTCACGCTCACAGTGTCGTAATTGGGCCGGCCGCCACCGCCGCGCAGCACGAGGTGACCGTAGACATTGCCGCGGGTGCGGACGATCACGGTGCGGCCATCGGCGTTGATCCCGAGGAAGCTGTGGGGGTGCGATGCCGACTGGATGGCATTGATCGCGACCTCGAGCCCGCCGTCTGTGCCGTTCTTGAAGCCGACCGGCGTCGACAGGCCGCTGGCCATTTCGCGGTGCGTCTGCGACTCGTTGGTGCGGGCGCCGATGGCATACCAGCTGATCAGATCGGCCAGGTATTGCGGCGACAGCGGATCGAGGGCCTCCGAGCCGGTGGGCAGGCCGAGTTCGGCCAGTTGCACCAGCAGGCGGCGGGCCGCCACGATGCCTTCCTCGATGCGGAAGGAATCGTCCATGCGCGGATCGTTGATGTAGCCCTTCCAGCCGGTGGAGGTACGCGGCTTCTCGAAGTACACGCGCATGACGATGAACAGCGTGTCGGCCACCTCGGCGGCCAGCGCCTTGAGTCGCCCCGCATAGTCGAGAGCGGCGACCGGGTCGTGGATCGAGCAGGGGCCGACGACGATGAAGGGCCGCCGGTCACGGCCATCGAGGATCGCGCGCAGGGTGGCGCGGCCCGCAGCCACGGTGGCGGCGGCTGCGGCGGTGAGCGGCGCGGCGGCACGCACCTCCGCCGGTGTGGGCATGGCATCGAGGCCTGCGACGTTGACGTTTTCCAGCGCCAAGGCGCCTGCCGCTGCCGGACTCAAGTCGTCACCCGCGCCAGCCGCTCGAGCGCTGCGCGCAGCGTGTCGTCGCGCTTGGCAAAGCAGAAGCGCACCACGCGGTGGTCGACCGGCTGGTCGTAGAACACCGACACCGGGATCACCGCTACGCCCCAGTCGACGATCATCCGCTGCGCGAACTGCGCCTCCGGCAGCGCGCTGACGGCGCTGTAGTCGGCCAGCACGAAGTAGGTGCCCGGGCAGGGCAGTACTCGGAACGGCGTGTCGCGCAGGCCGGCCACGAAGAGGTCGCGCTTGGCCTGATAGAACGCCGGCAGCGTCTCGTACGGCAGCGGATCGCGCAGGTAGGTGGCGAAAGCGTGCTGCGCCGGCGTGTTGACGGCAAACACCATGAACTGGTGCACTTTGCGGATCTCGGCCGTCAGCGCGCGCGGCGCGCAGAGGGTCCCGACCTTCCAGCCGGTGGTGTGGAAGGTCTTGCCGAAGCTGGAGATCAGCACCGTGTGGGCTGCCAGCAGGGGCGAGCCGGCCAGCGAACGATGCGGCTGGCCGTCGAAGACGATGTGCTCGTAGACCTCGTCGGACAGCAGCAGCACTCCGGTGGCCGCGACGATGTCCTCGAGCGCCCGCAGGTCGGCGGCGGCCAGGCAGCGCCCGGTCGGGTTGTGCGGAAAGTTGAGCATGATGAGCCGCGTGCGCGGCGTGATGGCGGCGCGCACCCGCTCCCAGTCGGGGGCGTAGTCGCGCGCGGCCTCCAGCGGCACGCGCACGATGCGGCCGCCGGCCAGCTCGATCGAGGGCCCGTAGCTGTCGTACACCGGCTCCAGGACGATCACCTCGTCGCCCGGGGCCACCAGCGCGAGCACCGCTGCCATGATGGCCTGGGTGGCGCCGGCGGTGATGGTTACCTCGGCGTCGGCGTCGTAGCAGTGTCCGTACAGCCGGGCGTTCTTCGCGCGGATGGCCTGGCGCAGCGCCGGCACGCCCGGCATCGGCGCGTACTGGTTGTGGCCGGCATCCATCGCCTCGGTCAGCAGCGCCTGCAGGTGCGGGTCGCAGTTGAAGTCCGGGAAACCCTGCCCGAGGTTGATGGCGCCATGCTGCTGGGCCAACTGCGACATGACGGTGAACGCGGTCGTGCCCACGCTGGGCAGCCGCGTCGGTCCTAGACGCGAAGCGGGAAACGGAGCAACACTCATGCGCGATGCAAGCCAGGCAGCGGAACCGGGGGGCGGACAACGTCCGGCAAGACCGGTTGACCGCAAGCACGAATTTATACTCTGCTGCTGTCTTTGGCCCGAATTGTCCGGCAGCGCCTGCAAGCCACGAGCAGAGCATGCGAACCGGCGGTCATTTCGGCGCTTTGCATTGTGCTGGTCTTGGCAGACTCGGTCACTGAACGAGTCCGGCCATCGAGCCTCCTGATCCGCGGCCTCTCGATGTTGATCGCCAACGGCAACAGAGTCTCCCTGCGCCGGGCCGGGCCGGTAGACCGTGCGCGCGCCTACGCCTGGCTGGTGGAGTCCGATCTGGCGCCGCGTTCCTTCGGCCCGCCGTTGTACCCCGAGCGACCGCCACCGACCCCGGAGTTCTTCGACAAGCGCTACCCGCTGCATTACTTCGACGGCACACGGCCCTTCGATGGCCGCATGTTGATGGTGCGGGCGGGCAACGAGGACGTCGGCTGCATCGCTCACCACGCGGTCGACCTGTATCGCGACGTAGTGGCGCTGGAGCTCTGGCTGGCCGAAGCCGGGCGCAGCAGCAGAGGCTACGGGTCGGAAGCGATCACCCTTGCCTGTGAATGGCTGCAGGACAACTTCGGCGTCAATCGCTTCCTGCTGCGGCCCTCGCGTCGTAACGTGCGCGCATTGCGCGCCATGCGCCGTGCCGGTTTCCGCGAGACCGATCTGCCGCACGACGAAGTGCTGGAGACACTCGCACTCGACGCTCCAGCCTATATCGACGAGTTGCTGCTGTTCCGCACCCTGCCGTTACCCCCTGCCATGCTGGAGCGCGAAGCCGGGCATACCTACGTGTTCGTCGACAGCGAGTTCACCAACCTGATGGAGCCGCGGCTTATCAGCTTCGGTGCAGTAGCCACCGATGCCACCTCCTTCTACTGCGAACTGAATGACTGGCCGCGCGAGCTCTGCAGCGACTTCGTGCGCAGGAGCGTGCTGCCGCTACTTGATGGCGACGCGGTGCCGCACGCGATGGCCGCCAAATCGTTGCTCCGCTGGATCGCGGCCAAGGCGGTCAAGGGACCCACGGTCGTCGTTTCCGACTCGGGTTTCGACCGCTGGGCGCTGGCCGACCTGCTCGGCCGTGAGGATCTGCCAGCCGGCGCCCAGTGGCTGCGGCTGCCGGTGGCCTACGAGACGCTCGACGAGATCGCGGCCGAGCTGGGCCTGAGGCGCCACTACGCCCTCGATGACGCGCGGGCGCTGTGCCATGCGGCGCTCAGCCGCTGACGCCGTTGTCCATGGCGGGACCGCGTCTGGCCGACGCACTTGGCGCGAGGGTCAAGGGCGGGGCCGGCGCGGTAGCGGCCGTGTCGGCGGCACGTCGGCTTGCCACTGCTGCGGCGTAAGGACCATCAGCCCGTCGCGCAGGGTGCGCCGGCCGGTCTTCAGCAGCGCGCGGTCCTTGGTGATCAGCGCCGAGGCGCGCGCGCTGTGGGCAAGGTCGAGGAACTTGAGGTCGTGCGGGTCGGAGCAGGGCCAGGGCGCCGGCAACACGCGCTGCAGTTCGCGTGCGAGGGACTTCCATTCGGCCAGCAATTCGGACTGACGCGTCGGGCGCAGATTGAACTGCGGCCGAGCCAGCACGTCGCCCAGCTCGCCGTCGGTGGCGGCGCAGCGCCAGGCCAGCATGCGGCCGGCTCGCAGCGCCTGCCAGAGCGGCAGAGCAGCCGGGTCGGCAAACACCCAGCAGTCGAGCAGTACGTTGGTGTCGAGCACCACCTGCGGCAACGGTGTCGGCAGACCGGCGGGTGCGGAGGGCGGCAGTGGCATCGTTCGCGGCGGTACCGATCGCGACGGACTGCCGCCGCGACTGGCGGCCTGCGGTCAGCCGCCTGCCGGCGGCAGGGCGTGCGCTTGCAGGGCTGCGATGCCCACGAAGCGCAGCGCGCCCTCGTGACAGGCGGTCAGGATCACGGGTGGCGCCACACCGGCAAGCAGGGCCTCGCGCCAGCGGCTGGCGCACAGGCACCAGCGATCGCCGGGCTTCAGCCCGGGGAAGCGCCACTGCGGATGCGGCGTGACCAGATCGTTGCCGCGCTCGACCGAAAAGCGGAGAAACTCCTCGGTGACCTGTGCGCAGACCGTGTGCGAACCGACGTCCTGTGGCCCGGTATGGCAGTAGCCGTCACGGTAGAAGCCGGTCGGCGGGATGGCACAGCAGCACTCCAGCGGGCCGCCGAGCACGTTGCGGGCGGAAGATGGGCGGTCACTGTCGCGCGGCATGTCAGCGTCTCAACGTCGGCCATTGCGAAGGAGGTGGCCTCGCTCCGGACCGCGCGCAGCACGGGGGCAAAAGTGGCTTCACGTCAGGGCTGCAGGCAGGCGTGCAGGGTCATGACGACGATCAGCGCCAGCGCCAGCAGCGGCCAGCCGATGTTCCAGAACCCGCTGCCAGTGTCGGCGCGATCCTGGATGGCCGGCGGCTCGTCGGGGGAGGGGTCGGTCGGGTGCATGGACACGGAGGATAGAGCAGCGGAGGCCACGGCCCCCGCTGCATCATGGCAGGCGGCGGTCGGTCAGGCCGCCAGCAGCTGGCGCAACACGAACGGCAGGATGCCGCCGTGCTTGTAGTAGTCGACCTCGATCGGCGTGTCGATGCGCAGCTTCAGCTTCACGCGCTGCACGCTGCCGTCGGCGCGCTGGATCACCAGCGTGGCATCCTGCTGCGGCCTGGGCTCGGCGCCGATGCCTTCGAGATCGAAGGTCTCGGTCCCGGTGAGTCCGAGCGTCTGCGCGCTGTCGTTGCCCAGGAACTGCAGCGGCAGCACCCCCATGCCGACCAGGTTGCTGCGGTGGATGCGCTCGAAGCTGCGCGCCACCACGGCCTTGACACCCAGCAACTGCGTGCCCTTGGCGGCCCAGTCGCGCGACGAACCGGTGCCGTACTCCTCGCCGCCAAAGACGATGGTGGGAACGCCGTCGGCGATGTAGCGCATGGCCGCGTCGTAGATCGACATCTGCTCGCCCGAGGGCTGGTGCAGGGTGATGCCGCCCTCGACGCGCGCGCCGTCGGCTTTGGCCGGGATCATCAGGTTCTTGATGCGCACGTTGGCAAAGGTGCCGCGCATCATGACCTCGTGGTTGCCGCGGCGCGAGCCGTAGCTGTTGAAGTCGGCCTTGATGACGCCGTTGGCCAGCAGCCACTTGCCCGCGGGCGAGCTGTCCTTGATCGAGCCGGCCGGCGAGATGTGGTCGGTGGTGATGGAGTCACCGAAGATGCCGAGCGCGCGGGCGCCCTTGACCTGCGGCATCTTGCCCGGCTGCATCGCAAAGTCGTCGAAGAACGGCGGCTCGGCGATGTAGGTCGACTGCGGCCAGTTGTAGGTCTGGCCGGCGGCCGAACCGATCTTCTCCCACAGCTCGCCCGGCGCGCTCTTGACCTTGCCGTAGTTGGCGGCGTAGGCCTTCGGGTTCATGGCGTGCTTCATCAGCGCGTAGACCTCCTCGGAGCTGGGCCACACGTCGCCGATCCAGACGTCCTCGCCCTTCGTGCCCTTGCCCAGCGGCTCGGACATCAGGTCTTTCATCACGGTGCCGGCGATCGCGTAGGCGACCACCAGCGGTGGCGAGGCGAGGAAGTTGGCCTTGATGTTCGGATGGATGCGCGCCTCGAAGTTGCGGTTGCCCGACAGCACCGCCGAGCACACCAGGTCGTTCTTCGTGATGACCTCGTTCAGCTCGGGCGACAGGTCGCCGGCGTTGCCGATGCAGGTCGTGCAGCCGTAGGCCGCCACCGAGAAGCCGAGCTGCTCCAGGTAGGGCAGCAGGCCGGTCTTGGTCAGGTACTCCGTGACGATGCGCGAGCCGGGGGCGAGCGAGGTCTTGATGTGGGGCTTGACCGTGAGGCCGCGCTCGACCGCCTTCTTGGCCAGCAGGCCCGCCGCCAGCAGCACGCCCGGGTTGGAGGTGTTGGTGCAACTGGTGATGGCGGCGATCAGCACGTCACCGTTCTTCACGTCGATGCCGTTGCTGGTCCTGAAGCTCTGGCCGAGCTTGTCGGCCGGCTGGTTGAAGCCACTGTCGGCGCCCGCGGCACTGACCGGATTGGAGAACAGCCGGGCGAACGTCTGCTTGACGTTGCCGATTTCGATGCGGTCCTGCGGGCGCTTGGGCCCGGCAAGGGACGGCGCCACCGTGGACAGATCGAGCGACAGCACCGTGCTGTAGTCGATGGCGCCGGTCTGCGGGATGCCGAACAGGTCCTGCGCCTTGAAGTAGGCCTCGAAGGCGGCGATCTCGTCCTTGGTGCGGCCGGTGCCCTCGAAGTAGGCGATCGTCTTCTCGTCGACGGGGAAGAAGCCCATGGTGGCCCCATACTCGGGCGCCATGTTGGCGATGGTGGCGCGGTCGGTGACCGACAGCGAGGCCGTTCCGGCGCCGAAGAACTCGACGAACTTGCCGACCACCTTGGCCTTGCGCAGCATCTCGGTCACGGTGAGCACGAGGTCGGTGGCGGTGACGCCTTCGCGCAGCTTGCCCTTGAGCTCGAAGCCGACTACGTCCGGCGTGAGGAAGTACACCGGCTGGCCGAGCATCCCGGCCTCGGCCTCGATCCCGCCGACCCCCCAGCCCACCACGCCGATGCCGTTGATCATCGTGGTGTGGCTGTCGGTGCCCACCAGGGTGTCCGGATACAGCACCCCACTCTTGCCGTGCACGCCGCGCGCCAGGTACTCGAGGTTCACCTGGTGCACGATGCCGAAGCCGGGCGGCACCACGCCGAACGTGTCAAATGCCTGCATGCCCCACTTCATGAACTCGTAGCGCTCGCGGTTGCGCGAGAACTCAAGCTTCATGTTCAAATCCAGCGCGTCCTTGCTGCCGTAGTGGTCGATCATCACCGAGTGGTCGACCACCAGGTCCACCGGCACCAGCGGCTCGATCGTCTTCGGGTTCTTGCCGGTCTTGGCCGCGACGCTGCGCATGGCCGCCAGGTCGGCCAGCAGCGGCACGCCGGTGAAGTCCTGCAACACCACGCGGGCGACGATGAACGGGATCTCGTCCACGCGCTCGGCGTTCGGCTTCCAGTTGGCCAGCTGCCTGACGTGTTCTTCAGTCACCTTCTTGCCGTCGCAATTGCGCAGCACGGATTCGAGCACCAGCCGGATCGACACGGGCAGGCGCTTGACTGCGGGATAGGTCCTGGCCAGTTGCGGCAGCGAGTAGAACTGCGCCGACTGCTTGCCGACCTGGAGGCTCTGGAGCGTGTTGTGCAGGTTGTGCATGAGCGAGAACCCTCTGTGGTTAGGCGGAGCCGCGGCCCCGCGTGTTCTAACGTTTGAGCCGGATCTGGACGTCGTACAGCAGGCCCTTGTCATCCTGGCAGGTGCCGCCTGCCGAGCCAGACGACCCGAGGCCGCGGAAGTCGCAGCGCAGGCCGCTGCCGTCGGTTGCCTGCAGCAGCGCCTTGGCCGAGGCGCCTTCGGCGTTGTCGATCACCACCGGCGCGGTGCCGACACCGACCGAGCCGCGTCGGCCCCAGCCCACCCCGCCGGTCACGTAGGCGGTCGAGCGGCTGGACGAGGTGGTGACCCAGGTCCCGGTGTAGACCTGATCGTCGATCCGGACGGTCAGGCTGGCTTCGCCGCCGGCGCTCTGCTCGACCGCCTCGCCGAAGTACAGCTTGCCGCTGGTGCGCGGCATCAAGGTGAGCTGGTAGGTGGAGGCGCAGCCGGACAAGACGGCGGCGACGGCCAGCGCCAGGGCGGGGCGAATCATGGTGCGGCTCATGGAAGCTCTCCTGGAGTCCGATGGGATACCAGATAGACCATCACGTTCGAAAATCGTGCCCGCTATCGCGTCCGAGTCGGGTCTTCTGCCGTTCCGCGAGCGCGTCAACGAGCCATCAGGTCGACGAACTCGTTGACCGGGGTAGCCGCCAGGCGCTTGGGGTCCATACACAGGTCGAGGACGGCCTGCGCCTGCTTTTGCGCAAACACGCGCGCCAGGTTGGTCTTGAACTTCTCGACCAGCACCGGCATGCCCTCCTTGCGGCGACGCTTGTGGCCGATGGGGTACTCGACGACGATCTCCTTGAGCTTCTTGCCGTCGGTGAACTCCACCGTCAGGGCGTTTGCGATCGAGCGCTTCTGGGGATCGTGGTAGTCCTTGGTGAACTGCCGATCCTCCACGCACTCGATCTTCTCGCGCAGCTTGTCAATGCGCGGGTCGGCGGCGATCGAGTCTTCGTAGTCGGAGGCTTCCAGGCGGCCGAAGATGATCGGGACCGCCACCATGTACTGGATACAGTGGTCGCGGTCGGCAGGATTGTCGAGCGGCCCCTTCTTGTCGATGATGCGGATGCAGGCCTCGTGGGTGCGGATCGTGATCTTCTTCACGTCCTGGTCGGTTTTGCCGAGCTTGCGCATCTCCCGGTGGATCGTCATCGCTGCCTCGACTGCGGTCTGCGAGTGGAACTCGGCCGGGAAGCTGATCTTGAACAGCACTTGCTCCATGACGTAACTGCCATAGGGCCGCTGGAACTTGAACTCGTTGCCCTTGAACAGTACGTCGTAGAAGCCCCAGCCCTTGGCGGTCAAGACCGAGGGGTAGCCCATCTCGCCGGACTTGGCGATCAGCGCCAGGCGCACCGCGCGGCTGGTGGCATCGCCGGCCGCCCAGCTCTTGCGCGAGCCGGTGTTGGGGGCGTGGCGGTAGGTGCGCAGGCTCTGGCCATCGACCCAGGCCAGCGACAGGGCGTTGATGATCTCGTCCCGGGTCAGGCCCAGCATCTGTGACACCACGGCGGTGGACGCGATCTTCACCAGCACCACGTGATCGAGGCCCACTTTGTTGAACGAGTTCTCCAGCGCGATGCAGCCCTGGATCTCGTGCGCCTTGATCATCGCTGTCAGCACGTCATGCACCGTCAGCGGCGGCTTGCCGGCCGCCACCGCGTTGCGGCTCAGCCAGTCGGCCACGGCCAGGATGCCGCCCAGGTTGTCGGACGGATGGCCCCATTCGGCCGCCAGCCAGGTGTCGTTGAAGTCGAGCCAGCGGATCATGGCGCCGATGTTGAAGGCGGCCATCACCGGGTCGAGCTGATAAGGCGTGCCAGGCACCTTGGCGCCGTTGGGCACGATGGTGCCCGGCACGACCGGGCCGAGCATCTTGGTGCACGCCGGGTACTCGAGCGCCTCGAAGCCGCAGCCCAGCGTGTCCATCAGGCAGTAGCGCGCGGTGTCGAACGCCTCCTTGCTCTTGACCTTGTAGTTCAGAACGTAGTCGGCGATGTCGACCAGCACCTTGTCGGGTTTCGGTCGGACGTTGCTGATGTGGCCGCCCATGGAGGAGTCCTTTCTTCGTTATCTGGTTTCGGAGTACGGTTAAGTCTGCCGCAGGCAGTCCGCGCTGGCGACTCGTGCGGCTACGGCTACTTGCGCTGGGCGATGGGCACGAACGCGAGGTTCTCGGGCCCGGTGTAATTGGCGCTCGGGCGAATGATCTTGCCGTCGATGCGCTGCTCGATGATGTGGGCGCACCAGCCGCTGGTGCGCGAAATCACGAACAGCGGCGTGAACATCAGCGTCGGCACGCCCATCATGTGATAACTGGTGGCGCTGTACCAGTCGAGGTTGGGGAACATCTTTTTTTCGCGCCACATCACCTCCTCGACGCGGGCCGAGATGTCGAACAGCTTCATGTTGCCGGCGTCCTGCGACAGCCGGCGGGCGACTTCCTTGATGACCTGGTTGCGCGGGTCGGCGATCGTGTAGACCGGGTGGCCAAAGCCGATGATGACCTGCTTGTCGGCCACGCGCTTGACGATGTCGGCCTCGGCGTCGTCCGGGTCGTCGTAACGCCCGATCGTGTCGAAGGCGAACTCGTTGGCACCGCCGTGCTTCGGCCCCTTGAGCGCGCCGATGGCGCCGGTCACCGCGGAGAACATGTCGGAGCCGGTGCCGGCGATGACGCGCGCAGTGAACGTGGAGGCGTTGAACTCGTGCTCGGCATACAGGATGAGCGAGGTGTGCATGGCGCGCACCCACAGCTCCGATGGCTTGCGCCCGTGCAGCAGGTGCAGGAAGTGCCCGCCGATGGACTCGTCGTCGGTCTCCACGTCGATGCGACGGCCCGAGTGCGAGAAGTGGTACCAGTAGAGCAACATCGAGCCCAGGCAGGCCAGCAGCCGGTCGGCCAGGTCGCGCGCTTCGGCCAGCTTGTGGTCCTGGCCTTCGGGCAGTACGGCGCCGAGGGCCGAGCAGGCGGTCCGCAGCACGTCCATCGGGTGTGTGTTGGCCGGAATGCACTCGAGCACGTCCTGCACCGCCGCCGGGATGCCGCGCAGGGCCTTGAGCTTGCGCTTGTAGGCGGCCAATTCGGCCACGGTCGGCAGCTTGCCGTGCACCAGCAGGAAGGCGATCTCCTCGAACTCGCAGCGCTCGGCAATGTCCAGGATGTCGTAGCCACGGTAATGCAGGTCGTTGCCGGTGCGGCCGACCGTGCACAGAGCGGTATTGCCGGCGGTGACGCCCGACAGGGCGACGGACTTTTTCGGTTTCGGCGCGGCCGGGGCGGCTGCTTCGGTCATGGCCTCGATCTCCCTTGCTCTATTTCTTGCGGGCGAACAGCGCGTCGAGGCGCCGCTCATATTCGTGGTAGCCGATCACGTCATACAGCTGCATGCGTGTCTGCATGGTGTCGACCACGTGCTTCTGCGTGCCATCGCGACGGATGGCGGCATAGACGTCGTGCGCCGCCTTGTTCATCGCGCGGAACGCCGACAGCGGGTACAAAACCATCGCCACGCCGGCGCTGCGCAATTCGTCCACGGTGAACAGTGGCGTGGCGCCGAACTCGGTGATGTTGGCGAGAATCGGCACCTTCACGGCAGCGGCAAACCTGCGGTAGGCGTCGAGATCCTTGGCGGCCTCGGCAAAAATTGCATCCGCACCGGCTTCGACGCACGCGACCGAACGCTCGATCGCCTGGTCCAGGCCCTCGACGGCGATGGCGTCGGTGCGGGCGATGACGAAGAAGTCGGCGTCGGTCCGGGCGTCCACGGCGGCCTTGACGCGGTCGACCATCTCGTCGGCGCCGACGATCTCCTTGCCCGGCCGATGGCCGCAGCGCTTGGCGCCGACCTGGTCCTCGATGTGCAGTGCGGCCGCACCGAACTTGACTAGGCTCCTGACCGTGCGCGCGATGTTGAAAGCGCTCGGGCCGAAGCCCGTGTCCACGTCCACCAGCAATGGCAGATCGCACACGTCCGTGATGCGGCGGACGTCGGTGAGCACGTCGTCCAGCGTGTTGATGCCCAGATCCGGCATGCCAAGCGAGCCGGCAGCCACGCCGCCGCCGGACAGGTAGATCGCCTTGTAGCCGACCTGCCGGGCCAGCAGGGCGTGGTTGGCGTTGATCGTGCCGACGATCTGCAGCGGCTCTTCTTCCTTGAGGGCGGCGCGAAACCGAGCGCCGGGAGACGGTTGAGCCATCATGAGTCCTTCCGGTCGGGTCTTTCTGCCTTGATCCTTCCTGCTTCCTGCTGGCGGCTGCCTTTGCCGGGGTGCGCGCGCGTTGGGGTCATGCTGCGAGGCCCGACCCGCGCTGCCGTGGTCGCTATCAGCCGAGCAGGTGCGCCACGCCGTCGCGCTCTTCCAGCAATTCTTTCAGCGTGTGGTCCATCTTGCTGCGCGAGAACTCGTCGATCGGCAGGTCCTTGACGATCTCGTACCGGCCGCCGCCGCAGATCACCGGGAAGCCGTACATGACCTCCTGCGGGATGCCATAGCTGCCGTCGGAAGGCACGCCCATGGTGACCCATTTGCCGGCCGTGCCCAGCACCCAGTCACGGACGTGGTCGATGGCGGCATTGGCGGCCGAAGCGGCCGACGACAAGCCGCGCGCCTCGATGATGGCCGCGCCGCGCTTGCCTACGGTGGGAATGTAGGTGTCGCGGTACCAAGCGTCGTCATTGACCATCGGCTTGGCGGGTTGGCCGGCGATCGTCGCGAAGCGCAGGTCCGGGTACATGGTCGGGCTGTGGTTGCCCCAGACCACCATCTTCTCGATGGCGGCAACCGGCTTGCCGGTCCGAGTGGCCAGTTGCGACAGCGCGCGATTGTGGTCCAGACGCAGCATCGCGGTGAAGTTGCGCGCGGGCAGACTTGGGGCCGACTTCATTGCGATATAGGCGTTGGTGTTGGCGGGATTGCCAACCACCAGCACTTTGACCTCGCGGCTGGCGACCTGGTCGAGCGCCTTGCCCTGCGCGGTGAAAATCTGGGCGTTGGCCGCCAGCAGGTCCTTGCGCTCCATGCCGGGGCCGCGCGGACGGGCGCCCACCAGCAGGGCCACCTGGGTGTCCCTGAACGCGGTCATGGGGTCCGAGTGGGCCTCCATGCCGGCCAGCAGCGGGAAGGCGCAATCGTCCAGTTCCATCATCACGCCCTTGAGCGCCCGTTGCGCCTTTTCGTCGTGGATCTCCAGCAACTGCAGGATGACGGGCTGGTCCTTGCCCAGCATTTCGCCGGCGGCGATGCGAAACAGCAGGGCGTATCCGATCTGGCCGGCGGCGCCGGTGACGGCGACGCGGACGGGCGCTTTGCTCATGGATGTCCTCCCGAAGGATGCATTGAAACAGGCGAATTCCGTCCGGCGCGCAACAGGACGGCGCGAACCGGCGCAAGGCCGATCCGGCGCGGCGTAAGGCCGGCCCGGGCTTGAAGGCGCTTGCGCGGCTGGCAGACGGTCATGGTGCGGTGGCGGCGGCGGGGTTTCAGGGGGCGGGGCGGGCTGGGCAGGGACCGGGAAAAGGAACCAACGGCCCGCCGGCTGGTCGAGTATAGTCCAACTCTTATATAAGACATAAGAATCCTTGAAGCTCCGCCGGGGCTCCGATTCGCTTCCGCCGATGCCCGATCCTGAACTGTCTACCCGCGCGCCGGCCACCGAGCGGCCGGCTGAGCGGTCGCCCGCCGACCGGGCGGTCGACAAGGGTGCCGTTTTTGCGCCGTTGTACCGGCAGATCAAGCAGTTGCTGATGGCCGGCCTGGAGCAGGGGGAGTGGAAGCCAGGCGAGTTGATCCCATCGGAAATCGAGCTGGCCGCCCGCTTCCAGGTGAGCCAGGGCACGGTGCGCAAGGCCGTCGATGAACTGGCCGCCGAGCATCTGCTGCTGCGGCGGCAGGGCAAGGGCACCTTCGTCGCCACCCATCATGAGCCGCGCGCGCAGTACCGGTTCCTGCGGCTGGCGGCCGATGACGGCGCGGCGGCGCCGGCGCACAGTCGGTTCCTCGAGTGCCGTCGCCTGCGCGCCAGCCGGGAAGTGGCCGGCCGGCTGGAACTGAAGGCGGGCGACCCCGTGGTCTCGATCCGGCGCCTGTTGCTGTTCGAGGCCACGCCGGTGGTCCTGGACGACATCTGGCTGCCCGGCCACGTGTTCCGCGGCCTGAGCGCCGAGCGTTTGTCCAGGTACCACGGACCCTTGTACGGACTTTACGAGAGCGAGTTCGGTACTCGCATGATCCGCGCCGAAGAGCGCATCCGCGCGGTGGCGGCCGGCGACGTGGCGGCGCAGTTGCTGCGCGTGGACGTGGGCGTGCCGTTGCTGGAAGTCGAGCGCTTGTCCTACACATATGGCGATCGCCCGGTCGAACTGCGCCGCGGCCTGTATGTCACGACCGCCCATCACTATCGCAACACCCTGACCTGAGGTTGCAAGTCACGGCCGCTTTCATGGGCACTTCGATTTTGTTCGCTGCCGCAATTTGGGGACAATACGTTGCCTCGTGGCGGGCGCAGTTCACCAGGAAGACGAGAGACTCATGAGCACCCCACCGACCCACGCTCTGGCGGCACGGAACCGTCGGCAGTTCCGCAATATCCATGTCACCCAGATCGTCCGGTACCGGCTGCCGCCGTCTGGCTGGGTGTCGATCCTGCACCGGGTCAGCGGTGCTGCGCTGTTCCTCCTGTTGCCGCTGCTGCTCTGGCTGTTCGACCTGTCGCTGATGTCCGAGCTGAGCTTCGCGCGCCTGCAGGAGGCGGCGTCCCACGGGTTCGTGAAACTCGTCCTGCTCGGCGCGATCTGGGCCTTCCTGCACCATCTCGTGGCCGGTGTGCGCTACCTGCTGCTCGACCTGCAGGTGGGCATCGACAAGAGGGCGGCGCGCAAGAGCGCCGTCGCGGTGCTGGCGATCAGCCTGCCGCTGACGCTGCTGGCGGCGCTGCCGCTGTTTGGGGTGGTCTGATGAGCGCGACGGGCCGGTCCAAGCGCGAATTCCCCCTCGGGGGGGCGGCGCCCCGCCGGGTCGCCAAGGGGGCAACATGAGCCCGCCGGGCCGCCCCAAGGGCGAATCCCCGAGCGCGCAGCGTGAGGGTAGTCCAGTGAGCACGCGTTCGCAGATGGACACGCAAGGCATCGGCGTCGGCCGCTTGGTGGTCGGCGCGCACTATGGTCTGTCCAGTTACCTGTTGCAGCGGCTGACCGCCGTGGTCCTGGCGGTCTACGTGCTGCTGCTGGGCGGCGTGCTGCTGTTCACGCGCGACCTCAGTTATGTCGGCTGGGCCGGACTGTTCGCCCCGCTGTGGATGAAGGTGGTTTCGCTGATCGCCATGGCTGCGCTGCTGTACCACGCCTGGATCGGCGTCAAGGACATCTGGATGGACTACGTGAAGCACACCGGCGTGCGTCTGGCGCTGCAGACGCTGACGGTGCTGTGGCTTCTGTGCTGCGCGGTATGGTCCGTGCAGATTCTGTGGAGAGTGTGATGGCCTCGCCATCGAAGATTGCGAGAAGGAAGTTCGATGCGGTGATCGTCGGTGCTGGTGGTGCCGGCATGCGCTGCTCTCTCCAGCTGGCCCAGGCGGGTCTCAGTGTGGCTGTGCTGTCCAAGGTGTTTCCAACCCGTTCGCACACGGTGGCTGCCCAGGGCGGCATCGGCGCCAGCCTCGGCAACATGACCGAGGACCAGTGGCTCTGGCACATGTTCGACACCGTCAAGGGTTCGGACTATCTCGGTGACCAGGACGCCATCGAGTTCATGTGCCGCGAGGCGCCCAACGTGGTGTACGAGCTCGAGCACTTCGGCATGCCGTTCGACCGCAACCCCGACGGCACCATTTACCAGCGCCCTTTCGGCGGACACTCGGCCAACTTCGGGGAGAAGCCGGTGCCGCGCGCCTGCGCGGCCGCCGACCGCACCGGCCACGCGCTGCTGCACACGCTGTACCAGCGCAACGTCGCCGCCCGCACGCAATTCTTCGTCGAGTGGATGGCGCTCGACCTCATCATGGACGCCGACGGCGACTGCGTCGGCGTGATCGCTCTGGAGATGGAAACCGGCGAGCCGATGATCCTCGAGGGCAAGGTCACGGTGCTGGCCACCGGCGGCGCTGGCCGCATCTGGGCCGCCAGCACCAATGCCTACATCAACACCGGCGACGGCATGGGCATGGCGGCGCGCGCCGGTATTCCCCTCGAGGACATGGAGTTCTGGCAGTTCCACCCGACCGGGGTGGCGGGTGCCGGCGTGCTCATCACCGAAGGCGTGCGCGGCGAGGGCGGCATCCTGCTCAACTCGCGGGGCGAGCGCTTCATGGAGCGCTACGCGCCAACGCTCAAGGACCTGGCGCCGCGCGACTTCGTGTCGCGCAGCATGGATCAGGAGATCAAGGAGGGGCGCGGCTGCGGTCCGGACCAGGACCATGTGCTGCTCAAGCTAGACCATCTCGGCGCCGAGACCATCATGAAGCGGCTGCCGAGCATCCGCGAGATCGCCATCAAGTTCGCCAACGTCGATCCGATCCGCGAGCCGATCCCGGTCGTTCCAACCATCCATTATCAGATGGGCGGCATTCCGGCCAATTACCACGGCGAGGTCGTGGCACCCAAGGACGGCGATCCGAACGCCGTGGTCCAGGGGCTCTACGCGATCGGCGAGTGCGCCTGCGTGAGTGTGCATGGCGCCAACCGCCTGGGCACCAATTCGCTGCTTGATCTCGTGGTGTTTGGCCGGGCCGCCGGCAACCACATCGTCGGGAAGCTGCGCCAGTCGCCCCGGACCCACAAGGACCTGCCGGCCAGCGCTGGCGAACCCACGCTGGCGCGGCTGGCGGCCCTCGATGGCCGCGCCAAGGGAGAGCGCACGCAGGACGTCGCCGACGCCATCCGCAAGACCATGCAGGCGCACTGCGGCGTGTTCCGTACGGGCTCGCTGATGCAGGAAGGCGTAGCCAGGATCATGGAACTGGACGAGCGCCGCAAGCAGGTGGCGATCGACGACAAGTCCAAGGTCTTCAATACCGCCCGCATCGAGGCGCTGGAGCTGGACAACCTGATCGAGACCGCCAAGGCAACCATCGTGTCGGCCGAGGCGCGCCGGGAAAGCCGCGGCGCGCATGCGCGCGACGACTACCCGGAGCGCGACGACGCAGAGTTCATCAAGCACACCCTGTTCTACTCGGAAGGAAACCGTCTGACGTACAAGCCGGTCAACATGAAGCCGCTCAGTGTCGACACCTTCCAGCCCAAGAAGCGCACGTTCTAAGGCACCGCAATGACCGCCACCTCTACGCCCGAAACCTCCGCCGTCACGCTTGCTGCCGGCGGCACCCGCGTGGTCCGCTTCGAGATCTACCGCTACGACCCGGACCAGGACGACAAGCCCCACATGCAAAAGCTGGAGGTGCGGCTGCTGCCGACCGACAAGATGCTGCTCGATGCGCTGATGCGCATCAAGGCCGACTTCGACGACTCGGTGGCGTTCCGCCGCTCCTGCCGCGAGGGCGTGTGCGGCTCCGACGCCATGAACATCAACGGCAAGAACGGGCTGGCCTGCGTGACCAACCTGCGCGACCTCAAGGAGCCGATCGTCCTGAAGCCGCTGCCGGGGCTGCCGGTGATCCGCGACCTGATCGTCGACATGTCGCAGTTCTTCAAGCAGTACCACTCGATCAAGCCTTTCCTGATCAACGACACGCCGCCCCCCGAGAAGGAGCGGCTGCAGTCGCCGGCCGAGCGAGAGGAGCTCGACGGCCTGTACGAGTGCATTCTGTGCGCCTGCTGCTCCACCAGCTGCCCGAGCTTCTGGTGGAACCCGGACAAGTTCGTCGGGCCTGCCGGGCTGCTCCAGGCGTATCGCTTCATCGCCGACAGCCGCGACGAGGCCACCAACCAGCGTCTGGACGACCTCAACGATCCGTATCGGCTGTTCCGCTGCCATACGATCATGAACTGCGTGGACGTATGCCCGAAGGGACTCAACCCGACGCGGGCGATCGGCAAGATCCGCGACCTGCTGGTCAAGCGGGCCGTCTAGCGGTTGGCATCCGGCGTCCGGCGCAACCTCGCCAAAGCATCATGACCCCCGCATCCGCGCTCGACGCTCGACCTTCGACGCTGGACGATTTGGCGCTGCGGCGCCTGCGCTGGCGAGCGCGCCGTGGCCTGCTCGAGAACGACCTGATCATCGAGCGCTTTCTTGCCGCGCATGGCTCACGTATGACGCGCACGGACCTGGACGCCTTCGCCCGGCTTCTGGAGCTGCCGGACAACGAACTGCTCGACCTGCTCCTGGCGCGCAAGGAACCGGCCGCAGACGTCGATAGCAGCTGTGTCCGTGCGCTGCTGGGCCGTCTGCGCGCCTGCTAGACCGAACGACATCCGAGAGGGGAAGGAAAACCGCCATGGGGCTGCCGCAACCATCCGACAAGGCCACGCTGAGTTTTGACGACGGCACGCCGCCGCTGGAGATCCCGATCTACAGGGGCACGGTCGGGCCCGACGTGCTCGACATCCGCGCGCTGTACAGCAAGACAGGCAAGTTCACCTACGACCCGGGTTTCCTGTCGACGGCGTCGTGCAACTCGACCATCACCTACATCGACGGCGACAAGGGCGAGCTGCTGTATCGCGGCTACCCGATCGAGCAACTGGCCACCCGGTGCGACTTTCTCGAGGTGTGCCATTTGCTGCTGTTCGGTGAGCTGCCCGACGAGAAGCAGAAGGCCGACTTCGTCAAGCGCGTGACCAATCACACGATGGTGCACGAGCAGATGCAGTTCTTCCTGCGCGGCTTCCGGCGCGACGCCCATCCGATGGCGGTGATGACGGGGCTGGTGGGCGCCATGAGCGCGTTCTATCCGGACTCGATGAACCTCAACGACCCGTGGCAGCGCGAGGTCTCCGCGATCCGGCTGATTGCCAAGCTGCCGACGCTCACCGCAATGGCCTACAAGTACACGGTCGGCCAGCCCCTCATCTATCCGCGCAACGATCTGTCCTACACCGGCAACTTCATGCGCATGATGTTCGCGGTGCCGGCCGAGGAGTACAAGGTCAACGACGTGCTGGTGCGCGCGCTCGACCGCATCTTCATCCTGCACGCCGACCACGAGCAGAACGCCTCGACCTCGACGGTGCGCCTGTGCGCGAGCTCCGGCACCAACCCGTTCGCCGCGATCGCCGCCGGTGTGGCCTGCCTGTGGGGACCGGCGCACGGCGGCGCCAACGAGGCGGCGCTGAACATGCTGTACGACATCCAGAAGAACGGCGGCGTCGAGCGGATCGGCGAGTTCATCGCCAAGGTGAAGGACAAGAACAGCAGCGTGCGCCTGATGGGCTTTGGCCATCGCGTCTACAAGAACTACGATCCGCGCGCCAAGCTGATGCGCGAGACCTGCCACGAGGTGCTCGGCGAACTCGGGCTGCAGGACGATCCGCTGTTCAAGCTCGCGATGGCGCTGGAAAAGATTGCGCTCGAGGACGACTACTTCGTCAGCCGCAAGCTGTATCCGAACGTAGATTTTTATTCCGGCATCGTCCAGAAGGCGATCGGCATTCCGGTGCCGCTGTTCACGGCCGTTTTTGCGCTGGCGCGAACCGTGGGCTGGATCGCGCAGCTCAACGAGATGATTGCCGACCCCGAGTACAAGATCGGCCGGCCTCGGCAGTTGTACGTCGGCTCCACGCAGCGCGACGTCAAGCCGATCGGGCAGCGCTGACCGCGCCCCCGGGCGCGAGGCGGGTGCTAGTATTTTCTCTGGCCTGCGCCGATGTCCGCTCCCGTATGGAGGGAGCGGTCGCGTGCAGGTTCCGATGCGCGTACCGGAATCCGGTTCGCGCATCGTCGGGTCCGCCGCAGTCCGTGGCTGACCCGAGCCTGTGCGACGAGAAGCTCGTTGACGAAAGGTGAGACAACATGATGCGTCAGTTCCAGGTCAACTCGTACCTGTTCGGCGGCAACGCGCCGTACGTGGAAGAACTGTACGAGAAGTACCTCGACAACCCCGGCAGCGTGCCCGCCAACTGGCGCGCCTACTTCGACCAGATGCAACTGGTGCCGGCGGCCGACGGCTCCGCCGACTCGCCTGACGTGGCGCACGCGCCGATCGTCGAGTCCTTTGCCCAGCGCGCCAAGCTCGGCACGCTGCGTCCCTCGGTGGCGCCCACCGACCTGTCGGTCGCTCGCAAGCAGGTCCATGTCCAGTCGATCATCGCGGCCTATCGCTTCCTCGGCAGTCGCTGGGCCGATCTCGATCCGCTCAAGCGGCAGGAGCGGCCCGGCATTCCGGAACTGGAGCCCGCCTTCTACGACCTGACCGAAGCCGACATGGACACGGTCTTCTCGGCGGCCAACACCTACTTCGGCCCGGAGCAGATGACGCTGCGCGAACTGGTCAAGGCGCTGCGCCAGACCTACTGCGGCACCATCGGCGCCGAGTACATGTACATCTCGGACCCGGCCGAGAAGCGCTGGTGGCAGCAGCGGCTGGAGTCGACTCGTTCCACGCCGGGCTTCAGCGCCGAGCAGAAGAAGCACATCCTCGACCGTCTCACCGCCGCCGAAGGTCTGGAGCGCTACCTGCACACCAAGTATGTCGGCCAGAAGCGCTTCTCGCTGGAGGGCGGCGAGAGTTTCATCGCCGCCATGGACGAACTCATCCAGCGCGCCGGCAGCACCGGCGTGGAGGAGATCGTGATCGGCATGGCGCATCGTGGGCGCCTGAACGTGCTGGTCAACACGCTCGGCAAGATGCCGGCCGACCTGTTTGCCGAGTTCGAGGGCAAGGCCGCCTCCGACCTGCCGGCTGGCGACGTCAAGTACCACAACGGCTTCTCCAGCGACGTGTCGACGCCGGGCGGCCCGGTGCACCTGTCGCTGGCGTTCAATCCCTCGCACCTCGAGATCGTCAACCCGGTGGTTGAGGGCTCGGTGCGGGCTCGCCAGGAGCGGCGCGGCGACGCCAAGCGCGCCAAGGTGTTCGCCGTGCTGGTGCATGGCGATGCGGCCTTCGCCGGCCAGGGCGTCGTGATGGAGACGCTCAACCTCGCGCAGACGCGCGGCTACCGCACCGGCGGCACGATCCACATCGTCATCAACAACCAGATCGGCTTCACCACGTCCGACCCGCGCGATGCGCGCTCGACGATCTACTGCTCCGACGTGGTCAAGATGATCGAGGCGCCCGTCCTGCACGTCAACGGCGACGATCCCGAGGCGGTCGTGCTGGCCACGCAGATCGCGATGGACTACCGGCAGGAGTTCAAGAAGGATGTCGTGCTCGACATCATCTGCTTCCGCCGCCTGGGCCACAACGAGCAGGACACACCGGCGGTCACGCAGCCGCTGATGTACAAGAAGATCGGCGCGCACCCGGGCACACGCAAGCTGTACGCAGACAAGCTGGTGACGCAGAAAACGCTCGCGGATGCGGCGCCCGACGAAATGGTCAAGGCCTACCGCCATGCGATGGACGAGGGCCGCCACACGGTCGACCCGGTGCTCACCAACTACAAGAGCCAGTACGCGGTCGACTGGTCGCCTTTCCTGAACCGCAAGTGGACCGACCACGCCGACACCGCAGTGCCGATGGCCGAGCTGAAGCGGCTGGCCGCGCGTCTGACCACCATTCCGGACAGGTTCAAGCTGCATCCGTTGGTGGAAAAGGTGGTGGCCGACCGGCGCGCGATGAGCGAGGGCAAGCTGCCCGTGGACTGGGGCATGGCCGAGCATCTCGCGTTCGCCTCGCTGGTGGCCAGCGGCTATCCGGTGCGGATCACCGGCCAGGACTCCGGCCGTGGAACCTTCACGCACCGCCACGCGGTTCTGCACGATCAGAACCGCGAGAAGTGGGACTCCGGCGCCTACGTGCCGCTGCAGCATGTGTCGGACAAGCAGGCTCCGTTCCTCGTGATCGACTCGGTGCTTTCGGAAGAAGCCGTGCTCGGCTTCGAGTATGGCTACGCCTCGGCCGAGCCCAACGCGCTGGTCGTCTGGGAGGCGCAGTTTGGGGACTTCGTCAACGGCGCACAGGTGGTGATCGACCAGTTCATCAGCTCGGGCGAGGTCAAGTGGGGCCGGCAGAGCGGCCTAACGCTGTTGCTGCCGCACGGCTACGAGGGGCAGGGCCCGGAGCACAGCTCGGCACGCCTCGAGCGTTTCCTCCAGCTTTGCGCTGACAACAACATGCAGGTCTGCCAGCCGACCAATGCGGCGCAGATCTTCCATCTGCTGCGCCGGCAGATGATCCGGTTGTTTCGCAAGCCGCTCGTGATCATGACGCCCAAGAGCCTGCTGCGGCACAAGGACGCCGGCTCGCCAATGCAGGAATTCGCACGTGGCGAGTTCCACACCGTGATCGGCGAGGTGCAGCCGATCGAAGCCAAGAGCGTCAAGCGGGTGCTGGCCTGTTCGGGCAAGGTCTACTACGACCTCGTCAATGCGCGCAAGGAGCGCGGCGAAGGCAACGTCGCGATCCTCCGCATCGAGCAGCTGTATCCGTTCCCGCACAAGGCGCTCGCCACCGAGCTCAAGAAGTACCCGAACCTGAGCGAGATCGTGTGGGTCCAGGACGAGCCGCAGAATCAGGGGTCCTGGTTCTACGCACAGCACCACCTGCTCGAGAACATGGTCGAAGGCCAGAGGCTCGGTTATGCCGGGCGCACAGCCTCGGCCTCGCCTGCGGTGGGCTACTACGCCAAGCACAACGAGCAGCAGAAGGCGCTGATCGACGCGGCCTTCGCCAAGCTCAAGGGTCTGGTCCTCAACAAGTGAATGTGAACGGCGGCGAGCTGGCGGCGGCTGGGCGCGCCGGCGCACCAGCCGCGGCGCCCCGCATGCCCGTCGCCCTCGCTCACCCCGCAACACTTTCCTGCGAACAACAACATGTCCATCGTTGAAGTCAAGGTTCCGCAGCTGTCGGAGTCCGTCGCCGAGGCGACCCTGCTGCAATGGAAGAAGAAGCCCGGCGAGTCGATCGCCGTCGACGAAGTGCTGATCGAGGTCGAGACCGATAAGGTGGTGCTGGAAGTGCCGGCGCCTTCGGCCGGTGTGCTCGCCGAGATCGTCAAGGGCGACGGCAGTACGGTCACCTCGGGCGAGCTGATCGCGCGCATCGACAGTGCCGGCAAGGCGGGCGCCGCGGCCCCGGCCCCGGCCGCTGCGACCGTGCCTGCCCCTGCCGCCGCGGCGCCGGCCGCCAGGACGGGCGGCGCCAAGAGCGACGTGGCCATGCCCGCGGCCGCGAAGATGATGGCCGACGCGGGCCTGGCTGCCGGTCAGGTGGCGGGTACGGGCCGCGATGGCCGGATCACCAAGGGCGATGTCATCGGCGCCCTGGAGGCCGGTGCGAAGGCGCCCGCGCCGGTCGCTGTGCCGGTGACCGCGCCGGCTGTTGCCGTCCCGGCGGCCCGCTCCTCCTTGCCTGAGGTGAAGGCTCCCATCGACCTGGGCGCCCTGTCCAACCGCCCCGAGCAGCGCGTCCCGATGTCGCGCCTGCGCCAGCGCGTGGCCGAGCGCCTGGTGCAGTCGCAATCCACCGCCGCCATCCTGACCACGTTCAACGAGGTGAACATGCAGCCGGTGATGGACATGCGCAACCGCTACAAGGACAAGTTCGAGAAGGAGCACGGCGTCAAGCTCGGCTTCATGTCGTTCTTCGTGAGGGCGGCCGTGGCGGCGCTGAAGAGGTACCCGGTGGTCAACGCGTCGGTGGATGGCAATGACATCGTCTATCACGGCTACTTCGATATCGGCATCGCGGTGGGTTCGCCGCGCGGCCTCGTGGTGCCGATCCTGCGCGACGCCGACCAGCTCTCTTTCGCCGCGATCGAGAAGAAGATCGCCGACTTCGGCAAGCGCGCCGGCGAAGGCAAGCTGGGACTCGAAGAGCTGACCGGCGGCACGTTCTCCATCAGCAACGGCGGCGTATTCGGGTCGATGCTGTCGACGCCGATCATCAACCCGCCGCAGTCGGCCATCCTCGGCGTGCACGCGACCAAGGAGCGTGCGGTGGTGGAGAACGGGCAGATCGTCATCCGGCCGATGAACTACCTGGCGCTGTCGTACGACCACCGCATCATCGACGGCCGCGAGGCGGTGCTGTCGCTGGTGGCCATGAAAGAGGCGCTCGAGGACCCGGCTCGCCTGCTGCTGGAAGTCTGATGCAACGATGAGTACCGCCGACGAGATTGCCAAGCTGCACGAACTGCTCCGGCAGGGGGCCCTCACGCAGGACGAGTTCGAGCGGGCCAAGGCCGGACTGCTGGCGGGCGTCGGCGCGCCCTTGACGCTCAATCCGTTGCGCCTGTCCAACGGCGACCGCTGGATTGCCGGCGTCTGCGGCGGCATTGCGCAGGCAACTGGCGTGGAGTCCTGGATCTGGCGCCTGCTGATGGTTGGTGGGCTCTTTCTCGGCGGCGCCACCGCGCTGCTTTACCTGATCCTCTGGATGTTCGTGCCGCGCGCCATCGAATAGAACGAGCCGCTCGCGCGGCCAAAGGAAGCACCCGATGAGCAAGAACTTCGACGTCGTCGTGATCGGCGCCGGTCCGGGCGGCTACATCGCCGCCATCCGCGCCGCCCAGCTTGGCCTGTCGGTTGCCTGCATCGACGCCTGGACCAACGCGCAGGGTGGTCCGGCGCCGGGCGGCACCTGCACCAATGTCGGCTGCATACCGTCCAAGGCGCTGCTGCAGTCGACCGAGAACTACGAGCACGCCAGCCTGCACTTCAAGGACCACGGCATCCAGATCAAGGGCCTGGAGCTGGACGTCGGCCGGATGTTGGCGCGCAAGGACGGCGTCGTGAAGCAGAACAACGACGGCATCCTGTACCTCTTCAAGAAGAACAAGGTCAGCTTCTTTCATGGCCGCGGCGGTTTCGGCGCCAAGGTGGAGGGCGGCTACGAGGTCAAGGTGGCGGGCAACAGCGAGGAGGTGCTCGTGGGCAAGCACGTGATCGTTGCCACCGGCTCCAGTCCGCGCGCGCTTCCGGGCGCGCCGTTCGACGAGAAGCTGATCCTGTCCAACGACGGTGCGCTGGCCATAGACGAAGTGCCGAATCGGCTCGGCGTGATCGGGGCCGGCGTCATCGGCCTGGAGATGGGGTCGGTATGGCGCCGCTGCGGGGCGGAGGTGACCATCCTCGAGGCGCTACCGGCCTTCCTCGGCGCGGTCGACGAGACCATCGCCAAGGAGGCTCACAAGGTCTTCACCAAGCAGGGGCTGAAGATCCATCTGGGCGTGAAGATCGGGGCGGTCAAGGCCGACAAGAAGGGGGTCAGCATCGATTGGACCGATGACCAGGGTGCGGCGCAGACGCTGGCCGTCGACAAGCTCATCGTCTCCATTGGCCGCGTGCCCAACACCGGCGGCCTGAATGCCGAGGCCGCGGGGCTCGCACTGGACGAGCGCGGTAACGTCAAGGTGGACGAGGCGTGCCGCACCAATCTGCCCAACATCTGGGCTATCGGCGACGTGGTGCGCGGGCCGATGCTCGCGCACAAGGCCGAGGAGGAGGGGGTGGCCGTGGCCGAGCGCATTGCCGGCCAGCACGGGCACGTCAACTTCAATACCATTCCCTGGGTCATCTACACCTCGCCCGAGATCGCCTGGGTCGGCCAGACCGAGCAGCAGCTCAAGCAGTCCGGGCGCTCCTACAAGGCCGGATCGTTTCCGTTCATGGCCAACGGACGCGCCCGCGCGCTCGGCGACACGACCGGCATGGTCAAGTTCCTCGCCGACGCGAAAACCGACGAGATCCTCGGTGTGCACATCGTCGGCCCGATGGCTTCGGAACTGATCAGCGAGGCGGTGGTGGCCATGGAGTTCAAGGCGAGCGCCGAGGACATCGCCCGAATCTGTCATGCGCATCCGTCGCTGTCGGAAGCCACCAAGGAAGCGGCGCTGGCGGTGGACAAACGCACGCTCAACCTCTAGCGGCGGTCGCAGTCAGGCCGGCGGCACCAAATGGGCTTCGCCCGGGCTCTGCGCGAGGCGCGCGAGGCGCGCGGCTACACGCTCGACGCCTCCCAGCAGGCGGCAGCGGACCGGCTGCAGCGCCTGTACGACGAGTGGGCAGGCTACAAGGCGCGGCGCTCCAACGCCGTGGCCAAGCTGCTGCGGCGTCCGCCGATACCGCGCGGGATCTACCTGTGGGGTGGAGTCGGGCGCGGCAAGAGTTTCCTGATGGACGCGTTCTTCGCCAGCGTGCCGCTGGTGCGCAAGACGCGCGTTCACTTTCACGAGTTCATGCGCGGCGTTCACCACGAGCTGGAGGAGGTTCGCGGCACAGAGAATCCGCTCGACCAGGTGGCTGCGCGCATCGCCCGCCGGCACCGGCTGATCTGCTTCGACGAGTTCCACGTATCGGATATCGCCGATGCGATGATCCTGCACCGGCTGCTGGAGAAGCTGATCGAGCTGCGGGTCGGACTGGTCATGACGTCCAACTATGCTCCGGACAGGCTGTATCCGGACGGTCTGCACCGCGACCGGCTGCTGCCGGCGATCGAACTCATCGAACGCGAACTCGACGTGGTCGAGGTCGATGGCGGCATTGATTATCGTCAGCGTGCGATGGAGCGGATCGACGTCTACCTGACCCCGCTCGGCGAGCCGGCCGAGGCGGGACTGCGCGCAGCCTTCGAGCGGATTGCCGAGGCGGAGGACGACGATCCGGTGCTGCTTATCGAGGCGCGCCAGATCCGCGCGCGGCGGCGCGCCGGCGGCGTCGTCTGGTTCGACTTCGCCGTGCTCTGCGGCGGCCCGCGCTCGCAGAACGACTATCTCGAGATAGCAGCGCGTTTCCACACCGTGATCCTGTCGAACGTGCCGCAGATGTCGGCCGGACAGTCGTCGGAGGCGCGCCGCTTCACTTGGCTGATCGACGTGCTGTACGACCACCGCATCAAGCTGCTCGTCTCGGCTGCCGTGCCCCCGGAGCAGCTTTACACCGCCGGTGCGCTGGCCAACGAGTTCGTGCGCACCGCCTCGCGGCTGACCGAGATGCAAGGTCGCGAATACCTGGAGGCACCGCGCCGCGCGGTGCTGCAGGGGGCCTGATGCGACACCGGCTTGTCTTGCTGGCTGGTGGGTTGGCCGCAGTGCTGACCGCCACCGCCAGCGTTGGCGCCACGGCCGAGGACATCGCGCAGCGCTGGCCGGCGGGCAGCATCCGGACGGTCGAGCAGGCCGAGGCGGCCCGAAGCGCGGTGCGCGCCGTCGAGATTGCGGCCGAGCAGGCCTGGCGTGAGGAGCAGGCGCGCTGCGAACGGACCTTCTTCGTCAACCGCTGCATGGAGAACGCGCGGCGCAGCCATGCGCTGGCGCAGCAGCAGGCACGCCGCGTTCAGGTGGAGGCCGGCGAGGTGCTGCGGCGGGCCGAGGTCGAGGAACGACGCCGCCAGCGGGCCGAGCACGAGCGGGCAGCACGCGAGGACGAGGAACGGGCCCGCGCGGCGCGTGAGCGGGCGGAGGCCGCCGCGCAGCGGCAGCGCGAGTTGAATGACCCCGCCAGGGCGGCGGGCCGGGCGGATGCAGCGGCCGCCAACCAGGCCCGCGCCGCCGAGAGCAGCGCCGAGTCACAGCGCCGTGCCGGCGAACGCGCCGCGCAGGCGCTGGAGCGCCAGCGCAATGTGCAGCAGTTTGAGGAGCGGCAGCGGCGGGCGCGCGAGGAGGCCGCCCGTCGCGCTCAGGAGCGTGCCGAAAACGAGCAGCGCAGGGCGCGCCGGCAGGCCGAGCGCGAGGCCGAGTCGAAACGGCGAGCGGAAACCGCAGCGCGTGCCGCAGCGGCCAGGAAGGACTGACGTACCCGCCGCCGCGGCGTGCTTCAGGCGCGCGGTGCCGGCTGTGGAGCTTCGAGCTTGACGATGGCCAGAGACAGATTGTCACCGCGCCCCTGCGCGCGTTCACGGGCGATTCGGATCAGATGTTCGGAGGCCTCGCGGGGGCTGAGCTTGCTCAGCAGTGAACCCAGCTCGTGGTCGTCGAAGTAGGCCCAAAGCCCGTCGCTGCAAAGCAGAAACAGGTCGCCTGCCTGCAGGTCGGTTGCCTCTCCCAGGGTAAGTTGCGGCTCGCCCGCAATGCCCAGGGCACTGACCACGACGTTCCGGTATCTCTGAGCGGCGATTTGAGCGGCCTGCTCGCGTCCTTCGGCGGCCAGCCGAGCCGCATACGTGTGATCGGCTGTTCGATGCACGAGGCGGTCCCGCCGAAAAAAGTAAAGGCGGCTGTCCCCAGAATGGGCCCACACGGCATGATTGCGCTTGACGATGAGCGCGACCATCGTGCTGTGCGGTTCTTTTTCGCTAGAGATGGCGGTCAGACGAACAACGGTGTGCGCCTCTGCGGCGATCTGCTGCAGCAATGGGGCCGAGGCGCTGTCCGCCTCGCCGGTTTCCTGGAACAGGCTGTCGGCCGTGCGGACAACCTGATCGGCAGCCATCCGGCCACCGGTGCGCCCACCCATGCCATCGGCCACGACCGCCAGCAGCGCGCCCGGGTTGCGCCGGCTCGTAACGATGGCGACGCGATCCTGCTGCTCCGGACGATCGCCGATGTGCTCTGCGGTACAGGCGCTGACCTTGAACAGGGTCACGACGAGAAGAGGAGAACCATTGAAAAGAGTCTATCAGCGCGTCTTGCCGCGGTGCCTGCCCAATTGGCCGCCAATCGCGTTGCGATTCCGGCGCTGTCGACGGCCGACGCCCAATCACTGTGCCGGACACGATACGGATCGAGCAATACATCATCCCTCGAAGTGTCAGTACCCGCGCGGGATTCAGCCCATGGTTGCGACAACCCGAGGTCGCTACCGCGTGCGGCGATCGCTGGGGGTGGCTGTGCGCTGCTAGCATCCTCACGTGTCGACTCCGTGGCGGCTCCCCGCTGCCGTCATGACTCCCGAAGAGATCAAGCGCCGCCTGATCGAGCTGCGAATCGAGCATCGCGACCTCGACGAGGCCATCGGTCGTATGGCCGGGCAGAGCGGCAGTGACGAGCTGCGGCTGCGCCGGCTGAAGAAGCGCAAGCTGCAGATCAAGGACACCATCGCGTTGCTGGAGATGCGTCTGGTGCCCGATATTCCGGCGTGACGACGCGTCCGCGGGGGCCCGGCGCGCCGGCGTGGCCGCCGGTCGAGGACCCGGTGACGAGGACGCGCGCCGAGGTGGCTTCGGCCTTCGCCGCGGACGGGGCGCTCGCCGGCGCCATTGCCGGTTACAGCGCGCGCGACTCCCAGCTCGACATGGCGCTGGCCGTGTTCGATGCCATCGCCGAGCGCGGCACCCTGGTCGCCGAGGCCGGGACCGGCACCGGCAAGACCTTCGCCTACCTGGTCCCCGCGTTGCTGGCCGGCGGCAAGGTGCTGATCTCCACCGGCACCAAGGCGCTGCAGGATCAGGTCTTCGGCAAGGATCTGGCGGCGGTCACGCGCGCACTCGACGTCCCCGTGAAGCTGGCACTGCTCAAGGGACGGCAGAACTACGTCTGCCTGCACCGGCTGCAGCGCGCCGAGGCCGAAGGGCTGCTGCCGTCGCGCCAGGACGCCGGGCACTTGCGCACGGTGGCGCGCTTTGCGGCCACGTCGGCCACCGGCGACCGCGCCGAGCTGGCAGAGTTGCCGGAGACTGCGGGCATCTGGCCGATCGTCACCTCCACACGCGACAACTGCCTGGGACAGGAGTGCCCGCGCTTCGACGGCTGCTTCGTGATGAAGGCACGGCGGGAGGCGCTGGCGGCCGACGTTGTGGTGGTCAACCACCACCTGTTCCTGGCCGATCTGGCGCTGCGCGACGATGCCATCCGCGACTTCCTGCCGGCCGCCGACACCGTGATCCTCGACGAGGCGCACCAGCTGCCGAAGATCGCATCCGACTTCTTCGGTCGCGGTTTTTCGGTGGCGCAACTGCACGAGCTGTCCGTGGATACCAAGGCCACGGGGCTGGCCCAGGCGCGCGACGGCGCCGATTGGGTCCGACTGAGCGGAGCGCTGGACCAGGCCGCACGCGAGCTGCGGCTCACGCTGTCGGAGGCGGGGCTGGCGCCCAATGTCCGCATGGCGCTCGACCGCCTGCCGCGGCGGGCGCCGCTGCAGGGGCGGCTGCTGGCGGTGGAGCAGGGACTGGACGCGCTGCGCGGTGCGGTAAAGGCCTGTGCGGGACGGTCTGTCGACCTGGATACCCTGGCGCCGCGACTGGAGGCGCTGCGCAGCGAGGTGCGGGCGTGGCGCGCGGCGGCGGCGCGCGTTGCTGCCAGCGGCCCGCGGCCCGATGACGCCGCCGCGGGAGACCTCTGCGGCGATGCCGACCCGAACGCACTGGACGATGCCGACGCACAGCAGTGGGTCCGCTGGGTTGCGGCCACGGCCCATGGTGCGCAGTTCCATGCCACGCCGCTGGCGCCCGGCGAGGCGTTTGCGCGCATGCGGGCGCAGCAGACGCAGGCCTGGATCCTCACCTCGGCCACGCTCACCCTGGCCGGGCGCTTCGACGAGTACCTCGCCGAGGTGGGCCTGCCACAGGCCACCACGCGGCGCTGGGACAGCCCGTTTGACTTTGCGCGCCGGGGGCTGTTGTACCTGCCCCAGCCGATGCCCTCGCCGCTGGCTGCCGACTTTCCGGAGCAGGTGGCGGCCGCGGCCTGGCCGTTGATCGAGGCGAGCGGCGGGCGCGCCTTCGTCCTGTGCTCGACGCTGCGCGCGGTCGACCGCGTGGCGCAGGTGCTCCAGGGCAAGATCGAGCGCCACGGGCACGCACTGCCGCTGCTGGTGCAGGGCACCAGCACGCGCCGCGCGCTCATCGATGCCTTCCGGCGCGCCGGCAACGCCATCCTGGTGGGCAGCGTCAGCTTCTGGGAGGGCATCGATGTGCGCGGCGAGGCGCTGTCGCTGGTCATCATCGACAAGCTGCCGTTCGCGCCGCCCGATGACCCCGTCATCGAGGCGCGCAGCCGGCGCCTGAAGGCGCTCGGGCGCAATCCGTTCACCGAGTACCAGCTGCCGCTGGCGGTGACGCTGCTCAAGCAGGGTGCCGGACGGCTGATCAGGGACGAACGCGACCGCGGCGTGCTCGCGCTCATGGACGAGCGAGTGCTGACGAAATCCTATGGCCGCACTGTGCTGGCGAGCCTGCCGCCGTTTGCACGCACGCGCGAGTTGCAGGAGGCGAGCGCCTTCCTTGCGGCGCCGCCCGTGGCGGACGCGGCGGGCTGAGAGCTGCGATCTACAGGCGGCTGAGAGCGCGCGAGTTGGGGAAGTTGCGCTGCAGGATTCGTTCGGCGTCGGCGCGCAGTTCCGGCAGGTTCAGTCCCTCGTAGGCCTTGACCAGCACAGCCAGCGCTTCCTCAGTGGCCGGTGCGCCCTGAAAGTCGCGCAGCGCGGCCTGGGCGCGCTGGACCGCCGCTACGTAGGCGCCGAGCCGCAGGTAGTAGCGGGCGACGTTGACCTCGCTCTGCGCCAGCGCGTTGACCAGCCAGGCCATGCGCTGGCGCGAGTCCTCGGCGTAGCGGCTGTCGGGCCAGCGCACCACCAGCTCGCGGAAGGTATCGAAGGCTTCGCGCATGGCCTTCGGATCGCGCTGCGTCGGGTCCAGGAAGCGGCCGAACAGTCCCAGGTTGTCGTTGAACGACGCCAGGCCCTTCAGATACTGCGCATAGTCCGCGTTGGGGTGGTTCGGATTGAGCCTGAGAAACCGCTCGGCGGCGGTGATGGCCTGCGCCGATTCACCTTCCTTGTAGTAGGAGTAGGCGATTTCCAGTTGTGCCTGCTGCGCATGCCGCGTGAACGGGAAGCGCGCTTCGAGCTGTTCGAGCAACTGGCGCGCGCGCTGCCAGTTGGCGATGGTCAGCTCGCTCTGGGCCTCGCGGTACAGCCGGTCGGCATCCCACTTGGAGGTAGGATCCCGATCGAAGCGGGTGCTGCCGCAGCCTGTGAGCAGCAGCGCCACCAGCGCGACGGTCAGCAACGCGCCGCGGCGCAGGCCGCCGGAACGGTCTCGGTTCTGTTGATTCGCCTCGCGTTGCATCGAGCGCTTTCCCGCCTCTGACTGACACCTGTGACCAAGGCCCGCAACCGACGCCCGCGACCGACAACGCCTGTGACTGACCGCCTGTGACAGCGCACAAGTATATCGGCGGCCCCCGTGCCGTCGCGGCGACCGTGGCGGCCGGCGAGGAGGAGCGCAGTGCACCGGAGTCCGCCGAGGATCTCGATGTCGAGCCCGCTCCGGCGGCCGAGCCGCTCGACCTCGTGGTCGGCAGCGCCCAGGATGCGCTGCGCCTGGACCGCGCGCTGGCAGAACTCTTGCCGCGCTACTCTCGAACCCGCCTGCAGCAGTGGATCGAGGCGGGCGCAGTGCAGCGCAATGGCGCCGTGCCGCGCCCGCGCGACCTGGTGTTCGCCGGCGACGTGCTGCGGGTGCAGCCGACCCCGCTGCCCGAGGACAGTGGCGACCTCCCCGAGCCGATGGCGCTCGACATCGTGCATGAGGACGAGTCGATCCTCGTGCTCGACAAGCCGGCCGGTCTGGTGGTGCATCCCGCTGCGGGGCACTGGAGCGGCACGTTGCTGAACGGACTGCTCGGGCACGATCCAGGCCTGCGCGGCCTGCCGCGCGCCGGCATCGTCCACCGGCTCGATGCCGATACGTCCGGACTGATGGTCGTGGCGCGGACGCTGGAGGCGCAGACCGATCTGGTGCGGCAACTGCAGGCCCGCACGGTCGTGCGCGAGTACTGGGCGCTGGTCTGTGGGTTGGTGCCGGCCAGCGGCACCATCGACCGCCGTATCGCCCGCGACCCGCGCAATCCGCTGCGCTTTCGCACCAGCAACGCGCCCGCGGCCAAGGAGGCGGTGACGCACTTCCGGCTGGTGCAGTCGGCCGAGGCGGGCGGCCGCAGCTTTTCCTGGGTGGCCTGCCGGCTGGAGACCGGGCGCACGCACCAGATCCGCTTGCATCTGGAGTCGATCGGTCATCCGCTGCTGGGCGACCCGCTGTATCACCGCGGGCGGCCTGGCGTGCCGGCGGCAGGCGCGGCACCGGCGTGGGCGCGCTTCGGGCGCCAGGCGCTGCACGCCTGCCGGCTGCAGTTGCGCCATCCGCGCACGTGCCAGACGGTGAGCTGGTTCCGCCCGCCGCCGGCCGACATGCGCGCGCTGATGACGAGCCTGGGCCTGCGCGTGCCGCGCAAGCCGGTGGAGGTCTTCGCGTGACGGAGCAGCCGCCGGGTGCGCAGCTGCCTGCGTGGCCTGCCGACTGGGTGGTGCCGGACTGGCCCGCGCCGCCGCAGGTGCGGGCCGTCATCACGGCGCGCAGCGGAGGGGTTTCGCAGGGCCCGTGGGCCAGCCCCGACGGCGGCGGCATGAACCTCGGTCTGAAAAGTGGCGAGGAGCGGGCAGTGATCGAGCGCAACCGGGCCATGCTCGGGCAGTGGCTGCCGGCACCGCCGGCCTGGCTCGAGCAGGTGCATGGGGCGGTGGTGGTCGAAGCCGAGCGCGGCGCCGGGCAGCAGGCCGATGCGGCCACTGCGGTGACGGCCGGTGTGGTGTGCGCCGTCACCATCGCCGACTGCCTGCCCGTGCTGCTGACCGAAATCCACGGGCGCGGAGTGGCAGCGGTGCACGCCGGCTGGCGCGGGTTGGCCGGCGGCGTGATCCAGAACACCGCTCAGGCCCTGCGAGCGCGTCTGGGCGAGCCGCATGCGCGCCTGCTCGCTTATCTGGGGCCGGCGATCGGCCCCGCGCAGTTCGAGGTCGGCGCCGAAGTGCTCGAGGCCATGCAGCGGCGGCTGCCGCAGGCGGGCGCGGCCTTCAGCGCGTTGCCGGTGGCCGGCAAGTACCGGGCGGATCTGTATGCCCTGGCACGGCAGGCGCTCGCGCAGGTCGACGTACACGCGGTCTACGGCGGCACGCTGTGCACCGTCAGCGACGAGCGGCGCTTCTACAGCTACCGCCGCGACCGCGTGACGGGGCGGCATGCGGCAGTGATCTGGCGCAATGGGCAGGGCGGCCAGTCGCCCGCATGATGCGTATCGGATTCGTCGGCTGCGTGTTGGGTGCCCGTTTGACCCGACTTCCGCGCGCCGCCACAATCCGCGGCGCAAGACGCGTCCAACCGCTCAGCGCACCCCGCCGATGGGGCTGCCCGCACGAGGAGATCCCGCCCTATGGCCACCCGCCGAGCCACGAGCCGGAGCGCCCGCAAGAGCGCTGCCGCTCAGCCCACCTTACTCGCGCCCAGCAAGCCGTCCGCAGTCAGGCGCCGCGCGGCAGCCAAGAGCGGCGCATCGGTTAAGCGGGCAGCCGGCGCCGGCACCGGCACGGCTTCTCGCGTGGCGCGGCCAGCCGCTGAGGTCGGCGCTGGCGCCGGCCCGGTTGATCCCGCTACGCCCAACCCCCGCGCCGCTGAGGCGGCCGTACTGCCACCGCAGGGCTGGATGCAGTTGTGGGAGGACCTGGCGAAGATGAACTTCGGCGCGTCGGCGCCGTTGCCTCAGCTGAATCTCGCGCCCGAGCTTCTGGTCGACCTGCAGCGCGAGTACATGCAGCGCCTCGGTGGGCTGTGGACCGACTTTCTCGAGCATCCGGACCGGATCACCGAACCCATCAAGGATGCGCGCTTTTCCGACCCGGCCTGGCAGCAGAACGCCGCCTCGTCGATGCTGGCGCGCGCCTACCTGCTCAATGCCGATTTCATGCGCCGCATGGCCGAGGCGGTGCAGTCGGACAAGCGCACCAAGAAGCGCGTCCGGTACGCGGTCGACCAATGGGTCGAGGCCTCGGCGCCGTCCAACTTTCTCGCCCTCAATCCCAGAGCCCAGAAGACGCTCCTGGAAAGCGGCGGCGAGAGCCTGCAGCGCGGCATCCACAACCTGCTCGGCGACCTGCAGAAAGGCAAGATCTCGCAGACCGACGAGGCGGCCTTCGAAGTGGGACGCAACGTCGCCGCCAGCGAGGGCGCGGTGGTGTACGAAAACGCGCTGATGCAGCTGATCCAGTACAAGCCGCTGACAGCCAAGGTCTACGAGCGGCCGTTCGTCATGGTGCCGCCGTGCATCAACAAGTTCTACATCCTCGACCTGCAACCTGAGAACTCGTTCATCCGCTACGCGGTTGAGCAGGGGCACACGGTCTTCGTGGTCTCGTGGAAGAACCCGCACGAGCCCGAGTCGAAGATGACCTGGGACGACTACCTGGCGCTCGGGCCGATCGCCGCGATCGACGTGGCGCGCGAGATCTGCGGCGTGGACAAGGTCAATGCGCTGGGGTTCTGCGTGGGCGGCACCATCATCGCCGCGGCGCTGGCCGTGATGTACGCGCGCGGCGACGCGCCGATCGCCAGCCTGACCCTGCTCACCGCGCTGATCGACTTCGAGGACACCGGCATCCTGGACGCCTTCGTCGACGAGCAGCACGTGCGGCTGCGCGAGCAGACGCTCGGCAAGGGCGGCCTGATGGCGGGCAAGGACCTTGCCAACACCTTCTCCAGCCTGCGGCCCAACGATCTGGTGTGGAACTACGTCGTGGCCAATTACCTGGAGGGCAAGCAGCCGCCGGCGTTCGACCTGCTCTATTGGAATGGCGACTCGACCAATCTGCCGGGGCCGATGTACGCCTGGTACCTGCGCAACACCTATCTGGAGAACAAGCTGAAGCTCCCTGGCGCGCTGACCTGCCTGGGGCAGCCCATCGATCTGCAGCGCATCAAGGTGCCGGCCTACGTGTTTGCGGCGCGCGAGGACCACATCGTGCCCTGGCAGGCAGCCTACGCCTCGGCCCGCGTGCTGCCCGGCCGCACCGGCAAGGATGTGCGGTTCGTCCTGGGCGCCAGCGGACACATTGCCGGCACCATCAACGCGCCCACCAAGAACAAGCGCAACTACTGGGTGGCCGACGAGGCTGCGCTGCCGGCCGACAGTGGGGCATGGTTACACCGGGCGCGCGACGTTCCAGGCAGCTGGTGGCCGGACTGGTCGCGCTGGCTCGCCCCGCATGGCGGGCGCATGAAGCCCGCGCCGCGGCAATACGGCAGCGGCAAGCACAAGGTGATCGAGCCGGCGCCCGGCCGTTACGTCAAGGAAAAGGCCTGAGCGGCCGCGCTCGGGTCACCGCAGGAGAGTCCATGCAGCAGGCAGTCATCGTCAGTGCCGTGCGCACCGCCATCGGCAAGTTCGGCGGCGCGCTCGCCAAGGTGCCGGCGCCCGAGTTGGGTGCCACCGTCATCAAGGAAGCCATCGCACGCGCCCGCATCGAGCCCGGCGCGGTGGAGGGAGTGATCCTCGGGCAGGTGCTCACCGCCGGCAGCGGTCAGAACCCCGCACGCCAGTCGACCATCAAGGCGGGCCTGCCGATCGAGACCCCCGCGATGACGATCAACGTCGTATGCGGCTCGGGCCTGAAATCGGTGATGCTGGCCGCGCAGGCGATCGCCACCGGCGAGGCCGAGGTGATGATCGCGGGCGGCCAGGAGTGCATGAGCCTGGCGCCGCACGTGATCATGGGCTCGCGCGACGGCTTTCGCATGGGCGACGCGAAGATGATCGACTCGATGATCGTCGACGGCCTGTGGGACGTGTACAACAAGATTCACATGGGCATCACGGCCGAGAACGTGGCCCGACAGTGGTCGATCGACCGTGCCCAGCAGGATGCGTTTGCCCTGGCCAGCCAGCACAAGGCCGCGGCAGCGCAGGATGCCGGCAAGTTCCGGGAAGAGATCGTCCCGGTCATGATCCCGCAGCGCAAGGGCGACCCGGTCCCTTTCGACACCGACGAGTTCATCAACCGCAAGACCAACGCCGAGGCGCTGGCCGGCCTGAAGCCGGCCTTCGACAAGGAAGGCAGCGTCACCGCGGGCAACGCCTCGGGCATCAACGACGGGGCGGCGGCGCTGGTGGTGATGAGCCAGGCGCGGGCGCAGGCTCTGGGCCTGACGCCGCTGGCGCGCATCAAGAGCTATGCCACGACCGCGCTCGACCCGAAGGTCATGGGCATGGGTCCGGTGTCGGCCTCCCGCAAGGCGCTCGAGCGCGCCGGCTGGAAGCCGTCCGACTTGGATCTCATGGAGATCAACGAGGCGTTCGCGGCGCAAGCCTGCGCGGTCAACCAGGACATGGGCTGGGACGCGAGCAAGATCAACGTCAACGGCGGGGCCATCGCGCTCGGCCACCCGATCGGCGCCAGCGGCGCGCGCATCCTGGTGACGCTGCTGCACGAGATGCAGCGCCGCGACAGCAAGCGTGGCCTGGCCGCGTTATGCATCGGCGGCGGCATGGGCGTGGCGCTGGCGGTGGAGCGCTGAGAACGGGCGCCACGGGCTCCGGACGAGTCCCCTTCGCACTTAACGACAGGCAGTTACCCTGAGGAGACAGCAATGAGCAAGGTCGCGTACGTGACGGGCGGCATGGGCGGAATCGGTACGGCCATCTGCCAGCGTTTGGCCAAGGGCGGCTTCAAGGTGATCGCCGGCTGCGGCCCGAGCCGCGACCACGCCAAGTGGCTGGCCGAGCAGCAGGCGCTTGGCTACACCTTCTTCGCCTCGGTCGGCAACGTGGCCGACTGGGACAGCACGGTCGCCGCGTTCCAGAAGGCGAGTGCGGAGCATGGCCCGATTGACGTGCTCGTCAACAACGCCGGCATCACGCGCGACCGCATGTTCCTCAAGATGTCGCGCGAGGACTGGGACGCAGTGATCGACACCAACCTGAACAGCATGTTCAACGTCACCAAGCAGGTGGTGCCCGGCATGGTCGAGAAGGGCTGGGGCCGCATCATCCAGATCAGTTCGGTCAACGGCGAGAAGGGCCAAGCCGGCCAGACCAACTACTCGGCTGCCAAGGCCGGCATGCACGGCTTCACCATGGCCCTGGCGCAGGAACTGGCGGGCAAGGGCATCACGGTCAACACCGTGAGCCCCGGTTACATCGGCACCGAGATGGTTCGCGCGATCAAGCCGGAGATCCTGGAGAAGATCGTGGCCACGATTCCGGTAAAGCGGCTGGGCACGCCCGACGAGATCGGCTCCATCGTGGCGTGGCTGGCCGGCGAGGACTCGGGCTTCACGACCGGCGCGGACTTCTCCTGCAACGGTGGCCTGCACATGGGTTGACCGAATGCCCGCAACCGGTTGCTTGCCGGGGGATAGGCGTGCCGGTGGCTGAGCGGCCGGCCCGGCCGTGGTTCGACGGTCCGTGGTGGTCGTGGCGCCCCATCACCTGGGAAGGCTGGCTTGCGCTGGCGGTGTGGATGTTCGGTTTCGTTTGCGGCGTCCTGCTCTTGGAGGGGCGCGCGCCCTGGAACCATGTGTTCGTAGCGGCGGCCGTCGCGGTGCTGTTTCTCCTGCGCCGACTGAAGGGCAGCTGAGGGCTGCCGGCACCGTCTGACAGCCACAGTGTCCCGTCAAGCCCGACCCGCCGCGGTGGCCGGTACAATGTTTTTTCTGCTTGCGGCTGAACTGTCCGGGCCGCGCGATCGCGAGGACTCCCATGGCCGGCACCCGCCTTATCAAGAAGTACCCGAACCGCCGCCTGTACGACACCCAGACCAGCACCTACATCACGCTGGCGGATGTCAAGCAACTGGTGCTGGACCAGGAGCAGTTCCAGGTGGTGGATGCCAAGAGCGGCGATGACCTGAGCCGCCAGATCCTGCTGCAGATCATCCTCGAGGAAGAGCAGGAGGGCTCGCCGATGTTCACGCCGCCGGTGCTGGCGCAGATCATCCGCAGCTACGGCAATGCCATGCAGGGCATGATGGGCTCGTATCTCGAGAAGAACGTCCAGGCCTTCGTCGACATCCAGAAGAAGCTGCAGGAGCAAAGCCAGGCCTTCTATCAGACCAACAAGATCGGTCCGGACATGTGGGCCCAGTTCGTCAACATGCAGGCGCCGATGATCCAGAGCATGATGTCGAACTACATCGAGCAGTCGAAGAACCTGTTCGTGCAGATGCAGGAGAACATGTCCAATCAGGCCGCCAGCATGTTCAAGCAGTTCCCCTTCCAGCCGCCGGAGAAGAAGTAGCCTCCGCCACGAATCCCGCGCCACCGATGCGGCCCTCGCGGGCCGCTTTGCATTTCTGATGACCGCACCGACCCGACCGACGCGCAAGATGGCGGCGAGCAAGACTGCTCCGACCGTCGGCATGGTCTCGCTCGGCTGCCCGAAGGCGCTGGTCGACTCCGAGCGCATCGTCACGCAGTTGCGGGCCGAGGGCTACGAGATGGTCGGCAGCTACGAGGGCGCCGATCTGGTCATCGTCAATACCTGCGGCTTCATCGACAGCGCGGTGCAGGAGTCGCTCGATGCCATCGGCGAGGCGCTCGATGCCAACGGCCGGGTGATCGTGACCGGCTGCCTGGGCGCCCGCCGCGAGGGCGGCGACAACCTGGTGGCCAAGGTCCATCCCAAGGTGCTCGCGGTCACCGGTCCGCATGCCGCGGACGAGGTACTCGCCCACGTGCACCAGCACCTGCCCAAGCCGCACGACCCGTTCACCGATCTCGTGCCGGCTGCCGGTATCAAGCTCACGCCCCGGCACTATGCCTACCTGAAGATCTCCGAGGGCTGCAACCACCGCTGCAGCTTCTGCATCATCCCGTCGATGCGCGGCGATCTCGTGAGCCGGCCCATCGGCGAGGTGGTGCGCGAGGCCGAGAATCTGCTCCGACAGGGCGTCAAGGAACTGCTGCTCATCTCGCAGGACACCAGTGCCTACGGCGTCGACGTCCGGTACAAGCTCGACTTCGTCGGCGGCCGGGCGGTGCGTACACGGATGCAGGAGCTGGTCAAGGAACTCGGCGCAGCCGCGCGCAGCCATGGCGCCTGGGTGCGCCTGCATTACGTTTATCCCTATCCGCACGTGGATGACATCGTGCCGTTAATGGCCGACGGGCACGTGCTGCCCTACCTGGACGTGCCGTTCCAGCACGCGCATCCGGACGTGCTCAGGCGCATGAAGCGGCCCGCCAGCGGCGAGAAGAACATCGAGCGCATCCGGGCCTGGCGTGCGCTGTGCCCGGAGATCACGCTGCGCTCGACCTTCATCGCCGGTTTTCCGGGCGAAACCGAGGCGCAGTTCCAGTACCTGCTCGACTTCCTCGGCGAGGCGCAACTCGACCGCGTCGGCTGCTTCGCCTACTCGCCGGTCGAAGGCGCCACGGCCAACGCGCTGGACGGTGCGCTGCCCGACGCGGTGCGCGAGGAGCGGCGCGCGCGTTTCATGCGGGTCCAGGCGGCCATCTCGCAGGCGCGGCTGCAGCGCAAGCTCGGCACCGTGCAGCGCGTGCTGATCGACCATCTGACGCCCAGAGGCGCGCTGGGCCGCTCGTCCGCCGACGCGCCGGAGATCGACGGACTGGTGCATGTGACCACGCGACGCAAGCTTGCCGTCGGCGACTTCATCGACGTGCGCATCGAGCGCGCCGACGAGCACGACCTGTTCGGCGTACCAGCCTCGCCCGCGAAGTCGAGCACGCCTTGATCCGCGCCGAGGTCCGTGCGCCGACGGCGGTGCTAATCTGACCGGGTCAAGCCATGCTGAATCGGGGGAACGAAATGGCTCGTGAAGTCGTCGTCGTCAGCGCAGTACGCACCGCAGTGGGTACCTTCGGGGGCAGCCTCAAGGACACGGCGCCGACCGAACTGGGTGCCACGGTCGTGGCCGAGGCGCTCAAGCGCGCTGGGGTGGAGGGCGGCGAAGTCGGCCACGTGGTCTTCGGGCATGTGATCAACACCGAGCCCAAGGACATGTATCTCGGCCGCGTGGCGGCGCTCAAGGGCGGCGTCAAGGACCACACGCCCTGCTTGACGGTCAACCGCCTGTGCGGCAGCGGCCTGCAGGCCATCGTCTCGGCGGCCCAGAGCATCCTCCTGGGTGAGGCGGACGTGGCCATCGGCGGGGGCGCCGAAAACATGTCGCGCGGCGCCTACATCCTGCCGGCCGGCCGCTTCGGCCAGCGCATGGGCGACGGCAAGATTGTCGACATGATGGTGGGTGCGCTGCACGACCCGTTCGACGTGATCCACATGGGCGTGACCGCCGAGAACGTGGCTCGGCAGTGGAGCATCACCCGCGAGCAGCAGGACGCGCTGGCCGTCGAGAGCCACCAGCGCGCCGCGCGGGCGATCGCCGAAGGGCGCTTCAAGAGCCAGATCGTGCCGATCCTGCTCAAGAGCAAGAAGGGCGATATCGCCTTCGACACCGACGAGCACGTCCGCGCCGACGCCTCGCTGGCCGACATGGCCAAGCTCAGGCCAGTCTTCGTCAAGGAAAACGGCACGGTCACCGCGGGCAATGCTTCAGGCATCAACGACGGCGCGGCGGCCTTGGTGCTGATGGAGCGCAGCGCCGCCGAGAAGAAGGGGATCAAGCCGCTGGCGCGCCTGGTCAGCTACGCGCATGCCGGCGTTGACCCGAAGATCATGGGCATCGGCCCGGTGCCGTCATCGCGCAAGGCACTTGAGAAGGCCGGGCTCGGCGTGCAGCAGATGGACGTGATCGAGTCCAACGAGGCCTTTGCGGCGCAGGCCTGCGCGGTGATGAAGGAACTCGGCGCCGACCCGGCCAAGGTCAATCCCAATGGCAGCGGCATCTCGCTCGGGCATCCGGTCGGTGCCACCGGCGCCATCATCACGGTCAAGGCGCTGTATGAATTGCAGCGCACCGGCGGTCGTCACGCGCTGGTGACCATGTGCATCGGCGGCGGGCAGGGGATCGCTGCGGTTTTCGAGCGGCTCTAGGCGAACCTTGGCCGTCCAGCGCGGCCAGGTGTCAGCCCTGTCCTTCAAGGGGCGACAAAGAAGTTCAGCACACCGTCCAGCGGCGCGTAGTCGAGCGCCTGGCTGGCCTGTTCGCGCACCACCGGCTTGGCTCGGTAGGCCACCGACAGGCCGGCCGCGGACATCATCTTCAGGTCGTTGGCGCCGTCGCCGACCGCAATCGCCTGCGAGGTGGGGCAGCCGAGCGCGGCACAGGCATCGCGCAGCGCCTGCGCCTTGCCCTCGGCGTCCACGATTGGCCCACCCTCTGGCCCGGTCACCGTGCCGGTCAGCTTGCCGTCGGCAATCTCCAGCACGTTGCTACGGGTGAAGTCGAGATCCAGACGCTCCTTCATCCGGTCGGTGAAGAAAGTGAAGCCGCCGGTGGCCAGCAGCACCTTGAGGCCGGCCTGCCGGCACGCCCCCACCAGCGCTTCGGCACCCTCGTTGAGCCGCAACCGCCCCTCGTAGACCTGCTGCAGCAGCGCTGCGTCCGCCCCGGCCAGCATCGCGACCCGGCGCCGCAGGCTCTCGCGGTAGTCCTTGATCTCGCCGCGCATGGCCGCCTCGGTGATTGCGGCGACCTCGCACCCCTTGCCGGCCAGCGCCGCCACCTCGTCCAGGCTCTCGATGTTGATGAGCGTGGAGTCCATGTCGAGGGCGAGCAGGCGGAAGTCCGACAGCCGCAGCGCCGGGTCGACGAACGCGGCGTCGAGCTTCCAGTAGTCGGCCAGGGCACGCACCGCCTTGCGCGTTTCGGCGTCGTCCGGCACCGCGACGCAGCGCGCCGCACGCGCGGTGAGCGTGATACGCGCAGGCGAACACACCACCTTGAAGGTGTCGAGCGCCTTGTTGCCGAGGCCGGGGCCCTGCAGGACGAGATCCGTCATCGCGATCGTTCCGGTGCAATCATTGTGCCCCCAGGCTCCTGAACACACCGCGCAGCAACTGCAGGCGGGCGTCGAGGTTGGCGGTCTTCTGCTCGATCCGCAGCTTGTCCGGCCCGGCCAGACGCATGTGCCGGTCGCGCTGGATCAGCCGGATCAGTTGCGCCGGATCGATCGGCGGGTTGGGCACGAAGCTGACAGCGATCGCCTCGCCGGAGGCGTCGATCTTCTTGATGCCGAGGGTCTCGGCCAGCAGACGCAGGCGATGCGTCTCGATCAGCGCCTTGGCCGGCTCGGGCAGCTTGCCGTAGCGGTCGGCGATCTCCTCCTGCAAGGCATACAGATCGTCCTCGCGGTCGCAGCTCGCCAGCTTCTTGTACAGAGACAGCCGGTGATGCACGTCGCCGATGTAGTCGGCCGGCAGCAGGGCCGGCACGTGCAGGTTGATCTCGGCCACCGCCTGCAGCGGCGCCATGAGGTCCGGTTCACGGCCGGAGCGCAGAGCGCGTACGGCGGCGTTGAGCATCTGGTTGTACAGGTCGAAGCCGACCTCCTGCATGTTGCCGCTCTGGTTCTCGCCGAGCACCTCGCCGGCGCCGCGAATCTCGAGGTCGTGCATCGCCAGGTAGAAGCCGGAGCCCAGTTCCTCCAGCGTCTGGATCGCCTCCAGCCGCTTCTCGGCGTTCTTGGTGACTGCGCCCTCGTCCGGGATCATCAGGTAGGCATAGGCCTGGTGGTGCGAGCGGCCCACGCGGCCGCGCAACTGGTGCAGTTGCGCCAGGCCGAACTTGTCGGCGCGATGGATGACGATGGTGTTCGCGCTGGGTACGTCGATGCCGGTCTCGATGATCGTGGTGCACAGCAGGAGGTTGAAGCGCTGCTGGTAGAAGTCGCGCATCACCCGTTCGAGTTCGCGCTCGCCCATCTGGCCGTGGGCGATCTCGATGCGCGCCTCGGGCACGAGCTCGGCCAGCCGGGCGCGCCGGTTCTCGATCGTCTCGACCTCGTTGTGCAGGAAGTAGATCTGCCCGCCGCGCTTGAGCTCGCGCAGGCAGGCCTCGCGGATCAGCGAGGGTGTCTCCTTGCGCACGAAGGTCTTGATCGCCAGCCGGCGCTGCGGCGCCGTGGCAATCACGCTGAACTCGCGGATGCCCTCCATGCTCATCGCCAGCGTGCGCGGAATCGGCGTGGCGGTGAGCGTCAGCACGTCGACCTCGGCGCGCAGCCCCTTGAGCCGCTCCTTCTGGCGCACGCCGAAGCGGTGTTCCTCGTCGATGATGACGAGGCCCAGGCGGTCGAACCGCACCTCGGGCGTCAGCAGCTTGTGAGTGCCGATCACGATGTCGATGGTGCCTGCGTTGATGCCGGCGATCGCCTCGCCCACCTCCCGGGGGGAACGGAACCGAGACAGCTCCACGATGCGCACGGGCCAGTCGGCAAAGCGGTCGCGGAAGGTCTGCGCGTGCTGCTCGGCCAGCAGGGTCGTCGGGCACAGCACCGCCACCTGGCGGGCGCCGGCCACCGCGACGAAGGCCGCCCGCAGCGCCACTTCGGTCTTGCCGAAGCCCACGTCGCCGCACACCAGCCGGTCCATCGGGAAGCCGGCGCGCATGTCCTTGAGCACGGCCTCGATCGCAGCCTGCTGGTCCGGCGTTTCCTCGAAGCCGAAGCCCTCGGCAAACAGCTCATAGTCGCCCGGCTTGAACTCGAAGGCGTGGCCTTTGCGCGCCGCGCGCATGGCGTAGAGGTTGAGCAGTTCGGCCGCGGTGTCGCGCACCTGGCGGGCGGCCTTGCGCTTGGCCTTGTCCCAGTCGCCGCCACCCAGGTGGTGCAGCGGTGCGCCATCGGGGTCGGCGCCGCTGTAGCGCGAGATCAGGTGCAGTTGTGCCACCGGCACGAACAGCTTGGCCTCGTTCGCGTAGTGCAGTTCCAGGAACTCCGCGCCGCCGGCGGTCTCGGCGCCGCCGAGATCCATGATCTGCAGGCCGCAGTAGCGGCCGATGCCATGCTCCACGTGCACCACCGGATCGCCGATCTTCAGCTCCGCCAGGTCGCGGATCATGGCCTCGACGTTGGAGGCGCGCTCGCGGCCGCGCCCGCGGCGGCGGCGCGGACTGGCCGCGTAGAGCTCGCTTTCGGTCAGAACCGCCAGCCGCTGCCCGGTCAGCAGGAAGCCCTGCTGCACCGGGCCGACGCCGAGCGACAGCGGCGCGTCGGCGCTCTGAAAGGAGGCAAAGTCGGCGTTGTCGGCGAACTCCAGTGCGAAGTCGCGCAGCATCTGCGCGATGGTCTCGCGCCGGCCATGCGAGTCGGCCAGCAGCAGCGCGCGGCCGCCATCGACCGCCAGGCGCTCGACGAAGGTGCGCAACCGCGCCAGCGGATCGTCGGCCTTGCGGTCGACCGCCAGCGCCGGCAGCGCCACCACGGGTCCATGACCGTCTGCGGCGGTTTCGCCCGCGCCAAGCGCGATCCGCGCGTGCGCCTTGGCGGCGGCGAACAATTCCTCGACCCCCATGAAGAGCGCCGCCGGCGTCAGGCAGGGGCGCTCACGGTCCTTGGCAAGGAAGCGGTAGCGCTCGTTGGTTTCGGCCCAGAAGCGCTGCACGGCGGCCTCGATCGGCCCGTGCAGCACGAACAGTGCCGTTGCAGGCACGTAGTCGAACAGGGTCGCGGTCTGGTCGAAAAACAGCGGCAGGTAGTACTCGATGCCGGGGCAGGCGATGCCGTTGCCAATGTCCTTGTAAAGTCCGACGCGGCTCGGGTCGCCCTCGAAGACCTCGCGAAAGCGGCCGCGAAACGCGGTGCGCGCCGCCTCGTCGAGAGGGAACTCGCGGCCTGGCAGCAGGCGCACTTCGGGTACCGGGTACAGGCTGCGCTGGCTGTCCGGGTCGAAGGCCTTGATGGTCTCGATCGCCTCGTCGAACAGGTCGAGCCGGTAGGGCAGCGACGAGCCCATGGGAAACAGGTCGATCAGGCCGCCGCGCACGCTGAACTCGCCCGGCGCCACGACCTGTGACACGTTCTGGTAGCCGGCCAGGACGAGGTCCTCGCGCAGCCGCTGGCCGGCCAGCCTCTGGCCTTGCCTGAAGAAGAAGGTGTGGCCGGCGATGTAGCTCTTGGGGCACAGGCGGTACAGGGCCGTGGTGGCCGGCAGCACCAGCACGTCGAGACCGCCGGCGTCGGGGTTGCTCAGCCGGTACAGTGCCTCCAGCCGTTCGCTGACCAGGTCCTGGTGCGGCGACAGGATGTCGTAGGGCAGCGTTTCCCAGTCGGGCAAGAGCCGCACCGCCAGCGCCGGATCGAAGTACGCGATTTCATCGACCAGGCGTTGCGCGTCGTGCGGGTCGGCGGTGATGACGATCGTCAGCTGGCGGCGGCTGTGTGCGGCCCGGGCAGCCTGGGCGATGAGCAGCGCATCGGCAGAGCCGGGTGGGCGCGGCAGAGCAAAGCGCACACCTGGCGCCGGCGGTGTTGGCGCCAAATCGACAGTGGGGGGAGTCAGCGTGTCCACGCGAGAGGGGGCGGGCGCGGGCCAGAAAGCGGTCGCGGCGCCCGAGCGCTCCACCTCGAGCCATTGAGCCCGTGTGGAACGCCGCAGCGCCGCGAATGCATCGCTATTATAAGGTTGAGCCAGTCGATGACCCGCAACCCGAGACCCGTGTCTTGAGCCTGCCGCGCTGCTTCGCCCTCGTTCCGGCCGCCGGGACGGGCGCGCGTATGGGGGCCAATCTGCCGAAGCAGTACCTGCTGCTCGGACACTGCACGCTGCTGGAGCGCACCGCAGCGGTATTGGCGGCCGTGGCGCGCATCGCGCGTGTGGTCGTCGTCACCGCACCCGACGATCGGTATGCGGCGACGCTGCGCTATGACCCGAAGGTCCAGCTCGCGCCGGTGGGTGGCGCGACCCGGGCAGCCTCGGTGCGCGCGGGGCTCGATGCGCTCGGGGCCGAGTCCGACGACTGGGTGCTGGTGCACGATGCGGCGCGCGCCTGCCTGACCGTGTCCGAGGTCGACCGGCTGATCGATGCGCTGGAGCACGACGCGGTGGGCGGCCTGCTGGCCTGCCCGGTGGCCGATACGCTCAAGCAGTCCGATGGCGCCGGGCGGGTGCGGCAGACGGTGCCGCGCGACGGCATGTGGCGGGCCGCCACGCCGCAGATGTTCCGGCTCGAACTGCTGCGCCGCGCGCTCGATGCGCCGGGCGCACTGCAAGAGGCCACCGACGAGTCCGGTGCCGTCGAGGCGATCGGCTACGCGCCGCGACTGGTCGCCGGGCTGGCCGGCAACCTGAAGATCACCACGCCGGACGATCTGGCACTGGCCGCCGCGATCCTGGCGGCACGCGGAGAGCTCGAATGATGCGCATTGGCCAGGGCTTCGACGTGCATGCCCTGGTGCCGGGGCGGCGGCTGGTGCTCGGCGGGGTGGAGATCGAGCACGTGGTCGAGGGGCAGCGGCTCGGCCTGCTCGGCCACTCCGACGCCGACGTGCTGCTGCACGCAGTGACCGACGCGGTGCTCGGTGCTGCCGGGCTGGGCGACATCGGCCGGCTGTTTCCGGACAGCGATCCGGCGCACCGGGATGCCGACTCCTGGCAGTTGCTGCGTGCGGCGGCCGCCCGCGTGCACGCGGCCGGCTGGCAGGTGGTCAACGTGGATGCGACCGTGATCGCGCAGCAACCGAAGATTGCGCCACATGTCGCGGCCATGTGCGCCCGCATCGCGGCTGCGCTGCAGATCGAGGCCGACTCAGTCAGCGTGAAGGGCAAGACAACCGAGTATCTGGGCTTCACCGGGCGGGGCGAGGGCATCGCCGCGATGGCCTTGGCGCTGCTGCAGCGTCACGGTGCGACCTAACCCGGCCAGGCCACTGCGTCCGTCGCGGCGGCGCGCCGGCGACCGCAGCCGCCATGGCGATGACGGCGATGGCGGCGGTCACAGCAGTCACCGCGCCCCCGATCGCTCAGCCTGCCGGCAGGCGTAACTCAGCGCGCAGGCCGCAGGGCGGGTTCGGCCGCAGGAGCAGGCGGCCGCCGTGCAGCCGCGCCACCCGCGCCACGATGGCCAGGCCCAGGCCCGTGCCGTTGGCCTCGCTGCGCGCCTCGTCGCCCCGCTCGAACGGCCGCAGCAGACGGTCGATCTGCGCGGCAGCGATGCCCGGCCCCTGGTCGGACACGGCCAGAACGAGGTCGCTACCGTCACGCTGGAGTGCGATCTGCAACTGCAGCGTGCCGTCGGCACTGCGCCCGTAGCGGTCGGCGTTGGTAACCAGGTTCTCGAGCGCGCGCTCCAGTTCCGTGCGGTAGACCGGCGCCATCAGAGCCGGGTCCGCCTGCACGCAGACCGCCGCCTGCGGCAGGCGCAGTCGCCCGGCCGCCTCGCGCACGAGCGCGGTCACGTCCAGCGTGCTCCGCTGCTGCTGCGGGCTGCCGCGCGCGTAGTCGAGGAACTGGCGCACGATGGCGTCCATCTGCTCGATGTCGCCTTCCATGGCACGCCGCGCCTCGGCGGGCAGGTCGTTGACCTCCAGTTCCAGGCGCAGCCGCGTCAGCGGCGTGCGCAGGTCGTGCGAAATGCCGGCCAGCAGCACCGCCCGGTCCTGTTCAATCTTGCCGAGGTCGGCCACCATGCGATTGAAGCTCTGGTTGACTTCGCGGATCTCCACCGGGCCCACCTCCGGCAGGGGCGTTGGCGCATGGCCTGCACCGAGTTCGCGCGCTGCGCCGGCCAGGCGCGCCAGCGGCCGGTTGACCGCGCGGGTGATCGCCACCGCGGCAAGGAGCGACAGCACCATGGCGATCAGCGCCCAGCGGACCCAGGCCCGGCCGGGCTCCCGGGCCAGCAAGTCGCGCTCGATGTAGACCCAATAGTCGTCGCCGTCGATGCTGAACGAAACCCATGCGCCGGGCAGGCCGTTGACCTCCTCGGCCATGCGCGTCTGCGGACCGAGGCGTTCACGGATACGCTCGCTTGCCAGTCGCACCACCGCGGCGTCCGGGAACGGCCTGACCGCGTCGTCACGTTCGAGCGGCAGGATGCGGATACCCTCGTTCTCCGCCAGTTCGGCGAGCAGGGCGGCGCGTACCGGCGGATCCGAGTACAGCAGCGCACTGCGCGTCACGTTGACGATCGAGATGAGCTGCTGGGCGATCTGCTGCGCGCGCGGCTCGCGCTCGAAGGCACGAAAGGAAAACAGCGTGGCCAGCAGGCAGCCGACGATCAGCAGCAGGATCAGCAGGAAGGTCCGCCAGAACAAGGGCGGCGAGGGGATCCTCACGTCGGGTGCGGTATCAGCCGTCGGGCACGAACACGTAGCCTAGGCCCCAGACCGTCTGAATGTACTTGGGCTTGGACGGGTCGGATTCGATCATCTTGCGCAGGCGCGAGATCTGCACGTCAAGGGAGCGATCGAAGGCTTCGTATTCGCGGCCGCGTGCCATTTCCATGAGCTTCTCGCGCGACAGCGGCACGCGCGGGTAGCGGGCGAAGACCTTCAGCACCGCAAACTCGCCGGTGGTCAAGGCAATGTCTTCGGTTCCGCGGCGCAGGGTGCGCCGGGCCAGATCGAACACGAACTCGCCGAAGGCCACCGACTCAGCTTCCTGCGCCGGCGCGCCGGGGGCCTCGTCGGCGCCGCGGCGGCGCAGGACGGCGTTGAGGCGCGCCAGCAGTTCGCGCGGGTTGAATGGCTTGGGCAGGTAGTCGTCGGCGCCCAGTTCCAGTCCGACGATGCGATCCACGTCCTCGCCCTTGGCGGTGAGCATGATGATCGGGGTGCGATCGTTGGCCCCGCGCAGGCGGCGCAGCACGGCCAGGCCGTCTTCGCCGGGCATCATCAGGTCGAGGATCAGCGCGTCGAAACGCTCGCGCAGCCACAACTTGTTCAGCGAGGCCGCGCCGTCGGCGGTGAAGACGTTGATGCCGTTGTCGGCAAGGTAGCGGCGCAAGAGGTCGCGCAGGCGGGGATCGTCGTCGACGACGAGAACTTTGGGTGGGCCGGAGCGGCTCATCGTGGACGGCCGAGGCAAGTTTGCGCGGAAGTGACGGTCATCAATGCTATTGAACCTTGCCCGCTCGCCTAGTACTTGAACAAAGTGTTACAGAATTTACCCGCCGCGCGGCGCTTTGGCGCCGGATCCAGCGGACATCGCTGCGGCACCTGCCTAAGATCCGCTCCATGTCGTTGCTTCGCTGCCTCGGTCTGGCTGCCATGCTGGTCTTCGGCCTCGCGCGCGCCGAGGCTCCGGTCGGCACCGTGCCGCGCGAAGACTGGCAGCGCATGACGCCCGAGCAGCGCCAGCAGATCTGGCGCGGCATGAGCCGCGAGCAGAGGGCCGATGTCATCCGCAATCTGACGCCCGAGCAGCGCGAGGCGCTGCGCGCGCGCATGGAGCGCCGCCTGGGCGAAGGCGGCCCAGGCAGTAGCGGGGAGGGCAGCGGCCCGCGACGGCTCACGCCGGAGCAGCGGCAGAGGCTGCGCGAGCAGATCAACCAGGCCAATCGGGATTGGCGCGAGCGGCCCCGGTTGCCGCCCGCGGAGTCCGGCGATCCGGTGAAGGAAAACAAGTGATGCCCGGCCGGGTTCGTCCTTTGGCGGTCATCGGCTTACTGGTGACAGTGGGTGCCGGCCTGGCGCAATCGGCGGTGAGCGCGCCGCTTGGCACCGAGCGGGCACGCAGCTTTCTCACGCGCGTCGGCTTTGCGCCCTCGACCGTCGAGGTCGAGCGCATGGCGCCGCTGACACAGCCGCAGGCCGTCGAGCAGGTCTTGCGCGAGGCCGTCACGCGCGCGGCGACATCACCGCCGGGGTGGATCGACCAGAAGCTGCTCACGGCACGCGAGTTGCGCGCGCTGGGCGAGGCCGAGCGCATGGCCGAGCAGCGCGAGCGCGTGCGCCAGGGCTTCGAGCTGCGCGGCTGGTGGCTGCGCGAGATGGTCGCCACGCCCTCGCCGCTGACCGAGCGCATGACGCTGTTCTGGCATAACCACTTCGTCTCGGCGCAGCCCAAGGTCCGCTATGCGCAGCCGATGTACCGCCAGAACATCCTGCTGCGCGCGCATGCGCTCGGCAACTTTGGCGATCTGCTGCATGCGGTGGCGCGCGACCCGGCCATGCTGCTGTACCTCGACGGGGTGCAGAGCCGGCGCGGCCAGCCCAACGAGAATTTCGCCCGCGAAGTCATGGAGCTGTTCACGGTCGGCCCCGGCCGTTACACGGAGGCCGATGTCAAGGAGGCGGCGCGTGCTTTCACGGGCTGGAGTCTCGATCCCGAGCGGTTCGGCTTCGTGTTCCGCCGCGGCCTGCACGACGAAGGCGAGAAGACGGTGCTGGGGCGGACCGGCCTTCTGACCGGGGGTGACGTACTCGACCTGCTGCTGGCGCAGCCGTCTACGGCCGAGTTCATCACCGCCAAGCTGTGGCGCGAATTCGTCTCTCCGCAGCCGGATGCGGCGCGGCTCGATTCCGTCGCGGCGGCGTTTCGCAACAGCGGGTACGACATCCGAACTGCGCTGCGGCTGCTGCTGAACCAGCCCGAGCTGGTGGCGCCGCAGCCCGAGCAGTGGCTAATCAAGTCGCCGGTCGAACTGTTGGTCGGTCTGGTGCGGCAGAGTGGTGGCCGGCTGGAGCAGCCGATCGGCGCCGCCCTGGCGGCGGCGCAGATGGGACAGAACCTGTTTGCCGCCCCGAGCGTGCGCGGCTGGCCTGGGGGCGAGGCCTGGATCAACACCCAGACCTTGCTGGCGCGTCGCCAGTTCATCGAGCGCGCATTGCAACGGCCGGGTCTGACGGTGTCCGATGTGCCCGCCATGAACGCCGAGGCGGGCGCCGAGCAGGTGCGGCGCCGCCTTGAAGTCGCGGTCGAGCGGGCGGTGCGGGTGGACGGCGGCGGCTGGTTGACGGCGGCGGCCGCCCTGGCGCCCGAACGGCCGGCCAGCGCCGAGGATGTGCAGCGGCTGGCGGCCAGCCTCGGAGCGGTGCCGGCGGTCGGCCTGCCGCCGGCCGGCTCACTGTCGCTCGATGCGCTGCGCAGCCTGCTGCTCGATCCGGCTTACCAGCTGAAGTAGCCGACTCCCATCGGAGACCGCATGCGACGACGCCACTTTGTTACCGCGGCCGGGGTCAGCCTCGCTGCATACGCGCTGCCGGCCTGGGCGCAGCAGCAGGCCTCCGCCGCTACCCGGCTCCTCATTCTGCTCGAACTGCGCGGCGGCAACGACGGACTGAACACGGTCGTGCCCACCGACGGCCGTTACCACGACTTGCGGCCGCGCCTGGCGTTGCGCGACGATGCGGTGGTGGCCTTCGAGCGCGGGTTGCTGCTGCATCGTGAACTGGCGCCGCTGCAGGCGTTGTGGCGTGAGGGTCAGATGGCGGTGCTGCACGGGGTCGGCTATCCGCAGCCGGACCTGTCGCACTTTCGCTCGATTGCCATCTGGGACACGGCCTCTGATTCAAGCGAAGTGCTGCAGGAGGGCTGGCTCACGCGCACGGCTGGGGCCAGCCCGGCATTCCGCAAGCTGGCCGCCGACGGCGTGGTGGTTGGCGCATCCGACCTAGGGCCGCTCGACGGCGGCGCGCGCGCAGTTGCCGTCAACGACCCGTCGCGCTTCGTGCAGCAGGCGCAGTTTGCGCCGTCGCAGCAGATCGCGGCCCGCGGCGCGCTGGCACATCTGTTGCGCGTGGAGGCGGACATCGTGCAGGCGGGCGCGCGCATTCTTCCGGCGCAGCGGTTTGCCGCCGACTTCCCGCGCGGTCCGTTCGGGCAGGCGGTCGCCCACGCGGCCGGCGTGGCAGCGACCCGGCAGACCGCGGTGATCCGCCTGACCCTGCCCGGTTTCGACACGCACACCGCGCAGCTGCCGCGCCAGGCGGCACTGCTCGGCCAGTTGGCGCAGGCGGTGGTCGCGCTGCGGGCAGCGCTGACCGAGGCGGGCGTCTGGCAGGACACGCTGCTGCTGACTTACTCGGAATTCGGACGACGGCCCCAGGAGAACGGCAGCCAGGGCACCGACCACGGCACCGCCGGCGTGCACTTCGCCTTCGGTCCCGGCGTGCGCGGTGGCCAGTACGGCGCGTGGCCCGATTTGAATCGGCTCGACCGCGACGGCAACCCCGGCTTCGCCATCGACTTCCGCTCGATCTACGCCGCCGTGCTGGAGGGCTGGTGGCAGATCGACAGCCGGCGGGTCCTCGGTCGTGCCATCGCTCCTTTGCCTTTCTTGCGAGCTTAGCCGCGCGACTGCGCGACGCTGTCGGCGCGGGTATTGCGCCCCGCCAGCCCCGGTACGGTGCCCACGTGCGGCATCGCGGGCTCGATAGAATCCGTGGTCCGCTGATGCCCCCGGCGGATCGCCGACGTGTCTGCCGAACCCACTCTCCTGGCCATCGACACCGCCACCGAAACCTGCTCTGTGGCGCTGCTGCACGCCGGTGTACTGAGCGAGCGGATCGAGCGGGTTGGACAGGGTCACTCGGAACGCGTGCTGCCCATGGTGCAGGCGCTCCTCGAGGAGACCGGCATCGAGTTGGCGCGCTGCGATGCAATCGCCTTCGGCGCGGGTCCCGGTTCCTTCACCGGTCTGCGCATCGCCTGCGGCGTGGCGCAAGGGCTGGCCTGGGGCATCGATCGGCGGGTGCTGCCGGTCGGTAACCTGGCGGGGCTGGCGCTCGCGGTCCATGACGCCGAGCCCGCCGTCGCCCGCATCGCGGCGGCGATGGATGCGCGCATGAACGAGGTCTACTGGGCCGTCTACGACGTGGTTGTCGTTGGGGAGGGGCAACTGCGCGAGCGCGTGTCGCCCGCGCTGTCCCCCGTGGCGGCAATGGCCGACGAGCTCGCGCCGCATGCGGTGGATGCCGCCGGCGGCACGGCGCTCGCCATGGCGGGCTGGCCGGCTGCCGCGTCGGCGATCCGGTTGCCGCAGGCCAGTGCTTCGGCGCGTCACCTGGTGCGCCTGGCTGTTCACGACTGGCATGCCGGCCGTGCGCTGGCGCCCGCCCACGCTGCGCCACTGTACGTACGCGACCGCGTGGCCCTCACCATCGAGGAGCGGCGGCGGCACGCGGCCGGCCAGGCCGCCGCCTTCTCGGCTGGAGCGGCCTCGTGAACGCCGTGGTGCGCCCGAGCGAAGAACACTTTGTGCCGATGACCGCCGCCGACCTCGACGACGTGCTGTCCGTCGAGAACGAGGTCTACCCGTTTCCGTGGACGCGCGCCAACTTCGTCGATTCGATGCGCGCCGGTTACTGCTGCTGGACGCTGCGCGACAGCAGCGGCGCGCTGCTGTCCTACTCCGTGGTCATGCTGGTCCTGGACGAGGCGCACCTGCTGAATCTGAGCGTGGCCAGCAACGCCCATCGGCTCGGCTACGGCTGGCGCATGCTGGAGTTCATGGCACAACTGGCTCGCGATCATGGCGCGCGCAACATGATGCTCGAAGTGCGACCCAGCAATACGCCGGCGCAGCGCCTGTACCAGCGTTATGGCTTCGAGCGCATCGGCGTGCGCCGTGGCTACTACCCGTCGCACGGCGGTCGCGAGGACGCGCTGGTGATGCGGATCGCGCTGTGATGGAGCGGCCATGACCGCCTCCGACCTGCGTCGCGAACGGCTCTGGCACGCGCTGGGCGCGGGGCCGCTGTGGCGGGCGCGCGGTGCCAATGCGGTCGAACCAGGGGGGGCGCCCGCCGCTGCGGCCGACGCGCCGCTTCCTCAGACGGCGGCGCCCGCCATCACGCCAGCCGTGGCGGCGGTTGCGCCGGCGGCAATCGAGACCCCGGTGGTCAACGCCGCGCGACCGGCGGCCGCCGAGGTCGTAGTCGATCCCGCACGGCTGGCCGCGATCGCCGGTCTGGACTGGCCGGAACTGCAGCAGGCAGTGGCGGACTGCCAGGCCTGCGGCCTGTGCAGGACGCGCAAGCAGACGGTGTTCGGCGTGGGCCATCCGCAGGCCAACTGGATGATCGTCGGAGAGGCGCCGGGCGCCGAGGAAGATGCGCGCGGGGAGCCGTTCGTGGGCCAGGCCGGCAAGCTGCTCGACAACATGCTGGCGGCCGTCGGACTGAGCCGCGGCGCGCAGGGTGCAGCCGGCGTCTACATCGCTAACGTCCTGAAGTGCCGGCCGCCGGGCAACCGCAACCCCGAACCCCACGAAATGCAGCAGTGCGAGCCATTCTTGCGCAGGCAGGTCGAGCTGCTGCAGCCGCGGCTCATCGTCGTGATGGGGCGCTTCGCCGCCCAGGCCTTGCTCGGAACTGATGCGACCATCGCCAGCCTGCGCGGTCGGGTACACGAGGTGCAGATCGCCGGCCGGCGCATTCCGGTCGTAGTGACCTACCACCCGGCCTACCTGCTGCGCAACCTGGCCGACAAGGCGAAGAGCTGGGCCGACCTTTGCCTGGCGCGCCGGGTGGCGAACGGCGACCGCGACACGTAGCCGTCCCGCCGTGGTCCGCCTCAGCGCGCTGGCCGACTCTGTCCGATCAGCGCGGTCCAGTCGCGGCTGCGCATGTTGTGCCGGTGCCTCAGCATGATGAGTCCCATCGTGGCGGCCACGAACAGACCGAACAGCACGATGATGGTCTCGATCCGCAGGTTCAGCCACAGCAGCGTGGCATAGACCGCCAGCATCGCCAGGACGCTCAGATTCTCGTTGAAGTTCTGCACCGCGATCGAGTGGCCAGCCGACAGCAGCACATGGCCGCGGTGCTGCAGCAGGGCATTCATCGGCACGACGAAGTAGCCCGCCAAGGCGCCGATCACGACCATCGTCAGCGCAGCAAGAATCGCACCCCAGCCGATGACGGCAGCGCCCATGCTGAGGCCGCCGGCGGGCAGGCGCGAGAAGTCGATGTAGGCCAGGCAGGCCACCAGCAGGCCCATCGCCACGCCGACCGGCAGCACCGACAGCGAGCGCTTGAGCGACACGCGGGCGGCCGCCCAGACCGATCCGATGGCGATCCCGATGGCCACCACCGCCTGCAAGATGGCGCCCTGAGACAGCGTCATGCCGAGTGCCGACTCCGACCACTTGAGCACGATGAACTGCAGCGTGGCGCCGGCCCCCCAGAACAGGGTGGTCACCGCCAGCGAAATCTGCCCCAGCTTGTCGGCCCACAGCGTGCGCAGGCAGTGGCCGAAGTCGGCCAGCAGCCGCACCGGGCTGGCGGACTGGCGCGCGTAGCGAGCGCCGGTGTCGGGCACGAAGAAGTTGATGGCAGCGGCGATCGCATACAGGCCGCCGACGACGGCGATCGCCGCCTCGGCGGCGTTGTCCAGCTCGTGGTCGATCAGCGGTACGTCGATGGCCAGCAGGACGGCCGCCACCTTGGGCGAGACCAGGACGCCGCCGACCACGAAACCCAGGATGATCGAGCCGACCGTGAGCCCCTCGATCCAGCCGTTGGCCACGACCAGTTTCTCGGGCGGCAGCAATTCGGTGAGGATGCCGTACTTGGCCGGCGAATAGGCCGCCGCACCGAAGCCGACCACCGCATAGGCCAGCAGCGGATGCACGCCAAGGAACATCAGCACGCAGCCGCCGATCTTGATGGTGTTGGTGATGAGCATGACCCGGCCCTTGGGCATCGAGTCGGCGAAGGCGCCCACGAAGGCCGCCAGCAGCACGTAGCTGAGGAAGAAGAACAGCTTCAGCATCGGCGTCATCCACTCGGGCGCGTGGAGGTCGCGCAACAGGGCGATGGCGCAGATCAGCAGCGCGTTGTCGGCCAGCGACGAGAAGAACTGCGCGGCCATGATCGTGTAGAAGCCGCGGTTCATTGCGGGTTTGACGGAGCCGGTTGCAGGACTAGGGAACGTTGCGGGACGGGCGGGATCGCTCCGCTCTACAGCGACGGTTGCGTCGTTCGCTTATATCACGCAGATGCCGGCAGGCCGACGGCGCGCGCAGCGCGGCGGAACGCAGCCGGCAGTCCGCGTGCTCGGTATTCTTGACGGCCCCGCGTGCTGCGCACGCTCTGCAACCGCTTGCCGATGCCGCGTCCGATCGAAGCCCTGATTCACGTCGATGCCGTGCGCCAGAACCTGGCCACGCTGGCGGCGCGGGCACCCGGGCGTCGCCTCTGGGCGGTGGTGAAGGCCAACGCATATGGCCATGGTCTTGAGCGGGTGCTGCGCGGGCTGGATGCGGCCGACGGCCTGGCGCTGCTCGACCTGGCGGAAGCGGAGCGCGCGCGCGCGGCCGGTTGGCGCAAGCCGATCCTGCTGCTGGAGGGCTGCTTTGCCGCGCGCGACCTGGAGGTGGTCGAGCGCCTAGGGCTGACCACGACGGTGCACGAGCCAGGCCAACTGCAGTGGCTGGCGGCGGCGCGTCCGGCGCAACCCCTTCCGGTCTACCTGAAGCTCAACACCGGCATGAACCGGCTCGGCTTTGCCGGCGCGGCGGCGCCGGCGGCGCTGGCGCAACTGCGGGTGCTGCCACAGGTCGAGCTGGCGGCGGTCGCCATGCACTTTGCCAATGCCGATGCCGCCCCGGGCACGGCGCAGGCAGGCAGCGTGGCGGTGCAACTGGCCGCGTTCGAACGCCTGGCCGGCAACTGGCGCGGCGCGCGCAGCCTGTGCAACTCGGCGGCGCTGCTGACGCAGCCGCAGCTTGTCGATGACTGGGCGCGGCCGGGCATTGCGCTGTATGGCAGCTCGCCGGTCGCGGGCGTGCCGGCAATCCGTTTCGGCCTGCGCGCGGCCATGACGCTGCGCTCGCGGCTGATTGCGGTGCAGGACGTGGCGGCCGGTGCGGCGGTCGGCTACGGCAGCCGCTGGGTGGCGGCCCGCGCCGCGCGCATCGGCATCGTCGCCTGCGGCTACGCGGACGGCTACCCGCGCGTGGCCCCCGACGGGACGCCCGTGGCGGTCAACGGCAGCGTCGTGCCACTGGCCGGCCGCGTCTCGATGGACATGATCACCGTCGACCTGACCGACACCCCGCAGGCGCAGGTGGGCGATCCCGTGGAGCTGTGGGGAGCGCAGGTGTCGATCGACGCGGTGGCGGAAGCCGCCGGCACGGTCGGCTACGAGTTGATGTGCGCTGTGGCGGCGCGCGTGCCCGTGCGCGTGGTCGACGGCGCGCCCGCTGCGCTCGCGCCGAGGCCATCCGCGGGAGACCACCCCTGATGGCGAAAGTCCGCAGCCAGTACGTCTGCAGCGAGTGCGGCGGCGCAGCGCCGAAGTGGCAGGGCCAGTGCCCGCACTGCGGCGCCTGGAACACGCTGGCGGAGGCACGCGTCGAGGCCGCCGCCGCAGCCAACCGCTTTGCCGCGCTGGCGCCCGGCTCCAACGTGGCGTTGCTGGGCGAGATCGAGGCGCGCGAGCTGCCGCGCCGCTCCACCGGCATCGAGGAGTTCGACCGCGTCCTGGGTGGCGGTCTGGTCGAGGGCGGTGTGGTGCTGATCGGCGGCGATCCGGGCATCGGCAAGTCGACCCTGCTGCTGCAGGCGCTGGCCGCGATGAGCGCAAGATCGGGCCAGGCGGGCCGCGTGCTCTACGTCTCCGGCGAGGAGTCGGCCGGGCAGGTGGCGCTGCGCGCGCGGCGTCTCGGCGTCGACGCCAAGGCAGTGCGTCTGTTGGCCGAGATCAGCCTGGAGCGCATCGTGGCCGCGCTGGCCGACGAGCGCCCCGAGGTGGCGGTGATCGACTCGATCCAGACCTTGTACTCGGGCGAGCTGCAGTCGGCACCGGGCTCGGTGGCTCAGGTGCGCGAGTGCGCCGCGCAACTCACCCGGGTGGCCAAACAGACCGGCGTGAGCCTGGTGCTGGTCGGGCACGTGACCAAGGAGGGCGCGCTTGCCGGTCCGCGCGTGCTCGAGCACATGGTCGACACCGTGCTCTACTTCGAGGGAGACACCCACTCCTCGTTCCGCCTCGTGCGCGCCTTCAAGAACCGGTTCGGCGCGGTCAACGAGCTGGGTGTGTTCGCCATGACCGACCGCGGTCTGAAGGGTGTCTCCAACCCCTCGGCGCTGTTCCTGTCGCAGCACGACGCGCAGGTGGCGGGTTCCTGCGTGCTGGTCACGCAGGAAGGCACGCGGCCGCTGCTGGTGGAGATCCAGGCGCTGGTCGACACCGCGCACGTCCCCAATCCGCGGCGCTTGTGCGTGGGCTTGGAGCAGCAGCGGCTGGCCATGCTGCTGGCGGTCCTGCATCGGCATGCCGGCGTGGCGACCTTCGACCAGGATGTCTTCGTCAACGCGGTGGGCGGCGTGCGGATCAGCGAGCCGGCGGCCGATCTGGCAGCCCTGCTGGCGATCCACTCGTCGTTGCGCAACAAGCCGCTGCCGCGCGGTCTGGTGGCCTTCGGCGAGGTCGGGCTGGCAGGCGAGGTGCGGCCCGCGCCGCGCGGCCAGGAGCGCCTGCGCGAGGCCGCAAAGCTCGGCTTCTCGCTTGCCGTGATCCCCAGGGCCAACGCGCCTAGGCAGGCGGTCGAGGGGCTGCAGGTGGTGGTGGTCGAGCGGCTGGAGCAGGCGCTCGAGCGGGTCAGGTCGGGCTGAGGGCCAGAGGCCGTCCGTCATTGTCCCGGGTAGCCCCCGCCGGGCACGCCGGGATGCCCTCAAGCTCCGATGGCTGGGTCGGCCAGCAGCGCGCGCGCTGCCGCCAGTCCGCTGCGCACCGAGCCCTCGAGCGTCGAGGGATAGGCGCTGTCGGCAGCGTCGCCGGCCAGCAGCAGCCGCTCGACCGGCAGGCGCGCAGGCGGGCGAACCAGGCCGGGCGCCGGCACGATGGTCGCGCGCTTGTCCTCGACCACGCGGGTTGCCGCCGGCGCCGGCAGGCCGAGCTCGCGCGACAACTGCGCGGCCACCGCGCGGGAAAGATCGTGGTGCGCAACGGCGCCGAGCGGCCCCGCAGCACTGACGATGACGCTCAGGACGCCGGCGCAACGCCGGTCCAGCGCGCCGCGGTCGAACACCCATTGCCCATAGGCCTCGACAGCCGGGTCGTCGCGCAGCGCGTAGACCGGGTGGGCGAGGCGGCGACCCTCCTCGTAGCGCAGATACACGGTGACGATGGGCGCGCTGTCCAGCGCCAGCAGCTGCGCCGCCGCGGGGGTGAGCGCGGCCAGGCCGGTACCCGCCAGCAACGGCGCGGCGCGCTCCGGCGGCAGGGCCAGCACGACGGCTGTGGCGTCCAGCGTGTCGCCGCGGCAGGTCAGGTGCCAGCCGTCGTCCTGCCACTGCAACGACTGGACCGGCCAGCGCAGCCGGACGGTGGCGCCGCGCGCCGCCAGAAAGGCGAGGGCGGCGTCCGGCAGCAAGGCCGACAGGTCGCCGCGCGGCAGCAGCAGTTCGCTGCTGGCGGCGTCGGCCCCGAGGCTGTCGCGTAGCACGGTCAGGAAGACCTGCGCCGAGGCCTGCTCCAGGGGCGCATTGAGTGCCGCGATGCACAGCGGCTGCCAAAGGCGCTGCACCAAGCGTGACGGGTTGTCGCGCAGCAGGTCGATCGCCGGCCGGTCCGGCGTGACGGTCCAGCGCGTGCGCTTGCAGTGCTCGACCCAGCGCACCATGGCCCAGCGCTCGGGCCAGGTCAGCCCGCGGGCCGTCAGCAGCGCCCAGGCCAGGTGCAGGGGCGCCGGGGCCCGCCCCGCGGCGAGGACGAATCCATCGGGATAGCGCAGCGCAAAGGGCAGGCGGACGAAGGCCGGCTCCACCGCGACACCGACGCGCTGCATCAGGGCGAGCGTGTCGCGATACGCGCCGATCAGGAGGTGCTGGCCGTTGTCGAGCGGGTAGCAGCGGTCGCCCAACGGCAAGTCGACGCGGCGCGCGCGCCCACCGGCCTGCGGAGCGGCATCGAGAAGGGCCACTGGAAGCCCGGCCTGCGCCAGCTCGACCGCGCAGGCCAGGCCGGACCAGCCGGCACCCACCACCGCGACGGGTTTCACGCGGGTACGCGCGCCAGCCGGGCCGGCGGGCCAAAGGTCCAGGTACGCCAGGCGATCGCCAGCTTGCGCAGCGGCGTCAGCGCGATGCGCTGGTGCAGCACCTGAAAGTCCGCGCGCTCGATTTCCTCGAGCAGGCTCAGGTAGATCGCTGCCATGATCAGGCCGGGTCGCTGCGACCGGCGGTCGGTATCGGGCAGCGCCGCCAGCGCCGCGCGGTAGGCGGCGCGCGCGCGCTCCGCCTGGATGCGCATCAGCGGCACGAAGCCTGGCACGTAGCGGCTGGCCAGGATGTCGGCCACCTTCACGTCGTGCTGCTGCAGGTCTTCGATAGGTAAGTAGACGCGGCCGCGCCGCGCGTCCTCGCCCACGTCGCGCACGATGTTGGTCAGTTGCAGCGCCAGCCCGAGCTGGCGCGCGTACTCCAGCGTTCGCTCCTGCGTGGCGCCGAAGATTCCGGCCGCCATCTCGCCCACCACGCCGGCCACCAGGTGGCAGTAGTGCGCCAGGCTGCGCTGGTCGAGGTAGCGCGACTGGGACAGGTCCATCCGCATCCCCTCGATCACCTGGAGCAGGCGCTCGCGGGTGATGCCGTAGTCGGCCAGGTGCGGCTGCAGGGCGCGGCTGACGGGATGCTGCGGGTTGCCGGCGCACAGCTCCTGCACCTCGCCCGCCCACCAGGCGAGCTTGGCCTGCGCCACGGCGGGGTCGCTGACTTCGTCGACCACATCGTCGACCTCGCGACAGTAGGCGTACAAGGCCGTGATGGCACGCCGCCGCGGCGGCGGGAGGAACAGGAAGCTGTAGTAGAAGCTCGAGCCCGAGGCTGCGGCCTTCTGCTGGCAGTATTCGTCGGGCGTCATGCGGTCGGGTCGACGGCGAAGGCGGTCACTTAGGCGGGCCGACGGGACTGCTACATGCGCAGGGCGCGCGCGGTCATGACGATCCAGTCGGCCTTGCCGAGGGTCGGGCGGCGGCGGAAAACGTCGCCGTCGACCGCGTCGATGCGCTCGGCAATCCGCAAGCCGCCTTGCACCACCAGCCGCAGCTCGAAGCCGATACGGCCGCCCAGCGAGCCCGCCAGTGGCGCGCCCGACTCTAGCATCGCGCGCGCTCGCTCCGTCTGCGCGCGCATCAGCCGCGCCCAGCCTGGCCCGCGGCGCTGCGCGCCGATGTCGTCGTCGCGCAGCCCGTGCGCTGCCAGCTCGTCCTGCGGCAGGTAGACCCGGCCCTTGGCCCAGTCGATGGCCACGTCCTGCCAGAAGTTGACGAGCTGCAGCGCGCTGCAGATGGCATCGGACTGCTCCAGCAGCACCGGCTCGTCGCGGCCGTACAGGGCCAGCAGCAGTCGGCCGATCGGGTTGGCCGAGCGACGGCAGTAGTCGAGCAGGGCGGGATAGTCGGCATAGCGCTTGACCGTCACGTCCTGGGCAAACGCCGACAGCAGGTCATGGAACAGCGGCAATGGCAACCGGTGGGCGGCGACCGCTGCAGCCAGGTCGGGCCAGTCGTGCGGTGCGCCTCGCGCGATGCGCTCCAGTTGCTCGCCCAGTGCCGCCAGGGCGGCCAGGCGCTCCGGCGGCGCGGCGTCGCCTTCGTCGGCCAGGTCGTCGGCGGTGCGGGCAAACCGGTAGATCGCCTGCACGGCGGGGCGCAAGGCCGCGGGCACCAGCACCGAGGCGACCGGGAAGTTCTCATAGTGATCGATCCCCATGCGGCCAAGCTAGCACGCACCCGGCCGCGGCCCGGACAATCGCGGCGCTTCGATTAGAATCTGACGCGTTCGGTGGTGCTCGATGCGCCCGGCAGCGCGGGCTGCAGGCATCCGTCGCGGCCCTCTGTCGCGAAGGTGGCGAAATTGGTAGACGCACCAGGTTTAGGTCCTGACGCCTTCACCGGCGTGGGGGTTCGAGTCCCCCCCTTCGCACCACAGCAACACCGCCCGGCCTGAAGCGATCGGGGCTGCTTCCTGACGCCTCAGGCCTGACCACAACCGATCACCACAACACAACCCGCCGTAGGCACACGGGCCGCATCGGCCAGCAGGACACCATGCAAGCGAACGTTGAAACCCTGGGCGCGCTGGAGCGCCGCATCGACCTGACGGTCCCCGCCGCCGATATCGAGAAGGAAGTCTCGACGCGTCTGACCAAGCTGGCGCGCACCGTGCGCATGCCCGGCTTCCGTCCCGGCAAGGTGCCTCTGAAAATGGTGGCTGCCACCTACGGCGCGCAGGTCCAGGCCGAGGTGCTCAACGACAAGGTCGGTGCCGCGTTCACCACGGCGGTCAGCAGCAAAAACCTGCGCGTGGCCGGTGCGCCGCGTCTGGAACCCAAGGCCGGTGCGCCGACCGCCGACCTGGCCTTCTCGGCCACCTTCGAGATCTATCCCGATATCAAGGTCGGGAACCTAGCGGACATCGAGGTGCAGCGTTCCTCCTGCGAGGTGGGCGACGCCCAGATCGACAAGACACTGGAAATCATGCGCAAGCAGCGCGCCAGTTTCGAGGCCGTGGACCGTGCGGCCACCGACGGCGATCGCGTGACCGTGGACTTCAAGGGCACGCGCGACGGCGAGCCTTTCGACGGCGGCGCGGGCTCCGACTTTGCCTTCACGATCGGCGAGGGCCGGATGCTGCCGGAGTTCGAGGCGGCCGTGCGCGGTCTGCAGGCCGGTCAGGGCAAGACCTTCCCGCTGACTTTTCCAGCCGACTATCGGGCCACCGAGCTGGCTGGCCGGCAGGTCCAGTTCGACGTGACGGTCAAGAAGGTGGAGCAGCCGCTCCTGCCGCCGGTCGATGCCGAGTTTGCCCGCTCGCTCGGCATTGCCGATGGCGATGTGCAGAAGATGCGCGCTGAGGTCAAGGCCAACCTCGAGCGCGAGGTGAAGACGCGCCTGAAGGCGCGCACCAAGGACAGTGCGATGAACGCGCTGCTTGCCAGCACCCGCTTCGAGCTGCCCATGTCGCTGATCCAGGCCGACCAGCAGCGCCTCGCGGAAATGGCGCGCCAGGATCTGGTGGCGCGCGGCATCAGCGCCAAGGAGGCGCCGCTGCCGCCCGAGATCTTCGCCCCGCAGGCCGAACGACGCGTCCGCCTTGGACTCCTGCTGGCCGAACTCGTGCGCGTCGAAAACCTGCAGCCGCAGCAGCAGCAGATCCGCAAGGCCATCGAGGACGTCGCCCAGAGCTACGAGCGACCGGCCGAAGTGATTCAGTGGTACCTGTCGAACCGCGAGCGGCTCGCCGAGATCGAGTCGGTGGTGGTGGAGGAGAACGTGGTCGAGTGGGTCCTCGCGCGGGCCAGGGTTGTCGATGCGGCAGTTGGCTTCGACGAGCTGATGGGCCATGGCAAGTAACCGCTGCAAGCATATGGAAAGAGGGCAAGGCGAATGCGAGGTACCCCCCAGATGAGCGAATTCAATCCGCTGGACCCCCAGGCGCTGGGCATGGTGCCCATCGTCATCGAGCAGAGTGGGCGCGGCGAGCGCGCCTACGACATCTACTCGCGGCTGCTGCGCGACCGGGTGATCTTTCTGGTCGGGCCGGTCACCGATCAGACCGCCAACCTAGTGGTGGCCCAGCTGCTGTTCCTCGAGAGCGAGAATCCGGACAAGGACATCGCCGTCTACATCAACTCGCCGGGCGGTTCGGTGTATGCCGGGATGTCGATCTTCGACACCATGCAGTTCATCAAGCCCGATGTCTCGACCATCTGTGTCGGCATGGCAGCCAGCATGGGTGCTTTCTTGCTGGCCGCCGGCGCCAAGGGCAAGCGCTACGCGTTGCCCAACTCGCGCATCATGATCCATCAGCCCTCGGGGGGCTCGCAGGGCCAGGCCTCGGACATCGAGATCCAGGCGCGCGAGATCCTGTATCTGCGCGAACGGCTCAACGGCATCCTGTCCGAGCGCACCGGCCAACCGGTGGAGCGGATCGCGAGGGACACGGACCGCGACAACTTCATGTCCGCCGAGGATGCAGTAAGCTACGGAATCATCGACAAGATCTTCGTCAAGCGTGGTGACGCAGCCACCTGACGGCCGGCCGGTCCCGCCTGAATCGAGAGCGCCAGCACCCCGCATGTCCGACAAGAAGGGCTCCAGCGAAAAGCTTCTGTACTGCTCGTTCTGCGGCAAGAGCCAGCACGAGGTCAAGAAGCTCATCGCCGGCCCGTCGGTGTTCATCTGCGATGAGTGCATCGACCTGTGCAACGACATCATCCGCGACGAGTCGTCCGGTGACCCGGCGGCCGGCACGGCGCGGAGCGATCTGCCCAGCCCGCACGAGATCTGCACGATCCTCGACCAGTACGTTATCGGACAGGAAAAGGCTAAGCGCATCCTGTCGGTGGCCGTTTACAACCACTACAAGCGCCTCAAGCACATGTCGTCCAAGGACGAGGTCGAACTGGCCAAGTCCAACATCCTTCTGATCGGGCCGACCGGGTCGGGCAAGACCTTGCTGGCGCAGACGCTGGCGCGCCTGCTCAACGTCCCTTTCGTGATCGCCGACGCCACCACGCTCACCGAGGCTGGCTACGTCGGCGAGGACGTAGAGAATATCATCCAGAAGCTGCTGCAGAACTGCAACTACGAGGTCGACAAGGCGCAGCGCGGCATCGTTTACATCGACGAGATCGACAAGATCTCGCGCAAGAGCGACAACCCGAGTATCACGCGCGACGTGTCGGGCGAGGGGGTGCAGCAGGCGCTGCTGAAACTGGTGGAGGGGACGATCGCGAGCGTGCCGCCGCAGGGCGGCCGCAAGCACCCCAACCAGGACTTCGTGCAGATCGACACCACGAACATCCTGTTCATTTGCGGCGGCGCTTTCGACGGCCTGGAGAAGATCATCCGCAACCGCTCGGAAAAGAGCGGCATCGGGTTCGGCGCCGAGGTGACGAGCGCGACCGACCGGTCGGTAGGCGAGTTGCTGCGCGACGTGGAACCCGAGGACCTCATCAAGTTCGGCCTGATCCCCGAGCTCGTGGGTCGGCTGCCGGTGGTAGCCACGCTCGACGAACTCACCGAGGATGCACTGGTCGAGATCCTGGTGGAGCCGAAGAACGCGCTGGTCAAGCAGTTCCAGCGTCTGCTGCGCATGGAGGGGGTAGAGCTGGAGATCCGCAACGATGCGCTTGGTGCGATCGCCCGCAAGGCGCTCAAGCGCCGCACCGGGGCGCGCGGCCTGCGCTCGATTGTCGAGGCCGTTCTGCTGGACACCATGTACGAGTTGCCGAGTCTGCAGAACGTAGCCAAGGTCGTGATCGACGAGAATGCCGTCAACGGCGGCCGGCCGATTCTGATGTACGTCGACCAGCCCAAGGTGGCCGGCGCGCCGCGCTAGTGGCTGGCGGACGGTGCCCCCGCACCGGCCCGGTCTGCTCCTGCTGTAGCAACCTCCTTCCGCATGACGCCGGCGGCGTGATGACTGCTGCCTGCGTGCTACTCTGAACCGCATTCCCCGGACCCGCCTGCACTGCGCCGCCGTCCGCTTTCTCTCTTGATCCACCGCCGGTCGCCCGCATCTGCGTCGGCATCCCCAGGTAGGACTCGACATGTCAACCACCCAACTTCCGCCGGAACGCACCTCGCTGCCGCTGTTGCCGCTGCGCGACGTGGTGGTGTTCCCGCACATGGTGATCCCGCTGTTCGTCGGTCGTCCCAAGTCGATCAAGGCGCTCGAAGCCTCGATGGAAGGCGGCAAGTCGATCATGCTGGTCGCCCAGAAGAACGCTGCCAAGGACGAACCGGCGGCTGAGGACATCTACGACATCGGTTGCGTGGCGAGCATCCTGCAGATGCTCAAGCTGCCGGATGGCACGGTGAAGGTGCTGGTCGAGGGCGCGCAGCGCGCGCGCATCCACTCGATTGCCGACGAACAGACCTACTTTTCATGCGAGCTGACGCCGATTGCCCCCGAGACCTCCGTGGGCGCGGAGCTCGAGGCGCTGCGCCGCGCAATCGTCGGGCAGTTCGACCAGTACGTGAAGCTCAACAAGAAGATTCCGGCCGAGATCCTGACCTCGATCGCCGGCATCGACGACGCCGGGCGCCTGGCCGACACGATCGCCGCGCACCTGCCGCTCAAGCTCGAACAGAAGCAGAAGATCCTCGAGATCTTCGGCATGACCGAGCGGCTCGATCACCTGCTTGCTCAGCTCGAGACCGAGATCGACATCCTGCAGGTCGAGAAGCGCATCCGCGGCCGCGTCAAGCGGCAGATGGAGAAGAGCCAGCGCGAGTACTACCTTAACGAGCAGGTCAAGGCGATTCAGAAGGAGCTCGGCGAGGGTGAGGAGGGCGCCGACCTCGAAGAACTCGAGAAGAAGATCAAGGCCGCCCGCATGCCGAAGCAGGCCAAGGCCAAGGCCGATGCAGAGCTCAAGAAGCTCAAGCTGATGTCTCCGATGTCGGCCGAGGCCACCGTCGTGCGCAACTACATCGACACGCTGATCAATCTGCCCTGGAAGAAGAAGAGCAAGATCAACAACGATCTTGCCAACGCGCAGAAGGTTCTCGACGAAGACCACTACGGCCTCAATAAGGTCAAGGAACGCATCGTCGAGTACCTGGCCGTGCAGCAGCGGGTCGACCGCCTGAAGGCGCCGATCCTGTGCCTGGTCGGGCCTCCGGGGGTGGGCAAGACCTCGCTCGGACAGTCGATTGCCAAGAGCACCAATCGCAAGTTCGTGCGCATGGCGCTCGGTGGCGTGCGGGACGAGGCCGAGATCCGCGGCCATCGGCGCACCTACATCGGCTCGATGCCGGGCAAGATCCTGCAGAGCCTGTCGAAGGTCGGTGTGCGCAACCCGCTGTTCCTGCTCGACGAGGTCGACAAGATGGGCCAGGACTTCCGCGGAGATCCGTCTTCGGCGCTACTCGAAGTGCTCGATCCGGAGCAGAACCACACCTTCGTGGACCACTACGTCGAGGTCGATTACGACCTGTCCGATGTCATGTTCGTGGCAACTGCGAACACGATGAACATCCCGGCGCCGTTGCTGGACCGGATGGAGGTCATCCGCCTGTCCGGTTATACGGAGGACGAGAAGACCAACATCGCGCTGCGTTACCTGCTGCCCAAGCAGATGAAGAACAATGGCGTGAAGGCCGACGAGCTCGAGGTCTCCGAGGCGGCGGTTCGGGACATCATCCGCTACTACAGTCGCGAGGCTGGCGTGCGTGCGCTCGAGCGCGAGTTGTCGAAGATCTGCCGCAAGGTGGTGAAGAACGCGCTGCTCAAGGAAGGCGAGCGCAAGACCAAGGTAACACCGCGTAACCTCGACAAGTACCTCGGGGTGCGGCGCTTCACCTTCGGCATGGCCGAGAAGGAGGCGCAGGTCGGCCAGGTCACGGGGCTGGCCTGGACCGAGGTCGGCGGCGAACTGCTGACCATCGAGTCGGCGGCCATGCCCGGCAAGGGCAACATCATTCGCACCGGTTCGCTGGGCGACGTGATGAAGGAATCGGTCGAGGCGGCCCGATCGGTCGTGCGCAGCCGTTCGCGCAAGCTCGGCATCAAGGACGAGGTGTTCGAGAAGAGCGACATCCACATTCACCTGCCCGAGGGTGCCACTCCCAAGGACGGACCCAGCGCGGGTATCGCGATCACGACCGCGCTGGTATCGACGCTGAGCGGAATCCCAGTTCGACCCGACGTTGCCATGACCGGCGAGATCACGCTGCGCGGCGAGGTGCTCGCGATCGGCGGCCTCAAGGAAAAGCTTCTCGCGGCCCATCGCGGCGGCATCAAGACCGTCCTGATTCCCGAGGAAAACGTCAAGGACCTGCCGGATATCCCGGACAACGTCAAGAACCGACTCGAAATCGTGCCGGTCAAGTGGATCGACAAGGTTCTCGAGATCGCGTTGCAGCGGCAGCCGACGCCGCTGCCCGAAGACGAGGCTGCTGTGGCGCTGCCGCCGGCCCCCGGGGCAGCGCCGGCCGCAGGCGAGGTGGTGAAGCACTAGGGACGGTTGGGCAGGGGGGGGGGCCGACGGGCCACCTCTCCTGCGTCGATCCGCCGCATGGGCCCGCATGCCGGGGCGTAACGTTCCCTTGACCCGACCTTGGCGCTGCGGTTGAATTGCCTCCTCGACGTGGGCAGCCTTCTACGCCGCCAAGCTGTTCGCGCGCCCGCCCGCAGCCGATAACACTTACAGCACTGATTCGAGGGGATTTACGTGAACAAGTCTGAACTCATCGATCACATTGCCAAGCAGGCCGATATCTCCAAGGCGGCTGCTGGGCGCGCTCTCGAGGCGGTCGTGGGCGGCATCCGGACGTCCCTCAAGAAGGGCGCGCCGGTGACGCTGGTGGGTTTCGGCACCTTCACGGTGGGCAAGCGGGCGGCGCGTACGGGTCGTAATCCACGCACCAATCAGCCCATCAAGATCAAGGCCGCAAAGATTCCAAAGTTCCGGGCAGGCAAAGCGCTCAAGGATTTTGTAAACTAGCGTCTTGCGTGCGCTGGCACCGGCGTACGCGACGGTGGTTGGTCGACGTACACCCCGGGTCGGGTGGGCGTCGACGGTCGAGGCAGCGTCAGGGTGCTTAGCTCAGTCGGTAGAGCGGCGCCCTTACAAGGCGTAGGTCGGGAGTTCGAGCCTCTCAGCACCCACCAGACTCGGCGAGTTGGTCTTTGCAGTACCGTGGGGAGTGGTAGTTCAGTCGGTTAGAATACCGGCCTGTCACGCCGGGGGTCGCGGGTTCGAGTCCCGTCCACTCCGCCACCATTTGCACAAAGGCGAACCTCGTTTCGCCTTTTTTCTTGCCCGTCGCATCGCAGGAGCGGCGGCAGGGGTAACCGCGCGATGTTCGATTCCATTCGCTCCCACCGCCGCTGGCTGATGTTCTTCCTGGTAGTGCTGGTGTTTCCGTCCTTCGTGGTTACGGGTCTCTACTCGTATAACCGCATGGCCGGCGGCGAGGATGTCGTGGCGCAGATCGGCGACCAGCAGGTCCTGCGCCAGGAACTCGACACCGCACAGCGCGAGCAAATGGAGCGGCTGCGCGGGATGTTCGGTTCGAGTTTCGACCCGTCGATGTTCGACACCCCGGCCGCCCGTGCCGCAACGCTGCAGAATCTGCTGTCAGAGCGCGCGCTGGCGCTCGAGGCGGAGCGCGAGAACCTGCTGGTTCCTTCGGACCGCGTGCGCCAGGCGATCTCCGGCCAGCAGGCATTTCAGCAGGACGGGAAGTTCAACTACGAGCGCTACCAGACGCTGCTGCGTGCGCAGGGCCTCACCGAGGCGGCGTTCGAGCAACGCGTCCGCGCCGACCTGCAGAAGCAGGCGCTGCTGCAGGCTGTGTCCAACTCCTCGATCGTGCCGCGCACGGTGGGCGATCAAGTGCGCCGCCTGATCGAGGAAGAGCGCGTCGTGCGCGAAATCCGCTTCATGCCCGGCGAATTCCGCGCCAGGGTCAATGTCACCGACGAGCAGCTCAAGGCGTTCTACGAGGCCAATCAAGCGGACTTCCGCCTGCCCGAGAGCGCCCGCGTCGAGTACGTCGTCCTGACCCTGGAGGACGTGGCACGCGAGGTTCAGGTGCCCGAGCCCGAGGCGCTGGCCTACTACGAGCAGAACAGGGCACGCTGGGGCCAGGACGAGCAGCGCAAGGCGAGCCACATCCTGTTTACCGCTGGCGATGGCGGTAGCGCCAGAGACAAGGCGGGAGCCCGCAAGCAGGCCGAACAGGTGCTGGCCCAGCTGCGCGCCAACCCCAGGGAGTTCGAGAAGCTTGCCCGGCAGCACTCCAAGGATCCCGGCTCGGCGGTCAATGGCGGCGACCTCGGGCAGTTCGGCCGCAACATGATGGTCAAGCCGTTCGAGCAAGTTGCGTTCAGTCTCCAGCCCGGCGAGATCTCCGACCTTGTCGAGTCCGAATTCGGTTTTCACATCATCCGCGTCGATGCGGTGGTTCCGGCCCAGGTCAAGCCGTTTGCCCAGGTGCGCACCGAGATCGAGACCGAGCTGCGCCGCCAGGCCGCGCAGAAGAAGTACGCTGAGGCGGCCGAGATCTTCACCAACACCGTCTACGAGCAGGCCGACAGCCTCAAGCCGGTGGCCGACAAGCTCAGGTTGCAAGTGCAGATGGTCGAAGAACTCACGCGCGCCGGTATGCCGCCGCTCCCCGGGGCCGCGCAGGTTTTTAATGCGCGCATGATCAGCGCGGTGTTCGCCGAGGATTCGCTTAAACTAAAGCGCAATACTGAGGCCCTCGACGTCGGCGCCAATGCGCTGGCGGCGGCGCGGGTGATCGAGCACCGGCCGGAGCGAGTACAGCCCCTGGAGCAGGTGCGCGAGCAAGTGCGAAACCGTGTCTTGCAGCAGGAGTCTTCGCGCTTGGCGCGCGCAGCCGCCGAGAAGCGGCTGGCCGAGTTGCAGGCCGCGGCGAGCGATACCGGCTTCGGTCCGGTTCGCACCGTCTCGCGTTCCAAGCCTGAGGGGCTTCCGCAATCGGCGCTGACGGTGGTCATGCAAGCGCCGGCCAGCGAGCTGCCGCGCTACGCGGTCGCCGAGCTCGACGGCGGCGCACATGCAATCTTTCAGATTCAATCGGCGCGTATCCCGGACAAGACGGACCCCGCGCAGGCGGCGGAACTATCGCGAGCGCTCGGCCAGGCTTTCGGCGCTGCCGATGACAATTCCTACATTGCTGCGCTGAAGGTCAAACACAAGGCGCGTGTGCTCAAGTCGGACTACAAGGCGGCCATCGACGAGGCAAAGTCGGCCAAGAAGCCCTGAACCTCGCGGCAGGCGGCGCCGCCTCGCTCGTGTGACGGGTTTAGCCGGGCGCGGCAGCCAGTTCCTGCGCCAGCCGCGCATACTCGGATTCGTCGGCCCGCTCGGCGGTGACGCGCCGGGCCTGACCCACCTGGGCAAAGTTACGGCCGATCGAGCGCAGGTAGGCCGGGTCGTAATGCTCGACCAGCAGCCGCTGCACCATTGCGTTCCAGCGCGACTGTGCGGCCAGCTTCTTCCACTGGCCGACGCGCTCGCGACCATGCAAGGCGGCAAGGCAGTCCAGTTGCGTGCCCAGTGCGGCGACGTCCTGCTCGAAATGCAGGTACTCCTCGCGCAGCAGCCGCACCCGTTCGGCCAGTGGCAGCTCGAGCAGCACGCAGGGCGCCGCACGCATGTGGCCGATCAGGGCATCGGGCACCCGCAGCGCGCCGATCTTGCGGCTTTCGGATTCGACGAACACGGGGCGCTCGGTATCAAGCGCACGCAAGGCCGCCCAGAGCTGCGACTCGAACCACTTCTGTGACGGCTGCGGCGCGGCCGGCAGGTCGCCGAGCACCGAGCCGCGATGGCGGGCGAGCTCTTCCAGGTCGAGGACCTGTGCGCCGCAGGTTCGCAGATGGCGCAGCAACCGGCTCTTGCCGCTGCCCGTTGTGCCACACACCACGCGGAAGCTGAAGCGCAGCGGCAGCGTCTCGAGCGCATCGAGCACGGCGCGACGGTAGGCGCGGTAGCCGCCGGCCAACTGTGCGCTGTGCCAGCCGATACGACCCAACACATGGTTCATTGCGCCGCTGCGCTGGCCGCCGCGCCAGCAGTACACGAGGGGCCGCCATTCGCGCGGCCGTTCGAAAGCCGGGCTTTGCAGATGGCGGGCGATGTTGGCTGCCACCAGCGCGGCGCCGCGACGCCGCGCCGCGAACGCCGAGATCTGCTTGTGCAGGGTGCCGATCTCGACGCGTTCGGCGTCGTCGAGGACGGGGCAGTTGACGGCGCCGGGGATGTGATCCTCGGCGAACTCGCCGGGACTGCGCACGTCGATGATCGCGTCGAAGCGGTCCAGGCGCAGCAGCGTCTCGGCGCAGTCGAGCGCGGCGGCCGGCCCCTGCATCAGCCGAGCAACGGCCGCAAGGACGGCCATACGTTTTCGAGGATGCGCACCTGCGCTCGCTCGTTGGGATGAATGCGGTCGGCCTGGAACAGCGCCATGTCCGCTGCGAAGCCTTCGAGAAGGAAGGGCACGTAGGCGGTATTCTTCTCGCGCGCCAACTGGGCAAAGGTGTCGTGGAAGCGCTCGGTGTAGTCGCGCCCGAAATTGGGCGGGATGCGCATGCCCACCAGCAGCACGCGCGCGCCTGCGGCACGACTGGCGGCGATCATCGCCTGCAGGTTGTCGCGCAGGGTGGATAGCGGCAGGCCGCGCAGGCCGTCGTTGGCCCCCAATTGCAGCACGACGATCGCCGGCCGATGCTGCTGCAGCAGCGTGGGCAGGCGAGTGCGACCGCCGCTGGTGGTCTCGCCGCTGATGCTCGCGTTGACGACGCTATACTGACCTTCAGTTCTCGGCGCGGTGCCCGCCTTCTGTCCCGCGGCGGTCCGTGATAAATCGGCCAGTCGACGCGCCAGCAGGCTGACCCAGCCGGTATCCCGGGCTAGTCCGTATTCGGCCGACAGGCTGTCGCCGATAACCAAAATGGTCTGCCTCGGAGACTGCGCCAGCGCGCTGCCGGCCGCCGTCAGCCAAAGCAGCAGCAGCGCCATCCATTTGAAACCCTTCACGACCGGAACGCTCCAAGTTGGCGTGCCCGCTGTCACCGACTGCACGCGACTCCACTCATGACAACTACTGCCCTGCGGGCCCAAGACCTCTCGAAGATCGTGCAGGACGCCACGGGCAGTCTGACGATTCTCGCCGATATTGACTTGTCGATCGAATCGGGCGAGACGGTTGCCATCGTCGGCGCCTCGGGCTCGGGAAAGTCGACGTTGCTGGGACTGCTTGCCGGTCTCGATGTTCCGAGCCAGGGCAGCGTGCAGCTCTTCGGCGAAGACCTGTTCGCGCGCGACGAGGACGGCCGCGCGCGGCTGCGCGCCGAAAAGGTTGGATTCGTCTTCCAGTCGTTTCAGTTGCTGCCGCACCTGACGGCGCTGGAGAACGTGCTGCTGCCGCTGGAGCTGTCGGGGCGTGTGCCCGACGGCGCCGACGCCAATGCGGCCGCCCGGGCGCTGCTGGCGCGAGTCGGCCTGGGTGAGCGGCTCAGCCACTACCCGAAGTACCTGTCAGGCGGCGAACAGCAGCGTGTGGCACTGGCGCGCGCCTTTGTGGGTCGCCCGCCGATCCTGCTGGCCGACGAACCGACCGGCAGTCTGGATGCGCGTACCGGCGAGGCGGTGATCGAACTGATGTTCGAGTTGAACCGTGAGCGGGGCTCGACCCTCGTGCTGGTCACGCACGACCCCAGTGTGGCGGCCCGCTGCGGCCGGCGCATCGAACTGGCCGCAGGGCGTATCAAGGCTTAGGTTGAGCCGTCGCCGCCGCGGCCACCGGCGGCCCGCAGCCTGATCAGTGCCTGTACCGCCAGTGGCGCCACCTCGCTCGCCACGAGGCCGATGTCGGCGCTGTGCAAGTCGGCGGCGCGTCCGTGCAGCCATACCGCCGCGAGCACGGCCTCGGCGGCACCAAAGCCCTGCGCCAGCAGCGCACCCAGCATGCCGGCCAGGACGTCGCCGGTGCCCGCGGTAGCCAGCGCGGCGCTGCCGGTGTCGTTGATCCAGTAGTGGCCGTCGGGCCAGGCGATCACACTGCCCGCGCCTTTGAGCACGATGGCGGAACTCAGCCGCTCGGCCAGGCGGCGGGCGGCGGCGACGCGATCGCGCTGAACTTCGTCGACCGAGCTGCCCAGCAGGCGCGCCGCTTCCAGCGGATGGGGGGTGCAGATGCGAACGCCGCGTGTCGGACGGCGAGCGGCGCGCTCCAGTTGCGGCGCCGACGCGATCAGGTTCAGCGCATCGGCATCGAGGACGACCGCGCAGTCCTGCTCCAACGCCAGCTGCGTGGCGGCGAGCGCCTCTGCACTCGTGCCCAGCCCGCAGCCGATCACCAGCGCCTGCAGTGAGCGGAGCAGTGCGGCGTCGCGATGACGGAACATCAGCTCGGGTTGCACTGGATCGAAGCGCAGCTCGGGCGCACCGATGCAGTCGACGAAGACGCGGCCGGCGCCCAGCCGCAGCGCCGCCCGCGCCGCAAGCAGGGCGGCGCCCACCATGCCGGCACTGCCGCCCACGATGGCCACGTTGCCGTGGCTGCCCTTGTGCGCGTTGCGTGGCCGCGGTCTTGCCACGGCCGCGAATTGGTCGGGTGCGTTGAGCCGGCCGTCGGTGGCGACTCCCCAGCCCGACGCGCCGAGGTCATCGATCAGCACGCGGCCTGCGGCCTCAGCACCCGCGCCCGTGTACAGCCCCGGCTTGGCTCCGAGGAACGTGACGGTCGAGGTGGCGCACACGCCAGGCACGTCGCCAACCCAGGAGCCGGTATCGGCGTCGAGCCCGCTCGGTACGTCCAGCGCGACCACAGGCGCCGGCTGCTGCCGTAGCCAGGCCAGTTGCTCGAAATGGGGACCCTCGACGGGACGGCGCAGTCCGATGCCGAACAGGGCATCGACCACCACGTCGGCAACGTGTCTGTCTGCGGCGGTTGGCAAGCGGCTCATGGTCTGGCCGCTCCACTGCGCGCGGGCGACGGCAGCCTCGTCAGTGGCCGGCGCGGCACTGGCGAGGCAGCGCACCCGATGGCCCAGCGCGCGCAGCTCGTTGGCGCAGACGTAGCCGTCACCGCCGTTGTTGCCCGGGCCGCACAGCACCAGGATGCTGCGCGGCTGCGGTCCATAGGTGACGTGGATGTGCTGGGCGGCGGCGCAGCCGGCGCGCTGCATCAGCGTCCCGGCTGGCAGGCTGCTTCGGGCGGCCGCCTCCATCGCGCGTAACTGTGCGACGGTGTACAGGGGTTGGCTCACTCGACTACCTTCGCGCTGCGCGCTCGGTGATTCGCCCTTGGGACGGCCCGGCGGGCTGATTGGTCTAGCTTCGCGCTGCGCGCTCGGCGATTCGCCCTTGGGACGGCCCGGCGGGCTGATTGGTCTAGCTTCGCGCTGCGCGCTCGGCGATTCGCCCTTGGGACGGCCCGGCGGGCTCATGCGTCCACGCTACACCTGGCGGTGCGCTGTGTCATGACCGGACGCAGCAGCGGCGCGCTGGCATGGCCGCTTCACATCGCCAAGGCTCCCGTGTGGTCAGGTTCGGTAGCGCTCGAGGGTTAGCCCGTCGAGGTCGATGGCGGGCGAGCGTCCGGCCAGCAGATCGGCCACGATCCGCCCGGAGCCGCAGGCCATCGCCCAGCCGGTCGAGCCGTGGCCGATGTTCAGGTACAGATTGGCAAGTGGCGTACGGCCCAGCAACGGGGGACCCTCCGGCATCATCGGGCGCGCCCCCACCCAGTATTGCGCGCTGCCCCACGCCGCGGCCGCCGGATACCAGTACTGCGCCACCCTCATGAGCGTGCGCAGCGCAGACGGGCGCAGGCTCAGGCGACGGTCGCCCAGCTCGGCCGTTCCGGAGATGCGCAAGCGATTGCCCAGGCGAGTGATCGCCACCTTGTAGGACTCGTCCATCGCGGAGATCATCGGGGCGTGCTCGAGCCGAGAGATCAGGACCGTCGCCGAGTACCCTTTCACGGGGTAAAGCGGCACCTCGATGCCGCAGCCGGCCAGCAGCTCGGTACTGGCGCATCCGGCCGCCAGCACATAGGCGTCGGCCGAGGTCGCCCCCCCAGAGGTCTGGATCCGCTCGATCCGGCCGTCGGCGACTGCCAGTCCGCTCACGGCTGCACCGAAGCGAAAGCGCACGCCATCGGCCTCGCACAACTCCTTGAGCCGGCGCGCAAAGTAGGCGCAGTTGCCGGACTCGTCGTCGGGCAGGTGCACGCCACCGGCCAGCGGAGCGGCCTCGGCCAAGGCCGGCTCGAGGGTCCGGCACTGCGCCGGGTCGAGCACCCGGAAACTCACGCCAAGATCCCGCAGTACCTGTCGTGCCGGCTCGTGTCGCTCGAACTCGTCGCCGCTGCGGAACAGTTGCAGGTAGCCCGGCGCCCGTTCGTAGTCGATGCCGTGATGCAGCGCTGCCTCGTGCAGCAGAGAGCGGCTGTAAGAGGCGAGCCGCTGCATCCGCGCCTTGTTGCGGGCAAAGCGCTCGCCGCTGCACTGGCGCCAGAAGCGCTGCAGCCAGCGCCACTGGGCGGGGTCCGTGGTCGGCCGGAACGACACGGCAGCGTCGCGGCGCAGCAGCTGCGCAAGGATCTTGCGCGGCATGCCGGGCTGAGCCCACGGTGCCACGTAGGAAGGCGCGACCACACCGGCGTTGGCGAAGCTGGCCTCCTGCGCCACGCCCGCGTTGCGTTCCAGCACGGTCACGTCCAAGCCATGGCGCCGCAGGTAGTACGCAGTGGTGACGCCGATGATGCCGGCGCCGATGACGACAACGTGCATGCGGGGAGTGGACTGGACCGGCAGGCCCGGGATGACAGTGGCGGATTCTAGGGGAAGGCGCCGACCCCGCTTGCGCACCAGGCGCGCCGGGTACGCCCTTGGCCCGGCCCCGGTTCCGCGGCCTGAGCTCAGACTCGCATCTGCGCCGGCAGGTAGGTCACCAGCCACGGAAAGAAGAAGATCAGCAGCACTGCCAGCACCATCATGAAGAAGTAGGGCAACGCGGCACGCGCGATGACATTGATCTGCCGACCGGTCATGCCCTGCAGCACGAACAGGTTGAATCCGACCGGCGGCGTGATCTGGGCCATCTCCACCACGATGACGATGAAGATGCCGAACCAGAGCAGGTCGATTCCGGCGGCCTGCAGCGTCGGCAGCAGCACGGCCATGGTGAGCACCACCATGCTGATGCCGTCCAGGAAGCAGCCCAGCACGATGAAGAACAGCATGAGCAGCATGATCAGTACGAACGGCGACAAGTTCATGGCGCTGATCGTCTCGGCCAGATGCCGCGGCAGGCCGATGAAGCCCATCGACAGCGACAGGAAGGAAGATCCGGCGAGGATCAGCGCAATCATGCAATACAGCCGCGTGGCACTCATCAGCGAGTCGCGGAAGGTCTGCCAGTTGAGCGTGCGCTGCGCCAGCGCCAGCAGCAAAGCGCCCAGCACGCCGAGCGAGGCGGCCTCGGTGGCGGTTGCGACCCCGGCGTAGATTGAACCCAGCACCGCGGCGATCAGCCCCACCACGGGCAGCAGGTGTCGCCCCTCGCGCAGCTTGTCCGTGAAGCTGAGACGAAGGTCGGCCGCTGGGATCCGCTCGCCATGGCGCAGCGACCACAGCATGGTGTAGGCCATGAAGAGCCCGGCCAGCATGAGGCCGGGAATCACCCCGGCGATGAACAGCTTGCCGATCGAGACATCGGCGGCCACGCCGTAGACGATCATGATGATCGACGGCGGAATCAGCAGTCCGAGAGTGCCGGCGCCGGCCAGCGAGCCGATGGCGATCATCTCGGGGTAGCCGCGCCGTCGCAGCTCGGGCAGCGTGATCTTGCCGATGGTCGCGCAGGTGGCTGCAGACGAGCCCGATACGGCCGCGAAGATGGTGCAGCCGATGATGTTGGTATGCAGCAGCCGGCCGGGCAGTCGTTGCAGCCACGGCGCGAGGCCGCGGAACAGGCCCTCGGACAGACGAGTCTTCAGCAGGATCTCGCCCATCCAGATGAACAGCGGCAGCGCGGTCAGGGTCCAGCTCGACAGAGAACCCCAGACGGTCAGCGCCAACGAGTCGCCGGCGATGCGGTCGGTGAACAACTCCATCGCGATCCAGGCGACGCCGAGGATGGCGATGCCGATCCAGACACCGGCGCCGAGGAAGGCAAAGACCAGGACGATCAGCAGGAGGGCGATGAGCGCGTCCATGGCTACTCGGTGCGCGCCAGCTCGTCACTCTGCACGGGCAGCTCGCGCCGCCGGGCGACATGGTAGAACTCTTCTGCAAAGGCCAGCGCGAGGGCGATCATTCCCAGCGCCATGGACAGCTGCGGAATCCACAAGGGCGTCGCGTCGATGTTGTGCGACACGTCGTTGTAGGCCCACGAGCCCCAGGCCAGCTTGCACGAGTAGTAGGCGAAGTAGGTGGTTAGAAGGGTGGCGACGGCCAGACAGAACACCTCCATCCAAATCCGCACCGACCCGGTCAGGCGGCTGAGCATCAGCGTCACGCGGATATGGTCGCCGCGGCGCAGGGTGTGCGCCAGCGCAAAGAACGAGCCGGCCGCCAGAAAGTAGCCGGCGTAGGCGTCGTAGCCCTCGATCGTGAAGCTGACGAAGCGTCCGAAGATCGATACGACCTGTATGGCGAGCGTCAGAACGATGAACAGGCCACCTATGGCGCCAAACAGGTCGTACAAGGGGTCAAGCCTGGTTTTCATCGTGCGCGCCGGATGTAAACAGCCCCCGCAGGGCGGGGGCTCGGGTCGGTCAGCTCACTTCTTGGCTGCGGCGGGACGGGCGCTCCGGTTGTAGGCGTCGATGATCTCCCTGCCGTCGCCGCCGGCCTGCTTGAGCCAGTCGGCGACCATCTCGTCGCCGATCTTCCGCATGTCGGACATCAGCTGCGGCGTCGGCGTGACGATGGTCATCTTGTTCTTGGCCAGGATGTCGATCGACTCCTGGTTGTAGCGGCGCATCCGCTCCCAGCCCTTGCGCTCGGCCTCCTGCGCCAGCTTGACCACAAGGCTCTGCGTGGCCTTGTCCAGCCGGTCGAACTCCTTGCGGTTGACCACCAGCATGTTCTTCGGCAGCCAGGCGTTGACGGTGTGATAGTGGGTGAGACTCTCCCAGATCTTGCTGTCGACACCGGTGGCGCCCGAGGTCATGGTCGAGTCCACCACGCCGGTGGCCAGCGCCTGCGACAGCTCGGCTGCCTGGATCGTGAGCGGCACAGCGCCTACCACCTGGGCGATCTTGCTGGTGGCCGGGTTGTAGGCGCGCCACTTCAGCCCCTTCATGTCGGCCGCCGAGCGCAGTTCCTTCTTGGCGTAAATGCCCTGCGGCGGCCAGGCCACTGCATACAACAGCTTGACGCCGCGCTTGTCGAGGATGCGCTCGAGCACCGGCTTCTGCGCCAGGTAGAGGCGGTAAGCGTCGTCGAAGCCGGTGGCCAGGAACGGCAGCGAGTCGAGACCAAAGACCGGATTCTGGTTGACCAGCGTGCTCATCAGGATCTCGCCCATCTGCGCCTGGCCGGTTTCGACTGCGCGCATGATCTCCGGCATGCGGAACAGCGAGCCGTTGGGATGTACCACGATCCGCAACTTGCCCTGTGTCTCGAACTCGATGTCCTTGGCCAGTTGTTGCAGCGTGACGGTGTGCGGATTACTAATGGGGTAGCCGGTCGGCATGTCCCACTTGGACTGCGCCTGCGCAGCACAGGCGAAGGCGCCAACCAGAAGGCCGGCGACGAGGGCTCGGACAAGGCGCATGGAATCTCCTCGAGTTTGCCGTGCCGGCCAGCCGATGCGGGGGCACGCAGGTTGAAAAGTTACGTGCAGCGGTCTAGCATGTCAAGAAAATATTGATAAATTGTCGACAACTTACGCGACGAGGCCGGTCGGCCATTGGCGTCTGCCGTCCGGCTGTCGGTTGACACCCGGCCAATCGACCCGGCGCGTCCCCGGAGAGCCACTGTGCCTGCAAGTCGCGCCCGTTCCAAGCCCGCCGCGTCGCGTGCCCGCCGGCACGGCACGGCGCCGGCAAGGGTGGTGGCGCAGCCGATCGAGCCGGTGGTGCCGCGGCTGTTCGTCTCATCCTCGCATCTCGTCTCGCCGCGCAGCCGGGAGCTGTCGGAGTTCGAGTTCGGCCTGATCCTGGTGTCCAACGCATTCCACCGCTGGGTGGTGCGCTGCATGTCCGCGGCCGGCCTCAAGGACCTGACGCCGCTGGAAGTCCTGCTGCTGCACCACGTCAACCACCGCGCCCGCGAGAAAAAGCTTGCCGACATCTGCTTCATGCTCAACATCGAGGACACCCACGTGGTCGCCTATGCGCTGAAGAAGCTGGTCGGCCTCGGTCTCATGCAGACCGAAAGGCGAGGCAAGGAGGTCCTGTTCTCGACCTCGGCTGCGGGACAGGAGCACATCGAGCGCTACCGGCAGGTGCGCGAGGCCTGCCTGGTTGCCGCGCTGGCGAAGGATGGCAGCGAGAATGCGCGGCTCGGCGAACTGGCCGCCTTCCTGCGTTTTCTTTCCGGCATGTACGACCAGGCAGCGCGCGCAGCCACCAGTCTTTGAGGAAGCCTCATGGATTCGATCAGTTCCACGGGCCGCTGGCAGTTCTGGATTGATCGCGGCGGCACCTTCACCGATGTTGTGGCGCGCCGGCCCGATGGCGGGCTGGTCACGCACAAGCTGCTGTCCGAAAACCCCGAGCACTATTCGGATGCCGCCGTCGCCGGCATCCGCCACCTGCTCGGCGTGGCGCCCGGCGATCCGGTTCCGGTCGCAGCGATCGAGGCGGTGAAGATGGGCACCACGGTTGCCACCAACGCGCTGCTCGAGCGCAAGGGCGAGCCGACTGCGCTGGTGATCACCCGCGGCTTCCGGGATGCGCTGCGCATCGCCTACCAGAACCGGCCGCGCCTGTTCGATCGCCATATCGTGCTGCCAGAGCTTCTCTACGCGCGGGTGATCGAGGCCGACGAGCGCATGGGCGCTCACGGCGACGTGGTGCAGGCGCTCGACGAGGCGGCGGTGCGGCGCGCCTTGCAGACGGCTTTCGACGACGGCCTGCGGGCGGTAGCGATCGTGCTGATGCACGGCTACCGCTACACGCAGCACGAAGCGCGCATTGCTGCCATCGCCCAGGACATCGGCTTTCCACAGGTATCGGTGTCGCACCGCGTCAGCCCGCTGATGAAGCTGGTGGCGCGCGGCGACACGACGGTGGTGGACGCCTATCTGTCGCCCATCCTGCGCCGCTACGTCCAGCAGGTCTCGGGTGAACTCGGCGGGCCGGCCGGAGGTACCGGTGCCGCTCCGCGCCTGCTGTTCATGCAAAGCAACGGCGGCCTGACGGATGCGCATCGCTTCCAGGGCAAGGATGCCATCCTGTCGGGGCCGGCCGGCGGCATCGTCGGCATGGTGCGAACCAGCCTCATGGCGGGCTTCGACAAGGTGATCGGCTTCGACATGGGCGGCACCTCGACCGACGTGTCGCACTTTGCCGGCATCAGCACGGCCGATTGCGAACGCGAGTTCGAAACCCGGGTCGCCGGTGTGCGGATGCGGGCGCCCATGATGAGCATCCACACGGTGGCCGCCGGTGGCGGTTCCATCCTGCACTTTGACGGGGCACGGCTGCGCGTCGGCCCGGACTCGGCGGGCGCCAACCCCGGCCCGGCCTGCTACCGCCGTGGCGGGCCGCTGTCGGTGACCGACGCCAATGTCATGCTCGGACGAGTACAGCCGGGGTTCTTCCCGCGGGTCTTTGGCCCGGGTGCCGACCAACCGCTCGACCGTGACGTGGTTCAGCGCAAGTTCACCGAGCTGGCGCGGCAGATCGGCGCAGCGACCGGCCAGGCCAAGACGCCGGAGGAGGTGGCCGCCGGCTTCATCGAGATTGCCGTCGGCAACATGGCCGAGGCGATCAAGCGCATTTCCGTGCAGCGCGGCCACGATGTCACTCGCTACACCCTGTCGGTGTTCGGCGGCGCCGGCGGTCAGCACGCCTGCGCAGTGGCCGATCAGTTGGCCATGACCCGCGTCTTTGCGCACCCGCTGGCCGGCGTCCTGTCGGCCTACGGCATGGGTCTGGCCGACCAGACCACCATGCGCGAGGCCACGGTGGAGCGGCGGCTCGACGAGATCGGCGAAGCCCAGCTCACGCAGGCACTGGACGCTCTGGCGCAGCCGGCCGTGCAGGAGTTGAACCTGCAGGGGCTGCCGCTCGAGCGCATCCGCACCGTGCGGCGCGTGCACCTGAAGTACGAAGGCACCGACTCGGCGCTGCTGGTGGCGGCCGGCTCGCATGCCGAACTGCAGGCGCAGTTCGAGTCGGCCTATCGCCAGCGCTTTTCCTTCCTCATGCGCGAGCGGAAGCTCGTCGTGGAGGCGGTCAGTGTGGAGGCCGTCGGCGCCGGCGATGCCGCGGTCGAGGCGGAGGTGAGCGCGGTACCGCGTGCCGCCGCGCTGCAGCCTGCCGAAACCGTGCATGCGTATTTCGACGGCGCCTGGCATGCCACGCCGCTGTACGCGCGCGCCGACACCCGGCCGGGCGACCGCATCGACGGCCCGGCGATCATCGCCGAAGCCAACGCCACCACGGTGGTGGAGCCCGGCTGGCAGGCCGAGGTCACCGCGCGCGACCACCTGGTCATCGAACGGGTGGCGCCACGCAAGGCGCGGCGTGCCATCGGCACCGAGGTCGATCCGGTGATGCTGGAGATCTTCAACAACCTGTTCATGTCGATCGCCGAGCAGATGGGTCTGCGCCTGCAGAACACAGCCTACTCGGTCAACATCAAGGAGCGGCTGGACTTCTCCTGCGCGCTGTTCGACGAGCGAGGCAACCTCATCGCCAACGCCCCGCACATGCCGGTACACCTGGGCAGCATGAGCGAGTCGATCAAGACCGTCATGCGCGAGAACGCCGGCAAGATGGTTCCGGGCGACGCCTATGTGGTGAATGATCCGTACCACGGCGGCACGCATCTGCCCGATGTCACCGTGATCACGCCGGTGTTCGACCGCGGCGGGCGCAGCGTGCTGTTCTATGTCGGCTCGCGCGGGCACCATGCCGACATCGGCGGCATCACGCCCGGATCGATGCCGCCGTTTTCCACAACGCTGGACGAAGAGGGCGTGCTGTTCACCAACTTCAAGCTGGTCGAAGGGCAGGGCGTGGACCGGCCGGGCCGGCTGCGCGAGGCCGAGTGCCTGACGCTGCTGCAGTCGGGACCCCATCCGGCCCGCAATCCGGCCCAGAACCTGGCGGATCTGAAGGCGCAGATCGCAGCCAACGAGAAGGGCCGCGAGGAACTGCTGCGGATGGTGGAGCAGTTCGGCCTGGACGTCGTGCGGGCCTACATGCGCCATGTGCAGGACAACGCCGAAGAAGCCGTCCGCCGCGTCATTACGCGCCTGAAGGACGGGCGCTTCGAGTATCCGCTCGATAATGGAGCCGTCATCCGCGTCCAGATCACGGTCGACCGCGCTCGCCGCAGCGCGCGCATCGACTTTGCCGGCACCTCGGCGCAGCTGACCAACAATTTCAACGCGCCTTCCTCGATCTGCGTAGCTGCCGTGCTGTACGTCTTCCGTACGCTGGTGGACGACGAGATCCCGCTGAATGCCGGCTGCCTGAAGCCGCTCGAAATCGTGATCCCGCCGCGCTCCATGCTGAGCCCGCAGTACCCGGCCGCCGTGGTCGCCGGCAACGTCGAGACCTCGACCTGCATCACCAACGCGCTGTATGGCGCGCTCGGTGTGCAGGCAGCCTCGCAGGGCACGATGAACAATTTCACTTTCGGCAACGAGCGTTACCAGTACTACGAGACGATCAGCGGTGGCTCGGGTGCCGGCGTCTTCGACCTGCAGGCCGGCGGCGCTTCGACCGAGGGTTTCTGCGGCACCGACGTGGTGCAGACCAACATGACCAACTCGCGGCTGACGGATCCCGAGGTGCTGGAGTTCCGCTTCCCGGTACGACTGGACAGCTACGCCATCCGTCCGGGATCGGGCGGCGCCGGGCGCTGGCAGGGCGGCAATGGCGGCACGCGCCGACTTCGCTTCCTCGAGGCGATGACCGCTTCGATCCTCGCCAACAACCGTTCGGTTGCTCCGTTCGGGGCCGCCGGCGGGGCGCCCGGCGCGCCTGGGCGCAACTGGGTCGAGCGTGGCGATGGTTCGCGCGTAGAACTGGCGCACATCGGCAGCGTGGCGATGGCGCGGGGCGATGTCTTCGTGATCGAGACGCCGGGTGGCGGCGGGTACGGTAGACCCGCCTGAGAGCTGTCGAGAACGCCGTCGCCAGCGGCCCGAGGTTGCGCCGCGCTGCGGGCCCGTAGAAAGGGTACAGGTAGCGGCGCAGTCGCGAGATCGGGGCGGATGGTCGAATCTCGGCGGGGTCTCAGGCGCGGCGCCCGGCTTGCCCTCGACGCGCAGCCCGGACCTCGCATGCAGCCCGCTGCTCCATTGCAGGGAATTGGGCGCGGGCCGGTAGCAATTCAACGCTTTGGTATTCGGCAGGTGCGGGAACATTCCGTTGCCTCGACGGATCGTCGGAGCAGCCCGCCTTTCTCGCTGACCCGCCATGAACGCACCCGACCGAACGCTGCTCGCCCAAGCGCACTCCTCGCAAAGCGCCGCGCAATTGGGGAGCCTCAACATCTGCTATGCGCCGCTGATCGACAAGACTCGCAAGGCGATTGGTACGCGGCTGACGCTGCTTTCCGTGCGCGGAGCGGCCAGAGCCACGGCGGGTCAATTGCTGGAGGCGCTGAATGCGGTCTGGCCGGATTCCAGCGCGCCCGTACTGGTGGCGCCTCTCGACGTAACAATCGATGACACGGCCAACTCATGGCAGCCGCCGCGTAACGCCATTCTCGAGGTACCCGCGGCGGCATTGCGCGCTCCGGAGGTGCAGACTGCCGTGCAGATGCTGTTTCGCGACGGCAAGCGGCTGGCGTTGCGCGGACGCTCTGAGGCAGCGCTCCCCCCGGCGCTGCTGTCGTGCTTTGAGTATGCGCTGATTCACACCACCGACGACCGACGCATCCACACCAGCGGCCATAGAGCCTCTGCCGCTGGCGGAAACACCCGGCGCATTCCATTCATCAATACGGGTGTGCAGACCGTAGCTGACATCGATGCTGCATTCGAACGAGGCGCTACGGCAAGCGTAGGCTGGCCGCTCGACGACGCGCGGCACCAATCGATAAGACCGCTTCAGCCGGGTCAAACGGTGGTGCTCGAACTGCTCCGAATGGTGCGCGACGACGCCGAACTGACGAAGATCGAAGCGACACTCAAGCGCGACCCTGCGCTGGCATTCAAGCTGCTGCGTCTGGTCAACAGCGCCGCATTCGGCCTGCCCGTACAGATCACGAGCTTCCAGCATGCGGTGATGATGCTGGGCTACAAGAAGATGATGCGCTGGCTGTCGCTGCTGCTGGCGACGGCCAGCAAGGACGCCAACACCTTTCCGCTGATGCATGCGTCGATTCGGCGCGGGCTCTTCCTCGAGTACATCGGCGGCGAGGACACCCCGTCCGAGGTACGCGACGAGCTGTTCATCACCGGCGCGTTCTCCATGCTCGACCGAATCACCGGTGCGCCCTTCGACAAGCTGTTCGAACTCATTTCCTTGTCGGAAAGCGTCACCGATGCCATCGTGAGCCGCCGGGGCCCCTATGCGGCCTATCTTTCGCTGATCGAGTCGATCGAGCGTTCGGACCCGATCGGACTGGCAAGTCACATTGACGGCCTGGCGATGTCGGTGTCGTCGTGCAACGCGGCCCTGCTCAAGGCCTTGGCGGCGGCCAATACGCTCGACAACGACCTGTAGCGCGACCGCAGGCCGGGTGGCCCTCGGCGTGCCGTCGCCTTTGCCGCCCGACCCCCACAGCGGTACCTCCGCGGGCCAGCGCGCTGTGCGCGCTGCACAGCGACCGCGTTAGCGCGAGGAATTGCCAGCGCGCGCCAGGGTCAACGCGGCAGCGGGGAAGCTCGTGCAACGGCAGCGGCGGTGCGACGACCCTGCCGTCCGACCGCTTCGGATTGCGGCCTCTGCAACAGGGTCGGGCCACTGAGACGATCGGCCTTGCGCAGGGCGGCTGGCATAATTCAATTCACTTCACCGCTCGCAGCCGCAGGTCTGCTCCCTTCCAGCGGTTCGACCGCTCCAGCATGAGCTCCACCGACACGTTCCTCGCGCTCGACGGTCCGGGCGCGTTGTCTGCTTTCCGCGCGACGCGCCTGCTGGCACGGCTGCGGGCGATCGAGCCGAACATCACCGCCGTCGCTGCGCGCCACGTGCATCTGGTGCATGCGAGCGGCCCGCTCGATCAGGCCGCACGCGACAAGCTGGCCACCTTGCTGCGCTATGGCGACCACTATGACGGGCCCGCCGAGGGCGAGGTGTTTTTCGTCGTGCCGCGTCTGGGGACCATCTCGCCGTGGGCGAGCAAGGCCACCGACATTGCCCGCAACTGCGGCCTGACCACGATAGCCCGCATCGAGCGTGGTACCCGCTACGTGGCAACGCTCGGGCACGGATTGCTGGGGGCGGGCAAGCTGTCCGAGCGCCGGCGCGAGCAGATCGCCGCGCTGCTGCACGACCGGATGACCGAGAGCGTGCTGCCCGCGCAGTTCGAGCCGGCTGCGCTGTTTCGTGCGCTGCCCGGCAAGCCGTTGCAGGTGATCGCGCTGGGCGCCGCCGGCCGCGCGGCGCTGGCCGCCGCCAATGTACGCATGGGCCTGGCCCTGTCGGATGACGAGATCGACTACCTGGTCGAGGCCTACGGCCAACTGCGGCGCGATCCGACCGATGTCGAGCTGATGATGTTCGCGCAGGCCAATTCGGAGCACTGCCGCCACAAGATCTTCAATGCCGCGTGGACGATCGACGGGCAGGCGCAGGAGGCCTCCCTGTTCGGCATGATCCGCGCCACCCACGCGGCCGCACCGCAGGCAACCGTGGTCGCCTACAGCGACAATGCCGCGGTGATCGAGGGGCGGGTGGCGCGCCGCTTCTATCCGCGCTCCGATCACCCCCAGGGCGCGGTCGGCGTCGAGTACGCCGCACGCGACGAGCTCACGCACACGGTCTTCAAGGTCGAGACGCACAATCATCCGACCGCCATCTCGCCCTTTGCGGGTGCTGCAACCGGCGCGGGCGGCGAGATCCGCGACGAGGGCGCTACCGGGCGCGGCGCCCGGCCGAAGGCCGGCTTGTGCGGCTTCTCGGTGTCGCACCTGCGGCTGCCGGATGCCCCTCGTCCCTGGGAGACCGATGCGGATGTGACGCTTGGGCAACGCAGCGACGCCGACCTCGGCTTTCCGTCGCGCATCGCCGATGCGCTGTCCATCATGGTCGAGGGGCCGCTCGGTGCTGCGGCCTTCAACAACGAGTTCGGGCGGCCGAACCTGCTCGGCTACTTTCGCACGTTCGAGGCCAACGTCGGCGGCAAGCGGTACGGCTACCACAAGCCGATCATGATCGCGGGCGGCATCGGCAGCATCCGCGCCGACCAGACCGCCAAGCTCGACCTGCCGCCCGGCACGCTGCTGATCCAGCTCGGCGGCCCCGGCATGCGGATCGGCCTGGGCGGCGGCGCGGCTTCGAGCATGGACGCAGGCAGCAATACCGAGCAGCTCGACTTCGACTCCGTGCAGCGCGGCAATGCCGAGATCCAGCGCCGCGCACAGGAGGTCATCGACGGCTGCTGGGCGCTGGGTGCCGGCAACCCGGTGCTGTCGATTCACGACGTGGGGGCCGGCGGCCTGTCGAACGCGATGCCGGAGCTCGCGCACGCAGCCGGCAAGGGCGCGCACTTCGATCTCGCCAAGGTGCCGGTCGAGGAAAGCGGCATGAGCCCGCTGGAGATCTGGTGCAACGAATCGCAAGAGCGCTATGCGCTGGCGATTGCGCCGGCGAGCCTGCCGGCCTTCGATCACCTGTGTCGGCGCGAGCGTTGCCCGTACGCCGTCATCGGAACCGTGCGCGACGACGGGCAGCTCATCGTCGCCGAAAGCGGCCAGGCGCCGGCCGTCGCGCTGCCGATGGATGTGTTGCTCGGCAAGCCGCCCAAGATGCATCGCGATGTACAGCGGCTGGCGCAGACGCTGCCGGCGATAGATACCACGGCGATCGATCTGGCGACCGCGGCACTCGATGTCCTGCGCCATCCGACGGTTGCTAGCAAATCGTTTCTCATCACGATCGGTGACCGCAGCGTGGGCGGCCTGAACTGTCGCGATCCGATGGTCGGGCCCTGGCAGGTGCCGGTGGCCGACTGCGCAGTGACGCTGCTCGATTTCACCGGTTACGCCGGCGAGGCGATGGCCATGGGCGAGCGCACACCGCTGGCCATCATCGACGCCGCGGCGGCAACGCGCATGGCCATCGCCGAGGCGCTGACCAATCTGGCGTCGGCCGACATCGAGCTGGCGCGCGTGAAGCTTTCTGCCAACTGGATGGCCGCCTGCGGCATGGCCGGCGAGGACGCCAAGCTGTTCGACGCGGTGCATTCAGCCAGCACGCTGTGCCAGCAGCTCGGGATCAGCATTCCGGTCGGCAAGGATTCCCTGTCGATGAAGACGGCCTGGCAGGACGGCGGCGGCGCGAAAGTGGTGTCGGCGCCGGTGTCGCTGATCGTGTCTGCCGTATGCCCGGTCGATGATGTGCGCCGCGCGCTCACGCCGCAACTGGATCCGTCGGTCGACACCCTGCTCGTCCTCGTCGATCTCGGTCGGCAGCGGCTCGGTGGCTCGATCCTCGCGCAGGTTAGCCAGCAGCTCGGCAACGATGCGCCGGATCTCGAGGACCCAGCGCGGCTGGCCGCCGCCTTGCGTGCGGTCGGGCAACTGCAGCGCGAGGGCAAACTCCTCGCGTACCACGACCGCTCCGACGGCGGCCTGTTCGCCGCGGTGTGCGAGATGGCCTTTGCTGGGCGCTGCGGCGTCACGCTGAACATCGACGTGCTGGCGATGGACCCAGTGGCCAGCGACTGGGGCGACTTCAAGATCCGGCCCGAGCAGGTGTCGGTTCGCCGCAGCGAGCAGACGCTGCGTGCCCTGTTCAACGAGGAACTCGGACTGCTGCTGCAGGTGCGCAAGGCGGACCAGAGCGCGGTGATGAACGTCCTGCGCGCCGAGGGGTTGGGTGCGGTGTCGCACACGGTCGGCAAGCCCAACGACCGCGACGTGATCGAGATCTGGCGCGACGCGAAGGCGATCTTCGCCCGGCCGCGGGCCGAGCTGCAGCAGGCCTGGAGCGAGGTGTCGTGGCGCATCGCCAGGCTGCGCGACAACCCGCAGTGCGCGGACCAGGAGTACGAGCGCGTCAGCGCCGCGGAGGACCGCGGCCTGCACTGCCACCTCACGTTCGATCCGGCCGAAGACGTGGCGGCCCCGTTCGTTGCCCGCAGCGCGCGGCCGCGCATCGCCATCCTGCGCGAGCAGGGCGTCAACAGCCAGTACGAGATGGCGGCCGCCTTCGACCATGCCGGCTTCCGGGCGATCGATGTCCACATGACGGATCTGCTGAGCGGTCGGATGTCGTTGTCCGACTTCAACGGACTGGCAGCCTGCGGCGGCTTCTCCTATGGCGACGTTCTCGGCGGCGGCGGCGGCTGGGCCAAGACCATCCTGTACAACCCCCGGCTCGCCGAGGCTTTCACGGCATTCTTTCAGCGTGCCGACAGCTTCGCGCTCGGTGTGTGCAACGGCTGCCAGATGATGAGCCAGCTGGCGCCGCTCATTCCGGGGGCCGAGCACTGGCCGCGCTTCGAGCGCAACGCCTCCGAGCAGTTCGAGGGCCGGCTGGTGATGACCGAGGTGCTGGACTCGCCGTCGCTGTTCTTTGCGGGCATGGCGGGCAGCCGCATGCCGATCGCCAATGCGCACGGCGAAGGCCGGGCGGTGTTCGGCAGCGCTGCGGCGCGTTCGCGGGCGATCGTCGCCGCGCGCTATGTGGACTCGCAGGGCTGCGCCACCGCACGGTATCCCGAGAACCCCAACGGATCGCCGGACGGCATCAACGCATTGACCACGCCCGATGGACGCTTCACGATCATCATGCCCCACCCCGAGCGCGTGCGGCGCACGGTGCAGATGAGCTGGCGGCCGCCCGGTCTCGGCGAGGACTCGCCCTGGATGCGGATGTTCCGCAACGCGCGCCGGCACGTCGGCTGATCCGGCAACCGCCGCGGACTCGCGATCGGCGGCGGCGGCGCGGCAACTGCGACCGCACCGCGCTGCGGGCGTGAGCGTCACGTCGAGGCGATCCCCCTGCCGGCCCGCCGGCAGCGCAAATGAATAGGGGCGCCACAGCGCCCCCCAATTTGCCTGGCCCCAACCGGGGGCTTTACTGCACCTTCGCCTTCTTGCGCAGATCCTCGGCAAAGGCCTGCATCCGCTGCTGCTGCAGCGCCTCGCGGATCTGGCCCTGAACCTGGGCCAGTGGCGGGAACTGCGCTTCGCGCACGTCGTCCAGGCGGATCACGTGCCAGCCGAACTGCGACTGCACCGGCGCATCGACAACCTGACCCTTCTGCAGCTTGACCATCGCGTCCGAGAACGGCTTGACATAAGCGTCCGCACCCGCCCAGTCCAGATCGCCGCCGTTGGCGGCCGAGCCGGTGTCCTTGGAGCGCTTGGCCAGGTCCTCGAACTTGGCGCCGCGCTTGAGCTGCTCGATGACCTGCTTGGCCTCGTCTTCTTTCTCCAGGAGGATGTGACGGGCGCGGTACTCCCTGTCGCCCATCTGCTTCCTCTGCGTCTCATAGGCGGCCGCCACTTCGGCATCCGTGATCGGGCGCTTCTCCAGTTCGTCGCGCATCAGCGCCTGGATCAGCGTGTTCTGGCGCTGCACGTCGAGCTGGAACTTCACTTCCGGCTTCTCGGGCAGGCCCCGACGACCGGCCTCCTGCAGGAATATCTCGCGGCGAATCAGCTCCTGCTTGATCATCTCGCGCAACTGCGGCGTGTCCTGCTGGCCCTGCTGCTTGAGCTGGGCGACCCACGCATCCTCGCGCGCCTTGGGGATCGGTCGATTGTTGACCACGGCCAGGTTTTGCGCGAGCACGGCGGACGACGCTACGGTGAGCGAAAACAGGGCAAGGCCCCGCAGGAGCTTGAGATTCATGTCGGACTTTCTGGAAGACAAGGACGATCAGTCGGCGCTGCCGGCGGCCTCTCCGGGCGACTGCAGCGTCATGGCGAGCGCATGAATTTCGCGCTGCATCAGATCGTGCAAAGAATCATACACAAGGCGATGGCGAGCCAGCTTGGGCAAGCCCTCGAAACACGCGCTCACCAAGTGTATCCGGTAATGCCCGCCGCCGCTCTTGGCGCCTTCGTGGCCGGCGTGCAGCGCACTGTCGTCGTACAGCCGCAGCAACTGCGGCTGCAGGGCGGCGCGCAGCCGCGCCTCGATGCGGGCCAGCCGCTCGCCCGGCGCGCCGTCAGACATCCGGCGCCTCCTTCACATGGCGCGACACCCAGACGCCAACGACCAGCATAAAGGTCAGCGTAAGGCCAAGCAGGCCGAACAGCTTGAAGTTCACCCAGGCGGCGGTCGGCACGGTGTAGGCGACGGCGAGATTGAGCGCGCCCGCACCCGCGAAAAAGCCGCTCCATACCCACACCAGGCGCTTCCAGACGGGCTGCGGCAGGTCGAGTTGCGCGCCCAGCACGGACTTGATCAGGTTGCGCCGAAAGCCGAGGTGACCTGCAACCAGAGCGGTGGCGAACAGCCAGTAAAGGATCGTTGGCTTCCACTTGATGAAGCTCTCGTCGTGCAGCCAGATGGTGGCCCCGCCGAACACCACGATGACCACTAAGCTGACCCAGAGCATCGCGTCGACCTTGCGCCCGCGAGCCAGCAGCCACAGCACCTGCAGCAGCGACACGACGATGACCACGGCGGTGGCAATCAGGATCGACGCCTGGTCGGGTGGCACGCGGCCGTCGCTGACGAGCGGCCCGAGCGTGCGGGCTGCCAGCGCCTGCGCCGTCTCGGGGTCAAGCCCGGCCAGCTTGTACGCGACAAAGAAAAGGATGACCGGAAGCAGGTCGAACAGCAGCTTCATGAAGCGCGAATTTACGCCATGCGGGATGACGAGAGCCTGACTGCTCTGCGCCACTTCCGGATGGCTACACTGCGCCATCGACTCGTACCGCTCGTCGTTGCCCGCGTCGATTTGCGCCGTGCGCGGCCGGCCGGGCACCGCCCCAGGACACCAGGAGACTGCCGATGCTGAACGGCCTGATGATGCAGGCGCCGCTGGCGATCGCTTCGCTGATCCAGCACGCCGAGCGGTTCCATCCCGACGTGGAGATCGTGTCGCGGCGGGTCGAGGGTGACATCCATCGGAGCACCTATCGCCAGGCCCACCGGCGCGCCCGGCAACTGGCCAATGCGCTGACCGCTCTTGGCGTCAGCCGCAGCGACCGCGTGGGTACGCTGGCGTGGAACGGGTACCGGCATTTCGAGTTGTATTTTGCGGTGTCCGGCAGTGGAGCGGTGCTGCATACGCTGAATCCGCGCCTGCATGCCGACCAGATCGCGTGGATCGTCAATCACGCCGGCGACAAGGTCCTGTGCTTCGACCTGACCTTCCTGCCCATCGTCGAGGCGATCGCCGCGCATTGCCCCGGCGTCGAGCACTGGGTCGCGATGATTGATCGCGACCGCATGCCCAAGGCGGCCCAGGTTCCGCTGCACTGCTACGAGGCCCTGATCGACGGGCACTCGGAACGCTTTGCGTGGCCCGAGTTCGACGAGAACCTCGCCTCGTCGATGTGCTACACGTCGGGTACGACCGGCAACCCCAAGGGGGTCCTGTACAGCCACCGTTCCACGCTGCTGCACAGCTACGCCGCCGCGCTGCCCGATGCGCTGAACCTCTCCTCCCGCGACGCCATCCTTCCGGTGGTGCCAATGTTTCACGTTAACGCCTGGGGCCTGCCCTACGTGGCGCCGATGGTCGGCGCCAAGCTGGTCTTTCCGGGCGGGCAGCTCGACGGCAAGTCGCTGTATGAGCTGTTCGAGGCCGAGCGTGTCACGGTGTCGGCCGGCGTGCCCACCGTCTGGCAGGGGTTACTGGCGCACATCGAATCGGCCGGCTTGCGCTTCTCCACCATGAACCGCACGGTCATCGGCGGCTCCGCCTGTCCGCCGGCCATGCTGCGCCTGTTCCAGGAAAAATACGGCGTGCAGGTGCTGCACGCCTGGGGCATGACCGAGATGAGCCCGCTGGGCACAGTCGCGAGCCTGAAGGCCAAGCATCTGGGCCAGTCCGCCGAAGAGCGGCTGCCTGTGCAGTACAAGCAGGGCCGACCGATCTTCGGGGTCGACATGAAGATCGTCGGGGACGACGGCCAGGACCTGCCCTGGGACGGCAAGGCCTTCGGCGACCTGTGGGTGCGTGGCCCGTGGGTGGTGCGCGAGTACTTCAAGGGCGAGGGTGGCGACCCGCTGCAGCATGACGCCGCCGGCACGGGCTGGTTTCCCACCGGCGACGTGGCCACCATCGATGCCGACGGCTACATGCAGATCACCGACCGCAGCAAGGATGTCATCAAGTCGGGCGGTGAGTGGATCAGCTCGATCGAGATCGAGAACATCGCGGTGTCGCATCCGGCGGTGGCCATGGCCGCTTGCATCGCCATCAAGCACCCCAAGTGGGACGAGCGGCCGCTGCTGGTCGTGGTCAGGAAGCCGGACGCCCAGTTGAGCGCCGAGGAGATGCTCCGGCACTACGAAGGCAAGCTCGCCAAGTGGCAGATCCCCGACGCCGTGGCGTTCGTGGAATCGATTCCGCTGGGGGCCACCGGCAAGATGCTCAAGGCGCGGCTGCGTGAGCAGTTCAGGGACTACCGCCTTGCCGGCACCTGACCAGCCGCCCCGGCGCGGCCACGATTGGCTTGCGGCCGGCAGGCAGGTAATCTCGCACCACGGGCCCGTCGAGAGGCTCGCCAACTTCAGGAGACAAGCATGCGTCGGCAGTTGATCAAGTGGCTCGGCGGTGTCTCGCTGGGCCTCGTCGCCCTGTTCAGCGGCGTCGCCCTGGCCCAGGGCAAGGGTGGCAGCGCCGCCGCCACCGTGCGTATCGCCTTCATGGATCCGCTGTCGGGCCCGTTTGCGGCGGTTGGACAGAACCAGCTCAAGCACTACCAGTACGTGGCCGAGGTGGCCAATCAAAGGCAGTTGGCCGGCCCCGGCGTGCGCTTCGAGATCGTGCCTTTCGACAACAAGAACTCGCCGCAGGAGAGCCTGACGCTGCTGCGCACGATCATCGACCAGAATATCCGCTACGTGACGCAGGGCAACGGCTCGCACGTGGCGATCCCGCTGGCCGAGGCGATCGCCCGCCACAACGAGCGCAACCCGAACCAGTCGATCGTCTACCTGAACTACGCGGCCGTCGATCCGGACCTGACCAATTCCCGCTGCAACTTCTGGCACTTCCGCTTCGACGCCAACACCGACATGAAGATGGAGGCGCTCGCCGAGTACCTGAAGGACCGCAAGGAAGTGCGCAGCGTCTACCTGCTGAACCAAAACTACTCGCATGGCCAGCAGGTGGCGCGGGTGGCCAAGGAGCTGCTGGCGCGCAAGCGGCCGGACGTGAAGATCGTCGGCGAGGACCTGCACCCGCTCGGACAGGTGCGCGACTTCTCGCCCTACATCGCCAAGATCCGTGCCGCCAACGCCGACACCGTGATCACGGGCAACTGGGGCACCGACCTCACCCTGCTGATCCGCGCCGCCCGCGACGCTGGGCTGAACGTCAACTTCTATACCTACTACGCCGGCGTCATCGGCACCCCCACGGCAATGGGGGCAGCCGCCGCCGAGCGCGTGAGGATGGTTGCCTACTGGCACCCCAACGTCGACAAGTTCCCCGGCGAGGAGCTGTACACCGGCTTCAAGAAGAAGTTCAACGAGGAGTTCTACACGCTGGCGGCCTACAACGCGGTGGCGATGGTGGCCGAGGCTATCCGGCGCAACAACGGCAACGCCGATCCGCTGCGGGTGGCGCACACCATGAGCGGCATGAAGATGAACTCGATCATGGGCGAGATCGAGATGCGCGCCAGCGACCATCAGTTGCAGCAGCCCCTGTTCATCGCCTCCTGGGCCAAGGTCGGCGGACCGCTGAAGCACGACATCGAGAAGACCGGCTTCACCTGGAAGACCGAGCGGGCGATCCCCACCTACATCGCCACCCAGCCGACCTCCTGCAACATGACGCGACCGGCGAAGCCATGACGGACGAAGCGTGACGGCGGCTGCGGCAGTCCATGATGGGTGAGAAATGACGGCGGCTGCGCGGCGCATGCGGCGCGCGGCGCGCACCCGCTGCCGCGCCCCAGGTCTCATCATGGGCGCGCAGCGCCGCCATAGGCCGCGCAAGCGGCCCTCATAGGCTGCGCGAGCGGCCGTCACTGGCTGCGCCAGCAGCCTTCATGGCAATGCCCCTCGAGTTCTTCTTCGTCCAGTTGCTCAACGGCCTGTCCTATGGACTGCTGTTGTTCATGCTGGCAGCCGGGCTGACGCTCATCTTCTCGATGATGGGCGTGCTCAATTTCGCGCACACCAGTTTTTACATGCTGGGCGCGTACTTTGCCTTCCAGATCTCGCAATGGATCGGCTACTGGCCGGCACTGCTGCTGGCGCCGCTGGTGGTCGGCATGCTGGGCGCACTGGTGCAGCGCTACGGCCTGCGCCGCGTGCACCAATGGGGCCATGTGCCCGAGCTGCTGTTCACCTTCGGCCTGAGCTTCATCGTCGTCGAGCTGGTACAGGTCGTCTGGGGTCGGGCGGCCGTGGCCTACCAGGTGCCCGCCGCGCTCGACGGGCCGGTGCGCTGGCTGCAGTCGGCCTTCGGCATCACCTTCCCGGCCTACCGGGCGTTTGCCATGGCGGTGGCGGTATTCATGCTGGGCTCGCTCTGGCTCGTGCTCACGCGGACCCGCATTGGTCTGGTGATCCGTGCGGCGCTGTCGCATCCGCAGCAGGTCGAGGCGCTCGGGCACAACGTGCCCCGGGTCTTCATGGGCGTTTTCGGCGGCGGCTGTGCGCTGGCCGGGCTGGCGGGGGTGGTCGGCGGCAACCTGTTCGTCACCGAGCCCGGCATGGCCGCGGCGGTGGGCGCGATCGTGTTCGTGATCATCGTGATCGGCGGCATGGGCTCGCTCGCCGGCGCCTTCGTGGCGTCGCTCCTGCTGGGCCTGGTGGATGCCTTCGGCAAGACCAGCGACTGGTCGCTCGGGGCGATGCTGGCTGGCCTCGGCATGCCGATCGGGCCGCCGGACTTCGGCTACACCCTGGCCAAGCTCACGCTGGCGCAGGTGACGCCGGTGCTGCCGTTCCTGCTGCTGGTGCTGGTCCTGATTTTCCGGCCGAAGGGCCTGTTCGGCACGCGCGAGGACTGAGGGTGAGAGGTCGTTCGTCATGCCCGCTGTAGCTTCCCGGGAGGGCGCGCGCGTTGGTGCACAGGCCCGCTGCAGCCTGCGCTGCGGCTGCCCTCTGCGCCCGGAGCGGGACGCTGTCGACCGCCCGTTCGGGAGCGCCGGATTGCCTTGGGCCGTCTGATGGCTGCCGTCACCCTGCCTACGCTGGAGTACCGGCCGCTGAACTTCGGCCGCTGGGTCGTCTGGGGCTTCGCTGCCCTGATGTTCCTCGTGCTGCCCTTCATCTTCACCAGCAAGTTCTCGCTGGCGCTGATGTCGCAGGCCGGCATCCTCATCATCTTCGCGCTCAGCTACAACATGCTGCTGGGCCAGAGCGGCATGCTGAGTTTCGGCCACGCCGTGTATTCAGGCCTTGGAGCGTACTTCGCCATTCACGCCCTGAATCTCGTCGGCAAGGGGCAGCTCGCGTTCCCAGTGTCGCTGCTGCCGCTGGTGGGCGGGCTGGCAGGCCTGCTGTTCGGCTTCATCTTCGGCTGGCTCACCACGCGCAAGGCGGGCACGCCGTTTGCCATGATCACGTTGGGCCTCGGCGAGATGGTGTTTGCCGCCTCGCTGATGTTTCCAGGCTTCTTCGGCGGCGAGGCCGGCATCAGCGGCAACCGCACAGCCGGGCCGCCTTTCCTCGGCGTGCCGGGCTGGACCTTTGGCCCGGACATTCAGGTGTACTACCTGATCGCGGTCTGGTGCTTCGCCTGCATGGTGGCGATGTTCGCGCTGACGCACACGCCGCTCGGTCGCATTGCCAATGCGGTGCGCGACAACCCGGAGCGGGCCGAGTTCATCGGCTACAACACGCAGCGCGTGCGCTGGCTGATGCTGATGCTCTCGGCCTTCTTTGCCGGTATCGCGGGCGGCCTGATGGCCATCAATCTCGAGAGCGTGGGCAGCGAGGCGGTCAGCGCGATCCGCTCCGGCGGCGTGCTGCTGGCCGCCTTCATCGGCGGGGTCAGCTTCTTCTTCGGGCCGATCCTCGGCGCCGTGGTCTTCATCTTCTTCTCGATCGCGCTGTCGGAATACACCAAGGCCTGGCAGCTCTACCTGGGCGCCTTCTTCGTCATCCTGGTGATGTTTGCGCCGGGCGGGCTCAGCTCGCTGATCCTGATGAACCTGAGAGTGATGAAGTTTCGCAAGTTCGGGGCGCTGCTCGATCCGTACTTCGGCGTGATCGTCAGCGGCGTCGCGCTGGCGCTCGGCCTGGCGCTGGTGGTGGAGATGACCTATCACCTGACGCTCGACATCGCGCTGGGTCCGCAGGTGCGCTTCTTCGGCTTTGCCCTCGACACGCAGCGGCTGGAGGCCTGGGTGCTGGCCATCACGCTGGTGGGCGCGAGCTTTGCGGCCTTCGAATACACGCGCCGGCAGTTCAAGGCCGAGTGGGACCGCATCCAGGTCGAGATCGAGGATTGGATCCGCGACAACCCGGAGGACTGAAGGGCATGCATCTGCCGGAACTGGATCCACGCCCGCGTCGCGCTCGCGGCGCTGCGCTGCTCGCCGCGCTCATCGGCTCGGCTGCGCTGCGCGCGACGACTTCGCGCCGCGCGTCACGGCGGCGGCCAGCGTTCGCTAAAGGCACGCGATGACCCCCGCCCTCGAACTGCAGGACCTGCGCAAGAGCTTCGGCAAGACGCAGATCATCCGCGGCATCTCGCTCACCATCGCGGCGGGCGAGCGCCACGCGGTGATCGGCCCCAACGGTGCCGGCAAGTCGACGCTGTTCAATCTCATCAGCGGCCGCTTCGCGCCGAGCGCCGGCCGCGTGCTGCTCAAGGGGTGCGACATCACCGGGCGCAAGCCCTACGAGATCAACCGGCTGGGGCTGAGCCGCTCGTTCCAGATCACCAACATCTTCCACCGTCTGACGGTGTTCGAGAACCTGCGGTGCGCGGTGCTGTGGTCGCTGGGCTACCGCTACGCCTTCTGGCGCAACCTCAACCGGCTGGCCGACGCCGAGGACCGCGCCGAACAGGTGCTGGCGCGCATCGGCCTGAGGCGCCGGCGCAAGACGCTGGCTGGCCTGCTGACCTATGCCGAGCAGCGCGCGCTGGAGATCGGCATCACGATCGCCGGCGGTGCCGACACGATCCTGCTCGACGAGCCGACGGCCGGCATGAGCCGCTCGGAGACCGCCAACGCAGTGTCGTTGATCCGTGAGGTCACGGCCGGCAAGACGCTGGTCATGGTCGAGCATGACATGAGCGTCGTGTTCAACCTGGCCGACTGCATCTCGGTGGTGGTGTACGGCGAGGTCATCGCCAGCGGCCCGCCGGCGCAGATCCGCGGCGATGCGCGGGTCAAGGAGGCCTACCTGGGCACTGCAGCGGAGGCAATCTGATGCTCCAGGTGCGCAACCTGCAGGCCTACTACGGCAAGAGCCACGTGCTGCACGGCGTGGACCTGGAGGTGGGGCAGGGCGAGATCGTGAGCCTGCTCGGCCGCAACGGCGTGGGCCGCTCGACCACGGCCAAGGCGATCATGGGCCTGGTGGATGCCACCGGCAGCGTGCGCTTTGCGGGGCGCGAGCTGATGGGGCTGAAGACCTACGAGATCGCCCACCAGGGCCTGGGTTACGTGCCCGAGAACCGCGACATCTTCGGCCCGCTCACCGTGCACGAGAACCTCGTGCTCGGCCTGAAGGGCCGCCGGCCGGGGCGCTGGCGTTTCGAGGACATGTATCGCCTGTTTCCGCGCCTGCAGGAGCGCAGCGACACGCAGGCCGGCGTACTGTCCGGCGGCGAACAGCAGATGCTGACCCTTGCCCGTACCATGATGGGCGATCCGCAGCTGGTCATCATCGACGAGCCCACCGAGGGTCTGGCGCCGATGATCGTCGAGCTGGTCGGGCAGTTCCTGCACGCGCTGAAGTCCGAGGGCGTGTCGATCCTGCTGATCGAGCAGAAGCTCACCATCGCGATGGCGATTTCGACCCGCGTCTACGTCATGGGCCACGGCCACATGGTGTTCGAGGGCACGCCCGATGCGCTGCGCGCCAACAGGCTGATTCGGCAGGAATGGCTCGAAGTCTGAGCGTGCGGCCGCGCGCGGACGCTCGCATCTCCCGGAGGATTCATGACCGTCTGGTACGAAGTCCGCGGCACCGTGGCCGTGCTGCAACTCGACAATCCGCCCGTCAACGGCCTGTCGCACGCGGTCCGGCTGGCACTGGCGAGTCATCTTGAGCGCGCCCTTGACGACCCGCTGGTGCGCAGTCTCGCGATCACCGGCACCGGCAAGGTGTTTTCGGGCGGCGCGGACATCCGTGAATTCAACACGCCCGCAATGCTGGCCCAGCCCAGCCTGCTTCAACTGATCGACGCGGTGGAGTCCGCGCCCAAGCCGGTGGTCGCAGCGATCAATGGCGTCTGCATGGGCGGCGGCCTGGAACTGTCGCTCGCCTGCCACTACCGCGTGGCCACGGCCGACGCCTCGATGGCGCTGCCCGAGGTGAAGCTCGGGCTGATCCCCGGCGCCGGCGGCACCCAGCGGCTGCCGCGCGCCGTCGGGGCGCAACTGGCCCTGCAGATGATCAGCCGCGGTGAGCCGATCGATGCCGGCACAGCGCTGGCCTACGGGCTCATCGAGCGCATCGTGTCGCGCGACAGCTTCGCGGACGTGCTCGGGTTCTGCGAGGAGATGGCGGTACGCAACCAGCGACCGCGCCTGCGCGATCGGGTGGTCACGCTGACCGGCGACCGCGATGCGTTCTTCGCTGCCGCGCGTGCGGAGGTGGCAGCCGCAGGGCGCGGGCTGCAGGCGCCGCTGGCCTGCGCCAGCGCCGTGGAGGCGGCCTGCCGGCTGCCTTTCGACGAGGGTCTGGCCTTCGAGCGCAAGCTTTTCATCGAGCGCATGCAGGCCGAAGAGAGCCAGGCGCTGCGCCATGCCTTCTTTGCCGAGCGCGCCGCGGCCCGGCTGCCCGACGTGCCCGAGTCCACACCCGAGCGACCCGTGCGGCGGGTGGGCGTGATCGGTTTCGGCACCATGGGTGGCGGTATTGCGATGAGCTTCGCCAACGCCGGCCTGCCGGTGCGCGTGCTCGAGCAGAAGCCCGAGGCGCTCGAGCGCGGCCTGGCCACCTGCCGGAGCCATTGGGATTCGTCCGCGAAGAAAGGCCGCATCGGCAGCACCGAGGTGCAGGCGCGGATGGCGCTCCTTGCACCCACTGCGCGCTACCAGGACCTGGCCGACTGCGACCTCGTGATCGAGGCGGTCTACGAAGACCTGGCGGTCAAGCAGTCGGTGTTCAAGGCGCTCGACGCCGTACTGCCAACCGGTGCAATCCTCGCCACCAACACCTCCACGCTCGATGTCAACCGCATCGCCGCGGCCACGCGCCGGCCGCAGGACGTGATCGGCATGCACTTCTTCAGCCCGGCCAACGTCATGCGGCTGCTCGAGGTAGTGCGGGGCGACAAGACCGCCAAGGACGTGCTGGCGACCGTCATGCAGCTGGCCCGACGCATCCGCAAGGTGGCGGTGGTCTCTGGCGTGTGCGACGGCTTCATCGGCAACCGCATGCTCGAGCAGTATGTGCGCCAGTCGCTGTTCCTGGTCGACGAGGGCGCCAGTCCGCAGCAGATCGACGCGGCGCTGACGAAGTTCGGGATGGCCATGGGGCCGTTTGCCATGTACGACCTGGCCGGCATGGACATCGGCTACGCGATCCGGCAGCGGCGCTACCAGGAGCGGCCGCACGTGACCTACTCGCGTGTGGCCGACCGGGTCGTGGAGCTGGGCCGGCTCGGCCAGAAGACCGGCAAGGGCTGGTACCGCTACGAGCCGGGCGACCGCCGGCCGCGGCCCGACCCCGAGATCGACCGGTTGATCGAGGCCTACCGGCGCGAGATCGGGCTCGCGCCGCGCGCCATCGAGGACGAGGAGATCGTGCAGCGTTGCATCCTGGCGCTGGTCAACGAGGGTGCGCGCATCCTGGAAGAGGGCATCGCCCTGCGCGCCGGCGATGTCGACGTCGTGTACCTGAACGGCTACGGCTTTCCGCCGGCCAAGGGCGGCCCCATGTTCTACGCCGGGCGCCTGCTTGGCTGGCCGCGCGTGATCGAACGGATGGAAGGTTTCGCGCGCAACGAGCACGCCGATCCGCGCTTCTGGCAGCCGGCGGCCTGGATCCGGGCGCAGGCGCAGGAAGCAGGGCGGGCATGAGCCCGCCGGGCCGCCCCAAGGGCGAATCCCCGCGCGCGCAGCGCGAGGGCAGTCGCATCAGCCCGCCGGGCCGCCCCAAGGGCGAGTCCCCGAGCGCGCAGCGCATCGGTCGTTCAATGAGCGGCCCCAGCCGGGAAGAAGATCATCGAGGGCGCCGCACGGCGTGGGTTCAATGAGCGAACTGGTCGATCGCCACCTGCTCGACTTCCTGCTGTACGACTGGCTGCGCACCGAGGCGCTGCTGTCCCACCCGCGCTACGCCGAGCATTCGCGCGCGGGCTTCGACGCCATGCTCGATGCCGCCAACCGGCTGGCCCTGGCGGAGTTTGCACCCCACAATCGCAAGTCCGACCTGAATGAGCCGCAGTTCGACGGCGATCGTGTGACGCTGATCCCGGAGGTCAAGCGCGCGCTCGACGCCTTCGTCGCCGGCGGCTTCATGGGGATGGCGGCCGACGCCGCACTCGGCGGGCTGCAGTTGCCGGCGGTGATCGAGAAGGCCTGCTTTGCCCACTTCTGCGCCGCCAACATTGCGACCAGCGGCTACCCGTTCCTGACGGCCGGCAACGCCGGCCTCATTGCCGCCCATGGCAGCGCGGCGCAGATTGAGGCGTTTGCGCGGCCGCAGGTCGCAGGGCGCTTTTTCGGCACCATGTGTTTATCGGAGCCGCAGGCCGGCTCGTCGCTGTCGGACATCGTCACCCGCGCGGTACTAGAGACAGGGGCCGACTCGCCGCTCGGTCCGCGTTATCGCCTGATCGGAAGCAAGATGTGGATTTCCGGCGGCGAGCACGAACTGGCCGAGAACATCGTTCATCTGGTGCTGGCCAAGGTGCCGAACCCCGACGGGACGCTCCCGCCCGGCACGCGCGGCATCTCGATCTTCATCGTGCCGCGCGTGCTGGTGGGCGCGCACGGCGTCCTTGGCGCGCGCAACGACGTGGTGCTGGCCGGACTCAACCACAAGCTCGGCTACCGCGGCACCGTCAACACGCTGCTGTCGTTCGGCGAAGGGCGCTTTACGCCCGACGGCCGCGGCGGCGCCATCGGCTATCGCATCGGCGCCGAAGGCCAGGGGCTGGCGATCATGTTCCACATGATGAACGAGGCGCGGATCGGCGTCGGCCTGGGCGCGGCGATGCTCGGCTATGCCGGCTACCGCTACGCGCGCCAGTACGCACGCGAGCGGCCGCAGGGCCGCCCCGCGGCTGCGGCCGGCAAGGACTCGTCGCAACCGCAGGTACCGATCGCCCGTCACGCCGATGTGCGCCGCATGCTGCTGGCGCAGAAGGCCTACGCCGAAGGCGCGCTGGCGCTGAACCTGTACTGCGCGCGCCTGGTGGACGAGTTGAAGATCGCACCGGACGATGCCGGGCGGCTGCGGGCCCAGCAACTGCTCGACCTGCTCACGCCGATTGCCAAGAGCTGGCCCTCGCAGTGGTGCCTGGAGGCCAACAGCCTGGCGATCCAGGTGCTCGGCGGCTACGGCTACACGCGCGAGTACCCGGTCGAGCAGCACTGGCGCGACAACCGGCTGAACATGATCCACGAGGGCACGCACGGCATCCAGGCGCTGGACCTGCTGGGCCGCAAGGTGGTGCAGGACGGCGGGGTGCTGCTGCACCGGCTGGCACAAGAGATGGCCGCCACGTGCGCGCGCGCGGCTGCCAGCGGAGATGCCGAGGCAAAGGCACTGAGCGAGCCGCTGCAGCGGGCCGCGTGCGCCGTGCACGAAGCCACCCAGGCGCTCTGGGCCAGCGGCTCGCCGGCGCTGGCGCTGTCGCACGCCACCGGATACCTGCAGGCCTTCGGTCACACGGTTGTGGCCTGGATCTGGCTCGACCTGCTCGTCACCGCCTGCGACCGCGGTAGCGCGGCCGCGGCGGGCGTGACGGCTGCCTGCCGCTACTTCTTCTCGCACGAGCTGCCGCACGTGGCGGCCTGGCTGGCGCCCGCGCAGTCAGGCGACCCGTTGTTGATCGACACTCCGGAGGATGCGCTGTGATCCGTCACGTCGTCATGTGGACCATGAAGCCGCAGGCCGAAGGCGCCGACGGCGGCAGCAATGCGCTCAAGGTGCGCGAGCTGCTGGAGTCCTGCCGCGGGCTCGTGCCCGGCATGATCGAGTGGCAGGTGGTCGTGCCCGAGCCCGGCCTGGAGGCCACCTGCGACCTGATGCTGTACTCGGTGTTCGACAGCGCCGAGTCGCTCGATGCCTACCAGCACCATCCGCATCACGTCGCAATGAAGCCCTTCATCGGCACCGTGCGCGCCGAACGCCATTGTTTCGACTGCCGGGTGGGCTGAGCGGCGGCATTCCGTCATGCCCGCTGTGACTGCCAAGGACGCCCGACTCGTCATTGCAAATGCACAACCGGAGCCCGCACTGGCTTTGGCGCGCCGTGGGCACGCCCGCGGGGCCACGCCGGATTGTCTCTCATCCTCCGGGACGATAAGTGCGCGACGCACCGGTCATGCAAAGGCGAGTCCCGAGCAAGGCCCATCGTTCGTCGCACGCACAGGCCGTAAGGCGCGCGGAGCCCGCGCGCGAGTAGACCCGTCTGTCGGTTGATGCGTTGACCAAGACGCGCGCTTCAATTCGTCAGGAGAGATTCCGCACGCGCCAGCACGGGATCGCGCCCATTGGCCCGGTCATCCACGCTCGGCGCAACGAAGATGTTCGGCGTGTAGTTTCGGCTTCCCAGCGACGAGTCCAACGTGAACACCTTGGTCGAGCTCGTATGAACCAGACCGGTCCGGGCCAAGGCGAAATTGCGCACTTCGCCTGTGTGGTTTGGCGCGGTGCCAGGCGGTTCGCCAATGGTGGTGACGTTTGGAAGCCTCAACAGATCGTAGAGATTGATCGTCGCCGAAGAGAAGACGCCGTTGTTGATCAACACGGCGGCACGGGTCTTCAAGAGGCGCGGAAACGCGTTGAACAAACGAAACAGAGCGTTCGAGAAGATGGACGAGTCGCCACCAGGATTGTTACGGAGATCGACGATCAATCGTGGTTCTGGAAGCGATGACAGAGCATGTGCCACCGAATCGATGAACGTGTCGATTGGCACAACTGCGTCTACCGCACAGCGGGCGTACCGTAGGTAGATGCTCTGACTGACCGACAGAGGCGTCATGAAGTAGTTTCGATCGAGTTGCGATAGCCATAGAGGCGCAACTGGACCTCCGATCCTGCCATAAATCGACTGCAAGGCAGATGTGTCGTTGCCCTGCAAGGTGATGTCGAACTCAACACCATTGGATGATCGCAGCGTGTACGTTGCCTGCGTGGCGCTTCGCCCGACGCCAATCAGCGCGAGGAGTTCGCACTGATGAAGCATTGGCGGCGTCTTGAAGGCGTAGCCCTCCGCAGTCGCTGCGGAGATGTAAGTGCGCAGGCGTGTCGTAACGTCCGTAACGGAAGTGCCGTCGATAGCAATGAGGCGCGCGCCCAAGCCATTGATGTGCGATGCGCTGATCTGTTGCACCCAGGGACCGTCACTCGCCGTCGCAAAACGGATCGGCGCTTCTGCAAAGGCGAGTGGTGTGATGCTAACTGCGGTGTGCTCGTCCTGCATCAGCGCGGCGAGGCGGATCGCCGCCAGTACGTTTTCTTTAGCGGACTTTCCGCTTGCATCGGTGGCGATTCTGCCGACTGCACTGTTCCACGCGGCGCTGAGCGTGATTCCTTTCGGGTCCGGATGCGAACTGCGGATGTTGCTCGCCATCGCTGGCAGGTCTTCGGCCCACGAGTCTGCTGTGCTCGGATCATTGGTGGAGTTGCCGCCGCCACCACCGCAGCGCGTCAACAGTGCCATGGCCGTAGACGCCACGGCGCCAGCGATAACTGTTCTTCTCTGATGGAAGGCGCGTTCCATATGTGGTCCTTTCGATAGTGAACCCCGTGAAATCGACCGCTGCCCGGGCTGTCTGATCTTCGCTAGCGGAAGCGCTGTACCGCCTCCAGCATGCAGGGAACATAGGCGCTGACGTGATCCTTGCCGGTGAGCTCGATCACCGTTAGGGTGAAGCCGCGCGCCGCCAGTCGGCTGCGCGCCGATGTGGTCGATGCAAAGGGCACGGTGTCGTCATCGGTGCCATGACAGGAGACCATGGAGGCGGCCGGATTGAGGTCGATAACGTCGTTTTCGCGGATGCGCGCCGCGATACTGTTGCTGCCGTTCAGCGTTGCGGCCAGAGCGCCTTGGGTCAGCAACTGGCGCGGACTGGCCGGCAGTGCCGCTGCGATTGTGTCGGCGGCGCGGGTGCCGTCGAACAGCGCATCGAGTTGCCCAGCGTACGGCGGATTGAATACCTCAGTGGCTTGCGAGTAAAGATTCCCGTAGACACGCTGGTAGGCCCAGATGGTGAAGGCGCTGTAGACCGAACGCCCGGACGCGCGGCCGGTCGCGGGGTCGGTACTGAGCGCGAGGTCCACCGCCTTCGACAGGTCCAGCGGGCCGGCAATCGACATCGTGCCGCGCAGCGCCAACGCGTTGATCGGCGCTTGCGCAAGGCGCCGTTGCAGCGCCCCGGCGGCAAAGCCGCCCTCCGAGTAGCCCATCACAAACAGGTCGCCATTGAGCGCCAGTGCTTTTTGCTTTGCGAGCTCGGCGGCCGCAATCAACGCGTCGCGCCCGGAAGCGGCCAAAGTGTCGCGGTGCAGGTACGGGTGATAGGACAGATCCGAGGTGCCGAGGCCGAGATAATCGGGTGCGACCACCAGCCGGCCGCGGGCGGCGAACAGCAGTGCCGGCTCCTGGCTTTCATCGAACTGGCCAGCGCTTGGGATCTCGCTGCGCTTCGTGCTCGTGCCGTGCATATAGGCCACGGTCGCCACAGCGCCGGTGGGGCTCACCGGGAGCATGGCCAGCGCACTCGCCTTGCGGGGCTCGCCGTTCGGACCTTTAGTCGTGTACTCAAATGCAAAGCCGCGCACGCCGAATTGGACTTCCGCCGCCAGCGCATCGCGCTGCGCTTGAGGTAGGGCGGCGACCTCCGGCAGCTGCAACAGGAGCTGCCGTGCGTCAGGGGCAGCCAGTGGGGCTCCTAGTTCGGTGACCTTGAGCAGCGTGCCTGTAACTTCTGGCGGCGGTGGCACGACAACGTTTACGTTGCCGCTGACGTTGCCGCCTGTGCAGCCGGCAAGGGCGGCTGCACAGGCGCAAAGTGCTGCGCCCAGCAGGCGAGGTGGCACGCGATGGGTGGGTTTCATGTTTGGTTCTCCTCCTGCCCTGGTTGAGGCCGCTGCCGGCGGCACTGACACGGTTGCAATGGGTTGCGGGCGATGACAGTTCAACCGCTCGCGGCGCAGGGTCTGGTTGCACCGCGCGACGACTTGCTCAAAACCAGTACTGCGCATTGGCCGTCAGGGTGCGCATCGTCGAACGGCCGGTTGTATTGGCATTGCCCAGACTGCCAAAGTCGTCGTAGTCGAGCGTGGCGACCCAGCGCGGATTGAACCTGTAGCCGACGCTCGCGCCCCAGTAGAAGTTGGTCTTCGTTACGTTGGGATCGGCGGTCACCAGCGTGCTGTTGGGTCTGGCAAGCGCGTAGTCCAGAGTCGCTCCCGTGTAAGCGATACCGGCCTTGCTCATCAGCACGAAGCCGTTGTCGAACTCGTATCGGCCCACGCCCGCAAGCGCCAACGCACCGACCGAGTACTTCGCCTTGGCAGCCAACAAACCGCTGTTCCGGTCGCGGTATTCGAGGTCGATGGAGTCCAACCCCGTACTCGTCAGCTCCGTACCAAAGTGCCGATTGAAGTTGTAGCCGATCGACAGTTTTGAAGCCGCCGCGGTCTTCTTGACGTCGGTGCTCATCACCCCGGCTGCGCCCAGCGTGCGTGCTACTTCGTTGGTTCGTAGGTCGGTGGCCTTCAGCGAGTAGTTGCCGGCGCCGAGTCCGAAGCCGATGTAGAGCCCGCTGTCGTGTGCTTGCTGCTGCCGGGCGACTGCGGGAACGGTGGCGAGCGCCAGGAGAATGCCGAGAGCAGCGGCGCCGCGGCGAGGAGCGCAGCAGCTGTTCATGATCATGTCCATTTGAGAGGGGTTTGAAGGAACGCTGCGCTTGCTGTGTGTCCGGAAGCGCAGCGCTGCCGGATGCGAATGCTCGCGGCGACCGCGGCGGCGGCCAAGCGCTACCGGCGTGGTATTGCCTGCCGGTGCCGATGAGGCCACCGGGCGATACGATTGGACTTTCCGAGGTCCGAGGGCTGCAGCGTGGTGGCAGCACCCTGTCCGTCGGCGTTGCGCCGGACAATCAGCCGAGTCTTCAGCATGAGTTCGATTTCACGTTTGTTCGATGTGCTGCGCGCGGAGTTGAAGGCGCAGGGGCTGACCTACCGCGAGCTCGCCGAGCGCTTGGGTTTGAGCGAGTCCAGCGTCAAACGTCTGTTCAGTGAGCGCGACATGACCTTGTCTAGGCTCGGCCAGGTTTGCGACGCTGCCGGCCTGTCGATCGAGGACGTGCTGGTGCGCGCTGCGCAGGCGCGCGCCGAGCTGACGCAGCTCACGCTCGAACAGGAGCGTGCGCTGGTGGCTGATCCCAAGCTGCTGCTGGCAGCCATTTGCTGTTTGTCACAGTGGCGCTATGAGCAAATCCTCGACATCTACGACCTGCAGCCAACCGAGGTCGTTGCTGCGTTGGCGCGTCTGGACCGGCTGGGTCTGATCGCGCTTCGTCCCGGCAATCGCTACCGGCTTCTTGTCGGTCGTGGCTTTCACTGGCGGCCGCAGGGGCCGATCATGCGGTTCTTGCGGCAGCATGTGCTGGACGAGTACTTCAATGCCACGTTCGACGAGCGTGGCGAGGTCTTGCTGACGGTGCACGGACAGTTGACGCCGGCGGGGGCCGAAGATATGGCGCTTCGCGTCGGCCAAATGGCGTCGCTCTTTGCCCAGCGGCAGCGGGACGATCAAGCGCAATCGGGCGCCGACTGCACCGGCTACACCTTGATCGTGGGCCTGCGTTCGTTTGAGTTGAAGGCGTTTACTGCCATGCGCCGCGCGGCCAACGCAGCAAGGCGACGAGCCGACAGCTCAGGCTGACGGCAGCGCTCAACTCAGCGTCAGCGCAGCAGCGGATGCGGCAGCAGAACGGAGCCCAGGAACAGGTAGGCGGCGCTTCCGATTCCCGGTGTGTTGCCCCAAGCGAGAAACACCGGGCCGAAGCGGGTGTCGGCGACCGCAAAGACACTGCCGGCGGCGCGCGTCTTGCTACCGAGGCCTTGCTGTTCGAAGGCTATCCGTCCAACCTCCAGCGACAGCCCGAGGCGGACGGTACCGCCCAGCGTGAGGGGCAAACTGCCGACCTCGCGGGCAGCGACTGCGCGCCCGAAGTCCACCTTCGACCCGTACAGCGAATCAGGAGGCGCGCCGGTGAGGCGCAGGAATCCGCCCAGGGCCATTGGAGCGGTGACATTCTGATCGCGCTCGCGGGCGAGGTAAACGTGTCCGGCCCAGGGGCCGACACGGCGCGCAAGCAGCCCGTCAAGACGGTCCGCGATTCCGCTCTTCGCGGAAAGCAGGTAGCCGCGCGTCGGAAAGCCGAGGGAATCCAGCGTGTCGAATACCAGCTCCGAAGTTACGTAACTTGCGCGGAGGCGGCCTTGAGCGGCATTAAACGGGCTGCGGAAGTCCAGTTTTCGATACGCATAGCCAAGACGAATGTGTCCGGCATTCCCGAAGCGGCGTCCCACGGACGCATCGACATAACTGCTGCGCGAATTGAAGCGCGCCAGGGGATCGAAGGTCGTCTGCGAGAAGAGGGTGAAGTCGTAGCCGTGGTACGCGGCGCCGAGAGAGGCAAACCACGGCGAGCCCGGTTCCAACGGCTCGAAGTACTCGGTACGCACTTCGGTACGCGAACCGAGGAGCACGGCTGTCCGCCACTCTGCGTCGCGCCAACCGATCCCCCCAAGGCGATAGAGACCGGCCAGCGCAAAGTCGTTCTCGCGATACGAATTCGCCTGCAGCTCCAGCCCGAGGCGAAGGCGCGAACGGTCGGAGGGCGAATCGACGGGTACCAGGATCACTTCGCGAGAGGTGCCGTCGCGCGACACGATCGTATCGACTCGTTCAACCTCGAGTTGCCGTTGCACCTGCCGGGTGGCATCCGCAAGCGCAGCGGCAGTCAGCGGTTCGCCTGGCTTCAGTGTGACCAGTCCCGGCGGCAGGGTTGTGCTGCCGCCGTTGGCGTCGCGGCGTTCGATGCGAACAGAGTTGACGCGCGCCGTTTCTGCGAGCTCGCCGCGCTTTGCAAGCAGGTGCTCCCGAAACTGCGCGTACACCGCTGGCTCCACCGCCAGCGCCAGCAGACGCGTTGCCTGAGCGTGCGCTGCGGCCAGGCCGGCGGCGATGCTGCGCGCAGGGTCGCTGAAGTCGAGAAACGACTGTCGCGCAAGGTCGGGGACGATGAGAACGTCCTGCGGCTTCAGGGCGCGCAGTGACTCACGCACGTTCTGTTCCGTGAGGATGTTGATCATCTGCTGCGCAATGCCCAGCGCGCTTTCGAGGCTTTCCGGACCACCGAGGGGCGTGCCGAGGTTGACCGCGATGATCACCTCGGCGCCCAGCTCGCGCGCCAACTGCACCGGAAGATTGCTGACCAGTCCGCCGTCGCCCAAAGGGCGACCATCGACCTTGATGGGGGCGAAAGCGCCGGGTACCGAGACCGACGCGCGCAAAGCAGTGAACAGGGGCACGTTGGTCAGCACCGCCCTTTCTCCCGTAAGCATGTCGGTGGCAACCGCTCGGAAGACGAGTGGCAAGTCATCGACGGGGACCAGCCCGGTGTCCGGTACGAGCAGGTGCAGCAGACGCTCGACCTCGGTGCTGCTGAACGCACCGCGCGGCAGGGACAGACCCTCTCGCGTCACGCCAAACTCGACTCGCGACGCCACCAGCGTGTCGTCCTCCCGGCGGCGCCAGTTCAATTCATCGCGCGGCGGTCGATCTTGCAGGACGCTGCGCCAGTCCGTGGACAGCACCAGACGCTCCAGTTCCGCCACGCTCTGCCCACCGGCAAAGGCGCCGCCGACGACCGCGCCGAAGCTCGTGCCCACGACAATGTCGACCGGCACGCGCAACTCCTCGAGCGCGCGCAGCACGCCGATGTGGGCAACCCCGCGAGCACCGCCGCCTGAAAGAACCAACGCGACTTTCGGGCGGGCAGTCGCTTGTGCCGAAGGTGCCGGCTGCGGCGATTGAGCCAGCGCAGGCTGTGGCCATGCAGGCAGGCAGAGGAGCAGCATCGCCATTGTCGCGATGCACGCGCCGAAACATGCGGGTGCTTGGTGTCGATGACGTGCAGGCGTGCGGTAAGCAAGCATTTGGAGACGCAAGTGGGGCGGATGAGTTTGGGATACGGCTGAAGTCGCGTATCCGCTGACTCGCTCATCAGCGGTAGGGGTCGGCAGGCGATGTGATGGAGCGCGTTGCAGCCCCGAGCGTACGGCCGTACGCGCGAGGTCTGGATAGCGGCACCGCCGCGAACAAGCCGCAGGCGCAGCTGGGCTGCTGCCGTCGTCGTCGATCTCTATGCTAGCGTGCCTCGACGCGGCGCCTGGGCCGACAGCCGAGAGCCTCCACACTTTGCTGGAATTGCTCTTGACCTTTGCCGCCGAGTTCGTCATTGATGCGCGCTGGAACCCTCAGCGTCGCGCTGCTACCAAAGGGTTTGTTGGCGCCGCGTGCGCCGAAAACACTGTTTCGACTGCGGGTTGGCTGAGAGGCTGAGTGGGCGACACGCCGACGGACTTCCCCGACGTGCCTTTCATGCGTGAGCTGGGCGCGCGACTGCTCGGCGCCGCCGACGGACAGGCGCAGGTCGCGCTCGAACTGCAGCCGCGCCACGGCAACAGTTGGGGCGTGGGCCACGGTGGCGTGGTCATGGCGCTGCTCGACGTGGCCATGGCGCGGGCCGGCCGCTCTCTCGTCGAGCGCGACGGCCGGCTTGGCGTCGGCAGCGTCACGGTCGAGATGAAAACGAGCTTTTTCCGTCCGGCCCGCGGCACCGTGGTGGCCCATGGCCGTGTGCTGCATCGTTCGACCACGATGACCTACTGCGAGGCGGAGCTGGTCGACGCGGGCGGCGTCCTCGTGGCAAAGGCGCTCGGCACCATCAAGTTCCTCACGCGGCCCGACGCCGCCCAACGACTCTAGGGAGACAACCCAGCATGCCGACCAATACCCGCATCGTTCTGGCCAGCCGGCCGACCGGCTGGGTGGTACCCGAGAACTTTCGCATCGAAACCGTCGCGACGCCGCCGCTGGCGGATGGTCAGGTGCTGGTGCGCAACCACTGGCTGTCGCTCGACCCGTACATGCGCGGCCGCATGAACGAGGGCCGCTCGTATGCCGCCGCGCAGGCGCTCGGCGAGACCATGGTCGGAGGCACCGCGGGCGAGGTGATCGAATCGCGCCACGCTCGGTTCCATCCCGGCGACCTCGTGGTGGGCTACCTCGGCTGGCAGACGCATGGCGTGAGCGACGGCAGCGGCCTGTACAAGGTGGACACGGCACAGGTGCCGCTGTCGGCCTACCTCGGTGCGGTCGGGATGCCGGGCGTGACCGGCTGGTACGGCCTGAACCGCATCATCGAGCCGAAGCCGGGGGAGACCGTGCTCGTCTCGGCCGCTGCCGGCGCGGTGGGCAGCGCGGTGGGCCAGCTGGCGCGGATCGCCGGCTGCCGCGCGGTGGGCATCGCCGGCGGCCGCGACAAGTGCGATTACGTGGTCCGGGAACTCGGCTTTGATGCCTGCATCGACTACAAGAGCCAGGACGTCGGCAAGGCACTGAAGGAAGCCGCGCCGCAGGGCGTCGACGGCTACTTCGAGAACGTCGGCGGCGAGATCCTCGACGCCGTATTGCCGCGCATGAATGCCTTTGGCCGAATTGCCCTGTGCGGTCTGATCGCCGGCTACAACGCCGAACCCATCCCGATCCGCAACCCGACCTGGTTTCTGGTCAGTCGGCTGAAGCTGCAGGGCTTCATCGTCAGCGAGCACATGGAACTGTGGCCGCAGGCGCTCAGGGAACTCGGCGCGCACGTGGCCACCGGGCGCCTGAAGTACCGCGAGTCGGTTGCCGCCGGTCTGGAGAACGCGCCGGCCGCCTTCATCGGACTGCTCAAGGGGCAGAACTTCGGCAAGCAGCTGGTCCGGCTGGCCTGACCGGCCCAGGGGTAACGATGAAGGACTTCGCAGGCAGGACCGCCGTCATCACCGGCGCCGGCAGCGGCTTCGGCCGCGAGTTTGCGCGCGAGGCCGCGGCGCGCGGCATGCATCTGGTGCTGGCCGACATCGAGGCCGATGCGCTGGCGGCCACCGCGCGCGAGCTGGCCGCCGGCGGCTCCCGCGTGGTGGCCGAGGTGGCCGACGTGGCCGACGGTGCCGCCGTGGCGCGGCTGGCCGACCGCGCCTACGCCGAGTTCGGCGCGGTCCACCTGCTGATGAACAACGCTGGCGTGGGCAGCGGCGGGCTGCTGTGGGAGAACTCCGAGCGCGACTGGCAGTGGGTGCTGGGCGTGAATCTGTGGGGCGTGATCCACGGCGTGCGCCAGTTCGTGCCGCGGATGCTGGCGGGCGGGCAGGGCGGGCATGTCGTCAACACCGCCTCGGTCGCCGGCTTGCTGACTGCACCCAACCTGGGCGTCTACAACGTCAGCAAGCACGCGGTGGTGGCATTGACCGAAACGCTGCACCACGACCTGCGGCTGGCGGGCGCGGCGCTCGGGGTGTCGTTGCTGTGCCCGGCCTATGTTCCCACGGGGATCGCACGGTCGTACCGCAACCGGCCGGCCGCGCTGCGCGACGGCGCGCCGCCCACCGCCTCGCAGCGGGCGGCGCAAGCGGCCATCAGCAAGGCGGTCGAGGGCGGCCGCATGACGGCAGCGGCGGTCGCGCAGGCCACGTTCGAGGCCGTCGAGCAGGACCGCTTCTACGTGCTGACGCACCCGCAGATCCTGCCGACCGTGCAGTTGCGCTTCGACGACATCGTGCAGCAGCGCAACCCAAGCGATCCGTTCACGGTCAAGCCGCAGCTCAAGCCGCGGATCGACGGCTGATCACGCCGCCACGGCGTTCCGTCGCCCGCGGCGGAGCCGTTGCGGGGTCGGCTGGCAGAATCGCGTCGTGAGCGATCCAAGCGCTTGCATCTCAAGGAGAGTCGCCCATGTTGCCGCGCCTGCTTGCCTGGCTCCTTGTCCTGGTCGCCGTCCTGGCTGCACCGCCTCCCGCATTGGCGCAGCCGGCCACCGCCGCTGCGGCGTTGCCGGCCGGCGTTCAGAAGGTCAGGTCGGTCGAGGGAATCGATGAGTACCAGCTGCCGAACGGGCTGCGGGTGCTGCTGTATCCGGACGCATCCAAGCCGACCGTCACCGTCAACATCACCTATCTGGTGGGCTCGCGCCACGAGGGCTATGGCGAGACCGGCATGGCGCACCTGCTGGAGCACCTGATTTTCAAGGGCTCGAAGAACTTTCCCAAGCCCGATGTCGAGTTCAATCGCCGCGGCTTCCGCAACAACGGCTCCACCAACTTCGACCGCACCAACTACTTCTCGACCTTCCAGGCCAGCGACGACAACCTGCGCTGGGCCATCGGCTGGAGCGCCGACGCGATGGTCAACTCGTTCATCGCCCGGGCGGACCTCGATTCCGAGATGACGGTGGTCCGCAACGAGTACGAGATGGGCGAGAACCAGCCGGCGCAGGTGATGTTCAAGCGGATGTTCGCGGTGATGTTCGACTGGCACAACTACTCGAACTTCCCGATCGGCAACCGCAGCGACATCGAGAACGTGGCGATCGAGAACCTGCAGGCGTTCTACCGCCGCTACTACCAGCCCGACAACGCGGTGCTCACGATCGCCGGCAAGTTTGACGTAGCGCGCACCCTCGGCTGGGTCGTGGAGAGCTTCGGCAAGATCCCGCGCTCCACCCGCCAGCTGCCGGTGTTGTGGACCGTGGAGCCGACCCACGACGGCGAGCGCAGCTTTGCGGTGCGCCGTGCCGGCGACCTGCAGATCGCGCTGCTGGCCTACCGGACTCCGTCGGCCCTGTCGCGCGAGGCCGCGGCGCTGGCGGCCGTGGCCGAAGTGCTGGGCGACACCCCCAACGGTCGCCTGCACAAGGAACTGGTGGAGAAGGGGCTCGCGGCCCAGGTGTTTGCCTTCCCGATGTTCCTGCGCGATCCGGGCCTCATCCTGTTCGGCGCCATCGTCAAGAAAGGCGAGCCGGTGGAGCCGGCGCGCGCCCGCCTGGTCGAAGTGGTCGAGGCGCTGGCGAGCCGGCCGCCGACCGAGGCGGAGATGACGCGCTTTCGCGCCGAGCAGGCCACCGCGTTCGACCGCGCGCTGGCCGACCCGCAGGACTTCGGCATCAGCCTGTCCGAGTACCTGGCGCTGGGCGACTGGCGCCTGTTCTTCCTGGCGCGCGACCGTACCGCCACGCTCAAGGCGGAGGAAGTCAGCGCAGCGGCGGCTCGCTATCTGGTGCGTGACAACCGCGGGCTGGGGCTGTTCATCCCCGAGGACAAGCCGCAGCGCGCCGAGATCCCGGCACCACTGACCGCCGCCGAGTTGCTCAAGGACTTCAAGCCCCGCGCGGCGGTGGCTGCCGGCGAGGTTTTCGATCCATCGCAGGACAACATCAATCGCCGCACCCGCATCGTGCGCTTTGGCGACCTGCAGGTGGCACTGCTGCCCAAGCAGACCCGTGGGCAGACGGTCAATGTGTCGATGGCGTTCCGCTTCGGCGACGAGCGGTCGCTGCAGGGGCGGGCTCTGGTAGGCGCGCTCAGCGATGCCATGCTGGCGCGCGGCACCAGCCGCTTCACGCGCCAGCAGATCGCCGATGAGCGCACACGGCTGAAGATCCAGGGCGGGCTGCAGCAGTTCCAGACCGAACGAGCGCAACTGGCCGATGCGCTGCGGCTGACCGCGCACGTATTACGCGAGGCAAGCTTCCCGCAGGCCGAGTTCGAGCTGCTCCAGCGTGAGCTGCTGACCAGCCTGCAGTCGCAGCGTTCGGATCCGACCGCGGCGTCCAATGACGCGCTGCTGCGTGCCATGAGCACCTACCCGGTGGGCGATCCGCGGCGCTATCTGTCGATCGACGAGCGGCTGGCCGCGGTGCCCAGGGTCACGCGGGACGAGGTGGCCGCGTTTCATCGCAGCTTCTGGGGCACCGCGCGCGGCGAGATCGCCATCGTCGGCGACTTCGACGACCAGGCGATCGAGCCGCTGTTGCGCGAGCTGTTTGCCGGCTGGTCGTCGCCGGCGCCGTACGCGCGCATCCTGAGCGAACCGCGGCCCGTGCCGGCGCAGCGGCTGGTGGTGGCCACGCCGGACAAGGAGAACGGCTTCTACCGTGCCCGCCAGGTGGTGGCGCTGCGCGACGACGACCCGGATGCGGTGCCGCTGATGATCGGCAACTACATCTTCGGGGGCGGTTCGGGTCTGTCCAACCGCCTGATGGAGCGCCTGCGTCAGAAGGATGGCTTGTCCTACGGTGCCGGCTCGGGCCTGCAGATCGGCGGGCGCGACCGCGCCGGCGCCTTCACGGTGGCCGCGCAGGCGGCGCCGCAGAACATGGCCCGGGCCGAGGCGGCGATCCGCGAGGAGCTGGACCGCGTGCAGCGGGACGGCTTCAGCGCCCAGGAGCTGGAGGACGCCCGCACCGGCATGCTGCAGCAGCGGCTGCTGGCGCGTTCGGAGGACGGCACGCTGGCTTCTGCCTGGGTGGGCAACCTCGATCTGGGCCGCAACTTCGAGTTCAGCCAGCAGGTCGAGGCGCGCATCCGCAGCCTCACGCTGGCCGAGCTGAATGCCGCCTGGCGCCGACACATCGATCCGGCCCGGCTTACGGTGGTGGTCGCCGGCGATCCGGCCCGCGGTATCAAGTAGGCCGCACGATCGTGGCGTATGCGGACTTCCGCCATCGCATGCCCTTGCGGGTACGCTGGGCCGAGGTGGACCGGCAGGGCGTGGTGTTCAATGGCCACTACCTGACCTACTGCGACGTCTGCGTGACCGAGTACTGGCGTGCGGTGGGGCTGGCCTACCCGGATGACTTTCTGGCCGGCGGCAGCGACACCTTCGTGCGCAAGGCTACGCTCGAGTACCTCCAGCCGGCCCGGTTCGACGACGAACTGGAGGTCTGCGGCCGCACGGCGCGGCTGGGCCGCAGCAGCCTGCGCTTCGTGGTCGAGATGTACCGGCGCGGCGCCACCGCGACGCCGCTGATCGAGGGCGAACTCATCTACGTCAACGCCGATCCGGCCGGTACGCGCTCGGCGCCCTGGTCGGCGCGCGTGCGCAGCCACCTCATGGCCTTCGAGATCCTGACGCCGCAGACCGCGCATGGCTGAGCCCGCGATCGAGGTGCGCCTGGGGGCATGGATCGACCTGCGCGACGGGGCCGCGCCGATTCGTTACGCCGTGTTCGTGGACGAGCAGAAGGTGCCGGCCGAGATCGAGCTCGACGACTGGGACGCACTCAGCCTGCATGCCCTGGCGCTCGACGCGCAGGGTCGCGTGCTCGGCACCGGCCGCCTGCTGCCCGACGGCCATATCGGCCGCATGGCCGTCCTGCAATCGGCGCGCGGGCAGGGTGTGGGCACCGCGCTGCTGCGGGCGCTGCTGCAGGCCGCGCGCGCGCGGGGCGATCGCGAGGTCGTGCTCAGTGCGCAGACGCACGCCATGCCGTTCTACGAGAAGGCAGGCTTCATCGCCGAGGGCGACGAATACGACGACGCCGGCATACCGCACCGGCAGATGCGGCGGCGTATGTAGGTGGCGCGCCCGGAAGGCGGCGCCGCGAGCGGCTCAGCGCGGGTCGGACTCGCCCCGCAGCCCGAAGCCGGATGGCTGCGAGCGCGCCGTTGTTGCCATGAACTCGAAGCGCCGGTCGCGCCAGTCGTGCGGCGCTTGCGTGGCGTAGGTGCGCTCGATGAAGCTCACCAGGCCATCGCGCCGCACGGTCAGCACGGTGCTGGTGCGCGTGCCGTAACCGTTGGCGCGGATCTGGATCGACGAAAGCGCCCGCTCCCAGTCAGGTGGCACGCCGGTGTCCGGCAGTTCTTGCTCGCGCGCCGGCTGGCGGTCGGCCAGCAGTGCGAACAGCGCCTCCGGGTCCACCGTGCGCGCCACCTGGCAGGCAAAGGCGCCGACCGCCCGCGTCACCTTCGGCCAGGGCGTGTCGAGAAAGGCGTTGGACAGCCCGTAGATCCCGGCCGGCAGCGCGCGCGCCGGCTGCTCCAACCGGTTGCTGTAGTAGTGCAGCCTGGCCTCCGGCACGCCGGGTCGGACCACCGCGTCGCCGACGAGCAGATTGAAACCGTTATAGCCGCGCGCGCGCACCTGCAACCCATCGAGCCAGCCGCCCGGCTCGCCGTCGGTCTGCAAGGCGCCGACCACCAGCGCACCGCGCGTCGGCGCATGCGGGTTGCGCTCGGACGGCGCGCGCACGTTGGTGACCAGGGCGAAGCGGCCATTGCGGTTGATGCCCAGCCAGGTCCCGCCCGCCTCTTCGTCGCGCCCGGCCAGCAGCGACACCGTCTGCCCCCACCACGCGGCGGCGCGCGTCTTTCGCGTGTAGAACTCGTCGCGGTTGCTGGCCAGCACCAGCGGATACTCGGGATGCGACTGCCACGACAGGATGGCCAGGCACATGATGAAGGCCTACCGTGCTGCCGGCCTAAAGCGCTCGGTGTGCCGGACGGGCAGGGCCAGCGGCGGATCGATCCGCGCCGTGGCCAGGACGGCGGCCTCCAGCGCAGCGCCAAAGCCGACCGGATCCGCGACGCCCTCGTAGACCTCCATCAGGGTCGTGAGCCCGGCGGCTTCATCGGCCCGCTGCAGCAAGCGGCCCTGCACGCCGCCGTCGCGCGCAACCGCGCGCAGCAGCACCTGGCTGCGCGGCAGCCAGGCGGCCAGGTCCGCAGCAGGCAGCTTGTAGTACACGAACCAGTGCTCCGGCTGCATGGCTTCGTGTCGCTGTGTATCAGTCAGGCGGTCACGTCGACCAATTGATAGGGCAGGGGACGCAGCGCCAGCGCACTGCCATCGGCCAACCGCAGCGCGCCGGCGTCGAGGCGATCAACCGGGCACTCGAAAAGTACGTCGAGCCCGCCGCCCGGCGCCAGCGCCGTGGCGACGACCTTGCCGGCCGGTTCGGCCGAACCATCGACCAGCAGATCACTGCCTGCGCCGAGGGCGGGCTCGGCCGCCGCATGCGCCAGGCTCATGCGACGGCGCAACTTGCCCAGATACTGGCTGCGCGCCACGACCTCCTGGCCGGGATAGCAGCCCTTCTTGAAGTTGACCCCGCCAAGCACCTCGAAGTTGATCATCTGCGGCACGAAGCTCTCCTGCGTTGCCGCCACGACGATCGGCACGGCCGCATCGATCTGCGACCACCACCAGACGTCGCTGGCAACGGCGCGGGCCTCGCCGAGGGAGGCAGGGACCGCGACCTCGCGGGGCGCACGCAACACGAAGCGTTCTGCGCAGCGTGTGCCGGGGGGCATGCGGGTGACGCGCAGGGCGCCGGTGGTCGCCGTGGCGCCGACTGCAGGCACGGTGCCGAAGGCCTGGGCGACCAGCGCGGCACTGCCCGGACCGAACAGTGCCTCGGTGCGCCACGCCTGGCTGGCATCGCCGAGCCGGACCTTGGCGCGCAGCACGAACATCGACAGCCGCTTGAGCAGGCCCGGCAGCAGTTCGCGCGGCAACTGCAGCAGCACTTCGCCCTCGGGCTCCGCCGTGCGCCACTGCTCGAAGGTCGCGAGCAAGCGGCCCTTGGCCGTGCAGTATCCGGTCGGCTGGACCTGCATGCTGTCCAGCCCGGCGCTGTCGTTGGTGAGCTGGCCCTGCAGGAAACTCACCGCATCCGCGCCGCGCACCGCGATCACGCCGAGATCGGCATCGAGGCTGCAGTGCACCGGCTGCGCGAGCGCAGCGTCCAGCTCGGCGCGCCGGCCGCGCGCCATGCCGGGCGCGCACGGCGAACCGGCGGCGCCGTCGCCGGCAGCAGTCGTGGTCGCAAGGGTCGCCTCGTTCATGGCCGGTCCGCGGAAGGTGATGACGAAAAGCGTAGCTATTATAGGAACCGCTGGCCCTCGCCTGCGCTGCGCAGCGCTCGGCCGCGTCGCCGACTTGCCGTGCGCGCAGGCCGATCGCGCCATGCCCCAACGTCACGCTCCCCGCCACCCCTACGGCCTCGGCGCACCCGCCGCGGTGCTGCTGCTCGTTACGCTGACTGTGCTTGCGGTCGGTCTGGCCGCCTGGCACTGGTACGAGAGCGTCGTGCCCATGAGTGCCGAGCGCGTCGAGGTGCGCGTGCCGGCCGGGGCCTCGGCGCGCGCCATCGCGCGCCAGCTGCGTGCCGCCGGGGTCAAGGTGCACGAGGACGGCTTCGTTGCCGTGGCGCGTCTGACCGATGCGACCTTGCGCCTGCGGGCGGGACGTTACGAATTCGAGCGCGGCATGACGCTGCACCAGATCATCGACAAGCTGGCGCGCGGCGAGGTGCTGCGCGAGCGGCTCACCCTCGTGGAGGGCTGGACCGTGCGCGACCTGCGCGCCGCGCTCGCGGCGGCCAGCGAGCTCCGGCAGGACAGCGTCGGGCTGGACGACCGCGCGCTGCTCAAGGCGATCGGTGCGACCGAAGCGCACCCCGAGGGCCTGTTCGCCCCCGACACTTACCTGTACGACCCGGGTTCGAGCGACCTGGACCTGCTGCAGCAGGCGTACCGCATGCAGGCGCAGCGTCTGGCTGCCGCGTGGGAATCACGCGCGCCGCAGCTCCCATACAAGAGCCCTTACGATGCGCTGATCATGGCCTCGATCGTCGAGAAGGAGACCGGACAAGCGGCCGAGCGCGCACAGATTGCCGGCGTGTTCGTCAACCGCTTGCGCAGGAACATGCTGCTGCAGACCGACCCGACCGTGATCTACGGGCTGGGCAGCCGGTTCGACGGCAACCTGCGCAAGCGCGACCTGCTGGCCGACGGTCCCTACAACACCTACACGCGCGCCGGCCTGCCGCCGACCCCGATTGCCCTGCCCGGCAGGGCGGCCATCGAGGCGGCGCTGCAGCCGGCCGAGACGCGCGCGTTGTACTTCGTGGCCCGCGGCGACGGCACGTCGCAGTTTTCCGAGACGCTGCAGCAGCACAACCGCGCCGTGGCGCGCTACCAGCTCGGCCGAGGCGGGCGATGAGCCCGCCGGGCCGCCCCAAGGGCGAATGCCTGAGCGTGCAGCGCGAAGGCCGTCCGATCCTCCCGCCGGGCCGCTTCATCACATTCGAGGGCATCGACGGGGCCGGCAAGAGCACGCAGCTCGGGTTCATCGAGCAGGCGCTGCGCGACGCCGGCATCGATCTGGTCCGCACGCGCGAACCGGGCGGCACGCCGCTGGCCGAGACGCTGCGCGAGCTAATCCTCGGCACCCCGATGCAACCCGACACCGAGACGCTCCTGGTGTTTGCCGCCCGTGCCGAGCACCTGGCGACGGTGATCCGGCCGGCGCTGGCGCAGGGCCGCTGGGTCCTGTGCGACCGCTTCACCGACGCCACCTACGCCTACCAGGCCGGCGGCCGGCAGCTCAGCGAGGCGCGCATCGCCGCGCTCGAGGCGTGGGTTCATCCGGACCTGCAGCCAGACCTCACCTTCCTGGTCGACGTGCCGCCGGCGGTGGCAGCGCAGCGCCTGGCTGCCGTGCGAACCGCCGATCGCTTCGAGGCCGAGACGCTCGGCTTCTTCACCCGCGTGCGGGCGCTGTACCTGCAGCGGGCCCAAACGCAACCGGAGCGCTTCGTGGTGCTTGACGGAACCGGTGCCATCGAATCGCTGCGCGGGCAGATTGCCGCGCAGGTCAGGCTGGCACTGCAACGATGGCACGGCTGAGCCGCCTGCCCTGGCAGGCCGAGGATTTTGCCGCCCTGCGCGCCTTGCAGGCGCGCAGCGTGCACGCCGTGCTGCTGCATGGGGCGGCCGGCATCGGCAAGAAGGTACTGGCGCTGGACTATGCGCAGGCCCGTCTGTGCGAGTCGCCTCGGAACGACGGTCACGCCTGCGGGCAATGTCCAGCCTGCGGCTGGTTTGCGGCGGGCGCACATCCCGACCTGCGCGTGGTGGTCCCGGACGTGATGGCGCGCTGGCGCCTGACCGGCGAGGATGAGGCCGACAACGCCGACGAGGAGGGCGAAGGCGGCGGCGCGGTTGTGCCGCCCGCCGAGCCGGATCCGGACGCGGCTCGCAGCGCACGCGCTTCACGCGAGATCCGCATCGATGCCGTGCGGCGGCTGGCGCGTTTCCTGACGACCTCGACCCATCGTGGCGGTCTGCGCGTGGTGGTGCTCGCGCCAGCCGAACGCATCACGATCGAAGCGGCCAATGCGCTGCTCAAGATGCTGGAGGAACCCCCTGCGGGCACGCTGTTCGTCCTGGCCACCGATGCCATCGACGACGTGCTGCCCACCGTGCGATCGCGTTGCCTGCTGGTGCGATGCCGGGCTCCCGACCGGACCGCCGTGCTCGCCTGGCTGCGCAGCGGCGGCGTGGTCAAGCCGGAAGCGGCACTGGCCGAGGCCGGCGGCAGCCCGCTGGCGGCCTGGCTGGCCGCGCAGGACGTCGACGAGGATGCGGAGACCCCGACGCGGCTGGACGCCGAACTTCGCCGCACGCTTGTCGCGCTGCTGGCACAGGGGCCGACGCTGTCGGCCGCCGAGGTGGCAGGCCAGCTTGGCAAGACGGTTCCCGCAGAGGCGGCAATTTCGCTGTTTCAGCGCTGGGCCTGGGACTTATTGGCGCTTATGGCCGGCGGCGACGTCCGATATCATCCCGATCATTCACAGGCGCTGGCGCGCCTGGCGCGCGCGGCGTCGGCCCCGGTCATCCTGGCCTGGGTCGACCAGCTCAACCGTCTGCAGGCGACGCGGGATCATCCGCTCAATGCCCGTCTCGTGGTGGAGAGCGCGCTGCTGGGGTATGCCGGTGTCCTGCGCGCTGCGCCTGCTGGAGCCCTCGACCGATGAATGACGCCCCCGCCAATGCCGGACCGCTGACTCGCCTCGCGATGCAGGGCCCGGCCACCCAAATGGGTGCTGCCGGTACGCCCGCCGGCGGCCGTCCGGCGGTGTTGTCGCTGGCGATCAAGGAGAAGGCGGCCCTTTATGCCGCCTACATGGCCTACCTGAAGAACGGCGGTATCTTCGTTCCAACCTCCCGCGCTTACCAGTTAGGCGATGAGGTCTACCTGATTCTCATGCTGATGGACGATCCGACCAAGTTGCCGGTGGCCGGCCGCGTGGTCTGGATCAGCCCGGCCGGCGGCGCCAACCGCACGCCCGGCATCGGCGTGCACTTCCCGGCGGACGAGAGTGGCGCAATTGCGCGCAAGCGGATCGAAGACATTCTCGGGGCGGCCTTGAAGTCGTCCCGTCCGACTCACACCATCTAGCGCTGGCACGGCCGCCGGGCGGCCGGCGCGCCACCCGTCTTTCGCGGCTCTGTCGATGTACGTCGACTCGCACTGCCATTTGTCGTTCCCGGAACTGGCTGGCCAGATCGACCAGGTGCTGGCGCGCATGCGTTCTGCGCAGGTCAGCGCCGCCCTGAACGTCTGCGTGACACTGGAAGAGTTTGCGCAGGTGCAGGCCCTGGCGCAGGCGTACCCCCACATCCATGCATCGGTCGGGGTGCACCCGGACTCCCAGGGGGGCGAAGAGCCGACCGTAGCCAGGCTGCTTGAACTGGCACAGGTTCCCAAGGTGGTCGCCATCGGCGAGACCGGGCTTGACTACTATCGTCTGAACGAGCCGCTCGAATGGCAGCGTGAGCGCTTTCGCGTCCACATCCGCGCCGCGCGGGCTTGCGGCAAGCCGCTGATCATCCACACGCGGTCTGCCGCATCCGACACCCTGCGGATCATGCGGGAGGAGGGTGCCGAGAAGGCGGGCGGGGTGATGCACTGCTTCACCGAGTCCTGGGAGGTCGCCCAGGCGGCGCTCGACCTGGGGTTCTACATCTCGTTCTCGGGCATCGTCACGTTCAAGAGCGCCGTGGAATTGCAGCAGGTGGCTGCCCGGGTGCCCCTGGATCGATTGCTGATCGAGACCGATGCGCCATATCTGGCTCCGGTGCCGCACCGCGGCAAGACCAACGAACCGGGATTCGTTCCCCACGTGGCGGCCATGATTGGCCGCCTGAGGGATGTCTCGGCCGACGAGATCGCTCGAGCATCTTCTCAAAATTTCTACATGCTATTCAATGTTTTGCAATAGTCATCTCATAAATTACTTTTAAAGTAACTTCCCGAGCCGCCCGGCTCTTGCCGGCCGCCGCTGTCCTTTCGGGATGCAGCGCACCCGGCCCGGAGACTCGCGGCCGATCGGCCTGAGGCCACCACGGGTGCGGCGGACCTGGATTCGCAAGTCCAGGCGTGCACGAACACGGCCGCCGCCGTGCAGGATTCCGCGCCCATGACGTCGGTCGGCTTGCGGCCACGGCACCGCATCCGCCGCCGGCCGCGAACCCCCGCAGCACCCGCTCCCACCGAAGCGGCGTCCGGCGCCGTGGATTGGCTACAGTTGAGTCCCTGTCCTGTTCCGGCGGCCGGCGCCTGCGGCCGCGATCTGCCGTCCCGCGATGTCCGTAGCCAAGCCCGCCCCTGCCACCGTGTCCAGCCTTCATGCCCGGCGCAAGGTGGTGAGCGTGCGCCGTCGTGTACCCCTGCCTCTCAAGCGCGGCACGCCCGTCCTGGCGCAGATCGTCACGTTCGACGGCCTCGACCAGCCCGACCACTTCGCCCTGATTTTCGGCGATCTCGATACCCAGCCGGTCCCCTGGGTGAGGGTGCACTCGTCCTGCATCACCGGTGACGTGCTGGGCTCGCAGCGCTGCGACTGCGGCGAGCAACTCGATGCTGCGCTGGCCCAGATGCAGGCCGAAGGCGGCCTGCTGCTCTATCTGATGCAGGAGGGCCGCGGCATCGGCCTGGCGGCCAAGATCGACGCTTACGCGCTGCAGGATGACGGCATGGACACCTTCGAGGCCAACCGTTACCTGGGCCACCGGGCCGACGCCCGCGAGTACGACATGGCCGCCGGGATGCTGCTGGCCCTTGGCGTGAACCAGATCCGGCTGCTGACGGCCAACCCTTCCAAGGTGGTGCAACTGGAACAGCACGGCGTGCAGGTGCTCGCGCAGGTGCCCATCAAGGTGCCCGCCAACCCGCACAACGAGCGCTACCTGTCGGCCAAGGACGCGCGCTTTGCGGCCTGGGCCAAGGGGATCGGCGCCGAGTAGCGAAAGGGCGGCGCATCGGCGGCCGTCATCGCAGGGCCGGAGCCGCGCTGCGTGGCAGGCCTCAACTGCCGCGCACGCGCACCCGAACGCCGTCGCGCACGGTGGCCGGCGGGTAAACGATGACCGAAGTGCCCAGGGCGAGCCCGCTGCGGATCCAAGCGGCGCTGCCGTTGCGGCCGCCGAGGCGGACCGGCACCTGGCGGGCGAGGCCGCCCTCGACCACGAACACCGCGTGGGTTGGCGGGTCGGCAGCCGTATCCAGCCCCGGTCCCGCGCCATCGGCGGGCAGCGGGAAGACGGCGCTCACGGGCACCTGCAGCGCCTCCTCCTGCGCCACGGTGACAATGCGCACGCCCACCCGGAACCCGTCGCCCAGCGCCTGCCACTGAGCATGCGGGCTGGTGAAGTCGATCAGCACGCGGACCCGCTGCTCCTCGACGCCCAGGGCGGACACCTTGGTGAAGGCCGCAGGTTCCACCGCGCGAACCCGGCCTTCCAGGGCAGCCGGACCGCCCCAGCTCTCGATCCGTACGCGCCGGCCGGGCGCGGCCGCGAGCGCATCGGCAGTCAGCAGTTCAGCGACGATCTCCAGGCGCTGGGTATCGCCAAGCTCGATGAGCGGCGTGCCCAGCGCAACCACCGTCTCGCTCTGCTGCAGGACGCGCATCACCCGCCCGCCGATCGGGGAGCGCACCTCGAAGGGACGGGCGGCCGCACCCGGCTGCGCGGCGCCGAGCGCGGCGCGAGCCTGCTCCAGGTCGTGCCCGGCGATGCGCTGTTCGGCAGCGGCGGTGTCGAGCTCGCGCTGCGCCGCCTCGGTGGCGAGGCGATCGGCATCGAGCTTGGTCGGCGCGATGAACCCCTGCTGCGACAGTTCCTCGCTGCGGCGCTGCTCGGTGCGGGCCTGCGCGAGCGCGACCTGCACGCGTTGCACGCGCGCGCCGGCCCGCGTCACGTTGTCCTCGGCGGCCTCGACGCGCGCGCGCAACTCGCGTCGCGTGCGTTCGTCCTGCAGCGCCGGCAGCGCCGGCGTCAGGGTCGCCACGGTCATGCCGGCTTGCACCGGATCGCCTTCGCGCAGGCCGATCCGGGCCAGCCGGCCGGCCAGGGCGGCGGCGACCACATAGCGGTCGGCCAGACGGGTCTTGCCGTCCTCGTCGATGGTGGTCTCGAAGCGGCCCTGGGTGACCGCGGCGACCTCGACCGCAACCGGCTGCGGCGCAAAGGCCCACAGCAGTGCGAGCCCCAGCAGCACGGCGGCAGCTATGGCGGCGATCCAGCTCCTGCGACTCATCGGCGCAACCTCATTCACGGGTCTTCAGGGCCGCCACCATGTCGAGCCGGTCGATGCGACGGCGGACCACGAGCGCGCTGACGGCGGCCGACAGCAGCACGGCCAGCGCGGCCCAAGCATACGTACGGGGCAGGATCACGACCGGGAAGTGGAACTGGTCGCTCCTGAGCAACTGCACCACCTCGTGGACCAGACCCCAGCCGAGCAGCCAGCCGAGCGGCACGGCCAGCGCGAGGGTCAGCGCCATCTCGCCCAGCAGCAGCCCCGAGACCTCGGCGCGGCTGAAGCCGAGCACGCGCAGGCTCGCCAGCTCCCAACTGCGCTCGGCCAGTGCGATGCGCGCGTTGTTGTAGACCACGCCGACGGCGATGACGGCCGCGAACACCGTCAGCACGGTGCTCATGATGCGGATGTTGCGGGCGCTGATCTCCTGCATGTTGCGCATCAGGCTGGCCTTGCTGAAGGCGCCGATCACCCTGGGCATCTGGCGCGTTGCCTCCAGCGCCGCCGCCTCGCGGCCGGCCTCGGTCTTCAGCGCGAAACCGTTGCTCAGATCGCCGTCGCCCAGCGCACGGTTGAGCGCATGGCGCCCCATGTACGCGTTCAGGCCCATCATCTCGGTGACCAGGGCATCGACCGGCAGGTGCAGGGTCTGCGCGCGGCCCTCGAGCACCTCGACGAGCAGCGTGTCGCCGACGCCGACGCCGAGCTTGGCCGCCAGACGGTCGGTGAGGACGAGTCCCGCGCCGGTGGGCTGCGTGTTGTGGTTGTGAACGTCGGCGATGCGGTACAGCTCGGGCTCTTCGGCGTAGCCGCGGATCTGCGAGCGTTCGCGCCGATGTCCGTTGACCAGCGTGACCGGCACGAAGCGCGTGGACTCCGTCATGATCACGCCGGGCAGGCGCGCCAGCGCGTGGCGCGCGCTGTCGTCCACCGCCTCCAGCGTCCAGACGGCCACATCGCTGCGCATGGCCACGTTGAATTGCGAATCCACGATCGTGTCCATCGCGTCGCGGATGAAGTTGCCCAGCACCACGATGGCCACCGCTGCCGCCACGCCGCCGGTGGAAAGCGCCGTGCGCCACGGGCGGCGCTCCATCTCGCGCAGGATCATCCGCAGCGCCGTTGGCAGCCGCGTCAAGCCGAGCCGCTCGGGCAGGGTGCGCCGGTAGCGCCCGGGCGCGGGCGGCCGCATTGCCTCGGCCGGTGCCAGTCGCACCGTGGCGCCGATTGCACCCAGCGTGCCGGCCACGGCGGTCGCCAGCGTCAGGCCGGCCGCTGCCAGCACAAGCCAGGGTGCCAGTCGATGGTCGAAGCGGGGCAGGCGAAAGAACTCGGCGTACAGCCCCGTAAACAGCAGCCCGAGCAGCTTGCCAAGCGCCAGCCCTAGCAGGAAGCCGACGACCACGATCACCAGCACCAGTTTCAGGTAATGGGCGGCAATCGCGGAACTGGCGTAGCCGAGCGCCTTGAGCGCCGCCACCTGCTCGCGCTGCGCGGCCACCAGGCGCGAGACGACGACATTGAGCAGGAAGGCCGCAACCGCAAAGAAAATGGCCGGCAGCACGGTGCCCAGCACCCGCTGCTCCTTGATCTCGTTGTCGAGCATGGCGTGCGAGGTCTGGTCGGCGCGGCCGTAGGCTTCGCGCGCGCCGTAGGCGGCCAGGGGACGCTGCAGTGCATCGATCACGGCGCGCTCGGCAGCACCGGGCGCGAGCTTGATGGCGATGCGGTTGAAGGCACCGGTCATGTCGTAGGCCGCCGTCAGCGCCTCGGCGTCGACCCAGAACACGCCGAAGCCGCGCAGGTCGGGCATGCCGAACAGGCCCGCGAAGATGTAGTCGGGCGCCAGTGCCACGCCGGACACGCGCAGCGTGCGCTGGCGGCCATTGACCAGCGCGGTGAGGTGGTCGTCCAACCGGAGGCCGCGCACCTCGGCAAACGACTCCGACACCCACACCGGCAGGCTGCCGTCGGCCAGCGGCGGACCGGGTGTGCCGCTGGCCTCGGCGAACCCGCGCCGCAGGGTCACGAGATTCATGCGCGCCGGCTGCCGCCGGTCCAGTCCGATCAGGCGACCGATGACCGGATCGCTCACGCCCTCCAGCGTGATGCGCACGTCGGCCTCGACGTGCGTCTGCACGTCGGCCACGCCCGGCAGCGCGCGCAGCCGCTCCTCCAGGGCGCGCGGTGCGCGCTTGACCGCGGCGAACACGTCGGCAAAGCGTCCGCTCGCGTAAAAGTCGTCGCGCGCCGCGGCCAGCGAGTCGACCGCCGACAGCGTGGTCAGCAGGCCGCCAACACCGCTGGCCACCACCAGCGCGATGGTGAGCGCCTGGCTCCACAGGCTGCGCAGGTCGCGCAGCAGCTTGCGGTCGAGCGCCCTCACGCCGTGCTCCTCACCACGCGAGTTCCCCCGGCGTGATCTTGCGGGCGTTGCGCTCCACGCTCGCAATGCGGCCATTGGCCAGGTGGATCACGCGGTCGGCCATGCCGGCGATGGCGGCGTTGTGCGTGATGACGACGGCGGTGGTGCCCAGGTCGTGGTTGATGCGGGCGATCGCCTCCAGCACCACCTTGCCGGTCGCATAGTCGAGTGCGCCGGTCGGCTCGTCGCACAGCAGGACCTCGGGCTTCTTCACGATCGCGCGCGCGATCGCCACCCGCTGCTGCTCGCCGCCGGACAACTGGGCCGGAAAGTGGTCGCGGCGTGCCGTGAGGTCGACCAGACCGATCGCCTCGTCGATGTCCATGGCCTGCGGCGCGATGTCGGTGACCAGCGCGATGTTCTCGCGCACCGTTAGGCTGGGGATCAGGTTGTAGAACTGGAAAACGAAACCCACGTGCTCGCGCCGGTAACGCGTCAGATCGGCCTCGCCGGCGCCGGTCAGCACATGGTCGCCGAAGCGCACCTCGCCGGTGGTCGGCACGTCCAGGCCGCCGAGAATGTTGAGCAGCGTGGACTTGCCGCTGCCCGACGGGCCCAGCAGCACGATGAACTCGCCGCCGCCGATCTCCAGATCGATGTCGACCAGCGCGTGCACGGCGACCGCGCCGCTGCCGTAGGTCTTGCACAGTCCGCGGCAGACGAAGACGGCAGGGCTTGGGGAAGAGGCGGCATGCATGGAAGGAGGCTAGATCGCCGCCATGGCGGCTCGTTGTGCGCTGTCAAGCGAGACGGGGGGCACGTGCGGGCGACCGCGCGCGGCAGCGGCCGGGCGCGGGCTGAACTGGCGCAGGTACGGGCGCGCGCGCGCGCCTCAGCGGCACTCGGGCAAGCCCGCGCCGGTGAACCGGCCGCCGCTCCGGCGGGCCGGCCGGAGGCTGGCCTCAGCAGGCACCAAGGCCGCGGTTTCGAGGGCGAACGGGTTCGAGCCGGCGGCCACGTGCGGTGGGTCATAGCACGCGCTGCAGCGGCTGACCTGCGGCAGCCGTTCGCGCGGGACATGAGGGTCGGACTTCAGGTCTGGGTGGCGCGGAGGGCAACCCGCGCGCCGCCCGCTGGGTCCGCGGGCCCTTGTCGGCCGCGTGCGAGGCGAGGCCACCCAGATGACTTAACATAATCAACATTATCCGCGTTACTTTCGAGCGTCGCGTCGACAAAGGCGCCGTCCTAAGACGCCTTGCGCCGCCGCGCCGGCGCTGCAATCGCCGCACCCACCGTAGTCAGCGCACTCTTGCCCGCGTCCAACACCGCCGCGCGAATCAGCGCATCCGCCATCCAGCGAGCCGTCGCTTCGACTTCCGCGTCCGAGGCGTCCCAGATGTCCTTGAGCACCACGTACGGCTCGATTCCATAGATGATCGAAAGCGCCCGCAGCAGACCGTTGAACCGGTCCTCGCCGAGCGCCCGCCGCAACGGAGCCGCGGCCCGTTCCAGGATCTTGATCCGGTGACCGCGCCGGAACGGCTCCTCTTGCAGCGTGCCGGCGCGCGCACGCGCCCAGTGTTCGAGTGACAACTGCAACGCGGCGCGCAACTGCGGCTCGAACTCCTTGAATCGCGGAAAAGTCCGGTCGAACAGTTCCTGCAGCCGGGCCCTGCCGTCCGCGGCTGCCGGCTCGAAACTGCGCACGGGGCCGAGGCTCTCCTCGACGATTGCCGTAATGAGCTGGGCGCGGCTCGGGAAATACCGGTAGGCCGTCGCGCGCGACACACCGGCGCTGGCCGCAACCTCGGCGACCGAAACGAGCTGCCCGTGCCTGACCAGCGCCATGGCGTGGTCCAGCAGCAAGCGATAGGTGCGGGCGCGCGCGCCGCGGTCGGGTGGTGGATCTGCCGAGGTGGCCGCGTGGCTCTTATCCGTCATAACCCTAGGATGGCCCAGCATCGCATGGGTCGTATCGTACTGAAAAATGTGAGACACCTGTCTCATTTATCGGGTAGTCTCACTGCCCAGCAAACATGCTCGACCGCGCAACCACAAGCGTGGCGAGTGGAGACAACCTGAATGCGCATCGCCACCTACCGCTGGGGCGGAGGCCGTCACGTCGGGCTGGTTTCGACGGACGGGAGTGAAGTCACGCCGCTTTCGTTGCCGGCCCGCCAGCAGCAGGTCAGCTCGCGCGGTGCCCTCGCTCTGCTTGAACACCTGGCCGAGGGTGGTCCGATGCCTGGCCCAGCGGGTCCGCGCTTGCCCCTTGCCGCGGTCCAGCTCGAAGCGCCCTTGCCGCGACCGCGGCGCAGCCTGTGGTGCGTGGGCCGCAACTACCGCGCCCACGCGCAGGAGCTGAAGGGCACGGTCTTCAAGGCCGACGAGCGCGTCGACCAGTGGCCCATCGTCTTCACCAAGGTGCCGGAGTGCGTGATCGGCCCCGCCGACGAGATCAAGCTGCCGGGCGCCAGGATCTCCAGCCAGATCGATTACGAGGCCGAACTGGCGGTGGTGATCGGCCGCGGCGGCCGCAACGTGCCGGCCGGACGGGCGATGGAGCACGTCTGGGGCTACACGATCGTCAACGACGTCACGGCGCGCGACGTGCAGATGCGGCACCAGCAGTGGGACCTCGGCAAGTCGTTCGACACCTTCTGCCCGATGGGTCCGTGGCTGGTCGATGTCACCGAACTGGACGGCCGGGACACCCGGGTACGAGCATGGGTCAACGGCGAGCTGCGCCAGGATGCGCGCACCACTGACCTGATCTTCGACATCCCCACGCTGATCGAGACCATCTCGCGCGGCATCACGCTGTATCCCGGCGACGTGATCGCCACCGGCACGCCGGCGGGCGTCGGCATGGGCATGAGTCCGCCGCGCTGGCTGGCGGCCGGGGACATCGTGCGCGTCGAAATCGACGGCATCGGCATGATCGAGAACCGGGTCGTCGCGTGAGCCTCAGCTGGATCGACCGCATGGCCGTCGAGATCGACGGCCCCGAGACGGGTGCGGCGGTCGTCATGGTGCATGGCCTGGGCGGCACCACCAACACCTGGACCCCGCTGCTGCCCGCCCTGCCCGGCTTTCGCTGCATCCGCATCGAGCTGCCGGGGGCCGGCCGTTCCGCCCGTGCGCACGCGCTGCAGGAATCGGCGCCGGCCAAGGGCGCGCTGTCGATCGGCGTACTGGTCGACGCCGTGCTGCGCGTGGTGGCCCAGCTGGGACTGGTCAGGGCGCATTTCGTCGGCCATTCGCTCGGCACCATCGTGTGTCAGCACCTCGCGGTCAAGGCGCCGGACCGGGCGCAGAGCCTGGCTCTGTTCGGTGCCCTGCTGGCCCCTCCCGATGCGGCGCGCGCCGGCCTCGCCGCACGGGCGACCAAGGCCCGCGCCGAGGGACTGTTCGGCATCGCCGACGCGATCGTCGGCGCCGCGCTGTCGGCCTCCACCCGACAGACGCAGCCGGTCACGGTGGCGATGGTGCGCGAGTCCGTGCTCGCGCAGGATCCCGAGGGCTATGCGCGCAACTGCGAGGCGCTGGCGGCCGCTCAGGCCGCCCCGGTGGAGCAGATCAAGGCGCCGACCCTGCTGGTGGCGGCCGACGAAGACGCGGTCGCGCCGGTCCAGGTGTCGCGCTCGATTGCGCAGCGGTTGAACCACGGCCAGGGCCAGGCGCGCGTCGAAGTGCTGGCGCGCTGCGGGCACTGGATGACTTTCGAGCGTGCGAGCGAATGCCAGGTGCTGATTCGCCAGTTCCTCGATCGGCTGCGCTAGCCCAACCCAAGACGGAGCAACCCCGAATGGCCAATGTCCTGTTCACCAACGTGCGCATCTTCGATGGCAGCGGCGAGCAGCCGTACAGCGGCGAGGTGCTGGTCCAGGGCAACCGCATCGCGCGGGTGGCACGCAGCGCCCGCTCGCTGCCGACCTCGGGCGTCACCGTGATCGACGGCGCCGGCGCATTTCTGATGCCCGGCATGGTCGAGGCGCACACGCACTTCTCCTGGAACGACCAGCCCAGCCTGGACTCGATTCAGCGCATGCCGCCCGAGGAGCACATCCTGTGGTGCGCGCAGGTGGCCAAGCGCTACCTCGACATGGGCTGGACCTCGGCGGTCGGTGCCGCCACCGCCAAGCCCCGTTTGGACGTGGTCATCCGCAACGCCATCAACGCGGGCCAGATTCCCGGGCCACGCTACCTGGCCGCCAGCCAGGAGATCACCGTGCCCGGCGGCCTCGGCGACGAGACCAAGCCGCACCTGCCCTACAAGGAGTTCAGCTTCGGTGCGGTGGTCAGCGGCCGCGAGCAGATGCGCGAGTGCGTGCGCATGTTCTTCAAGTACGGGGTGGACTCGATCAAGCTCAACCTGTCGGGCGAGTACATCGTCGGCCTGCCGGCGGAGCTGACCCAGTTCTCGGACGAGGAGATCCAGATCGCGGTCGAGGAGGCCAAGCGCTTCGGCAAGCGCGTGGCGGCCCATGCGCGCAGTTGCGAGAGCGTCAAGCAGTGCGTACGCCACGGGATCGAGGTGATCTATCACGCCAGCTTCACCGACGAAGAGGCGCTCGACCTGCTCGAAGCCAACAAGGACAAGCACTTCGTCGCGCCGGGGCTGGCCTGGCTGATCCAGACGTCCTTCGGCGCCAGCCAGTGGGGGATCACGCCGGAGCTGGCCAAGAACATGGGCTACCACCGGGAGCTCGAGCATGCGGTGGAGTCGATGAAGAAGATGATCAAGCGCGGTATCCGCGTGCTGCCCGGCGGCGACTACGGCTTCGCCTGGACGCCGCATGGCACCAACGCCAAGGATCTGGAGTACTTCGTCAAGCACCTGGGCATGTCGACCATGGAGGCCCTGATCGCCGCCACCCGGCTGGGCGGCCAGATGATGCGCATGGGCCACGAGCTGGGTCAGATCAAGGACGGCTGGCTCGCCGACGTCCTGCTGGTCGACGGCGATCCGCTGGCCGACATCACGGTGCTGCAGGACCGCAAGCGCCTGCTGGCCATCATGAAGGACGGCGAGTTTCACAAGGCGCCGGAAGTGCGCGGCCAGCGCAGCACGCGCTGGGCCGCCTGACCGGCGGCCGCAACCGTCAGCCGTAACGACCGACCGCCAACGCCAAAGACGCCCCCGCGTGACCCGCCGCTCGACCCTTGCCTGGTGGATCGTCCTCGGCCTGCCCGTGGCTGCCCTGCTGCTGTGGGCGGCCATCGACAACTCGCGCCTGTTCTTCCGCACCGTGCTCAACGGGCTGACGCTGTCGGCGCTGTACTTCCTGGTGGCCAGCGGTTTCACGCTGGTGTTCGGGCTGATGCGCAACGTCAACCTGGCGCACGGCGCGTTGTTCCTGCTGGGCGCCTACGTGGGATTCAGCGTACAAGCCGCGACCGGGTCCTGGCTGGTCGCGCTGGCCGCCGGCTTTGCCGCCACCGCGATCGCCGGCCTGCTGATGCAGCTCATCATCTTCCGTCACATGGAGGGAGATGACATGCGCCAGACGCTGGTGACCATCGGCCTGTCGATCGTCATGGCCAACCTGATGCTGTGGATCTGGGGCGGCGACACCTATGTGTTCCAGCCGCCAAGCGGGCTCGACGGGTCGATCACGATCCCCGGCGTCGGCCGCTTTCCGGCGTTTCGCGTGGCGCTGCTGGTGGCGGCCATCGTCATCGGCGTCGCGTTGTGGCTGTTCCTGAACCGCACGCGGGTCGGCATGATGATTCGCGCCGGCGTCGACGATCGCAACATGCTGTCGGCCTCGGGCGTCAACGTGCAGCGCGTCTTTGCGATCACGTTTGCGATCGGCGCCGGGCTCGCCGGCCTTGCCGGCGTGGTGGGCGGCACCGCGTTGTCGGTCGCACCCGGCGAGGACACCCGCTACCTGCTGGCTTCGCTGGTGGTGGTGATCGTCGGCGGCATGGGCAGCGTGTCGGGTGCCGCGATCGGCGCGCTGCTGATCGGGCTGGCCGAGACCTTCGGGCTGGCCTACGTACCCACCTACGGGATCGTGTTCACGTTCCTCATCATGGTGCTGGTGCTGGCGTTCCGGCCGCAGGGGATCATGGGGAGGGCCCGGTGAGCGCGGCCCGCTGGCGCAAGGCCATGGCCAGTGGCGGCAGCCTGCCGGCGGCGGGCGCTGCGCTGTCGGCCGCGCTGCCGGCCGCACTGACACCGCGTGCGGGAGCCGCTCCGCAGGCCGCCAACGCCCTGCGCGCAGCATCCTGGACGGCGGCGATCGGCGCGCACGTCCGCCCGCGTCACCTGATCGTGCTGGCGGCACTGGTCGCCTACCCGTTCTTCGCCACGCCTTTCTTCACCTACCAGATCGCCGCCCAGTCGCTGGCCCTCGGTCTGATCGCCCTGTCGCTGTCCTTCCTGGCCGGCTACGGCGGCATGGTGAGTCTGGCGCAAATGACCGTGGCCGGCATCGCCGGTTACATGATCGCCATCTTCGGTGTCTCCAGCTTCGAGATCAGCCTGCAGTGGCCCTGGTGGGTCTACGTGCCCAAGTCGATCCTGATTGCCACCGTCTGCGCCACCCTGATCGGGGTGCTGTCGGTGCGCACCGAGGGCATCTACACGATCATGATCACGCTGGCCATCGGCGTGGCCTTTTTCTACCTGACCCAGCAGAACATGGCCGTGTTCCACGGCTTCGACGGGTTTCAGGAGGTTCATCCGCCGCAGGTGTTCGGCATCGACTGGCGCCAGCCGCTGCCCTTCTACTTCCTGGCCCTGGGCTGCGCGCTGGCCGGCTACTTCTTCGTCAAGTACATCGGGCGCTCGACGTTCGGGCTGGCGCTGCAGGGTATCCGCGACAATGCCCGGCGCATGCGCGCGCTGGGCTTCAACGTCACGGCGCACCGCATCGCCGCCTACGCGGTGGCCGGCTTCATGGCCGCCGTCGGCGGCGTCCTGCTGGTTTGGTACAACGGCCAGATTTCGCCGGGATCGATCGGCACTGCGGCGATGATCAACATCCTGGTCATCGCGGTGCTGGGCGGCATGCGCCACCCGATCGGTGCTTTCATCGGCGCGCTGGTGGTCGTTCTGCTGCAGACCTTTGCGCGCGACCTGGTCGGCGCCGAGCGCGTGAACCTGGTGATCGGCGGCGCCTTCCTGCTGATCGTGCTTTTCTCACCCGACGGCCTGCTCGGGCTGTGGCAGCGGCTGCGCCGCGCCGCAAGCTCGCCGCGGGATCGGACGGCCCACCGCAGCTAGTCCCTCCAACACACCACAAGGAGACATCAATGCAGTTCAATCGTCGTCGCTTCAATACGGCCATCGCGGCGGGTGCGGCCACCGTCGCTGCGCCCAGCGTGCTGAGCCAGTCGGCCCAGCCGATCAAGATCGGCCTGGTGTCGATCACCGAGGGCCCGTTCGCCGTGATGGGCGCGGACTGCTTCCGCGGGGCCGAACTGGCCCTGCGCCAGGCGAGCATGCGCGCCGGCGGCCGGCCGCTCGAGGTGATTCGCGGCGGCACCAACGCCACGCCCGACCGAGCCACCGCCGAGGTGCGCAAGCTGGTGGAGCAGGACAAGGTCGACATCGTCGTCGGCCCGCTGTCCGGTTCCGAGGGCATCGCCATCAAGAACTACTCGCGTTCGCAGGCGCAGTGCACCTTCATGAACGGCTCGTCGGCGGCGCAGCAGACCACGCTGCAGGATCCGTCGCCCAACTTCTTCCGCTTCAGCATGGACGGCGTGCAGTGGATGGCCGGTCTGGGCAGCGAGGCGTCCAAGAAGTACAAGCGCGTGGCGGCCATCGGCGAGGACTACTCGTTCCCGTGGGCGCAGCTCAAGGGCTTCGCGCTCGAGTTCTGCCGCGGCGGCGGCAAGATCGTGGAGCGCTTCTGGGTGCCGCTGGGCAATCGCGACTACTCCGCGGTCATCTCGCGCATCCCCAAGGACATCGACGGCATCTACGTCGCGCTCGGCGGCTCCGATGCGGTGAACTTCCTGACCCAGTATGACCAGTCGGGCGGCGACAAGGACATCATCGGCGGCTCCATCACGGTCGACCAGACCGTACTGTCGTTCCGCGGCCAGAAGCGCCCCGACTGGCTGGTCGGCACGCTGGCCTCGGGCCCGATCGGCGACACCTGGGACAACCCGGCATGGCGCAAGTACGTGGGCGACTACCGGGCCGCGTTCAAGGACGGGCTGCCGACGCCGTCGCTGTTTGCCACCGCGTACTTCCAGAACATGATGGCCGTGCTGACGGCACTGGACAGCGTCAAGGGTGACCTCGGCAACAACCACCAGGCGCTGCGCCAGACGCTCTCGACCATGACGCTCAATGGCCCCACCGGTCCGATGCGCCTGGATGCCAACCGCAACGCGGTCGGCAACATCTTCGTCACGCAGGTCACCAAGGAGGGCAATAACCTCGTCAACCGGGTGTTGCGCGTGGTGCCCAATGTCAACCAGACGCTGGGCCAGCCGCCGGAGCAGTTCCTCCAGGTCGGCTTCGCCGCCCGCAACTCGCTGGAGAACCAGTGCCGCTGACGCACTGAACGCCGGCGGGGCCGTGGCCCCGCCGGCGCTGCTGCGCCAACGCCACCGCGCCATGTCGACCGGCTTCAATTCGGCCTACGCCCTCGAACTCGACCGTGTCTCGCGCGCCTTCGGTGCGCTGCGGGCGATCGACGAGGTCACGTTCAACGTGGCCGCCGGCGAGCGGCGTGCCGTGATCGGCTCCAACGGCGCAGGCAAGACCACGCTGTTCAACGTCGTCACGGGCGACTTTCCCGCCACGGGCGGGCGCGTGCGCCTGTTCGGCGAAGACGTGACCGAGTTGGCGCCGCACGAGCGTATCCGGCGCGGGCTGCGCCGCACCTATCAGTCGTCGCTGCTGTTCAGGGAACTGAGCGTGCGCGACAACCTCTACCTGGCTGCACGCGGTGTGGCGCGCGGCCGCTTTTCCCTGCGACGGCCGGCGCATGACGATGGCGCGCGCCGCGCCGCCGAGGAACTGCTGTCGCACGCCCGGCTGGCGCACCTGGCCGACACGCTGGTGAGCGAACTGGCGCACGGCCAGCAGCGGCAGTTGGAGATCGGCATGGCGCTGGCCGGGGCGCCGCGTCTGATCCTGTTCGACGAGCCGGCCGCCGGTTTGTCGCCCGGCGAGCGCGCCGAGCTGGTGGCGCTGCTCACCGCCCTGCCCCGCCACATCGGCTTCGTGATCATCGAGCACGACCTGGAGATCGCGCTGCGCGTGGTCGAGAAGGTCACGGTCATGCACAACGGCCGCGTGCTCAAGCACGGCACGCCGCACGAGATCGAGAACGACGCCGAAGTGCAGGCGATCTACATGGGCGAGCACGGCTACACGCACCACTGAGGCGCACGCAGACGATGCTCGGCTTCCGTAAATCCAGCGCCGCCAGGGCGGCCGCCCCGATCCTCGAGGTCACGGGGCTGGACGTGCACTACGGCCAGGCCCATGCGCTGCAGGGCGTGAGCCTGGCCTTCGAGCGCGGCGTGTTCGCCGTGGTCGGGCGCAACGGCATGGGCAAGACGACGCTGTGCAACGCCATCACCGGACTGGTGCCGGCGGCCGGCAGCGTCAAGCTGGCCGGCGAGGAGATCCTCGGCCTGGCGCCGCACGCGATCACCGACAGGGGAGTGGGCTACGTGCCCCAGGGTCGGCGCGTGTGGCCATCGCTGTCGGTGGACGAGCACCTGCGCCTGGCCGCCAAGACGGCGCGCCGCGGCGCCTGGACCGTGACGCGCGTCTACGAGCTCTTTCCGCGGTTGGGCGAGCGCCGCGGCAACGGCGGTGCGCAACTGTCCGGGGGCGAGCAGCAGATGCTGGCGATCGGGCGCGCGCTGCTGTTCAACCCGCGCCTGCTGGTGATGGACGAGCCGACCGAGGGCCTGGCGCCGGTCATCGTCGAGCAGGTGGCCAACACCTTGAAGGCGCTGGCGCACGAGGGCGACATCGCGGTGCTGCTGATCGAGCAGAACCTCGGCGTGGCGATGGACGTCGCCGACACAGTGGCAGTGATGGTCAACGGCCGCATCGCGCGCACGCTGTCGGCCGCCGAGCTGGCAGCCGACCGCGACTTGCAGCAGCGGCTGCTGGGTGTGAAGAGCGGCGGCGAAGAGGCCACGCCGAGCGCGCCCGACGACACGGCGGCGCCGGATGACGGCCGGGTCCAGATCCTCACGGTCATGCGGGCCGGCGAGGGCGTGCCGCTACCCGGCGGCGCCGCCCGCGAGCGCGCCGGCTTCACCCGCTGGACGGCGGCCGATCCGACGGTCGAGCGCGCCGTGCCGCCCGCCCCCGCCACGGCGACGGGGCGCGCCGCAACCGCAGCGGCCACGTCTGCCCCAGCGGCTGCCGCGGCCACCTCAATCCTGGCGGGCGAGGCCCGGGTCTTCGAGTTCCCGGTCGCCACCAGCGTCAACCGCGCGGCCTACGTCTGCGGCACGTTCGACACCAAGGGCCGCGAGCTGCACTACCTGCGCCAGTGCATCGAGCGTCTGGGCCTGCGCGTGGTGACGGTGGACCTGTCGACTTCCGGCGGCGCCTCCACCGCCAGCGTGCACCCGCGCGAGGTGGCGCGCCATCATCCGCAAGGCGAGCGCGCCGTCCTGACCGGCGACCGCGGCAGCGCCGTGACGGCGATGGCCATCGCCTTCGAGCGTTTCCTGGCGGGCCGGCGCGACGTAGGCGGCGTGATTTCCGCCGGCGGTTCGGGCGGCACCGCGCTCGCCACCCCCGCCATGCGCGCGCTGCCCATCGGCATCCCGAAAATCATGGTCTCCACCGTCGCCTCGGGCGACGTGCGGCCGTATGTGGGGCCCAGCGACATCTGCATGATGTACTCGGTCACTGATGTGTCGGGCCTGAACCGCATCAGCGAAAAGGTGCTGGCCAATGCCGCCCACGCGCTGGCCGGCATGGTGGCGCACGCGCGCAACGAGGTGTCGCAGGCCAAGCCGGCGGTCGGCCTCACCATGTTCGGCGTCACCACCGCCTGCGTGCAGGCCGTGAGCAAGGCGCTGGCGGACGCCTACGACTGCATCACCTTCCACGCCACCGGCACCGGCGGCCAGTCGATGGAAAAGCTGGCCGACTCGGGCCTGCTGGCCGGCGTGCTCGACATCACCACCACCGAGGTGTGCGACGAGCTGGTCGGCGGCGTGCTGTCGGCCGGCCCCGAGCGCCTCGATGCGTTTGCCCGCCGCGCCGTGCCTTACGTGGGCTCGTGCGGCGCGCTCGACATGGTCAACTTCTGGGCGTTCGACACGGTGCCCGCCCGGTTCAAGGCCCGCAACCTGTACCGGCACAACCCCAACGTGACGCTGATGCGCACCACGGCGGACGAATGCAAGGCCATCGGCGCCTTCATCGCCGCCAAGCTCAACCGCATGGAAGGACCGGTGCGCTTCGTGCTCCCCGAAGGCGGCGTCAGCGCGCTGGATGCGCCCGGCCAGGCGTTCTGGGATCCGGCCGCCGACCGGGCGCTGTTTGCCGCCATCGAGTCGGGTTTGCGCGCGGGCCCCAATCGCAGGCTGATCCGAACGCCGCTGCACCTGAACGATCCCAAGTTCGCCGACCTGCTCGTGAACCTCTTCAAGGAAGTGATGCAGCCTGCCGGCGCCGCGCGCCAGGCGCTGCGCTGACCCCTTACCCCGGACGACTATGGCCCGTATTCCCCGTCAAGAGATCCTGTCCCGGCTGCGCGCCAAGATCGCGCGCGGCGCGCCCATCATCGGCGGTGGCGCCGGTACCGGCCTGTCGGCCAAATGCGAAGAGGCCGGCGGCATCGATCTGATCGTCATCTACAACAGCGGCCGCTACCGCATGGCCGGCCGCGGCTCGCTGTCGGGCCTGATGGCCTATGGCAACGCCAACGAGGTCGTGGTCGAGATGGCGCGCGAAGTTCTGCCGGTCGTCAAGAAGACTCCGGTACTGGCCGGCGTCAACGGCACCGACCCGTTCATGCTGACTGCGCACTTCCTGCGCGAACTGGGCGAGCTCGGCTTCTCCGGCGTGCAGAACTTTCCGACCGTAGGGCTGTTCGACGGCAGTTTTCGGGCCAACCTCGAAGAGACTGGCATGGGCTACGCGCTCGAGGTCGAAATGATCCGGGCGGCGCACCAGCTCGACCTACTAACCACGCCCTACGTGTTCAGCGAAGCCAACGCCGCGGCGATGGCCGAGGCCGGCGCCGACATCGTTGTCTGCCATCTGGGCCTGACCACCGGCGGCAGCATCGGCGCGCAGACCGCGCTGACGCTGGCCGACTGCGTGCCCCGCATCAACGCGTGGGCGCAGGCCGCACTCGCCGTCAATCCGCAGGCGATCGTGCTGTGCCACGGTGGGCCGATCGCCATGCCGGCGGACGCCGAGTACATCCTCGCGCACTGCCCGCAGTGCCACGGCTTCTATGGCGCCTCCAGCATGGAGCGGCTGCCGACCGAAGTCGCCCTGACCGACCAGACCCGCCGCTTCGTCGCCATCCGCCGCACGCAGGCAGCCATCGAACCAAGCTCGGCGGTTGCCCGCAGCAACTGAACCAGAGGGACTCAAATGAGCGCATCGGACTTCGGAATCTTCCTCCTCGGACTGGTCGCGGTCGCCATTGTCGTGGCCATCGTGGTGTGGCTGCTGCACTGGCTGTATCTGCGCTCGTCGAAGGAGCGCAGCTTCGTGCGCACCGGGCTCGGCGGCCAGAAGGTGGTGCTGGGCGGCGGCGCCTTCGTGCTGCCGATCGTGCACGACGTCATCCCGGTCAACATGAACACGCTGCGGCTGGAGGTCGCGCGCGGCCGCGACAAGGCGCTCATCACCAAGGACCGGATGCGGGTGGACGTGATGGCCGAGTTCTACGTGCGCGTGCAGGCGAGCGCGCAGGCGGTGGCCGATGCGGCGCAGACCCTCGGCACCCGCACGCTGGAGCCCGAAAAGCTGCGCGAGCTGCTCGAGGGCAAGTTCGTCGACGCCCTGCGCACGGTGGCCGCAGAAATGACCATGGAAGACCTGCACGAGAAGCGCGGCGAGTACGTGCGACGGGTCCGCGGATCGGTGGCCGAAGACCTGCTGAAAAACGGCCTGGAGCTGGAGGCGGCTTCGCTGACCCAGCTGGACCAGACCGGCATGGAGTTCTTCAATCCGAGCAACGCGTTCGACGCCGAGGGCCTGACCCGGCTGACCGAGCAGATCGAGCGCCGCAAGAAGCAGCGCAATGAGATCGAGCAGGACACGATGATCTCGATCCGGACCAAGAACCTGGAGGCCGAGAAGCTGGCCCTGGACATCGACCGCGAAGCCGAGCACGCGCGCCTGATGCAGGAGCGCGAGGTCGAGATCGCCCGCGCCCGCCAGCGCGCCGACCTCGCCAGCGAGCGTGCCGGCCGCGAGCAGGAAGCCGAGCGCGCCGGCATCGCCGCCCGCGAAGCCGTCGAAAGGGCCAAGCTGGTGACCGAGCGCAAGCTGCAGGAGGAGCGCATCGCCAAGGAGCGCGAGCTGCAGGCGCTCGAGATCCAGCGCCGCAAGGAGCTCGAGCTTGCGGAACAGCAGCGCGCCATCGCCGTCGCCGAGCAGAGCAAGGCCGAGAGCGAGGCGCGGGCAGCGGCCGATCAGGCGCGCGCGCGCGCCGTGGCCGAGGAGGAGCGCGTCTTCACCGCGCGCGAAGTCGAGATGGCCGAACGCGCCAAGCGCATCCAGTTGATCGAAGCCCAGAAGGAGGGCGAGCGCGAGGGCCTGCGCCTGCGGCTGGCCGCCGAGGCCGAGAAGCTGGCCGCCGGCGACCGCGGCGCAGCGCTGCGCGCGCAGGCCGAGGCCGAGGCCGACGCCGAGAAGATCCGCGCACTCGCCGTCAAGATCCGCCACGAGATCGATGCGGAGGGCACGCGCCTGATGAACGAGGCGCAGAACGTGCTGTCCCCGGAGGCCCGCCTGTCGGCGCTGCGGCTGCGGCTGGTGGAGAAGATGGAAGGCATCATCCGGGAGAGCGTCAAGCCGATGGAGCGGATCGAAGGCATCAAGATCCTGCATGTCGACGGCCTCGGCGGCGGCCATGGCGGCGGCAGCTACGGCAACGGCGAGCCCGGCGGCCACGGCCTGGCCGACAGCGTGGTCAACAGTGCGCTGCGCTTCCGCGCGCAGGCCCCGCTGGTGGACCAGTTGCTGCGCGAGATCGGCGTGCAGGGCGGCGAGATCGGCCAGATCGCGCAGAGCCTCAGCGCCAACGCCCTGCCCGCCGTGCCCAAGGCCGGCGAGTAGCCGCCTGCCCCGACCAGGAAGCGCCCGATGATCCGCGTCTACAGCTCCAGCGTGATCGACGCGCCCGCTGACCGCGTGTGGGAGGTGGTGCGCGATTTCAACGGCCTGCCGGACTGGCACCCGCTGATCGCGGACTCTCGCATCGAGGGCGGGCTCGCCGCCGACCGGGTCGGCTGCATCCGCAACTTCCGGACCCGCGACGGTGGCCTGATCCGCGAGCAACTGCTGACACTGTCGGACTACGACTACGAGTGCACCTACGCGATCCTCGAGTCGCCGATGGGCGTGGACAACTACGTGGCGACGCTCAAGCTCACGCCGATCACCGACGGCAACCGCACCTTTGCGGAGTGGAGCGCGGAGTTCGACTGCGACGAGGCGCGCGAGCGCGAACTGTCCCAGGTCATCGGCCAGGGCGTGTTCCAGGGCGGCTTCGACGCGCTGAAGCGGCGTCTGGCTGGCCGCTAGGAGCCGCGCCCGATGGGCCTGCAGCGCATCATGCGCTCGACCGTGATCGATGCGCCGATCGAGCGCGTGTGGGCGGTGCTGCGCGACTTCAACAGCCATGCGCAGTGGCATCCGGCAATCGCCGACAGCCGCATCGAGGACGGCCGGCGCCCCGACGAAGTCGGCTGCGTGCGGGCGTTCCGGCTGAAGGACGGCGGCGCGCTGCGCGAGCAGCTGATCCTGCTGTCCGATCGCGACCATCGTCTGTCCTACAACATCCTGGACTCGACCGTGCCGCTGCAGCGCTACGTCGCGCACGTGGAGCTGAAGCCGGTTACCGATGGGCGCCGCACGTTCTTCCGCTGGCACTCGACCTTCGGCACGCCGCGCGGCCAGGAGCGCGAGCTGGCCGCGCTCGTGGCGCAGGGCGTCTACGAGGCCGGCTTCGCGGGCCTGAAGCAGCACCTCGGCCAGCCGGTGGCCACGTCCAGCCGGGCAGCGCTGCCCAGCGGCACGGTGCTGCCCGCCCAGGTCATCGTGCTCAACGGCCGCGGCGGTCCGGAGCAGTTGAAGCTCGTCGATCGCCCGGCCGCCCCGCCCGGGCATGGGGAGGTCCGATTGCGGCAGACGGCGATCGGCCTGAACTTCATCGACGTGTACGTGCGCAACGGCCAATATGCGGGCCTGCTGGAGCCGGGCGGCGTGCCCGGTTTCGAGGCGGCCGCGACCGTGCTCGACATCGGACCCGGCGTGAGCCATCTGCTGCCCGGCGACCGTGTGGCCTATGCCTGCCCGCCGGCCGGGGCCTACGCCAGCGTGCGGACGATGAGCGCCGAGCAGTTGATTGCGCTGCCGGCGCACGTCAGCGACGAGCAGGCCGCAGCGCTGGCTCTCAAGGGCATGACGGCCGAGTACTGCCTGCACCGTCTGCACCGCATCGAGCGCGACGAGCCGATCCTGGTGCATGCCGCCGCCGGCGCGCTCGGCATGCTGGTAGCGCAGTGGGCCAAGGCGCTGGGCGCCTTCGTGATCGGCACGGTCGGTTCGGAAGACAAGGCGCGCCGCGCGCGCGCCTACTGTGACCGCGTCATCGTGGCGAGCGATGGCCGCTTCGCCGAGGCCGTCCTGCAGATCACGCGGCACGGGGTCCGGCTGATCGTCGACGGGCTGGGTGAGCGCGCGCGCGAGGAGAACTTCGCTGCGCTGGCGCCCACCGGTCACTGGATCAGCGTGGGCCAGGCCGGCGGCAAATGGGCGCCGGTCGAAGCCGATTGGCTCACCCGCAAGTCGGTCACCTTGTCGCGCCCCGTGATCTTTCACTACACCGCCGATGCGGCGCGGCGCGAAGCCATGGCACGGCGCGTGTTCGATGCGCTGCGCGACGGCATCCTGCAACCGGCCGTGACGCGCTACGCGCTGGGCGCGGCGGCGCAGGCCCACGCCGATCTGGAGGCGCGCCGCACCACCGGGCAGGTGGTGCTGGTGGCCTGAGCGGTCTGGACGCCCTGCCGTGATCGACCGTAGCAATCTTGCACAGCGCGCGGGCCGGGTGGCCGGCGCGGCGGTGGCAGGCGCTGGCAGACCCACCCCCGGCCGGCGACCGCATGGCAGCGCGTGCCCGGAGCCCGCCGGCTGCGACAGGTGCCCTGCCCCGCGCTGCGGCCGAGCTGGCATGGTCCGGCCGAGCCGCGCCTGCGTCGATACGCCGCACCCAAAACGGCGACACCATGACCACTGCGGGCCGCCGCACGTGCGAGTCTCCGAGCGCGCAGGCTGCGGGTAGTGCAGTGAGCACGCCGGACGCTCTCGCCCGCTTCGATCGCGCTCTCTTTGCACGGGCCCCGCTGACCCTCGAAGCCAGGCTGCCCGACGGGCGCGGCGTGACGGTGACCCTGCAGCACAAGCCCATGCCGACGCACTGGGGCGCGCTGTCGAATCCGTCGCTGCTGGTGCGCTTCGCCGCGGCCGACGGCAGCCTCGCGCCGCGCCCAGCGGCTCAGTCCTGGGCCGATGAGGCCGTGCGTGCCTGGCTGGCGTTGCCGATCGCACTACCGATCGAGAGCGCCCGCGTGCGCGTGGTCGCCGCCGAGACGAGCGCGCCAGGCCATGCCGACCCGGCCGCCAGCGCGGCGCTGCAATCCCTTCTTCAGGAGTGGCCCGCCCCGGACTGAGTTGCCGAAACGGGGGCGGCCGCGCAAGACGCATGCAGCGGCCTGGCCGCGAGCGATTCCGCCTCCGGCGATTGCGACCGGGGCAGCAGCCCGCCCCGGCAGCGTGACCGTCTTCACTTCAAGGCAAAGTCCACGCGCGTGGGCGCTGTCTTCGAGTTGGCATCCTCCGCTGCGTCGACCTTGGGCTCGACCAGGAACAGCCGCTCGCGCGCCACCTTGCCCTGCCGCTCCAGATGGTCGCGCACCGCGGCGGCTCGCGCGTTGGCCAGGGCGCGCAACTCGGAAGGCGTCACGGCGAACGCATCGATCAGCAACTGCTCCATCTGCGCGGCCGGCAGCGTGCGGGCCATGCCCAGGGCATTGCGCGGCTTCTTGACCACCCGATCGTCGGAATAGACCGCGGCCAGCAGCGCACTGCGCTCGGCGGGGTCGATCGAGACCGTCTCCGGTGCCACCGAGGCGCCGCCAGCGCGGATCTGGGCGCGGACCTTGGCCGCACGTAGCCGAGCCTCGAGCTGGGCCCGCTTGAGCCCCGCGGTATCGGCAGAGGTGACGGCACGGCCGATCACATCCATGCGCAGGGACGGACGGTCGTTCAGCGCGCGGGCGAGCGTATCGAGGCGCTCGAGCTGCGCGGCCCCCAGCACGGCGCTGCCCGGCGCAAAGTCCACCTGGCCCAGCTCGGCCTCCGAGCCGAACGCCGCCGCCAGCAGCGTGAAGGGCGAGGTCACGACCTTGGTGAGCAGGTTGACGATCACCTGCACGATGATCCCGCCGACCGAGAACTTGGGGTCGTCGAGGCTGCCGGAAACGGGCAGCCTGAGGTCGATCTGCCCGCGCGAGTTCTTCAGCAGCGACACCGCCAGCAGCACGGGCAGCCGGGTGGCGGTGGGGCTGTCGACCCGCTCGCCAAAGGTCAGCTGGTCGATGAACAGGTGGTTGTTTGCCGCCAGCCGGTCGTTCTCGATCCGGTAGCTCACATCCATCGTGAGCTTGCCCTTCTCAATCGGATAGCCGGCGTACTTGGCCGAGTACGGCGTGAAGCGCGGCAGGTCGACCCCCTTGGTGCTGCCCCTGATGTCGAGAAACAGCTGGGGCGCCAGCGGATTGAGCCTGCCCTCGATGATGACCGGCGCCTCGCGGTCGATGCTGCCGGCCAGTTGCAGCGTGGCAGGCTCGGTGGCGTCGGAGACCAGTGCCGTCAGGCTGCCCGTGATCTCGGTGAGGTTGGCGGTGTAATTGGGACGGATGAAGTTGTCGGTGAAGTTGACGTTGCCGCGCGTGAGCTCCACGCGGTCGATGCGGATGCGCGGCCGTGCTTCGGGCATGCCGGACGCCGTCGGTTGCTCCGGGGCACCGGCCAGTACCGGCTCGGCGCGCGCCGTGGTCGGTGCAGCCTGCGGTCGCGGCAGCACATCGACCAGATTCAGCCGCCCCTGCGGCGAGACAACCAGCCGCGCAAAGAAGTCCGCCAGCGCGATCGTCCCCAGTTGAATGTCGGCCGGTCCCTCCCCAAGTGCGAGGTTGACGCGCTCGATGTCCAGCGCCTGCCAGCGCAGCAGCTCCTCGTTGCTGCCGGGACTGAGCACCTGCAGATCGACCAGGCGCAGGCCGCCGTCCAGCTTCACCCGCAGCGGACCGGCGGGCGAAGCCGCAAGCTGCAGCCGGCTGCGCGAACTGAGTTCGCCGCGCACGAAGTCGACGCTGAGCCGGTCCGCGACATACGGCCACACCGGCACGAGATCGAGATTGCGCAGGTCCACTCGCAGGTCTGTCTCCAGGGGCTTGACGCGTGCGGTGCCATCTACGGCAAGCGTGCCGCGCACTGCGCCGGCAGCCGCCCCGCTGCTTTGCGCCTTCAGGCGCACCTGCATCGGCGTCGTGCCGGCCGACGTGACGTTGCGCACCGTGCCCGCCACAGCCGACAGCGACAGCCGCGCTGCCGGCTCGACCGACACGTCCTCCCAGTCGACCGTGCCGTTGGAAACCTCAACGGCCGCCAGCGCGACGCTCCAGCCCGGTTGTTCCGGATCGCTGCCCTTCCCTGGCCCCGGCGAGGTCGTTGCCGGCGCCTCGGTCGCCTGGCTTGACCTGACCAGCAGCCCCCAGCCGATCGCGCCGCCGGCCAGCCGCTTCACGCTCACCCGCGGGGTGTCGATGGCGAGGCGGGCCGCACTGAAACGGCGTGCGGTGAGGTCCAGCTCCCCGCCCTGCAGCGCCAGCCGTGCAATGTCGAGCTGCGCGCCGGAATCGGCTGGTCCGCGCAGCGCGATCCGCCTGCCTTCGGCACTGAGGTCGCGCAGCACAAGCCGCAGGGCGTCGCCCTGCCGCGCCACCACCAGCTTGCCGCGCACCTGGGTTGAACCGTCGAGCGTGCCGTCGATGACGCGCCCGAGGTAGCGGGCGGCCAGGCGCAACTGCACCTCGTCGGCCGCGCAATCGAGTTCGCCGTCCAGCGGTGCCAGCGCCAGCACGCCGCTCAAGCCGATCGTGCCCTGCGGCACGATGCCGACCTTCAGGTCGATCGTTGCGGCCGGCGCGTTCTCCGCCGTGCTCAGGCCCTGGGCGGTGAGCCGGATGTCCTGCAGGTCCTGGGTGAAGCGCCCGAGCCGCAGGTCGCTCAGCCGCACGATGCCGCGGTCCAGCGTTGTCTTCTTCACCGTCACCTCCCACGGGCTGGGCGGTGCGGGCTGTGCTGCCTGCGGCGCGGCCGCCGCGGGCGCCCGGGGCTCGCGTTGCAGCGCCGATTGCGCGAAGCGCTGCCAGTTGAGCTGACCGTCGCTGTCGATGACCACCCACGCTTCGGGCGCATCGAGCCTGATCTCTTCGAGCACCAGGCGCTGCGCCAGCGGCGCCAGTTCGTCGAAACGCAGCTGCAGCAGGTCCCAGCGCAGCAGCGCCTGAGGGCTGGTCCGCGGAGCCCGCAGATCGATCTCGCGCAGGCTGGCGAGGCCACTGACAACGAGCTCGGCCGCGCGCGCCGGCTGCCCGTCGCGCGCGGCCAACGGGCCACGGAAGGCGACGCGCAGGTCCGTATCGAGCTTGCCCTTGGGCAGCGCAAGGTCGAGCGGTATCGGCGCGTAGCCGAGATAGGACGGAATGTCGAGGCCGTCGAGCTTCAGTTGCAGCGAGGACTCCTGGGTCTCGAGAAACGGCCGTGTCTCGCCGCGCAGGTCGAGCGGCGTCCCGTCGACGCGCGCCGACAGCGACGGCTGCACCTTCACCTCCAGATGCGCCGGAAGATTGGACAGGAAGGGCACCCCGAAGGCGAGCTCGGAGACCTGGTGGGTCCGGCCACGCGGCCGATCGGCAAAATCGATCTGGCCGTTGACCAGAGCGATGTTGTACAGCGCAAAGCGGGCCGGCTCGGCGGGCTGGGCTGGCTTGGGGCGCGCCTGCAGGCGCGCGACGATGTCGCTGAAATTGAAGCGCTGCTCTCCCAGGCGCTCGATGCGCAGCCGCGCACCGTCGATCTCGACCGCGTCCAGCACGGGCGCAAGGTGCACGAGCGAGCGGCCCGACACGCTGATTGCCAGCCGGTCGATGGCGATGAAGCTGCCCGGCGCCGGAGCGGCCTCGGCAATGGCCAGTCCCTGGACGGTGATGCGCAGCCGGAACGGGTTGGCCGAGATGGACTGCACCGTGACCTGGCGGCCCAGTTCGGCCGAGGCGGTCTTCTCCAGCGCAGTGCGCGCAACGTACGGCACGGCGGTGGCAAACGCCACCATGAACAGGAGCACGAGCGCAATCAAGGCCAGAAGCCCGCGACGCAACCCGATCTTCGACATGCCCTCCTCCGAGCGCGCTGCCAACCCAGTTGCCGCAGGACGCCCGATGCGGCAAACACGGCCGGGGTGGCCTTGTGCTGTCGCGCCTCTAGTAGCACCGGACCAGCGCCATGGCAAGTGAGCGCGCTTCCAGCGCCGCATCGCCGCCTCTATCGAGACGCGCGGGCGCGGTCGAGCCAGCGTCGGCGGGTGTACCGCGGCGCCGAGGCGCTCGGGCGAGGCAGGCTATCCTCCCGGCACAAGGCGCTTTCGCGCGAAACAGGCTGTCTCTCAAGAAAACGTTCTGTAAGCCATCGTTTTCTTTGCGAGCGCCTGCCGCCGCTGGCGGCGGCTGGGATGCTCAGCAGCCGCCAACCGGGAGTCAAGAGGATGAAGCAGTCGAAGCATGTCTTGCTGGGCGTCGCCCTGCTGGCGGTCTGCGCCGCCGTGTCGGCGCAGACCAGCGGCACGCTCAAGAAGATCGCCGACGCCAAAGCCGTGGTGCTCGGCTACCGCACCGAGGCGGCACCGTTTTCCTTCACCGGCAGCGACGGCCAGCCGGCCGGCTACAGCGTCGACCTGTGCAAGCGCGTGGTGACGTCGCTGGAACGCCAGCTCAAGATCGCGCCCCTGGCGGTGCGCTGGGTGCCGGTGACTGCCGAGAACCGGATCGGTCAGCTCACCAGCGGCGCCGTCGACCTCGAATGCGGCATCACCACCGTGACGCTCGGCCGCCAGGAGCAGGTGGACTTCTCGAATCTGATCTTCGTCGACGGCGGCAGCTGGGTGTCGCGGGTGGACGGGCCGCGCAAGCTCACCGATCTGGCCAACACCACCGTCGGCGTCCTGCGGGGGACCACCACCGAACCGCGCCTGCGCGAGGCCCTGCAGGCGCGCGGCGTGACCAACGTCACGATCCTGACCCTGCGCGACGAGGCCGAGGGCGTGACGGCGCTGGTCGACCGGCGCATCACGGCGTTTGCGAATGACCGCATCACCCTGGTCGGGCGGGTGCTCAAGGCGCAGCCTCAGGGCGTGGCCTTCGCGCTCGGCGAGGAGGACTTCTCCTTCGAGCCCTATGCGCTGATGCTGCGCCGCGACCCAGGCTTCCGCCTGGCGGTCAACCGTGCGCTGGCCGAGATCTACCGCGGCGATGCGGTGGCCGATGTCTACGGTCGCTGGTTCGGCGTGATCGGCCCGCCCAGCCCGCTCTTGCTGTCCGTCTACTACCTCAACGCTTTCTCGGAGTAGGTCCGTGGCGCACACGATCGCAAGGCTGGCCGCACTCGCGGTCCTGCTGGGCCTGGCTGGCCTGCTCGGCGGCTGCGCCAGCACACCGCCCGGCGCCGGCATCAGCGGGCGGGGCACGGTGGTCAGCATCCAGGAGACGCGGCAGGCCTCGCAAACGGCCAGTGTGGTGGGCGCTGTCGGCGGTGCCCTGGTGGGCTCCTTCCTCGGCGGGCAGGTGGGCGGCGGCTTCGGTCGCACCGTGGCCGCCACCGTCGGTGGCGTCGGCGGGTCGCTGGCCGGCAGCGCGATCGCCGGCAAGGCGGGTGAGGCGATGGTGTGGGTGGTCGCGATCCGGTTCGACGACGGCATCGACCGCAGCATTACCGTAGAGCAGCGGCCCACCTATCGGCCCGGCGACAAGGTCCGCGTCGAGCACGGCGTGATCCGGACCGCGCCGTAGCACGGCCTGCCCGTGCGCACCGCGAAGCACCCGGCCGAAGCGGCATGCTGCGGCTGGCCCCGTTCTGACTGCGTGACAGGTCCACCAGCCCCTCGACCCGGCGTGCTCAGCCCCCCGGCCGCAACCGATCCCGGGCGCGGCCGCGGCACGGCGATCCGGCAAGATCGGGGTCCTTGTTCCCCGGAGGCTTCATGCATCGTCTCGGCAGCCTTGCGGCCGCACTGGCCGCCACGCTGAATCTCTCGGTGGCCGCCGCGCAGTTCAACCCGACGCGCTCCGGTCACAACACGGTCTTCATCCACGCGGACGGCGTCGGTCTGGCGCAGTGGACGATCGCCCGCGCCTACTGGAAGGGGCCGGACGGTCAGTTGAACTGGGACCGCCTGCCGCAGATGGCGGTGTACCGCGGTCACCTGCGCGACTCGCTGGTGGCCTCCTCTAACGGCGGCGCCACCACGCATGCCTTCGGCGTGAAGGCCGGGGCGGGTTCGTTCGGCCGCGATGCCGCGGGCCGACGCCTGACGGCATTGTCCGGCTACGCCGGCAGCCTTTGGCGCGAGGCGGCGGTACGGGGCCACCCGGTGGGACTGCTCAACGACGGCCATCTGGCCGAACCCGGGACGGCCGCCTTTGCCGCCGAGCTGGACAGCCGGCGCGACTGGAACGGCGCCGCGCTGCAACTGCTGGCGGGCCGCGACGGCGGGTCCGTGGGCCGCTCGGACGACCCGCTGCCGCACGTGCTGCTGGGCGGCGGAGAGCGCAATTTCCTGCCGCAGGATGCGCCGCGCTGCCTGCCGGGCATCCAGATCGCGCAGCAGGGGATTGTCACGTTTCCGCTCGACTGCATGGTTCACGGGCTGGACTGGAGCCGGCCGGAGCGCGCGGCCGGACCCGAGCGCACCGACGGCCGCAACCTATTGCGCGAAGCGGCTGCCGCCGGCTTCGTGGTCATCCGCACGCGCGCCGAGTTCGACGCCACGCTGGCGCGCCTGCAGGCCGACCGCCGCTGGCAGCCGCGCATCCTCGGCCTGTTTGCCGCCCACCATCTGTTCAACGACCGCAGCGAAGAGGACCTGCTGGCGGCCGGCTTTCGCCGGCCCAATGTGGACTTCCGCCGCCCCGACCTCGAGCCAAGCGGGCGCGAGGCGCGCCTGGTTCTCTATGGGTCCCCGGCTGCCGGCGACCCCGGGTTCGACCCGCCACGGGCCGACGAGATGCTGCGACTGGCGATGATCGTGCTCGGCCGCGTTGCGCAGCAGGGCGGCCGTCCCTACTTCCTGGTTGCGGAGGCCGAGAGCACCGACAACTTCGCCGGCGTCAACAACGCCGTCGGCATGTTGCAGGCGCTGCGGGTGGCCGACGAGATGATTGGCGTGGCACTCGAAGAGGGCGCGCCGCGGCGCGGCGCATCCACGCCGCGGTTTGGCACCACCCTATTGACGGCAGCCGATTCGGAGGCCGGCAGCATGCAACTGGTGGCGGTGGCCGATGCCACCCAAGCCGTAGGCCAGCTCAACGTCAACGCGGGACAGCCCGCCGTCGGCAATCCGCTCGACGGCCAGTGGGGGCGCGGCAGCGCGCCGTTCATCGCGGCACCCGATGCCCGCGGCCAGGCCCTGCCCTTTGCGATCGCATGGAGCGGCCCGGCCGATGTCGCCGGCAGCGTGCTCGCGCGCGCCACGACCGTCGGCCGCCGCGGGCGCGGCCTGCCATCGCTGGCCGACTATTCCGCCCGCTTCGACAACACCGACGTGTACCGCTTCCTGTACGCCTCGCTGTTTGCCCAGCGGCCCGACTCGATGCTGCCGCTGCCCGGGCGCTGAGATCACGGGCGCAATCAGCCCGGCGCTCACCGACTGCAGCGGCCGCTCGAGGAAAGAGCGGATGCCGCGGCACCCGCGTTCGCGTGGACCGGCTCAGCCGCCGGCGCGCAGCAGTTCGCGCGCGATGATGAGCTGCTGCACCTCGCTGGCGCCCTCGTAGATGCGCAGCGCACGGATCTCGCGATACAGCCGCTCCATCGGATGATTGGCCACGACGCCGAGGCCGCCGTGCAACTGCACCGCGCCGTCGATCACGCGCTGGGCGCTCTCGGTGGCGGCCAGCTTGGCCATCGCCGCCTCGCGGGTGACGGCATGCCCCTGGTCGCGGCGCCAGGCGGCCCGATAGGTCAGGAGTGCCGCCGCGTCGATCTCGCTGGCCATCACGGCCAGCTTGGACTGAGTGAGCTGGAAATCCGCCAGCGTCTGCCCGAACAGGCTGCGCCCGCGCACATGCGCCAGCGCGGCGGCCAGGGCATGGCGCGCAAATCCGAGCGCGGCCGCCGCCACCGAGCAGCGGAAAATGTCGAGCGTGCGCATGGCGAGCTTGAAGCCCTCGCCCTCCTCGCCCAGCCGCTGTAACGCGGCCACCCGGCAGCCGGCAAAGCGCAGCCGCGCCAGCGGATGCGGCGCGCTGACCTCGATGCGCTCGGCCACCGACAGCCCGGCCGCATCGGCGTCGACCACGAAGGCACTCAGGCCGCGCGTCCCGGTGTCCGGTCCCGTCCGCGCGAAGACGACGTAGAAGTCGGCAATGCCGCCATTCGAGATCCAGGTCTTCTCGCCGTCGAGCACGTAGGCATCTCCGGAGCGACGTGCCGCCAGCGCGACCGCGCCGACATCGGATCCGGCCTGCGGCTCGGACAGGGCAAAGGCGGCGATCGCCTCGCCCCGCGCCACGCGCGACAGGTAGCGCTGCTTGAGCGCCGCGCTGCCGGCCAGCGCGATGGCGCCGCTGCCCAGCCCCTGCATGGCGAAGGCAAAGTCCGCCAGGCCCGAGTGTGCGGCGAGCGTCTCGCGCGCCAGGCACACGGCACGGGTGTCGATCGCATCGCGCGCGCCGCCGTAGGCCGCTCCGCCAACCGCCCAGGCGAGCCAGCCGGCCGCACCGAGCTGCCGCACCAGATCGCGGCAGTGGCCGTCGACGTCGGTGCCGTCGTACTGGCGCAGGTGGCCGGCCGACCAATGCGCCAGACCGCCCGCCAGCGCGCGATGAGCCGGCTCGAACAACGGCAGGTCGAGCAGGTCGTTGGTCAGGGCAGCCCCCATGTCAGTCGCCCTCGAAGCGCGGCGTCTCGCGCCGCACGAAGGCGTGGTAGGCGCGATGAAAGTCGTTGGTCGCCATGCACAGCGCCTGCGCCTGCGCTTCGCTCTCGATGGCCTGTTCGAGCGACATCGACCACTCCTGCTGAAGCATCTTCTTGGTCATGCCGTGGGCGAACACCGGCCCGGCCGCCAGGAAGCGCGCCTGCTCCTGAGCATGCGCCAGCAGCCCGTCCCGCGGCACCAGCGCATTGAAGAAGCCCCAGCGCTCGCCCTCCTCGGCGCTCATGCCGCGGCCGCTGTAGAGCAGCTCGGCCGCCCGGCCCTGACCGATGATCCGCGGCAGGATCGCGCAGGCGCCCATGTCGCAGCCGGCCAGCCCGACGCGGGTAAAGAGAAACGCGGTCCTGGCCTGCGGCGTGGCGTAACGCAGGTCGCTGGCCATGGCCAGGATGGCGCCGGCACCGGCGCAGACGCCGTCGACCGCGGCAACGAGCGGCTGCGGGCAGCCGAGCATGGCCTTGACCAGATCGCCGGTGAGCCGCGTGAAGGCCAGCAGGCCCGGCGTGTCGAGCCGGGTGAGCGGGCCGATGATCTCGTGCACGTCGCCCCCGGAGCAGAAGTTGCCGCCGGCCCCCGTCAGAACGAAAGCCTTGACGTCATCGCACTCGGCGGCCGCGCGGAACAGGTCGCGCAGCTCGGCGTAGGAGTCGAAGGTGAGCGGGTTCTTGCGCTCGGGCCGCGCCAGGGTGATGGTGGCCACACCGCCGGCGCAGGCGTAGTCGAAGTGCTGGGCCGCGTAGTCCGCCAGCTTGCGCCGATGGCGCGGCAGCGTGTGCGGATGACCGGGCAGGTGACGCATGGGGGTCTCCTTGGCTTCAATCGGCATGGCTGGCGGGCAGCCCCAGGCTGTCCTTCAGCCGCGTGAGCAGGGCAAGCAGGCGGCTCTGTTCGGCCAAGTCCAGGCCCGCCAGCCGCGCTCGCACCCAGGACTCGTGCTGCACGGCCATGGTGTCGAACTGGCGGCGCCCCTTGGGTGTGAGCCGAACTAGATAGGCGCGCCCGTCGTCCGGGTCGGGCATCCGGCGCACCAGCTTCTCGCCCTCCAGCTGGTCGGTGAGCAGCGTGACATTGGCGCCGGTCATCAGAAGCCGGCGCGACAACTCCACCATGCGCAACCCTTGCGGAAAGCGCGCGAGCTGGGCCATCAGGTCGAAGCGCGCCAGGGTGATGCCGTGCGCGGCACGCAGCCGCCCGCCGATCTCTGCCTGCAACTGCGTGCTGCAGGCGAGCAGCCGCAGCCACACGCGCAGCGCCACGTGGTCGTCGGGCGCTGGCACGGCGCGCAACGACACCGCGGGCTTGCGCGCGGCGGCCGGCATCAGGCAACCTCACCGCCGTCGATGGCGATCGCCTGGCCGGTGACGCTGGCGGCGGCCGGCGAACACAGCCAGGCCACCGCGGCAGCCACCTCCTCGGGACGGATCAGCCGCCGCTGCGGGTTGGCGCGGGCCAGCTCCGCGCGCGCGTCCTCCGGGCTGCGCCCGGTCTTGCCCGCGATGGTCTGGACTGCGGCGGCCAGCAGATCCGTATCGGTATAGCCCGGGCAGACGGCGTTGACGGTCAGGTCGCGCTGCGCGTACTCGGCGGCCAGCGCCCGGGTCAGGCCGAGCAGACCGTGCTTGGCGGCCACGTAGGCCGCCACGTAGGCATAGCCCTTGAGCGCGGCCGTGCTGGCGACGTTGACCACCCGCGCGCCATGCCCCGCCAGCAGGTCGGACAGCGCCGCCTGGGTGACGTGGAAGGCGCCGGTCAGGTTCAGGTCGAGCATCCGCTGCCACTGCGCGGCGTCGAGCTGCGCAAACGGCGCCGATTCGGCCGCCCCGGCGTTGTTGACGAGGATCCGCAGCGGTCCGAACTGCGCCCGTGCCTGCGCCAGCGCTGCATCCACGGCAGCCCGATCGGTCACGTCGGCCACCACGGGGTGCGCCCGCACCGGGCCGATCTGCGCTGCGGCAGCCGCCAACACAGCCGCATCCCGGCCAATGAGCGTAACGCGGCAGCCTTCGTCGGCCAGCCGCTGCGCGATGGCGCGGCCAATCCCGCGGCTGGCGCCGGTCACCAGCGCGTGGGCGCCGTGCAGTTGCAGGTCCATCAACCCTCCAGCAACCGCGCGGCCATCTGCTGCGGCGTCAAGCCGACGCTGGCCGCCGCCTGCTGGCGCTCGCGCTCGAGGTTGCGCTCGAGCTGTTGCTTGCCACTCAGATACTGGCGCGGCCACGGGATGTCGGTCACGCCGAGGCGGGCGGCCTCCAGCAGCGTCCAGTGCGGATTGGCCAGGTGCGGCCGCGCGATGGCGGCCAGGTCGGCGCGCCCGGCGGCGATGATCGAGTTGACGTGGTCGGCCTCGAAGATCGCACCCACCGCCATCGTGGCAATGCCGACCTCGTTGCGAATGCGGTCGGCAAACGGCGTCTGGTACATCCGGCCATAGACCGGCTTGGCCTCGCGCGTGGTCTGTCCGGAGGACACGTCGATGAGGTCCGCGCCTGCCGCCTTGAACAGCCGGGCGATTGCGACGGCATCGTCCGGCGTGTTGCCACCGGGAGCCCAGTCGTGCGCCGAGATGCGAACCGACAGCGGCCGCTCCTGCGGCCATACCGCACGCATGGCGGCAAACACCTCGAGCGGAAAGCGGCAGCGGTTGACGAGCGTGCCGCCGTAGTCGTCGCCGCGCCGGTTGGTGAGCGGGCAGATGAAGGCCGACAGCAGGTAGCCGTGCGCGCAGTGCAGCTCCAGCCAGTCGAACCCGGCGGCGGCGGCGCGCCGGGTGGCCGCAACGAAGTCTTCGCGCACGCGGTCCATGTCGGCGCGCGTCATGGCGCGCGGCACCTGGTTGCGCGGGCCATAGGCGACTGCGGACGGCGCCAGCAGCGGCCAGTTGCCCGCGGGCAGCGGCTCATCCGCTTCCTCCCAGCCGACCTGGGTCGATCCCTTGGGACCGGCGTGCCCGAGCTGCAGGGCGATCTTCGCGTCGGAGTGCTGGTGTACGAACTCGACGATGCGCCTCCACGCCGCCTGCTGCTGGTCGTTCCACAGGCCCGGGCAGCCGGGCGAGATGCGCGCATCGGGCGCCGTGCAGGTCATCTCGGCGAAGACGAGGCCGGCGCCGCCCAAGGCCCGCGCGCCCAGATGTACGAGGTGAAAATCGCCCGGCACGCCATCGGCCGCTGAGTACTGCGCCATCGGCGACACGACGATGCGGTTCTTCAGCGACAGGCCGCGCAAGGCAAAGGGCGTGAGCATCGGCGGCCGCGTGCGGTCGGCGCCGGCACGCCGCGCCAGCCACTGCTCGAAGTTCTCGATGTAGCCGCGGTCGCGCAGCCGCAGGTTTTCGTGCGAGATGCGCTGACTGCGCGTGAGCAGAGAGTAGGCAAACTGCTCGGCTTCCATCGCCGTGTAGCGCTGCACGTTCTCGAACCACTCCATCGAGTTGCGCGCGGCGCTCTGGATCTTGAGCACCTCCACGCTGCGCAGCCGCTCGTACTCGGCCAGCACGGCCGGCAGGTCGGCGCCGCTGCGGCCGATGCAGCGCGCCAGTTCGATGGCGTCCTCCAGGGCCAGCTTGGTGCCGGAGCCGATCGAAAAGTGCGCGGTGTGCGCCGCGTCGCCCATCAGCACCACGGGCACCCGACGGCCCTCGATCGTGTTCCACTGCACCCAGCGCCGGCAGACGACGCGCGGAAACCTGATCCAGATGGCCGAACCGCGCAGGTGCGCCGCGTTGCTCAGCAGCGGCTGGCCGTCCAGATGGCGTGCGAACAGCCGCTCGCAGAATGCGATGCCCTCCTCCTGCGACATGTGCTCCAGCCCGGCCGCGCGCCACACCTCCTCCGGCGTCTCGACGATGAAGGTGGAGGTGTCGCCGTCGAACGGGTAGGCATGCGCCTGGAACCAGCCGTGCTCGGTCTGCTCAAAGGCGAAGGTGAAGGCGCGGAAGAGCTTGCGTGTGCCGAGCCAGACAAAGCGGCAGCGCCGCACATCCACCTCGGGGTCGAAGGTCGCCGCGTAGCGGCTGCGTACCCGGCTGTTCAGCCCGTCGGCAGCGATCACCAGGTCGGCGCCGTGTCGCGCGGCCAGCTCCTGGTCGTCCTGCACCTCACTGTCGAATAGCAGCCGCACCCCGAGCTCGGCGCAGCGCTCCTGCAGGATGGCGAGCAGGCGGCGGCGGCCGATGCCGCAGAAGCCGTGGCCGCCGGAGCGGACGGTGCGGCCCTTGAAGTGAACGTCGATGTCGTCCCAGTGATTAAAGCTGGACTGGATGCTGCGCGCGCTCGGTTCGTCAGCCAGCGCCAGATTGCCGAGCGTCTGGTCGGAGAAAACCACGCCCCAGCCGAAGGTGTCGAACGGGCGGTTGCGCTCAACCACCACCACCTCGTGCGCCGGGTCCTGCCTTTTCATCAGCAGCGCGAAGTACAGGCCGGCGGGCCCGCCGCCGAGACAGACGATCTTCATAATCCCGGATCGTTAAGTAATTAAGGATCTGTGTCAATACGCGCGCTCGGCGACGTCCCGCCGGACGTGGGATCATGGGCCTCTTGCCCCCGGTCACGGCCCCGAGCCCGAGCGCGGAGCACGAAGATGGAGCGATGTTCCGGCCGGGCCGTCCCAAGGAAGCAAATCCGAGAGCGCGCAGCGCAAAGGTAGTCCAGTGACCACGATCCCGCCACGCAACCTTGGCACTCCCCTGTCGCCCGCGGCCGTGCGCGTGCTGCTGCTGGGCGCCGGTGAACTCGGTAAAGAGGTCATCATCGCCCTGCAGCGGCTCGGCGTGGAGGTGATCGCGGCCGACCGCTATGCCAACGCGCCGGGGCACCAGGTAGCGCACCGCGCCCACGTGCTCAACATGGCCGACCCGGTGGCGCTGCGCGCCTTGATCGAGGCCGAGCGGCCGCACATCGTCGTGCCGGAGATCGAGGCGATCGCCACGGCCGAGCTGGTCAGGATCGAGGCCGAGGGCCTGGCGCAGGTCATCCCCACCGCCCGCGCCGCGCAGCTGACGATGAATCGCGAGGGCATCCGCCGGCTGGCCGCCGAGGAACTCGGCCTGCCCACCTCGCCCTACCGCTTTGCCGACAGCCTTGAGGTTCTGACGGCCGCGGTGCGCGACACGATCGGCCTGCCGTGCGTGATCAAGCCGGTGATGTCATCGTCCGGCAAGGGCCAGAGCAAGGTCGACCGACTCGAGGAGCTGCCGGCCGCGTGGGCTGCGGCGCAGGCTGGTGCCCGCGTCGGCCTGGGCCTCGTGATCGTCGAGGGCTTCATCGACTTCGACTACGAGATCACCCAGCTCACCGTGCGGTACCGGCAGGTCGACGGGACGGTCGGCACCGCCTTTTGCGAGCCGATCGGCCACATCCAGGTCCACGGCGACTACGTGGAGAGCTGGCAGCCGCAGCCGATGAGCCCGGCGGCGCTGGCGCGCGCACGCCAGATTGCGCAGGAGGTGACGGCTAACCTGGGCGGGCTGGGTGTTTTCGGCGTGGAGTTGTTCGTCCGCGGCGAGGAGGTGTGGTTCTCGGAGGTGAGCCCGCGGCCCCACGACACGGGGCTGGTCACGCTCGCCAGCCAGCAGCAGAGCGAGTTCGAGTTGCATGCGCGCGCCTCGCTCGGCCTGCCGGTGGACACCACGCTGCGTAGTCCGGCCGCCAGTGCCGTGATCTACGGCGGCGTGGACGCGGGGGCCCTGGTGTTCGAGGGTGTGGCTGAGGCGCTGGCCGTACCCGGCACCCACCTGCGCCTGTTCGGCAAGCCGGAGTCTTTCGTCAAGCGGCGTATGGGCGTGGCGCTGGCGCACGCCGCTACGATCGAGGAGGCACGCGCCCGCGCCAAGCAGGCCGCCGCCCGCGTCAAGCCGCGGCGGGCCTAAGCCCGCCGGGCCGCCCCCCCCAAGGGCGAAGCCCCGGGCGCGAAGCGCGCAGCACAGCTCAACTCACCCGCCCCGCCGCGCCCGGGAGCAGAGGCCCGGACGCACACCGGGAAGCGCACCGCACCTCCCCCCCCCCCCCGGCACTGTTTCACGAGTTTGTCTCTCGGTGCGCAGCGCGCGCCGCTGCGGTCAAGCCCGCTTCCCGGCATCGCGAACAAGCCCGTCACCGCGCTTCAGCCGTGCGGATGACGGAGCAGCGTGCATGGAAGCCCCGCACTTATCAGATGATTGCGGCGTGGCGCGGCGCGCTATCTCTAGACCTTGGCTCTGAACGTATTCCATGATGAAAGTCCTCGTCGTCGATGACCACTCGCTGATCACGGACGCCCTGCGCGTCCTAATGCTGGATATCGACCCAGATGCACTGGTGCTCACGGCCGGCAGCGCAGCTGGCGCCGAGAAACTGCTGGAGTTGCATCCCGACGCCGACCTGCTGCTGCTCGACCTGAATCTGCCGGACGCTTCGGGCACGAGCGTGCTGGAGTCGCTGGCGACGCGCGCCCCGGACCTCAAGATCTTGGTGTTGTCCGGCGTTCAGGATCAGCGCAGCGTGATGCGCGTGCTGCACCTCGGCGCGGCTGGCTTTGTGCCCAAGTCGATGGCTAGCGACACGCTGGTCTCGGCGATCCGCTTCGTGCTGTCGGGCGGCGTCTACATCCCCGCCGACCTGCTCGACGACACGACACGCGGTGCCAGCATGCTCGGCCTGCCCGAGCGCGGCCGCGACATGATGAATCAACCAAGCGGCAACCGTGTGCAGCTAACGGAACGGCAGGAGCAGGTGCTGCAGTTACTGGCACGCGGTGCGCCCATCAAGGTCATCTGCCGTGAGCTCGGTCTCTCGGAGGGCACAGTCAAGACCCACGTCACCGCGATCTACCGCGCGTTTGGCGCGTCCAACCGTACGGAGGCGCTGCTGGCCGCGCGGCGTCAGGGCTACGACGTTGGCTGAAATCGCGAAGCCGGATGCCGGAGGACGACTGCGCCGAGGGGCGATCGGATGCCGGGGTACGCTCCGCGATCCCCGCTTTCGGTCTAATCGGCCCGTCGCTCTGTGCCTGCGGCCGCCACCTCGGGCGAAAGCAGCGCGTCATCCGGCTCCGCCTCCGCTCCGAGGGCTTTGAAAATGGTGGCGTTGAGTACGGCCGCCGTAGTGGGCTTTTGCAGCACGATCGGCTCATCGACCGGGCCACGCGCGATCAGCGGTGCCAGTTCCGGGCTACGTGCCAGCAACTCTTGCATGGTGCGCTGGAATTCGGACACCACCTCCAGACCATGGACTGCCGTCAACATGATCACCGGAACCGGGCAGCCGACGATCTCGCGAATGCGGAAGCTCGCATCGACGCCGGTGATGTGAGAGTTACCGAGGTTCTGGTCAGCAATCACCAAGTCAATGCGGTTCCTCAACCCCAGCTTCTTCACCAGCGAGGCATTGAAGCTGTTGGCCGAAAGAGTGTCTGCTCCCCACGAGCGCAGCAGCCGCGTCAGGCTGTTGAGGATCTCCTCGTTGTCCTCCAGCACCACGATGGTCAATCCGTTGAGCGCTCGGATCGTGCCTTCGGCGATCTCCCGGTTGGCCAAGCGACCCCGCGCCGGCGCCGGCGACAGCGTGGTCTCGACGCGAAACACCGTGCCATACCCCGGGCGTGTCGTCACGATCAGCGGATGTTCGAGCACACTGCAAATGCGCTTGACGATCGACAATCCCAGACCGAAGCCACTGCCCTCTTGCTTGCCGCTCTCGCCGCGGTAGAACTCCTCGAACACACGGTCGAGCTCCTGCTCGCGAATGCCCGGACCGGTGTCCCAGACCTCGATGCTGATCAGCCCGCCGCGCACCCGCGCTGCCAGCAGGACACCGCCGCGCTGCGTGTACCTCAGGGCATTGGACACCAGATTACGGAGCACCCGCATCAGAAGCATCGGGTCGGAGTCGATGGCGAAGCCACAGCGGCGCACCCGCAGCTCCAGGGCCTTGCCCGCGGCTTGAGGCGTGAACTCCTGCTCTAGCGCGTCAAACAGATCGTCCAGCAGCACCTGCTGGATGCGCGGCTGGATCGAGCCCGAATCCAGCCGGGAAATCTCGAGCAACTCCTCGACCAGCTTCGACAACGCCTCAACCGCTGACGACAGGTTGCGCACGAGCGGCTCGGCAGGACCGTGCACGCGCTTCTTTAGCAGCGAGACATAGATGCCGATGGCCTGCAGCGGCTGGCGCAAGTCGTGGCTGGCTGCGGCGAAAAACTGGGTCTTGGAGCGGGTCGCGTTCTCGGCTGCGCGACGTGCATCGTCGGCCACGCGCTTCTCTGCCAACAACTGCGCGACCAACACCTCGTTCTCGTAGTTGTTCTTTACCGATTCGCTCATCGTGGCGCCGAAACTGCGCCCGAAGAACATGGTGAAGCCGAACACGGCCACCATGACGATGCTGGCGGTGTAGTAGGCCGGATCCTGCTCGGCGGCCATACGTGCAATCAGTGGCAGCAGCGCCAGCGGCAGGAAAGCCACCAGAGCCGGCCGGTGCGTCGCATAAAGGGTCAGCGAGCCGAAGGCCACCCCAAGAATGACTGCCACCAGGACCAATTGCTGGCTCGGCGCGTTGGGCGCAAAGAACAGGACGCCGGCCGCTCCCCACAACGCCCCGGCCACCGCCGAAACCGCGACCCAGCGCCACGCCCAGCGCTGCACCTGCTCGACAGCGTCCGTCGAACGGGCAAACAGCCGCGCCGCGCGCAGTCTGCCGAGGCATTCGACCAGCATGGCCAGGAACCACGCCAACAGGATGCCCTGGTTCTGCGTCTGCCAGAACGAGGCGACGAGGGCCGAACCGCCCACGATGGAACCGAGGACCGACTGCGGCACCTGGCGATAGGCCGAGGCGAGGACGCCCGCCAGGATCTTCTCCTGCCGCTGTTCGCGCGACTCGGTGTCGATACCGAAGCGGGTTAACGGCCCAGCCATGGCCCGATGATAGGCGGCAGGGCAGCCGTTACAACTGGATCAACGAGGATTGCTGTGGCCGCTTGGACAGGGCTTACCGGCCAACCCGGCAGCAACCAAGCCGCACAGCGTCGATGCGACCGGTGATCCCCCGGTGCGAGGGACAAGCGCGCTGTGATAGCCTGAACACCGGTCCCTCGGCAGGCCTGAGAAGCCGTTGGGCCGCGTTGACACATTGCTCCAGACCGGCTGCAGCCGGCACGACCTTCGCCAACAAGGAGACACCCGATGTTCCGTTCTAACCTGGCCGCTGCCGCGCTGGTCGCGGGTCTGGCGGGCGCCCCGGCGTACGCCCAGACCGTCAAGGTCGGAATCGCGCAGGATCTCACGGGGCCGTTTGCCGCCCTCGGCGCCGAGGCGCGGGACGGCTTCAACCTGGCCATCAAGCAGCTCGGTAACCGGCTGGGCGGCGTCAACGCCGAGTTCGTCATGCAGGACATGGCCGGCAATCCGGACACCGCGCGCCAGCTGGTCGAACGCCTCACCAAGCGCGAGCGGGTGGACTTCTTCACTGGCCCGATCGGCTCGAACGTCGCGCTCGCCGTCGGCCCGGCGCTGTTTGCCGAGCGCGTGTTCTACCTGTCGAACAACGCCGGGCCGTCGCAGCTGGCAGGCAGCCAGTGCAATCCTTTCTTCTTCGGCACCGCCTACCAGAACGACTCGTATCACGAAGCAGCGGGCCGCTTCGCCGCCAGCCGCGACTTCAAGCGGGTAGCGATCATGGCCCCCAACTACCCGGCTGGCCAGGACGCGCTCAATGGCTTCAAGCGCGGGTTCGGCAAGCCGGTGGCGTCCGAGACCTTCACCAAGCTCGGCCAGCTCGACTATGCCGCCGAGATCGCGCAGCTGCGCGCCGCCAGGCCGGACGCCCTGTTCATCTTCCTGCCGGGCGGCATGGGTATCAACTTCATCAAGCAGTTCGTCGGGGCCGGCCTGTCGAAGGACACCCAGATCATTGGCCCGGGCTTCTCGGCCGACCAGGACGTGATCCGCGCGGTCGGCGACTCGATGCTGGGCATGTTCAACACGGCGCACTGGAACCACGACTTCGACAACGCGGCGAGCCGCGCCTTCGTCGAGGCTTTCCGCAAGGAATACAAGCGGACGCCGTCGATCTACGCCGCGCAGGCCTACGACGTCATCATGATGATCGACGCCGCGGTGCGCGAGGTGAAAGGCAAGGTGTCCGACCGGGACGCTGTGCGCGCCGCGCTGAAGAAGGCCAGCTTCAAGTCGGTGCGCGGCGACTTCCGGTTCGGCAACAACCAGTTCCCGGTGCAGGACTTCGTTCTGCGCGTGGTGCGCAAGGACGAACGGTTCAATGGCGAGCTCAATAACCGTACGCTAAACAAGGTCATGGAGAAGCACGTCGACACCTACGCGGCGCAGTGCACCATGAAATGACGGCGGCCGCGCCGTCGACGGGACTGCCGGCGGCGGCGACGGTAGCGCTGCCCATCGGTGACGGGTTTGGTGCCGGCGGCGCCTCGTAAGCTGCGCGAGCGGCCGTCATGGCCGCACCTGGCGCGGCGCCTTCACTCATGTCTTCGATCCTCATCGCCGAGCAGATCCTCAACGGCCTCCAGTTCGGCCTGATGCTGTTCCTGCTGGCGGCCGGTCTGACGTTGGTGTTCGGGATCATGGATCTGATGAATCTCGCGCACGGCTCGCTCTACATGATCGGCGCCTACCTGATGGCGACCCTGCTGGCGGCCACCGGCAACTTCTGGCTGGCGCTGCCGCTGGCGGTGCTGGCGACGGCGCTGGTCGGCCTGGTGCTGGAGGTTGCGCTGATGCGGCACTTGTACGCGCGCGACCACCTGGCGCAAGTGCTGGCGACCTTCGCGGTGATTCTGATTGCCGACGATCTGGTCAAGATGATCTGGGGGCCGGCACCGCTGATGCTCAATGCGCCGCCGTCGCTGGCCGGTCCGGTGGAGCTGCTGCCCGGCTTCTACTACCCCGCCTACCGCCTGCTGATCATCGGCGTCGGCCTGGCCGCTGCGATCGGCCTGTACCTGCTGGTCACGCGCACGCGCGCCGGCATGCTGGTGCGTGCGGGCGCGAGCAACCGCGAGATGGCCGCCATCATGGGCGTACGGGTGCAGCGGCTGTTCATGGCGGTGTTCGTGCTCGGGGCGGCGCTGTGCGCCGTGGCTGGTGCGCTGCTCGGTCCAGTGCTGGCGGTGGAGGTCGGCATGGGCGAGAACATCCTGATCCTGGCGCTGGTGGTCATCGTCATCGGCGGGATCGGCTCGATCCGCGGCGCCTTCGTGGGTGCGCTGCTCGTAGGCCTCGTGGACACCGCCGGGCGCGCTTTCCTGCCGTCCCTGCTCAACGCCATCATGCCGCTGAACCTGGCCGCCAATCTCGGGCCGGCGCTGGCCGCCATTGCCATTTACCTTCTGATGGCCATCGTGCTCTTTGCCAAGCCCACGGGACTGTTCCCGGCGCGGGGCTGAGCAGAAGACGGGGGCGCCTACGATGAGTCGGTTGTCGCCGCGCCTGCAGCGCGCCCTGCCCTGGCTGCTGCTGGCGGCGGCGGCAGCGCTGCCATGGATTGCCCAGGCGCTCGATCAGGTGTTCTACATCGGCGTGGCGCGGCGCATCCTGATCTTTGCCCTGGCCGCCGCCAGCCTCAACCTGATCCTTGGTTTCGGCGGCCTGGTGAGCCTTGGGCATGCCGCGTTCTTCGGCGTCGGCGCCTATGGGGTGGGCATCCTGATGGTCGAGGGCGTACGCAGCGCCTGGATCGCCTGGCCGCTGGCGGTGCTGGCGGCCGCCGCCTTCGCGCTGGCGATCGGCGCGGTGTCGCTGCGCACGCGCGGCGTGTACTTCATCATGATCACGCTCGCCTTCGCACAGATGGTCTACTACGTCGCGGTGGGCCTGAAGACCTACGGCGGCGAGGACGGCCTGAACCTGCCGGGCAAGTCGCAGGTCGGGCTCGGCATCGACCTGTCGCATGACATCACCTTCTATTACGTCGTGCTGGCGCTGTTTGCCGCCAGCATGTTGCTGCTGAACCGCCTGATCGACTCGCGCTTTGGGCGCGCACTGATCGGCGTGCGCGAGAACGAGAGCCGCATGGAGGCGATCGGCTTTGCCACCTATCGGCTGCGGCTGATCGCCTTCGTCATCGCCGGCGCGCTCGCCGGTCTGGCCGGGGTGCTGTTCGCCAACCACAACAGCTTCGTCTCGCCCGTGGTGCTGCACTGGACCCAGAGCGCAACGCTGGTGATCATGGTGATTCTCGGCGGCATCGGCTACCGCTACGGTGGCCTCTACGGTGCCGCCACCCTGCTTCTGCTCGAAGAGGTGCTGTCGATGTACACCGAGTACTGGCACCTGGCGCTCGGCGTGCTGCTGCTGGTGGTGGTGTTTGCCGCGCCGCGCGGGCTGGCGGGCCTGCTGACGCGGAAGACCAACTGATGACCCTGCTCGCCGTGGACCGGCTTTCCAAGCGCTTTGGCGGCCTGGTCGCCACCGAGGCCGTGACGCTGACCGTCGAGGCGGGCAGCGTGCACGCGCTGATCGGACCCAACGGTGCGGGCAAGTCGACGCTGATCAACCAGCTGTCAGGGTCGCTCGCGCCCGACAGCGGCCGAATCGTCTTCGACGGTGAGGACATCACCGCTCGCGCCATGCACGAGCGGGTGGCGCGCGGACTGGCGCGCTCGTACCAGATCACCAACGTGTTCAAGCGCTTCTCGGCCCTCGACGGCGTGGCCCTCGCGGTGCAGGCGCGCAGTGGCAGCAGCCTGCGCTTCTGGCAGCCGGTGCGCCGCGAGCGCGCGCTGTTCGACGAGGCCGCGGCGGTGCTCGACCGCGTGGGCCTGGGCGCTCGCAAGGACACCCCGGCGGCGGCACTTGCCCACGGCGAGCAGCGTCAACTGGAGGTGGCGCTCGCGCTGGCCACCAACCCCCGCCTGCTGCTGCTCGACGAGCCCATGGCGGGCCAGGGGCCGGATGAGTCGGCGCGCATGATCGAACTGCTCGGCCAGCTTAAGGGCGGCGTGACCCTGCTGCTGGTCGAGCACGACATGGAAGCGGTGTTCCGCCTGGCCGACACGATCTCGGTGCTGGTTTACGGCCGCCTCATCGCCAGCGGTCCGCCGGCAGCCATTCGCGCCAACGAGGAAGTGCGCCGCGCCTACCTGGGCGAGGAGGAGGTGGCGACATGAAGCCGGGCGCCGAGGCGCTGCTCGAGTTGCGCGGCGTGCAATCGGGCTATGGCGCCAGCAAGGTGCTGTTCGGGATCGACCTGACGATTGGCGTCGGCACCGTGGCCACCCTGCTGGGGCGCAACGGCATGGGCAAGACCACCACCATCCGCACGTTGCTCGGCCTGCTGCCGCTGCGCGCCGGCGAGATTCGATTCGCGGGCGAGCGCATCGACGGCCGCGCAACCGATGCCATCGGCCGCCTAGGCCTCGCCCTGGTGCCCGAGGGCCGGCAGGTTTTTCCCAACCTCACGGTGCGCGAGAATCTGGTTGCGTTCGCCGCCAACCGGGCCAGCCACGCCGACCCCTGGACGCTCGACAAGGTGCTAGCCCTTTTCCCGCGTCTGGCCGAGCGGTGCGACAACCTCGGCAACCAGTTGTCCGGCGGCGAGCAGCAGATGCTGGCGATCGGCCGGGCGCTGATGACCAACCCGCGTCTGCTCGTGCTCGACGAGGCCACCGAGGGTCTGGCGCCGCTGGTGCGCGAGGACATCTGGCGCTGCCTCGGGAAGCTGAAGGCTGCCGGCCAGACCATCCTGGTGATCGACAAGTACATCGAGCGGCTGGTACGGCTGGCCGATGCCCACACCATCATCGAGCGCGGCCATGTGGTCTGGCGCGGCGACTCGGCCGCGCTGGCAGCCGACCGCTCGCCGTGGCACCGCTACCTCGGCGTGTAGCGGGCCACCCTCAGTACAGCCGGCTCCAGCCGAGCGCGGCCGTGCCATCGGCCACGCGCAGGCGCACCCGGGCGCCAACCGGCAGCGTGAGCTTGTGCGAAACGTGGCCGAAGGGCAGCCCCGTGATCACCGGCACGGCCAGCCGCTGGCGCAGCGTGTCGATCGCGTGCTGCAGGGTGAAGCCGTTGTCGTTGACCTGCGCCGGCACCGGCTCGAAGCTGCCCAGCAGCACCGCCTTGCAGCGGTCGAGCACGCCCGCCTGGATCAGTTGCAGGAACATCCGCTCGACCTTGTAGGCGGGCTCGCTCACGTCCTCCAAAAAGACGATGCTGCCGCGCCGCTGCGCCGGCGCCGGGAAGTACGGCGTGCCCAGTAGCGCACACACCAGCGCCAGGTTGCCGCCCCACAGCAGCCCGCTCGCCTCGACATCGGGACCGGCTGCGCCGAAGCGCGTCTCGTAGTCCGTGCGCGCCTGCAGCACGGCCAGCAGGTTCTCCAGCGTCTCAACGTGGGGTGGCTGCGCACCGAAATCGGTGGCCGCGGGACCGTGCAGGCTGATGCCGCCGGCGCGCGCCAGGTAGGCGAGATTGAAGGCGGTGAAGTCGCTGTAGCCGCAGATGGGCCGACCGGCAGCGGCGATGGCGTCGTAGTCGAGCCGGTCGAGGATGCGCGTCAGGCCATAGCCGCCGCGCGCCGCCAGCACGCAGTCGAGGCTGCGGTCGGTGGCAAAGCGCTGCAACTCGGCCGCGCGCAGATCGTCCGTGCCAGCAAAGCGCAGGTGCCGCTCGAAGCAGCTCTCGCCGGCCTGCACCTGCATCCCGCGCGCCGCGAACCAGCGCGCGGCCCGCTCGAGCACCTCGCCATCGACGAAACCCGACGGGGCAACGATGCCGACCCGTCGCAGCGCCCGCAAGCCCCGGGCCATCAGGACTGGCCGCCTGGCGCCGATCGACGCTCGGCGAAGAAGCGTGTCAGCAGGCCGCCGCACTCCTCGGCCAGCACGCCGCGCTCCACCCGCGTGTGGTGGTTGAGTCTCGGCTCGGCAAACAGGTCGATCACGCTGCCGCAGGCGCCCGTCTTGTGATCCCTGGCGCCGAATACCAGCCGCTTGATGCGCGCGTGCTGGATGGCGCCGGCGCACATGGCACAGGGCTCGAGCGTCACGTACAGCTCGCAGTGACTGAGCCGGTAGTTGCCGAGCAGTTCGGCGGCCGCGCGCAGCGCCTGGACCTCGGCATGGGCCGTCGGGTCCGAGTTGCCGATCGGCTGGTTGAAGCCGGTGGCGATCACCTGGCCGTCGCGCACGACGAGCGCGCCCACCGGCACCTCACCCAGCGCCCAGGCGTTGTGCGCCTGATCGAGCGCCAGCCGCATCAGCGTCTGGTCCTGAGCGCTGTGCTCCACGGGTGGTGGCGGCTGTTCGATCACCTCGATCGCGCCGGCGGCCGCTGCGTCGCCGGCCGGGCTGGCCGGCGCGCTGCGCAGCATCCAGGCGGCCTTGCGTGCGGCACGGTCGCGGTCGCGTGCACTGCGCGCGGTCCGCACCGCTTCGGCCAGCGCGCCGGCCGACAGCACCGCCGCTGCGGCAGCCAGCCAGGCGGGCAACACGCCGCGCCGGTAGTCGGTGCCGCGGTCGGTGCGATGCACGAATCCGAGGTCGGCCAGCCAGCGACGCAGCTCCACGTGATCGGTGTCGAGCATGGCGCCGGCGGTGTCGAGGAACTGGCGCAGGCAGCCGTTGGCGCCGCGCTCGTCGAGCAACTGCCCAGCGGGCAGGAACAGCGTCGCGCTGGCCAGCAGCAGCTCGAAGTCGCGCGCATCGCGCTCGCGCACGGTGGACAGGAGCAGGCCGTTGCGGGTGGCCAGTTGCGCCAGCCGCTCGAGCCAGGCTTCGGCGGAGATCTGCACGGCGGCGAAGGACGCGCTCATGGCGGCAGTGTATCGACAGTGGTGCTCACAACCGCAGTCGCGAAGCCGGCCGGCCGACGCCGCACGATCAAGGGCGGGAAGGAACAACTAGCCCGGATGTTTCACCAGGGCGCCCCCGGGCATCCGCGATCGGCCTCTGTAAGCCGCGGCGGCAGCCTGCAATAGGCCCAAGCCACTTTGGACGGCCGGGGCTACGCGGGTCTGGGCGGCGCCCGCGCGGCCACATCGGTCAAGCGTTCGCCGCTGCCTGCGGGCATCGGCTGCGCCCCTGTCGCGCAATCCGGCTCGCGCGGGCATCCACGCAAATCCCGCGTCCCCGGTGAAACATCCGGACTAGAACAGGCGCGCCCAGGCCAGCCGGACGCGCAGCCCCAAGGTGGTGGTGTATCCCTGCGTCACGCTGCGCACACGTCCATGGCCATCGATGAACAGGAACGTCGGCACGACCGCCACGCCGAGCTGGCGCGCGATGGCCCCGTCCGGATCGTTGAGTACCGTCCAGCCATGGCCACGTTCATTCAAGTGCTGCTGGACCTGGCCCGCAGCACCGGACTGCATGGCCACCGTGAGCAGCGGCGCAGCCCGGGCCAGCGTATCCACGTTCCCCTCGATGACACGGCAGACGCCGCACCAGGTCGCCCAGACGTACAGCACGAAGCCCTGGCCGCCGATGGAGGCGCGCCAGGCCGCCACGTCTGTGCCCGCGGGTGCCAGCAGCGTGCCGGGCAGCACCGGCAGTTCGCCCCGCACCACATCGCGCGTGAACCAGGCCTGCAGGCCGACAAAGACGGCCAGCACCAAGGCGGCGTCACGCAGCCAGCGAACCCATGGGCGGCGCAGGCGCGCGGGTGCGAGCGGCCCGGTCATCCGCGCGGACACCCCCCGGCAGAGGTCGCAGCGCTCAGCCGTGCGCCGGGCCGGATGCGTGGCCGGGGCTCGAAGAGCCACGGTCCGTCGCTGCGGCGAGCCGGGGGCGCCCGCTCCGCAGCTTGGCAGCCGCCCGGGTCAAGGACGCGAGGTCGAGTGCCCATGACGCAGGCTTCAGCCGCGACGCGGCATCAGCACCGTGTAGTCGAAGTCGAGCACCACCGCGGGCCGGTACGCGCCGCCGGCATCCTGGAGGGGAAAGTCGGCGCAGGCATAGTCCTTGGCCGCCACGGTGCGCAGGCGCAGGGCGCCCACGTCGCGCCGGCCCGGCAACTCCTGCCGCTCCAGCACCTCGCTCCAGGCGTAGATCGTGTCGCCGGCGAAGCTCGGGTTGACGTGACGGCCACCATGGATCGCCGCGATGGTCTGGGCATTGGCCAGCCCGTTGAACGACAGCGCGCGCGCCAGGCTGATGATGTGCCCGCCGTAGACGATGCGCCGGCCGAAGCGGCCCTCCTTCTCGACGTGCTGGTTGAAGTGCACGCGCGCGGTGTTCTGGAACAGTCGCGCACCGGTCATGTGGTCGGCTTCCTCGATCGTGATGCCATCGACGTGGTCGATGCGCTCGCCCGCCTCGTAGTCGTCCCACAGGTAGGGGCTGCCGGCGCGCGCCGTGTCGTAGTGCGCCGGCTCGACCCGGTAGGGCGCGATCAGTTCGGACGCCGGCACGGCGGCCGGCAGCGTCGGCACGACCGGTTCGGGCGCCGGCCGCGCGGGGTCGCGCGTGCGCACCATGACCCAGCGGTAGAACTCGACCACCATCTCGCCACGTTGGTTGACGCCCGTCGAGCGCACGTACACAACGCCGGTCTTGCCGTCCTTGTTCTGCTTCAGGCCGAGCACCTGAGAGTCGGTGGCGACGGTGTCACCCGGGAACAGCGGCGCGCCGAAGCGACCGCCGGCGTAGCCGAGGTTGGCGATGGCGTTCAGCGAAATGTCGGCCACCGTCTTGCCGAACACCATGTGGAAGGCGAGCAGGCTGTCGACCGGCGCCCGCGGCAGGCCCATCGATTGCGCGAACGGGGTCGAGGAGTTCAGCGCGAAGCGCGCGCCGAACAGGCCGATGTACAGCGCGACCTCGCCTTCGGTCAGAGTCCGCGGCGTCGCGTGCACCAGCGTCTGGCCGACGTGGAAGTCCTCGAAGAAGTTGCCGGACTGGGTCTTGGAATTCACTGGACTGCCTTCGTGCTGCGTGCCGAGGGATTGCGCGTCACAGACCGTAAGCGGCGGCCAGCTCGGGATCCTTGCGCGCCACCAGCCGCGCCAGGTCCACGATCACCCTGGCCTGCTTCCAGGTGGCGTCGTCCTGCATCTTGCCGTCGATCATCGCCACGCCGCTGCCGTCGGGCATCGCCTCCAGGATGCGTTTGGCGAACAGCACCTCGCCGACGTCGGGGCTGAACACGCGGCGCGCGATCGCGATCTGATTGGGCGCCAGCGACCAGGCACCCGCGCAGCCCATCAGAAAGGCGTTGCGGAATTGCGCCTCGCAGCCGGCCTCGTCCTTCAGGTCGCCGAAGGGGCCGTAGAAGGCGCGAATGCCGTGGGCGACACAGGCGTCGATCATCTTGCCCAGCGTGTAGTGCCACAGGTCCTGCTGCACGAAGGCGCGCTCGCCGCCGTCGGCAGGCGGGTCGGCCAGTACGCCGTAGAACGGGTGGCCGCCGCCGACCCGGGTCGTCTTCATGCCGCGCGAAGCAGCCAGATCGGCCGGTCCAAGGCTCATGCCGTGCATCCGCGGGCTGGCCGCGGCAATCGCCTCCACGTTCATCACGCCCTGCGCAGTCTCCAGCAGCGCGTGGATCAGGATCGGCCGCCCGACCGCATAGCGCGCCTCCAGCAGCGCCAGGTACTGGTCCACGAAATGGATGTCCCACGGACCCTCTACCTTGGGAATCATGACCACGTCGAGCCGGTTGCCGGCGTGGCGCACGATCTGCTCCAGGTCGTCGAGTATCCAGGGGCTGTTCAGGCAGTTCACGCGCACCCAGATCGCGGTACCCAGCGCCGCGGCGTCGAAGGCATTGATGCCGTCGATGAAGCCCTGGCGCGCCGCCTCCTTGCTTTCTATCGGAATGGCGTCTTCCAGGTTGCCGCACAGAACGTCGACCTGGCGGGCCGTCTCCGGCAGGCGGGCGCGAATCTTCTCCAGGTGAGGTGGAAAAAAGTGCACCACGCGCTCGGGGCGCAATGGCAGTTCGCGCAGTGGCGCCGGGGCACCGATGGCCAGCGGCTTGTAGAAGTTGATCGGCAGCTTCATCGGGTCTCTCCGCAGTGTTTCTTGGGTGCCGGCGGTTCAGTCGGCCGGCCCGGCGACGATGCCGGCGTCATGCAGCCGGCCCACTTCGCCGGACGGCAGCCCCAGCACCTCCATCAGGATCTCGTCGGTGTGCTCGCCCAGACGCGGCGCACGCAGGGGCGGCACGCGAGCGGCGCGGCCGAACTGCAGCGGCGTGCCCGGCGCCAGGTAGGTGCCGATGCCGGGCTGCTCAACCAGGCCGAACATCGGGTTGGCAGCCGAGAAGTCGACGTCCTCGGCCAGCGCCTGCCGCATCGTGCGATACGGGCCCCAGGTGACGCGATTTGCATCGAACACGGCGCGCACTTCAGCCTGCGTGCGGGCCGCAAACCACGGCTCGAGCAGTGCGGCAATCTGCTCGCGCGCGCGGAAGCGGTTGCCTTCATCGGCCAGGTCGAGGCCGAGGCGTGCGCCGAGCGCTGCAAAGGCCTCGCCCAGCCCGGTGGCCTTGGAGAGTGTTTCCCACTGCAGGTCGGTCAGCCCCACGACCATCGCGCGCTCGCCGTCGCGGGTGGCAAAGTCGCGGCCGAACGCGCCGTACAGGTAGTTGCCGTAGCGCGGCCGGTCGACGCCCGTGACCTGCACTTCGGCGACCATGCCGAGGTTGGCGACCATGGCCAGTCCCACGTCCTTCAGCGCCAGCGAGACGAGCTGGCCCTCCCCCGTGCGGTCGCGGTGACGCAGCGCCGCCAGCAGCGCGACCGCGAGCAGGTGGCCGGCAATCGCATCCCAGGCCGGGAACACATGGTTGACCGGCTCGGCCGCAGGGTTCGGCCCCGTGGCTTCCGGCCCGGTGATCTGCGGCAAGCCGATCTGCGGATTGACCGTGTAGTCGACCTCCGAGCCGCCATCGCGCCGGCCGGTGAGGTTGACCATGATGAGGTCCGCACGGCGGGCTGCGAGCTGGTCGTAGGCGAGCCAGCCGCGCGCCGGGAAGTTGGTGCTGAAGAGACCGCACTGCGGCCCGGGCTGACAGATCAGCGCGTTGAGAAGCTCCTGTCCGCGCGGCGCGCGGATGTCCACCGCGATCGAGCGCTTGCCTTTGTTCAGGCCGGCCCAGAACAGGCTCGTCCTGCCGTCGGCGGCCAACGGCCAGCGCTTGTGATCCAGGCCGCCGCCGATGGGGTCGAAGCGGATCACGTCGGCGCCCAGTTGCGCCAGCGTCATCCCGCCGAGCGGTGCGGCCACGAAGGCCGATCCCTCGACCACGCGCAGGCCGTCCAGGATGCCGGCCATCAGATGACCTTGCGCGCACGCAGGTCCGCCAGCCGGTCGGCGTCGAAGCCGAGCAGCTCGGCCAGCACCGCGTCAGTGTGCTCGCCCAGCCGCGGCCCGAGGCTGCGGATGGTGCCCGGCGTCTCCGACATCCTGGGCACCGGTGCCGGCATCATCAACACCTCGTCGAGGTCCGGCGCATCGACGGCGACGATGTTCTGCCGCACGTGAAACTGCCGGTCGCCGAAGATGTCTGCAATGTCGTTCAGCGGCCCGGCCGGCGTGGCGGTCGCGTTGCAGCGCTCCAGGACCTCCTTGCGGGTCAGCGAGTTGCACCAGTCGCGCACGATCTCATTGACTTCGAGCTTGTGCGCAAGGCGGGTGGCCTGCTGCCCATAGTTCTCGGGCAGCGCCAGCTCCGGCCGCCGCATCGCCTCGGCCAGACGCGAGAACAGCAGGTCGGTGGCGCAGGAGATCGCCACCCACTTGCCGTCGCGCGTCGAAAAGTGGCCGTGCGGCACCGCATAGTCGTTGTGGGACGAGCCCTGGCGCTCGCGCACGATGCCGTACATGCCGTAGGCCGAGGCCAGCTCGTCGGTGCAGCGGAACACCGACTCGTACAGCGCGGCGTCCACGTACTGGCCGACTCCGGTGATGTCGCGATGGCGCAACGCAATCAGCACGCCGATGCACCCATACAGGCCGGTCATGTAGTCGGCCAGGGTAGTCGAGCCGGGCGTCATCGGCGTGCCGCGCGGCATGCCGGTGAGGTAGGCAAGCCCGCCCACCGCGTGCGCCACCCGCGCAAAGCCCGGCCGGTCGCTGTACGGACCCGTCTGACCGTAGCCGGTCACGCGCAGCATCACCAGGCGAGGATTGATCTCGTGCAGTACCTCCCAGCCCAGGCCCCACTTCTCCAGCGTGCCGGTGCGGAAGTTCTCGCACAGCACATCGGTCTGCGCGATCAGGTCCTTGAAAATCCGTGCGCCCTCCTTGGTGCGCAGGTCGAGCGTCACCGAACGCTTGTTGCGCCCTTCGCTGAGCCAGGTCAGGGTGTCGCCGCAGGCAGTCGGTGTGCCGAACCGGCGCAGCGCATCGCCGCCATCGGGGTGCTCGACCTTGAGCACGTCGGCGCCGGCCTCGCCGAGCAGAGTCGCGCAGAACGGCGCGGCAATCACGGTGGCTGCGTCGATCACGCGGATGCCGGCCAGCGGGCCCTTGCGGGTGTCGAAAGGCGGCGCTGTCGGATGGATCTGGCTCATGGGAGGCTCCTTCTCAGCGCACGACGTTGCGTTCGCGCAGCATGGCAATCTCGCCGGCCGCCAGGCCCAGCAACACGCGCAGCACCTCGTCGTTGCCGTCACCCAGGCGCGGCCCCAGGTTGTTGATGCGCCCCGGCGTGGCCGACAGGCGCGGCACCACGCCCGGCACCACGACCTCGCCCAGGTTCTCCTCGCGCCAGCGAACCAGGTTGCCGCGCGCCGCGAAGTGCGGGTCGTTGAAAATGTCGGCAATGCTGTTGACCTCGCCCACCGGTACCTCCTCGTACAGGCAGCGGTTGAGCACCTCGTGGCGCGTCAGCGAACCGACCCAGTCGATCACGTGCTGATTGACGATCTCACGCGCCGCCAGCCGCTTGCGCTGGTCGCCGTACATCTCCCGCGACGACAGCTCGGGACGCCCCATGGCCACCGACAGCCGCTCGAACATCTTGTCGGTCGTGCAGGCAATCGCGATCCAGCGGTTGTCCTGCGTGCGGAAGTGGCCGTGCGGCACGGCCACAAAGCTGCCGGCGCCTTCGCGCTCGCGGATCTTGCCGAGCAGCGCGTAGGCGGGGGCAATCTCCTCGAGCACCCGGAACACCGCCTCGTAGATGCCCACGTCGACTATCTGCCCCTTGCCGGTCTGCGCCTTGTGCCGCAGCGCAACCAGCACGCCGATCGTGCCGAACAGGCTGGCGATGTAGTCGCCCAGCGGCACCGTGCCGGGCAGAACCGGCGTCTCCCCCGGAAACCCGGCGAGATAATTGAGCCCGCCAAAGGCCTGTGCGATGTGCGCAAACCCGGCACGCCGGCGGTACGGACCGGTCTGGCCGTATCCGGTCACGCGCAGCATCACGATGCCGGGATTGGCTTCGTGCACCTGCGGCCAGCCCAGGCCCCAGGACTCCATCGTGCCGGGCCGGAAGTTCTCGACCAGCACGTCGGACTTGGCGACCAGTCGCTTGAACAGGTCCACCCCCTCGGGCCGCAGCAGGTCGATCGTCACCGACTTGCGATTGCGCGCCTCGCTCAGCCAGGCCAGTGTGGCGTTTTCGCGCTTGGTCGCGGTGCCGAACCGGCGCATCGGATCGCCGCCGTCGGGGTGCTCCACCTTGATGACCTCGGCACCAAACTCGCCAAGGATGGAGGCCGCGTAGGGGCCGGCCAGAAAGTTGCCGACATCGATGACCCGCAACCCGGCCAGCGGCAGCACGGGGGGCGTGGCACTGGAAGATTGCTCGGCGCTGCGGTCCATCTCTTCTGTGGTCGGCACGCGGGTCCCCCGGTTGGTGTCGCCTGCGCCGACAGAGTAAACGGAAACGCGCTAACTTCACCGCCAGGCGGTCGGGATGGATCAGGCTGGACCCGGTGCAGCCGATCCGCACGGAACCGGCGCCAGCCAGGAGCACGAGGATGAACCAGGAGACCCCACCCGCCACCACCGACTTTGCGGCTTGGATCGGCCGCACGGAGCAGTCGGACGACCCGCTCGCGGCAACGCAAGCGCTGGCCGCCGCTGCCCTGTTCGATCTCGATCCTGCGCCGCGGTGCGAGGGCGCGCCGCTGCCGCCGCTGTGGCACTGGTTCTATTTCCTGCCCAGAGCGCCGCAAGCCCTGCTCGATGAGGACGGGCACCCGCGCCGAGGCGGCTTCCTGCCGCCGATCCCCTATCCACGCCGCATGTTTGCCGGCTCGCGCCTGCGCTTTCATCGGCCGCTGGCCATCGGCCGGCCGGCCCGGCGTCACGCAACCATCCGGGACGTGGCGACCAAGTCCGGCCGCTCCGGCTCGCTGGCGTTCGTCACGGTCGGTCTGCGTTTCGAGCAGGACGGCGCAACCTGCATCGACGAGGAGCAGCAGATCGTCTATCGGGAGCCCGGCGCTGCGGTGCCGGCGCCGCCCGTGCAGCCGTGGCCCGACGCCGCGCCCGGTGCCAGCGTGCAGGTGGTGGTGCCCGATCCACGGCAGTTGTTCCGCTTTTCCGCACTGACCTTCAACGCTCACCGTATCCACTACGACCGCGACTATGCGAGCCGGGTCGAGGGCTACCCGGGACTCGTCGTGCACGGGCCACTGACCGCCATGCTGCTGGCCGCGCTGGCCGAGCGCACGGCCCACCGGCGGCTGCGCGAGTTCAGCTTCCGCGTGCAGGCGCCGCTGTTCGATCTGGCGCCGTTTCGGCTGGTGGCCATCCCGACGGCCGACGCGCTGCAGCTCGAGGCACAGCGCAGCGACGGGCAGGTTGCGCTGACGGCCAGCGCCGCGTTCGACTGACCCGCTGCGGGCCACCCGCCGGGCCGCCCCGACCCCGCTTGGCGTCCTCGCCGCCGCTGCATACCGCAGCCTCGATCCGGACCCGTGCCCAAGCGCACCGCGGCGCCGGGTTGCTCGGGATTTACGCGAAAGTCTGCCGGCGCAAGGCGCCGGGCAGCGGGCCACGCAAACGCAGCGCCCGCGGCCCGCGCCGGGCGCCCCCGGTCCGGCCGGGGCCAGTTCGGGCGCCCTCCCGCGGCGAGCGCCGGACGCCGGTGCGGGCGACCCAACAGCTCGGCTAAGATCGCGCGCCATGCAGACGTGTGAGGTCATCCGGGCGTGGGCGGGAGGCGGCCGCTGGCACCAAACTCGCTTGACCTCCCAGCCGCCTGTCGAGCCGACCCCGCGCGCCGCACCGATGATGCCTTGGGCCCAGCGTGCGACGGGTCGCCTCGCCCGGCCCCGTGTATTCGCCGGCGCGGCCGCGTGCGGCAGTTCCAAAACCGCGCCCGACAACAAACCGGCCGAGCGGCAGCGGCCGCTGCGGTGCCGCGTCGTTGCGGGGACGTTCCTTCGCTCTGGCTCGCTTGCCCATTGACATGATCGGCTGCACGCCGCCGACCTTTACGAACCCCTCCAAGAAAGGCTCTACATGCTGGACTCCCTGGACTCCAAAGATCGCCGTCGGCTCGCGCTCGGACTGGGTGCGCTGGCCGCGGGCGCGCTTGCGCTGCCTCGCTCCGTGCGCGCGCAGGAGCGGTTTTCCCTGTTCGTGCCCAGCACGCAGCCTTCGGTCGATCGCCTGATCAGCATGAGCAAACTGCGCGACGACGACTTCGTGGTCGACCTGGGCTCGGGCGATGGCCGCATCGTGTTTGCAGCCGCCCGGGCCAATGCAAAGCTGCGCGGCTTCGGCGTCGACATCCAAGAACATCTGGTAAAGCAGTCGAACGAAGAGGCGAAAAAGGCGGGGCTCGCCGATCGCGTGCAGTTCTTTCACCAAAACGTCTTCGACGCCGACCTGTCCAAGGTGACCGTGATCTACATGTGGCTGTTTCCCGAGCTCATGCGCTTGCTGCGTCCGAAGATCTTCGCCGAGGCGCGTCCCGGCACGCGCGTACTCACGCACCTGTTCGACATGGGAAGCTGGCGCGCCGACGAACGCGACACCGACGGCGGCACCACCGCGGGCCTGTGGATCGTTCCTGCGCGGGTTGAGGGGTTCTGGACCTGGAATCTCAACGTCGGCGGCAAGCCGCAACGCTACGACAGCATCCTGGAGCAGCGCTTCCAGGACGTGGAGGGCATCACGCGCGTGGGCAACCGACGCGGGCTGTTTGCCAACGTGCGGCTGCGCGGCGAGGAACTGGCGTTTACGATGGACATGACCATCGAAGGTGCCGGCCTGATACGCCACGAGTTCTCCGGGCGCGTGCGTGGCGACACGATCACGGGCACCTGCCGCGTCGGCCCCGAGGGCGAGGGCCGCGAGCAGCCATGGCAGGCGCAGCGCTCATTCACGACGCAGTATTTCCGCTTCAGCGGCGTCGACACCAAGTAAGGCGGGTCGGCGCAAGCCGACGGGCAGTCCTTCGACAGGCGCCGGGCGGCGCAGGCGCGCGTTGGCACCGCTGCCGTCCGACCTGTCGGGCGGACCTGCCAGGGTCCCGACCGACCCCCCCGGCTGTCGTTCTAGCAGTCGCACTGCCGCACGGGCGGTGTGTGAGTTGCTACACGGTCACCGACCGCAAGGCGCGCGCCAGTTGGCGGCGGCGAGAGCGTCAGTCCGGCCGAGGCCGAGGCCGAGAGGTTGAATGCCTCCTCCGTGTAGAAGGCGGTCGCGATCGGCGCCCCAACACCAGGTGAGCCGACACGGCGAAGTCGCTCATGGTGATCGCCGCTTTCGATGCTCCGACCTTGGGGGCGCGGTCGTTTGCGCTCTGCCACCGCGCGCTCACCTACTCCGAGTGTCCGGCATCGGTGGCGTTTCGGGCTTCACCGGGGCGTGCGACGACGGACACGCTGCTGAGGCTCGCAATGCGGCATCGAGTCTTTCTGCCAGACTTTTGCCGTCACGACGCCGCCGAACGGGCGGCGCGCTCAGTGCGCATCCGCCGTCTCCTCGATTGCTTCCTTCCACGGCCTGATCTTCGCAAGCGTCTTCGCAAGGCCAGCCTTCGCGACCTCGGTATCGTAGTCCGCCTGCAGGCGCAGCCACCAGCCGTCGGAGAGTCCGAAGAAGCGGCACAGCCGCAGATCGGTGTCCGCGGTGATGGCGCGCTTGCCGGCAACGATCTCGCCGATGCGCTGCGCGGGTACGCAGATCTCCTTTGCCAAGCGGTAGTTGCTCATGCTCAGAGGCTTGAGGAACTCCTCGGCGAGCATCTCGCCGGGCGACACCGGCTTCAGTTTCCTGGTCATCTCGTTCTGCCTCAGTGATAGTCCACGATCTCGACGTCTTCGGCGTCGCAGCCCGTCCAGCGAAAGCAGATGCGGAACTGGTCATTCACCCGCAGGCTCCACGGGCCGACACGATCGCCTTTCAGCTGCTCGAGCCGGTTGGCCGGCGGCGCGCGCAGGTCATCAATGCGGCGCGCAAGGTCGAGTTGCTTCAGCTTGCGCAGTGCCGGACGCTCGATGTTGGCGAAGCGCGCCACGCGCCGCAGCTGGAACAGCGCCTCAGTGTCGGCGCACTTGAACGATCGCATCGCCATGGGCAAAATAATAACGCTGCGCGTGATTAACGACAAGCGTGACAATCAATGACCAGCCCCTCAGCACACAAGTGGGCATTCGCGCCGCGTTTTCGCCGGCACGCCTTCGGCTGGCGCTCGCAACCGGCAGTGCAGCGGGTCAGGGAGGCCAGCGCCGAGATCCAGAAGGTGGCGAGGAAAGACCCGGCATTGGCCGCCTCTGGCGCGGTCCTGTTCGTGGAGAAGGTGTCGCGTGCGCTCGAACAAGTCGACAGCTCCTCCGGCGCCATCGGCACCGCCGTCAATCACGCGATCGAGACCTGCGCAACGATCATCGCCGCCGCGCCGGTCGACGACCGAACGCGGGATCAGTGGCTCGACCGGCTGTGGGAAGCGCATCAGAACGACGAGATCCCCTACATCGAGCGGCTGGCCGACTACTGGGGCGAGCTGTGCGCATCGCGCACGCGTGCTTCTGCCTGGGCCGACAGACTGATTGGCACCGTCGAGAGCATGTGGGGATCGAACCGGAAGCCCGGAGGCTACTTCCACGGCACGATCGCCTGCCTGAGCGCTCTCTTCCACGCTGGGCGCTTCGAGGAACTGCTCGCCCTCCTCGACAAGGCGCCCCACTCGATGTGGCACCACCGCGAGTGGGGCGTCAAGGCGCTGGTGGCCTTGGGGCGGAAGGCGGAGGCGATCCGCTACGCTGAAGCAAGCCGCGGCCTGAACGACAACCCGATCGCGATCGCTCGCGCCTACGAGGAGATCCTGCTCTCGTCGGGCCTCGCCGACGAGGCGTACGCGAGATACGCGATCGCGGCCAACCAGGGGACGACATTCCTCGCGACCTTCCGCGCAATCGCGAAGAAGTACCCGACCCAGCTGCCCGCGAAGATCCTCGATGATCTGGTCGCCAGCACACCGGGTCAGGAAGGCAAGTGGTTCGCCGCGGCGAAGGACGCCGGGCTCTACGACGAGGCGATCGCCCTCGCCCAACGAACGCCGTGCGACCCGCGCACGCTGACCCGGGCCGCTCGCGACTTCGCCGCCACGCAACCCCGGTTCGCCGTCGAGGCGGGCCTCGCCGCCCTGCGCTGGATCGCCGCCGGCTATGGCTACGAGATCACGGGTGTCGACGTACTCGCCGCGTGCTCGAGCACCCTGGCTGCCGCGAGAAATGGCGGATCGATCGACGAGATCGAAGGGCGAATCCGCGCACTGATCGCTGGTCCGCGATCGACCGCCAAGGACCTCATCGCCGCGTCGCTTGGGACACGAACGATTTCGTGACCTTGAAGCCCGTACCTGTGAAGACCGCAGCGCGACGCGTGACCGCCGCAGCCATCCGCATCACGGAAAACGCGCTGCTCGCACGACAACATCGCTGCTGTTAGCGTGCCGATGCAACTTGTTCGCCCGGCCTCGGGGAGGCGCCGCATCCGACATTCGACGCGATGGCGAAATCTTCTGTTCGGCAACGATCACCCGTCCGGAAACGGATGAGCGACGGGGCCTCAATCCGTCATGCCGCGATCCGACACTTTTCCTCGGACGTCCGTATCTACAACCAAGGACCCCACGCCCATCCCTGTACCCATCGCCAACCAGACGCGAGGATACGATCAAGGTGCTACTGAACTCTTCGTGAGGCGCTTCGCCCGTGCGGCCCCGTTTCCCTATCGCGGCTTGCACGCCGCCCGACGTGACGAGACTGAAGACAGCCTCGGCGAGTTGACTCGCCCCCTCATTCCCACTCAATCATCAACCGCTCCTGTAAGCCGTTGATTCGCTTGTACGACAGCTCGAACCTCTCTGGTTTTACCGTCAGATGTACCGCCACTTCGAGCGGGATCCCTTCGCGCAGCTTTCACCATCGATCGACATCTATCGAGAACAGTCGGTGCGTCCACGATGGCCAGCTTTCGAGATCTATCGCGGTCTATCGATTCTTCGCACGCGATCTCTGACGCGCGAGCAGACGATCTGCCCCCTCGAGGAGAGGTCACGACAACGCTGGCATCAGACGCGTTAAGTTGTTGTCGCATCGAGTCTTTGCGGCGATTTTTTTACCGTCACAGCGCTACCGCTCTCACGCAGCGCCCCTAGCCTAGACGATCGTCGTTCAGGTTCCCACGCACCGCGAGGCCAATGCAACGTCCATCTGCGCAGGAGCACCGGCGCGATAGTCTCTCTTCTCTGGGCGCTACTTCCTGTACGCAATGTCCTCGCGGTCGGTCGACTGCAGAGTGGGACCACGCCTTGCGGCCTGCAAGTCCCAAACAGCCTCGGTCTCGATCACCTCGACGAAGCGTTCGGCACTGAAGCCGTCGGGGTACAGACTCCAGCCGGACTCCTTTGCACCGGGTTCATGCGCCCCGTCGACTCCGTAGTTGCCGGCCAGCAGTCCTCCTGGATCGTTCAACAGGTGGCGATCATCGCGAAGCGCGATGATCAGCTCTTCGACGGAGACCTTCAGAAAGCCGCCGAACCGCTGGTGGTCGCATTCGATGCATGTGTCGGCGATCCACACATGTTGCTGAGTCGGTGTCAGGCCCTCGGCCCAACCCAGCATCGTGCGAAACCCAGGATCCGAGGCGATGGCCAGCGATACCGCTTCGGCCTTGCGCCGAAGCTGCTGACCGGCCTTGCGAAGTGTGGTGGTGGCGTGCAGCCACGCCTCCCGCTGCGATCGTCGCATGAACGTCGACTTCACCTCGATCACGAACAGATGCCCGTCGAGGGCGGCGATCAGATCCACCTCGCCGGCGTCCTCCACGTCGCGCGGCGGAACCCAGTTCAGCAGCGTCCTGAACCCGCGCCACTCGAGCAGCCCGGCGAGCCCTGCTTCGATCCGTTGCGCCTCGTCCCGAGCCTGTCCGCGGCGCGCGCCAAGTCGCCTGAGGTTGTTGATCGCGGCCGTGGTGTTGTTCTGCACGCCAACCACCCACGGCAGCTGCACCAACGTCGCCCCGAACTTGAGGACCGGACGCTCGAACAGCTGGGGCTGAAGGCCGGGCTCTTTGCGCTGAAGCCGGTCCGCCGTCGCGACCATGTCGTAAGTCCAGAAGTCCAGGATCGCGGAGGCCGTCCTCGGATTGCCTGCGGGCTCCGACGCCGTGACGGTCCACCCCGTGATGTTGGACACCTTCGAGTCCCGACTCGACCAAGTGATCGGCAGTCGGTTCTGGAGCCCGTCGCGAAGGCCGTCCATGGCCAGACGCTGCAACGCGACGATCCAGTCCCCCGACGCATCGATGCGCGCCGCAAAGACGGCCAGGAAGTCCTGCTGGAAGAAGGCGGACATCAGGTTGAGCGACAGCAGCGCCCGAAAGAGATCGACTGAGTCTCCGAACTCGGACGCCACGTCGTCGGCGACACCGTACGCCTCACGCAGTCGAAGCTGCGCTTGGAGAGCCCGTAGCCAGGCCAGTCGGTTGGCCTCCGCGTTCTCCGGTCGACCGATCATCCACGTGGCCCGATCGGCGGCCACCTGCTCGACGTAAGCTTCGACAGCCCGGTGGAACCAGTACCCATGCAGGCGTTCGAGCTTGAGCCCGTCGCGTCGCCACGCCTCCCGTGCGGCTGGATCCACCTCGACGATCTCGAGCCGCTCGCCTCGCCGCTCGAACTGAATGCCGTCGTCGTAGCTGAACGCCTCGGCGGACCTGGAGATGAACTCGTTCAACTCGATCTGGATGTCCATCAGCGCGTGAAAGGCGCGCAGATTCCGCAGGGCTTCGCCCGCGCTCGCCGTGCCGGATTCGAAGAGGATCGGTCGAAGATGCCGCGCGAGCGACCTCCCGATGCTCTCGTCCGTCAGCTTCAGGGATGAGGTGCTGGACTCTGCGAGCTTCCACGCGAGGAGATCCCCGAGTGCATCCCAGGCGACTTGGACGTCAGCTCCAGAAAGCGGTACGGGCGCCTTGACGTTGAAGTCCCTTGGAACGAGCACCTCGAAGGCGTAGAGGCTCGCGTAGAGCAAGAGATCGAAGACCGACAACTTAGCCAGCTGCGCCTTCTGCGCATCCAGCGCCGCGACCCGCTCGCTGTGCGCCCCGGTAAACACATCGAGCACTCGGCACAACTCGGCGACTGCTTCGCTTTCGGACCCGGCCTGGTCCAGCTCGACTCGTCGTGGCGAATGCGGGCTCAGGACGAGCCCGGAGCGCCTGACCGCTCGGATCAACGCCTCGGGCGCCTCGCGCGCGACCCGCGTCACCAATCCATCGGCAGCTACAGCCTCCTGACCGAGGTACCGCGCCAGGGCGAGCGACATCGCCTCGCGGGGCCACGCGTCGGGCGGGCAGCCCTTCACAACCTCGCTGGCCCAGAAGAGGCTGTCGCGCTCCTTCTTCGTGAGCTTCTTCTTGCCGATGGGTAGCGGCTTTCCATCGAGGTATGAGCCGGTCACCCGCTCAATGACTGTCGGCAGCGGGACGCCGTCGCCGATCAAGCGAGAGAAGAGGTCGTCGTAGTAGTTCATCACCGCCATGCCGCTGCGCGCGGCGATGTCCCAAGATCTGTTGAACGGATGAGCTGAGGGTGGCGGTTCCTTTCGCCTGGATGCGAACATCCAGGTGCCTATCAAGCAAAGAAAGGAACCACCGAGATGAAGTCTCGCACGAAGTCCGTTCTGCGGGCAGTACCGGCTGCACAGGTGCAGCTGTCGTTGAACGTACAAGGCGTGCTGCGCGATGTGCAGCAGGCGTTCTACGGTCTGTGTGTGAACGCCGGCAAGCAG